>NZ_CP013418.1:1412127-2824254 GCF_001524445.2 Burkholderia savannae
CGAGCGGCTGCCGCGAATTCACTTCGAGGATCACGCGCTTCGCCTGGTCGAGCCACGTCTTGTTGTTGCCGACCGACGCCGACGGAATCAGGCTCCCGTCCTCGCGGATGCCCGCCACTTCGACGATCGCGACGTCCAGCTCGCCGAACAGGCCGAACCACGCGTACTGCGCGACGTGGCTCAGGTGGATGTCCTGATAGTCGAGCTCGCCCGCGTTGATCTTGTCGCGCAGCGTCGGATCGGATTGGTACGGCAGGCGCATCGAGATGCCGTTCGCCTTCGCGAGCGCGCCGTCGAGCTCGGGCGCGGTCGACGCGCCCGTCAGCACGTTGATGCGGAAATCTTCGCCGCGCGCGTGGGACGCCGCGATCCGCGCGGCGAGTGCGGCCGGCACCGCTTTCGGATATCCGGAGCCGGTGAAGCCGCTCATCGCGACGGTCATGTTCGGGCCGATCAGCGCGGCGGCCTCGTCGGCGGTGCGGACGAGGGAGCGCAGGCTGGGAGCGAGGATACGAGAGGTTGGCATGGCTGAATGTCGAACGGTTGTATTAGATCTGGCGACGCAGCGCCGCAAGGGTGTCTCCGGAGTGGCGCGCGCTTGCGGCGCGGGCGGCGGTCACGGGCCGGCGGCGCAAGCACGGCCCGAGTATCGCAGAGCGCGCCGCGGCATAGTGTCCGCCCCGTGCAAAAGTAACTTGCCGGATTTGCTGGATATTTGCCCGAAATCAACTTCAGGCGACGCGCGCCATCACGCGGCGGGCGACCGCCACATCTCGGCGTCCCGCTCCCGGCAAAGGCCAAACCTTACACCACACTTTCCGCCCCCGTACAATCGGGCGCCTCAGTCATGAAAAAGCAATAAATTACGATTCCGTATATATTTCGCCGATGGACCCAAGAAAATCCGCCGCCAGCCGCATTTCGAGCCCACCTCCCCGCACGTGGGACGCCCGACTCGCACGCCGGCTCGTCACGCCGCTCGTCGGCACGCCGGTGACGCCGAACCACCTGACCACGCTGCGCCTGCTGATCGGCCTCGCGGGCGCGTGGTGCCTCGCGCAACCCGGCTTCGGCTGGATCAACGCGGGCGCTTTCCTGATCGTGCTGTCCAATTTCGTCGATCACACCGACGGCGAGCTCGCACGGATCAGCGGCCAGTCGAGCAAGCTCGGCCACTTCTACGATCTCGCGAGCGACGCGCTCGTCACGGTTGCGCTCTTCGTCAGCATGGGCGCCGGCGTCGTCGCGGCGGGCGGCCAGATGGCCGCGTCGCCCGTGCTGCTCGGCGCGCTCGCGGGCGCGGCCGTCGCGCTCATCTTCTTTCTGCGGATGCGGATCGAGTCGTTCGCGGGCAAGGCGGGCACGAAGCAGGCATTCGTCGGCGGCTTCGAGACCGAGGACGTGCTGTATCTGCTTCCCGTCGTCACGCTGCTCGACAGCGTCGAGCCGTTCCTCCTCGCGGCGGCGATCGGCGCGCCGCTCTTCGCGGCGTGGGTCGTGATCGATTACTGGCGCATCGTGCGCCGCGGCAGCGCGTCCCGCGCGCCCAATTCAACCGAAATCCAACCCACCAAATGATCACGGAAACCGAAGCCTGCGCGGCCCACGGCACGCTAGACGAAGCCGTCGCCGCGCGCATCGGCGCGCTCGACGCCGCGCGGCTGCGCGGCGATTTCGCGCGGCAGGACGCGTTTGTCTACCTGGACGAATTCCTGCCGAAGGATCTCGCCGGCCGCCTCGCCGACTGCGCCCGCGCGCTCGTGCCCGACATCAACCGCAACTTCCTGCCTGGGCACAAGCAAGGCGGCAGCGTAAGCCGCCACACGATCGACGAGAAGGCGCCGCTCATCGCCGAGCTGTACCGCTCGAAGGCGCTCGTCGGCTTCCTCGAGACGCTGACGGGCGACAGGCTGCTGCCGTCGCCGGACGACGATCCGCACGCGTACGCGCTGTATTACTACACGAAGCCGGGCGACCACATCGGCTGGCACTACGACACGTCGTACTACGACGGCCGCCGCTACACGCTGCTCTTCGGCGTGATCGACGATTCGACGAGCCGCCTCGACTACGAATTGCACACGCGCAACCCGGGCGTCGCGGACGAGCCGGGTTCGGTGCAGATCGCGCACGGCGGCATCGTGTTCTTCGACGGCGACAAGCTGCGCCACCGCGTGACACCGCTCGGCGAGAACGAGATCCGCGTGTCGCTGACGTTCGAGTACGTGACCGACCCCGGGATGCGGCCGTGGAAACGTTTCGTGTCGAACATGAAGGACGCGATCGCGTACTTCGGCTTCCGTCAGGTATTCAAGCAAACGGCGACGCGCCGCCCGTCGCGCTCATGACGCGCACCGGCATGATCCTGCTGTCGCTCGGGACGGCGGCGTTCGTCGCCCTCCTCGCGTGGCAGGGCTTCGGCGCGGTCGCAGCGACGCTGTTCGCGGCCGGCTGGGGGCTCGCGCTCGTCGCGGCGTTCCACCTGGTGCCGCTCGTCATCGACGCGGCCGCGATCGCAGTGATGTTCCGTCCCGGCGAGCCGGGCAGCGGGCTTCATGACGCGCTGCGCGCGCGCTGGGTCGGCGAATCGGTCAACAGCCTGCTGCCCGCCGGGCAGATCGGCGGGCCGGTGCTGATGGTCCGCCATCTCGCGCAGCGCGGCGCGCGCCTGGCCGACGCGGCGGCCGCGATCACGGTCAGCACGACGATGCAGGCGCTCGCGCAGATGGTGTTCGCGCTCGTCGGCATCGCGGCGTTCAGCGCGTACGCGACGCACGACGCCGCGTCGCATCTGCGCACGCCTGCGCTGATCGCGACCGCGGTGCTGGGCGGCTGCGCCGCGCTCTTCTACTTCGCGCAGCGTCGCGGCCTGTTCGGGCGCGGGCTGCGCGCCGCGTCGAAGCTGCTCGGCCCGCGCGACTGGTCGTCGCTCGCGACGCGCGCGGACGCCATCGACGACGCGCTCGGCAAGCTGTACCGCGAGCGAGCGAAGGTGCGCACGACATTCGTGCTGAGCCTCATCGGCTGGGTCGTCGGCACCGCGGAAGTGTGGCTCGCGCTGCGCTTTCTCGGCCATCCGGTGAGCTGGCTCGACGCGCTGCTCCTCGAGAGCGTCGGGCAAGCGATCCGCGGCGCGGCGTTCGCGATCCCCGGCTCGCTCGGCGCGCAGGAAGGCGGCTATCTGCTGCTCGCGCCGCTCGTCGGGCTGCCGCCCGACGCAGCGCTCGCGCTGTCGCTCGCGAAGCGCGCGCGCGAGCTCGCGCTCGGCCTGCCCGGCATCCTGTATCTGCATTTCAGTGAAAGAAACTGGCAGCGGCGGCGCGCGCCGCAGCCGATCGCCGACTGATCCGACGACGAGACGGTCGGCGCCCTTTGCGTGGAGAACTCATGCGAGCCATCATTCTTGCGGCGGGCCTGGGCCTGCGCCTGCAACTGCCTCCCGAGGCTCAATTCCCGAAGTGCCTGCTGCGCTTCGACGACAAGTCGCTCCTCGAGCGGCACCTGCGCGTGCTCGACGCGGCGGGCGTCGACGAGATCGTGCTCGCGCTCGGCTTCCAGTCCGAGAAGGTCGAAGCCGAGCTCGCGCGCCTGAACCGCAAGGCCGAAATCGTGCTCAACCCGCGCTACGACCTCGGCAGCGTGCTGACTGTGCACGCGGCCGCCGACGCGCTCACGCGCGGCGGCGACGTGCTGCTGATGGACGCCGACGTGCTGTACGACGAGAGCATCCTGCACGCGCTCGTCGCGGAGCCGTCGCGCGCGATCGATCGCCTTCTGATCGACCGCGATTTCGAAACGGGCGACGAGCCCGTCAAGCTGTGCGTGAAGGACGGCGTGCCGGTCGAGCTGCGCAAGCAGGTCGCCGCCAATCTCGACTACGACACGATCGGCGAATCCGTCGGCTTCTTCCGTTTCAGCGAAGGCGCCGCGCGCCGGCTCGCCGAGATCGTCGCGGGCTACGTCAACGGCGGCCGCGCGAACATGCCGCACGAAGAGGCCGTGCGCGACCTGCTGCTCGAAGGCGGCCGCGCATTCGACATCGCGGACGTGACGGGCGCGCCGTGGATCGAAATCGATTTTCCGGGCGACGTCGCGCGGGCTCGCGACGAAGTCCTGCCGCACATCCAACAACGAACGATAGGGGCCATCCGATGAATGCACGCGAACCGAACTTCACCGAATCGCGCAGCGCGCGGCTGCGGCGGATGCTGACGAGCCGCGAGCTCGAATTCCTGATGGAAGCGCACAACGGCCTGTCCGCGCGGATCGTCCGCGAGGCGGGCTTCAAGGGGATCTGGGCGTCGGGGCTCGCGATCTCCGCGCAGTTCGGCGTGCGCGACAACAACGAGGCGAGCTGGACTCAGGTCGTCGACGTGCTCGAATTCATGGCCGACGCGAGCGACCTGCCGATCCTGCTCGACGGCGACACCGGCTACGGCAACTTCAACAACGTGCGCCGGCTCGTGAAGAAGCTCGAGCAGCGCGGCATCGCCGGCGTGTGCATCGAGGACAAGCAGTTTCCGAAGACCAACAGCTTCATCGACGGCGAGCGCCAGCCGCTCGCCGAGATCGACGAATTCTGCGGCAAGATCAAGGCCGGCAAGGATTCGCAGAGCGACCCGGATTTCTCGATCGTCGCGCGTGTCGAGGCGCTGATCGCCGGCTGGGGGATGGACGAGGCGCTGCGCCGCGCGAACGCGTACGCGCAGGCCGGCGCGGACGCGATCCTGATCCACAGCAAGCTGTCGCGGCCCGACGAGATCCTGCAGTTCGCGCGCGAATGGAGCGGCCGCGCGCCGCTCGTGATCGTGCCGACCAAGTATTACAGCACGCCGACCGACATGTTCCGCCAGGCCGGCATCAGCACCGTGATCTGGGCGAATCATCTGATCCGCGCGTCGGCGTCCGCGATGCAGGCAGTCGCGCGCGAAATCCAGGACGGCGAAACGCTCGTCAACGTCGAGGAGCGCGTGGCGAGCGTCAACGAGATCTTCCGTCTGCAGGACGCCGACGAATACTCGGCCGCCGAGCGGATCTACCTGTCGTCGAGCTCGCGCGCGTCGAGCGCGGCGCTCGTGCTCGCGGCGAGCCGCGGCAAGGGGCTGGAGGCCGTCACAGAGGACAAGCCGAAGGTGATGCTGCCGATCGCCGGCAAGCCGCTCCTGCGCTGGCTCGTCGACGGCTTCAAGAAGCAGGGCGTGAACGACATCACGGTCGTCGGCGGCTATCGCGCCGATGCGATCGACACGTCGGGCGTGAAGCTCGTCGTCAACGAGCGGCACGCGCAAACGGGCGAGCTAGCGTCGCTCGCGTGCGCGGCCGAGCGCCTCTCGGGCGACACCATCGTCTCGTACGGCGATCTGCTGTTCCGCAGCTACATCCTGCGCGATCTCGCCGAGAGCGAGGCCGAGTTCAGCGTCGTCGTCGATTCGTCGCAGACGCAGCCGTCGAACCAGAGCGTGCGCGACTTCGCTTTCTGCTCGGCCGCCGACGACCGCGGACTGTTCGGCCAGAAGGCCCATCTGCGCCGCGTGTCGAGCGATGCGAGCGAGGGCGAGCCGCACGGCCGCTGGATCGGGCTCCTCAACGTTCGCGGCGCGGGCGTCGCGCGGCTGAAGGCGATGCTCGACACGCTGAAGGCGCGCGGCGATTTCGATTCGCTCGATTTGCCGGCGCTGCTGAACGCGCTCGTCGACGCGGGCGAGAAGATCGAAGTGCAATACGTGCACGGCCACTGGCGCGGCGTCAACGATCTCGACGACTTCCGCCGCGCGGGCGATTTCGCGCACGGCCAGACGCCGTATGCGGAGCAGAGCGCGGCCAACGGAGGCGCGAGATGATCGAAGCCGCACAGTTCGTCGAGGCGGCGCGCGAGCGCGGCTTCGACTGGTACGCGGGCGTGCCGTGCTCGTATCTGACGCCGTTCATCAATTACGTGTTGCAGGACCCGGCGCTCCATTACGTGTCGGCGGCGAACGAAGGCGATGCGGTCGCGCTCGTCGCGGGCGCGACGCTCGGCGGCCGGCGCGGGATCGCGATGATGCAGAACTCGGGGCTCGGCAACGCGGTGAGCCCGCTCACGTCGCTCACGTGGACGTTCCGGCTGCCGCAACTGCTGATCGTCACGTGGCGCGGCGAGCCGGGCGTGCACGACGAGCCGCAGCATGCGTTGATGGGCCCGATCACGCCGGCGATGCTCGACACGATGGAAATCCCGTGGGAAACATTCCCGACGGAAGCCGACGCGATCGGCCCGGCGCTCGATCGCGCGATCGCGCACATGGACGCGACGGGCCGCCCGTACGCGCTCGTGATGCAAAAAGGCAGCGTCGCGCCCTACGCGCTCGAGCGCGCGGCGATGCCCGAGCGCCGCGCGCACGTCGCCGCGCATTCGACGCAGCGCGCCGCCGAGCCCGCCGAGCCCGCGGCGTCGCCGACGCGTCGTGACGCGCTCGCGCGGATCGTCGAGCGCACGCCCGTCGACTCGACGGTCGTGCTCGCGTCGACGGGCTTCTGCGGCCGCGAGCTGTACGCGATCGACGATCGCCCGAACCAGTTGTACATGGTCGGCTCGATGGGCTGCGTGACACCGCTCGCATTGGGCCTCGCGCTCGCGCGGCCGGATCTCGCCGTCGTCGCGGTCGACGGCGACGGCGCCGCGCTGATGCGCATGGGCGCATTCGCGACGCTCGGCGCGTACGGGCCGTCGAACCTCGTGCACCTGCTGCTCGACAACGGCGCGCACGAATCGACGGGCGGCCAGGCGACGGTGTCGCAATACGTGTCGTTCGCGGGCGTCGCGGCCGCATGCGGCTACGCGTCGGCGATCGAAGGCGACGATCTCGGCGTGCTCGACGCGGCGCTCGACGCCGCACGCGCGGGCGAGCAGGCGCAAAAGCAAAAGCATGGCGGCGCGCACTTCGCGCGCCTGTCGATCCGCACCGGCGTGCCCGACGGCCTGCCTCGCCCGAGCGTGACGCCCGTCGACGTGAAGGCGCGCCTGATGCGCCACATCGGCGCGACGCCTGCCCGACGAGGAGAATGAAGATGCTGTTGCTGAATCCCGGCCCCGTGACGCTGACGGAACGCGTGCGCAGGAGCCTCCTCCAGCCGGACCTGTGCCATCGCGAAAGCGAGTTCTTCGATCTGCAAGACGAGGCGCGCGCGCGGCTCGTCGCCACGTATGCGCTCGATCCGGCCGAATGGAGCGCGGTGCTGATGACGGGCTCCGGCACGGCCGCGGTCGAGAGCATGATCGCCGCGCTCGTCCCCGAGAACGGCAAGCTGCTCGTGATCGAAAACGGCGTGTACGGCGAGCGGATCACGCAGATCGCCGCGCAGTACCGGATCGCGCACGAGGTGCTGAAGCACGACTGGATGCAGGCGCCGGATCTCGCGCGCGTCGCCGCGAGGCTCGACGCCGATCGCGCGATCACGCACGTCGCGGTGATCCACCATGAAACGACGACGGGCCGCCTGAACGATCTCGACGCGCTCGCCGCCGTGTGCCGCGCGCGCGGCGTGCGGATGCTCGTCGACGGCGTGAGCAGCTTCGGCGCGGAAGCGATCGATTTCGCGGGCGGTGACATCGACGCAATCGCCGCGACCGCGAACAAGTGCCTCCACGGCGTGCCGGGCGCGGCGTTCGTGATCGTGCGCCGCCGCGCGCTCGCGTCGGCCGCGAGCCGCACGTACTACCTCGATCTCGGCCGGCTCGCGACATTGCAGGACGCGCGCAACACGCCGTTCACGCCGTCGGTTCACGCGTACTACGCGCTCGTCGAGGCGCTGCGCGAATTCGACGAGGCGGGCGGCTGGCGCGCGCGCCACACGCGCTACGCGGCGCTCGCCGAGCAGGTGCGCGCGGGTCTCGCCGCGCGCGGGATGCCGCTCGTGCTGCCGGACGGCGAATCGTCGGTCGTGCTGCGCGCGTACCGGCTCCCGGCCGGTGTCACGTACGAGCAGTTGCACGACGGGCTCAAGGCGCGCGGCTTCGTGATCTACGCGGGCCAAGGCGGGCTGTCGAGCGCGTTGTTCCGCGTGTCGACGATGGGCGCGATCGAACCGGCGGACGTCGAGCGCCTGCTCGACGGCTTCACGGCGCTCACGCGCTGACGCGCTAACACACTAGCACCGCCAGCAAGAAACGGCGCCGCGCTCGATTGCGCGGCGCCGCTTTTTTTGAGGGCATCGCGTGTGTCGCATTCAGCCGCCGCGCCGATACATCGCCGTCGCGGCGTCCTTGCACGGCTCGAAGAACCATGCGTGCGCGGCGAGCACCTCGTTCGTCAGCGCCGGGCCGGCCAGCGCCGGCGTGCCGACGCCGAACGGCGGGCGCGGATGATATTCGATCGTCAGCTCGACGTGCTTCGCCTCGTCGACACCGCGCAACTCGGCAAGCACGAGCAGCGCCGCCTCGAAGCCGCCCGTGGCCGGGCCGGCCGTATACAGATTGCCGTCGATCACGACCTCGCCGCCGCCGACGGGCTGCGCGCCGAGATCGGCGAGCGCGTCGAGCACGTGGAAATTGGTGGTCGCGCGACGGCCGTTCAGCAAGCCCGCCGCGCCGAGCAGCAACACGCCGCCGCAGATCCCGATCACGTAGCGCGCGCGGCTCGCGTGCCGGCGCACGAACGCGATCACTTCGTCGTCGGCGATCACGTCGGCCGGCACCGCGCCGACGACGAACGCGTCGAGATCGTCCGGACAATCGGCGAAGGCCGTCGTCGCCGCGATCGGGAACGGCGGCAACGCGCAGATCGGATCGCGCGTCTTCCACAGCAGGTGCAGTTCGGTCTGCGGCGCGAAGCCGAACACGGCGTGCGCGCCGAAGAGATCCATCACGGCAACGCCGGGCGCGAGGAGAAAGCCGATTTTCAGCGGTCGTTGTGCAGTCGGGGGCACGGTTCGTCCTTTTCGAAAAGTGATGATGAGATGCAAGGCTCGCGGGACGATACGCAGCGCCCCGCACGACGACCAGCTTAGCGCGCGGCCGATTGGCGGTTATGCCAAACTGGTTGCAATTTCCGCCAACGCTTTCCCGATGCGCGCATGATCGTCTATATCCTCGTCTTTCCGGATCTGAATCTCCTCGATTTGTCGGGCCCGCTGCAAGTGCTGTCGAGCGCGAACGAGCTCGCGCGCGACACCGGCGGCGAAGCGCCGTACGACGTCCGCGTCGTCTCGCGCGGCGGGCGCAGCGTGCGGACGTCGACGGGCATCTCGCTGTCGACGCAGCCGCTTCCGCCCATCGACGCGCTGGCGGATACGGTGATCGTCGCGGGCGGCGTCGGCGTCGACGCGGCCGCGCGCGACGCCGACACGCTCGCCTGGCTGCGCGCGCACGCGCGGCAGGCGCGGCGCGTCGTGTCGATCTGCAACGGCGCGTTCCTGCTCGCCGCGTGCGGGCTGCTGGACGGCCGCCGCGCGGTCACGCACTGGCAATGCTGCGACGAGCTCGCGCGGCGCCACCCGCGGGTGCACGTCGAGCATGCGCCGATCTTCGTGCAGGACGGGCCGATCTGGACGTCCGCGGGCGTCACGGCCGGCATCGATCTGTGCCTGCGCCTCGTGACGAACGACTGCGGCCACACGCTCGCGCTCGCGGTCGCGCGCCATCTCGTCGTGTTCCTCGTGCGGCCGGGCAGCCAGGCGCAGTTCAGCACGCCGATCGAACTGCAGAGCGCGTCCGGGCAGTTCGCCGATCTGCATGCGTGGATTCGGCGTCATCTGGCCGGCGACCTCTCGGTGCCGACGCTCGCCGCCCGCGTGAACATGAGCGAGCGCAGCTTCGTGCGCCATTACCGCAACGCATTCGGCACGACGCCCGCGAAGGCGGTCGAGCGCATCCGCGTCGAGACCGCGCGTAACCTGCTCGGCGAAACCGCGCTGCCCGCCAAGCAGATCGCGCAGCGCTGCGGGTTCGGCAGCGTCGCGACGCTGCGGCGCAGCTTCGCGCGTGCGTTCGATACGTCGCTGCACGAATATCGAGACCGGTTCCGCGGCGCGTAGCGCGCGACACGTAGCGCGCGATGCGCATTGCGCGGCACACGACACGCAGCGCGCAACGCGATATGGGCGCGCCTCGCCGTGTCACTGCAAACGTTGGCCGCAACCGCAATCGGACGCACATCGATCGGACATCGAAGCGACGCCCGGCCGCCGTTTCTTCTCATGCATTCATCCGCACCCGCTTCTCCGCGAATCGCACCGCCACGCGCGTCGACATTACGCGCCGCGCGGGAATCGCCATGCCGCGCGCTCGCCGCGATGGACAGCGCATCATGCTTAGGTTAGCGTAACGATCGACTCCGCCACGATGCGCGCCGCGCACGGCGCGCCGCCCTCATTGTCACTGCGCAGTACCATGACCTCGACTTTACAGACCCGCCTGCCCGGATTCGCCCGCAACGCGCTGCGCCCGGTGCTCGATCCCTACCGCCGCTATCGCCACGCGAAACTGATCCACGCGGCGCGCGTCGCGCTGAGCGTGCTCGCCTCGATCGCGCTGACGACCGGCCTGCACATTCCGCACGGCGAATGGGCGACGATCACGGTGCTGATCGTGATCGGCGGGCTTCAGCATCACGGCAACATCCGCAAGAAAGCCGCCGAGCGCGCGCTCGGCACGCTGATCGGCGCGATCGCCGGCCTGTCGCTGATCCTGCTGCAAACCACCGCGCACCTGTCGCCGTTGACGTTTCTCGTGATGAGCGTCGCGTGCGGCTTCTGCGCATATCACGCGATCGGCAAGGCCGGCTATATCGCGCTGCTGTCCGCGATCACGATGGTGATCGTCGCCGGCCACGGCGACAACGAGATCGCCGACGGCCTCTGGCGCGCGGTGAACGTGCTGATCGGCATCGCGATCGCGCTCGCATTCTCGTTCGCGCTGCCGCTTTACGCGACCTACTCGTGGCGCTACAGGCTCGCCGACGCGTTGCGCGGCTGCGCGGCCGTCCACGCGCGAATCGCGGGCGAGCGCCACGTGAGCGACAACGAGCATCTGAAGGACATGGCGAAGCTCAATACGCTGCTCGTCCAGCTCCGCTCGCTGATGCCGTCGGTATCGAAAGAGATCTCCGTGTCGATGGCGCAGCTCGACGCGATTCAGCGGAGCCTGCGGCTGTGCATGAGCTCGCTCGAAATCCTGTCGAACCTGCAGCCCGGTGCCGACGACGAAGCCGGCAGGCGCTTCGTCCAGGCCCAGATGAAGGCGGACAACCGGCGGATTCAGGAGATGCTCGTCGGCGCGGCGCGCGCGCTCAAGTTCGGCACGCTGAGCCGGCTCGGGCCGCTGCACGGGCCGGCCGCGCAGGCCGGCGAGTACGCGCCGCCCGCGCAATTATCCGGCTACGTGTCGCTGACGGCGAAACTGGCGCACGAGATCGAGCAGCTCAGGCAGCGGCTGCACGATATCGCGCCGCAATGGAACATTTGAGCGGGCGGCGGCCGTACCGACGCGCGCTCGCCCGCCCATCGCAGCGCGTGCGCCCGCGCGCGACGCCGCCGATAGGCGAGCGATCGTCGGCATGAGCCGCGAGGATATGGCCTGACCGATTGCCTGCGCGGCGCCTGGAGCACGATGCTCGACACCCGCTGCGCCGTATGCGGCGAACAAAATCCGCCGTCGATGCATTGCCGAAAATCGGGAGCGCGAATCGATTTCGTCACATCGTCTTCGTGAATGGCCGGCGCTCGACAGACAAAGCACCCGCCTCACCCGGCCGTTCGCCATCGATCAAGAATCCGAACGAAACCCGCCGCGTCGTCCGCGCTCGCGATAGGCGAAGCGCCTACCCCTTGCGCAGCCTGCCGAGCTCGTCGGCCAGGTAATCGACGAATGCGCGAATCCGCGTCGACATCTGATGGCGCTGCGCATAGACGGCGTAAATGTCCGCGCTCGGCGTTTCGTACTCGGGCAACACGACGACGAGGCGGCCGTCGGCGAGATATTCGTCGATGTCCCACTCGGCGCGCATCAGGATGCCGTGTCCGTCGAGCGCCCATTTGACGGCGATTTCGCCGTCGTTCGTCGTCAGATTGCCGTTGATCCGGATCGCCTCCGTCTTGCGCGATGCGCCGCGCCCGCTCGTCAGCCGCCAAACGCCGTAGCCTTCGTCGCCCTGCCGGATGCCGATGCAGTTGTGCTTCGTGAGATCGTGCGGCGTCGCCGGCATCCCGTGCCTCGCGACGTACGACGGCGCCGCGCACAGCAGCCGCCGGTTCGGCGCGAGACGCCGCGCGACGACCCGCGTGTCCGGCGGCTCGCCGAAGCGCACGCACACGTCGAACGCATCGTCGGTGAGCGGCGGCGGCATCACCGACAGCTGCAACTGCACGGCCACCTGCGGGTAGCGGGCCACGAAGCGCGAAATCGCGGGCCCGACGTGGCTGCGCCCAAAGCCGAGCGTCGCGTTCACGCGCAACAGCCCTTTCGGATTCTTCTTCGCACTGCCGAGCAGCTCGCCCAGTTCGTCGATCTGGTCGAGTATCCGGCGCGCGTACTCGAGATAGGCCTCCCCTTCCGGCGTCAGCATCATCCGCCGCGTCGTGCGGTTGACGAGCGGCACGCCGGCGCGCTGCTCCATCTGCGTGAGCCGCTTGCTGACGGCCGCCGCCGTCAGTCCGAGTTCGCGGGCGGCGGCGCTCAGGCTGCCCGATGCGGCGAGCGTCGAGAAGAAACCCAGGTCGGCGGGCTGAACGGCATCCGTCACGGTTTCGCTTGTGAATTAAAGTTAAGGATGCTTTGAGTCTAGCACCGGTTTCTTGACTCGCAGTTCGATAAAGTGCGCTCACATTCACGAATTTCAGAGGATGGAGGCATGAAGACCTATCGAATCGCGACCATTCCGGGCGACGGCATCGGCAAGGAAGTCGTTCCCGCGGGCAAGCAGGTGCTGGAGGCGCTCGCCGGAACCACTCGACGCTTCGCGTTCGAATTCGAGAACTTCGACTGGGGCGCCGACTACTATCGCCGACACGGCGTGATGATGCCCGACGGCGGCCTCGACGCGCTGCGCGACAAGGACGCGATCCTGTTCGGCTCGGCGGGCGACCCCGACGTGCCCGACCACATCACGCTGTGGGGCTTGCGTCTGAAGATTTGCCAGGGCTTCGACCAGTACGCGAACGTGCGCCCGACGCGCATCCTGCCCGGCATCGATGCGCCGCTCAAGCGCTGCACGCCCGACGATCTGAACTGGGTCATCGTCCGCGAGAACTCCGAGGGCGAATACGCGGGCGTCGGCGGGCGCGTGCACCAGGGACATCCGATCGAAGCGGCGACGGACGTGTCGATTCTCACGCGCGCAGGCGTCGAGCGGATCATGCGCTTCGCGTTCCGGCTCGCGCAATCGCGTCCGCGCAAGCGGCTGACGGTCATCACGAAGAGCAACGCGCAGCGCCACGCGATGGTGATGTGGGACGAGATCGCGAAGCAGGTGTCGGCCGAGTTTCCCGACGTGACATGGGACAAGGAGCTCGTCGACGCGGCCACCGCACGCATGGTCAACCGGCCGGCGTCGCTCGACACGGTCGTCGCGACGAACCTCCACGCGGACATCCTGAGCGATCTCGCCGCGGCGCTTGCGGGCAGCCTCGGCATCGCGCCGACCGGCAACATCGATCCGGAGCGCCGCTATCCGTCGATGTTCGAGCCGATCCACGGCTCCGCGTTCGACATCATGGGCAAGGGGCTCGCGAATCCGATCGGCACGTTCTGGTCGGTCGTGATGCTGCTCGAGCATCTGGGTGAAACGGAAAGCGCCGCGCGCGTGATGCGCGCGATCGAGGCCGTCACCGCGAACCCGTCGCTTCACACGGGCGACCTCGGCGGCCGCGCGACGACGGCGCAGGTGACCGCCGCCGTCTGCGCGCTCGTCGAGAGGGCCGAAGTCACCGCGTGACGCCCGGTGCGGGCATGCGATGCGCGCGAGCCGCATCGCTTCGGCATCGCGCGGCGCGTGGACCGGCTTCGCGTCGAACGCGGGGTGCGGCCGGCCGCAGTATGGCATCGCGTCGCTTCTCGGTTGGCTTTGCATTAGGCACGACGCATCACGCATCACGCATCACGCATTAGGCATTAGGCATTAGGCATTAGGCATTAGGCATTAGGCATTAGGCATTAGGCATTAGGCATTAGGCATTAGGCATCGCCACGCGATCGTGACGCGCGCGCCGGCGAATGAGCCATGACGTCATGCAGTTCGACTGCTGCCGCAATCGCGCCTGACCAGTTCGCAGAAACCGGCGTGGCAGCGATGGCCGATGCGCCGAGAAACACCCATCGAAGCCGGCGCGTCACGCCGCTTCGATCGAACGACGAACGGCGGCGCGGATTTCGATCGAGAAACCGCGCGGAGAAACGCAGCGCGGCCGCGCGATGCGCACGCACCGGTCTCCCGGCCGGCGCGCGCGACAACGATCGCGCGCCGCCCGCCTCGAAGCCGTCGCGCGTCGTCCGGATCTTTCCAATAGAGCACGGCTCGACCTCCAAGGAGGAGACACATGCAATCCGATCTCGAGTCCCGGGTTTCCCGGAAACTCACGTGGCGCATCATCCCGTTCGTGATGCTGCTCTACTTCGTCAGCTTTCTCGATCGCGTCAACGTGGGCTTCGCCGCGATGACGATGAACAAGGCGATCGGGCTGTCGCCGACCGCGTTCGGGCTCGGCGGCGGCCTCTTCTTCATCGGCTACTTCCTGTTCGAGGTGCCGTCGAACCTGATCCTGCATCGCGTCGGCGCGCGCATCTGGATCGCGCGCGTGATGATCACGTGGGGTATCGTATCGGCGGCTTCCGCGTTCGCGGCCGGCCCGGCGAGCTTCTACGCGCTGCGCTTTCTGCTCGGCGTCGCCGAGGCGGGCTTCTTTCCCGGCATCATCCTGTACCTGAGCCTGTGGTTTCCCGCGAAGCAACGTGCGCTCGCCGCCGCGTGGTTCATGGCGGCCGCGCCGATCTCGACGGCGCTCGGCTCGCCGCTGTCGGGCGCGATCATGCAGTTGCCGCCGATGTTCGGCCTCGCGAACTGGCAAACGCTCTACGTCATCGAGGCGCTGCCGGCGATCGCGCTAGGCTTCGTCGTCCTGAATTTCCTCACCGATGCACCGTCGAACGCGCACTGGCTGCGAGCCGACGAGCGCGAATGGCTGATCGCGAAACTCGATGCGGAAGCCGATCTGCGCCACGCGCACGCGGGCCACACCGCGGGAGCGTGGAACGCGCTGCGCGATCCGCGCGTGCTGGCGCTCTCGCTCATCTACTTCGGCACGTCGGCGGGCCTCTACACGCTCGGCCTGTGGGCGCCGCTAATGATCCGGCAATTCGGCTTCAGCGCGCTCGAAACCGGCCTGCTGAACGCGATTCCGAGCCTCGCCGCAGTCGTCGCGATGATCCTGTGGGCGCGGCGCTCCGATCGCACCGGAGAACGAACCTGGCATGTCGTGATTCCGTGCGTGCTCGCATGCGTCGGCTTCGTCTTCGCGGGCCAGGCAAGCACCGCGCTGCTCACCGTGCTCGCGCTCGTCGTCGTCAACGTCGGGATCAGCGCCGCGAAGGCGCCGCTGTGGGCGATGCCGAGCATGTTTCTGTCCGGCGCGGGCGCGGCCGCGGGCATCGCGATGATCAATTCAATCGGCAACCTCGGCGGCTTCGTCGGCCCGTTCGCGATCGGCTGGCTGAAGAATCTGACGGGCGGCTATGCGGCGGGGCTGTACGTCGTCGCGGCGACGCTCGCGCTGTCCGCGATCGTCACGCTGCTGCTGAGCCGCAAGGCCCCGCAGCAAGCGCTCATCTCGCGCGTGCGGCACAACCATTGAACGATGCGGCCACGGATCGAAAGCGTGCGTCTCGATTCGCGCCGCACCGCAACTCGTCGGCCGCGCTTTCTCCGACTGCCATCGACGAACCGTTCCGGCACCGCAAGCGCCGCATCGGATTCCGAAACAACGTATGCCGAACGTTCGCGCCGCGCAATGCGCGCGTTCCGGTTCGCACGCGAGCGACCGATGCCCGCGCGCGTCGCCGCGACTCGCTCACGCGCGCATCGAGATTCAAGACGCCGAATCGAGCGGCTCCACCGTCACGCCGACCGTCAGCACCTGATCCGCGCCGCCGCCGCGGATGACGCCGCGCAGCGGCGTCACGTCCGCGTAGTCGCGGCCGATCGACAGCATCACGTAATCGTCGCCGGGCGCGCGATCGTTGGTCGGATCGAGCTGCAGCCAGCCGCCATCCTCGGGCCACGCCGGATCGTAGACCTCGACCCACGCGTGCGACGCATCCGCGCCGATCAGCCGCGGCTGTCCCGGCGGCGGCTGCGTCAGCAGGTAGCCGCTCACGTAGCGCGCGGCGAGCCCGAGCGAGCGCAGCGCACCGATCATCACGTGCGCGAAGTCCTGGCACACGCCCTTGCGCAGTGCGAGCGCATCGAGCGCGGTCGTGCCGACGTCGGTGCTGCTCGGCGTGTACGCGAAATCGGCGTGGATGCGGCGCATCAGCTCCCACGCGGCCTGCACGAGCGGCCGGCCCGGCGAGAAGCTCGACGCCGCGTACGCGACGAGATCCGGATGGCATTCGACGTGCGGCGACGCGAACACGAATTCGCTCGCCGGATCGAACGGCCGCCCCGCGCGAAACGTCAGGCGCTCGCGCACCGCTTCCCACGCGCTCGCGCATCCGGCGCGCGGCGCGGCGATCGCGGGCGGCGGCTCGCCGCGCTTGCCCGCCGACAGCGCGGGCGGCGCGACCCGCACGACGCTGCGGCTGCGCACGAACAATTCCTCGTGCGGCTGGTTGATCGCAAACGACGTGCGCTCGTTGCCGAACGAATCGGTGTCGACGACGAGCCCTTCGGCGCGCGGCTCGATCTCGAGCGAGAACTCGAGCACGCGCTGGCGCGGCGTCTCGAGCGGGCGCAAGCGCGCCTGATGCTGCGCGGACTCCACGCGCGCCGCGTAGCGATAGCGTGTATCGTGCGTGACGCGCAAGAGCGCGCTGCCTGCCGGCTGCGCGCGCGCAGCCGTCTTGCGCGTGCGTGCGCCCTTCTTCGCGTTCGCCGGCGAATGCGTCGTCATCCCCATAGCGACCTGCCCGCCTCGCGCACATGGCTGAAGTAGCGCTCGCCGATCCGGTTCGACAAGTCCCACACCGCCTTGCTGCATGCGTGCAGGCGCGCGAGCAGCGCCGCGTGGCGGCCGTCGCCGTCCGTCTCGCACAACACGTGCAGCGGCCAGCCGGCGATGTCCGGAATGCCGTCGGCGAGCTCCGACAGCGCATAGCCTTCGCTGCGCTCGACCTTCGACAGCCGGCCGCGCAGCGCCTGCGCGACCCACGCGAGCGAACGCGGATTGTCGGTGTCGAGCACGACGAGCGACAGCAGCGGCGCCACGTCGAAGCAGCGCTGGAACCGCGAGCGAAACGTGATGCCGCTGTCGAACAGCTCGAGCACGAGCTCGAAGCCCTCCTGCTTGTGAATCGCGTCGTCGTCGAACGCGTGGCCTAGCACGCCGCCCAGGAATTCGAGGCGATCGATCTGGCGGCCGATCGACAGCAGGCGCCAGCCGTCGTCGCGCGTCATGTTGTCGGTCTGCGCGCCCGTGATCGCCGACAGCAGCAGATTCAGCCGCTCGAGACGCTGCAGCGCGTCGTTGCCGAGCTGCTCCTCGGGTTCCGTGTCGTCGCCGCCTTCGTCGAACAATTGCGTCGCGTCGTCGATCAGGCGCCATTGCTCGCGCGAGAGCCGCTCCCGAATCGCCGCCGCCGCGCCGCGCATGCCGAACAGGCACGACGCGATCCCCGTCGAGCGGTCCGCTCGATGCGTGAGCGCGAGCGTCAGCGCCTGCTGGAACCCGCGCGGCGCTTCGACGGCCGATGGGGCGTCGGCGGGCAGCAGCCCGTTGTCGCGACACAATGCGTCGAGCAAATGAAGATGCACGGGCGTCTCGACGTCATCCTCGCCGCGCAGCCGCTCGAGCGCCGCGCGCGCGAGCCGCGTGAGGTTCGTCGCGCGCTCGGTGTAGCGGCCGAGCCAGAACAGGTTCTCCGCCGCGCGGCTCGCGATCGCGCGCGAACGCTCCTGCAAGTCGTCGGGGCCGAGATGCGTCTGCAGCAGCGTGGTCGGATCGACCGCGCCTTCGGTCATCACCCATGTGTCGACGCTGCTGCCGCCGCGCGGCATCGGCGCGTTGAACAGCTCGTCGCGCGTGCCGACGCGCGCGAGGCCGCCCGGCAGCACACGCCACGAGCCCGCGCCGTCCGCGAGCGCGAACACGCGCAGCAGCAGCGGCCGCGGCACGATCCGCGCGCCGCCGTCTCCGGCGCCCGCGCCGCCCGCCCAGGTCGGCGCCTGCGACAGCGGCAAGTCCGCCTGAATCGTGTAGTGCGCGGGCCGCGCGGCGATCCGCGCGCGCCATTCGGCGAGTTGCGGCGGCGCGAGCCGCGCGCCGATCACCGGCTCGAACGCGCCGCCCGCCTGCACGCTCGCGGGAAACGTCGGCCTCACGATGCTACGCGCGAGGAGCGGCAGCGCTTCGTCGCACGCGGCTTGCTCGCCGCACCACCACGACGGCACCGCGGGCAGCGACAGCGTTTCGCCGAGCAGGCTCTGCGCGAGGCGCGGCAGGAAGCCGAGGATGCCGGGCGATTCGAGAAAGCCCGAGCCCGGCAGGTTCGCGAGCAGCACGTTGCCCGCGCGCACCGCCTGCATCAGCCCCGGCACGCCGAGCAGCGAATCGGGGCGCAGTTCGAGCGGATCGAGCCATTCGTCGTCGACGCGCCGCAGGATGCCGTGCACGGGCTCGAGCCCGCGCAGCGTCTTCAGGTAGACGCGCTGGTCGCGCGCCGTCAGGTCGCCGCCTTCGACGAGCGTGAGGCCCAGATAGCGCGCGAGATACGCATGCTCGAAATAGGTCGCCGCATGCGGGCCCGGCGTGAGCAGCACGATGCGCGAATTCTTCCGCGCGGGGCTCAGCGCCTGCATGCTCTGCAACAGCGCGCGATAGCTCGCGGCGAGCCGCTGCACATGCAGGCCGCGGAACGCGCGCGGGAAGAGCCGCGACACGATCAGCCGATTCTCCAGAAGATAGCCGAGCCCCGACGGCCCCTGCGTGTGCTGCGCCATCATCCGCCACGCGCCGTCCGGCCCGCGCGCGAGATCGAACGCGACGACGTGCAGCCACGTGCCGCCCGGCGCGCGCGCGCCGCACATCGGCCGCAGGTAGCCGGGATGTCCGGTGACGAGCGCGGGCGGCAGGAGCCCGCGGTGCAGGATCGTCTGCTCTCCGTAGAGATCGGCGAGGATCGCGTTGAGCAGCCGCACGCGCTGGAGCACGCCGCGCTCGATCGTCGCCCAGTCGTCGGGCGCGACAATCAGCGGCAGCAGGTCGAGCGACCACGGCCGCACCGCGCCGCCGCCCGCCGCCCGCTCGTGCGGGTGGTAGGCGAGCCCGTTCTCGCGCATCCGGCGCTGCAGCGCGTCGGCGCGGCGGTCGAGATCGGCGAAGCCGACGCTGCCGAGTTGCATGAAGAATGCGCGCCACGCGGGCGCGAGCGATGCGCTCGACAGCGCGGCCGCACCGCCGCGCAGCTCGTCGTAGCGGCCCGTGACCGCGGGCGCGGCGAGCGCCGCGCCGAGCTCGGCCGCGTCCTGCTGCGAACCCGTGTCGAATAGCGTCTGCATCGCGTCGGCGGCGAGATCGTCGTCGGAGGAAAGTGAAAGCACGATTCGATTCTTCAAAGGCGGGCGGCCCGCGCCGCCGCGAGGCGAACGCCGCCCGCGCGCGGCGCGCGCCGCTCATCGATGTCGAATCCTAACATTCTTGCCCGGCGCGGCACGCCCGCTGCGCCGCGCACGCCCGCCGCGCGCGGCGTTGCCGACACCCTCGCCGCATCGCGCAACCGCTGCGCCGCCCGAATCCGTTCAGCCACGCCGCAAATCCAGCGTGAACGGAAACTCGCGGCTCGGCGCGGCGGGCTCGGCCGTCATCGCGCCCGGCGTGTGTCCCATCGACACGAAGCGCGCGAGCCGCCGGCTTTCCGCTTCGTAAGCGTTCACGGGGAACGTGTCGTAGTTGCGGCCGCCGGGGTGCGCGACGTGATATCGGCAGCCGCCGAGCGAGCGCCGCATCCACGTGTCGACGATGTCGAACGTGAGCGGCGCGTGCACGCCGATCGTCGGATGCAGCGCCGAAGGCGGCGCCCACGCCTTGTAGCGCACGCCGGCGACGTATTCGCCGGCGGTGCCGGTCGGCTGCAGCGGCAGCGCGCGGCCGTTGACGGTCACGACGTAGCGGCTGTCGTTCAGCCCGCTCACGTGGACCTCGAGCCGCTCGAGCGACGAATCGACGTAGCGCACGGTGCCGCCGATCGCCCCTTCCTCGCCCATCACGTGCCACGGCTCGAGCGCGCCGCGCAGCGCGAGCGCGACGCCGCGCACCGCGATCTGCCCGAACAGCGGAAAACGGAATTCGAAGTGCGGCGCGAACCATGCCGGATCGAACGCGAAGCCCGCTTCGCGCATTTCGGTCAGCACGTCGTCGAAATCCATCCTGACGAACGTCGGCAGCAGGAAGCGATCGTGCAGCGCGGTGCCCCAGCGCGCGAGCGGAGTCTCATACGGCGCGCGCCAGAAGCGCGCGATCAGCGCGCGCAGCAGCAGTTGCTGGACGACGCTCATCCGCGCGTGCGGCGGCATCTCGAACGCGCGCAGCTCGAGCAGGCCGAGGCGCCCCGTCGCCGAATCCGGCGAATAAAGCTTGTCGATGCAGAATTCGCTGCGGTGCGTGTTGCCTGTCACGTCGATCAGCAGATTGCGCAGCACGCGGTCGACGAGCCACGGCGGCATGTCGTCGCCGTAGCGCAGCTTGTTGCGGCGGATCTCGGCGAACGCGATGTCCAGCTCGTAGACCTGATCGTCGCGCGCCTCATCGACGCGCGGCGCCTGGCTCGTCGGGCCGATGAAGAGCCCCGAGAACAGATAGGACAGCGACGGATGATTGTGCCAATACGCGATCAGGCTCGCGAGCAGGTCGGGACGGCGCAGGAACGGGCTGTCCGCGGGCGTCGCGCCGCCGAGCACGAAGTGATTGCCGCCGCCCGTGCCGACATGCCGGCCGTCGACCATGAACTTCTCGCTCGACAGCCTGGATCGATACGCGGCGTCGTACAGGAATTCGGTGTGCTGAACGAGCTCGTCGAAGTCGTGCGCCGGATGGATGTTCACTTCGATCACGCCGGGATCGGGCGTCACCTGGAGCATCTTCAGGCGCGCGTCGCGCGGCGGCGGATAGCCTTCGAGCACGAGCTTCACGTCGAGCGACTCAGCCGTCAGCTCGACCGTCGTCAGCAGATCGAGATAGTCCTCGAGCGCCGCGACCGGCGGCATGAACACGTAGAGCACGCCATTGCGCACCTCGACGCACAGCGCCGTGCGCGTGATCCATGCGGCGGACTCGAAGCGCTGCGGATAGCGCGCGGAATCGTCTGCCGCGCCCGCCGACGCCGCGCGCGCCCCTTCGCCGACGCGCGCCTGCATCATGGTCCGCGCGTGCGCGGCGAAATCGCGCGCGGCCGCGGCCGGATCGCGCGGCACGTCGTAACCGCCGCCCGCATAGCGCGCGCGCAGCGCGTTCGCGTCCGGCAGCGCGCCCTGCGGCGCGAACGGATCGCGCTCGACGAGATACGGATAATCGCCGCGGCTCACCCACGGCAGCGAATCGAGCGGCAGACGGTAGCCCATCGGAGAATCGCCCGGCACGAGATACATCCGCTCGTCGCGGAAGAACCACGGGCCCGTCTCCCAGCGCGGCCCCGCGAGCGCCGGATTCGGCGCGAGCGGCTTGAGCGGCAGCACGTAACCGATCACGCTGTCGAGCTGCTGCGAGAACACCTTGCGCAGCCGCGCGCGCTCGAGCTCGTCGTCGAGCCGCGCATCGAACGGATCGACGTTCACCGGCAGTTGCCGCTCGCGCCACAGGTAATACCAGACGTCCTCGTAGCCGGGCGTCACGTAATCGCTCGTGATACCGAGGCGCGCCGCGAGCGCGCGGACGAAGCGCTCGGCGTCCGCGGTCGTATGGGCCGACGGCTCGCGCTCGTCGGCGAAGCGCGCCGGATCGCGCCAGACGGGCTCGCCGTCCGCGCGCCAAAACACGGACAGCGCCCAGCGCGGCAACTGCTCGCCCGGATACCACTTGCCCTGGCCGAAGTGCAGGAAGCCGCCCGCGCCGTACTCGGCGCGCAGCTTCTGCACGAGCGACGTCGCATGGCCGCGCTTCGTCGGCCCGAGCGCGTCGGTGTTCCATTCGGCGCCGTCGCGGTCGTCGATCGACACGAACGTCGGCTCGCCGCCCTGCGTGAGGCGCACGTCGCCCGCCTCGAGCTCGGCGTCGACCTGCGCGCCGAGCCGCAACACGTGCCGCCACGCTTCGTCGGTGTACGGCTTCGTCACGCGCGGCGATTCGTAGATGCGCGTGACGCGCATCTCGTGCTCGAACTCGACCTCGCATTCGTCGACGAGCCCCTCGACGGGCGCGGCGCTCGTCGGCTGCGGCGTCGCGGCGAGCGGAATATGGCCCTCGCCCGCGAGCAGTCCGGACGTCGGATCGAAGCCGATCCAGCCCGCGCCCGGCAGGTACACCTCGCACCACGCGTGCAGATCGGTGAAGTCGACCTCGGCGCCGCTCGGGCCGTCGAGCGACTTCACGTCGGGCGTCAGCTGGATCAGATAGCCGGACACGAAGCGCGCGGCGAGACCGAGATGACGACACAGCTGCACGAGCAGCCAGCCGCTGTCGCGACACGAGCCCGATGCGAGCGTGAGCGTCTCCTCGGGCGTCTGCACGCCCGGCTCGAGCCGCACGACATAGCGGATGTCACGCTGTAACTGTTGGTTCAGCGCGACGAGGAAGTTCACGGTGCCCGACGGCGTGCGGTCGATCGATTCGAGATACGAACGAAATGCGTCGGACGCGCTCGTATCGGGATCGCACGCGAGATACGGCGCAAGCTCGCGGCGCAGCGCATCGTCGTAATCGAACGGAAAGGTTTCCGCGCGCTCCTCGAGGAAGAAGTCGAACGGGTTGTAGACCGACATCTCGGCGACGAGATCGATCGCGATCTCGAACGTGCGCGTCTGCTCGGGAAACACGAGCCGCGCCATGTAGTTCGCGAACGGGTCCTGCTGCCAGTTGACGAAGTGCTGCGCGGGCTCGATCTTCATCGAATACGACAGGATCGGCGTGCGGCAATGCGGCGCGGGCCGCAGGCGCACGACTTGCGGCCCGAGGTGGACGAGCCGGTCGTAGCGGTAGCGGGTGACGTGGTGAAGCGCGACGTGAATGGACATGGCGTGGGCCGTTCGTTGCGGTTGCAGGGGCGTCGGGATGAGACGGCGTGGCGGCGCGGGGCGGCGCGAACGCGCCGCCGTCCGTTGCGCCGCGTGGCGGCTCGCGGGCGCGTCAGACGAGTTCCGGGGATTGGATCACGCTGATCTCGACGCCGACCGGCTTCGCGCCGGGACCGTAGACCGGCATCGTGTCGCGATAATCGAGGCCCGCCGCGATCCGCACGTAACGCTCGTCCGGGCAACGGTTCATGAACGGATCGAAGCCGACCCAGCCGAGCCCTTCGATGTACGCCTCGGCCCACGCGTGGCCCGATTGCGGCTGCATCGCGACCGCCGCTTCCTGTATCGCGACGCTCGTCTGGCGCACCGCGTCGCCCGGCGCTTCGTGCGCGCCGTCCGCGTCATGCCGCATCTGCATCGCCTGCTGCGCGACGCCGCTCGCCTGATGCAGCGCTTCGGCGATCCGCTGCATCGAGCCGTCCGTCAGCAAATAGCCCGACACGTAACGCGCCGGAATCTTCAGCGCGCGCGCCGTCGCGACGAACACGTGCGCGTGGTCGCGGCTCGTGCCGACGCCGCTTTGCAGCGCGGTCTCCGCGTCGCGCGGCGCCGCCTGCGCGTTCGGCTCGTAGGCGATCCGGCTGTGCACCTCGGTCATCAGCCAATGCAGCGCATCGAGGCTCTTGTGCTCGATCGGCAGCGCGTCGGCGAGCGCGCGAATCGCGTCGCCCGCGCGCGTGAGGTCGGTCGCGCGCTCGAACACCCACGGCGGCGCATACGAATCGGCGTTGCCGAGGATGCCGGCGCGATCCTGCGTCTCGACGACGCCCGCCGCGATGATCGCGATCTCCGGCTTGTCGCGATCGTGCCGCACGAGGTCGACGCGATTGCCGAGTCCATCCGCGTACGTGAGCGTCGGCTCGACGCCGTCGATCGTCACCTGCCAGGCCCTCACGGTCTGGCTCGGGCCGCTTTGCGGGCGCAGCCGCAGGCGCTGCAGCACGTACGCAGCGTGTTCGTCGAATTGGAAGCGCGAGATGTGGCGGATGGCGAGGCGCATGGCTGATCTCAATCGAAGTTGTAGGCTTGGGCGATTTCGATGCCGAGACTGTTGTTCTTGGCGATGAAATCCGTCAGAAACTCGTGCAGCCCGCTCTTGAAGATGCGTTCGACCGTGTTGTCTTCGAGCGACTGCTTGATTTTGGCGGCCGTTTCGTGACAACCGTGCGTGACGCCGTAATCTTTCGCGAGATGCTCGAGGCTCGACACGACGCGTCCGTAGCAATAGCGCAGCGAACGCGGCATCCGTCCGTTCAGGATCAGGTAGTCGGCGATGTTCGTCGGCTTGTATTGCACGTCGTAGACCCAGCGATACGACCGGTGCGCGGCGACGCAGCGCAGGATCGATTCCCACTGATAGTTGTCGAGGATCGTGCCGACGTGCGACACCGACGGCAGCAGCAGGTGATACTTGACGTCGAGAATCCGCGCGGTGTTGTCCGCGCGCTCGATGAACGCGCCGATCTGCGCGAAATCGAAGATCTCGTTGCGCAGCATCGTGCTGTAGAAGCTGCCGAGGATCAGCGCGGTCTCGCGCTTGATCTCGTCGAGGATCGCGGGCAGCGCGCTCGCGCGGATCGGCTGCGCGAGCGCGCGCTTGATCGCGAGCCACGCGCCGTTCACGCTCTCCCACGCCTCGCGCGTGAGCGCCGTGCGCACCATCCGCGCGTTCGAGCGTGCGCATTCGATGCACGACAGCACGCTCGACGAATTGTCGCGATCGCGCAGCAGATAGTCGGCGACCGTGTCGGCCGCATAAGTTTCGTACTTCTGACGATATCCGTCGTCCGCGCCTGAGCTGACGAGCACCGACGACCACTCCGCCGGCGCGTCCGACGTGCGGGTGAGCGCCATCCGCAATCCCGCGTCGACGATCCGCGCGGTGTTCTCCGCTCGCTCGATATAGCGATACATCCAGTAAAGACCGCTTGCTGTGCGTCCGAGAAGCATGTTTGCCGTCCACTCCGATCGTTGTTCGGTGCGGCGCGCCCCTACGCGCGCGCCGCGCGCGCATGCGCCGCCTCGCGCGTGCGTCAGTCGGCGAGCACCCAGGTATCCTTGGTGCCGCCGCCCTGGCTAGAGTTGACGACGAGCGAACCCTCCTTCAACGCGACCCGCGTCAAGCCGCCCGGCGTGATGCGAATCCGGTCGGACACGAGCACGAACGGCCGCAGATCGACGTGGCGCGGCGCGAGGCCCTTCTCCGTCAGGATCGGCGTCGTCGACAGCGCGAGCGTCGGCTGCGCGATGTAGTTCGACGGTTTCGCGCGCAGCTTCGCCGCGAATGCTTCGCGCTCGGCCTTCGACGCGGCCGGGCCGACCAGCATCCCGTAGCCGCCCGAGCCGTGCACCTCCTTCACGACGAGTTCCTCCAGATGCTCGAGCACGTACTTGAGGCTGTCCGCTTCCGCGCAGCGCCAGGTCGGCACGTTCTCGAGCATCGCCCGGCGGCCGGTGTAGAACTCGACGATCTCCGGCATGTACGAGTAGATCGCCTTGTCGTCGGCGATGCCCGTGCCGGGCGCGTTCGCGATCGTCACGTTGCCCGCGCGATAGACGTCCATGATCCCCGCGACGCCCAGCACCGAATCCGGCCGGAAGGTGAGCGGATCGAGGAACGCGTCGTCGAGGCGGCGATACAGCACGTCGATCGGCTTGAAACCTTCGGTCGTGCGCATCGCTACGCGATCGCCTATCACCTGCAGATCGCTTCCTTCGACGAGATGCACGCCCATCTGGTCGGCGAGGAACGCGTGCTCGTAGTACGCGGAGTTGTGAATGCCGGGCGTGAGCACCGCGACGGTGGGGTTGTCCGCGTTGCCGCCGGGCGGGCAGACGGCCGCAAGCGACTGACGCAGCAGTTGCGGATAGGTTTCGACGGGCCGCACCTTCACCTGCTGGAACAGCTCGGGGAAGAGCTGCATCATCGTTTCGCGGTTCTCGAGCATGTACGACACGCCGGACGGCGTGCGCGCATTGTCTTCGAGTACGTAGAACTGATTTTCCGCAGTCCGGACGATGTCGACGCCGATGATGTGCGTGTAAACGTTTCCGGGCGGCCGGAAATCGATCATCTCGGGCAGGAACGCATCGTTGTGCGCGATCAGGTGCTTCGGCACGATCCCCGCGCGGACGATCTCCTGACGGTGATAGATGTCGTCGAGGAACGCATTGAGCGCCATCACGCGCTGCTCGATCCCCTGCGACAGCCGATTCCATTCGTGTCCGGAAATGATCCGGGGCACGATATCGAAAGGAATCAGCCGCTCGGCGGCCTCGGCGTCGCCATAAACGGCGAACGTGATGCCGGTCTTGCGGAACACGCCCTCGGCGTCATGCGCCTTCTGGGCCAGGCTCGCGGGGTCCTGCGTGTCGAGCCATTGCTTCAAGCGCTCATACGGCGCGCGTACGGTATCGCCGGGTTGCAGCATTTCGTCGAACGGCTTCATCGAAAAGTTCTCCATCCATCATTCACTCGGCATCTCTCCATGCCGAACCGGCGCAATGCGTAGCGAGCAAAGAGCGTGCCTTGTTGGAATCCGTTTCGCGGTTTGATTTGGCACTTTTGCGCGGCACGCCGCACCACGAAGGTGCGGCCGCCAGTTGGCGGCATGCGCCGACTCGGCGCAGCCGGCGTCGCCCGCGTGGCTAGCGTGGCAGATTTCCGGCGTGTCTGTCTATGCGGGCGATCACCCCGGGGGACGGATCGAACCGCCCTCCGGATTTTATGGATTAACCAGATAGTTAATATCCGGAGACGCGACCCGCACGGAGACGACTGCGATTCACGTAATGGACCGGAACGTGAGGCTGAATTGGCGACGCGAATTGGCGACGCCGCCCCCGGCGCCCAAGAAGCGCTCGAGCATTTTGATCATGCACCAACAGAAATCGAATGGACTACGAATAGCCCGGAAGCTTCCTGATTTGCACGAATAGCGAGCGGACGCAGCCGTCGCCTCCGTATCTATCGCGTAAGACAGCAAGTGTGCGTCGCCCCCCGGCCTGGAATCCATTCGGCTTCCCGACGGCCGGCAAGACGAGGCGAGACGTCTCACCGCTCCAAATCGCCGCGCCGGCCGTCGAATTAACCCTACTCGCAAATGAGAATCGTTTGCATTTAAGGCAAAACTATCCGATGATGTGCTCCGTTCATCGACCGATACCGAAGCCTCGACCATGGATGCCATCGCCGCTGCGGCGCCCGCGCGCGCCGCCGTCGCCGCCGCCGCCGACAACCCGCACGGCCTGCTGCGGGGACTGCTTTCGCGCCGTTCCCGCTGGCCGCTGACCGAGCCCGCGCCCGGCCCGCGCGAGCTCGACGCGATCTTCGACGCCGCTCTCTGCGCCCCCGACCACGGCAATCTGCGCCCGTGGCGCTTCGTCGTCATCCGGGGCGCGGCGCGCCACGCGTTCGGCGACCTGCTCGTCGAACTCGCCGATGCGAGAGCGCCCGACGATCCGCCCGGTTCGCACGAGCATCGTCGCGGCAAGGCGCTGGCCGCGCCCCTCATCGTCGCGCTCGGCACCGCGCTGAACCGCACGTCGAAGGTGCCGGAGATCGAGCAGTTGCTCGCCGTCGGCGCAGCCGCGATGAACATGCTCAATGCGATCCATCAGCTTGGCTACGGCGGATTCTGGGCAACGGGCGTCGACTCGTACGAGCCGGCGCTGCGCGACGCGCTCGGCTTCGGCCCGAACGAAAGTCTCGTCGGGTTCCTGTTCGTCGGCACGCCGGCAGAGCTCGCGAGCGGCGCACGGCGCCCGGATCGCAGCGCGCACGTGCGCGAATGGCTCGGCCCCGCACGCTGACCGCCGCGCCGATCGACATCGATGCGCGGCCCGCCGATCGCGGGCCGCTCTGAACCCGGAGGTTCCGCCATGCATTTCCCTCATGCCGACACGAGCGGCGCACCACTCGCCGACGCCGACGCCGCATCGCGCGACACCGACGCCGAGCGGGTCGTGCTGACCGCGGTGCGCACCTGGCTGCATCCGTGCGCCGCCGCCGGCGAAGACGCGCGTCGCGGCCGGCGGTCGTGGCGCGACGTACTGGCCGCCGCCGGCCTGCGCGCCGACGGCCTCGTGCACTTCGACATGCTGATGCGCTTCCTGACGTGCGACGCGTGTCATCCGCTCGACACGCACTGCCACTGCGCGAGCGGGCTCGCCAGCGACGAGGCTCGGCTCTTGCAGGCGCTCGCCCATCTGCAATCGACGCGCAGCGAAGCGGCGCTGCGCGCGCTCGCCGACTGGCTGCCGCGCTGCGCGGACAGCGGCGTGCTGAAGATCGCCCGCTGGTTCTCCATCGCACTGCTCGACGCGGGGCTCGCGATCCGCGTTCCCGCGCAGCCCGCCGCCTACGTGCACTGACGAGATCAGTCACGCGCGCGCGGCGAACATGTCGCCGCACAAACGCCCGGTGGCGGCTCGCGCGAATCAAGCACGGCTTCGTCGGGCGCGCGGCGGGCACACGGGTTGCGACGCCCGATGCTCAGCCCGTCACCTGCAACACGAGCCGCGTTTTTCTACGCCCGGCGACGAGCCGCCAAATCGCCGTTCGCAACACGGGCACGGCACGATTCCACCCGGTCAACCTCCTAAGTTTCGCGGTAACGCTCGCTGCCGGGCACACGATAGGTTGCGATCTCTTTGCTTGCGACTTTCTTCCCGGAGCGACTCGAACGGCCGGGGCGGCGGCGCACGTCTCGCGCGCCGGACTCGCACGGATTTCGCCGCGCCTGCCATTTCTGGTAGGCCTGCGAACGCGCGGCGTCATCTACCATCCTGACGGAATCCTCAGAAGAAAGCGCAAGCCTCATATTTCGACATCCAAAACAATCGACGCATCTTTACCACACTGCGGACCGCGAGCTGTGTCATTTCTCACCTGGACTCACTTGGAGGAACGCTACATGAAGTCGCACTTCGATGCGCCGTCATCTCGCCGGCGGGCGCGCGGCGCCGTCACACTCGGTGCCACCGCCACGCTTGCCGCTTCGCTTGCCGCATTGCTCGCGCCCATCGACGATGCAGCCGCGCACGGCGCGGTCGGCTTCCCGATCGCGCGTCAATACCAATGCCGCCTCGAGGGCGGCTATTGGGACCCGCCCAACGGCTCGGGTATCCCGAACAACGATTGCCGCGCCGCCTATCGCGCAGGCAACAATTCGGCTTACCCTTTCACGCAATGGAACGAGGTGTCCGCGAACCCGGTCGGCCAGGGCAACGATCTCGCGCAACTGAAGGCCGCGGTGCCTGACGGCCTGCTGTGCGCGGGCGGCGACACGTCGAAGGCCGGTCTCGACAAGGCGCCGACTGCACTCTGGCGCAAGACGCAACTGACACCACGCAACGGCCACATCGAGCTCCTCTGGGAGAACACGACCTCGCACAATCCGGCGCGCATGCGCGTGTTCATCTCGAAGCCGTCGTACGATCCGTCGCGACCGCTGCGCTGGGACGACCTGCAGCAGATCTACGAAGCGCCGGCTCCCGCGCCCGTCCCCGCGAACGGCGCGGGCCATCTGCCCGGCTCGATCCAGTCGTTCTACAAGCTCGACGTGACACTGCCACCGGGCCGCAGCGGCGACGCCGTGCTGTACAGCTACTGGCAGCGCATCGACGCGGGCAACGAAGGCTTCTTCAACTGCAGCGACGTGACGATCGCCGCGGACGAGAGCGCATCGGGCTTCCCGTGGGTCGCGACGCATGCGTTCGTCGAGCCGGGCGTCGTGCCGCAAGCCGGCCAACAGGTTCGCTTCCGCGTGATGGGCACCGACGCGCGCGGCGCGGAAGTCGTTGACGTGCGGCAGCCGATCACGCCGTACAACACCAATCGCAGCGTGTGGGCGAAGCAGATCGCCGATCAGGTCAACGGCCGCTACGGCAACATCGCGCGAATCGGCGTGCGCTCGGGCAACACGATCTACTTCGACACGACGAACCTGAACGCGAACAAGGTCTGGCTGCAGCCGAACTACAGCAGCGCGCTCGGCGTCGTCGGCGCGAAATAGCGGGCCGCCGTCCGTTCCGGACGGGCGGCCGCGCATCGCCGCAAGCCGGCGCCGCGCAGCCGCCTTACATAGCGTGCTTGCGGATATTCCCTCGATATCCGCATTGGGCGACGCATCTCGATCCTCGATGCGCCGCCTTTTTTTTGCCCTCTCGCGTCCGGGCCGGCCGGATAGGAAATACCGATTCCGATCATTGAAACAAGCAATTTCACAGAATCGCACCCCATCGCCATACTGGCGCTTCCTGATCACACACCGATTCAAGAGGAAGCGCAAATGCCGATCATCAACAGCCAGATCAAACCGTTCAAGGCCACCGCGTATCACAACGGCGACTTCGTGCAAGTCAGCGACGAGACCCTGAAGGGCAAATGGTCCGTCGTCGTGTTCTATCCGGCCGACTTCACGTTCGTGTGCCCGACGGAGCTGGGCGATCTGGCAGACCGCTACGCCGAATTCCAGAAGCTCGGCGTTGAAATCTACGCGGTGTCGACCGATACGCACTTCACGCACAAGGCATGGCACGACACGTCGGACACGATCTCGAAGATCAAGTATCCGATGATCGGCGATCCGACGCTCGCGATCTCGCGCAACTTCGACGTGCTGATCGAGGAAGAAGGCCTCGCGCTGCGCGGCACGTTCGTGATCAACCCGGAAGGCGAGATCAAGCTGTGCGAGATCCACGACAACGGCATCGGCCGCGACGCGGGCGAGCTGCTGCGCAAGGTCCAGGCCGCGCAGTACGTCGCCGCGCACCCGGGCGAGGTCTGCCCCGCCAAATGGACGCCGGGCGCCGACACGCTCACGCCGTCGCTCGACCTGATCGGCAAGATCTGAAGCCGCGCGGCGGCAGTGCCCGCCGTGCGCGTCAAGCAGGCCGCGTCTCGCAGCGGCCCGCGCCCCGCACCGCTGCGTCCGTCGCCGTATCGCATCGCGCGACGGCCGCGCGTGCGGCCCATTCTCGTTACGGAATCCGAATCGTCATGCTGGACGCCAATCTCAAGACTCAGTTGAAATCGTACCTCGAGCGGATCACCCGTCCGGTCGAGCTCGTCGCGACGCTCGACGACGGCGACAAGTCGCGCGAGCTGCGCGCGCTGCTCGACGAGATCGCGTCACTGTCGCCGCGAGTCGCCGTCGTCGAGCGCCGCGACAACGCCGAGCGCAAGCCGTCGTTCTCGGTCGGCGAGCCCGGCAAGGCGGCCGGCATCCGCTTCGCCGGCATTCCGATGGGCCACGAATTCACGTCGCTCGTGCTCGCGCTGCTGCAAGCGGGTGGCCATCCGCTCAAGCTCGACGACGACGTGATCGAGCAGATCCGCGCGCTCGACGGCGATTACGCGTTCGAAACGTATATCTCGCTCACCTGCCAGAACTGCCCGGAGGTCGTGCAGGCGCTCAACGTGATGGCGCTCGTCAATCCGCGCATCCGCCACGTGATGATCGACGGCGCGCTGTTCCAGGACGAAATCGAAGCGCGCCGCATCATGGCCGTGCCGACGATTTTCCTGAACGGCGAAACGTTCGGCCAGGGCCGCAGCAGCGTGAAGGAGATCCTCGCGAAACTCGACAGCGGCGCGAGCCGGCGCGCGGCGCAGGCGCTCGCGGCGAAGCCGGTGTTCGACATGCTGATCGTCGGCGGCGGGCCCGCGGGCGCGGCGGCCGCGATTTACGCGGCGCGCAAGGGCATCGAGACGGGCGTCGTCGCCGAGCGCTTCGGCGGGCAGGTGCTCGACACGATGGCAATCGAGAACTTCGTGTCGGTGAAGGAAACCGAAGGGCCGAAGTTCGCCACCGCGCTCGAGCAGCACGTGAAGCAATACGAAGTCGACGTGATCGACGTGCAGCGCGCGGACAAGCTCGTCCCGGGCCGCGTCCACGAAATTCGTCTCGCGAGCGGCGCGGTGCTGAGGGCGAAGGCCGTCGTGCTCGCGACGGGCGCGCGCTGGCGCGAAATCGGCGTGCCCGGCGAGCGCGAGTACCGCAACCGCGGCGTCGCGTACTGCCCGCATTGCGACGGACCGCTCTTCAAGGGCAAGCGCGTCGCCGTGATCGGCGGCGGCAATTCGGGCGTCGAAGCGGCGATCGATCTCGCCGGCATCGTCCGCGAAGTCACGCTGATCGAATACGGCGCGCAACTGCGCGCGGACGACGTGCTGCAGCGCAAGCTGCGCAGCCTCGCGAACGTGACGGTGATCATGCAGGCGCGCACGACCGAACTCACGGGCGACGGCGCGAAGCTGAACGGGCTCGTCTACGAGGACATGCGCACCGGCGAGGCGAAGCGCGTCGAGCTCGAAGGCGTGTTCGTGCAGATCGGCCTCGTGCCGAACACCGAATGGCTGAAGGGAACGGTCGAGTTGTCGAAGCACGGCGAGATCGTCGTCGACGCGCGCGGCGCGACGTCGGTGCCGGGCGTGTTCGCCGCCGGCGACGTGACGACCGCGCCGTACAAGCAGATCGTGATTGCGGTCGGCGAGGGGGCGAAGGCTTCGCTTAGCGCGTTCGACTACCTGATCCGCAGCGAAGCGGATGCGGGGCTGGCGGCCGACGTCGAAGCCGCGGCGAGCGCGGAGAGCGTCGCCGCCTGACCCGCGCGCCATTCGTTCTACCCACTACCGTTGGCCCTCGTGGCGATGTGGAGAGCATCGTGACGAGGGCCTTTTTTTTGATGCCGAGCCGCGATGGCCCGGCGCATCGAGCGTTCGTGCATCGTGTCGAGCCGGAGAAGCATCCAAAGCACGCCCCGCCCGCCCCGCCGGCCGCTCGCGACGCCGGCATCGAGCGGGCCCCGAACGTGCGCGCTCAGGGCGCGACGAAGAACAGCCAGACCGCGCAAACAAAGCCGACGGTCCAGACCAGCGAGCGCAGCGTCGCCCAGTTCAGCAGATAAAGCACGCCGTACAGTGCGCGCGACGCGACGAAAACGACCGCGAGTTGATCGACGCGCTGCGCGTTCGCGCCGTTGTGCCATGCGACGACGAGCGCCGCGGTGAGGAGCGCGAGCGCCTCCCACGAGTTCTGATGCACGGCGAACGCGCGCGCCCGCCAGCCTTCGAGTTGCGCGAGATAGCGGCGCGGCTCGTGATTGTCGTACTGCTTGCCCGACTTCGCGCACATCGTCCAGACGAACGGCGTCAGTGCGGTGATCAGCAGGCAAGTTTGCGACACCGTCATGTTTCCCCTCCCCTATTGATTATGGTGAACCGGTTAAATTGTCGCGATCGAAGCGCGGCACGGTTCGCCGCCGCGCCAGCCGAACTATACGGCATCGCATCGGCGCGGCAACGGGATCGACGGGAAAAAACAGGCGGATTTCGCTCGAACCGATGTCGAATACGAAGTCTAGGAAGCAAGCGTGCGGCATCGTGCAAGGCATCGCATGCCGCACGGCGCGCGGCGCGCGGCGGCATGCGACGCGCACGCACGCCGTCTGCCTGCGCCGCCCGGAAGACGAGCGCCGCAAACGGACGAAAGGCGCTCGCGTTGCGCGCGCCGCGTTCCCGCCGAAATCGGCGGGCGAGCCGCGTCAGGCATGTGCCGCGTCGAACGCGACATAGTCGGCGATGCTGAAGAACCGGTATTCGCTCAACAGGTCCGGCCCGGGGAAACCCTCGGGGTGAATGCGTCCGTGGATCGCGTCTCGCGGGCACAGGCCCGCCATGCACATCGCGAGCATGAATTCGTCGAACGGCGCCATGAACTGCCGCGACAGGAAGTGCATCCCCCAATTGAACACCGACGGCAATTGCTCGGTACGCGTCCAGCGCCCCGGCTCGGCGACCGCGTCGTCCAGCAGGCTCGCGGCCCAAGGGCTGTGCCCTTCAACGACGAGGAAGCCGTGCTTCGCGTGCGGCTTCCAGCGCGCGACGAAATCGATCAGGTCGGCGGCCGCGACGTAGCCGGGCACGAGCCCTTCGGCATCGCTGTACGCGACGCGAAACGCACGCTTGATCTCGTCGAGCGGAACCGGCAGCGCCGCATCGTCCGATACCGTCAGTTGTCCCGGATAGTAACGCTCGACGACGCTGCGCAGATGCGCGCGATCGACCTGCCGCAGATGGCGCTCGAGAATCGCGTCGGCGGCGTCGCCGCTGCGCACGCCGAGGCGGCGGTTGTGCACGAGGAACATGAACGTGTGCAGCAGATCGCTCAGCCGCGCCGCGCGACGGCTGCCGTCCGGAGCCTTCAGCGTCAGGCCGCTCGCCGCCACCGCTTCGTCGTAGCGATCGGGCCGCGAGATGTCCGCGTCGATCACGCGCACGTGCACGCCCGGCACGTCGCTCAGCTCGGACAGCGTGTCCGCCGCGCGGCTGCGCGCCGATTCGTTGTAGTCCGCGCCGATCACGATGAGCGGATACTCGGCGAGATGCCGGCCGCGCCGCGTCGACTGGATCACGTATTGCGCGAGGCGCCGAAGCGCGCTGCCGTCGCCGCAGCCCATGTCGGAGATGCCGGCCGGCTGCTGGTCGAGCGGCGTGTCGTCGAACAGGCGCCGAATGATCTTCGTCGTGATTTCCTTCGACGCCGGACCCGACCCGGCGCCGCTCGACGCATACACGTTCATCACGCGATCGACGTGCCCGTCGCGATCGACGTCGAGCGGATCGGGATCGCCGAACAGCAGTTCATCGAGCAGCGCATACGAGCGCAGATACGACGCGGCGAGCCCCGCATACGGCGCGGCGATCGGCCGATGAATCCGGCCCGCTTCGTTGAGCCGCACGCGCGCGCCGTCGGCCTCGACTTCCGCCGCGCCCGCGTGACGCATCAGCGCCCAGGCGGCGCGCAGCGTGACGCGGTCCGCGTGCGGCCACGCATCGGCGGCCGACACCCAGTCGCGCTGCGCGTCGAACGCCTCGAAGAAGCTCGGCGCGGCCTTGCCTTGCTGCTTGCCCTGTTTCTCGAACACCGGCATGTCGAGCGCGACCCACGTCGGGCCGAGCAGCAGCCCGTCCATCGCGGTGCGAAGCTGCGCGTGGACGTGCCGCTCGAGCCCGTCGCGCGGTTCCGGCAGCGGCCACCCTTCGACGCAGATGCGCGCGAGATCCGCGTAGAGCGCGCTTTCGTCGTCGTCCGTGCGGCGACGATGGCAGAGCGCATGCAGGTGCTGCAGCATCGACGTCGCGTCGGCCAATCGCGTGAAGAGCGGCCGCTGCGCGTTCACGCACTCGACGACGCACGCGCCGGCCGGCGTCAGCGCATAGTCGACCTGCTCGTCGCCGCTGCCGAGCGTCACCCAGCCGGCGAGGCCGAGCAGGTTCAGCGCGCCCCACAGCAGGCCGAGGTTGAGCGTCGGATCGGCCTTGCGCGTGGCGGCGAACGCGCGCATCGAGCGGGGCTCGCCGGCCTTCAGGGCGTCGAACGCGCCCGCGAGCACCAGGCGCGTGAGCGTCGGCACGAGCACGATGCCGTTCGCCCAGTTGCAACTGCGCGTGTAGGCCATCACGCGCTGCGCGTCGTCGCTGCCGATGCGCAGCGTCGCCGCCTGAACGTCGCGGCGGGTTTCGATCGGTGCGCCGGCGTCGACGATCTCGACGTTCAGCGGCGTGCCGAGCGGCACGCCGAGCAGCTTGCAGCTGTCGTTCGCATGCGAGCGGAGGTAGTTTTCGAGCTGCGCGGTCAGGGTGCCGGCAGACGTGGCAAGTTCACAAAGCGACTGCATGATCGGATGCGCCTCACATGGAAGAAGAAATGTCGGACGGAGCCGCGTCCGCGTGCGGGCGCGCGCCTTGGTCCGTTCGGGTGGCGAGATGCGTCGCCAATGCGTCGATCGACGCGTGGTCCCAGACGGCGGATGCGTCGACGGTCGTGCGGAACGCGTCGCTGAACGCCATCGTCAGCTCGACAGCGAGGATCGAATCGAGGCCGATGTCGGCGAAGGTCGTCTCGGCCGTCAGCGAAATCCGGCGATTGCGCAGACGCTCGCCGAGCCATGTCACCAGCCATTGCTCGTATTCCCGCTTCAGCTCGGGATCGGCCGGCGCAATCGGCGCAATCGGCGCGGACGCGACGGCCGCCACGGGTGACGGTGCGTCGTCGGCAAGCGCGATGTCCGCGTCGGACGCGTCCGGACGCGCGTCGTACTCGGCGCGCAGCAGCGGATCGAGCCGCTGCTGCGCGCCCGGCACCGTCTGCTCGATCGGGCCGATTTCGTGCTCGACGCGCCGCGCCCACTCGGCGAGCTGCGCGGCGCTCGACAATACGCGCCGCCGGCCGACCTGACGCTGCGCCGCCTCGACTGCGAGCTCGTATTGGCTCTGCGCCCATTCGAGCGTCGCGGCGTCGACGCCGCGCCGTTTCGCGGCCTGCTCGACGGCCGCGAGCAGCAGCGCCCACTGCGCGACGCTGCCGAGCCAGTAGTTGACCCAGTTCGTCGCATGCGCGGCGCCGCCGAGCGGCTCGCCGTTCGCAAGCCCGTCCTCGAGCAGTTGCTCGCCGAGCCCGCGCAGCTCGGAAGCAAGCGCGCCCGCGCCCGTTCGTTCGCTCAGATAGCCGAGCAGATCGTCGCCGCCGTTCAGCACGCGGCTGCCCAGATGCGCGAGCAGCGTCTCGGTCGGCCCCTCGAAGATCCGCGGCAGCCGCGCGTCGCGGAAGATCTGCGGCGCGAGATTCGTTTCGATGTAGCCGCGCCCGCCGAGCATTTGCATCAGCTCGTCGGAGGTTTGCGACAGAAACTCGGAGCCGAGAATCTTCGCGATCAGCAAGCCGTCTTCGGGTGCGTCGCGTCCCGCGTCGAAATCGGCGGCGAGCAGGTCGATCAGCGCGGTCAAGCCGTCGATGCGGTGCCGCAGATCGCCGAGACGCTGCCGGCTCAGCGGGTTGTCGAGCAGCAGGCCCGTGCCGATCTGGCGCCGCGCGCCGTAGCGATGCATCAGTTGCGCGCAGCGCTTCATCCCGCCGACGCAGACCGCGCCGATGCCCAGGCGTGCGAAATTCATCGTCTGCTGCGCGAGCGCCATCCCCTGCCCGGGCGCGCCGAGCCGGCACGCGTCGCTCACGCGCGCGCGATCCAGATGCAGCGTGTTCTGGATCATGCCGCGCACGCCCATCGTCAGGTCTTCCGCGCCGATCCGCAGGCCGGGCGTGCCCTGCCTGACGGCGAGCCCGACCATCCCCGCGCCGTCGGCCTGCTTCGCGAACACGTTGATCACGCCCGCCCACGCCGACGATCCGCTCCAGCTCTTCTGGCCGCTCACGAGCCAGTGATCGCCGTCGACGCGCTGCGCGGTCGCCCCGATCGCTCGCACGTTCGAGCCCGCGGCCGGCTCGGTGAGCGCGAACGCGGCGAGCGTGCGGCCCGTGGCGAGCAGCGGCAGCAGCTCGTCGCGCAGCGCGGGCTGCGCATGCAGCATGATCGGCCGGATGCCGAGCGTATTGTTCAGCCCGACGAAGAATGCCAGCGTCGAATCGATCGTCGCGAGCTGCGACACCACTTGCAGCATCTCGCGATTCGTGAAGCCGAGGCCGCCGTATGCGCGGTCGATCTGCATGCCGAGCAGCCCTTCGTTGCCGAAGTCGAGCACGATGTGCGGCGGAATCGTCCGGCGCTCGTCGATGGTTCGCGAATCGATCCGCGTGCGTGCATAGTGGCGCAGCCAGTCCTTGAGCTGCTCGACCTTCGCTGCGCTCGGCGATGCGGCGCCGCTCGGGTCGGCCACGTCGGCCGCATCGGCTTTCGCGCCCGACGCGGCGCAAGGCGCCGATGCGGCCGGCGAAGCCGATGAGGCCGACGGCGTGGCCGCTCCCCGCGTCGCGTCGGCGATGCGATCGTCCGCGTCCCAGCGCGCGAGCACCGTCAGCTCGCCGTCGCGCAACCGGTTGCGGCATTCGCTGCGCCGCACCTTGCCGCTCGACGTCTTCGGCACGCTGCCGGGCGACACCAGCAGCACCGCGCCGGGGCTGATGTCGTGGCGAAGCCAGATCGATTCGCGAATGCTCTTGAGCAGCGCGTCGAGATCGCCCTTGCGATGCGTGCGCTCGATTTCGGCGACGACGACGAGCCGCTCCTCGTCGCCCGCGTCGATCGTGAACGCCGCGCAGCCGTTGGGCACCAGCTCGGGCCGGCTGCCGATCACCGCGTACTCGACGTCTTCCGAATAGTAGTTGCGCCCGGCGATGATGATCATGTCCTTCAGGCGGCCGGTGACGTACAGATCGCCGCGATGATGGAAGCCGAGGTCGCCCGTGCCCGCGAACTCCTGCCCCGCCTCGCCGCCGATGCCGCGCTGGAACGTCGCGATCGTCTGTTCGTATTGCTGCCAGTAGCCGGGCGCGACGCTCTCGCCCGCGACGCAGATCTCGCCGATTTCGTCGTCCGCGCAGCGCTCGTTCGTGTTCAGATCGCGCACGACGACCCGCTGCTCGCCGATCGCCACGCCGACGCTGACGAGCACGCGCTCGCCGTCGCGCTCCTGCATCTGCGACGACAGGCCTTCGAACTCGCGCCGGATCATCACCTTCTGCCGCTGCAGCGCCGCCTGATCGACGCACACCGTGCGCAGCGGCCGCGGCGCGCTGCGCCCCGCGACGAGCAGCGTGCATTCGGCGAGGCCGTAGCAAGGCTTGAAGCGTTCGGGATCGAAGCCCGTCGGCGCGAAACGCTGAGCGAACTCCGCGAGCGTGCCGTAGCGGACCGACTCCGCGCCGCTGTACGCGGTCTTCAGGCAGCTCAGGTCGAGCGTCGCGAGCTGCTCGTCCGGGATGCGGCGGCTGCACATCCGATAGGCGAAGTCGGGCGCGCCCGTCACGTCCGCGCGAAAGTCGCTGATCGCGCGCAGCCACAGGAACGGATGCTGGATGAAACGCTCGGGCGCCATCAGCACGCAACGGAAGCCGCCGAACAGCGATGTCAGGATGCCGCCGATCAGCCCCATGTCGTGATAAGGCGGCAGCCAGCTCACCATCGTGCTCTCTTCGTGATAGCCCATCCATTCGCCGATCAGCGCGAGGTTGTGCATCAGGTTGCCGTGCGTGACCATCACGCCCTTCGGCTTGCCGGTCGTGCCCGACGTGTACTGCAGGAACGCGACGTGAGAAGGCGCGACGGCCGCCGGCTCGAGCGACGTGTCGAGCGGCTTCGCGGCATCGAGATCGAGCAGCGCGACGTGCGACGCCGCGGTGTCTTCGAGCAGCTTCGTGCAGCGCGCGAAATCGTCGCCCGTGCAGAGGATCGCCTTCGCGCCCGCGCTCTCGACGATGCCGACGATACGCGCCGCGTGCTGCCGGTTGCGCGGCGGATAGACCGGCACCGCAACCGCGCCCGCGTACAGGCAGCCGAGAAAGCCGCAGATGTAGTCGAGGCCGGGCCGGCACAGCAGCAGCACGCGCTCGCCGACGCCGACTGAATGCCGCTGCAGCAGCAGCGCGACGCGGCGCGCCGAGCGGTCGAGATCCGCGAATGTGATCGATTGCTGCTGCTCGTCGTCGGGCTGACCGCTCAAGAACAGATAGGCGACTTTCTCGCCCCTCTTCGCCGCGCGCGAACGCAGCAGCTCGTTGATCGTCTTCGGCAGATTGGTGGTGGTCATGACGTCATCCGACAGAAAATGAAACCCACGGTCGTGGTGGTAGCGTTCGGCGGCCGGCGCCGAAGATCCGAGGTGAGCCGGCCGGTGGGGCAATCGGCGCAGAGGTCGCCCGCGCCGGCGGTCGCGCGCCTACGCGGCGCGCTGAAACAGGTCGATCATTCGTTCCATGCTCTTCAGATGCAGCGCGCGCGGCACCACTTTCGCGCTGCGCGCCGCGTAGCGCTCGGTCCATAGCTGCGCGAGCGCGCGCGTCGCGGCCGCATCGCCGCGCGTCGCGCGCGCTTCGTCGTCGCGCGCGGCGAGCCCGTCGCGCGCGTGCCGCACCGCATGCCGCGCGATGTCGCCGCCGACGATCCCGTGATGGCCGAGCGCGATCCGCGACGCGTGCAGCCGCTCGATCGCGCCGAGCGACTGCCGATACGCGGACAGATCCTCGAACACGAGCGGCAGCCATTGCGCCGGCCCGTGGTATTCGCCGAGCGCGTCCGACACGAACAGCAGATCGAGCTGCGGGCAGTGATAGCCGAACAGGCAGGCGCTGTGGCCCGGCAGCGCGATCGCGCGCATCCGCATCCCTTCGCCGATGTCGAGCTCCCTGCCCGCATTGAGCGGATGCAGCGGGATGTCGGACAGGTCCGCGAGATCGGCTTGCGCGACCGGCTCCCACGCAACGGACGCCTGAGCGTCGAGCTTTCTGATCGTGCGGCGCGCGGACGGGCTCTGCAGCGCGTCGGCGGTATCGGGAGAGCCGACGACATGCAGCCACGGCATGCGCGGCTGCAAGGTTCCGAGCAGGCTGCAATGGTCGTAGTGCGAATGCGTGATCAGCCAGTAGCGCAGATGCCGGATGCCGCCGTAGTCCTTCAGCAGATCGTGAAGCTGACGCCACACGAGCTCGGTCATGCCGCTCAGCCCGCCTTCGACGAGCGTCGCGGCCTCGTCGTTGACGACCACGTACAGCGGCACGTCCGCGTCGCCGACGATGGCGAGCTGCGAATCGATCCAGCCAGGGGTGCTGTGCCGCATGTCGTTCAGCTCCGGTAGAGCGCGCACGCCCACGTCGCGCCCGCGCCGTAGGTCACGAACAGGTTCAGTTGGCCGGAGCGCATTCGTCCTTGCTCGCGCGCGAGCGCGAGCGCCACCGGAAACGCGGCGCTCGCCATGTTGCCGAGATCCTCGACGGAAATCATGCAGCGCTCGCGCGGCAGGCCGAGCTGCTCGATCACCGCGTCGATGATCCGCAGGTTCGGCTGGTGCGGCACGACGAGCCCGATGTCGCCGAGCGTCAGCCGGTGCTTGTCGAGCATTTGCCGGCACGCGTCGACGATGCGGCGCGTCGCGTCCGCGAACATGTCGGCGCCGCGCATCCGGAAGCAGTGGCGGCCGGCCGCGATGTCGTCGGCGTCGATGAAGTTCGGCCGCTTCGCGCCCGGCGCTTCCGTCTGCAGCAGATCGAACTGCGTGCCGTCCGCGCCGAGCGACAGATCGAGCAGGCCGCGCGTCGCGTCGTCCCGCGCGCTCAGCACCATCGCGGCGGCGCCGTCGCTCAGCAGGATCGACAGGTTGCGGCCCGCGTTGCTCGTGTCGATTCGCCGCGACAGCGCTTCCGCGCAGATCAGCAGCACGTTGCGATACAGGCCGCTCGCGAGGAAGTGTCGCGCGATCTCGATCCCGTACAGTCCGCCGCTGCATTGCGCGCGGATGTCGAAGCACGGAATCTCGCGCAGCCCGAGCCTCGGCTGGATGTAGCACGCCTGCGACGGATCGTGATGATCCGGCGACAGCGTGTTGACGATCAGCAGATCGATGTCGGCGGGCGCGACGCCCGCGTCGGCCATCGCCCGCTCGGCAGCCGGGCACGCGAGGTCCGCGAGCTGCTGGCCCGGCGCGAGATAGCGGCGATGCCGCACGCCGGTGCGGGTGCGGATGAACTCGTCGCTCGTGTCGATGACGCTCGCGACTTCGTCGTTGTCGACGATACGCTCCGGCAGCGCATGACCGAGCCCGGCGATGACGAGGTTACGCGGCATGGTCGGCCTCCGCGGCTTGGGCGGGCGAATCCGCATCGGTCACGACCGTTTCGCCCCACCGCCACAGCTGCGCGCCGAACCCCCAGCCGGCGCCCGCGCCCGCGATCACCACCTGCGAGCCGGGCTTCACGACGCCGCTGCGAATCGATTCATAGAGCGCGAGCGGCACCGCGGCCGACACGAGGCACGCGCAATCGGCGAGGCGAATCACGTATTGATCCGGCGCGAGGCCGAGGCGCTGCGCCCACGCGCGCACGAGAATCTCGGATGGCTGATGGAACACCATCGCGTCGATGTCGTTCGCGCTCGCGCCGCTCTTGCGCAACAGCCGCTCGACGATGTCGGGAATCGCCTCGGGCATGAAGCGCGCGATCTGCTCCTGCGCCTCCGGTTTCAGCGTGAAATACGCGCCGAATCGCTCGGCCTGACGCTCCGCTTCCTCGCGGTTCGCCGCGGGCCTCGGGTAGCGCCATTGCATTGTCGCGAGATCGTAGTGCGTCGCGTCGCTGCGATAGACGGCGCTCAGCCAGTCCGCGCCCTGCGGATCGTGCGCGTCGGCGACGAGCACGGCGGCCGCCGCGCCGTCGCCGAACGTCGTCGACGATTTGCTCGCATAATCGACGACGCCCGACATCCGCTCCGACGAGCACACGAGCGCGCGCTTCACGCGCCCTTGCTTGATCAGGTTTGTCGCGAGCTGCATCTGCAGCACGAAGCTCGCGCATTCCATTTCGACGTCCGCATCGAGCGCGCGACGCGCGCCGAGCCGTTCGCGCAGCGTGCGCGAGAGCCGCGGCGCGAACCGCCTCGCGCCGCCTTCCGCGTTGACGTACGGCGACGTGATGTTGAACAGCACGAGATCGAGATCGGCCGCATCGACGCCCGCGCGCGCGAGCGCCTGGCGCGCGGTATGCTCCGCCATCGCGAGCTCGGACTCGCCCGCGCGCGGATCGATCACATAGCGCGACTTGATTCCCCAGAAGTGCCACCACTCCGACGGAATCGGCTCGACGTCGTCGAATGCGGGATCGTCGTTGCGCAGCAAGCGCGACGGCAGATTGCACGCCAGACTGGCCATACGAACGTTGTAGGACATCAGACCTCCATTGCGATGCATGCGATGCGCGGCTTGAACGCGTCGAGCGTCAGCGCGGCGACGACCTGCGCGTCGCCGCGCACGCCCGCGGAGGCGGCCGCGCGGGTCGCGAGCCACGCGGGCAGCTGGAACGCGGCGGGTATGTCGGCGGCGCCGTCGATCATGTCGACGCGCGTCTCGCTCGCGAAGCCGGGCTCGTCGGACAGCCAGCCCCGCAGCCACGATTCACGAAACAGTTCGGATACCGGCGCGTCGATCTTGCTTCGCACGTCGCCGACGACCGAGCGCACGGCCGCGTCCGCATTGCTCGGCTGCGTGCGGAAACGGCCCGTGGCCGGATCGAAGCCGCCGTCGAAGCGCGCGACGATGCCTGTTTCATGCATGTGCCGCGCCGGCACGGCGCCGAGGGTCGCGAGACTCGGCGCGTCGAGGTCCGCATAGCTCGCGTGGTAGCGATCGTCGCGGCCGGGCGCGAGCACGATCGCGCCCGCGCCGTCGGCATAGCCGCCGGACTCCGCGCCTTCGACGTCGGCGAGCGCCTCCGCCCTCACGACGAGCGCGCGGCGGTAGCCGAGCTGCCGGCAATGGCTCCGCACGAGATCGAGCGCGAGCGTCCAGTCCGCGTCGAGCAGATCGAACACGGCCGCGTTGGACGCGCGCAGATCGCGCTGCACCGGATGCGCGAGCCGCGGCCCCGCGATCGGCGCCGCGTCCGCCATCCGGTTCGGGGAAACCGACAGGCTGACGATGAGATCGAGCTCCGACGGCAGGCAGCGCGCCTTCGAGAGCGCCTGCCTCGCCGCCTTCACCGCATAGTCGTTCGCAAACGGCAGCGCGTGCTTCGCGCCGTCCGATACCGCAATACCCGCTCCTAGTATTTTCATGTCGCTTCGATGTTGATTGAATTGGGCGTTGCCGGCGCCGAACGCCGGCCGCGCGGCGCGGCCGTCAGGCCGCTTGCACGTCGCTCTCGGCCGCCTGCCGCAGCTTGAAGCGCTGCAACTTGCCGGACTCGTTGCGCGGCAGGCCGTCAGCGCGATACTCGATGCGCCGCGGATACTTGTACGGCGCGATCTGCGCCTTCACGTGCTGCTGCAATGCGGCCGTCAGCGCGTCGGAGGCGCACACGCCGGGCCGCAGCACGACGTGCGCGCACACGAGCGTGCCGCCCCGTTCGTCCGGCGCGCCGACGACGCCGCATTCGAGCACGTCCGCGTGGCGCAGCATCGCTTCCTCGACTTCGGCGGGCGAAATGGTGTAGCCGAGGCTGATGATCAGATCGTCGGCGCGCGACTGGTAGAACAGATAACCGTCCTCGTCGAGATAGGCGGCGTCGCCCGTCAGGTTCCAGCCGTGCTGCACGTAATCGCGCTGCCGCGCATCGTTCAGATAGCGGCAACCGGTCGGCCCCCGCACCGCGAGGCGGCCGACGTGGTAGGGCGGCAGACGTTCGCCGCGCTCGTCGAGGATCGCGAGCCGGTAGCCGGGCACCGCCCGGCCCACCGCCCCTTCCTTCACCTGGGTTTCGTCCGCCGACGCGAAGATGTGCAGCATCTCGGTCGAGCCGATGCCGTCGATGATGCGGATGCTCGTGCGCGCGAGCCAAGCGTTGCGCGTCGGCACCGGCAGCGCCTCGCCCGCGCACACGCATTTGCGCAGGCTCGAGATGTCGTGGCCGCCGATGTCGTCGAGCATCGCCCGGTACGCGGCCGGCGCGGTGAAGAGGATGCTCACGCGGTGCGCGGCGATCGCGGCGAACAGCCGGTCCGGCTTCGCGCGCTGCAACAGCACCGCGCTCGCGCCGACGCTCAGCGGAAACAGCAGCAGCGCGCCGAGGCCGAACGTGAACGCGAACGGCGGCGTGCCGCAGAACACGTCGTCCGCGCGGGGCTTCAGCACGTGCTGCGGAAAGCAATGGCAGATCGCCATCACGTCGCGATGAAAATGCACGGTCGCCTTCGGCCGCCCCGTCGTGCCGGACGTAAACGCGACGATGCACGGATCGTCAGCCTGCGTGTCGACCGTCTCGAACGCGGCCGGGTATTCGCGCATCAGCCGCTCGAACGCGGCGGCGTCGTCCGTTTCGTAGCAGCGGAGAAATCCGACGCCGGGCATGGCCTGCGTCGCCGCGTGCAGTTCCGCGGACACCGACGCCTCGCAGAGCGCGTGCGAGACCTTCGCCTGCGCGATGACTTTCGACAATTCGCCCGCGCGCAACAGCGGCATCGTCGTCACCACGACGCCGCCCGCCTTGACGACCGCGAACCACGCGGCGGCGAGAAACGGATGATTGGTTCCGTGCAGCAGCACCCGGTTGCCCGGCACGAGAGCCCCGTCGCGCACCAGCATGTTCGCGATCCGGTTGCTGAGTTCGAGCAGTTCGCGATACGTCCATGCGGCGCCGGATTCGGTCCGGATCGCGACGCGATCGCCCCAGCCGCGCTTGGCCACGGCGTCGTCGAGCAGCGCCGCCGCGCAATTGATGCGCTCCGGAAACTGCAGGCCCGGCAACTCGAAGACGAACTCCGGCAGATCGGTCGTTGCAGGCAGATTCATGCGGCAAAAGTTGTCCATCGTCAGTGCTCACGGGAAGTTGACTGAGAAACCGGGGTGATTCCGCGTCGCACGCGTCGCCTGACGCGCACCGGGCGCGACGAAGCCGCGCGTGTCGCATGCCGGCGTCGTCGGTCGAGCGCGCTTCGATCGAAGGCGGCGGCGCCGCGCCGGCCAACGCCATGACGTTCGCCGCATTCGGCTCAGGAATGGCCGCGGACGCCGCACCGGCGCCCATCGAAAGTGCTCGAATTGATATGTCGAGTTCGTCTAAATCCGCTTTCCCCTCTTCGATTGGATCATTTCAATCCATTGAATCATGCTCGATAAATTGCATGCTTCGGGAAATATCTTTCGATTCATCTTGAGCGCGCAATGTTAAAAACAAATTTCAAAAAAATAAAGCCCCCGCGCGAAAACCCCGCCTTGAATAATCCGCCCATCAACCCCTAAATCATTGAGGTTACAGGCATCCCGACTTTCCTCGAGATTTCCTTTTCTCACCAAAATAGTCGGTCTCTTCGTTTTGTGCGGCCAAAATATTTTTAATGCGATTTGCGCGCATCGCTTGACATTTCAAAAACAGAAATAAAGGTAGATATATTTTTTGTCGCGCATTTTCAATTTCGCCAATTGAATCGGAATTCGGCTGGTTGCCGCGGCGGCGAGATTCGCTCCGCCCGGAAATTCCGATCGTCGCGGCGATTCCTCGTTCGACCGACGTCGGTCGAGCGGCTCGGCGCTCGCGCGCCGCGTGAGCGCCTCGCGAATCGAGCGGTTCGGAAGAAGACGCATGTGGAGCGCGAATCGCCGCGCGTAAGGGCAAGCGTCGGATGGACAGGCACGTGACCCTCGCGAATCAGGCAGGACCGAGCCGAAGGAAGGATTGAGGAGAATGCGCGGGCGTCGATCGCGCCGATTGCATCGTCGTGACGCCCCGGCGATGAATCAGCGCGCCGCGCGACGCTCGGACGATGCGCACGGCATGGGTCGAATCGTGATCGACAGCTTCGTGCCTTTCACTATCGTCGCGGCGGGCACGCCGCATGCCGGCACCGACGCCGAAGCGACGCCCGCTATCGGACGAACAAGACGCGAAAGCGGATTGACGCGCCGTGCGGGATCGATCGTCCCGCACGGTCCGGCTTGAAAAACTCATCGCGAAGCGGCGGCCGCGCCGACGCACGCGGCGAGCGAACGCTCAACCGCAAGCGCCGATCTCGCCGCACGCGGTGCAGAAATCGCAGCCGTCCTTGCGGATCACCGCATTCGCGCCGCACGAGTTGCACTTGCGCCCGAACATCGTGCGCAGCTCGGCGGCGCTGTGCGTCGCAGCGGCCGTTTCTTCCTCGCTTTCGCCGCCCGCCGATGCCGATTCCGTCTCGGCCGAGAGCATCGCGGCAACCGCATGCGGGTCTGCGCCGCCGCGCGGCAGCGCCGCGAGCAGCCGCGACGGCACCTGATTGCCCTCGGCGTCGAGAAAGCCGCGACGATGCAATATCTGCTGAATCGCGTAGCTGAGCGCGGCGACTTCCGAGTCGTGCCACAGCGGAATGCGCCGGCCGTCGAGCCGCTGCGTCTCGCCGAGCCGCACCTGTCCGCGATCCCACGACACCTTGCGCAGATCCTGCAGATTGCGCGCGACGAAGCCGCCGCGCGCGGCGAGCGACAGCGAGCGCATCGTCGCCGTGATCCATTGCTGCGACTCGTCGCGCTGGCCGACCGGGATGAAGAATTCGATCGGCCGCTCGATCGTCACCTCTTCGCCGCCGATGCGCCCCGTCACTTCCATGAACGACACCGCGACGTACAGCGACTTCTTCCCGAGCTGCGTCAGATACTCGACCTTCTCGATCACCGCGGGCAACTCGCCCTTCGGCCGGTGGTCGATCGCGATCCGCAGCGGATCGAGATCCGCCTCCGTCAGCGTATCGTCCGGCTCGGACGTGTGCAGCACCGCGCCGAGCGTGTCGTTCGGCCGGTACGTCGCGAGCCCTTTCAGGCCGCTCTTCCACGCATCGAAATAGAGGCTCTCGAAATCGTCGAACGGATAATCGGCCGGCACGTTGACCGTCTTCGAGATCGACGTGTCGATGTACGGCTGCACGGCCGCCATCATCGCGAGGTGATCGTGCGCGGACATCTGCAGCGCGCTGACGAAATAATCGGGCAACGCGTCGACGTCGCCGCCGAGCTCGCGGTACAGGCGATAAGCGTAATCCTCGACCGCGAACGTCTGGCGGCTGCCGTCCGCCATGATCTTCGTGCGTTGGTAGGTCCACGAGAACGCGGGCTCGATGCCGTTCGACGCATTGTCCGCGAACGCGAGGCTCACGGTGCCCGTCGGCGCGACCGACAGCAGATGGCTGTTGCGGATGCCGTCGCGGCGAATGGCTTCCTGAATGTCGTCGGGCAGCCGCGACGCGAACGTGCCCGCTTCGAGATACCGGTTCGCGTCGAAGAGCGGGAACGCGCCGCGCTCGCGCGCGAGCTCGACCGATGCGCGATACGCGGCGTCGCGCATCGCGCGCCCGACGCGCGCGGCGAAGTCGCGCCCTTCCTGCGAGTCGTAGCGCAGGCCGAGCATCACGAGCGCGTCGCCAAGGCCCGTGAAGCCGATGCCGATCCGCCGCTTCTGATGCGCCTCGTGGCGCTGCTCGGTCAGCGGCCACAGCGTCACGTCGAGCACGTCGTCGAGGAAGCGCACGTGCGTGCGCGTGCGCTCGTCGAGCGCGGCCCAGTCGAACACGCTTTCGCCGCCGCGCAGTTGAGCGAACGGGTCGATCACGAAGCGCGTCAGGTTCAGCGGGCCGAGATTGCAGCAGCCGTACGCGGGCAGCGGCTGCTCGCCGCACGGATTCGTCGCACGAATCAATTCGATCGCGCGCAGGTTGTTGTCGTCGTTCATCTTCGAGATGAACACGACGCCCGGCTCGGCGACGTCGTACGTCGAGCGCATGATCTTGTCCCAGATCGCGCGCGCGCGCCTTTCCGCATAGACCCACATGCCGTCGTCGCGCCGATGCAGATCGCCCGCCGCGCGCAGCGCGGGTGACGGCTCCGCGCGGTGCACGAGCTGCCACGGCAGATCCTGCTCGACCGCGTCCATGAACGCGTCGGTCACCGCGACCGAGATGTTGAAGTTGTTCCAGCGGCCTTTCGAATGTTTCGCTTCGATGAATTCGAGCAGATCGGGATGATCGCAATCGAGCACCGCCATCTGCGCGCCGCGCCGCGCACCCGCGCTTTCGACCGTGCGGCACGACGCGTCGAACACGTCGATGTAGCTGCACGGACCGGACGCGCTCGAGCCCGTCGAATGCACGTACGCGCCGCGCGGGCGAATCGCCGAGAAGTTGTAGCCGACGCCGCCGCCGCGCCGCATCGTCTCGGCCGCCTGCAGCAGCGCGACGTAGATGCCGGGCAGCCCGCGCTCGTCGACGCCCTGGATGCAGTCGCCGACCGGCTGCACGAAGCAGTTGATCAGCGTCGCCGCGATCGCGCTGCCCGCCGCGCTCATGATCCGGCCCGCGCCGAGCGCGCCGCGTTGCAGATGCTCGACGAAGCGCGCCTCGACTTCGTCGCGCAGTTCGGCCGGCTCCGCCTGCGCGACGCCGTGGGCGACGCGGCGGTAAATGTCGTCGACCGTCCGCTCGTCGCCCTTCGCGTATTTTTCCAGCAGCACGTCGGTGGAGAATTGTTGCGGAGCGAGGTGAAACTCGGATGCGATGGTCGCCATGGACAGCCTCTCTACGGCACTGCGCGTGGATGATGGGCTCGACACTATAGCCACGGCAGGTGGCGATCGAGAGCGGCGCGTCGCCGCATCCGACGACCATACCGCAGGCGCCACTCCGCCGCAATCGGCGACGCGCGGGCGTCGTGCCGAAAACTACGGGCGGATCAACGGAACGCCGACGAGCGCCGAATGACGCGCCGTCGATCAAGCATAGCCACGCGACGGCCGGCAAGATGCTTGCCGCTTCGCAGCATGCGGGCGGCGCACGACCGGCGGGCGCTGGCGAGCGGGAACGAGCGCACGCGCGCGCCGGGATCGCATTGCGCAGGGCTGTAAGCCGATTGGAACACGTCTGGCGCGGCCGGCGATTCGACGCGCGGCATCGCTGAAGGTTAGGCCGAGGCTTGCCGGGACGGATGGGGTAGTTTTGGTCTCGCCTTTCTCGCCTTTCTCGCCGTCCTAGCCTTTCTTACTTGCGTTACCGGACCGCGCCGAGCGCGGCATGCCGAACCGCGCTTCGTTCACCAAAACATCCGCGCCGCGCCCAGCCAAGCCATCGCGCGCCGCGCCGCATCACGCCGACGCATGTCAGCCGCATCAAGCGCGCGCCTTCGTCCAGCGGGCAAGCGCGGCCCGTGCGAGCGCATCGAGCGCGAGCCCGATCGCGCCGATCACGACGATCACCGCCGCGAGCTCCGAATACGCAAGCCGGTCGCGCGTGTCGAGCACCAGATAGCCGAGCCCCGCGCTCACGCCGAGCATCTCGGCCGGCACGAGCACGATCCACAGCACGCCGATTGCGAGCCGCGCGCCGCTCAGCACCGACGCGGTGATCGCCGGCAGCACCACGTGCCATGCGAGCTCGGCGCGCGTCGCGGCGAGGCTCTCGCCGAGCTCGAGCCAGCGCCGGTCGACCTGCCCGACGCCGGACGCGGTGCTCATCAGGATCGGCCAGAACGCGGCGAACGCGAGCAGGAAACAGATCGAGCGCTCGCCGATGCCGAACGACATCACCGCGAGCGGCATCCACGACAGCGGCGAGATCATCCGCAGGAACTGGAAGGTCGGCGACAGCAGCGCGTCGAGCCATCTCACGCGTCCGATCAGCAGTCCGAGCGGCACGCCGAGCGCGAGCGCGATGCCGAGCCCCGTCGCCACGCGCACGACGCTCACGCGCACGTGCATCGCGAGGCGCTCGTCGCGCAACAGCGCGGGCGCGCTTTCGAGCGCACGCTCCGGCGCGAACAGGCGCACGGGCGACTGCGGCCCCGCCAGCCCGTGCGTCGCCGCCCACCAGAGCGCGATCGCGCAGACGAGGCCAGCGACGCCGATCGCCGCGTCGCGCAGCGGGCGAGCGAGCGGCCGGCGGCCGGCATGGGCAGATGCGGCGGCGACCCGCGGCGGCGCGCCGCTTCCGCGATGAGCGCCCGCGCCGCCGCGCGCCGGCCCGCGCCGAACCGATACGTCAGACAACGATCGTCTCCTCGCGCGAAAACGATTCGGGCAACCCGAACGCCGCGAGGCCGCCGACGGCCGCGATGCTCTTCGTGACGAACCGCGCGTCGACGAGCTCGCTCGCGACGCGCGCCGGATCGAGCCGCTCGAGAAAGCGCGCGTCGCCGTCCATCGCGGTGCGCTTCAGGCGCCGCACCAGCTCTTCGGTGTAGCTCGGAAACGGATACGGCTGGAAATCGATTCGCTTCTCGCGCCAGCCGGCGTGCCGGATCGCGCCGCGCGCGCGATAGTCGGCGTCGAGCGCCGCCGACGGCGCGAGCACACGCGACAGCGTCTGCACGGCATGCGGCGTGTAATGCTGCGCGCCCTCCTTCGACAGCAGCCGCGCGGTCTCGTCCGGATGCGCGCGCGCCCAGAGCTGCGCCTTCACGATCGCGTCGACGACTTTCTGCGACCACTGCGGCCGCGCGTTCAGATCCTGCTCGTGCATGAACACGACGCAGCACGCATGATTCTTCCACACGTCGCCGGTAAACCGCAGGATCTTGCCGATCTTCATCAGCTCGACCGCCGCGTTGAACGGCTCCGCGACGATGTAGCCCGCGATCTGTCCGGCCGCGAGCGCGGGCGGCATGTCGGCGGGCGCCATCACGACGAGGTTCACTTCGTTCGCCGCGATGCCGCCCGTGCGCTTGAGCACCGGCGCGAGCCCGCTCTCGCGCAGCAGATGCTGCACGACGACGTTGTGAATCGAATACCAGAACGGCACCGCGACGGTCTTGCCGCCGAGCTGGCGGACGTCGTCGATCGCGGGCGCGACCGTCAGCGCCGAGCCGTTCACGTGATTCCACGCGACGACTTTCGCCCGCACACCGCTGCCGTAGCGCGCCCACACCGTCATCGGCGACAGCAGATGGACGACGTTGACCTGCCCGGACAGGAAAGCCTCGACGAGCTGCGCCCAGCTGCGCAACAGCCGCGGCTTCTCGGCCGCGACGCCCGCCGCGTCGAAATAGCCGTTGTGATGCGCGACGAGGAGCGGCGCGGCGTCGGTGATCGGCAGATAGCCGATGCGCACCGGCGCGTCGGGCTCCACGGCCGCGCGCGCCGCGCGTTGCGCGAGAAGCGGCAACGCCGCCGCGCTCGTGAACAGCGCGGCGAGCTTGAGCCACTCGCGGCGGGTGATCGATACATCGCACATGGTCGGTCCGTTCGAAGAATGAAGAAATCAGGCGGCGGGACGCGCATCGTCCGCGCTCGCGCGTCCTGCGGCTTCGGGCGCGTCGCGCAGCGCGCGCAACATGCGGTGGATCTCGATGCGCAGCGCGTCGAGACGGTCGAATCGTTCAAGCGGGTCGAGCGGGTCGAGCGGGTCGTGCCCCTCGATCCGCTCACGCAGCTCATGCAGCTCACGCAGCTCGCGGCGTTCCCGCGGCCCGCGCCGGTCGCATGCCGCCCGCAACGCATCGGGCGCGGCCGGCGCGGCGCAAGCGCCGGGCGCTTCGGATCGTTCGGACATCGCGCCACGGCCGCGCGCGGCGTCGATCGCGAGCGCGCCGCATGCGTCCCGCTCATTCCGCTCATTCCGCTCATTCCGCTCATTCCGCGCGGCGCGCGCATCGCACCCTTCGCCGACTTCCGACAGCGTCTCGACGCATCCGCCCGCCGCCGCCGCGCGCGACGCAACCGTCCAAGCGCCGGCCGTCCCGCCGCGCCCGTCGAGCAGCACGACCCGGTCGGCGACGCGCAGCGCCTCGTCGATGTCGTGCGTGACGAGCACGGTCGCCGCGCGCGTGTCGGCGACGACGCGCAGCAGCAGGTCCTGCATGTCGGTGCGCGTCGCGGCGTCGAGCGCGCCGAACGGCTCGTCGAGCAGCAGCACCTGCGGCTGCCGCGCGATCGCGCGTGCGAGCGCGACGCGCTGCGCCATCCCGCCCGACAGTTGCGCCGGATGGTAGCCGCGTGCGTGCGCGAGCCCGACTTCATCGATCGCCCATGCGACGCGGCGCGCGCGCTCGCCGCGCGACAGGCGCGGCTGCCGCTTGAAGCCGAGCCCGAACGCGACGTTGCGCTCGACCGACAGCCACGGCAGCAGGCTCGCTTCCTGGAACATCAGCACGACGTGCGGATGCGGCCCGTCGAGCGGGCGGCCCGAGATCTCGATCGTGCCGGACGCGGGCCGGCGCAAGCCCGCCAGCACGCGCAACAGGCTCGACTTGCCCGCGCCGCTCGCGCCGAGCACCGCGACCAACTCGCCCGCGCCCACCGCGAGATCGAAGCGGTCGAGCACGGGCGGCCGCGCCGCGTCGTAGCCGAGCGTCAGCGCGCGGGCGTCGAGCCACGGCGCGCTCATGCGGCGTCGCGCGCCGCGTGTTTCGCGAGCTCGCTCTTCAGCTGCACGAGGCTCGGCGTGACGACCGGCACAAACGCGGCCTCGCGCCAGCGCCGTTCGAAACCGTTGTCGGCACCGTCGCGCCGCACGTACGCGCGTCCGCCGCTCGCCTGCAGTTCGAGCTGCACGGCAGTCTGCACGAGCTCGGCGAGCGCGATCCGAATCTCGAAGAGCCGCGCGCGCTGCGCGCCGAACGCGCCGTCGCGCAACCCGGCGACGAGCCGCCCGGCCGTCACATCGAGCGCGTCGCTCGCGCCGGCGATTTCGGCATCGAGGATTCGCCGCGTGGCGTCCGCCGAACGGCCCGCCTCGTCGAGCGACCGGCTCGCAAGCCCGATCGCCATCGCGCACTGCATCCCGAGGAACGCGGGCCGCACGGCGGGCAGAAACGCATGCGCGTCGTCGTGAATCCGCCAGCGCGCATCCAGCGCCACGTCGGTGAAACGCAGCGCCGCCGTGTTGCTGCCGCGCAAGGCGATCAGATCGAGATCGTCGCTCCGCGCGACGCCCGCCGCATCGTCGCGCACCGCGAAGATCGACGCCGCGCGCCCTTCGTGCGCGACGGCGACCGCGACGAGCGCGCCGCCCGGCCGTACGTTCGTCACCCACGGCAGCGCGCCGTTCAGCCGCCATGCTTCGGAACACGAAGGATCGGGCGTTGCGTCGAGCTGGAGCGATTCGATCCCCTGCAGATACTTCATCGCGTTCGACAGGCCGGTCGCGCCGGCCGCGTCGCCGCTCAGCAGCGCCGGCAGCCAGCGCGCGCGCAACTCGGCGTTCGGGCTGTGCAGCAGATATTCGACGAACGTCCGCTGCGCCCAGCACACGAACGCGGCCGTCAGCGAATGCCGCGCGAGCGCGGCGATCGTCGCCACCGCCTCGACGACGTCGCCCGCTTCGCCATCGCGCACCGGCAGGCCCGCATGAAACGCGCCCGCCGCCGCGAGGCGCGGCACGAGTTGCTGCTTCGCTTCCGACGAAGCGTCGAGCGACGCCGCGTGTGCGTCGAGCCAATCGGTCAGCGCCGGATCGAGCGCGATCCGGGTCATGCGGTTTGCGTGCGAGGTTCCCATCGGTAGGCGGCCAGTTCAGGATTCAATTCGTTCTGCGCGAGGTTGTTCGCGAAATTGCAGAGCGTCGCGAGGCTCACGCCGAGCACGACCTCGAGCGCGTTCGCGCGCGTGAAACCGGCGGCGACGAACGCATCGAACTGCGCGTCGCCGACCGCGCCGCGCGCCGCGATCACCGCGCGCGTGAACGTCGCGACGGCCGCAAGGCGCGCGTCAGCGGGCGGCTCGCCCGCGCGCAGCGCGTCGACGTCCGCGTTCGGCACGTGCGCCTTCTTCAGCGCGACGGCGGTGTGCCCGGCGACGCAAAAGCCGCAGCCGTGCGTCGCGGCGGCCGTGATCTGCACCGCCTCGCGCTCGGCGAGCGTGAGGCCGCTGCGGCCGTTGATCTCGGCGACCGTCAGGTACGTTTCGAGCGCGGTCGGCGCATTCGCGAGCGACGCGACGAGATTCGGCAGGAAGCCGTTGTTGTTCAGCACGCGCGTCAGATACGGCACGCTCGCTTCGGGCGCGTCGCTCGGCGTGAGAAGAGGAAGGCGGCTCATGTGAGGCTCCTGGTGGAATGCCTCATTGTCCGAAGCGCGCCGCCGGCGGGCAATGCGCGAAGGTCTGCGAGTGCTGCGGATTCGTCCACGCGTGCGCAGCGAAGTACGAACGGACGAAACGATCGCCGCCGCCCGGCGCTCAGTGCTCAGCGCCGCTTCGACGGCGCGCGCTCAATGCAGCGCGGCGTTCGCTCCCGCGGCATGCGCGCCGCCGGTCTCGCCGCCGCGCGGCGGCGCCGCGCCCTGTTCACGCCGGTACGCGCCCGGCTGCAGCCCGACGATGCGCTTGAACGCATGCGCGAACGCCGATTCCGACTGATAGCCGACCCATTCGGCGACGCGCGCGATCGCCTCGCCCTGCCGCAGCATCTCGGCCGCGATCTTCATCCGGATCAGCGTGACGAATTGGGCGGGCGGCTGGCCGCACGCATCGACGAAGCGCTTGAAGAACGTCGCACGCGACATGTGCGCGAACGACGCCATCGCGTCGGTCGTCCATGGGTCGCCGGGCCGATCGATGACGGCCGCGATCAGGCTCGCGAACTCGGCGCGGCGCATCAGCGGCGCGAGGCCGCTCGCGAGCGAATCGTCGTCCACCGCGTCGCGCACCGCGTAGAAGAACAGCAGCTCGGTCAGCCGCGCGATGAGCGGCGACGGCTCGTCGAACGAGCCGGGCTTCGCCGCCTCCGCGCGAATCAGCCCGACGATCGCATGAATCTGCGCGGCCGCCGCGCTGGCGCGCCGGACCACGAGGCAATCGGGCAGGTACGATGCGATCCAGTCGCTCGAGCCGCTGCGGAACGCGAGAAAGCCGCATGCGAGGCCGACCGCGTCGGGCGCGCCGGGGTCGAAGCGCTGCATCGCCGGCTGCGCCGCGCGCGCGGCGTCGCGCGCGCGAACGGGCGGCTTCGCGCCGGATGTCAGCGCATGCGGGACGTCGCGCATCAGGAATGCCGCGTCGCCTTCGGCGAGCGGCACGCTCGCGCGGCCGTCGAAAAAGTGCAGCCGGCAGCGGCCGCTCAGCACGACGTGGAAGCTCGCCTTCGCGCGCCCGGCCGTCGACGCGCGCCAGCCGTCGCCGCAATACTGGCCGACATGAAAGATCGAGCCGACGGGCTCGAGGCTCGACAGCAGCCAGTGAATGATCTTGTCTGTGTGCGCCCGCATGCGTCGCGTCCCCGGTCGTGTCGTGTTGGTCGAATGCGATGGTAATCGCATTAATTCGTGCGCGTTACGTTAGCGGCATCGCGCCGGCAGACAAACCAACGTTTTGTCGGACGCTTATGAGCGCGAGAAATAAACGCGATGCGACAGGCGTCGAACAGTCGGTTCGACGCCTGTCGCGTGGCGAGCGCTCGGTTCGGTCGACCATGTTTCGCTTCATGCGTCGCGTGCTCCGCTTCGCGTTCGACGTCACGCGCGAAGGATTGCGGCATCGCGTCGCACCGGGCGCGCGCCGCACGCGCCGCCGAGGCACGCGGCCCGTCGAGCCGCGCACCTCGCGCGTCGCGCGTCGCGCGATTCGCTCAGAAGTCGAAGCCCGGACCGCCCGCGCCCGGCACGCCGGCCGGCGCGGCGGGCGGCGCATCCTTCGGCGCTTCGTGGACGGTCGCATCGGTCGTGAGCAGCAGGCCCGCGACCGACGCCGCGTTTTGCAGCGCGGTGCGCGTGACCTTCGTCGGATCGAGCACGCCCGATTCGACGAGATCGCCGTATTCGCCGGTCGCCGCGTTGTAGCCGTAGTTGCCCTTGCCGGCCGCGACCGTCGCGACGACGACGCTCGCCTCCTCGCCCGCGTTCGCGACGATCTGGCGCAACGGCTCCTCGAGCGCGCGCAACACGATGCTGATGCCGGCCTTCTGATCGGCGTTCGCGGCCGCGAGGTCCGCGATCGCCTGCTTCACGCGAATCAGCGCGACGCCGCCGCCCGGCACGATGCCTTCCTCCACGGCCGCGCGCGTCGCATGCAGCGCGTCGTCGACGCGGTCCTTCTTCTCCTTCACTTCGATTTCGGTCGCGCCGCCGACCTTGATCACCGCGACGCCGCCCGCGAGCTTCGCGACGCGCTCCTGCAGCTTCTCGCGATCGTAGTCGGACGTCGCATCGGCGATCTGCGCGCGAATCTGCTTCACGCGCGCCTCGATGTTCGCCTTCTCGCCCGCGCCGTCGATGAGCGTCGTGTTTTCCTTGCCCACCTCGATGCGCTTCGCGCGGCCGAGCTCCTGCAGCGTCGCCTTTTCGAGCGTGAGGCCGGTTTCCTCGGCGATCACCTGGCCGCCCGTCAGGATCGCGATGTCCTCGAGCAGCGCCTTGCGGCGATCGCCGAAGCCGGGCGCCTTCACCGCGACGGTCTTCAGGATGCCGCGGATGTTGTTGACGACGAGCGTCGCGAGCGCCTCGCCCTCGATATCCTCGGCGACGATGAGAAGCGGCCGGCCCGCCTTCGCGACCTGCTCGAGCACCGGCAGCAGATCGCGGATGTTCGAGATCTTCTTGTCGTGCAGCAGGATGAACGGCTCGTCGAGCACCGCGAGCTGGCGGTCGGGATTGTTGATGAAGTACGGCGACAGGTAGCCGCGATCGAACTGCAGCCCTTCGACGACGTCGAGCTCGTCGGCGAGCGACTTGCCGTCCTCGACGGTGATCACGCCCTCCTTGCCGACGCGGTCGATCGCCTCGGCGATGCGCTGGCCGATCGATTCCTCGCCGTTCGCCGAGATCGTCGCGACCTGCGCGATTTCCTTGCTCGTCGTCGTCGGCTTGCTGATCTTCTTCAGCTCCTCGACCGCGGCGGCAACGGCCTTGTCGATGCCGCGCTTCAGATCGAGCGGATTCAGGCCCGCCGCGACGTACTTTTGCCCTTCGCGAACGATCGCCTGCGCGAGCACGGTGGCCGTCGTCGTGCCGTCGCCCGCCGCGTCGCTCGTCTTCGACGCGACTTCCTTCACGAGCTGCGCGCCGATGTTCTGCACCTTGTCGGCGAGCTCGATCTCCTTCGCAACCGATACGCCGTCCTTCGTGACGACGGGTGCGCCGAAGCTGCGCTCGAGCACGACGTTGCGGCCTTTCGGGCCGAGCGTGACTTTCACCGCGTTCGCGAGCAGATTGACGCCTTCGACGAGCCTCGTGCGCGCGCCGTCGTGAAAAATGATTTCTTTCGCTGCCATGATTCGATGCTCCCCGCTCAGGAATGGACGACTGCGACGATCTCTTCTTCGCGCAGCACCAGCAATTCGTTGCCGTCGACCTTCACGGGCTGCCCCGCGTACTTGCCGAACAGCACGCGCTCGCCGACCTTCACGTCGGGCTCGATGCGCTTGCCGTCGGCGTCGCGCCGGCCGGGGCCGACCGCGAGGATCTCGCCCTGGTCGGGCTTTTCGGCCGCGCTGTCGGGAATCACGATGCCCGACGCGGTCTTGGTTTCCTGATCGAGTCGCTTGACGATGACGCGATCGTGTAGCGGACGTAGGCTCATTCTCACGTTTCCTTTATCGAAGTTCTCGCACTCGAGTTCAATGAGTGCCAACCGGAACCCGAGTATAGAAACGTGTCGCCGATCGCTCCAATAACGGATTCGCAAAAACTTATCGATGGATGGCATTAGCGGCGGCAGGCCGGATCGGCGGCCGGGATCGCACAGCGATCGGCCCTGTTTCATTTCGCAGCGGCGCCGCCGCCGGCCCGCGCCGGCAGCGCGGCGTCACCGATGCAGCCGTTGCCCGGCCCGCTCCAGCGTCTCGCTCGGCGTATGACCGAATTCGGCCTTGAAGATCCGGCTGAAATATTTTTCGTCGCGAAAGCCGTGGCGCCATGCGATCGTCGCGATCGACTCCCGGACGTACGCCGGATCGGCGAGCTTGCGATAGGCCGATTCGAGACGCTTGCGCTGTATCTGCCGCATCACGCCACCATGCGGCTCGAACAACTGATAGAGCTTCGATCGCGAAAGACCGACCTGCTTGCAGATCAGATCAGGCGTCAGCTCGAGGCTCGACAGGTTCGCATCGATGTAGTTTTTCACGCGTTGCTGCAACGCGCTTTCGATGGCCGCGTTGGCCTGCTCGAACAGATCCGGGCTGCGCGCCGCGCAAGCGCTTGCGAGATGCAGCGCCGCCTGGACGACGGGACCGATGTCGTCGGCGTTCAAACGCGGCAGGTTCGCGACCAGCGAACGCAGGTGATCGGCGAGCAGTTGACCGACTCCCTGCTTCAGCGATTTCCCGTGCAGCCATTCGGCCGTTACCGGCAGCAACGATCGGGGTATCGCCATCCAAACGACGTTGCCCGTCGTGATCTCCGATTCGAACGGCTGGGTTGCGTCGATCACGTACAGTTCATTGCGTTGCTTGAACGATGGTTCCGGTCCGCTTAGCCAAACGAACCCGGCATCGAGATGAATCGTGAACTGGTAAAGATCCAGCCCGCGCGCGGCAATCTGGCGAGAGGATCTATCGGCCTTGATCACGGCTCGCCGCGACGGATGCAACCAGGTATGCCAGCCGATCGACAGCGGCCCCACCGTGGCGCCGCTCGATTCCCAATCGAACGGCACGCCGGCGCTGTCGACGATCGAATACTGGCAGCTGCCGCCTGCCGCCCACGCGTCGAATCTGTCACGCGCCGGAATCTCCAGCGTCGTGCAGCGGTAAATACCGATGCCGGGTGCTTTGTCCAAGTGGCCCCCGATCCGCGTGAATCGGCCAGCGCCTTTGCCGGCCGGGCAAAGGGCGATATTCCGAACATGGCCGGGAATCTCCGGCTCATCGGCCTATCGGCAACGCGAATGAGTGTAAGCGATGCGAAGAACGCACACCAGCTTCGAATCGCCGTGACGACGGCGCCCGCGTGGCCCCGTCCCGTTCTTCGACGAACAAGGTCCGCCGCGGAAACGGCGTGATGCGCTTTTGCGCGAATTTCATTCGTGGCACACGCAAGGGACGGCGAGTCATACCCGCTCTGCGACGTATGCCGGGCGCAAGGCCGCGATGCTATTTTCCGGAAATATAGTAATTTGAAACGACCCCCTTCTTGAAGGTGACCGACAACGACTTCCGTGCATCCCTGGAATAAATCTTGTCGAACACGCCCTGGTTCGCGGTGCCGACTGCATTGCCCGTCACGCCACTCGTTCCGGGCTTCGGGATCGAACCCCACAGATAATCGACGGCATGGCTGACCTGATTATCACCGGGGTTGAAATCGTAATCCCAGCTCTCCCCTCCATCGCTGTACATCATCTTGCGATCCGGATTGCCGTACAGCGTCCGCACCTGCTCCTGCGTCGTGACACCGGTGACAAGATGTTCCTTGATATAGGCGGTCCCGTACTTGGCGGTGTCCGTACCGCCAAAGGGCATCTGACTGCAAGCCGCCGCCAGCATCAGCGGCGACATCGCGAGCGTACGCGTGACGATATTCATTTTCATGTTGTCCTCGTCGCGAGATATGCGCGATCAAAACGACTTCGTGACCGCAAACCGTTTGCACGACGATCGGAGCCGACTGCCTCCTTTCTACCTGCGATGCCGATTTGCAAGGCCTCTGTACGATATAGACCGCGTTATCTCCGCGTCAACGCCAATGCGTCCGGTTGTTTGGATAATGGACGCATATCCGCCTGAAATGGACTGAAATCCACCTTCCGCATGCAATGAAGCGCACGCGCATCGCATGTCTGCCGGGCGATCGGGGAGCTCATGCCCGAAGGCGTTTCTGCGAGCTCGACCTGCTTATTGATGACGCCTCCCACCACCTGTCGAGCTTCAATCCGCCGTACACCCGTCGAAATCCCCGCCGACGCGGATCGAGGCGACGCATAGTCGAGAATGAACGCAGCAATTGCGGGAATCGCGGCACGTTCTGCGGGCAATGCATTGGCGGCGGGTCTAGCGGCCGGAGCGCCATGGCCTGGACGGCGAACACTTCCGGGAGCACCTCCCGTCGAGCCGCCGTCCAGCCGCTCCGCCCGCCGATCGCCGCGTGATCGCGTCAACGCGCGCCGACCTTGCGCTGCCGCCACAGACACAGCAGATCGCACGCGACATGCGCGGCCGCGATCGCGGTGATTTCGCTCTGATCGTACGCGGGCGCGACTTCGACGACGTCCGCGCCGATCAGGTTCACGCCGCCGAGACCGCGCACGATCGCGAGCGCCTGCGCGGACGACAGCCCGCCCGCGACCGGCGTGCCCGTGCCCGGCGCGAACGCGGGATCGAGGCAGTCGATGTCGAACGTCAGATACGCGGGCCGGTCGCCGACGATCAAGCCGATGCGCTCGAGCGCCGCGCGCACACCGTGCTCGTGCACCCACGCGGCGTCGAGCACGTTGATGCCGAGATAATCGTCGTTCCACGTGCGAATGCCGACCTGCACCGACGTCTTCGGATCGATCAGCCCGTCTTTGACCGCCTTGTAGAACATCGTGCCGTGATTGAGGCTGTCGGGCGCGTCGTCGGCCCATGTGTCGCAGTGCGCGTCGAAATGGATCAGCGACAGTGGCTTGCCGTACTTCTGCGCGTGCGCGATCAGCAACGGATACGTGATGTAGTGATCGCCGCCGAGCGTCAGCATCCTCGCGTCCGACTGCAGGATCGTCCGCGCGTGCTCAACAATCGCGGCCTTGATCGTGAGCGGATTGTGCGCGTCGAACCAGCAGTCGCCGTAGTCGATCACCGCGAGATCGTCGAACGGATCGAAGCCCCACGGATACGGATTCAGCTCGGCAAGCTGCACGCTCGCCGCGCGCACCGCGGCGGGGCCGAGGCGCGCGCCGGAGCGGAACGTCGTTGCGAGATCGAGCGGCACGCCGGACACGGCGACGTCGACCCCGCCGAGATCGCGCGTGTAGTTGCGCCGCATGAACGACAGCACGCCCGCGTAAGTGTTTTCGATCGAGGAACCGTAGGGGGAGGAGCGGCGGATCGCGCCGTCGCCATAGAGCGTTTCAGTCATCGAATGACCCGGTGGAGGGACCGGCGCGCTCGCGATGCCGCCGATAATGCGAGCGCGCCGGCGTCGGATTCATTGGGAACGCGGCGGCGCGACGCATGCGCGCCGCCGCGCTGGCTTGCGAATCCTTTAGCGCAGCCGAACGAGCGTGGACTTCAGCTCGGTGTACTTCTCCAGTGCGTGCAACGACTTGTCGCGGCCGTTGCCCGATTGCTTGTAGCCGCCGAACGGAAAATTCATGTCGCCCCCTTCGTCGTAGCAATTGACCCATACGGTGCCCGCGCGCAGCCGGCGCGCGACTTCGTGCGCGGTCGTCAGGTTCGCGGTCCACACCGCGGCGCCGAGCCCGTATTCGCTATCGTTCGCGATCCTCACCGCTTCGTCGATCGAATCGAACGTGATCACCGACAGCACCGGGCCGAAGATCTCTTCGCGCGCGATCTTCGCGTCGGGCGCCGTGTCGAACACGGTGGGTTCGATGTAGAAGCCGCCGCTCTGCTCGTTCACGCGCGCGCCGCCGAGCAGCAGCTTCGCTTCGCCGCGGCCCGCTTCGATGTAGCCGAGCACGCGCTCGAGCTGGATCGCGTCGACGATCGCGCCCATCGACACGTTCGGGTCGAGCGGATTGCCGGGCTTGTATGCGCGCGCCGCGGCAATCAGCTTCTCGAGGAACGCATCCTTGATGTCGCGATGCACGAGCAGGCGCGAGCCCGCCGTGCACATCTCGCCCATGTTGTAGAAGATCGCGCCCGCCGCCGCCTTCGCCGCGCGATCGAGATCCGGGCAGTCGGGCAGCACGATGTTCGGCGATTTGCCGCCGAGCTCGAGCCACACGCGCTTCAGGTTCGACTGGCCCGCGTACTGCATGATCAGCTTGCCGACGCCCGTCGAGCCGGTGAACGCGAGACAGTCGACGTCGCGATGCAGCGCGAGCAGCTTGCCCGGCTCGCCGCCGCCCGGCACGACGTTGAACACGCCGGCCGGAATGCCCGCTTCGTGCGCGAGCTGCGCGACCCTGATCGCCGTGAGCGGCGATTTCTCCGACGGCTTCAGCACGACGCTGTTGCCCGCGGCGAGCGCCGGCCCGAACTTCCACGACGCCATCAGGATCGGGAAATTCCACGGCACGACCGCGGCGACGACGCCGAGCGGCTCGCGCGTGACGAGGCCGACGAGATGATGATCGGCGGGCACGACTTCGCCGCCGACCTTGTCGATCGCTTCCGCGAACCATTCGACGCAGTACGCGGCGCCCGGCACGTCGACCGTCGTCGTGTCGCCGATCGGCTTGCCCGCGTCGAGCGTCTCGAGCAGCGACAGCTCGTCGAGATGCTCGCGCATCAGCGCCGCCCAGCGAAGCAGGATCGCCTTGCGCCGGCGCGGGTTCAGGCCCGCCCATGCCTGCTCGTCGAACGCGCGCCGCGCGGCCGCCACCGCCGCGTCGACGTCGGCCGCGCCGCAGTCGGCGACTTTCACGAGCACGCGGCCGTCGATCGGGCTCACGCAATCGAACGTCTTGCCGCCGTGCGCGTCGCGGTACGCGCCGCCGATGAATGCGCGCCCTTCGATCGCGAGCGTCGCTGCCTTGTCCTGCCAGTAAGCCAAAGTCGTCTTGTCCATCGGAATAGCCTCGTAGGGTTTGATTCGCCATGCAAACTAAATGCCCGGCGCCGCATGCTTGCGACGCGCGGGCGGCGGCGAATCGCGTTGGCGCGTCGTCAGAAGGTGGGCGGCGAATTCGCCGACACGACCTCGCAGACGTGTTCCGCGCTGGGATTGCGAAAACGGTGCGGCAAGCGGCTCTCGAAGTAGTAGCTGTCTCCGGGATCGAGCAGCCACGTCGTGCCGTCGACGGTCAGCTCGATCTGACCGGACACGACGACGCCGCCCTCGTGCCCCGCGTGCGTGAGCATTTCCGGGCCTGTATCCGCGAGCGGCTGATAGACCTCGCGCATGATGCACATGTTGCGGTCCTTGACGCCGGAGCCCGCCAGATAGAAGCCGATCGCGTCGTTGCCGAGATTCGGCATCTCGCCGCGGCGCGAGACGACCGAGCGATCCTCGTCGACCTCGAACGTGAAGAACTCCGCGAGGCTCATCGGAATGCACTCGAGCAATTTCTTCAGCGATCCTACCGAAGGACTCACGCGGCTCTGCTCGATCAGCGAGATCGTGCCGTTCGTGACGCCCGCGCGCTTCGCGAGCTCGCGCTGCGACAGGCCGTACTTCATGCGCACGTGACGCAGACGGGTGGCGACTTCATTGGACATCGATGTGGAATCCGACACGATTGGTGAGCGTCGACGACCGACGATTGCATGGCACGAGTGTCGAATATTCTAATCACTTTCAATCGTTTTCTGTCCGGGAAAACCCTGCAAGACGATCGAAATAATGCACGCTGCGGCGCGCATTCGCTCACGCAGGATTTATGCCCGCCACCATCGAGCACTCGATGCTTCGTATTTTTGAAAAATATTTGACGCCGTTTTTGGCTCGTATATGCTGATCCACAGGTCGGCATCACATCATCGTCATGTTGCGGTGCGTTTCTGACGGTGTCCGAAATATGCAGCACGTTGACGATCTTGCCGCCGGACCGTCGCCCCGATTTATTAAACGCAGGATGCGTTCGATGAGCCGGGGTGTTCAAAACTTTCAACGTCACCAGTCGAGTGTAATCGTGAGAGTCCGTGGCCCTCTGGTAAGGTGGGATCGAAGACATGCGGCGAACATCCCGCATGACGTCGCCCTCTCCGACGGCAGCAGCGGCGCGCTTGTTCCTCGCCTGCTTCCGTCCGTATTCACCATCCTGTCCCGTCGCTCCGTGCGACGTCACAACGCCGTCTCCGCACGCGCCTACATCGCCGTGCACATCGACGAAGTCGCCTCGCTGCTGCCCTAGCGCCTCTCCTTCTGCCGCTGTTCGCTTCGAACGCACGCCCTGACGCCTGATCGGCGCAGCGGCCTGACATCGAACGCGCGCGCTCGGCCATCCCCGCTGCGTCGCGCGTTCGCTCGGAGCGAGCGCAATCCCCTGCATCGCGCGCCGTGCGGCTGCCGGCTTGCCGCCGCCGTTCGACCGTCGCGCCCCGACTCATCGACTTCGCGCATCGCGTGAAGCCGACGGGCCCCGTCACGCCTGCCGTATTGCGATTTTCGATGCGCGATTCGCAATCCGGGCATTCATCGAAACGTGAAATTCATGCAAAGCAAACCATTGGTCGGAATCACCGCTGACAAAACGATGATGGGCGCGCATCCATCTCATGTCGCCGGCGAAAAATACATCGCGGCAATCGTCGAGGGCGCGCTCGCGCTCGCGATGATCGTGCCGGCGCTCGGCGCGCGGCAAGCGGCGCGCGACGTGCTCGCGGCCGTCGACGGGCTGCTGTTTACCGGCAGCCATTCGAACGTCGAGCCGCATCGCTACGGCGGGCATCCGAGCGCGCCCGGCACGCTGCACGATCCCGCGCGCGACGAGACGACGCTGCCACTCGTGCGCGCGGCGATCGACACAGGCGTACCGGTGCTCGCGATCTGCCGCGGCTTCCAGGAAATGAACGTCGTGTTCGGCGGCACGCTGCATCAGCAGGTGCATGCGGTCGACGGCCTCGACGATCACCGCGAAAATAAGCAGGACGCGCTCGACGCGCAGTACGCGCCCGCGCATGACATCCGGCTCGCGCCGGGCGGCTTGCTGCAGCGCCTCTGCGGCGGCGAGACGAACGCGCGCGTGAACTCGCTGCACGGGCAAGGCATCGCGCAGCCCGGCGCGGGTCTCGCGATCGAGGCGCTCGCGCCCGACGGCCTGATCGAAGCCATCTCCGTGCCGGGCGCACGCGCATTCGCGCTCGGCGTGCAGTGGCATCCGGAATGGAAGCACGCGGACGATCCGCTATCCACCGCGATCTTCCGCGCATTCGGCGACGCGTGCCGCGCCCGGATGCTCGCCCGCATGCAGCACGACGCCGACCTGCCGCCGGCGCACGCGATCGGCGCGTGACCCGGCCCACTACAACGAGAACGATCATGCAAGACATCGACGAATTCCTGAAGAAACATCGAATCACCGAAATCGAGGCGATCATCCCGGACATGGCCGGCATCGCGCGCGGCAAGATCATTCCGCGCAGCAAGTTCGAAACCGGCGAATCGATGCGCCTGCCGCAGGCGGTGATGATCCAGACCGTCACCGGCGATTATCCCGAAGACGGCAGCCTGACGGGCGTCACCGATCCCGACATGGTGTGCCTGCCCGACGCATCGACGATCCGCCTGATTCCGTGGGCGATCGATCCGACCGCGCAGGTGATCCACGACTGCGTGCATTTCGACGGCACGCCCGTCGAGATCTCGCCGCGCCGCGTGCTGCGCCACGTGCTCGACCTTTACAAGGCGAAAGGCTGGAAGCCCGTGATCGCGCCCGAGCTCGAGTTCTATCTGGTCGACATGAACAAGGACCCGGACCTCCCGCTCGCACCGCCCATCGGTCGCACCGGCCGGCCGGAAACGGGCCGCCAGTCGTACTCGATCGAGGCAGTCAACGAGTTCGATCCGCTGTTCGAGGACATCTACGAGTACTGCGAAGTGCAGGATCTCGAAGTCGACACGCTGATTCACGAAGTCGGCGCAGCGCAGATGGAGATCAACTTCCTGCACGGCGATCCGCTGAATCTCGCCGACCGCGTGTTCCTGTTCAAGCGCACCGTGCGCGAGGCTGCACTGCGGCATCACATGTACGCGACGTTCATGGCGAAGCCGATGGAGAACGAGCCGGGCTCGGCGATGCACGTGCATCAGAGCATCATCAACGAGGAGACGGGGCGCAATCTCTTCACCGCCGAAGACGGCAGCCCGACCGACATGTTCTACGCGTATATCGCCGGGCTGCAGAAGTACACGCCCGCGCTGATGCCGATCTTCGCGCCGTACATCAACTCGTATCGCCGGCTGTCGCGCTTCATGGCCGCGCCGATCAACGTGCAGTGGGGCTACGACAACCGCACGGTCGGCTTCCGGATTCCGCATTCGTCGTCGGTGTCGCGCCGGGTCGAGAACCGCATTCCGGGCGTCGACTGCAATCCGTATCTCGCGATCGCGGGCACGCTCGCGGCGGGCTATCTCGGCATGACGCAGCGCCTCGTGCCGACCGAGCCGCTCGTCAGCGACGGCTACAGCCTGCCGTACCAGTTGCCGCGCAATCTCGAGGAGGGGCTCACGCTGATGAGCGCATGCGAGCCGCTCGCCGGCATCCTCGGCGAAAAGTTCGTGAAGGCCTACCTCGCGCTGAAGGAAACCGAATACGAAGCGTTCTTCCGCGTGATCAGCTCGTGGGAACGCAAGCATCTGCTGCTGCACGTCTGAACGCGCACGCAGCCGCATCCATACAGGAGGAAACGATGAGCTACCGACTGAACAACGAATCGGCGTGGGTCGCGCCCGCCGCGCCCACCGCGCCCGCATCCGGCGCACACGCGCAGCAGCGCCGCACGAGCGCCGAATATCGCGCGCTCGACGCGGCGCACCATATCCATCCGTTCTCGGACATGGGCTCGCTCAATCGCGCGGGCAGCCGCGTGATCGTGAAGGCCGAGGGCGTGTATCTGTGGGATTCCGACGGCAACAAGATCATCGACGGGATGGCCGGGCTCTGGTGCGTGAACGTCGGCTACGGGCGCGAGGAGCTGATCGAGGCCGGCAGCCGGCAGCTGCGCGAACTGCCGTTCTACAACACGTTCTTCAAGACCACGCACCCGCCGATCATCGAGCTGTCCGCGCTGCTCGCCCAGACCGCGCCGCCGTCGTTCAACCGCTTCTTCTATTGCAACAGCGGCTCCGAGGGCAACGATACGGTGCTGCGCGTCGCGCATCAGTACTGGCGCACGCAGAACCGCCCGCAGAAGAAGTTCGTGATCTCGCGCAAGAACGGCTATCACGGCTCGACGATCGCGGGCGCGACGCTCGGCGGCATGGGCTACATGCACGAGCAGATGCCGTCGAAGGTCGAGCACATCGTGCACATCGATCAGCCTTATTACTTCGGCGAAGCGAGCGAAGGGCAAACGCCGGAGGCGTTCGGGCTCGAGCGCGCGCGGCAGCTCGAGGCGAAGATTCTCGAGCTCGGCGCGGACAACGTCGCGGCGTTCATCGGCGAGCCGTTCCAGGGTGCGGGCGGCGTGATCTTCCCGCCGTCGACGTACTGGCCCGAGATCGAGCGAATCTGCCGCAAGTACGACGTGCTGCTCGTCGCCGACGAGGTGATCGGTGGATTCGGGCGCACCGGCGAATGGTTCGCGCATCGGCACTTCGGCTTCGAGCCGGATCTGATGACGCTCGCGAAGGGGCTGACGAGCGGCTACGTGCCGATGGGCGCGGTCGCGCTGTCGGACCGGATCGCCGACGCGCTGATCGCGCACGGCGAGTTCAATCACGGGATGACGTACTCCGGGCATCCGGTCGCGGCGGCGGTGGCGGTGGCGAACCTGACATTGCTGCGCGACGCGAAGATCGTCGAGCGCGTGAAGACCGATACGGGCCCCTACTTCCAGAAACTGCTGCGCGAGACGTTTTCGCATCATCCGATCGTCGGCGAGATCTCGGGCGCGGGGCTCGTCGCGGGCCTGCAGCTCGCGCGCGAGCCGGGCGCGCGCAAGCGCTTCGAGAACGGCGGCGAGGTCGGCACGATCTGCCGCGACTACTGCTTCAACGGCAACCTGATCATGCGCGCGACGGGCGACCGGATGCTGCTGTCGCCGCCGCTCGTGGTCTCGAAGACTGAGATCGACGAGATCGTATCGAAAGCGAAGAAGGCGATCGACGCGACCGCGCAGCAACTGGGCCTTTCCTAACCGTATTGCCAATCGGGCGGGCGGCGCTCGTGCGCCGCTCCCCACCTTCATCATCAGGGGAACAACATGAGTGTGAGCCATCTTCGTCATGCGGTCGCGCGCGCTGCGTTCGTCGCGCTCGCCGGTGCGTCGGCCTTGTCCGTTCCGGCCGCGCAGGCGGCCGGGGTCGAGCTGAACGTCTACAACTGGTCCGACTACATCGCGAAGGACACGATCCCGAACTTCGAGAAGCAGACGGGCATCCACGTCAAGTACGACAATTACGACAGCGACGACACGCTGCAGGCGAAGCTGCTCGCGGGCAGCTCCGGCTACGACATCGTCGTGCCCACGTCGAACTACATGGCCAAGCAGATTCAGGCGGGCGTCTATCAGAAGCTCGACAAGTCGAAGTTGCCGAATCTGTCGAACCTCGATCCGACGCTGATGAAGATGATCTCCGACGCCGATCCGGGCAATCAGTACGGCGTACCCTGGGCGTTCGGCACCGACGGCATCGGCTACAACGTGCAGGCGGTGAAGAAGGCGCTCGGCGAAAACGCGCCCGTCGACAGCTGGGCGCTCGTGCTCGATCCGGCGAACCTGTCGAAGCTGAAGGGTTGCGGCGTGTCGTTCCTCGATCAGGCGGTCGATGTGTTCGCCGCGACGCTGCAATACATGGGCAGGAATCCGAACAGCACGAATCCGGCCGACTACCAGGCGGCGTTCGACGTGCTGAAGAAAGTCCGCCCGTACATCACGCAGTTCAACTCGTCCGGCTACATCAACGATCTCGCGAACAACGACGTGTGCGTCGCGCTCGGCTGGTCGGGCGACGTCGGCATCGCGCACCGCCGCTCGGCCGAAGCGAAGCGCTCGTACGACATCAAGTTCTCGAACCCGAAGGAAGGCGGCCTGCTGTGGTTCGACGTGATGGTGATTCCGAAGGACGCGCCGCACGCGGAAGCCGCGCTGAAATGGATCAACTACATCGAGGACCCGAAGGTCAACGCGGCGATCACGAACGAAGTGTTCTACCCGACCGCGAACCGCGCGGCGCGACAGTTCGTCGTGCCGGGCGTCGCGCAGGACCCGACCGTCTACCCGCCCGAAGACGTGCTGAAGAAGATGACGCTGATGCGGCCGATGCCCGCCGACATCCTGCGCCTCGAAAACCGCCTGTGGGCGCAACTGAAGACGGGACACTGATCACGAACGACGGCCGCGGGCAGCAGTCGCTCGACCGCTGCCCGCCCGAAGCAAGCAAGCCGGCGCCGGCGCGTTCGACCTGAAACGCCCGACGCCTCGACTCCCGGTCGCAGTGCCTCCGCGATTCGCATCGTGCGCGTCGCGCGGGAGCGCTCATGCCTGCGATCCCCAACGAAGGATGGCTACATCATGAAATCGACGCCTTCAATCGACACCGCGCAACTGGCGCGCCCCCCGGCCGGCAAACCGTCCGGAACGAACGAGTTCGTCCGCATCGAGAACGTCGTGAAGAAATTCGGAGACAGCACCGCCGTCGACAACGTCAGCCTGTCGATCGCGAAGAACGAGCTGTTCGCGCTGCTCGGCAGCTCCGGCTGCGGCAAGTCCACGCTGCTGCGGATGCTCGCCGGGCTGGAGACGGCGACGTCCGGGCGCATCTTCGTCGACGGCGAGGATCTCGCGACCCTGCCGCCGTATCGCCGCCCCGTGAACATGATGTTCCAGTCGTACGCGCTGTTTCCGCACATGACGGTCGAGTCGAACGTCGCGTTCGGCCTGAAGCAGGAAGGCACGCCCAAGCACGAGATCCGCGAGCGCGTCGCCGATGCGCTGCACCTCGTGCAGATGAGCCGTTACGCGCAGCGCAAGCCGCATCAGCTGTCGGGCGGCCAGCAGCAGCGCGTCGCGCTCGCGCGCTCGCTCGTCAAGCGCCCGAAGCTGCTGCTGCTCGACGAGCCGATGTCCGCGCTCGACAAGAAGATCCGCCAGAAGACGCAGCTCGAGCTCGTCAACATCATCGAGAAGGTCGACGTGACCTGCGTGATGGTCACGCACGATCAGGAAGAAGCGATGACGATGGCGAGCCGCCTCGCGGTGATGAGCGAAGGCCGGATCGTGCAGATCGGCACGCCGAGCGCGGTCTACGAATTCCCGAACAGCCGCTTCTCGGCCGAATTCATCGGCTCGACGAATCTGTTCGAGGGCGTCGTCGTCGAGGACGAGCCCGATCACATCTTCGTCGAGAGCGAGGACCTGGAGGCGCGGATGTACGTGAGCCACGGCGTCACGGGGCCGCTCGGCATGCCGGTCGGCATCTCGGTGCGGCCCGAGCGCGTGCGCGTGTCGCGCGAGCGACCGAGCGCGCCGCACAACTGGGCGCGCGGCGTCGTCACCGACGTCGCGTACATGGGCAGCTATTCGCTGTACCACGTGCGCCTGCCGAGCGGCAAGACCGTCGTGTCCAATCTTTCGAGCTCGCACCTGATGCAGGAAGGTGCGCCCGCCTACAACGACGACGTGTTCGTCTCCTGGTCGCCCGCAAGCGGCGTGGTGCTGACGCAATGAGAACCTCTCCCTTTTCCTCTCCCTCTTCCTCGCTCGCGGCGGCCTCCTGCGCCGCCCGAAGCGCGTCGCCCGCGCGCGCGCTCGTCACGCGCATCGCGGCGCGCTTCAAGCCGTCCGGCCGCAGCGTCGCGATCGGCGTGCCGTTCCTCTGGCTCACGCTGTTCTTCGCGCTGCCGTTCGTGCTCGTGCTGAAGATCAGCTTCGCCGATCAGGTGATGGGCATCCCGCCGTACACCGCGCTGATGAGCGTCAAGGACGGCGCGGTGCAGTTCGCGCTGCAGCTCGGCCATTACGCGTTCCTGCTGCAAGACAGCCTCTATGTCGCGACCTACGTCAGCTCGCTGAAGATGGCCGCGGTGTCCACGCTGTTCTGCCTGCTGATCGGCTATCCGATGGCGTACTACATCGCGCGCTCCGCGCCCGCGACGCGCAACCTGCTGATGATGGGCGTGATGCTGCCGTTCTGGACATCGTTCCTGATCCGCGTCTACGCATGGATCGGCATCCTGAAGGACGACGGCCTGCTGAACCACGCGCTGATCGCGATCGGCCTGATTCACTCGCCGCTGCGCCTCTATCACACCGATGCGGGCGTCTACATCGGGATGGTCTATTCGTACCTGCCGTTCATGGTGATGCCGCTCTACGCGCACCTCGTGAAGATGGACCTGACGCTGCTCGAGGCCGCATACGACCTCGGCGCGAAGCCCTGGGTCGCGTTCACGCAAATCACGCTGCCGCTGTCGAAGAACGGAATCATCGCGGGCAGCCTGCTCGTGTTCATTCCGGCCGTCGGCGAATACGTGATTCCGGAACTGCTCGGCGGCGCCGACACGCTGATGATCGGCCGAGTGATGTGGGACGAGTTCTTCAACAACATGGACTGGCCGATGGCCTCCGCGGTGACGGTCGCGATGGTGCTGCTGCTCCTCGTGCCGATGGCCGTGTTCCAGTACTACCAGGTGAAGGAACTGGGGGACGCGAAATGATCAAGCCCAACAAGCCGCTTTCCGCCGGCGTGCTGACGCTCGGCTTCCTGTTCCTGTACATCCCGATCGCGAGCCTCGTCGTCTATTCGTTCAACGAATCGAAGCTCGTCACCGTCTGGTCCGGCTTCTCGCTGAAGTGGTACGCGGCGCTGTTGCAGGACGACGAGCTGCTGACGAGCGCGTGGCTGTCGCTGAAGATCGGCCTGTTGACCGCGTTCGCGTCGGTATTCATCGGCACGTGGGCGGGCTTCGTGCTCGCGCGCTTCGGACGCTTTCGCGGCTTCACGCTCTACACCGGGATGATCAACGCGCCGCTCGTGATTCCCGAGGTGATCCAGGGCATCTCGCTGCTGCTGCTGTTCGTCGCGCTCGAGCAGATGCTCGGCTGGCCGAAGGGCCGCGGAATGGTGACGATCTGGATCGGCCACGTGATGCTGTGTGTGTCGTACGTCGCGATCATCGTGCAGTCGCGGGTCAAGGAGCTGAACAAGTCGCTCGAAGAAGCGGCGCTCGATCTCGGCGCGACGCCGCTCAAGGTGTTCTTCGTGATCACGCTGCCGCTGATCTCGCAGGCGCTGCTGTCCGGCTGGCTGCTGTCGTTCACGCTGTCGATCGACGATCTCGTGCTGTCCGCGTTCCTGTCCGGCCCCGGCTCGACGACGCTGCCGCTCGTCGTGTTCTCGCGCGTGCGCCTCGGCCTCAATCCCGAAATGAACGCGCTGGCGACGCTCTTCATCACCGCCGTCACGATCGGCGTGATCCTCGTCAACCAGATGATGCTGAGCCGCGAGCGCCGGCGCGAGCGCGACATGCGTCTTGCGTTCGCGCAGCCCGCGCCGTCCGACGCCGCCGAATCCGACGCGCCCGGCAGCGCGCCGCGCGCACCGCAAACCGCCGCGACGAGAAAGTCGCTCGGCACAGCCTGACGCCGCCCCGATCGCCCGAACGAGCACCGAAGTCCTTCGCAATACGATCAATCAGGAGAATTTGCATGAGAAAGAAGTTAATCTGTCTGCTCGTGGCCGGGTCGCTTCCCGGCTTCGCCGGCGCCGCATCGACGAGCGCGCAGATCAAGGCGCTGCAGGCGCAGCTGAACGCACTGCAGGCGCAGGTGAAGGAGCTGCGGTCCGCGCTCGCATCGCAAAACGGCGCTGCGGGCGGCGGCGCTGCGGGCAAGGGTGCGGCAGCCGCGACGGCCGCCGCGCCTGTCGACGAATCGTCGCCGGACTACGGCCGCGCACCCGCCGCGCTGACGAACGACGACGTCACGCAGATGAAGCAGCAGATCGCGAATCAGCAACTGAAGGTCGATTCGCTGACCGACGCGGCGAACACGGGGCCGATCGCGGGCCTGTCGGTGACGGGCTACATCGATCCGACCTACGTGTTCAACCGCGCGGCGAGCACGTCGTCGTTCCTGTTCGCGAACCACGAGAGCAACTACAACTACTTCAACAGCACGTTCGGCGATCTGTATCTCGACATCAAGAAGACGTTCGGCGTCGGCCCGATGGCGCCGTCGGCCGAGATCACGCTGATGCCGAACCGCGGCAACGGCATCACGCTCTTGCAGAACTCGCGCGGCAACATCGGCAACAACATCCTCAACACCGCGGTCGTCAACGTGCCGCTCAGCGCGACGACGACGCTCGTCGCGGGCCTCGTGCCGAGCTTCGGCGGCTACGAGGTGCAGCAGTCGAACCAGATGCTCACGCTCACGCACAACCTGCTGTACGACTTCTCCGATCCGGGCAGCTACATCGGCATCGGCGCGAACTACACGAAGGGCAACTGGGCGTGGAAGTTCCTGCTCGGCAACGAGCAGTACCGCACGTACGGCTCGGTCACGCAGACGGGCACGAACGCGCTCGGCGATCCGATCACGACGAGCAACAAGGTGCCGACGTTCACCGCGCGCGTCGACTACACGTGGTCGAGCGCGCTCGATCTCGGCGGCTCGTTCAACGTCGGGCGACAGACGCTCGGCAGCGCGACGACGCAGTCGGGCGCGATCGTCTACGGTCCGGGCGGCCAGGCGTCGAGCCCGTACGGCGCGTTCTTCTTCGCGGAAGCGGACGCCACCTATACGCTCGCCGACATTCAGTACAACGCGGAAATCGACTACGGCCAGCAACAGCACGCCGCGTTCAACGGCGGCCGCGCGCAGTGGTACGGGTTGTCGCTGCTCGCGCACCGCAAGTTCAACGTGCCGGTGCTCGGCCGGATGGGCGCGACGGTGCGCTACGACTTCCTCGCGAACAGCAAGAACGGCGGCGGCGGCGGCGGGATCGCGCTCAACGGCAACGGGATGGATACCGCGGACGGCTTCGGCATCGACGCGGACTGCCTCGCGACGTCGAAGGCGAACGGCGGCCTCGGATTCGAGTGCAAGGGCGCGAACCGGCAGGACGTCGCACTCGATCTGCTGTTCTATCCGACCCAGCAGATCACCGTGAAGGTCGAATACCGGCACGACTGGGCGAACAACAAGGTGTTCCTGCGCAACGACGGCTCGTACAGCAAGTCCAACGATCTGCTCGCGACGCAGTTCATCTATTCGTTCTGACGCCGACGGCGCGACGGCGGGCGGCGTGCCGCACGCCCGTTCGCGCCGCATCCCGTTTTCCGTATCGCATATTGCCGCATATTGCATATCGCGCATCGCATATCGCGGCCGCATGACCCCGCGATGCGCCGATGCCGATCGACTTCCACCATTTGCCCATGACCGACACCTTCTCCCGCCGAGCCGAAGCGCTCGCACGCCGCTCGTACTACGAAGCCACCGCCGCCCGTCCCGACGACGACCCGACGCTCGACGGCACGCTCGACGTCGACGTCTGCGTGATCGGCGCCGGCTTCGCCGGCCTGTCGACCGCACTCGACTGCCGCGCGCGCGGCCTGTCGGTGGCCGTGCTCGATGCGTACCGGCCGGGCTGGGGCGCGTCGGGCAGAAACGGCGGGCAGATGATCGCGGGTTTCGCGAAGGACGGCGAAATCGAGCGCCAGCTCGGCATCGACGGCGCGCGCGGCGCATGGGCGCTGTCGCTCGACGCCGTCGCGCTCGTCGAAGAGCGCATCGCGCGCTACGGGATCGACTGCGACTTCACGCGCGGCTATCTCACGGTCGCGACGCATCCGCGCCGCGTGCCGGAACTGCGGCAATGGATGGACAGCGCGACGTCGCGCTGGGGCCACCCTTCGCTAGAATGGCTCGATGCCGATGCGATTCGCGCACGCATCGCGTCGCCGCGCTATGTCGCGGGCGTCCACGATCCGCTGTCCGGCCATCTGCATCCGCTCAAGTACTGCCTCGGTCTCGCCCAGGCGGCGCGCCGCGAAGGCGCGCTGCTGTTCTCGCACACGCCCGCGCTCGAAGTCGTGCGCGGCGCGCGGCCCGTCGTGCGCACGCAAGCGGGCGAGGTGCGCTGCCGCCACGTCGTCGCGTGCTGCAACGCGGGCCCGGGCGGCGTGCTGCCCGAGGCGACGGCCGCGCGCATCGCGCCGATCGCGTCGTACATCGTCGCGACCGAAGCGCTCGGCGCCGATCGTGCGAACGCGCTGATCCCGCGGCGCGAAGCGGTTTGCGACAACAATTTCTTTCTCGACTACTTCCGCTTGTCCGCCGACCACCGGATGCTGTTCGGCGGCCGCGCGAGCTCGTCGGGCGCATCGCCCGACTCGTTCGTCGACGCGATCCGCAGCCGGATGGTCGGCGCGTTCCCGCAGCTCGCCGACGTGCGCATCGAATTCGCGTGGGGCGGCTTCGTCGACGTGACGCGCAATCGCGCGCCGGACTTCGGCGCGATCGATCCGAACTACTTCTACCTTCAGGGCTTCAGCGGCCACGGCGTCGCGCTGACCGGCATCGCTGGCCGCATCGTCGCGAACGCGATCGCGGGCGATACGCGCGCATTCGATCTGTTCGCACGCTTCAGGCATCGACGCTTTCCGGGTGGCCCCGCGTGGCGGCAGCCCGCGCTCGAACTGGGCATGCTGTACCACCGCGTGCGCGAGCTGCTGTTCTGAACGCGCAATTCACCCGCCTTCGCCCGGCACGTTCGTCACTCGATTGCCACGATGCCGCAGGCAAGCGGCCGCTGCGCATGCATAAGACTCCGGGCGTTCGTTGCCTTCATGCATTCGATATTCGCGAGCGCGTTCTCCGTTTCAGCTCACTATGGAGAACGCCGCTCGAAGGCCCCTTCGATTCCGTCAAACGTTCCCGCCAAGCCCGATGGACTCGCGCTTCTCCATCTGAACGCAGAGCATCGTTTGGGCATGCTCGATCCCTTCTCGAACAGTCCTTGCAAAATCCCGATGAAGGCGAAGCGAGTTGATAATTTTTTCAGCAATGCCGCCCGGAGTCGCGCATCGGCTCACATAGTTTTCGATTTCATCAGGATTCAAGCCTCGAGGCCTAACCCGTCTCGCCCAGTCGATCACTCCTGCCCATTCATCGAGCCCGTAATCTCCGGCGCACTTCAATATATCTCGATCGCTAACGGCCACCCTCATGAATTCGCAGTACATCAATATGAACGGAAGGCACGTGCCAAGGACGGTAACCGGCTCGACCTGATTCTCGGATCGCACATTCAACGTATTCGCCACGACGGATTTCAATACTTTCCTCGCCGATTCACTCGCGTCGCCGCACGTCGCGCCAAGTGCCTGCCCGCTGGAAATCGTATCCGGCGCGCTTATGATCGCCCGGGCAATCGAGCCCGGCCCACGCGCCGCATCGGACAATCTCGAAAGCGAAACGCCGGCCAGGAACGAGATGACTGTCTGCCCCTCCCTCAACTCGTAATCGGAAATCATCCGGTAATCGATCGGTCGAACGGTGTAAAAGATCACATCGCAATTCTTCATCACCGCATTCACGTCTACAAGACGATCTTCGACTCCCGCCGCCGCACTCGTCGCATGCGATTTTTGAGAACCACGATGTCCGAGCCAAACATTCCCACGGTCGAACCCGATATCGATCAAGCGCGACGCGAGAGCCACTCCCAGGTGCCCCGCACCGACAATTCCGATTCCTTGACTCGTCATCCCATCACCTCCGATAACCTTGGAAAGGTCAATTTGTTCTGTCATTGGGCCAATCGGGAAATCTGAAAACGGCCTGCAGTCACCGTGCCGCGAACGAGCGGATGAACCCTGCGTCCGATGATTAATAGGCCCCGCGATAGCTAGGCATTAGACTCGGACACGTCGTTCGCCGCGCCACGCGCATCGCGGCATCGCGCTCATGAGCAGCAGGCCGAGCCGCCTCGGCGATCGAATCGTCATGGCGTGCCGCGTTTTTCAGGTCTCGCCATCGTTCGTCGCCATCGATCTCTCCCGGCGCAACTCGCATTGCATTGTTTCGATCGATTTCCAACATGGGCGCGCTATCCGGCTGCGGCACGCACCCGCCCCGGTAGCCGTCGAACCGAATCCGCACACTGATCCGCACCGCGCCGACCGGAAGCCCGAACTCGACGCGCCTCGTCGGCGTCTTGCTCGTACCGCGGCGTGACAGCATCGGCATGAGTTGCTATCCTAGTTCACGACCGACCGTCGGTCAATGAAATGTCGATGCCTCTGTCGATACACACCCGAACGACCAGGAATGCAAATTTCGAGCGTATTCGAACCTTTGTTCGATTACGTTTGCACGCCACGTTTCAAGAAGCTTCGGCTGTCCGTTTCGTCAAGCCAACAACATGGGTATTTATCCAGATTCAAGGTGGCACCACCACCCGCATATCGAATGAAATCGAGGATCACATGATCAACCAGCAGCGCTATGCTTTATTCGCACTCTTGCTATCCGGATTCGTAACGATTTTCGATTTATTTGTCGTCAATATCGCGATCGTCAACATTGAAAAGACACTGCATGCAAGCTATGTCGAGTTGACGATGATCATCGTGGCTTATGAGCTATCGTTCGGTCTCTTGCTGATCACCGGAGGAAGGCTGGGTGATCTATGGGGGCGCCGCAGAGCCTATCAGATCGGCATGCTGTGCTTCACGGTGTCGTCGATTCTTTGCGGCCTGGCGCCCCACGCGACGGTTCTGATCGTCGCGCGCTTCTTGCAAGGGCTATCCGCCGCCGTGCTCTTTCCGCAAATCTACGCCAGCATCCGGGCGGATTTTGACGAGGCCGGCGCCCGCCGTGCTTTCGGATACCTGGGAATGACGCTCGGGCTCGCCGCGATGGCGGGGCAGGTTCTGGGCGGCTTGATCATCTCGGCCAATCTGCTGGAGTTGCAATGGAGAGCCATTTTTTTTATCAACCTTCCCATCGGGCTGGCGGCCCTGGCTTTTTCTCGCCATTTACGAAATACGCCCATCGAACAGAAAAGAAGCCTGGATTGGACCGGCGTCGCTCTTTCGAGCCTGGGGATCTCCGTTTCGCTGCTTCCCCTGCTCATGAGCGCCGTCTGGGGATGGAGCTTCAAAAGCTACGTCCTCACGCTGATCGGTCTGGGCACCTTGTATCTATTCATGCAACACGAGATCCGCTACGCACGCAGCGGCCGCGTCCCTCTCATCAACATGAAACTCCTCAGGGAAAGACGATTCATCAAGGGCTCGTCGTTGGTAATGTGCATCTATGCGACCGCGGGTTCATTCACGTTGGTGTTTTCAATTTTTCTTCAGTCCGGGTTGAAGCTAAGCCCGTTTGAAGCGGGAATGACCTATGTTTCAACCAGCATCGGGTTCGCCATTTCATCGCTATTGACGCCCAAGCTAATCGGCCGATCCGGCCCGCAAGTCGTTTCCATTGGCGCGGCCTCCTACGCGGCGAGTTTCGTCGCGCTGATGCTCGCCGTGCGATATTTCCCGATCCTCGAGCTGCCGTGGCTCCTGATGCCGGTATTGTGGACGCTGGGCTTTACCCAAGGCATGGTGATGACCCCTCTTTTGAATATCGTGCTGGCAAACGTGCAGGAAAATTTCGCGGGCATGGCCGCCGGTGTCGTTTCGACCTTGCAGCAGGTGGGCGCGGCATTCGGCGTTACCGCGGTCAGTACGATCCTGCAGATAACGCTGAAAAAAATGTCTCATCTGCAGGAATTTTCTCAACTGCAAAGCGCGTTCGTCTACAGCATGTTTTTCAACGTGGGAGCCGCCGTCGTCGCCAGCTATATCCTGCGGAAGATGTTGAATCAAGCGCAGCGCGCCTGAACGAGATTGCGGCTCGCCGCCCGGGCATGTTGCCGAATATCGGCAAAGCATCCGCCTCGACAAGGTTTTCTGACCGGACGCATCGCCAGATGCTCTCCGTCAACGTGCGAGGAACGTACGATAGAGTATGCGTGACGGATTCTTCGCACTTGCTCGATGCCGACTTCGCGCGCATGCGCCTGCGACACGTTTCCCCAAAGAGAAGCACTCCGGAATTTCGTCGACGCTCGGAACCGGAACGCGACGCCGGCGCATGGCGACCGCCGGGAGGAGCCGGACTTTGCCTTCATGCATTGAATGGGCCGAGGGTCGGTCGATGACAAAAAACGTTGGTGGCATCGAGGACGTAGCCTAGACTTCTGACTTTTGCACGCAAGTTCTGAACCCCACGATGAGATACAAGACAAGCCAGCGGGAGCAGGGAGCGCCCAAAACACCCCGCACCAAGCCAGCCGAGGTACGTCTGGAAGAATTGATGGCGGCGGCCGAGAAGCTATTTTTGGCACAAGGCGTCGAGGCCACCACGATCAACGAAATTGTTGAGTTGGCCGAAGTAGCCAAGGGCACCTTCTATCATTACTTCGCCTCGAAGAACGAACTCCTGGAGGCCATGGGTCAGCGCTACACGGCGCAATACCTCGGCCGCCTGGAAGAGGCCGTTGACGCTTGCGCGGCGGACGACTGGTTAGGTCGGCTGCGCGCATGGATACGGACGAGCATCGAAGCCTACGCAGAAACATTTCGCACGCACGACATCGTCTACATCAACCATCACCACCACGCACGGAACAATCGCGAGAAGAACGCCATTCTCGATCAGCTTCAGGGCATTCTCAGCGGCGGCGCAAAAGCCGGCGTGTGGCGGTTGACGCAACCACGCATCACGGCGCTGCTGATCTATGCGGGCGTTCACGGCGCCACGGACGATGCCATCGCGGCTCGAGAAGCGGATTATTCCGAATTTGCCCGGGCCGTCACCGCCGTTTGCCTGCAGATGGTCGGCGTTGCGGACGAGGCGCAAACGCCCAAGCCGCGCCGTCGGTCGCGGTGATTGCGTCCGTGCGAGCGGCATCGCGGCGATGACGCGAACCCCGACGCGATGATCGCGAATGTGGCGATCCGATTCGAACGGCGCACGCTGAACGTGCATTGAATCGCGTCGGCTCCCTCATGCGAGGGATCGAGTGAAGGCGTCGATCGAAGGCGTCGGGGCGGCCTCGTCGATCGAAGCAGGAAGCCTGGGGCGGCACCGAGCCCCTGCAGAGCCGCACGCCACACCCCGCCTTGCTCGGCACCCGTCAGCGCCGCCTCCAATATCGTCAGGCTCGCGCAGGCGAACATGTCTTGCCGAACCAACGCCGGACAGTTGCCATGCCGCGCAGACCGGAATGTCGCGAGACATCCGGCCGCGGTGATATTGCGCGTCACGGTGATGGCGAGCAAAGCGGCAACTTCGCCATCCGAAAGAAACGGTAAATTCCGCGCGCCGCCCTCCCCCGAGGCTTAAGAGACAGAGTGGTCGGCGCAACCCGCCACAACGAGCCATGGAGCAAAACGGCGCTGCGCGGCTACGCCGGCAAATATCCCGACATGCAACTCGTCGCGTTCGAACAGGATGCCGCAGACGCATCTTTCCTGTTTCGCGTCGGAGAACTCAATACAAGCCGCGTCTCGGCGCCGAGAGCGAACTGGAATGGCGGGGAGTCGATAAGGGAAGAACCGTCAGCCCGCCCTTCGCTGGGTGAGTGAACTTCACTTGGGGACACGGACGAGCGTCGAAGTCGAGCTCGCATTGCACATCGACCGACTCGCGGTCAAATGCAACGGCAACTATTTCTGTCTGAAGCGCAAGTCATGCGCTCGCGGGGCAGCCGCGCCGCAATCGAACTGGAACGCGTTGTCCAGCTCCGACGGTTCGTTTCGCGATGCCGAAAACAAGCGCCACCCGCTTCGACAATGCAGGAATTTACCGAACGCGGTACTCCATCGTTTCGACGCAACCTTACATCCGAAAGCTTATTGACCGACCGACGGTCAACAAGTAATAATTTTCATTACTATCTATAACAAGGAGATGACTGATGGCGTCGATGCAGATCATCGGCCTGCTGACTGAAATCGGTCTAGCGGCGGAACTGCTTCAATCGGCAGAAAGCGACTGGCAATTACGGGCGGACCTGGGCTTGAGTTCCGCCGAAACACTGGAACTGCAAGTGCGGCTGGAGCGGTTGGGATGCACCGGGTTCTCGCTGTGGGACAAGCATGATCACTCGCTCGAGGAGTTGGACAAGCTGATTGCGTCGATCCCCGACCAAGCCTCCTGTCCTCGCGATCGCGTCACGCCGAGCGGTTCGGCTGCCGGGGAAGCGCAATGAACGCGCGCCTCGCTTCCCTGAACCGACGATTGGCCAGCGCCTTGCAGACCGGAGGCGAAACACCCGCCCTGATCGCGGACGGCCGAGTGATCTCGCATCGGGAATTGACGTCGCATGTCGCGATCACCGCCGAGCGGCTCAACGCCCATGGCATCGGCAAGGGCGATCGCGTCGCGCTCCAGTTGCCCAACTCCGCCGACGCGGCCGTGCTGATGCTCGCGACGCTCATGGCAGGCGCGATACCCGTTCCCATCTTGCCGGCCTACCGCGAGCGGGAACTTCGACACATTCTGAAGACCACTCGCCCGCGCGCCATCGCGTTGACCCAGGGCAGCCGCCGCTTCAGCCCGCTTCAGACAGTGGTCGGCCTGCTCTCCGAAGAAGGCCTGGAAGTCGACCTTCTGTTGGCCGACGGCCCTTCCCGCGCCGACGATCGTCCGGAATGGCTGGATCTCCGGCAATTCTGCCTGGCGCCCGCCGACTCGATGCCGCGCGAACTGCGCCCGGTCGACATGCGCGCCGACGACACCGCGATGATGCTGCTGTCCAGCGGTACGACCGGCTTGCCGAAGGCCATCGCAAGACGGAACGCCGGATACGGATACATGATCGCCGAAGGCTGCAAGGTGTTCGAGCTCAGCCGTTCAGCCGTCTATCTGGCCGCCTTGCCGCTCTCGCACGGCTTCGTGATCAACTGTCCGGGCATTCTCGGAACGCTTGCTTGCGGCGGAACAGTGGTCTTGGCGGCGGACGCTTCCGCACAAACCTCTCTGGAGCTCATCGGCGCGCACGGCGTCACTCACACCACGCTGGTCCCCGCGCTCTTGACGCAATGGATGGAGCGCGCGGACGAATCGCGAGCCGGTTCAGGCACGCTGAGGTACGTGCAGGTGGGCGGGTCGCGATTACCCGCCGATCTCGCGGCGCAGGCCGAATCCCGGCTGGGGGTGCGCATCCAGCAGTGCTACGGCATGAGCGAGGGACTGCTTTGCTTCACCCGCTTCACCGATCCCGACGCGATCCGCTTCAACTCCCAGGGGCGCCCGCTTTCGGACGCCGACGAGATCCTCATCGTCAATGATCGGGACGAACCGCTTCCCTACGGCCAATCGGGCGAGTTGCTCACCCGCGGCCCTTACACCATCGAACAGTATTTCAACGATCCGGACGCTTCGCGCCGAGCATTCACGCCGAACGGCTACTACCGCACGGGAGACGTCGCCCATCTCGATGCGGCGGGCAACGTCTATATCGACGGGCGCGTCACGGACACCATCAATCGCGGCGGCGAAAAATTCTGCCCGGAAGAACTCGAGGCGTTGATGAAGCGGCACGCCAAATTGAAGGACGCCGCTTGCGTCGGCATGCCTGACGGCCGCTTCGGCGAGGTTTCCTGCCTGTTCGCCGTCGCACGCGACGGTGAACAGGTGTCGCTCGCGGAACTCCGGAGGCATCTGGAAGCCGCCGGAGTCGCCGCGTTCAAACTGCCGGAACAGTTGGTGCTGATCGACGAGATCCCCAGAAAAGGCATCGGCAAGATCGATCGCGCCGCGTTGCGAGCAAGCACCCGCGCGAACGCACCGGCCGTCGCGGCCGCTTGCCGGACGGGACAAGTATGAGGCGCCTGCAGACCCTTGCCGAAGGGGCGGTGAGATTCAGCGTGGCAGCGACGGCCCCCGTGCGGCACCAACTGGTGGTGTTCCCTCACGCCGGCGGCGGCGTCGACATGTATCGCGCATGGCGCGACTGCCTTCCGGCGCATGTGGATCTGATCGTCATGCAGTATCCGGGACCGACGCGAAGCGACGCGTTCCCGGCCTGGAGCGATCCGCGCGAGGCGATCCGGCGCTGCATGCGAGGGCTCGCCTGCCTGCTGGGCATCGCGCCGATCACCCTTTTCGGCCACAGCATGGGCGCACTGCTCGCCCTGCATGTCGCGTCGGCGCTGACGTCGTCCAGATTCCGCGCGGCGCAGCTCGTCCTTTCATCGCAGATGACGCCGCCCGCGCTGCAGGCAACGCTGCGAACGGCGCAAGACCTCGAGCGCCTCGCGGAAAGCGCGCTCGGCCTGGGTGAAGTGACGGCCCCCGCGAGACTCGATGCAAATCTGCGCGCGGCGGTCGCTTCGGCCGTCGCACGGGATCTGGGTTTGTTGCAACAGCTGGCGAGACTGCCCGTCGGCGACGTTGCGCCGACACGCATCTTCGGCGGCCGGGACGATCCGCTGATCAGCGCCGACGCGCTTGCCGATTGGTCGCGATTTCTGCCGCAAAGCGCGGGGATGGAAGTGTTTCCAGGAGGCCACTTCTATCACCGCGATCAGGTTCAAGCAGTGGTTGACGCCCTCCTGAAGCCGCATCGCGCATCACTCGCGGCGTAGATGCCGCATTTACGCCCATTTCAAACCCGTTACGGGAGAGTCATTATGGATTTCAATCTGTTCAATGCTCAGCCGTTCGCCCCCGATCCCAGCAAGGCGCTGGCCATGTTCCCTCGACTCAAGCGCTATAGCGACGCGCTCGGCAACACCCCGCTGCTGGAAGTCCCGGGGCCGAAGAACGGAGGCCGCATTTTCGCCAAGCTGGAGTCAAAAAATCCGTCGGGCTCCATCAAGGATCGCGTCGCCTTCGGCCTCTTTTGCGACGCGATCAATGCCCACGACTTCAGCCAGGCGCCCCTGAAATTGCTCGATTCGTCGGGCGGAAACATGGCGAAGGCGCTCGCCCATCTGGGTCATCTGTGCGGGCTGACGGTGCAGGTCGTGATACCGGACTCGTCGTCGGAAGAACTGCTCCGATCGCTGGAAGAAAGCCAAGCGATCGTCACGAAAGTGGACCGCAACCATTTCCTGCTCGGGATCATCGCGCGGAGCCAGCAGATCGCCAGCGAAGAACCCGAGTGGACCTTGCTGTCCCAGCATCTGAACCAGGTGAATACCGCGGTGCATCAGCACCATACGGGCGCGGAGATACGCCGCCAACTCGACGGCATGCGCGCGCACGTCTGGGTCGCGGCCGTCGGCACCGGCGGCACGCTCGCAGGCGTATATGCCGCGCTGGCGGAGCAGAACCCCGATGTGCGCGTGATCGGATGCACGCCGCGCGAAATGCCGTTCGGCACGCTGGAGCCGCCCAACGGCCACGCCCGATTCGCGGGCGCAGGCGGCTTGGGCTATGGATTCCGTCAGCCTTTCGTCTCGCTGATTCCCTTCAGCGTGCCTTTCCAGTCGGTGTCGCACGAGGAATCGCTGAAGGCGATGTACGCGTTCTTCGAAGCAACCGGCATCCCGATCGGCGGCTCCTCGGCCGCGAACTGGCTCGTCGCGCGCAGCGTCGCCGAACGGCTGGGGAAGGACGCGAACGTGGTCACCGTGTTCGCGGACGCAGGCAACGATGCCGACCGCGAACGCGGTCGCCAATTGATCGCAATCGAACGACGTGAAACCGGGAGCGCAAGCCATGCCATTGCCTGACAACGACATGATGTCGACCCTCGTCGGCCTCGCCAATCTGGCGCGAACCCGACTCGATGACGGCGCGGGAATGAAAGCCGCGCGCCGGACGATCGCCGAGCGGATCGGCAGCGAAAACATCGTCATCCTTCCGGCGCTCGAGTTGTGCGACATCAAGTTCAAAGCCCAGGCCGACGACCGGCCCAGCGTCGGCGACGTGAACTCGCATACCGACCGGTGGATCGGCGACGACGGCATCGAACTGGGCACGGTGCGCGGCGAAGGATGGAAGATCGCGAGCATCGGGCAAGACGTCATCTCCTACTATCGCGAAACCGCGGAGACGACGCTCGGCAGAATCGAAACGGCGGGCATCTGGAATTCCTCCGCGATCTGGCAGAGCCGTTGGCAATCGCTTTTCGCCACCGGCGTCAGCGGAGCGGTGACCGGCATGTTCGGCGTCCGGCAGCTGTACCAGGAAGTTCCGCGCATGCGCTACAGGTCCTTCGTCTTGCTCATTCCGATCGAAGCCGCCGACGCGTCTTTGCGAGACCGCATCCTGCGCGGATTCGCGGCCGACTGAACCAGGTGCCCCATGCGCAATCAGCTCTGCGAGCGGGATATCGCCGTCATCGGAATGGCCTGCCGTTTTCCCGGCGCGAACGATCCCGACGAGTACTGGCACAACCTGATCAACGGCGTCGAATCCGTGGTCGAGCTCGGCGTTGCGCCGCCCGACAGGCATGCCGTTCCGTTCGCCGCGCCGCTCAACTGCGACGTCCTGTCTTTCGACGCCGCGTTCTTCGGCGTCGGCCATCGCGATGCGGCGTTGATGGACCCGCAGCACCGCTTGTTCCTCGAATGCGCGTGGCATGCGCTGGAAGACAGCGCAACGATGCCCGCGCAGTTGAAAGACGCCGGCCTTTTCGCGGGTTGCAGCAGCTCGTCGTATCTGCACGAACTGCAGCGATCGGAACTGATGGAGAAGTTCCAGCCGTCCGAGTTCGAATTGCAGATCACTAACGATAAGGACTACCTCGCGAGCCGCGCCGCCTGGCACCTCGGCATCGAGGGGCCCGTGCTCGGCGTGCAAGCCGCCTGCGCCACGTCGCTCGTCGCCGTCGCCGAGGCGGTCGAGGCGCTGCGAGCCGGCCGCTGCCGCATCGCGCTGGCGGGCGGCTGCACGGTGCGCCTGCCTCAGCGCGCGCCCTATCGGGCGCAGCAGGGGATGATCTACGCCAAGAACGGCCACTGCATGCCTTTTTCGCGAGACGCAAGCGGCACCGTGTTCGGCAGCGGCGTGGCGCTCGTGGTGCTGAAGCCGCTTTCGGCGGCATTGGCCGACGGGCAGCGCGTGTTGGCGGTGATCAAAGGCTGCGCCGTCAACAACGACGGCGCCGACAAGGTCGGCTTCACCGCGACGAGCGTCTCGGGTCAACGCACGCTCATCGACAAAGCCATGCGAGACGCCGGCCTCGCGCCCGCCGACATACGGGCGATCGAAGCACATGGAACGGGTACGATCGCCGGCGATCCGATCGAGTTCGATGCGCTGAACGCGCTGTTTGTGGCGCAGGGGCCGGCCGGCCACCAATGCGCGTTGGGCTCGGTCAAGGCGAACGTGGGTCATTTGGAAACCTGCGCCGGCATGGCGGGGCTCGTCAAAGCCGTGCTCGAAATCCGTCACGGCTGGATCACGCCGCAGATCCATGTCGGCGAGGTGAATCCGCGCATCGCGCTCGATGGCAGCCCGTTTTACCTACCGCCGGGCGCCGAACCATGGGACGCGGCAGACCCGCGAAGCGCGATCGGCGTGAGCGCCTTCGGCATCGGCGGCACCAACGCACACGTGTTGCTCGCCCGCCCCGGCGCGAGTGATCGCCGCGCGGCGCCGCGTCCACTCCACTATCCGTCGGCCATCCCGGTTTCCGCGCGCAGCGAGGCCGCGTGCCATCGATTGATGCAGACCTACCGGTCGGAACTCTCCGGCTCGCCCGCCGATGCCCTGGCCTGGAGCGCGCAAACGGCCCGTCGGTCGCAGAGATACCGCGGCATGCTGCACGTCGATTCTGCAGGCGCACTGGAGCCGATCGAGAACGTTCGCGACACGGGCCGCCGCGGGCCGCGCGTCGTGTTTCAGTTCCCCGGCCAAGGAAGCCAGTTCGTCGACATGGCCACGGGTCTCGCGCAGTCGAACAACGCCTTCGCCGCGCTTGTGCGTCGACAGGTGAGCCTGCTGCGCGCATGCGCGGACGTCGACGTTTCCTTCCTGCTGAACGCCGGCGGCAAGCCTGCCGGCTTGTCGGATACGGCGACGGCGCAACCGGCGCTGATTGCGGTTCAGATCGCGATGGCGCGCTTGCTGATGCAACATGGCGTCGTCCCCAACGCGGTGATCGGTCACAGCCTGGGCGAGATCGCCGGCGCTTGCATCGCCGGCATGCTGACCGACGAGCAGGCGCTGCTGTTCGCCGCGCAGCGGGGCCGGTCGATGTCCCGGCTTCCCGGCGGCGCGATGCTCGCAGTCGCGTTGAGCGAGCAAGCGTGCAGCGCGTGGCTGTCCGACGAAGTGTCGCTCGCCGCCGTCAACGGCAGCGAGGCCTGCGTGCTTTCCGGCACACCGGCGGCGATCGGCCGGACGGAATCGGCCTTGAAGGCGCGCGGCGTTCGCTGCCGCACGTTGGCGGTGTCCCACGCGTTCCATTCCGTGATGATGGACCCGGCGTTGCCCGAGCTTGCGTCAGTGGCGCCGACAAGCTCCGCGGCGGCGCCGGACATCCGCTTCCACTCGACCTTGCTGGGCGCGGAACTCGCCGAGGGCGCGCGGCTGGACGCCGCGTACTGGACACGCCATGCCCGCGAGCCCGTGCGGTTCCGCGAGGCGCTCGATTCGCTGCCCGATCGCGGAAAGACGGTTTTCGTCGAAGTCGGCCCGGGCGCCACGCTGACCGCGTTGAGCCTGTCGTCGCGCCCCAAGGATGCGTCGGTGCGCACACTGCGGAGCGAACGCGACGAAACGGAGGACGGCGAGGTTTGGCACACGGCGCTGCGCAAACTGTGGATGGCGGGCCTCGATCTCGACTGGCGCCCTTCGTGGAACGAACCGGGCGAGAACGTCAGGTTGCCTCATTATCCGTTCGACAGGCAGCGGCACGGCGCCGGCGCCGACATGGATGCGGAAACCCGATCGGCGCGCGTGGCGGCTGCGCATCCATCCGCCCGACGCTACGCGACGCTCGATGCGGCGGCCGACGCACTCTGGGAAAAGGCCACCGGAATCGCGCCATCGGCCCCTCATCAACCGTTCAGCGAAGACGGCGGCGACTCCTTGGCGGCAATCCGGCTCGTCGTGCTGGCCGAGTCGGAGCTGGGCGTCGAAATGAGTCTGTCGGACTTCATGCGCACCCCCACCCCAACAGGATTGCGCGCCTGCCTCGCCGCCGCGGGCGCCGCCAACGTCATCGATGCACACAGTTCAGGAAAGGAGATTTGATCATGGCCATCATCAACCATCCCAGGTTCGGCGAATACGAAGTCGAAACCGTCGTGGTGGACGACAAGAGCTCGTTCACCATTGCCTGCTCGCCGCGCAGGCATCTGCTGCCGAGCAACGGCGGCATCCGGTGGCACCGGTATCCGTCGCTCGAGCGGCAGAAAGACGAGGCGATCATGCTCGCCCACGCGATGGACCTGAAGCACGGCCTTTACCGGACAGGCTTCAGCGGCGGCAAGATCGTCGTCAACAGCAAAGTCGGGCCCGACGAAGCGCCGCACGTGCTCGACGCCATCGGCCAGGTGCTCAACCGGTACGACGGATCGATGTACACGGGCTGCGACATCAACACGAGCAGCACCCACATGACCTACCTCAGAAAATCCACGCGATGGATACTGGATGCGATGGAAAGCCCGCAGATCAATACCTCGATCGCGACCGGCTACGGCGTCTGGAGCGCCCTGAGGGCGATACTCGATCAGTCGCCCGGCCGCGACGATGCGCCGCTCGTCGCCATTCACGGGATGGGCAAGGTCGGACGCGAAGTCGCACGGCAATGTCTCGCGCATGGGTACGACGTGATCGGATATGACATACGGCCGAGCGACGACATTCCGGCAGGCGTGTCGATGCTCGACGACGAGGACGCGTTTTGGACGCACGCGTCGGACGTGCTGTGCATTGCGTCGCTGTCCGGCGTACTCGATGCCGATACGGTCGATCGCATCCGCACGCGCTGGGTCGTGAGCAGTTCCAACTCGCCCTTCGCGAGCCCTGAAGCGCAGGCAAAACTGCTCGCGAACGGCGTCCAATATCTACCCGATTACGTCTGCAACGCGGGAGCCGTGATATGCGATAGCGTTGAGCGGTCGTTCCCGGACATCTTTCAGACGATGACGCAGGCGCAGGCGAACGAATACACGGGCGCGTTGATCAGCACCAAGACCGGGGAGCTGCTCAGGCGCGCGCGACTGCTCGGCTGCGACGTGCATACGCTGTTGTCGCGCGTCCACTGAGCAAGCCATGCACGCGCACCGCCGTCGTACCGAATTCCCGCGATCGGGGCGCGGCGCGCGAAACAGCGGCTTGGCCGGGCGCCGCGTCCGTCGAGCAGGCCGGCCCGCTCCCAGCCGCACGTCTTATCCGTCCGGGCCGCTCGTCCCGACGGCCCGCTTTCATCGCGAAACAGCATGTCGACCGACGTTTCGCCGCAACGTCGAACGCCGCTGCGCCGTGCGCTCGCCGCAGCCATGCCGGCGTTCGCTCCACACGCTTGGGGGCCGCCGCGCAAGCCGCTGTCGCCATGGACATCGCCGGCCGCGGCGTCCGCGTCCGCGTCCGGCGGCCGATGCGCCGCCGATTGCTCGGCGACGGCACCTTGACGCATGCGATGCCCCTGTTGCGCGCCGACGCTCCCTTCGTAGGCGCCGGCGGTTGGGGGCCGACGAACCGTCTCGCGAGCTTCACGGCCGTTTCCCGCCCATTGCGCATCAACCCGGCTACCGGCCGGGCTCGAACAGGACGCGACCGTCCCTGCACGCTTGAGGCCGGAGCGCCGTCACGCGCGGCGCGCTGCCCGAACGGTTCCCGCAAGAACACCACACGCACTCGATAACCTCTCAGGAAGCTACCATGCAATCCATCAAACCCGGTTCGACCTACGACGTGTTGATCGTCGGCGGCGGCATTCTCGGGCTCGCGAGCGCCTATTACGCGACGGCCAGAGGCTTGAGCACGCTGATCGTCGATCAATTTGGCGTACGGAACGACGTCAACAGCTCCAAGGGCGTCGAGCGCATGTTCCGGCTGATGCAGGACAACGAATCCGAGGCGCGGCTTGCCGAGGCGTCGCTCGCGCTATGGATGGAAATCCAGCTCGCAACGGGTACGCGCCTGCTCGCGATGGACGACCTCCTGTTCTTCGGGCACCGGGATGCCCCGATGACCACCGAAGGCAACGTCGCCCAGGTCCGGAAAACGATGGACGGCATGGGAATGCCGTATGAATATCTGGATTCGCCCGAGGCAATCCATCGGCGCTTTCCGATCTTCAATCTCGCCCCCCTGCCCCGCGATTACGTGGGGCTCGTCCAGGCCGCCAGCGCCTCGATCAACGTGCAGGCGGCGGCGAGAACCTTCCTGCTTGGCGCGAAGCGCACCGGTCGTCTCCACGTGCTCGACGGACAAACCGTCGTGAACGTCGAACATCACCAACAGGCGGCCGACTGCGCGTACGCGCTTCACACGCAGAGCGACGGTGCGTCGATGACGGTACATGGACGCCACCTCATCGCGTGCCCCGGCGTATGGGCGGATTCGGTGCTGCGCGGCCTCGGGCTCAAACAGAGCGGACGCTGGAAAATCTGGCAGATGAACTATGCGTACTGGGACCTCAAGGCAAGCCATCCCAAGATGCCCATCTGGTTCGAGTTCGGCAACGTCGATGCGAGCGACCGGGGAACGTTCTACGGATTTCCTCAATTGGATTTCTCGCCGGCCATGCACAACATGGTGAAGATGAGCGCGGACTACACCTACGACGTCTTCGACGAACCTTCGGCCATCCGGGCCACCGTGAGCGATCGACTGATGCGCGAGCTCACCGAGCATCTCGGGCAGCTCATCGACCTGGACGTCATCGATGCGGATCGTTACCAGCACGCGGGCACGTGCCTCTACTCGATGAGCCCGGACGGCAAGCTCGTCATCGGCCGAATTCCGACGCAGCCGCGCGGCGAGTCGTACCATGCCCGCGCCGCCATGTGCATCATGGAATCGGGCCGGGCATTCAAATACGCCCCGCTGTTCGGCCGCGTGCTGGTCGAGCTGGCCGTCGACGGCCATTCCCGCTATCAAAGCGATCTGGAAATCTTCTCGCCCACGCGCGATGGCCTGTTCGATTCGTTGAACCGCTAGAACGACGCACGCCCCGCCTCCATGGAAGATCGGCTCCGTGACGGGGCGGCGGCCACCTCGAGCCGATGGGCGGAGCGCAGGGTGGAATCCCTCGGCACACGGCGTCAATCCGGAATACGAAGAGAAACATATCGCCGCCGCACGAAGCACGACGCGGCCCCCCCTTCCTGCGCCACGTGCCGGCATCCGGACGATCGGCCTGCCCCCGCGCCGCCGGCATATCCGCGTCTCGGCGTGCAACTCGCGCGCCCGTCGCGGGTCCAACACGGCGCTTTCGCGTTGCCGCATCCACTCATTTGCCCATCGATCGCCAGCTCGCGACGCATTTTGATACGAGCTTTCCTGTGTACCGTCATCGCGACGAGGTACCGGCCGACACTCACGTATCGTCCAGCACGTCATGCTCACATTCGTCAACCAACCGCACGCCGCGTCGTACTATGCGGCAACCCTCAACGACACCACTCGCCATCCGTCGCTGGAAGGCCCGATCGACGCCGACGTCTGCGTGATCGGCGCGGGCCTCACCGGCGTGTCGGCGGCGCTCAATCTCGCCGAGCGCGGCCATTCGGTCGCGGTCGTCGAGGCGTCGAAAGTCGGATGGGCGGCGAGCGGGCGCAACGGCGGCCAGATGATCGGCGGCTTCGCATGCGGAATCGACGCGTTCGGGCCGTACCTGAACGCCGGCGAAATCCGGCTGATGTGGGACATGGGGCTCGAAACGCTTTCGATCGTCAAGGAGCGGATCGCAAAGCATGCGATCGACTGCGCGCTCGTGCCCGGCCATCTGAGCGCCGCGAACAAGCCGCGCGACGTTCGCGCGCTGCGCGGCTGGCGCGACGAAGCCGCGCGCCGCTTCGGCTACGATCGCCTGCGTTACGTCGAGCGCGACGCGCTCGCGCAATACGTTCAATCGGACCGCTATCTCGGCGGCCTCTTCGATCCGGACAGCGGCCATCTGCATCCGCTCAACTACACGCTCGGGCTCGCGCGCGCGGCTGTCGGGCAAGGCGCACGCATCTACGAGGACAGCGCCGTCACGCGCATCGCGAGCGAAGCCGGGGCGCACGTCGTATCGACGGCGCGCGGAGAAGTCCGCGCGAAGTTCGTCGTGCTCGCGTGCAATGCGTTTCTCGGCGCGCTCGCACCCGCACTGTCGCGCAAGATCATGCCGGTCGGCACCTACGTGATCGCGACCGAACCGCTCGGCGAGGCACGCGCGCACGCGCTGATGCCCGCGCAGGCGGCGATCTGCGACAGCCGCTTCGCGCTCGACTATTTCCGCCCCGCGCCCGACACGCGGCTGCTATGGGGCGGCAAGGTCAGCTACTCGACGCTCGAGCCGCGCGATCTCGCCGAAGCGATGCGCCGCGACATGCTGAAGACGTTCCCGCAGCTTGCGGACGTGAAGGTGGACTACGCGTGGGGCGGCTTCGTCGACATCACGATGAATCGCGCGCCGCACTTCGGCCGCTTGTCGCCGACCGTCTATTTCGCTCAGGGCTTCTCGGGACACGGCGTCAACACGACGGGGCTCGCGGGCAAGCTGATCGCCGAGGCGATCGACGGACAGGCCGCGCGCTTCGACGTGTTCGGCAAGATCCGCCATCGCGACTTTCCCGGCGGCGCGGCGCTCAGGACGCCGGCGCTCGTGCTTGCGATGGCGTGGCATCGGCTGCGCGATCTGCTGTGATGGCGCGTCGCGCCGGCGAGCGGGCGCACGCGAGCGCGCCAGACGCCCTGGGCCGCCGCTAGATACGGCGTGACGGCGCGACCGGTCGCCGCCCGCCGCACATGGTCGGCGCCGGACGGACGATTCGAACACCGCGCATGCCGTCGAATCGATGTAGAACATGGACGCACGCGCCGCTTGCGAGATTGCTTGCATGCGCAACGAACATGCGATGCACGGCGCGGCAGCCTGCATTCCAGCCGCCGCGCGACTGCTTCGGCCGATGCCGTCGCGCAATCAACCGCGCACGCCGTCATCGTTCGATCAGAACGTTTCCCAGTCCGCGGTCGCGTCCGCCGCAGCCGCTGCGCGCGCAGCCGGAACGACGGGCGCGGCCGGGGCCGCCGACGGGGCCGGCTTCACGGCGTCGACCACGCGCACCGCATGCGCCGCGCGCGGCGCGGTCACCGTCGACGTCGACGTCGCGGACGCCGACGCGCTCCGTCGATGCGAAGCCGAATCCGCCGACGCGCCGTCGAGCCGGAAAAACGCGACAGTCTGCTTCAGCTCGCGCCCCTGCTCTTCGAGCGAATGCGACGCGGCCGCCGCCTCCTCGACGAGCGCCGCGTTCTGCTGCGTGACCTGGTCCATCTGCGTGATCGCGAGATTCACCTGCTCGATGCCGCGGCTCTGCTCGGCCGACGCCGCCGCGATCTCGCCCATGATGTCGGTCACGCGCGCGACCGCCTGCGTGACTTCGGCCATCGTCTTGCCCGCTTCGCCCGCGAGCGCGGAGCCGTCGCGAATCTTCTGCACCGACGCGCTGATCAGATCCTTGATTTCCTTCGCCGCGCTCGACGAGCGCTGCGCGAGGCTGCGCACTTCGCCCGCGACCACCGCGAAGCCGCGCCCTTGCTCGCCCGCGCGCGCCGCCTCGACGGCCGCGTTCAGCGCGAGGATGTTGGTCTGGAACGCGATCCCTTCGATGATGCCGATGATTTCGGCAATCTTCGACGAGCGCTCGCTGATGTCGGTCATCGTGTCGACGACCTGGCCGACGACCGAACTGCCGCGCAGCGCGACGTCCGACGCATTGGACGCGAGCCCGCTCGCCTGCTGCGCGTTGTCCGCATTCTGCCGGACGGTCGACGTGAGCTCTTCCATGCTCGATGCGGTCTCCTGCAGCGAAGCCGCCTGCTCTTCGGTGCGCGACGACAGATCGAGGTTGCCGGCCGCGATCTGCCCGGAGGCGGTGGCGACCGCATCGCTGCCCATGCGCACGCGCTCGACGATGCCCTTCAGGCTGCCGTTCATGTCGGCGAGCGCTTTCAGCAACTGGCCCGTCTCGTCCTTCGACGTCGTGTCGATGCGCGTCGTGAGATCGCCGTCGGCGACGGTGCGCGCGAACTTCACCGCATCGCCCATCGGCTTCGTGATCGAGCGCGAGATCAGCACGCCGAGCCACAGCACGACCGCGAGCACGGCCGCCGCCGCGGACACCTCGAGCGTCACCGCGCGATCGATGATGTCCTTCGCTTCGTTCGAGCCGGCCTGCCCGAGATCGGCGTTGAACGCGCGATGCGCGGCGAGCGCCGAGTCCATCTGCTTGGCGATCTCGATCATCCGCGTGCCCATCAGGTCGCCCGCCTCCTGCTTCTTGCCGTCGCGCGACAACGCGAGCACGTTGTCGCGCACCGCGTCGAGCTGACTCATCAGCGCGCGGTCGGTCGCGAGCATCTCCTTGTCCTTGTCATTGGACAGCAGCGGTTCGTACTTCGTGAACTGATCGTCGACGTTGCGCCGTTCCTGCGCGATCTTCTGTTCGAAATCCTTCGCCTGATCGGCATTCGTCGAGAGCACGTGCTGATTCACGAGCAGCAGCATCGAATCGAATGCGCGCTGCGCGTCGTCGAGCACGACGAAGCTCGGCACCGTATTGACCGTCGAATAGCTGGCGGCCGTGTAGACGCGGCGGCTCTCGTAGATGCCGAAGCCGGTGATGGCGCACAAGGCGACGAGCGCGGCGAGAATCAGCACGATCAGCCGGGCGCCGATCTTCATGTCGTAAAAGAGTTTCATTTTTCAGGCGCGAGTAGCAGACGCGGGTAACTGTGGGGGCAACGATTCGGACAACTGCAAGACAGAGGCGCGTTCGACGACGGATGCCAATCGTGTGAAAATTGATCGTGCTTCCGTCATGCATTTGTATGGTTCGAACGCATTCTGCGCATAGCTATCCGACACCGTTAGCCCGGTATACGGCACGCGTGGGCATGTACTGAAGTGCTGCGCATCAGATTCGACGTCGATACGCGATCGACATCGACACGCGTGCCGCATCCGCGGCTTTTCGTCTACATTTTCAGGGCGTTCAGATCGTGCCCGGCAACGGGCTCGACGCGAGCACGGCGGCTGTCGCGAGCACGCCCATCAGCACCAGCGATTCGATCTGCAGCACGATGCCGAAGCGCCGCAATGGTCGGACGAATGCGTTCGATTTCGGCGAGGAGCCGTCGAGCGTCGTCAGCAGAGAAGGCATCTCGAAGAAGCGATTGTGTCCGCCGAGCGCCGCGGCGATCGCCACGAGCACGAGCTTCAGCAAGAGCACCTGCCCGTACGTCGAGCCGAACAGATTCGCGGCCGCGCCGACGCCCCGCCAGCCGTTGTACGCGCCCGTGCCGAACAGCACGACGAGTGCGAACGTCGCCGCATCGGACAGCGACTGCACGAACGCCGCGCCGTTGCGCCGATCCGCGCCGGGCGCATCGGCGAGTTGCGGCACGACGACGTACGTCGCGATCGCCACGAGCCCGACCCACGCGCTGATCGCGAGCAGATGCAGCCAGTCGACCCACACCGGCACGCTGAACAGCCCGGCGTCGACCGGATGTCCGCCGTTGCTGCGCGCGAGCGCGACGCCCGCGAGCACGAACCACAGCGCGAACGGGAAACGGGCGTCGCCGCCGGACTTCGACAGCGACAGCCCGACGACCGCGAGCATCAGCACCGCGCTGACGAGCCATGCGTGGCCGTAGCCGGTTCCCACGAGCATCGAGCGGACGGCGGGCCACGCGTCCCACAGCGCCGATTCGCTCATCAGCGCGCAATGCACCCAGAACGCAAGCACGCTCGACAGCAGCATGCCCACCGCCGCGATCCGCAGCGCGCAAATCAACCGGCGACTCACTTGCGCCTGCCAGGGCGACGCGCCGCGCGCGAGCCACTGATCGCCGAGCAGCGCGCCGACGACGACCGCGAAGGCTGCGCTCTGCAACGCGACGCCGACCAGCCGCAACATGCCGAGGAAACCGTCGTTCATCACTTCACCTTGAACACGTAGGAGCCCTTGGTTTTGTGCGCATCGGCCGTCATCACCGTCCACTGGACGGTGTACGCGCCCGGCGCGAGCTTCGGCACCGCGAGCGTCAGCACGCGCGGGTTCGCCGCGTCGACGCGCGCCTTCTCCGCCGCGACGGGCGCGCCGTTCGCATCGGCAACCTTCACCGTGCTGAACGTCGATTCGAGGCTTTCGTTGAACGTGAGCCGCAGCGCGTCGGGCGCCGCGTCGACGGTGCTGCCCGCCGCCGGCACGGCGCTCTCGAGCTTGCCGTGCGCGAGCGCGACGGCGGGCGCCGCGGCGGCGGAGATGACAGCGGCCGCGATCGCGGCGAATCGAAGCCGCGGCGGGTAAGTGAATCTCTTCATGATTTCCAATCCTGAATAATCGTGGCGAAGCGGCGTCATACTTGTGCCGTCATTGCTTTTGCAGCTTCACGACGGTGAGCGCGCCGTTCACCTCTTCGGCGACAAAATCGATCTTGTCGCCGGTCTTCACCTGCGACAGCATCGCCGGGTCCTTGACCTTGAAGACCATCGTCATCGCGTCCATGCCGAGGTTCTCGAGCGGGCCGTGCTTGATCGTCAGCCTGCCCGCGGCAGCATCGATCTTCTTGATTTCGCCGTGCGACATGCCGGCGTTCGCGGCGCCCGCCCGCTGCGCGCCGCCCTGCATGTCCATCCCGCTCATCTCGCCCGCCGCCTGCGCGGCGGCCGGAACGGCAAGCGCACATCCGATCGCGATCGTCGCCAATACGTTCTTCATGGTGTCATCTCCTTCGTTGGGGGTGGAAAACGAACCGGACGCCGCCGCCCGGCCCGGTAAAACTCAGTTGTCCGGCAATTCGCCGGTGTATTCGTACGCGACGGTTCCTTTCGGATGCCTGAACCAGCCCGGATCGCGGTAGTCGTTGCGGCCGAGACCCTGCCGAACCTTCACGACCGTGAACATCCCGCCCATCTCGAGCGGGCCGAACGGCCCGGTGCCCGTCATCATCGGCAGCGTGTTGTCGGGCAACGGCATTTCCATCCCGCCCATCGCGCCGCCCGTGCTGCCCATCGCCATGTAATCGGGCACGAGTTTGTTGATCCGCTTCGCGAGATCTTTTTGCGGCACGCCGATCAGGTTCGGCACCTGATGCCCCATCGCATTCATCGTGTGATGCGACTTGTGGCAATGAAACGCCCAGTCGCCCGGACGATCCGCGACGAATTCGATCGCGCGCATCTGGCCCACCGCGACGTCGACCGTGACCTCCGGCCAGCGCGCGGCGGGCGGAATCCAGCCGCCGTCGGTGCCCGCGACTTCGAATGCGTAGCCGTGCAGATGAATCGGATGATTGGTCATCGTCAGGTTGCCGAAACGAATCCGCACGCGGTCGCCCGCGCGCACCGGCAGCGGATCGATGCCCGGGAACACGCGCGCGTTCCACGTCCACATGTTGAAGTCCGTCATCTCGTTCACGCGCGGCGTGAAGCTGCCGGGATCGATGTCGTACGCGGACATCAGGAACACGAAATCGCGATCGACGGGCATCGCGCCGCGATCCTTCGGATGCACGATGAACGTGCCCATCATTCCCATCGCCATCTGCACCATCTCGTCCGAATGCGGGTGGTACATGAACGTGCCGGGTTTCTCGAGCCGGAACTCGTAGACGAATGTCTTGCCGGGCGGAATGTGCGGCTGCGTGAGGCCGCCGACGCCGTCCATCCCGCACGGCAGCAGCATCCCGTGCCAGTGGACCGTCGTGTGCTCGGGCAGCTTGTTCGTGACGAACACGCGGACCTTGTCGCCTTCGACGGCCTCGATCGTCGGCCCCGGCGTCTGTCCGTTGTAGCCCCACAGATTCGCGTTCATCCCGGGCGCCAGTTCGCGCACGACGGGCTCCGCGATCAGATGAAATTCCTTCCAACCGTTCTTCATCCGCCATGGCAGCGTCCAGCCGTTCAGCGTGACGACGGGCGTGTACGGGCGGCCGTTCGGCGGCGCGAGCGGCGGCTGGGTCGCGGCCTTCGCCATCGTAGGCGCCTCCGGCAGCGACGCGGCGCCGGCCTTGCTGACGAGCGCCGCGCCCAGCAGCGCGGCTCCGGAGCCGCCGAGAAAAGTTCGACGTGACACCATCTTCATTGACCTTCCGAATTCGTGGATGACGCGGGCGGCGCCGCGAGCGCGGGAGCTTGCCCCTGTGCGTGTGATGCGGGCGCGGGCGCGGCCGGCGCGGCGGACGATGCCGGCGCGACGGGCGCTGAAGCCGGCGATGCCGGCGCCGCGATCGCCGAAGCGGATGCCGACGACGAAGCCGACGAAGCGCGCCCGGCCGACGCCGCGGCGGGTGCGGCCGGTTGCGACTCGCCCGCCGCCTGCGCGCCGCGCGGCAAGCGCCCGCCCATCGCCTGCTGAAGATCGGTTTGCGCGAGCCAGTAGTCCTTCAGCGCTTCGATGTAGCCGTTCACCGCGCCGACCTGGTCGCGCGAGTCGGCAAGCAGCTCGAACACGCTGACGAGCATCCCGTTGTAGCGGAGCAGCATTTCGTCGGAGATCGTCTTGCGCAGCGGCACGATCTCGTCGCGGTAGTGCTTCGCGACGTCGTAGCGCGTCACGTAGGCCGCATACGATTCGCGCACTTCGGAGCGCGCATCGATCGCGGTCTGCGCGAGCCGGTTCGCCGATTGCAGGTAAGTCGCCTTCGCCCGCGCGACCTTCGCGCCGCCCCAGTCGAACAACGGAATCTCGACGCTGATCTCGTAACCGTGCTCGTGGCCCTTGTCGGTCTCGTAGTTGTCGAGGTAGCCGACTTCGAGCGCGTTGACGAAGCGCGTCGCCTGCGTGAGGCCGAGCGACGTCGCGACGCCCTGCGTCCTCAGCTTCGCTGCCTGGATGTCGAGGCGGTGCGCGATCGCGAAGCGCTCGACGCCGTCGAGTTGCGGCCGCTCGGCGGGCAGATCGGGCAAGCGATCGGGCAACTCGTACGCGGTCGACGCGCCCCACAGGCCCATCGCGCGCGTGAGCTTCTCGCGCGCCGCGACCGCGCGCAGCCGCGCGCTCGCGAGTTGCGCGACCGAGTCCGCATAGAACGCCTGCTCGCGCGCATCGTCGAGCCGGCTGAAGTTGCCCGCCTGACGCATCCGGCGCGCAAGCTCCGCGCCGGCATCCGCCGAATCCGCGACCTGCTCCGCGTAGGCCGCCGCCTGCGCGGCCGCGACCGCTTCGACGTACGCGCGGCGCGCATTAGCCGCGACATTGAGCATCGCGTCGGCGGTCTCGAGCTTCGTCTGCTCGAAGCGCCGCCCCTCGATCCTCGTCGCGAGCGGCAGCGTCAGAATGCTCAGGACGCCCATCGAAAAGGTTCGGCCGATGCTCAAGTCGTTGCTCGAGTGCGTGCGGCTGAACGTGAAGCCCGGATTCGGCAGCCGGCCCGCCTGCACGAGATCGGCCTCGGACAGGCCGAGCTCCGCGTACGAAGCCTGCAGCCCGCGATTGTTCAGGAGCGCGATCTGTACCGCGTCGTCGATGCCGAGCGGCTTCGACAGCAGCGCCTGCGTGCGGCGCGCGGCCGCGTCGCGGTCGGCGTCGGTCTTCACCAGCGCCGCGTCTTTTCCGAGCCGATCGGAAGCCGCGGCCGAGACGGCGTCGAAGCCGCCGTCCTTCGAAAAGGTCGTGCAGCCCGCGGTGAACGCCAGCACCGCGGCCGCGGCGCCGATCCGCAGAGAAGTGAGGCGCGTCGTCATTGGGCCGCCTCTTCGTGCATCGCACGATGGCCGCCATGGCCGTCGCTACCGCCGTGTCCTGCATGTCCTGCATGTCCTGCCTGTCCGGCTGCTGCGTCGTCACCCGCTCGGATGGGTTTCGCGGCCGCGCGGCGCGGCGGTTCGGCCACCGCGCGGTTCAATTGCTGCCAGGTCGGCCCGTCTTCGTCGCGGTAGCGGCGGTAGCCGTCGAGTGCGGACGGCGCCACGATCGCGGGCACCGACGCCGCGGCGTCCGCCGGGTCGGCGAACGTCGTCGTCGCGTGCACGAGCGCCGGCCATGCCGCCGACGCGCCGAGCAGCGCTGCGGAAATCTTTCGCATGAAATTGTCTCGTCGTCAGGCATCCCGGCGGCGCGCGTGCGCGCCGTCAGGACGAGTTTGCGTATCGCGGCAAGCGCGCCGCGACCCGAGGGATCAGACGAGAGAGATTCGAGGCGGCCGTTCGATGCCGCCCGTCAGGAACGACACCGCGCCGGCGTCGTGAGGAAGGAAAAGCGCGATGCGCGTCGCGTCGAACGACGCCGACGCGACGGAGCCGGCCGGCAAGCCCGCGCCCACACAGCAAGATACGCAGGTCGCGCATGGGTGCGCGTGATGCGCGCCGCGCGGATCGGAGTGCCGATGATCGTCGGCGGCCACGGCCGCGTCGTTCGCACCGTGACCGTTTTCCGCCGCGGCTTGCGGCAGATGGTGGGCAGGCGCGCCGCCGTCGCCGCGCGCGGGTTCGCAATTCATCGAGACGGCCGCCAGCGACTGAACCGGGAGGCTCAGGGCCAACAGCACGATAACGAGGAGCTTGCGCCAATATGACATAGGGGCGGAGTCTAACATGCGTCGACGACGGCCGTAAGCGCTTTCTGCACGTCGAACGAAATGCGGCGGCGCGGCGCTGCCGCGCTGGCAGAGCCGGCCGGCGCTCGGCGGACGCAACGCAACGCAACGCAACGCAACGCGGCGCGGCGCGGTGCAACTCGGCATCGGCACGGCTGACGAATCCGCGGATTCGCGCGCGCCCGCGGCACGCGCTGCGTCCTGCCCGAAAACGGCGACGAAACGAAAGCGAACAAAAGCGAACGAGGTCAAACGAGAGCGGGCGGGAACCGTTCGCGGCCGTCCGTGACGCCGCACCGCGCTCAAGCCGGCGCGCGCCCGCCCTTCTTCGTGCGGTGCGCGTCGCCTTCGCCGGCACTTCGCTCGCGCTCGCCCGTCGAACGCTTCTCCGAGCCACGCGCCGCCGACGCGGCGCGCCCGCCCATCGTCCGCGCGAGCAGCGGGCGCAACTGTGCGAGCGTGCGCGTGTTCAGCACCTGTGCCTTCGTAAGCCAGCCGCGGCGCGCCTGATCGACGCCGATTCCGAGATGGATCAGATCCTCGCGGCGATGCGCGTCCGAATCGATCGACACGAGCACGCCGGCCTGCGCCGCCTGCCTGCACCAGACATCGGCAAGATCCAGCCGCTGCGGCTGCGCGTTCAGCTCGAGATGGCAGCCGCGCGCGCGCGCATGCTCGATCACGCGGGCGAGATCGATGTCGTATGCGTCGCGCTCGCCGAGCAGCCGTCCCGACGGATGCGCGAGGATCGTGAAATATGGATGATCCATCGCGCGCAGCACCCGCTCAGTCTGCGCCGCGCGGGACAGATCGAAACGGCCGTGCACCGCGCCGACCACCAGGTCGAGCCGCGCGAGCACGTCGTCGGGCAGATCGAGACCGCCGTCCTCGAGGATGTCGACCTCGATGCCCTTGAGCAGCACGACGCCGTCGAGCGTTTCGTTCAACCGATCGATTTCGTCGATTTGTCTCGCGAGGCGAGCGGCGTCGAGCCCGTGCGCGACGCCGAGCCGGTGCGAATGATCGGTGATCGCCAGATATTCGAGGCCGCGCCGGCTCGCCTCGAGCGCCATGTCCTTCAAGCCGTCGCGGCCGTCGGTCGCGCTCGTGTGCGCATGCAGATCGCCGCGCAGGTCCCGGCGCTCGACGAGATGCGGCAAGCGGCCTTCGCGAGCGGCTTCGATCTCGCCCTGGTTCTCGCGCAATTCGGGCGGCACCCACGCAAGGCCGATCGACGCGTAGACCGATTCCTCGGTCGCGCCCGCGATGCGCCGCTCGCCATGGAACACGCCGTATTCGTTGATCTTCAGATCGCGCGCCTGCGCGATGCGGCGCATCGCGATGTTGTGCGCCTTCGACCCGGTGAAGTAGACGAGCGCCGCGCCGAACGACGGCGGCGCGACGACGCGCAAGTCGACCTGAATTCCGCAGCGAAGCACGACGCTCGAGCGCGTGTCGCCGCTCGCGAGCACGCGCGCGACTTCGTCGTATTCGGCGAAGCGCGCCGACACCTTCGCCGGATCGCTCGCGGTCACGAGAATGTCGAGATCGCCGACCGTCTCGCGCCTGCGGCGGAAGCTGCCGGCCGCAAGCGCCTCGCTCACGCCCGGCGTCTCGCGCAGATACGTGAGGAGCGGCGTCAGATACTGCGTCGCGAACGACAGCAGGAAGCGCTGCGACTTGCGCCGCAGCCGCGCGCCGGTCGCCTCCGCGATGTGCGCCTCGGTCTTCTCGCCGAAACCCGGCAGCCCGCGAATCTTGCCGTTCTCGGCGGCCGCCTTCAGTTGCTCGAGCGTCTCGACGTGCAGCGCGTCGTGCAGCGCACGCACGCGCTTCGCGCCGAGCCCCGGCACGCCGAGCAGCTCGACGATCGCGGGCGGCAACGCCTGGCGCAGTTGTTGCTGCAGCCCGCACGTGCCCGACGTCGCAATTTCTCGCAGCTTGGCGGCGAGATCGGGGCCGATCGTCGGAATGTCGTCGAGGTTCCGGCCCTCCGAGATCATCGTTCCGATGTCGCGACCGAGCCCGCCGACCGTGCGCGCCGCGTTCCGATAGGCGCGCACGCGAAACGGATTGGCTCCCTGTATCTCGAGCAGATCGGCGATCTCAGCAAAAACCGCCGCAAAATCGGCATTGTGGATCGGCATGTTCGACCTCGCGTCACATCGGCGTCGGCGCGCGACGCAGCGCGGTCACGCCGCGCGGCCCGACGCGCAGCCGCGCAACCGCGCGCAGCCATCGCGCCTTTTCAGCTTAGACCACGACGCGCATCGGGGCCGTGCGCGGACGCCGGCGGCGGCGCATGCCGGCTGCCGGCATCGCGATCCGTCCGCTCGACGTCCGGCACGACAGGCTCAGCATAGGCAGGGCGCGGCGCGTGTCGTTGCGTTGGATCAACCGGATGCACGCCGCAAATTTCGTGCGCGCTCGCGGCAGCCGTTACGTATGATGTGCGCGTTGCTGCACGAAGCCAAGCTGTACGGAACATGCGCGCCGACCTGCGGCAAGCGACGCCGGAATCGATTCCAGAACTGGAGAATCGCATCCGCCCGGTTTCTTGTACCGTTTCACGAGGAAGCCACTGCGGCCGCCGCAACGCGCGATACCGGCCGCGATACCGGCCGCGATATCGACTTCGAATCGTGGCCGGCGAGGTTCGTCGATCCGCGATCCGCCGCGGCCAATCGTCGATCGCGCCCGAAAAAAAACGCCGCGGCATGGGTCACTTCTGCGGATATCCCGGCGAAAATCGCGCGGCGCCCCGCCGCAGCGCGTCGTTCAACGGCTCGGAATAGAACCGGAACACGCATTGCGCGACGAGCGCCGACACGCTCACGTAAAACACCAGCCACATCGGCTTCGCGCCCGCGCCGATCGTCTCGCGCGTGACGACCTCGCGCAAGATCCCGAGCACGACGATGTGGAACAGGTACAGCTCGTAGCTCCGCTGTCCGAACCAGCGAATGACGCGGGACGCGACGCGCGGCGCGCGCGCGTCGTCGCGCGCATCGTCCCTGCAGCCGTATAGCAGCACCGCCGAGCAGAATGCGACGGCAGTCACGCCCCAGACGACGTTGCGCATGATCGGCCCGCTCAGGTAGACGGCGGCGATCGCGGCGGCGGCGGCCGTCCGAAGCGCCCGGCTCCAGCCGCGCGGAAGCGGGCGAAACGGCAGCAGCGCCGCGCAGCATCCCATCGCGATCGCGTCGAAGCACGACACGTAGCCGTACAGCGCGACAATTTCGTCCTGCGCATGCAGGCTTCGGTAAAGAGGACCGGCGACGATCGGCACGCACAGGAACGCGACGATGCGGCGCCGGCGGCGCAGCACCAGGCAGAGGATCGGAAACACAAGATAGAACACCTCCTCGACCGACAGCGACCACAGAATATTCATCGCGTAATTGAAATAGCCGACCTTCGCCATCAGCACGTTGTGCCAGAACGTCAGCACCGACAGCACCGCGACAAACGTGCTCGCGGTGTCCGGTTTGTCGACGAACGATCGCAGGCCGAGCCAGCCGAGCGCCACGATCGCGACGAGGACGAGCGCGAGGCTCGGCAAGATCCGCGACGCGCGATACGCGTAGAACGTCGCCGGCTCGATCGCGCCGAGCGAGCCGAAGCGCCGGATCGACGTCGACGTGATCAGGAACCCGGACGCGGCGAAAAACATCGTGACGCCGTAATTGCCGTTTCGCGCGGCGGCCTTGATCGCGTCCGACAGAAACGGCGAATCGATCGGCGTGACGTTCAGCCGGTACGTCAGATGGAAATGCAGGATCAGCACGAGCAGGATCGCGATGCCGCGCATCAGGTCGACGCCGTCGCTTCTTGTTTTCGATTCCATTGCTTCCGGATTCCATGCAGGTGTCGGCCGGCTTGCCGCGTGCGCCGGTTTTCTTCGATTTTTTCGGACTGCCACGAACCTGAACGCCGCCGCCGCACCGGCGCGCGCGCACGCCGAATCGCCTGCGTGATCACGCGCGTCGCCTGGATGCGATACGTTGCGATCGACGCCGAGCCCTCGTTCGAGGCGTCGAGAATCTTCATCCAGCAGGATTGAAAAAACGACCGTTTCAATTCCAATAATTTTGATGAGGAAAATTCCCTATCCCACTGTAATTGCTAACGTAATAGGCCGTTACTATAATCGTTCCAAAGCGGCAATCCAATAATTGGGGCGTCATGAAAACGACACCGTTTTCCTCGTTGAAAGCGATGTGCAGAACCGTACTTCGTCGATCGAAGTGGGCGGCGTTGCCGATCGCCCTCGCGTCCGCACTCGCCGTCCCGTCGTTCGACGCGCACGCGAATTCCGCCGTGCCGAAGCGGCATCCCGCCACGTCCGTGTTCATTAGGAAAGCGAGCTTTCATCCGCAATCGGCTCATGCGCCGCTCGCCACGCACCACGTAAAGGCCGGCCGCTACCGGCTGGCGAGCGGCGTGCACCGCATCGCGTTCTCGCCGCGCGCGCCGCTCGGCGCTCGCCCGTTCGAGCCGCGCGGCACGTCGCAACCGTTCGGACTCCGTTCGAACATCGCCTACATGATCGACCAGCACACCGGCGAAACGCTGTTCGAGCGAAATGCGCAATCAGTCGTGCCGATTGCGTCGGTGACGAAGCTGATGACCGCGATGGTCGTGCTCGATTCGAAGGCGCCGCTCGACGAGCGGATCGAAGTGACCGACGACGATCGCGACCAGGACAAGTTCACCGGCTCGCGCCTCGCGATCGGCTCGGCGCTGAGCCGCGACGACATGCTTCACATCGCGCTGATGGCGTCCGAGAATCGCGCGGCGGCGGCGCTGTCGCGCTACTACCCCGGCGGCCGCCCGGCATTCGTCGAAGCGATGAACCAGAAAGCGCGATCGCTCGGCATGGTCGACACGCATTTCGAGAATCCGACCGGGCTGTCGAAATACAACATGTCGACCGCGCGCGATCTCGCGAAGATGGTCGAGGCGGCTTATCGATATCCGCTGATCCGCGACTATTCGACCGATCTGAAATACGAGGTCGACACGGGCCTGCGCACGCTCTACTACCACAGCACGAACATCCTGCTGCGCGACGCGGGCTGGAACATCGGCGTGCAGAAGACGGGCTATATCAAGGAGTCCGGCATTTGTCTCGTGATGCAGACGACGATCGACGGGCGCGATGTCGTGATGGTGCTGCTGGATTCCGCCGGGCGTCATTCCGATTTCTTCGACGCCGCGCGGCTGCGCGCGATGCTGACGACGGGCGGCGCGCGCGTGACGGAAGCGAATTCGGCGAGCGGCGGCTGAGCCGGGGCGCGGAGCGCCGGAACGAGCGGGGCAGCGGGTTCGTCACGGGCGCGGTTCGCGAGTCGGCGCCCGGCGGCGAAACCGTTTCGTGACCGTGACGCGCGTCGCGCGGAACCGAACGATGCGGCGAGCGCGCCGCGCACCGCCGCTCAACGCGCTTCGGCAATGCCGCCGCATGCGCGAGCGCCGGCTCGCGCAACCCACGTTCGCCGCCCTGCGGCAGCCCGCTCCGATCGCCCTTCCGCTCGCGTTCCCCAACAGCCGGCCGCTCGCGCGTCTCACGCGCTCTTGCCGCGCCCGTCGAACGTCGCCCTGAATTGCGCGGCGAACCGGTCGACCCGGTCGGCCGGCAGATGATTGACGCCCGCCGCGCGCTTTCGCCCGCCGCCCGTTGCGAAGCCTCGGCAAAAATCGTCCGCCCCGATCGCGTCGTTCTCGGGCACGCGCACGCTGACGACGTAGCCGCCGTCCGTCCTCGGACTCAGAATCGCCAGCGCGCACGCCGGATGCTCGCGCATGAGCTCGTTCGCGAGTACGCCGGTCACGCGGCGCGCCCAGCGCTCGGACGGCAGCACGAGCATCATCGCGCGGGACGTCGCCACCTCCGGGCGCACCGCGCGCGCTCGGCCCAGATCGTCTTCGTAACCGTCGCTCAGCACGCGCAGCACGTCGGTTCCGTCGATGAAGCCGAGCGGGTCCGCGAACGGCTGCATCGTCTCCGCCAATGCCGCGGGATCGAAATGCAGATCGTCGACGCGCTCGCCATATGCGTTGTAATTCAGGCACCGGCCGAGCCGCGCGTATTGCTCGAGCGCCGCCGGCTCGACGCGATGCGCGCGCGCAAGCGCTTCGCCGAGTTGCGGCAGCGCGTCGCCGAACGCCGCAACGATTGCCCAGCGCGCGTGACGCCCGTTCAGGAATCGGTCGACGATCGCGCTCGTGCAGACGTCGGCGGCGGTGTCGATGTACGCGTGGAAATTCGGATGGTCGGGCAGCGCGCCCGCGAAGTGGTGATCGAAGTAGCGCAGCCGCGCACCGGCCGCGAGCAGCCGCTCGACGTCCGCGCGGTTCTGGTCGTGCGACACGTCGAGAACCGTGATCTCGTCGCCGGCGGCGGCCGACACGCGGTCCAGCAATCGAACGTCCCGCTTGACGCCCGTCACGAGCGTTCCGCCCGGCCCTTCGGCAAGACGCAGCTGCTGCAGCGCGCACAGGCCGTCCGCGTCGCCATTGAAGGCGAAGATCCGCGCGGGCGGCGGACGGCCGGCGTCGCGGCTCGCCGCGCCGTCCGCCGTTTCGTGGAGGGCCGCTTGCGGGCCTCGATGCCCGCCGCGTGCGATTCCGAAATTCGACATGGGTCTCCAGAAAGCGATCGATCGGTGTTCGAAGTGCTTCGCCGGGATGAAGCGTGGCCTATGCATGAAGTGACGAGGAGGGCCCCGTTCGACGTTCGACGTCAGGCTTCGGCTTCGGCTTCGGCTTCGGCTTCGGCTTCGGCTTCGGCTTCGGCTTCGGCAGGCCGATTATCCCTGCTCGATGCTCGAAGCGCGATGCGCGCACTCACAGTTCATCGCGCCTCGCATGACGAATCGAAGCGCCGCGATTGTATCGTTTCGCCGTCGATCAACCGCTTCGCTGCACGAAACGCTGCACCGCTACGTCGCGCGCCGCGTGCCTCGCCGGCCGCGCCGCACGGCCAGCCACCGCCGCGACCACGACCTCGCCTCCGCCTCGACCAACGCCGGCCCCGTCACGCCACTGCCCGCGCAACGCCCGTTGTCCGCCGAGCTCGAAGCTTCATCTTAGGCCTGCGCCCGATCCGAACCAAGCCCGCGTCAAGACGCAAAGGGCGCGCGGCCGGCCGCCTCTTCCGCCAGCCGTCTCCGGCCTCCATTCGCTCATGCAGCCGTCGGCGCCTCCGTCAAATACGGCGCGACATGTCCCATCGCCCGCGACACATACGCCTCCTTCTCGCCGACCGGCGCGACGTAATGCAGCGCACGCTCCGCGGCTTCCCGCCCGTCGAGGCGCGCGATGACCCACGCGGCCAGGTACTGCGACGCGAGGCAACCGCCAGCCGTCGCAACGTTGCCGCGCGCGAAGAACGGCTGATTCAGCACGTCGACGCCGGCCTCCTGCGCCCACGGCTTCGTCGTGAGATCGGTGCACGCCGGCACGCCGTCGAGCACCCCGAGCTTCGCGAGCACGAGCGTGCCCGAGCATTGCGCGCCGAGTAGCTGCCGCGACGGATCGAGCCGCAGTTGCGCGAGCAGCGCGTCGTCGGCCACGACTTCGCGCGTGCGCACGCCGCTGCCGACGAGCACCGCATCGGCGTCGCTCGCGTCGCGCAGCGACGCCTGCGCGTCGATCTCGACGCCGTTCATCGACCTCACGCGCGCGGTCGGGCTCGCGATCGACACGCGCCAGCCCCGCGTCTTCACACAGTTGAGAATGCCGAGCGCGATCAGCGAATCGAGCTCGTTGAAGCCTTCGAAAGTGAGAATGGCGATATGCATGAAGTCGTCTCCGTCAGTGATCGATTGCGACGACGCATCGTATGCCCGAGAATCACTACAATCAAATAATTGTCATGGATACATCGGTATGGCCCGCGCCCGTTACAAACGCCTCGTCGACGCACTTGCCTCCGACATTCGCTCGGGCCGCCTGCCGCCCGGCACGCGCCTGCCGACCCATCGCAAGCTCGCGGCCGCAGAAGGGCTCGCGCTCGTCACAGCCACGCGCGTCTACGCGGAACTCGAAGCGATGGGGCTCGTCAGCGGCGAAGCCGGCCGCGGCACGTTCGTGCGGGAAACCGCGCTGCCGCGCGGGCTCGGCGTCGACCAGCACGCGGCCGCCTCCGGCGTCGTCGATCTCGGCTTCAACTATCCGTCGCTGCCCGAGCAGACCGAGCTGCTGCGAAGCGCGCTGCGGCAGCTCGCATCGTCGGGCGACCTCGATGCGCTGCTGCGCTACCAGCCGCACGGCGGGCGGTGGCACGAGCGCGCCTCCGTCGCGCGCCATCTCGCGTGCCGCGGGCTGTCGGTCGACGCCGAGCAGGTGACGATCGTGAGCGGGGCTCAGCACGGGCTCGCCGTGACGGCGATGGCGCTGTTGCAGCCCGGCGATGTCGTCGCCGCCGACGCGCTGACCTATCCGGGCTTCAAGGTCGTCGCGAACGCGCAGCGCCTCGAGCTCGCGCCGATTCCGGCGTCCGGCCAGGGCCCCGACCTCGACGCGCTCGCGCGGCTGTGCGAAACGCGTCGGGTGCGCGCGGTGTACACGATGCCGACGCTGCACAATCCGCTCGGCTGGGTGATGAGCGCGCATCGCAGGCGGCGGCTCGTCGCGATCGCGCGCCACCACGGGCTGATGATCATCGAGGACGCCGCGTACGCGTTTCTCGCCGGCGATCCGCCCGCGCCGATCGCGGCGCTCGCGCCGGAGGCGACCGTCTACGTGTCCGGGCTGTCGAAGAACGTCGCGACCGGGCTGCGCGTCGGTTTCGTCGCGGCGCCCGTGCAGTGGGTGCCGGCGATCGAGCGCGCGATCCGCGGCACCACGTGGAACACGCCCGGCGTGATGACGGCGATCGCATGCGGCTGGCTCGACGACGGAACCGTCGCGCGCCTCGAGGCCGACAAGCGCCGCGACGCGGCGGCGCGGCAGGCCATCGCGACCGACGCGCTCGCGGGGCTGCACTGCGTTCGTCATCCGGCATCGTATTTCGTGTGGCTGCCGCTCGCCGACGAAGCGCGGGCCGATCAGGTCGCGATGGCGCTGACGCGCGAGCAGGTGTCGGTGTCGACCGCCGAGCCGTTCGCGACGTCCGCGCACGTGCCGCATGCGATCCGCGTCGCGCTCGGGTCCGTCGATCCGGAAACGCTGCGCGACGCGCTGCGCAAGGTGAGGCGAGTCATCGGCGAATATTCTTTTTAGGACCCGGAAGAACGCCGGACGGAACGGCGGTCGGGCCGACAAAGCACGCGCCGGTCGCGGATACGCGAGCGACCGCCGCACCGTGCGAACACTTGACCGCGCGGCGACGAACGCGATCGGAAGCGGCCCCGAACCGCCCGGCGGCGAGCGCCTTTGCCTTTGCCTTTGCCTTTGCCTTTGCCTTTGCCGTCTGCCGTCTGCCGTCTGCCGTTTGCCGCGCTGCCGTGACGATCGGCGAGAGACGCCTGTTCAGGCGCGCGGCCCGGCGGTCGGTTCGCCGTCGTCTCGGGAACACGCCAGCCGGTTCAGCCGAGCGGGAAAACTTCGGTAACGCGCGGCTTCGTCGGCACACCCGAGCGGCGCTGGGCCGAAGACGATCAAGCCACAATGAGAAGAGGAGCGATTGAATGGCGGCTCACCGCTTGGATCGGTGTCCCGCTTCCGGGCCGCTTGTGTCTGGGCCGCCATTCAATCGCCCCTCTTCTCATTGCCTGCCCGCACGCAAACTCAGCATGCGCTCGCCGGCCGAGCCCACGACGAAGCGCGCCCGCCTCGCGCGCGCCGCGTGTGCCTACAACGCTTCCTCGATGCGCTGCTCGCCGGTCTCGCGAACCGAGAGCGCGTCGCCGATCGCATAGAAGTGGCCGCCCGCGACGTGATGCAGGCTCCGCCACGCCGGCTCCGCTTGTTCGAATTGCCAATGCCCGTCCTTGAACGCGCGCGTATCGGACCATGCGGCTACGACCTCGCCGATGAACAGGTCGTAGGCCTGCTGGTTATGCGGCTCCGGCACGAGCCTGCACGCGAGCCACGCGGAGCAGCCCGCGACGAAAGGCACGTCGTGGCCGTCGATCGAAAACAGCTGCACGCCGGCACGCTGCAGTTTGTCCGGCTGGTCCGACAGGCTATGGCTGCCGACCTCGTGCGTAAGTCGCAACTGCGCCGCCGTCGGCACCTGGACGACGAAGCCACCGCCCTTCTCGATGAGCTCGCGCGTTTTCGTCGCCTTGTCGAGCACCACCGTCAGCTTCGGCGGCGAGAAATCCAGCGCGCACGCCCATGCCGCCGCCATTACGTTGTCCACGCCGTCGTGGCGCGCGGACACGAGCACCGTCGGACCGTGATTGATGAGTCGATAAGCTTTTTTCAGCTCGACCGCAGCGATATGACTGTCCATTCAGACTCCACAAAGAGAATTGCCACGGGATGATGCCGGGCGGGTTGCAACCGTTCGGACGTGATCGATTCGCCGACGCCGCGTGCTTGGCGCCGCGCGCCTCACGTCACATACCTCATGCCACACGCTGCGCACCGCACGCCGCGCGCCCGGAGCGCGTTGCTTGCCATGCGTCGCCGATGCGCCGACGGCCTCGCTTCGATGCGGTCGCCATGCGCATCGCATCCATCGCTTCCAACCTCGCCTGCGCCGCCCAAGCGACGGCGGCGAGCCGACCGACATGCACTTGCAAGCGCGGCGCGACGCAACGGCCACCGATCGGCTCGACGATGCGTCTTTCGACGCCGACGCCGACGCCGACGCCCGTAACCCGTAACCCATCGCTCATCGTCCATCGTCCGACGACTACCGGCAGCGCTCGCACAAGCGCAAGGATAGCGTTCGTTAGCCGTCTTCGCTGACGGCGCCCGTGGCGCGCAAGCGCCACCGGCCGACGTTCGGGCCGACGTGCGTGGCGGTCAGGTCAATCGATCGGACGCCACGACATGCCCGCCCGGCTCCGGAACCAGCGCCGCCTCGATCAGTGCGCGGGCGATCCGCGGCGCCGGGTTGATCCGCCAGCCGCGCGGCAGCAGCGGCCCGAGCAGCGTCAGCGCGAGCACCGCGGCCCGCTCGCCGGCGCGAAACTCGCCGCGCTGCCCACCGATCAGCCCCGGCCGCACTGCGGTGAATGAAGCGAAGCCGAGACCGGCCAGATCCCGCTCCAGTTCGCCCTTCACGCGGTTGTAGAAGAAGCGCGACGACGGATCGGCGCCGACGGCCGAATTGAGCACGTAGGTCGGCGTGCCGTGCTGCCGGGCGATGCGCGCGACCGCGAGCGGATAGTCGTGATCGACGCGCCTGAACGCGGGCCGGGAGCCCGCGGCGCGCATCGTCGTGCCGAGCGTGCAGATCACCGCGTCCGCGCGCCACCACGGCGCGTCGTCGGGCAGGCGATCGAAGTCGACGCGCGGCGCGTGCAGCTTCGGATGTGCAGGCAGCGCGCGGCGCGCGAGCGCCACCACGCCGTCGACACGCGGATCGGCAAGCGCCAGGTCCAGCACGTGTCGGCCGACGAGCCCGGTCGATCCGACGAGAAGCAGCTTCATCCTGAATTCCTCGGTGCGTGGCGTGCATCGGCGACGACGGCGGCCTTGCCACATCGCCCGGCGATTCTCTTGCCGGCCGGCAGGCCATGCCGTCGCCCGTCGCGCCGATGCATTCCGTTCCGTTGCTCGAACGCCCGGCGCGAAGCCGGACGACCGTTCCAGGTGTTCGTGTCCGTTGCCGCCCGGACGACTGACGCCAGAAACGCAGGATAAGGGATTTTGAACTGTGTGCAGCGATTCGGATCGAACGTCGAAAATCGGCCGGCAAGTCCTGCGCGAGCCGTATCGAGAAGAACGGCATCGCCGCGATTTCGCCGATCGAAAGCGGCTTGCGCCGGCGAATCTGCGGCGCGAGCGAAAGAGATCAAGATCGATCGCGCCAAGCGCCTCGACGTTGTGGCGAATCGACAAGCGAAAGCCCAACGAGTTCGCACGTTGATTGACCATTGCCGACGCGCGCGCAACGCGCTCACAATCGAAACGGATCGGCGCGCGGTTGCCTTGCGCATGATACGAGCGCCGGATGCTCGGCTCGGCCGCCGCACGGGACAACTTCCGCTATCTTGCAGCGGCGACGTAGCCGCCGCCGAACCAAAACGATTGTTCCCTGCCTGGCGGGCCGTCGTCCGTCGGCATCCGAACGCATTCGACAACGCGCGGGAATCACACGACATGGCTATCCCACAAACCAGGCAGGAATTGCTGGATGCGATCCGCACCACTTACGAAAAGCTGGCGGCGGACCTTGCCGGCGTGCCGCCGGAACGCGCACGTGAGGCTACCCTGGAAGGCCACGCACGAGGCACGCGGATGAGCGCGGCCGATCTGGTGGCCTACCTGATCGGCTGGAACCAGTTGGTGCTGAAATGGTGCGACGCCAGCGCGCACGGCCGGCCGGTGGATTTTCCCGATACCGGGTACAAGTGGAACGAACTGGGGCGCCTGGCACAGAAGTTCTATGCCGATCATGCCCATGACGACTATCCCGGCTTGCTGCACCGGTTCGCCGACGTGCACGCGCGCATCGTGTCGCTCGTCGAGCGGGAAACCGACGAATCTCTGTATGGCGCGCGCTGGTACGAGAAATACACGCTGGGACGGATGATCCAATTCAATACGTCGTCGCCGTATGCCAATGCGCGCGCGCGTTTGCGCAAGTGGAAGAAAGCCCATGGGATCACCTGACGGCGAATTTCTCGGAAGGTCGCGGCCGGCATGGGCTGCTGCAATGCGATGCGATGCGATGCAGATTTTCGACATCGAACGATACGACGCCCCCGTTTCCGACATGTTTTACGCCCGTCACCGCGAAAGTCGTCGTGCGCCGTTTTGGCGGAATCGCCATGCCGAGCCACGCGACCGCGCGCCTTCGTCACCGCAAGCGCTTCAAGGCTCCGAAGCTCCGTGAACAAGTGATGAACGAACAGCTGCCCATCGCCGGAATGTTCGTCATTCAAAATTTCGCTCATTCCGCTCAGTCCGGCTCCCCCGAATTCGAACGCGCTATCTCGCACACGATTCAAAAAAAGCGCCGCCCCAGCGACGAAATCATCAAGCAAAACAACATCCTCGATTAACGCCACATCTCACCCACCCGCACCCCAATTCCTCTCCGCGTCGAATTGACCTGCGGCGGGATTTTGTAGCCAATCAGGCAGTGAGTTTCGCGTCGATATTATCGGAATCCAACCAGGCTCGACGGACCGTGGCCGGAGGTTGATAGCGATGCGCGCTATGGGGCCGGCGCTCGTTGTAGAACTGCCGCCAGCGTTCGATGAGTACCTTGGCCTCGGCACGGCTGCGGAACCATTCCCGGTTCAGCAATTCGTCACGCAGCTTGCCGTTAAAGCTCTCGACGAACCCGTTTTGCCACGGACTGCCAGGCGCGATGAAGGCCGGACCGATTGCAGCGTCTCGCAGCCAGCGCATAACCTTGGCAGCAGTAAATTCAGCGCCGTTGTCAGACCGAACGAATGCGGGCTTGCCGTACAGCCGCATCAGTCGCGACAGCGTCAAGATCACATCCTGCGACCGCAAGCTGGCACCGACTTCGATCGCCAGGCATTCGCGAGTGTATTCATCGATCACGCAAAGCATCTTCAATGCCCGCCCGTCCACCAACTGGTCGTGCACGAAGTCGTAGCTCCATACCGAATTCGGTTGTGTCGCACCGGGCAGGCGAATGTCGTTGCCACAACGACGACGGCGAGGCCGCCGACGCGGAATGTTGAGCTGCAAGGCTCGCCACATTCGCCGCACGCGCGATTCGCCCAGCGCCAGCCAAGCCGACATCCGCCGGTAGCCGAAGCGCGGCACTTCCTGAGCAGCCGCGATCAGCCGCTCGCCCAGGCTCCGGTCCTTCTCCGGTTGAGCGTATAGGTGGCCGCCCGGCGACTCAGCCCCAGATAGAACATGCCTTGCGTTGTGATAGCCCCCGCCGAGTCAGGACTTCCAGCGCTTCGCGCCGGCCCGTTGGGGTACTCATTTTTTTCGGCTGAATTCCTTCAGGCCGTCGATAACCAGCAATTGCTCGGCGATCAAACGCTTGAGCCGCTCGTTCTCCGATTCCAGATCCTTGAGCCGGCGGGCGTCGGCCACATCCATGCCGCCGAACTTGTTGCGCCAACGATAGAACGTCTGTTCCGAGATGTTGTGGCGCTTGCACAGATCCTTCACCGGCTCGTCCCGGCTCTCGGCCTCGCGCAAGATCCGGATGATCTGCTCGTCGGTAAATCGCTTCTTCATCGAGTTCTCCTTGCCTCTGGGATAAAAGAGAACTCACTTGCCAGATGGATACAAGAAACGTCTCAGGTCAGGCTACTTCCTGTGGCGGTTGAAGAGCGCCAATATTTCCGGAAATTGATGCGGTTCGCGGCGAACTTCCCGACCTCATTTATGAGCTGGCGCTCTCGCTGCGGCCCTCGTGATTACCGCAGCCGCCATCGTGAGAAGGAAGGTCGCGTCCGAGCGCCCATACTGTTCCACTCCCCCGTCGCTATCAACGTGATGTGCGAGATGGGTGCCCTATTTCGCCATGACGGAATTGGGTCCGTCCGTACCGGCCACGGGTAGTTTTGCGCGATCCACGTCAGATATTCCGGTGTCATCGGCACAGGGCCACCATGTGCCGCAGCATATTTCTCGCCTTCGTCTGAGAACGCGATCGGCCACAACAAGCAGTCGATCACGACCTGATCGCGGGGCGTTCCGTTCGGTTCGGGATGTTGAGCGAGAAACGTTACCTGTTCATCGGCAAGATCAATCGTGCGCGCCATATCCGAATGCAAATCATCGATTAAGGTGTCGCCGTGATGGGCTGCAACATCGCCCAAGCGCTCCCACGCCAGCTTGAATGCTTCCCTAGGCGAAACGGATTTCACCGAGCCAAGGTACTTCACGGCGCGATGCGGGATGCTGTCTCTACCGGAAGTCGACCAAAAAAGCGGCTCGTACTTCGCGAGCAGTTGGCACGCGCTGCGGGCGTAGAAGAGCGCAAGTGCATGCAGAATGCCATCGTGGCGCGCGCCTCGGTGATAGGCGGAATTGCGAAATCCATGCAGATACTGGATGGTGTCCGCCAACTCGCCAATGACGAGTCCCGTCGTCCGGGCAAGCTTTATCTTCGCATCGAAATATGGACCTAACGCGGCGGTCACGAGCTTTGGGTCGCATCGGGGGCCATCGTCCGGCGGATACAGTTCGGCGTCGCGACGAATATCCTGTGCATGCTCGTGCAATGTCAGTTCGACTGCATTGTCAATCAGCATCAGCGCGAACCGGTCGAAATTTCGGTCCTTGAGCGCGAGCTGATCAAGTGCCAAGTCCAATTGGTCAAGCTGATCGGCAAGAAACTGAATCACGCCCGCCCTCCACTATGAGGCATTCAACGGCGGCACCGGCAGCGCTTGTCATGCGGCACGTCCCGTTGACCTCGTAATCGCATCGGCCCAGCAACGCACCGATTCTACGCTCCTCGCTCTTGCGATTCGCCAAAGAGCAATTTACCTGTCCACCACACAGATCGGCCGAAATTGTGAATCAGTTGCTCGCCCTGTCGCATGAACGAACGGCTCACATCAATTTCGGCAAGCTTGAGCGCTTCTCCGATTTTCGAGCTGGTCGGATGCGCGTCACCTACCCGCATATCATAGGTACCAGCGATAGGGCCAAAGATGCGGCGAGCTTTCTCGGCTCCAACCTTTTGCGCCAAGATATCCTGAAGGAGCTTGTTTGATCCCAGCTTCTCCTTCTCCGCATGCGTCGAAAGCTTGCGGAGTGCGCGCACATCGAGGCGGTCCGAAAATACCCGAACAAGCTCCTTCGCGAGCCTGAGCAATGAAGCTTGGTCCTTGCTCGCAAAGCGCGACACATGCTGCATGACCTCCACATCATCAATCTCGTGTGTGTACAGCCCGACACCGAAGTTCTCGCGAAAGCCCCCTTCTAGCATCCGCATGCTTTCGAACAGCATTTCTTCAACAGCGTGCGTGGGTGCTACCTGCGCTTTCACCTGCGCTGACAGCAGCTCGTTCGAAACTTTTCCATCAGGCACGACGTTGTGAGCAGCCCAAATGTGCTGTTCCCATGCGGCAAGGCGCGCAACATCATGGGCGTAGACCGTGACCAGATCCGAAGAGTTGACCCCGAAGTGCGTCACATAGCCGGACGTGGATCGAATACCGCCGGTTTCCGCCGTGTACCATCCAAGAGAAAAGCCACGGTGGCCGAGAAGTTCGTTGACGATGCTAGAGCGGAACCACAGCCAACGACCGACATCCTCATAGTCTAATTCGGAAGACGACATGCGCTTTCCGTCAGTCTCAACGATGAATTGAGGAAGGTTCCTATCCGCGTCACCTCGAACGCGGACGCTTTGGCCTCGGTGTTCGATCCATTCGTCGCGCCAAAATTCACCCTCCACCCGCACACCGTCAAAGCCGCTGTGATGCCCATGTCCGGTTTCGTAATCGGTGTTGTCGTCGCTTTCCGGTCCCATTACGGGAGCGTCTTCATCTTCGTCAACATCGGTTCGCCATGCCCGGAAGGTTGCCCAGCTTCCGCCGAATACATCGTCCACGCTACGAATACGAAGCTCGAACCGCCCGCCGTCTCGTTCTTCTTCGCGGTCGTCCAGATTCTCGTATGCGCTGCCTTCAAGGGCGACGACGTTTTCGACCCGTTGGCGGTAGTACGACAGGCGAAGCGAAAGATTCCTAGCTGCCAAATAGTCCATGAGAAATTCGCGCTTGATCTCGATCAGGCGATGCCCGTCTTTTTCATCAAGCACTTCGCGCGCGACAATCACGAAATCCTCTTCAGGCCTTACCCAGTTGCCTCCATCCTTTATCAGATGTAGAGCAACGACAAGGTCGGGATTCAGAATCCACTGCGTTCCGCCAACGACCGGTTGCGGATGTTCGAAAACAAGTTCGACTCCGATCGGTTCCTTGTCGTTGTACTGGTACTGGTCGATAGGCGAATAGTGTCCGTCTTCGTAAGCATACGGCTGCACGTTGTGACTGATTCCGATATCAGACCAGCTAAGTCGTTCGGCGACCTCGCGATGCTCCGGTGGGAACGCAACGGACCCACAGCCAAAGTATTCGCTGACATAGCCCACTTTCCGAACTTCACCCTGCTCGTCGTTGTGCGACGCCCTCAAAGGAACCCAGGTTGCCTCCGCGAAGGCTCGGCGCGTTTCTTTTGTTTGTAGAATCCATTCTTGATTCATCGCTAATCCCTTTGAAATACCAAACTCCAGCCTGCGCACGCCCCGGCCGCGCGATGCAGTCCGCTACCATGTAAGCCGAGATGGGTCTCAACGCTCGAACGAAGCGGGCAGATCGATGTCCTCCGGGCGGCGGGACAGCACAGCGCGGACCTCGGACAAGAAGGTGTCGTCGTAGAGGCGCAGCCCACCGCAGCGCGGGTCCTGGCTCTGATAAGCGAGACGGCGTGCCAGCAGGATTTCAGCGTGTAATGGCTCGACGCTATAGACCACTCGGACGGATTCAGTCACCGGCACGCCGTTCGGGACGTTGCTGAACTGTTTGAACAGACGGCGCGAGGACCGCCCTGTGATGGTGCTCATTTAGACGTTCTCTATATTTTGAAACTGGTTGCAAAACCAAAGAGACCGACCGGCCAATTTGGCCGACCAGATCGGCCACCGTGGCCGTTGCGAGGTCGCCGAACTGTACTCCATCGGAGCAGTGTACTGAGGAAACGAAGGGTGGTCTGTAGGACCAAGCAGATCGGTCCCACAGACCACCCTTACGTCACGCTGACCACATCGCCTCGCGCACGCAGCCGCATGATGGTTTGGCGGCTGAAGCCGGCTGCACGGATTTCGACGACTTGATTGTCTGTTGTCTGCTCGGCTGTCGAGACCCGGCAGTAGGCAAAGACTCGGCTCAACTTCGCGCCCCCCAATCGAACAAATATGGCCGAACATTAACCCCTTGGTGCCGTGCGTCAAGCTTGTCGCCGGGATGTTATACCCTGACGGTCAACTGACGACCCGTTGCGTGAATCCGAGTCGCCGCGCTGGGAACGAACGACAGAGGTGGCCGCGCAAATTCGGACAGTCGGGTAAGTGGAATGCCCGGGGCCTGAGCCAGCGATAATGCAGGCAAAGGAACCGGAAAGATGACGAAGAGAACCCGACGGACGCACTCAGCGGCGTTCAAAGCGAAAGTGGCCCTGGCGGCGGTCAAGGGCGAGCGCACGCTGGCCGAACTGGCGCAGCAGTTCGATGTGCACCCGAACCAGATCACGGAGTGGAAGCGGCAACTGCAGGAGCGTGCGGCGGATGTGTTCGGCGCGGCCGCTCCACCGTCGAACGAGCCGCCGGTGGACGTGAAAACGCTGCACGCGAAAATCGGACAGTTGACGCTGGAGAACGATTTTTTGTCAGGAGCGCTCGGCAAAGCCGGACTGCTGAGCGCAAAGCGATGATTGACCGTACGCATGCGCTGCCGGTTTCGCGACAGACGCGACTGGTTGGCATCGCGAGATCGAGCGCGTATTACCGGGCGCAGCCAGTGAGCGAGGCGGACCAGTTGCTGATGCGGCGGATCGACGAACTGCACATGGAGTTTCCGTTTGCCGGAGCGCGGATGCTGGCGCGTCTGTTGCGCCGGGAAGGCTATGAGGTCGGCCGCCGCCGCGTGCGCACGCTGATGAAACGCATGGGCGTGGAAGCGCTGTACTGCAAGCCGAACACGAGCCGACGCAATGCGCAGCACAAGATCTGGCCGTACCTGCTGCGCGGCATGAAAATCGCCCGGGCCAATCAGGCGTGGGCACTGGACACGACATACATTCCGATGGCGCGAGGCTTCGTGTACCTGACGGCAGTAGTGGATTGGTCAAGTCGCAAGGTGCTCTCGCACCGGGTGGCGATCACGCTGGAAGCAGTGCACGCCGTCGAGGCGCTCGAGGAAGCGTTCGCGCGCTACGGGCTGCCGGACATTGTGAACACCGATCAGGGCAGCCAGTTCACGGCGGGCGCGTTCACCGAGGCCGTACTGGGTCGAGGCGTGCGGCTGTCGATGGACGGTAAAGGGGCCTGGCGCGACAACGTGTTCGTCGAACGCGTGTGGCGCAGCGTCAAGTACGAAGAGGTTTACCTGCGAGCTTACGAGTCGGTCAGCCATGCCCGGCGCTCCATCGGCGACTACATCGAGCTGTACAACCGAAAACGGCCCCATTCGAGCCTGGCGGATCGGACGCCGGATGAGGCATACTTCGCGACGCTGCCTGCGATCAAATCGGCAGCATGATTGCCTCGGACGTTCCACTTAAAAATCTCAGAAAACTGTCCGAACGAGTGAGGCCACCTCTGACCTCTCTCAAAGAGCAACGGCCAATTGATAGGCGGCGCGCGGTAACGCGTTATCGGCCCTACAGCGGGTTGGATCATGGGATATAGTGAAGCAGTGCTCTGCCTTCAAGGGACACGCTTGTTTCGCCTCAAAATCCGGCCCACGAGCATAAGTGGGACAGCCAAGAGCAAGTTCATAGGAAGCACGAAGAACACCAGTCGAAACCATTCGCCCCACGACGACGGGGGCAATTGGGAAACCAAATCATTGCCATTGACGACCAGATGCAGTGGGATGCCGGTGCGCTGCATGTATTCCGCGAAATCTCGTCCGCCGACCTTTGGCGAGTTGAAGGTGTAAACGGAATGGACGGGCGTTCCCCGGTGATGAAGGATGGCCGCCAGAAGCTGTCCAAGCGCGCCGCCGCGACTGTGCCCGCAGATCACGATTGGCTTGTCCACGATTGATAGGGTCCAGATGTACGGAATCACTTCGTGCTCGATCTCAAGGAAGGAGCGCATGAAGCCCGAATGCACGCCACCGAACGGAGTGCGCACCTTTCGCATGTCCAGATTCGACAGCCAGTCCTTTGCAGTTTCCGAGCCGGTAAGTGCGATGACAAAGACGCTCGGGCTGTCCAAGACGAGCCCGCGAAGATTCCCAACTCGGAAGTGGGAAAGTGTGCCGTTTGCGAATTGCTTTCCGCTGTACTCTTCGAGCTTGTAAGCCATCTGGGACATGATGGCCGTGAAATAAAGATTGCGCGGGTTGGGGGCGGACCCGGCCGGCAAGTGCTCAAGTTGAAACTGCGGGTCCGGCTTCGTGTCGGGCATGGCGGCGTCCTTGTTGTCGGTGCTTGTGGACGCCGCTAGTCTAACCCCTGGGTCCCGGTATCGCTCGCCCGCCGGGCAAAACTCAGCTGCCCCTCATGTCCGAAAACGACGTGCAAAACATTGGAAGGGTGTACGCGGGCGCTAGGCAGGCTTTTGGACACGTCGTCGTCAGACGTCCAAAAACGGACGGTTGTGGTCAGATATGTCCGCCGGGTGCCTCCGCAAGCTAGTAGGCAGCGCTACTCGCTCGCGAACGGCGTTTTTACTTGAATTTGTCGCGAAGGAATTCGCCGAACGACGTATATCGCTTAAGCGCTGGCATACCCGGCCGTTGCCCGACGCCGGCAGCCTCCTTGGTCATGAATTCAAACTGTGGCTCCGGGCCAGCGAGAGCAATCTGCGTTTCCTGAATTTCACGCTTCATTTCAGTGACAGGATCAGATTGCCCAGCGTGCAGCGTCGACCCGGTGCCTTTCATTACGAGCATCGCGCTGGCGGCCGCCTTTTTCGGCGCAATTTGCTGAACTTCTGCAACGGCCCAGCATCCGATTCTCTGAGCCTCGTCAAACTGCAATGAAAATTCGAGCGATTGATATTTGGCGGTCATCCGACTCGGATAGCTGCCGCTCACCTGAAAGCCAAGACTTTCAAAATAGCTGCGAAACTCCTCGCCAGCGACGTTCAAGGCGCTCTGCACACTATTTCTTCTGCGAGCCACGAGTTGCTCGATCAGCGGAGCGTGTTGCGCTTTCAGGTCTTCAAGTTGTTTTTGAGTAGCGATGTCCATAATCCGTGCAGTTGGTTTAAGGCCTCTTGATCATACTCGAACTTCGCCCATGAAAACTCTGCCGACATATGGATACCCCGGCTCCGGGCGACGACATAGGACAGATGCGCTGCTGAACCGACACTAGTCGTCCTTCGCGGAAGTAGTGCCAGAAGCCGGGGGCTCCAGCGCCGAGCCGCAGTGCTTGCACTTGATCGCCTCAACCCGTACTGGCTCGGCGCAAAACGGACACTTCCTGTATCCACCGAACCGCCCGGTCTCAGCGGCGATCTGCTGGCCATTTTTGGCAAGCAACACCGCGACCAGCGCGATAACCGGCACGAAGAACGCCAGCGTTGCCGCGAGGACACCACTCGCGGTCCCTTGGGTCACGACCGATGTCCCCATTACAACGACCGGTCCGAGAACGATGGTCACGAGAAAATATACCCATCCGCGCAAGCCCTTCTTCTTCGCGATGGCTGCCACGAGCAGAGCAAAGACTGCGTACAGGATGAAGCCGGTCAGTGGTTCCATGAGATGCGTCTCCTTGATCAACGTGAGCCGGCCATATTGACCAAGGCGTTAAATTCGTAAGCAGCGTAGTCGGCATCACACCCCGGATACGAGTAACAACTGAAAGAGGCGACGATCTGATATGAGCCGTCTGGCATCGGCCGTTTTGTCGCCGTGCCGAGCATCCGTCCGTAGTTGTTTTCCATGAATGTCTCCAAGCGTGATTCGGTCAAGGCATACCCCGCGACGGCTCAGACCGTCGTCCCTGATGCGATTTGGGAGGCGATCTACGGGGATGCGGATGAAGGGAAGTAAGGGAATGTTGGCCGTCGTCTTGGCGGCCCTACTGGCGGGATGTGCTGCGGGGAGTGGTGGCATTCCGGATGCGTACTTGCAGGACTGCGCCCAAGCCAAACACCTTAAGGCAAGTACGCTCGATGGGTACCGGAAGATCGTGACGTATCACCTTGTTCCGACCTTCGGTTCACGGGAGCTTGGCAGCCTCAAGCGAAACGATTTCCGGGACTGGCTGGACAAGATGGAATGTACAAACAAACGTCTTGCCAACATCCAGAGTGTTGTACGGAAGGCACTCGAAGACGCGGTACAGGATGAGTTGTTGACCGCCAATCCCCTCCACGGGTGGACATACCGGAAGAAGGAGGCACCGAAGGAGGAGGACGACGTAGACCCATTCACTGCGGACGAGCAACGGGAAATTGTCGCAGCCATGCCTCCACAGGCGGCAAATATGTTTCGGTTCGCGTTTTGGACCGGGCTACGTACTTCGGAGCTTGTCGCGCTCAATTGGACGGACATCGATTGGAAGCGCGGCGTGATAGTCGTCAAACGGGCATTGACCCAGACCGCAAAGGAGGCAGAGGACACGAAGACACGTTCAAGTCGCCGGGAGGTAAAGCTCTTGCCGCCTGCCATGTCTGCGCTAGTCGCCCAAAAGGCTCACACGTATCTACAAGGCCGGGAAGTATTCCAGGACCCGCGAAACGATGCTCGATGGTCCGGGGACTCCCCCATCCGGATAGTGTGGACTCGGGGACTAAAGAAGGCACAGGTCAAGTACAGAAAGCCTTACCAGACACGCCATACATACGCATCTATGATGCTCTCCGCTGGGGAGCATCCAATGTGGGTAGCTCGCCAAATGGGCCATTCGAACCAGAACACAACCGTTCGAATCTACGCTAGGTGGATGCCTACGGCGGACCCCGATGCGGGCGGAAAAGCAGTGGAGAAGTTTGCGGAATCGACGTTGCGATTAAGTTGCGATTCCGTACAGAAAACAGCAGGAAATCAAGGCAATTAATCGCCACCCGCTTCGCCAAGCACTTGAATTATAAAGGAATTCTGGCGGAGAGAGGGGGATTCGAACCCCCGATAGGCTTTCACCTATACACGCTTTCCAGGCGTGCGACTTAAACCACTCATCCATCTCTCCGGAAGACGGCAAGTATAGCAAATTCCGGAACCGCACCGCCACCCCTTGGCAAAACCCGCGTCACGGATGCCGGATGTAGTCGACGAGCGCGTTCGTATAGGCGTCCGGCCGCCGATCCAGCAGGCTCACGGCGATCGCCGTCGCAAACCCGGCCGGCACGCCGAACACGCCGGAACTGATCGGCTCGATGCCGAACCAGCTCGGTCCCGCAAAGCCCGTGATCTGCGTGAAGAGCGGATACGTCGACACGATGTAATAAACGCATACGCCCAGCCCCGTCACCATCCCCGCCACCGCGCCGCGCGTCGTCGTGCGCTTCCAGAACACGCCGAGCACGAGCACCGGGAAAAAGCTCGATGCCGCGAGCGAAAACGCCGCCCCGACGAGAAACAGGATCTTCCCGGTATTCAGCGACGCGACATACGACGCGAACAGCGCGACGCCGAGCAGCAGCACCTTCGAAATCGTCACGCGCCGCTGGCTCGACGCGTCTGGCGCGACCATGTGGTAGTAGACGTCGTGCGACAGCGCGTTCGCGATCGTCAGCAGCAGCCCGTCCGCCGTCGACAGCGCCGCGGCAAGCGCACCCGCCGCGATCAGCCCCGACACGACGTACGGCAGCCCCGCAATCTCCGGCGCCGCGAGCACGACGATGTCGGGCTGCATCTGGATCTCGGACCAGTGGACGATGCCGTCGCGCAATTGATCGACGACGCTGATGAGCCCCGGCTCGAATCGATGCCATTGCGTGATCCATGCGGGCAGATCGGCGAACGGCCGCCCCACCAGGTTCGTCAGGATCTCGTATTTGATCAGCACCGCGAGCACCGGCACCGTCAGGTAGAACAGCGCGATGAAGAACAACGTCCAGCCGACCGAGCGCCGCGCGGATGCAACCGACGTCGTCGTGTTGTAGCGCGTCAGGATGTGCGGCAGGCTCGCCGTGCCGAGCGACAGGCACAGCAGCAGCGCGAGGAAGTTGCGCTCGCGCGGCCGGCGGTCGTCGTCGCTCGCGGCCGGAAACGGCTCGTGCATCGGCACCGGATCGGCCGCGCGCGCGAGCAGATCGTCGCGCGCCTGCTCCCACGCAATCCGCGCCGCCGCCGAATCGCGCGGAAATTCGGCGAGCTCGCGCTCGCGCTGGTTGATCTCGCGCAGCGGCCCGTTGTGCCGGCGCAGCGCGGCCACTTCTGCCACGAGCCGCGCGCGCGCGTCGTCGTACGACGCCGGCAGCCTATCGAGCTGCGCCTGGATCTCGGCCGCCTGCCGGCGATACGCGTCGCGCACCTGCCGCTCCTGCGGCGCGTCGCGCATCTGCGCCTCGAGCTTTTCGGCGCGCGACATCAGATGGCCGTAATTGAACTGCGGCACGGGCCCGAGGCCGTTCTTCATCGAGATCAGCGAAACCGGCAGCAGGAACGCGATGATCAGGATGATGTACTGCGCGACCTGCGTCCACGTGACCGCGCGCATCCCGCCGAGAAACGAGCAAACGAGAATCCCCGCCAGTCCGCAGAAGATGCCGATCGAGAAATCGACGCCGATGAAGCGCGTCGCGATGAGGCCGATGCCCTGTATCTGCGCGACGAGGTAGACGAACGAGCACAGGATCGCGGCGATCGCCGCAAGCGCCCTCACGAGCGTGCTCGAGAAGCGCGTGCCGAGGAAATCGGGAATCGTGTAGCGCGCGAGCTTGCGCACGTAAGGCGCGAGCAGGAACGCGACAAGGCAGAAGCCGCCCGTCCAGCCCATCAAGTACGCGAGCGCGTCGTAGCCGGTCGCGTACAGCGAGCCCGCGAGGCCGATGAACGAGGCGGCGGAGAGCCAGTCGGCGGCGGTCGCCATGCCGTTGAACGCGGACGGCACGCGCCGCCCGGCGACGTAGTATTCGACGAGATCCGACGTTCGCGACAGCAGCCCGATCACCGCATACACCGCGATCGGCACGAACAGGAAAACGTAGCCGATCCACACGCCCGGTCCGGTCGCGCGCTCGATCCGCCAGAGCAGCAGCACGAACGCGACGAAGCCGATCGTGTATAGCGCATACGCCCGAACCAGCCGATTCGTCAGCATGCGTCGGCGTCCGTCGGATGCGGATGGGCGTCGTCACGCTTCGCCTCGCCCGCACACGCGTCGTAGTCGCGCCGCAGGATTCGGTCGGCGCGCTGCATCAGCACGATGTAGACGGCGATCAACGCGAGATAGACGAGAATCGCGCCTTGCGCGCCGACGTAGAACGGCAGGCTGAAACCGGCGAAGCGCAGAGGCTCGAGCGCCGGCGCGAAGAGCGGCACGATGAACGATACGATGCAGCCGATCGTCATCAACACGGCGATCAGCGCGACGTTGAAACGCCAGTAGCGCGCGTGTGCGCGCGCGAGCCGTGCCGGCACGAACGGCGGCTCGGCGGTATGCGTCGGCGTCGGCGAAGAAGAACCTGAAGAAGAAGCGGCCATGCGCTTGTGTAACAAAAAGCCCCTGCGCGGGCAATCGGGATTGCCGCGCAGGGGCTCGCGCGGCGCGCACTCAATCGCGCGCCGCGCGTCGCACGCGTTTAGCGCACTTCGGCGAGCTGTTCGAGGATCGCGGGGTTCTCGAGCGTCGACGTGTCCTGCGTGATCGCCTCGCCCTTCGCGAGCGAGCGCAGCAGGCGCCGCATGATCTTGCCCGAGCGCGTCTTCGGCAGGTTGTCGCCGAAGCGGATGTCCTTCGGCTTCGCGATCGGCCCGATCTCCTTGCCGACCCAGTCGCGCAGCGCCTTCGCGAGCGTGGCCGCCTCTTCGCCTTCCGGACGCGAGCGCTTGAGCACGACGAACGCGACGACCGCCTCGCCCGTCGTGTCGTCCGGCCGGCCGACGACCGCCGCTTCCGCGACGAGCTCGTGCGACACGAGCGCCGACTCGATCTCCATCGTGCCGAGCCGGTGTCCGGACACGTTCAGCACGTCGTCGATGCGGCCCATGATCGTGAAGTAGCCGGTTTCCTTGTCACGCACGGTGCCGTCGCCCGCCAGATACAGGCTGCCGCCGAGCTCGGCGGGGTAGTAGCTCTTCTTGAAGCGGTCCGGGTCGCCCCAGATCGTGCGCGCCAGCGCCGGCCACGGGCGCTTGACGACGAGAATGCCGCCCTGCCCGTTCGGCACGTCCTGCCCCGTTTCGTCGACGACGGCGGCCATGATGCCCGGCAGCGGCAGCGTGCACGAGCCCGGCACGGTCGGCGTCGCGCCGGGGAGCGGCGTGATCATGTGGCCGCCCGTTTCGGTCTGCCACCACGTATCGACGATCGGGCAGCGTTCCTGGCCGACGTGCTTGTGATACCAGATCCACGCTTCCGGATTGATCGGCTCGCCGACCGTGCCGATGATGCGCAGGCTCGACAGATCGTAGCTCTTCGGATGCACGTGGACGTCGGCTTCGGCGGCCTTGATCAGCGAGCGGATCGCGGTCGGCGCGGTGTAGAACACGGACACCTTGTGGTCGCCGATCATCTTCCAGAAGCGGCCGGCGTTCGGATACGTCGGCACGCCCTCGAACACGACTTGCGTCGCGCCCACGGCGAGCGGGCCGTACGTGATGTACGAGTGGCCCGTGACCCAACCGATGTCGGCCGTGCACCAGAACACGTCGGTCGGCTTCCAGTCGAACGTCCATTTCATCGTCTGCGCGGCCCACAGCAGGTAGCCGCCCGTGCTGTGCTGCACGCCCTTCGGCTTGCCGGTCGAGCCGGACGTATACAGGATGAAGAGCGGATGCTCGGCGCCGACCCACTCGGGCTCGCACTGGTCGGCCTCGTTCGCGACGATTTCGTGCATCCAGACGTCGCGGCCTTCGTGCCAGTCGACCCGGCCGCCCGTGCGGCGATAGACGACGACGGTCTTCACCGCGTCGCAGCCGCCCATCGCGAGCGCCTCGTCGGCGATGCTCTTGAGCGGCAGCGTCTTGCCGCCGCGCATCTGCTCGTCGGCGGTGACGAGCGCGGTCGCGCCGACGTCGACGATGCGCTCGTGCAGCGATTTCGACGAAAAGCCGCCGAACACGACCGAGTGCGTCGCGCCGATCCGCGCGCACGCCTGCATCGCGACGATGCCCTCGACCGACATCGGGATGTAGATGACGACGCGGTCGCCGCGGCCGACGCCGCGCCTCTTCAGCGCGTTCGCGAAGCGCGAGACGCGCGCGAGCAGATCGGCGTAGGTGACGCGCGTGACGGTGCCGTCGTCGGCCTCGAAGATCACCGCGACGCGCTCGCCGAGGCCGGCGGCGACGTGGCGGTCGAGACAGTTGTACGACGCGTTCAGCTCGCCGTCCTCGAACCACTTGTAGAACGGCGCGTTCGTCTCGTCGAGCACCTTGCCGAACGGCTTGCGCCATTCGAGCGTCTCGCGCGCGAGGCGCGCCCAGAATCCTTCGTAATCGCGCTCAGCCTCTTCGACGAGCGCCCGATAAGCCGCCATGCTGGAAATGGCCGCCGCCTTCTCCACTGCGGCGGGCGGCGCGAACTGGCGGCGTTCGTGCAGAACCGATTCAATCGCAGACATCGACTACCCCTTGGTGAACATGGAATCCACTACACACTACATGCCGGCGCGATCGGGCGCGCCGTGTCAAATTCGGCGCGCAATGCGCCTGTCTCCCACCCTGCGCGCCGCATGCGGCTCACGCGGCGCGCGATGCTGCATCGCACCACGCCAACCGGCCGCGGCGAAGCGATGCAGACGTTTCACGATAAGCGCCGGAACTTACCCGTCACTTACGCGACGAGCGCGCCGATGCTGCTTTACGCTAGCTTTCACGCGACCCTACAATGCTAACTAACTCGTCGCCCGGATTCCAGCTTGAATCGCTACGCCCTCTTTCTCATCGTGTCGATGTTGCTCGTCGGCAGCAACGTCGGCATCGGCAAATCGATCGTCGCCTTCGTTCCCGTCGCCATTCTCGCCACGCTGCGCTTCGTCATCGCGAACGCGGTGCTCTGGCCGCTCTTCAGCCCGGTCAAGATGCGCACCGTCAAGCGCGGCGAGTGGCTGAACCTGTTCCTGCAGGCGTTCTTCGGCACGTTCATGTTCACGCTGCTGATGCTCAACGGCGTGCAGCGCACGAGCGCCGTCGCGGCGGGCGTCATCACGAGCACGATTCCGGCCGTCGTCGCGCTGTTCGCGTGGCTCTTCCTGCGCGAGAAACCGAACGGGCGTGCGCTCGTGTCGATCGCGCTCGCGATCGTCGGCGTCGTGACGATCAATCTCGCGAACAGCGGCGCGAGCGAAGGCGGCGGCCACGCGAGCTCGCTCTCGGGCAATCTGCTGATGCTCGGCGCGGTCTGCTGCGAGTCGATCTACGTGATCCTGTCGCGGCGCCTCACGCAAACGCTCGCGCCGATCGACATCTGCGCGTACACGCACCTGTTCGGCCTGCTGCTGATGCTGCCGCTCGGCGCGGGCGCGCTCTGGCATTTCGACTACGCGAGCGTGCCGGCGGGCATCTGGGCGCTCGTCGTCTGGTACGGCCTGTCGGCGAGCATCTTCTCGTTCTGGCTGTGGATGAAGGGCATCCGCCACGTGCCGGGCAGCCTCGCCGGCGTGTTCAGCGCGGTGCTGCCGATCTCGGCCGCGATTTACGGCATCCTGTTCCTCGGCGAACGCCCGACGCTCGCGCACGGCTTCGCGCTCGCGTGCGTGGTGACGGGGATCGTGCTCGCGAGCCTGCGCGTGCGGCGCTCGCCGCCCGTCTCGCCCTGAGCGAGCGCCGCGCGGGCGGCGCGCCGTCCGTGCGACGAAGCACCCTTACCGCTGCAAGCGCACCGCGCACACACCGCACCGCACGACATTCGCACCGCGCACGCGCTCGGCGCGCCGCCGGCGGGCGCGTCGAGCGCGCCTGGCCGCGATGCTGCGCCGCTGCAAGCGGTCTGGCCGACGCGTTACAATAACGCGCTTTTTTTCAAAAACGTTCCATATCCCCGCGTCCCCGCTTCGCCCGACCATGTCCGCCGCCCCAACCGATCCGCGCCCCGCCCGCCCGGCCCGCCGCAAGATGCGCCCGCTGCCCGCCGTCATCTTCATGAGCCGCTGGCTGCAAGTGCCCCTTTATCTGGGCCTGATCGTCGCGCAGGCGATCTACGTGTTCCTGTTCCTGAAGGAAGTCTGGCACCTGCTGTCGCACGCGGCCGGCCTCGACGAGACAAACATCATGCTCGCCGTGCTCGGCCTGATCGACGTGGTGATGATCTCGAACCTGCTCATCATGGTGATCGTCGGCGGATATGAAACGTTCGTGTCGCGCCTCGGCGTCGAGGGCCACCCCGACGAGCCGGAATGGCTCGACCACGTGAACGCGGGCGTGCTGAAAGTGAAGCTGTCTATGGCGCTCATCAGCATCTCGTCGATCCACCTGCTGAAGACGTTCATCAATCCGGACCAGCACACGGTGCACGCGATCATGTGGCAGGTGCTGATCCACGTCGCGTTCCTCGTGTCGGCGCTCGTGATGGCATGGGTCGACCGCCTGACGACGCACACGCACCCCGAGCATTACCACGAAGCGCCGGCGCAGCCGTCGGCGCCGCGCGAGCCGGCGCAACAGTCGGCCTGAGTCGATTCCCATACCCACAGTCCTCACAGAGTCTCAGCCATGACCGTCATCAAACAGGAAGACCTGATCCAGAGCATCGCGGATTCGCTGCAGTACATCAGCTACTACCACCCGCTCGACTACATCGAGGCGCTCGGCCGCGCATACGAGCTCGAGGAAAGCCCGGCCGCGAAAGACGCGATCGCGCAGATCCTGACGAACAGCCGCATGTGCGCGGAAGGCCGCCGCCCGATCTGCCAGGACACGGGTATCGTCACGATCTTCGTGAAGGTCGGCATGGACGTGCGCTGGGCAAGTGAAAACGGCGGCGCGACGATGAGCGTCACCGACATGATCAACGAGGGCGTGCGCCGCGGCTACACGCATCCGGACAACGTGCTGCGCGCATCGATCGTGAATCCGCCCGAAGGCGCGCGCAAGAACACGAAGGACAACACGCCGGCCGTGATCCACTACGAGATCGTGCCGGGCGACAAGGTCGACGTGCAGGTCGCGGCGAAGGGCGGCGGCTCGGAAAACAAGTCGAAGTTCGTGATGCTGAACCCGTCCGACTCGATCGTCGACTGGGTGCTGAAGACCGTGCCGACGATGGGCGCGGGCTGGTGCCCGCCCGGCATGCTCGGGATCGGCATCGGCGGCACCGCCGAGAAAGCGATGCTGATGGCGAAGGAATCGCTGATGGAGCCGATCGACATCCAGGAGATCATCGCGCGCGGGCCGAAGGACTGGGTCGAGGAACTGCGCGTCGAGCTGCACGAGAAGGTCAACGCGCTCGGCATCGGCGCGCAGGGTCTCGGCGGTCTGGCGACCGTGCTCGACGTGAAGATCATGGCCGCGCCGACGCACGCGGCGTCGAAGCCGGTCGCGCTGATCCCGAACTGCGCGGCCACGCGCCACGCGCACTTCGTGCTCGACGGCTCGGGCCCGGCCAAGCTTGAAGCGCCGTCGCTCGACGCGTGGCCGAAGGTCCAGTGGGAACCGAACACCGAAACCAGCAAGCGCGTCGATCTGAACGCGCTGACGCCGGAAGAAGTCGCCAGCTGGGCGCCGGGCCAGACGCTGCTGCTGTCGGGCAAGATGCTCACGGGCCGCGACGCCGCGCACAAGCGCATCGCCGACATGCTGGCCGCGGGCGAGAAGCTGCCCGTCGATTTCACGAACCGCGTGATCTACTACGTCGGCCCGGTCGATCCGGTGCGCGACGAAGTGGTCGGCCCGGCCGGCCCGACGACGGCCACGCGCATGGACAAGTTCACCGAGACGATGCTCGCGCAGACGGGCCTCATCTCGATGGTCGGCAAGGCCGAGCGCGGCCCGGTGGCGATCGACGCGATCAAGAAGCACAAGGCGGCTTACCTGATGGCGGTCGGCGGCGCGGCGTATCTCGTGTCGAAGGCGATCCGCGGCGCGAAGGTGCTCGCATTCGAGGATCTCGGCATGGAAGCGATCTACGAGTTCGACGTGCAGGACATGCCGGTGACGGTCGCCGTCGATTCGCAAGGCACGTCGGTCCACCAAACGGGGCCGAAGGAATGGCAGGCGAAAATCGGCAAGATTCCTGTCGCGAACGCGTAAATAAGAATGATTTTCAGGCCGGATTTCAATCCGGCCTTTTCGATGCGGCGAATTCGTTCACCTTTCGGATTTCGAACGAATTCGCCCTTGGCTTTTCAGGAACGAGCGTTTATCGTTCAGAAATTCAAGCCCCCACACGTCACAAGGAACGAACATGCAAGGCGATAAGAAAGTCATCGAATATCTGAACGCCCAGTTGAAGAACGAACTGACCGCGATCAATCAATATTTCCTGCATGCGCGGATGTACAAGCATTGGGGTCTCGAAAAACTCGGCAAGCACGAATACGACGAATCGATCGGCGAAATGAAGCACGCGGATTGGCTGATCGAGCGCGTGTTCATGCTCGACGGCCTGCCGAACCTGCAGGATCTGCACAAGCTGCTGATCGGCGAGGAAACCGAGGAAATCCTGAAATGCGATCTGAAGCTCGAGCAGATATCGCAGTCGACGTGCAAGGAAGCGATCGCATATTGCGAATCGGTGCGTGATTACGTGTCGCGCGAAATCTTCGAGAAGATCCTCGACGATACCGAAGAGCACATCGACTGGCTCGAAACGCAAATCGACCTGATCGGCAAGGTCGGCATTCAGAACTATCAGCAGTCGATGATGGGCTCGCCGGAGTAATTCCTCCCGTTCGATTTCTATTCGATCCACGCTCGCTCGCCGACATGACGCCGCCGCCCGCATCCGATTTCCGCGCATCGCCCGCCCATGCGCCGATCGGCATCTTCGATTCGGGGCTCGGCGGCCTGTCGGTGCTGCGCGCGGTGCGCGAGCGGCTGCCCGACGAGGCGCTCGTCTACGTCGCGGATTCCCGTCATGCGCCGTACGGCCCGCGCGAGGACGCGTTCATCGTCGAGCGCACGCTCGCGATCGGCGAATGGCTCGCCGCACGAGGCGCGAAGGCGCTCGTCGTCGCGTGCAACACCGCCACCGCGCAATCGATCGCGCTCGTGCGCGAGCGCCTGCCGATTCCGCTCGTCGGCGTCGAGCCCGGCATCAAGCCGGCGGCGCAGCATTCGAAGACGCGCATTGCGGGCGTGCTCGCGACGCAGGCGACGCTGCGCAGCGCGCGCTTCGGCGCGCTGATCGCGCGCCATGCCGCCGACTGCCGCTTCATCTGCCAGGCGGGGCATGGCCTCGTCGAGGCGGTCGAGCGCGGCGACACCGGCTCGCCCGAGCTGCGCGCGCTGCTCGCGGGCTACCTCGAGCCGATGCTTGCGGCGGGCGCCGACACGCTCGTGCTCGGCTGCACGCACTACCCGTTCTTCGACGCCGCGATCCGCGACGTAACGTCCAACCGCCTGCATCTGATCGACACGAGCGACGCGATCGCCCGCCAGCTTTCGCGGATACTGGACGAGCGCGATCTGCGCGCGCCGGCCGGCTCCCGGCCGGCACCGCCGCCGCGCCTCTGCTCGACGGGCGATGGCCGGCAACTGCAGTCTCTCGCCGCGACACTGCTCGGGCTCGACGTGCCGGCCGAATCCGTCACCATTTCCTCCCCGAGCACGGCCGCGCCCGCCGCCCATCCGGCGTAGCCGCGCCGCCCGCCGTCGCCCGAAAACCCTTCCAAGCGCCTGGTTTTGTTACAAAAAACCCGGGACCGCGCTTGCCAAGCCCCACAAATATAATGATAATAATTCGCATTAACGTTAGCTATCGCGCTCCATCATGATCGTCTGCGTGTGCAAGTCCGTTTCCGATCGGAAGATTCGCGCATCCCTCGCGGAAGGCGTGGACACTTTCGACGAACTCCAGTTCGAACTCGGGGTCGCTACGTGCTGCGGCAAGTGCGAGGAAACCGTGCGCGACATCATGGCGGAACAGGGCGTTTGTGCGAGCCGCTGCGGCGTCGAGCACCACGCCGCCGTGCCGGTTCCCATCGCGTTCTACGAACGCAAGGCGGCCTGACCGGCGCGCCAGGATCGCACGCGGCGCCGCGCGCGCCGCGCTCTCGTTTTACCAGCCCGTCAGCAAGCCTGCCCGCGCGAGCCAACGGCCTACCTGCGAAGGAGCCCGTAATGGAATTGCTGATCGGATTCGTGACTACTGTGTGCATCTCTTTGCTGATCTTCCGCAAGTGATGCCGCACTTCGCGGCGTACGTCACGCGCGCCGCCGCGCTACGAAGCTAACATGCAGGTTTCGAATTCCCTGCCGGCCGCCTCCGCGCCGGTTTTTCCCCGTATGAATCCCCGCGTCGTCACCGCTGCCGTGGCGGTTCTCGCCGGACACGCGATCCTGCTGACCGGCGCACTGCTGATGCGCAACGACGCACCGCATCGATCGCTCGAGTCGAAGACGATCACCGCCCAGTTGCTGAGCGCGCCCGTCGCACAGCCGGTCGGCATCCAGTCGGCGCCGACGCCCGAGCCGCCGAAACCCGTCCCGAAGGTCAAGCCGAAGCCGGCGCCCGCGCCCCGGCCGGTCGCGAAACCGAGTCCGACGCCGCTGCCCGTGTCGCACGAGCCATCGCCGAACGCGATCACCGCGCCGGAACCCGCACCGCCCGCGCCCGCGGCTCCCGCCGACACGAGCGCGAAGGCAGCGCCGCCCGCCGGCGCGCCGACGAGCCGCCCGACGATGGAAATCGTCGCGCCGAAGGAAGGCGCGCATCTGACCTGCCAAATCGCGAAGGCTGCATATCCGACGCTGTCGAAGCGCCGCGGCGAGACGGGCGTCGTGAAGGTGCGCTTCGTCGTCGGCCTGACGGGCAAGATCGAAAGCGCGCAAGTCGTCCAGAGCAGCGGCTTTGCGCGCCTCGACGACGCGGCGCTCGACGCGATCCGCTCGTCGCCGTGCCAGCCATACATGCAGAACGGGCAGCCGATGCGCGCCGCCTACACGCAGCCCTACGACTTCACTCTGACCGACTAATCTCGGCAACACCCGAAAGAAACAACAAGGAAAGGAAATGCAAAGCTACGGAATCGCGCACGTGTGGGCGCAAGGTGACTTCGTTACGCGGTTCATCGCGATCGCGCTCCTCGTGATGTCGATCCTGTCGTGGATGGTGATCGTCATCAAAGGCTGGAACGTGATTCGCCTGAAGCGTCTGTCGAAAGATGCAGAGCAGTCGTTCTGGCATTCGGACGATTTCGAGGAAGGCGTGAAGAAGCTCGGCCGCGCATCGTCGTCGACGCAGGACAACCCGTTCCTCGCGCTCGCGCTGTCCGGCCAGGAGGCCGCCGATCATCACCATCAGACACAGCCGCACCTGCACGACCGGATGGACGTGTCCGACTGGGTCACGCGCTGCCTGAAGGACACGATGGACGAAGGCATCGCGCGAATGCAGAGCGGGCTCGCGATTCTCGCGTCGATCGGCAGCACCGCGCCGTTCGTCGGCCTGTTCGGCACCGTGTGGGGCATCTATCACGCGCTGCTCGTGATCGGCGCGACGGGCCAGACGTCGATCGATCAGGTCGCCGGCCCCGTCGGCGAATCGCTGATCATGACCGCGTTCGGCCTGTTCGTCGCGATTCCCGCCGTGCTTGGCTACAACGCGCTCACGCGCGCGAACAAGAGCATCGTGAGCCGCCTGCGCCGCTTCGCGCATGGCCTGCACGCCTACTTCGTGACGGGCGCGCGCCTCGCGTCGTCGGCCCAGCGCGACGGGCTGCGCCTCGCCGCGCGCGCGAACTGAGCGGAGGTTCGCGATGGCAATGAACACCAGCTTCGGCGACGATGACGACGACGGCCTGATGAACGAGATCAACATGACGCCGCTCGTCGACGTCATGCTCGTACTCCTGATCATCTTCCTCGTCACGATTCCGGCGATGCATCACGCCGTGAAGATCGACCTTCCGCGCGCGAGCAGCCAGCCGGTCGAAGTGAAGCCGAAGACGATCGACGTCGCGATCGAAGGCGACGGCACGGTTCTGTGGGACGACCATCCGGTGAACGCAACCGATCTGCAGGCGCGAATCGCGCAAGCCGCGCAAACGACGCCGCAGCCGGAGCTGCATCTGCGCGCGGATCGCAAGGTCGCGTACGAAAAGGTCGCTGAAGTGATGTCGGCCGCGCAGGCAGGCGGCCTGACGAAGCTCGGCTTCGTGACCGAGCCGAAGTCGAACGCGAAGTAATCGCCGTGTTGCATGCCGCGTGCGATAAACGCACGCGGCACAAAGTAAAAGGCCCTCATCGCCAGATGAAGGCCTTTTTTCATGCGCGCACGGGCGCCTTCGGGCGGCGGACCCGACGGCCTGACTGCTGCACGTCGAGCAACGCGATGCGACATGCCGTGGTCTGCACGGACTAGCGCGGTCTGCCCTATCTGGCTCGCAACATATGCGGCCACCTTGTTTCGCTTGGCACCTTCCCTCACGAAATGGGATTCCAATATAGGTCTAGCCGCGCACGCATTCAAGCAGCCGACGATTGAAACTACCGATTGCGTGACGCGCGTCAAATGCCAAAACCGATGCACACGCGAGCTTCCGATTTCGTCAGATCGAAATCTTCATGTCCGCGTCCTTCGCGCCGCGCTCCGGGCAGCTGGGCTCCTTGTAGTTTTCGCTGTCGAGCTTCTCGACGAGATAGTCGACGAACGCACGCACGGCGGGCGGCATCCCCTGCCGCGACACGAACACCGCGTAGAGCTGCGGCACGGGCAGCGTCCAGCCCGGCATCACCGGCGACAGTTGCCCCGCTCGCAGCGCATTGCCGTACATCGACTCCGGCAATGCCGCGATTCCGACCCCGTCGAGCACCGCTTCGCGGATCGACATCAGATCCGCCGTCACGAGGCGCGGCTCGTGCTCATGCGCGTGGCGCGTGCCGTCCGGCGCGATCAGGTTGAATACGTGACGGCCGTCGCCCGACGGCGTATCGAGCGTGTCGAATCTCGACAGATCGTCGGGCACGAGAGGCGGCGCGTTCTGCTGCAGCAGGCTCGGCGCGCCGACGAGCATCTGCTCGGTGCGCCACAGCGGCCGCACGACGATGTTCGCGTTCTGCGGCGGCTCGGATCGCACGCGCAGCGCGACGTCGATCGAGTCTTCGAAGAGATCGATCACGCGATTCGTCACGCGAATCTGCACGCGCACTTCGGGATAGCGGCGCAGGAATTCCGGCAGCAGACGCGAAAGCATCGTCTGCGACAACGTAACGGGCACGCTCACACGCACCGTGCCCCGCGGCGCCGAGCGTAGTTGCTGCACTGCATTCATCGCGGCCTGCGCTTCGGACAACATTGCTTGGCAATGCTGATAGAAAAGCTGCCCCGCCTCGGTCAACGCGAGCTTGCGAGTCGAACGCTGCAACAGGCGCACGCCGAGCGTCGCCTCGAGCTCGGTGAGCCGCCGCGACAGGCGCGACTTCGAGATTCCGAGCACGCGCTCCGCGGCCGAGAAGCCGCCGTGCTCGACCACCTGAGAGAAGTACATCAAGTCGTTCAGGTTATGTGCGTCGATAGTCATTTCATCGTTCCAATTCCACAACGATCCATTGCGAATCGAGCAGATTTAATCGGCAATTCGCTCAATATAATAGCCTTACGTTGCAAAAATATCGCTATTCCCAGCCATTCCTAGAGCCCTCCCATGACTATCGCCCGCTCGATCCAGCGCACCTACCCCTCGCTTCGCACCACGGAAGGCGGCGGCTTCGTGGTTCACCGCCCGTTTCCGACCCGCCTGCTGACGGATTTCGACCCGTTCCTGCTGCTCGACGAAATGGGGCCCGTCGATTACGCGCCGGGCGATGCGAAAGGCGCCCCCGACCACCCGCATCGCGGCTTCGAAACGGTCACGTACGTGCTCGACGGCTGGTTCCGTCATCGCGATTCGGCGGGCCACGCGGGCGCGCTCGGCCCCGGCGACGTGCAATGGATGACGGCGGGCGCGGGCGTCGTCCACAGCGAGCTGCCCGACCCCGAATTCGCGCGCCGGGGCGGCCACGCGCACGCGTTCCAGCTTTGGGTGAACCTGCCGCGCCGCGACAAGATGATCGCGCCGCGCTACCAGGACATCCCGGCCGCGCGCATTCCCACGGCCCAATCAGCCGACGGCCGCGCGAAAGTTCGCGTGATCGCCGGCGACGCATTCGGCGCGCGCGCGACGATCGAGACGCGCACGCCGATGCTCTATCTGCATTTCACGCTGTCGCCCGGCGCGCTCGTCGAGCAGCCCGTGCCGGCTGGCTTTCGCGTGTTCGCGTATCCGATCGAGGGCGGCGGATTCTACGGCGCCGACAGGACGGCGGTCGACGCGCGCCACATGGTCGTGTACGCGGAAGACGGCGACACCGTGGTCTTTGCCGCGGGCGACACGCCGCTCGAACTGCTGCTGATCGGCGGCGCGCCGCTCAACGAGCCGATCGTGCGCTACGGCCCGTTCGTGATGAACACCGAGGACGAAATCCGCGAGGCGGTCGTCGATTATCAGACGGGCCGCATGGGCCGCATTCCCGCCTAGGCACCGGCGGCGCGCGTCGGCCAAACGACGGAGGGCGGCAACGTCCGCCACTACAGCGGATTTACGTCACAATATCTTCTCGCGCCCGGCAAGGGCCGCACTACAGAAGGAATCCGCCGCTTTGAACTTCGAACATCTGATCCAGATTAACGCCGCCGACAACCCGGCCCTGCCGACGCTGACTCGCGCGCAGCTATGGGAAGGTCTCGTGCTGCGCGCCGAGCAGCCGCAGCTTTTCGTGATCGGCCTCGACCGCTGCATCGTCCACGAACGCACGGAGACGACGCTCGAGCGCGAGCTGCACTACGGCAAAGCGACGGTCCGCGACCGCGTGACGTTCACGCCGAACGAGCAGGTGCGCTACGACATCCACGCGGCCGACGGCGAGATCGGCGGCTCGCTGACGATGACAATCGAAGAGCGCGACGATCAGCAACTATTCCTGCGCTTCGAATACCGGACGACGCTACCCGTCAGCAACGACAGCGAAGACGCGCGCCAGACGCACGAGATCGTGAAGGAAGCCTACCGCACGTCCGACATCGATACCGTCCGCCTGATTCGCGAGTACACGCAGGGCCGCAAGGATCCGGACCCGCTGCATTGACCATGCCTGGCGACGGCGTATCCGTCGCCCTCTTTGCCCATGCCTATCGACATCCAGGTTCCGATCAATAAACTTACGTTGTAAATGGGAATGGTTATCATTTAGAATTCATTCCATCGAATCGCAACTCACCAATCGCCTGAATGACCGAACCTATGCGCTCCAATACGCTTACGTTGCGCCGCCCGGGCGGCACCGCATCCAGCAGCCGCCCCAAGGCGGCCGTGACGACGCCGGCGGAACCGGTGAAGTCCGCAGCGAAACCCGCGGCAGCCACGAACGCCGGGCAGCGCGTGGTGAGCAGCGATGCGCTGTTGCAAGGCCAAAGCCACGTGAGCATCGCGCACAACGGCGAAACCTACCAGTTGCGGGCCACCCGCCTGGGCAAGCTGATTCTGACGAAGTAACGAACCGAGTATTGTGGGGACCACCTCTACGAGAGGTGTTGGGCATTAGCCAGCCATGACGGCTTGCACGCGAGTCTAGACCCCTTCGTGCAAACATATTCAAGCAGCCGTTATAGCAAGCCAAGCCGCTTTTTTTGGGGTTCTCACTGCGTGAAAGAGAAAGCGACGCGTCCGATGGCGCGTCGCTTTTTTTGCTTGCACGGCTTGCGAAGCGAAAACGCGCGAACGGCCGCCGCCGGCTCGTGCCGACGATTGAGCGGATGTCGACGAATGAAATGCCGCCGTCGGGGTCAGCCGGCGCCTATCAGCGCGGCGATCGCCGCGCGGGCGACCGTTGCGTCCTGCTCGGATTTCACGCCCGACACGCCGATTGCACCGACCGTCTCGCCTTCGACAATGATCGGCACGCCACCCTCCACGAGGCCAACGAGCGGCGCGCTCAGGAACGACACGCGCCCCTGCAGCACGATGTCTTCGTATACCTTGCTCTCGCGACGACCGAGCGCGGCCGTGCGGCCCTTGCTGATCGCCATCTCGACGGTGCTCGGCGCAGCGCCGTCCATCCGGCGCAGATACAGCAGATGCGCGCCGTCGTCGACGATCGCAACCGTCACGGACCACTGGTTCGCAACCGCGAACGCCTCGGCGGCGGTCGCCATCTTCTTCACGTCATCGCTCGTCAAAACGGGTTTGGTTTTCATCTCGACACTCCTTCGTGATGAGAGCCCATCGACGGCTGCATCATAGCGCTCGAAGCGCGTCAGAATCCCCAGAACATCAGCCACCACGCACTGTCGATCACCGCGAGCGCGGCGCCGAACCAGGCCATCGCGAACAGCCGGCGCGTCCAGCCCGCATAGCGGCCGGTGACCTGCCAGGCGAGCCATGCGCTCCACAGATTCGCGCCGGCGAGAATCGCGATGCGAACGCCCGATGCCCAGTCGAGCGGCACATGCTCCGCGCGCAGCAGCGACAGCGTCGTCGCCGACAAGCCGAGGAACACGCCGGCGCCCGCAAGCGGGATCAGCGCCTGAGCGAGATGGTGCAGCCGCACGCGCTCGAAGCGGCCGAGCATCGCGACCGCGCCGGCGAGCAGCACGGCAAGCGCCGTGCCGTATGCGAGACCCGTGCCGGAGATGTACGCGATGACGAGCGAGCCGTCGAGCCACGAGAACACGTCGTTGTGCTCGGGGTAGTGCGTGAAGACGAACCACGGCGCGTTCGTGTCGAGCGGCCACATGATGTCGTGGTCGATCAGCCAGCCCGCAAGCCACTGCTTGATCTGCACGAACCACGGGCTCACCGTCCAGTGGAACGCGCCGATCGCAATGCCGAGCAGGCCGTATAGGATGAGCGCCGTGTCCCAGCCGCTCGCCTGCTTGTCGCCGAGCGCGACCACTTCCTCGGACGGCGAACGCGCCGTCAGCTCGATCGCGCCGCGGTGGCCGCTGCAGCGGCCGCACATGTGACACGCCGCCGCGCCCTTCATGTTGCGAAGCGGCACGAGCGGCGCGCAGTTGATCGGAATCACGCGGTGGCCGTGTTCGCCTTTCTTGTACGAACGGCGCCATGCCTGTTCATCGACCTTGTAGCGCAGCGGCGCGAGGCGCGCGAGCAACGAGAAGACCCCGTTCACGGGACACAGATAGCGGCACCACACGCGCTTCTCGCGCCCGTACAGAAAGCCGATCACGATCGCGGCAAGCGTCGAGCCGCCGAGCACGAGCAGCACCGCACGCGGATACTGATAGACGCTGACCATCTGGCCGTAGATCGTCGTCAAGCCGAACGCGACGAACGGCCAGCCGCCCCAGCGCATCCAGCGAGGAATCGCACGGCCGCGGCCGAACTTGCTCGCGAATTCGCTCAGTGCGCCCTCAGGACACAGCACACCGCACCAGACGCGGCCGAGCATCACCATCGACAGCAGCACGAACGGCCACCAGATGCCCCAAAACACGAACTGCGCGGCGAGCGTCAGGTTGCTCCACAGATGCGCGGTGTCGTCGGGCAGCGGCGTGAACGCCGGCACGAGGATCAGGAACGCATAGACGAGTACCACGATCCACTGGATGCCGCGGATCAGCGCGCCGTGGCGCTGCATCCAGTGCCCGGCTTCCGCGACGAGGCTCGTGCGGCGGCGGCCGACGACGGCGCTCATGCCGGCCGGCCCGCAGTCGCCGCCGGGTGTCGCGCTGCGCGCTTGAGCAGCAGATAGACAACCGCCCAGTAGACTGCGTACGCGACGAGGTTCGTGAGCGACGGATGAGCGCGGTAGCCCGTCAGCGTCGCGACGAGCGAGCCGAACGTGCTTGAATCGTCGAGGATCGCCGACGTATCCCACAATTGCGCGATGCCGAGCGGCAGGATCTCCTTGTCGATCAGCTTGTCGATGCCCGTCTGGAACAGGCCCGCGCCGAGGAACAGCAGCATGATCTCGGTGACGCGGAAGAAGTGCCGCCACGAGAAATACTTGCCGCCGAGTTGCAGCACGTAGAACGTCAGGAATGCGAGGCCGAGGCCGATCAGCACGGCGAGCATCTGGCCGCCGTCGACATGTCCGGACTGACCGAAGCCGAGCCCGTAGAGAAAGATCACCGTCTCGCTGCCTTCACGCGCGATCGCGAGCGCGACGAGCACCGCGACGCCCCACCAGTTCGCGTCCTGCGTGCTCTTCTGCAACGAGCGCTCCATGTCGCGCTTCAGCGAGCGCCCGTGCTGCTTCATCCACAGCACCATCTGCACGATCAGCACGCACGCGATCAGCACCATCGCGGTTTGAAAATAGTCCTGGGCGTCGCCCGACAACACTTCGGTGAAGCCGACGAGCGCGGCGCCGAGCCCGACCGCCATCAGCAGGCCGGCGAGAACGCCCGCCCACAAATAAGGCAGGCCGCGGCGCGCATCGTCGTCGCCGTTCTTCAGCCATGCATAGAGGATGCCGACGACGAGCAACGCCTCGACGCTCTCTCGCCAGACGATGAACAAGATCTGACCCATTGTTTTTACCTCCCGGCGCCCGCCGCGCGGCCTGTCCGCGCGTCAAACGCGAAAACCGTTACTTCGCGACGATGACGCCCTGCGCCTGCTGGTGAAAATCGTCGAAAAACTTGTACTCGCCCGGCGACAGCGGCGCGATCACGACGAACGATTCGCCGCCCGGCGCGAGCACCTTCTCCTTGCGAAGCTGCACGCTCTCGAACTCGACGGCGCCCTTGCCCGTATTGCGGATCTGGATCTTGATGCGCTGCCCGGCCGGCACTTCGATGCGCGCCGGATTGAGCTTGCCGTCGGCCATCTCGAGCTTGAAGGTCGGCAGATCGGCCGCATGCGCGGCGCCTGCGACGAAGATCGCGGCGGCAAATGCGAATACTCTGGGGAATTTCATCGTATTTCTCTAAAAGGACAGCGCGCTCGTCGCGCGCCGTCCGTTTGCTGCTTCTGCGATCAGTACCCGCCCTTCTTGCCGATGCCGGCGAACGGGAAATCGTATTCGAGCGTGATCGGCTTGAACCACGCGCCGACGCCGGTTTCCTTGTCGACGTGGCGGCCGAACGCCGTGTGGCCCGCCTGCATCGGCGGCTTCACGACGAGCGTCAGGTGATACTTGCCCGGGCCGGCCAGCTTCACGTTGTCGCCGTAGTGGGGACCGTCGCTCGCGACCATGCCCATCAGATCGCCTTGCGCCTTCCACTTCGCGTCGCCCTGCTTCGTCAGCTTGTACGTGACCTGCAGGTACGGCATCCAGTCGCCTTCGGCGAAGCCCGTCGGGTTGTTCTTGACCGCATGGATATCGGCTTCCAGGTGGATGTCCGAATCCGACGCCTTGCGCATCATCCCTTCCGGGTCCATCGTGATCGGCTGCAGATACACCGCGCCGATCTCCATCCCGCCTTGAATCTGATGCTTGCCGATCGGGTATTCCGCCGCCGTCGCCGACAGCGCAGCGCACGCGGCCGCCAACGCGATACCGCTGCGAACAAAGGAAGCACGCAACATTGACACTCCTGTTTTTATCTCGTGATACACGTCCCGCCCGCGCGGACCCGGAACCCGGGGGAAAGACAAGAAAGCGATGAAGAACGTTAATGCGAACTATTCTCAATACAGGCGCAAGTGTAGCACCGAACGGCCTCCGAAACAAATGGAGATGCCGCTAAATCCCTGATCCGACAAGGCTTACAGCGAGATTAACGAATGCGGCGGGGGGCCGCGAAGCCCTCACTCGACCCCGCTCACGTGATCGCCCACGTTCGCGCCGAACAAGCGCTCGCGCAGCAACGCGAGCTGGTCGCGCGTCTGCGCGGCTTTCTCGAACTCGAGATTTTTCGCGTAATCGGCCATCTGCTTCTCGAGCCGCTTGATCTCCTTCGCGATCTGCTTCTCGGACATGTCCTCGAGCTTCGCGCGCTGCTGCGCCTCCTTCAGCTCGGCGCGCGCTTCGTCGACGTTGTAGACGCCGTCGATGATGTCCTTGATCCGCTTCACGACGCCGCGCGGCGTGATGCCCATTTTTTCGTTGTACGCGATCTGCTTCGCGCGGCGCCGCTCGGTCTCGTCGATCGCGCGGCGCATCGAATCGGTGATCCGGTCCGCGTACAGGATCGCCTTGCCGTTCACGTTGCGCGCCGCGCGGCCGATCGTCTGGATCAGGGAGCGCTCGGCGCGCAGGAAGCCTTCCTTGTCCGCGTCGAGAATCGCGACGAGCGACACTTCGGGGATATCCAGGCCTTCGCGCAGCAGGTTGATCCCGACCAGCACGTCGAATGTGCCGAGCCGCAAGTCGCGAATGATCTCGACCCGCTCGACCGTGTCGATGTCGCTGTGCAGATAGCGGACCTTGACGCCGTGATCGGCGAGAAATTCGGTCAGCTGCTCGGCCATCCGCTTCGTGAGCACGGTGATCAGCACGCGCTCTTCCGCCTTCACGCGCTCGGTGATCTCGGACAGCACGTCGTCGACCTGCGTGCTCGCCGGCCGCACCTCGATCCCCGGATCGACGAGCCCCGTCGGCCGCACGACCTGCTCGGCGGTCTGGCCGGACACGCGCTGCTCGTAATCGGCGGGCGTCGCCGACACGAACACCACCTGGCGCATCTTGCGCTCGAACTCCGGGAACTTGAGCGGCCGGTTGTCGAGCGCCGACGGCAGCCGGAACCCGTAATCGACAAGATTCTCCTTGCGCGCGCGGTCGCCGTTGTACATCCCGTTCAGCTGGCCGATCAGCACGTGCGATTCGTCGAGCAGCATCAGCGCGTCGGACGGCAGATAGTCGACGAGCGTCGGCGGCGGCTCGCCCGGCGCCGCGCCGGAGAAGTGCCGCGAATAATTCTCGATGCCCTTGCAAAAGCCGAGCTCCTGCAGCATCTCGAGGTCGAAGCGGGTGCGCTGCTCGAGGCGCTGCGCCTCGACGAGCTTGCTCTCGCGATGGAAGAACTCGAGGCGATCGCGCAGTTCGTCCTTGATCGTCTCGACCGCCCGCATCACGGTCTCGCGCGGCGTCACGTAGTGCGACGACGGATAGACGGTGAAGCGCGGAATCTTCTGGCGCACGCGCCCCGTCAGCGGATCGAACAGATGCAGCGAATCGACCTCGTCGTCGAACAGCTCGACGCGCACCGCCATTTCCGCGTGCTCGGCCGGGAAGATGTCGATCGTGTCGCCGCGCACACGGAACGTGCCGCGCTGAAAGTCCTGCTCGTTGCGCGTGTACTGCATCGCGATCAGTCGCGCGATCACCTCGCGCTGGCCGATCTTGTCGCCCGTGCGCAGCGTGAGGATCATCTGGTGGTACTCGGACGGGTTGCCGATGCCGTAGATCGCCGACACCGTCGCGACTATCACGACGTCGCGACGCTCCATCAGGCTCTTCGTCGCCGACAGCCGCATCTGCTCGATGTGCTCGTTGATCGACGAGTCCTTCTCGATGAAGAGATCGCGCTGAGGCACATACGCTTCCGGCTGGTAGTAGTCGTAGTACGACACGAAGTACTCGACCGCGTTGCGCGGGAAGAATTCGCGGAATTCCGCATAGAGCTGCGCGGCGAGCGTCTTGTTCGGCGCGAACACGATCGCCGGGCGGCCGAGCCGCGCGATCGTGTTCGCCATCGTGTAGGTCTTGCCCGAGCCCGTCACGCCGAGCAGCGTCTGGAACGAAAGGCCGTCCTCGACGCCTTCGACCAGCGTCGCGATCGCGCTCGGCTGGTCGCCCGAGGGCAGGTAAGGCTGGTATAGCTGGAACGGAGATTCGTCGAACGTCACGAATTTCGATTCGTCGAGATCGTCGCGGGTGTCGGGATGATGTTCGGACATGTGGATGCGAGGGCGGCGGGCCGAAGCGGAGCAAAAGATCATTCTAGCGCGTCGACGCTCGGCCGGCTCCGCCCCGCCGCGCTCGCGATTCGCAGGCCCGATGCGCAAAAAAGCGCGTGCGCGGCCGCGACATTGACCGAAAGGAGACGTCGAATTCGCTACAATGATGCGTTGCCGCGCTTCGCTTTTCGCGCCGAGCCGCCGCCCTTTGCCGCGCTTCGCCTCACGGCCCGCCCGGTCCGCATCGGCGCCCGAAGCTGACCCTCTTTTCACAACTGCTGCGAATCAATCATGTCGCTCTTCTCCGCTGTCGAACTTGCCCCCCGCGACCCAATCCTGGGCCTGAACGAAGCCTTCAACGCCGATACGCGCCCGACCAAGGTGAATCTGGGCGTCGGCGTCTACACCAACGAGGACGGCAAGATTCCGTTGCTGCGCGCGGTGCGCGACGCGGAAAAGGCGCGGGTGGAAGCCGGCCTGCCGCGCGGCTATCTGCCGATCGACGGCATCGCGGCCTATGACGCCGCCGTGCAGAAGCTGCTGCTCGGCGACGATTCGCCGCTGATCGCGGCCGGCCGCGTCGTGACGGCGCAAGCGCTCGGCGGCACGGGCGCGCTGAAGATCGGCGCGGACTTCCTGCGCACGCTGAATCCGAAGGCGAAGGTCGCGATCAGCGACCCGAGCTGGGAAAACCACCGCGCGCTGTTCGAAATGGCGGGCTTCGAGGTCGTCGCGTATCCGTACTACGACGCGAAAACGAACGGCGTCAACTTCGACGGCATGCTGGCCGCGCTCAACGGCTACGAGCCGGGCACGATCGTCGTGCTCCACGCGTGCTGCCACAACCCGACGGGCGTCGACCTGAACGAAGCACAATGGGCACAGGTCGTCGAAGTCGTGAAGGCGCGCAAGCTCGTGCCGTTCCTCGACATCGCCTATCAAGGCTTCGGCGAGAGCATCGAAGCCGACGCGGCGGCGGTGCGCCTCTTCGCGGCGGCGGATCTGAACGTGTTCGTGTCGTCGTCGTTCTCGAAGTCGTTCTCGCTGTATGGCGAACGCGTCGGCGCGCTGTCGATCATCACCGACAGCAAGGACGAAGCCGCACGCGTGCTCTCGCAGTTGAAGCGCGTGATCCGCACGAACTACTCGAACCCGCCGACGCACGGCGGCGCGATCGTCGCCGCGGTGCTCGCTTCGCCGGACCTGCGCGCCTCGTGGGTGCAGGAATTGGGCGAAATGCGCGACCGCATCCGCGCGATGCGCAACGGCCTCGTCGAGCGCCTGAAGGCGGCCGGCATCGAGCGTGACTTCGGCTTCATCAACGCGCAGCGCGGCATGTTCTCGTACTCGGGCCTGACGTCGGCGCAAGTCGACCGTTTGCGCGAAGAGTTCGGCATCTATGCCGTGAGCACGGGCCGGATCTGCGTCGCGGCGCTCAACACGCGCAACCTCGACGTCGTCGCGAGCGCGATTGCCACGGTGCTCAAGTAAGCCGGACGCCGACGCCGCGGCCTTTGAGCCGCTGCGGGGCTGCACCGCCGGAATGAGAAACGCGCTCCTGATGGAGCGCGTTTTTTATGGTCGTGTGCGGCGCGAGCCGCGCGTCGTCAACCGCGGGCGGGCGCCAACGCGAGAACCAAGGCGAAACGACGCGAAGCCGAGCCGCGGCCCGACACTCGCCGTTTCGGACACGGCTTACTGCATGAACCAGCCGTGGCTGACGACAAACGACTGGCCGGTGAGCGCCGCGCTCGGGAACGCCGACAGAAACAGCACCGTCTTCGCGACGTCCTCGACGGTCGTGAACACCCCGTCGACCGTCTGCCCGAGCATCACCTTCTTCACCACTTCCTCCTCGCTGATCCCGAGCTCTTTCGCCTGCTCCGGAATCTGCTTGTCGACGAGCGGCGTGCGCACGAAGCCCGGACACACCACGTGCGAGCGCACGTTGTGCTTCGCGCCTTCCTTCGCCAGCACGCGCGCAAGCCCCAGCAGCCCGTGCTTCGCCGTCACGTACGCCGACTTCAGCGGCGACGCCTCGTGCGAATGCACCGAGCCCATGTAGATCACGACGCCGCCGCGATCGTCCCGGTACATGTGCTTGAGCGCGGCCTTCGTCGTGAGGAACGCGCCGTCGACGTGAATCGCCTGCATTTTCTTCCAGTCGGCGAACGCGTAGTTCTCGATCGGATTGACGATCTGGATGCCCGCGTTCGACACCAGAATGTCGACCGAGCCGAACGTCTCGGCAACCTTGTCGATGCCGGCGTTGACCGCGTCCTCGTTGGTCACGTCCATCGCGACGCCGATCGCCTTGCCGCCCGCCTGCTTGATCTGCTCGGCCACCGCGTTCGCGCCGTCCTGATTCAGATCGGCGATCGCGACCGCCGCGCCCGCACGCGCGAGCTCCAGCGCGATTTCCTTGCCGATGCCGCTTGCCGCGCCCGTCACGACTGCAGTTTTGCCGTTCAAGTTCGAAGTCATTCCCGAAGTCTCCATCAGTTAAGTCAATGAAAGCATCGCGTCCGGCATTCATCCAGTCGGCCGAGCGGCATAGGCCGAATGGCAGGCTGTCGCCGCGCGGCCGACATTGCTATTGTGCATGAACGAGGCCGCGCGCCGCGGTCAAACAGGCTAAGCTTGTTGTCGGTCACGCTCGATCGGAGGCGATATGAACTACCGAAGGCTGGGACGTTCCGGATTGCAAGTCAGCGAGTTGTCGATCGGTTCATGGGTCACCTATGGCAACCAGGTCGATCGTCGTGCCGCGCGAGAATCGCTGGCTGCCGCACGCGACGCCGGCGTCAACTTCTTCGACAACGCCGAAGTGTATGCGGGCGGCAAATCCGAGGAAATCATGGGACATGCGCTGAAGTCGCTCGGCTGGCCGCGCATCAGCTACGTGGTTTCGACGAAGTTCTTCTGGGGGCTCGCGGAAGCGCCGAATCAGTACCACACCCTCAACCGCAAATACCTGCTGAACGCGATCGACGCGTCACTGCAACGTCTGCAGCTCGACTACGTCGACCTCGTGTTCTGCCATCGCCCCGATCCGAATACGCCAATCGAGGAAACCGTGTGGGCGATGAGCGACATCATCGCGCGCGGCAAGGCGCTCTACTGGGGCACGTCCGAATGGAGCGCCGACGAGATCCGCGCCGCATACGAAATCGCCGAGCGGCATCACCTGCGCAAGCCGACGATGGAGCAGCCGCAATACAACCTGTTTCATCGCAAGCGCGTCGAGCAAGAATATAGGCGCCTCTATGAGGATTTCGGAATGGGGCTCACGACCTGGAGCCCGCTAGCGTCTGGGCTGTTGACTGGAAAATACCGGCACGGGGTTCCCGCCGGCAGCCGAGCCGAAATTCACGGCTACGACTGGCTGCGCGCACAATTGACGGACCCGGCGAAGAACAGCGTCGTCGAAGCGCTCGGCGAGGTAGCGCGCGACCTAGGCTGCAGCGTCGGCCAGCTCGCGCTGGCTTGGGTGCTGAAGAATCCTCGCGTCAGCACCGTAATCACCGGCGCGTCGCGTGTCGAGCAAATCATCGAGAACATGCGCTCGCTCGACGTGGCGGCAAAGCTCACGCCGGACGTCAAGCAGCGGGTCGAGCAGCTCGTCGGCGATGCCTACCAGTAGCCGCACGGCAGACCGAATCGCATACTCGCGTACAATACGCGACCGCATCTGCCAGCCATGCCAGCAGGCGTTGCGACATCATTCGCACGTCCCGCCGCTCGGCCGATTTCCACGTCTCGCTCCGTATTTCTCTCGCCATGCTCAGCTATCGTCACGGCTTTCACGCCGGCAACCACGCGGACGTCCTCAAGCACGCCGTTGTCGTGCAGTTGCTGCGTCATTTGAACAAGAAGGACAAGTCGTACTGGTACATCGACACGCACGCAGGTGCAGGCGTCTACTCGCTCTTCGACGGTTATGCGGCGAAAACCGGTGAGTTCAGTACGGGGATCGAAAAAATTTGGGATGCGGCGGATCTGCCCGAAGCACTGGCCAACTATGTCGACGAAGTCCGCGCGCTGAACAGCGGCGGCGAGCTGCGCTACTATCCGGGCTCGCCCTATCTCGCATGGCGAATGATGCGCGAACAGGACCGGATGCGCCTGTTCGAGCTGCACACTACCGAAATCGACGTGCTACGACACAATTTTCGCGATGCGGGGCGACGCGCGATGATCTACGCCGGCGACGGATTCGAAGGCATCAAGGCGCTGCTGCCACCGCCGCCGCGACGCGCGCTCGTGTTGATCGACCCGTCATACGAGGACAAGCGCGACTATGCAAAGACGATCACCTGCGTGGAAGAAAGCCTGAAACGATTTGCAACGGGATGCTATGCGATCTGGTATCCACAGGTGAGCCGCCCCGAATCTCAGAAATTCGCCGATCATCTGAAACGACTGCAGCCGAACAACTGGCTGCATCTGAGCTTGACTGTGAGCCGTCCTCCTTCTGACGGCTATGGCCTGTTCGGCAGCGGAATGTTCATCCTGAATCCGCCATATACGCTGATCGACTCGATGAAAGAGACTCTCCCGTATCTCGTCGAAAAGCTTGGGCAAGATGGCGGCGCGACGTTTGCGATCGAGCACCGCGGCAACTGACTTCGCGCTGTTTACTAATGCGGCGCGGGAGATTTGAGCGGAACGGCCGAATTCGGCACTGCGATGTACGGGATGATCACCATCGGCGCCGTTGAACCGGAAGACAGTTCCGTCATCGGCGCAGGTTGCGCAGGCGCGACAATCGAAGCATGCGATAAGGGCGCGTTCTGCAGCACGATACCGCCCTTACCGTCGTGAATGCCGCTTTGCGTGTCCAAGATCAGCGGCGCACCACCGTTTGCTCCAGCAATCGCAGCCGTTGCGATGCCGCATAGTGCGACGCAACCGATCGCGAAGCAGAAAAAGCGCTTGACGACTTTCATCCGGCCCCCGTTTCAGACGACGCTGATTGTACGCCGATAGGCTACGATATCTGTACTGGACGTTTCCAGCTTATGAAAAGACAAAGCCCCGTCAATACGGGGCTTTCCTTTACTCGCGCACTAAGCGCGTGACGCAACGTCTTGCCGCTTCGAGTTACAGCGAGTAGCCGTTGGCTTCCAGCGAACGGATGCGCTGTTCGAGTTGAACGATGTCGCTCGACGATGCCAAGTAGGCTTCACGGCGGTCGCGCTCTGCAGCTTCAAACCAGTTGCTCAGCTTTTCGATGATGTAGGCAAACATGTTGTCTCTCCAAGGAAGGTTGAGATCCCCTGGTGAATCGACTTCAGGGATATCCCGTATAGGGTTAACCCGATTATAGCCTGATTGCACCAACTTGCCAGTGAAATGCTCGAATGTGATGCATGCCGATTTGGAATAGATCAAACAATTCCAACTTAAGCGTCTGATTTTTGAGGCACTTTCGTAGTCCGCTGCGCCAGAATCCCACGTCAGAATGCACTATTTTGGGTCACAGCAAGGGTTAGCCAAGCGCTCCAAAATGGGGCAATCCGGTCGGTCATCTCCACTGCAATGCGCGGCAAGGTTCGCAAGCGTGTTCCGCATATCGGTAAGCTCGGCGATCCGGCCGTCAAGTTCGGCCACGTGCTCGATCGCAATCGCTTTGACTTCGGCGCTCGCTCTCGAGCGATCTTGCCAGAGCGCCAGCAGTTTCCGGATGTCGTCGACGAGAAACCCCAGCCGTCGCGCCTGCCGGATGAAGCGGAGCAAGTGGATTTCTTCATCGTGGTAGACGCGGTATCCCGAATCGGTACGCTTCGCCGGATTGAGAAGGCCTACGCTTTCGTAGTAGCGGATCATCTTTGCGCTGACGCCCGTTGCCTTTGCGGCCTCTCCGATGTTCACAATTCGCTCCAGACAGAATCACGACTCGAATGTTAGCGCGTTCTGCCAAATATCTTCTTCGCCGTCCGGCTGCGGCTTGCGCTGAAGTCAGGCCCCCGACCAGGGGTATCGCACGACGAACGAGAACCAGAACTAGGCTGACAGCGAAGCATCCGGAAGTTACTGCTCGATGGAGTAAGCGCCTCACGGCGACCGTCGTAGACGAGGGCGAGAAGCGACATCAAAGTGGTGCCCATCATTTTCGATTTGATGGACATCACTGCGTATTCCACGCAAACCGAACGCTCATTCCACGCTTAAGCGAACGCCCATTCCACGGTTATCCGAACACGCATTCCACGCGCAAGCGAACGCTGCGGACGTGGCGACGCGGGCCTGAGCGTTTTTACTCCGACACCTCCTTGCTGGTCAAACCATTTCGGCGCTTGCGCATCGATTCGCCGGCGAGCGTGAGGCGATGGGCGTTGTGAACGAGTCGGTCGAGGATCGCGTCGGCGAGCGTCGGGTCGCCAATGGCGGCATGCCAGTTCTCGATGGGGATCTGACTGGTGACGATCGTCGAGTGGGAGCCGTGCCGGTCGTCGAGCACCTCGAGCAGGTCGCGCCGCGCCTGATCGGACATCGGCGCCATCGCGAGATCGTCGAGCACCAGGACGTCGGTTCGAGCCCACTGCGCGAGCAGCCGGGCATAGCGGCCGGCGCCGTGCGCGATCGCCATCTCCTCACTGAACTTCGGCATGCGCAGATAGCCAGCCGAGTAGCCCTGCCGGCAGGCCTGGTTCACCAGAGCGCACGCCAACCAGCTCTTGCCGAGCCCGGTCGGCGCGACCAGGATCACATTCTGCCGCTCCCGAATCCACTCGCCGGTCAGCAGCCGGGCGAGCAGCGTCCGGTCCAGGCCGCGCGACGAACGGTAGTCGATGTCTTCTGGCACGGCGCCGGGGAAGCGCAGCTTGGCGCGGCGCAGCCGCGCCGTGAGCAGGAGCGAATCGCGCTCGCTGGCCTCGCGCTCGACGAGCAGCCCGAGACGCTCCTCGAAGCCGAGTTGATCGATGCTGGCCTGCGATTGCTGCTCGGCCAGCGCCGCTGCCATGCCGAACAGGCGCAGCGTATGGAGCTTCTCGACGGTCGGATGATGCAACATGATGACGATCTCCAGTCAGTGGTAGTAGGATGGTCCGCGCACGTTCGCGTGCACGAGCGGCAACTCGGCCTGGGCGGCGGCCGTCTCGGCCTTGCTTTCCAGACCGTTCTTCAGCGTCGACGCAATGAAGCGGTAGTTCGACGCTTTCAGATCGATGGCGCGGCTGCAGGCGGCCTCCAGCCGCGTGGCCCCGTAGTCCTTGCCCAGCCGCAGCACACCCAGGCAGGCGCGGTAGGCTTGCTCCGGGTGTTGGCGGCCACTGAGCAGGTGCTCGACGACGGCGGCGGTGTGCGGACCGATACTGGCTGCCCATTTGAGCAGGCGTTGCGGGTTCCACTCGGTGGTGGCCACCCGGTGATTCGGCGGCATGTGCGCGGCGATCGTGCTGTGATGGCCGCGCCGCTCACTGCGGGCATGCGCGGCAATGCGCTGGCCGCGATGGAAGATCTCGACGCTGGTCCTGGTGTAGCGCACGTCGACCTGTTCGCGCGCGTAGCGGTACGGCACGGAGTAGAAGTGCTCGACGACTTCGACGTGGTAGTCGATCCCGACGCGCGCGAGCTTCCACTGGGCGAACTGATACGGCCGCTCGGGCAGCGGCCGCAACGCCGGGCGATCGAGTTCCTCGAAGGCACTGCGGCGACAGCCGGGCAGCTTCTTGAACGGCTTGTTGTTCAAACCGACGAGCAGTGTGGCGATCGCGCGGTTCGCTTCATCGAGGCTGAACAGGCGCTGGTGGCGCAGCCGCGCCAGAATCCAGCGCTGAACGAGGAGCACCGATTGCTCGACCTTCGCCTTATCGTAAGTCAGCAACTGCTTGTCGTGACGACGGTTGCACGGCCGTAACGGTCGAGATCACCCATCCCTTTCACCCGCGACGCGGTACACGAATCCAGCTGGCTACCCGGCGCATCAACTGGGGAGAGGACCGCGTCATGTTCTACGACGAACATGGCCAGCTGGTATCGATACTGGCCTCATGGACGAACGTGGATGAGCCGGACGCGTTCGCGCAGGCTGCGGCGGGGCGCTCCGCCTTTCGTGTCGACGACCTTCGGAGGCTGCGCGCGCTAATCGACGACCTGAGGCCGGAGGTCCTGGGGCGTGTCAAGTAAATTACGCCGCCAATGTAAGTTAAATTACGCCGCATCAGATTCGCGTGAGCGCGACGTGCGTAGCAATATACCCACAATATCGCGATTTGGCCGGCGCATTCGATTGCGCGCCGACCTTGACATTGACGTGTGTGCGGCATATTTTAGATTACACACTTTGCACCGGTGCAGCGATCTTGACCAAGCCCGATCCAAAGCTGGAACGTCTCAGGCGCCTCGGGGTACTGAATCCCCATCCCGAGAGGGTGCAGGCTTCCTGGTTCCAGTCGAGCGATTTTTTCGACGCCCGCGACTTGATTCAAGTCAAGTACGAGATGCTGCGCCATGTCAGCGTCGACGGCGCATCGAAGGCCGATGCTGCGGCCCTGTTCGGCATGTCACGGCCAACCTTCTATCAGGCCGAGGCCGCGTTTGCTCGCGATGGCTTGGCAGGACTCGCTCCGAAGCAGCGTGGGCCCAAGGGAGCGCACAAGCTCAATTTCGAGGCGATGGCGTTCGTCGAACGACATCTCGAAGGCGATGGCGCGATTCACGCCCGGGCGCTAGCCGAGCAACTGGAATCCGAGCTCGGCATCTCTGTCCACCCCCGCAGCATCGAACGCGCAATCGCGCGCAAAAAAAAACCGTAGAGCCAACCGTTGCCGCCGTCCCCTTCGCGCAAGCCTTGACCGCCGCTTACGAGGCCCTACGCGATGCGGTGATCGACGGCACCCCGCGCGCCGAGGGCGCCGCAGCGCTGCGCTATCACGGGATGCTGCATGGACTTCCTGTACTCGTGAAGTCAACGGCGGCCATAGACGCTACCTCGCGTCACCAGGCGCAGCGTATGGACGCCTTTCCGGCTGGCGACGAGTTTGTGCGTTTGCTGGCCAACCTCGTTCTACGGACCCATTCGGAGCTCGCCCATGTCTACTGAACGGTATCAGAAGGTTACGCACGACCACTTGCGCCGTGATGCCTTCCTCTATGTGCGGCAATCTTCACTACGCCAGGTCTTTGAGAACACCGAGAGTACGAAGCGCCAGTATGCTTTGCGTGAGCGCGCCGTGTCACTGGGCTGGCCCATCGAACGCATCCACGTTATCGACACCGATCTTGGGCTGTCCGGTGCAAGCGCAGAACACCGGGACGGGTTCCAGCAACTGGTTTCGGAGGTCGCCATAGGCCACGCCGGCATCGTACTCGGACTTGAGGTATCTCGTCTGGCGCGCAACAACGCCGATTGGCATCGGCTCATCGAACTTGCGGCACTGACCCACACCCTGATTCTGGACGAAGACGGGGTCTATGATCCGGCTTACTTCAACGACCGCCTGCTGCTCGGCCTGAAGGGAACCATGAGCGAGGCGGAGCTGCACGTGCTGAACGCGCGGTTGCAGGGTGGGATGCGCAACAAGGCGCGACGTGGCGAACTCGAACTGCCACTTCCCGTCGGGCTGGTCTACCATCCAAACGGATCGGTTGTGCTCGACCCCGACCAGCAAATCCACGCGAGCCTGCGACTGCTGTTCGATACCTACCGGCAAACGCACTCGGCAAGCATGGTGGTACGCCGCTTCCGTCGCGAAGGCTGGTCCTTCCCGCGCCGGATCCGCCGCGGCATCGGCAAAGGCGAAGTGCACTGGGGCGCACTGAACACATCGCGTGTTCTACAGATCCTCCACAATCCCCGATATGCCGGTGCCTTTGTGTACGGTCGGACGAGAATTGGACGCAAAGCCGACTTGACGAGCACGCAACTCAAGGTCGCGCAATCCGACTGGCAGGTTCTCATACGAGACGCCCACATCGGTTACATTGACTGGGACGAATTCGAGCGCAATCAGGTGACGCTTAGGCAAAGCGCGAATGGCTTCGGTTCGCTCGTGCGAGGTACGGTCCCTCGCGAAGGGGACGGACTGCTGCAGGGGCGCGTCATCTGCGGTATTTGCGGCAATCGCATGCGTGTGCGCTATCAGAAGGTAAGCGACAGGATGGAGCCGTACTACGTATGTCACGACGTCGCTGCTCACGATGCGGGCAAACCATGCCAGTCGATACGTGGGCGTGCGATCGATGATGCAATCAGTGCGTTGCTCCTGGAGACAGTTGGGCCGGCAACCATCGAAGTGGCGCTCGCAGTCGAGGACGAGATCGCCGGACGTATTGAGCAGGCCGATTCCATGCGTCTGAAGCAACTGGAACGCGCACGATACGAAGCCGAACTCGCCCGCCGTCGCTACATGAATGTCGATCCAGCGAACCGGATGGTTGCCGATGCGCTGGAAGCCGATTGGAACGATCGCCTACGTCGACTTGACGTGCTGCAGCAGGAACACGATCGCCAACGCCGGTCAGACCAGGATCTGCTTGGAGATGAGGCTCGTGCGCGTATCCGCGCTCTTGCAGATGACTTCGCCGCCGTCTGGAACGATAGGCGCGTCGAATCCATCGAGCGCAAGCGAATGCTCGGACTGCTTATCGAAGACGTCACTCTTGTGAAGTCAGAGAAGGTCTCGATCCACGTGCGTTTCCGGGGTGGCCGGACGACTTCACTGGCGGTCGACAATCCCAGGCCGATGGCACTTGTACGCAAGACACTACCGGCCGTCGTGACGGTTATCGATGAGCTTCTCGAAACGTGTACCGATCAGCAGGTCGCCACGCGACTCAATGAACTTGGATATACAAACTGGCAGCAGCAAGCATTTACCGCCAGGAAGGTTGCGCTGGTGCGGACCACCTATGGATTGCCGAGCCGATTTGAGCGACTGCGCTCGCGCGGTCTGCTTACCGGCGCCGAGCTCGCCGCGCAGTTCAAAGTGAGCCAGACCACCATCCATCAATGGGGTCGCCAAGGACTTCTACGGCGGCAGGTTTACGGGCATGATCACCGCTGTCTGTACGAACCTCCGGGGAATGTCCTGCTCGTAAGAGGCGCGGGTGGACGCAAAGCAACACAAGCAACCTTCATCGCCGCTCCAACTACCGGACAAGGTGCAATGTGAAACCTACTCCTTGTCCCGCGGGCGCCGGCTGCGTGCTGGGATGATCGCTACGCCGTAATACGCGGCCATCTCGCCGTAAGTGCGATTCAGAATCGGATCGTAGAAGTCGGGCTTGTGCACGCCGGACTTCAGGTTGTCCGGCACGACAATCTCCACGCAGCCGCCAAGGAACGTGAAGGCCCGGACGTGCGAGCCGATCCAGTCCTCGAGCTGCTGGCTCCACGTCGCTTCCGCGTACGTGTAGTTCGATGCGCCGAGCGTCGCGACGAACAGCTCGGCTTCGCGGATCTCGCCGGTGTGCGGATCAACGATGCCGAGCTTGTTGCCCGAGTAATCGACGAACAGCTTCTCGCCGGGCGCATGGGTCTGACGCAGCGTCACCGGCAGAGTCGCCGCCCAACGCTCGTAATGCTCGCAGAACCAGCTGTAGCCGTAGCCATCGGGCTCCTGGGCCTTGTACTCGTTCCACAACAGATCGAGCGTGACACCCTTCTTGCCCAACTCGCGATGCACCGTCGGCCAATCGGGCTTCGGGCGCTCGCGGTTCGACGGCGGCGCCGGCGGGAACAGCAGTGCCTCGAGCGCCGCGTCGTCCATCGCCGTCGCCCGTTCGTAGCTCACTTGCGCCCGTCTGGCCCGATCCAGGTACTCCCAGACCGTCGCCTTGGACGCGCCAATCGTGCGCGCGATTTCGCTTTGGCTGCGCTCGCAGACAAACCGCAGGCGCAGCACCTCTTTGATCTGACGCATGGATAACCTTGTTCTTGGCATTCGTGGCACCCTGGACCAAATCGTCCAGCGTGCCATGGTTATCCCGCATCGCCGCCGTCCTTCCTACCGTTCGCTTACGCGTGGAAAGTGCGTTCGGTTTGCCGTGGAATCAGCGTTCGGTTTGTCGTGGAAACTGCGTTCGGTTTGCTCTGGAATCCGCGTTCGCTTTGGCCTGGAATACGCAGACATCACCGTGACAGAGCCGGAAGCCAAGCCCGGGAGCCGCAAGGGGCGCCCAAACTATGATCGCGAGTTTCGACGCCGTCTTGCGGCCGCGGCATGCGAGCCGGGTGCTTCGGTCGCAAAGCTGGCGCGCGAGAATGGCATCAATGCAAACATGCTGTTCACGTGGCGGCGTCACTATCGCGAGCAATTGCTGGCCCAAACGACGTCGCTGATTCCGGTGGCGGTGGTCGATGAAACGCCGGCGCAGCGCGTGACCATGCCCTCGGAAGCTCGGGCAGTGGGCAACCGCACTACTCGAGCCGGGACAATCGAGATTCGATTCGGTGAGGTGGTCGTCAAGGTGGACGGCATTGTGGACGCCGACACGCTACGTGTTGTACTGGGGAGCATGCAATCGTGATCTCTCTTCCCACGGGTACCCGAGTCTGGCTGGTGGCCGGCGTCACCGACATGCGCTGCGGATTCCAAGGGCTGGCGGCGAAGGTGCACACGGCGCTCGAGGACAATGCGCTCAGCGGCAACGTGTTCATCTTCCGGGGCCGGCGCGGCGATCTCGTGAAGCTCATGTGGGCAACCGAGGACGGGCTCTGGCTTCTTGCGAAACGGCTTGAGCGTGGTCGTTTCGTCTGGCCGCAGGCCGATGGCGGCAAGGTTCATCTGACGGCAGCGCAATTGTCCATGTTGCTCGAAGGCATCGATTGGCGGCAACCGCGTCGCACCGCTGCACTGTCGATGTTGTAAACCGAGCAGAAGGCTCGTAAACTGCGCCGCATGTCGAACGGCGCCGAACTTCCTGACGATGTTGAAACGCTGCGAGCATTGCTGCTCGAGGCTCGTGCTCAGCTTGCCGAGCGCGATCTGGAGATCGAGCAACTCAAGGCTCAGCTCGACAAGCTTAGGCGCATGCAATTCGGACGCAAGTCCGAGCAGTTGGACCGCGAGGTTGCACGGCTAGAAACAGCGCTCGAGGACCTGACGGGCGAGCGTGGCGTCGCCGATGTGCGGCGCGCCCGCCAATCAAGCGCAAGCACGCCTGTGAGCGACGCATCGCCGAAAGAAGCGCTGCCGCCGCATCTGCCACGCGAAGAACGTGTACTGGAGGCTGACGCAACGTGTCCGAAGTGCGGCAGCGCAATGCAGCCGCTCGGAGAAGACGTGTCCGAGCAGCTCGCCCGCGTCGCGGCGGTGTTCAAGGTGATTCGTACGATCCGGCGCAAGACGGTTTGCCCGTGCGGCCACCACTTCTCGCAGCCGGCGATGCCCGGCCTGCCGATTACGCGCAGCATCGCCCATCCGAGCCTGCTGGCCGACATCCTCGTCTCGAAGTACGCCGACCACGCCCCGTTGTACCGCCAGTCGCAGATAGCCGCGCGCGACGGCGTGAAGCTCGACCCGGCCAGCATGGGCCGCTGGGTCGGCCAGTGCGAGGCCCTTTGCGATGCGCTGACCGAGGCACTGCGCCGCTACACGGTGGCGCCGTCGAAGCTGCACGCGGATGACACGCCTATCCCGGTACTCGAGCCGGGCAAGAAGAAGACGAAGACGGGGCGCCTGTGGGTGTATGTGCGCGATGACACTCGTTCGGGCTCGACCGAACCGGCCGCAGTGTGGTTTGCTTACTCGCCGGACCGCAAAGGCATTCATCCCCAGACCCACCTGGACGGATTCAAGGGTATCTTGCAAGCCGACGCCTACAGCGGCTTCAACGAACTGTACGAGAGCGGCAAGATTCGCGAGGCGGCATGCTGGGACCACGCGAGACGGTACATATACGACGTGCATGCCCGAACGCCTGCCGAGGCGACCCGGGAGGTGCTCGAGCTGATCGGTGCACTTTACGCGATCGAGGCCGACATCCGCGGCAAACCCGCCGCGCAGCGGCTGCGCGTGCGCCAGGAGAAAAGCATCCCGCTGCTCGCGGCCATCAAGACGTGGATGACGGACAAACTCGCGACGCTGTCGAAGAAATCCGAATTGGCCAAAGCGATCCATTACTCGCTTAATCAGTGGGATGCCCTCGTGCTGTACTGCGAAGAGGGCCGTGCCGAGATCAGCAACGCCCTGGCCGAAAACGCGTTGCGCTGTGTGAGTCTGGGTCGAAAGAACTTCTTGTTCGCCGGCTCCGACAGTGGGGGGAAACGGGCCGCGGCGATGTACAGCCTGATCGGCACGTGCAAGCTGAACGGGATCAACCCGCGCGCTTACCTCGAATACGTGCTGACCCATATCGCTGATCACCCCATTAACCGCATCGACGAATTACTACCCTGGAACGTGGCAAAAAAGCTGCCAGGGAAGTCTTGCCCACCTGCCTCCACGGGCTGATTGCCAGCGGGCCAACACGAGCGCTCGATAACCAATCATGCCTCACGTGCGCGCCGGATTGCGGACGGCCTTCGCGAGGCGCTTACTCGATGGAAAACATCTGGCCACCGGCTCAAGACGGAATAAGTATCGCCGTCGCTCCGAAAAGGCTCGCCAGTGACCAAGGCGCTCACACCGCGAAACGCGTGGAGCAGATCGGCGGTAAGCGCTAAATCCGCCACACGTCGTTAGGTGACGTGTTACCGGGTAACATGTTTCGAATCGATAGTTACCGGGTAACGAAGGAGATGCGAGATGACGCAAACGACGGCGCAGCGGCAGGCGGCTTATCGGGCAAGGCGCGAGACGGCAGGCAAGGACGGCAACGGTGATCGACGTCTGGATATGTGGGTGAGCACGGAAGCGTATCTTGCTCTGACGCGGTTAGCTCGCCGTTACTCGGTAACGAAGCGCCAGATGCTGGAACGGTTGATCGCGCGGGCAGACGACGCGATTGTGCGCCGACTCGATCCCGATTCGGAACAGTGGGACCAATACTTCGGCCCAGCGCGGTAGCGATCGGAGTTACCCGGTAACGGCTTGCTGTCGAGCGAAGTTGAACGGTAGCAGGTCGCCAATATCGGCATCCGGTGCGCGCTGCGGCAATTCGGTCAGCACGTGCAGCAGATAGGCATGGGGATCGACGCCACAGGCTCGACACGTGAGCATCAGGCTGTAGACCATCGCGCTCGCTTTCGCGCCGTCGACCGTATCGCTGAAGAGCCACGACTTTCTCGCCGTGGCAAACGGCCTGATGTCGCGTTCGATGACGTTGTTGTCTATTGCAAACCGGCCATCGTCCACATAGCGACTCAGGTAAGGCCATTGCCGGAGACAGTAGCCGATCGCCTCGCCTAGCAGGCTCTTGGGCAGAACCTTCGGCGCGAGCTCGTCGAGCCAACTCTTGAAGGCGTTTAGCAACGGCACGCTGTGCTGTTGGCGCAAGCGGTACCGGTAATCGGCCAGCGTCTCGCCTTCGGGCAACGTCTGTTTGGCGAGCGTCTCGACCTGGTACAGCGCCTGGAAGAATTCGAGCGCCTTCGTGATGCGGGGGCTCGGTTTGTTCTTCTGCCCCTTGAGCGCATCCGTGAACATCCGGCGTCCATGCGCAAGGCATCCGAGGTGCGTGGCCGATTTGACCGTCCGCCACGCAGGCCAGCCGTCCGTCATCAGCGTGCCCGCGTAGTCTCCGAGGAACTCCTTCGGGTACTGCTGGCCACGCCCCGGCTGGTACTCAAACAGAGGTGGCCGCGCAAATTCGGACAGTCGGGTAAGTGGAATGCCCGGGGCCTGAGCCAGCGATAATGCAGGCAAAGGAACCGGAAAGATGACGAAGAGAACCCGACGGACGCACTCAGCGGCGTTCAAAGCGAAAGTGGCCCTGGCGGCGGTCAAGGGCGAGCGCACGCTGGCCGAACTGGCGCAGCAGTTCGATGTGCACCCGAACCAGATCACGGAGTGGAAGCGGCAACTGCAGGAGCGTGCGGCGGATGTGTTCGGCGCGGCCGCTCCACCGTCGAACGAGCCGCCGGTGGACGTGAAAACGCTGCACGCGAAAATCGGACAGTTGACGCTGGAGAACGATTTTTTGTCAGGAGCGCTCGGCAAAGCCGGACTGCTGAGCGCAAAGCGATGATTGACCGTACGCATGCGCTGCCGGTTTCGCGACAGACGCGACTGGTTGGCATCGCGAGATCGAGCGCGTATTACCGGGCGCAGCCAGTGAGCGAGGCGGACCAGTTGCTGATGCGGCGGATCGACGAACTGCACATGGAGTTTCCGTTTGCCGGAGCGCGGATGCTGGCGCGTCTGTTGCGCCGGGAAGGCTATGAGGTCGGCCGCCGCCGCGTGCGCACGCTGATGAAACGCATGGGCGTGGAAGCGCTGTACTGCAAGCCGAACACGAGCCGACGCAATGCGCAGCACAAGATCTGGCCGTACCTGCTGCGCGGCATGAAAATCGCCCGGGCCAATCAGGCGTGGGCACTGGACACGACATACATTCCGATGGCGCGAGGCTTCGTGTACCTGACGGCAGTAGTGGATTGGTCAAGTCGCAAGGTGCTCTCGCACCGGGTGGCGATCACGCTGGAAGCAGTGCACGCCGTCGAGGCGCTCGAGGAAGCGTTCGCGCGCTACGGGCTGCCGGACATTGTGAACACCGATCAGGGCAGCCAGTTCACGGCGGGCGCGTTCACCGAGGCCGTACTGGGTCGAGGCGTGCGGCTGTCGATGGACGGTAAAGGGGCCTGGCGCGACAACGTGTTCGTCGAACGCGTGTGGCGCAGCGTCAAGTACGAAGAGGTTTACCTGCGAGCTTACGAGTCGGTCAGCCATGCCCGGCGCTCCATCGGCGACTACATCGAGCTGTACAACCGAAAACGGCCCCATTCGAGCCTGGCGGATCGGACGCCGGATGAGGCATACTTCGCGACGCTGCCTGCGATCAAATCGGCAGCATGATTGCCTCGGACGTTCCACTTAAAAATCTCAGAAAACTGTCCGAACGAGTGAGGCCACCTCTGGGGGAGATTGGGAGGGGACATGCGCTCAACGATAGCGAAACGCAGAGCCAAATAGGTTTACGCGAATTTGTAACAGCTAAAGCCGCCGTTGTTTACTGGCAACAGCGGCGATACCCTGCTTCAGTTCGTGTGGCAGTACTGCCGCGCTGGGTGGCGGCGCACGGCGTCGATATCGACGCCGTCGAGCAGCAGGTGAAGCTGCTCGGCCGTCAGTTCGATCACGGCTTGCTGACGGCGGGGCCAAACGAAACGGTCGGCCTCGAGGCGTTTCAATAGGAGCCAGAATCCGGCCCGGTCATACAGCAGAAGCTTCACGCGATCGCGTTTGCGGTTGTGGAACGCGAAGACGGCTCGCGCAAGCGGATCGAGCAGCATCGACTGCTCGACCAGCGCGACGAGGCTGTTGATGCCGGCGCGGAAGTCGATGGGCTCGCGGTGCAGGTAGATCTGCAGGTCCGCGTCGAAGCGGAACATCAGCGTGCCCCCAACGCTTCGATCATCGCCTTCACGAGAGCGCCATCGTGTGCGGCGCATTCGAGCTGTAGCGTTACGCCGTTGGGCAACTGCGCTGATAGTCGCGCCGGCGTCATTGCCTTCGCCGCTTCGTACCTGTGTGACGTTCGCCGTACGTTCACCGGCTCGGGGTTCGTGCGCACCGGTGCCACCTCGTTGATCGGAACGACCGGCACGAATGCCGATGGCAAGGGCTCGACGCACGCCGTCACAGCAGCATTCGCGCGTTCGCGCAATTGAATCCACTTATGCAGCTGGTTCGCGTTCACACCCGCCTTCAACGCCAGTCCGGCAATTGACGCGCCCGGCTGCAGGCAGGCTTCAATCAGCTTGCGCTTACCCTCGGCGTCAAACCTGCGCTTGCCCGTCGCGGTCACGCCGGTCACCCGCAGTGGCAGGAAATCAACTTCGTTCTGTGTCATCGGTTGCGTCCGCAAGTTGTAGTTGCGGACGCAAGCCTGCGCTCGTTCAGCTTTCGATTCTAGGTGGGGTTAAATTCGCGCTTACGATCGGCGGACTAGACGCGAGGGCCGGTCGAATCCCAAGAGCGCGTGCGGAGCGTCCGAGAGGCCCGCCCGCGCTCGAGCGAGAAGGGAGTCGAGGCGGGAGCTGGAGCGCGAGGCTCCTGCCGAGGGCGTTCAGGGGATTGGCGGAGGCGTAAAAAGCAAAACCCCCGCCGGCGAGGGCGGGGGTTTTCAGAGGGGAGCCTGACGATTACCTACTTTCACACGGGCAATCCGCACTATCATCGGCGTGGAGTCGTTTCACGGTCCTGTTCGGGATGGGAAGGGGTGGGACCGACTCGCTATGGTCATCAGGCAAAGAGGGTTGTTCTGCTGGCGCGGCCAACAGAACCAATCTGGGAAGAAGCAGTAATCTTGGGTGGGTTGTGAGGTTGTATCTCACACATACGCGGTACTTCAACCGCAGTACGTCGAGCGCCTTGCACTCGACACTCGATATCCGTGAGCGCTGACGCGCCAACGACTACCGAGACAGACTTGTTATAGGATCAAGCCTTACGGGCAATTAGTATCGGTTAGCTGAACGCATTACTGCGCTTACACACCCGACCTATCAACGTCCTGGTCTCGAACGACCCTTCAAGGGGATCAAGTCCCCGGGGAAGTCTCATCTTAAGGCGAGTTTCCCGCTTAGATGCTTTCAGCGGTTATCTCTTCCGAACATAGCTACCCGGCGATGCGACTGGCGTCACAACCGGTACACCAGAGGTTCGTCCACTCCGGTCCTCTCGTACTAGGAGCAGCCCCCTTCAAACTTCCAACGCCCACGGCAGATAGGGACCAAACTGTCTCACGACGTTTTAAACCCAGCTCACGTACCTCTTTAAATGGCGAACAGCCATACCCTTGGGACCGGCTACAGCCCCAGGATGAGATGAGCCGACATCGAGGTGCCAAACACCGCCGTCGATATGAACTCTTGGGCGGTATCAGCCTGTTATCCCCAGAGTACCTTTTATCCGTTGAGCGATGGCCCTTCCATACAGAACCACCGGATCACTATGACCTGCTTTCGCACCTGCTCGACTTGTCGGTCTCGCAGTTAAGCACGCTTATGCCATTGCACTATCAGCACGATTTCCGACCGTACCTAGCGTACCTTCGTACTCCTCCGTTACGCTTTGGGAGGAGACCGCCCCAGTCAAACTGCCTACCATGCACTGTCCCCGACCCGGATCACGGGCCAAGGTTAGAACCTCAAACAAACCAGGGTGGTATTTCAAGGACGGCTCCACCGAAACTAGCGTTCCGGTTTCATAGCCTCCCACCTATCCTACACAGATCGGTTCAAAGTCCAATGCAAAGCTACAGTAAAGGTTCATGGGGTCTTTCCGTCTAGCCGCGGGTAGATTGCATCATCACAAACACTTCAACTTCGCTGAGTCTCGGGAGGAGACAGTGTGGCCATCGTTACGCCATTCGTGCAGGTCGGAACTTACCCGACAAGGAATTTCGCTACCTTAGGACCGTTATAGTTACGGCCGCCGTTTACCGGGACTTCAATCAAGAGCTTGCACCCCATCATTTAATCTTCCGGCACCGGGCAGGCGTCACACCCTATACGTCCACTTTCGTGTTTGCAGAGTGCTGTGTTTTTATTAAACAGTCGCAGCCACCAGTTTATTGCAACCCCTTCACCCTTTGCGCGCAGGCGCATCAAGCTACCAGGGCGTACCTTATCCCGAAGTTACGGTACCAATTTGCCGAGTTCCTTCTCCCGAGTTCTCTCAAGCGCCTTAGAATACTCATCTCGCCCACCTGTGTCGGTTTGCGGTACGGTCATCGTTAAACTGAAGCTTAGAGGCTTTTCTTGGAACCACTTCCAATTGCTTCGCTTCCTAAGAAGCTCGCGCCACACCCTTGAATTCCGCGCCCGGATTTGCCTAAGCGCCTTCTCCAATGCAGCGACCGGGACTTCCAACACCCGGACAACCTTCCGCGATCCGTCCCCCCATCGCATTTAACAATGGTGCAGGAATATTGACCTGCTTCCCATCAGCTACGCATTTCTGCCTCGCCTTAGGGGCCGACTCACCCTACGCCGATGAACGTTGCGTAGGAAACCTTGGGCTTACGGCGAGGGGGCCTTTCACCCCCTTTATCGCTACTCATGTCAGCATTCGCACTTCCGATACCTCCAGCACGCTTTTCAACGCACCTTCGCAGGCTTACGGAACGCTCTCCTACCATGCGTGCAAAGCACGCATCCGCAGCTTCGGTATATGGCTTAGCCCCGTTACATCTTCCGCGCAGGACGACTCGATCAGTGAGCTATTACGCTTTCTTTAAAGGGTGGCTGCTTCTAAGCCAACCTCCTGACTGTTTTAGCCTTCCCACTTCGTTTCCCACTTAGCCATATTTGGGGACCTTAGCTGGCGGTCTGGGTTGTTTCCCTCTTGACACCGGACGTTAGCACCCGATGTCTGTCTCCCGTGATTGCACTCTTCGGTATTCGGAGTTTGCTATGGCGGGGTAATCTGCAATAGACCCCCCAACCATGACAGTGCTCTACCCCCGAAGGTGAGACACGAGGCACTACCTAAATAGTTTTCGGAGAGAACCAGCTATTTCCAAGTTTGTTTAGCCTTTCACCCCTATCCACAGCTCATCCCCTAACTTTTCAACGTTAGTGGGTTCGGACCTCCAGTACGTGTTACCGCACCTTCATCCTGGCCATGGATAGATCACTTGGTTTCGGGTCTACGCCCAGCAACTGAACGCCCTATTCGGACTCGCTTTCGCTACGCCTGCCCTATTCGGTTAAGCTTGCTACTGAACGTAAGTCGCTGACCCATTATACAAAAGGTACGCCGTCACCCCTTACGAGGCTCCGACTGTTTGTATGCATGCGGTTTCAGGATCTATTTCACTCCCCTCCCGGGGTTCTTTTCGCCTTTCCCTCACGGTACTGGTTCACTATCGGTCGATCACGAGTATTTAGCCTTGGAGGATGGTCCCCCCATCTTCAGACAGGATTTCACGTGTCCCGCCCTACTTGTCGTACACCTAGTTCTTCCATACTGTTTTCGTCTACAGGGCTATCACCTGCTATGGCCGCACTTTCCAGAGCGTTCGACTAACAATACAGATAAAGAGTACAGGCTCTTCCCATTTCGCTCGCCACTACTTTGGGAATCTCGGTTGATTTCTTTTCCTGCGGTTACTTAGATGTTTCAGTTCACCGCGTTCGCCTCACATGACCTATGTATTCAGCCATGGATACTCCAAAAGGAGTGGGTTTCCCCATTCGGACATCTACGGATCAAAGCTCGTTTGCCAGCTCCCCGTAGCTTTTCGCAGGCTACCGCGTCCTTCATCGCCTGTGATCGCCAAGGCATCCACCACATGCACTTGTTCGCTTGACCCTATAACGAGTCTGTCTCATGTCGGCCATCGTTAGCGCTTTAGCGCTTACGAGGGCCCCATCCCCGCATGGGGGACGACAGTCGCTACAGGTTGAGTTCTCGCGTTGTGCCGTATTCCAAAATTGATGTCGGTCCGGCGTTAGCGCTTTAGCGCTTACGCCGGCCCCACTCCCGAAGGGAGTAGACCCGAATCATCTTGAGATACATCGATACAATCACAACCCGGATAGTTTCCACGTCCATCTCATTAGACGCTTCCGCTATCCAAATTACTTACTTCTTCCAGATTGTTAAAGAACGACAGCCGATACATACTACGTATCACTCTGACTGGCTCAATCGCCAATGGGGAATACTCGATTCGTTCTCTCGAACCCAATCAAATATTCTCCATTGGGACTCCCTTCGGGAGTGAGATGCTCGTAAGCGCTGAAGCACTAACGAGCACCGCAATTGGTGGAGGCAGACGGGATCGAACCGACGACCCCCTGCTTGCAAAGCAGGTGCTCTCCCAGCTGAGCTATGCCCCCTACAGAGACTTCACCCAGGTTTCCTGCGCCAGACAACTTGGTGGGTCTGGTTGGATTCGAACCAACGACCCCCGCCTTATCAAGACGGTGCTCTAACCGACTGAGCTACAGACCCCTGAGTCTGTCTTGATTACAGCCGATAAGCGTGAGCGCTCAACTTCGCGGAAATAAGCTCGAGAAAGGAGGTGATCCAGCCGCACCTTCCGATACGGCTACCTTGTTACGACTTCACCCCAGTCATGAATCCTACCGTGGTGACCGTCCTCCTTGCGGTTAGACTAGCCACTTCTGGTAAAACCCACTCCCATGGTGTGACGGGCGGTGTGTACAAGACCCGGGAACGTATTCACCGCGGCATGCTGATCCGCGATTACTAGCGATTCCAGCTTCATGCACTCGAGTTGCAGAGTGCAATCCGGACTACGATCGGTTTTCTGGGATTGGCTCCCCCTCGCGGGTTGGCGACCCTCTGTTCCGACCATTGTATGACGTGTGAAGCCCTACCCATAAGGGCCATGAGGACTTGACGTCATCCCCACCTTCCTCCGGTTTGTCACCGGCAGTCTCCTTAGAGTGCTCTTGCGTAGCAACTAAGGACAAGGGTTGCGCTCGTTGCGGGACTTAACCCAACATCTCACGACACGAGCTGACGACAGCCATGCAGCACCTGTGCGCCGGTTCTCTTTCGAGCACTCCCGCCTCTCAGCAGGATTCCGACCATGTCAAGGGTAGGTAAGGTTTTTCGCGTTGCATCGAATTAATCCACATCATCCACCGCTTGTGCGGGTCCCCGTCAATTCCTTTGAGTTTTAATCTTGCGACCGTACTCCCCAGGCGGTCAACTTCACGCGTTAGCTACGTTACTAAGGAAATGAATCCCCAACAACTAGTTGACATCGTTTAGGGCGTGGACTACCAGGGTATCTAATCCTGTTTGCTCCCCACGCTTTCGTGCATGAGCGTCAGTATTGGCCCAGGGGGCTGCCTTCGCCATCGGTATTCCTCCACATCTCTACGCATTTCACTGCTACACGTGGAATTCTACCCCCCTCTGCCATACTCTAGCCTGCCAGTCACCAATGCAGTTCCCAGGTTGAGCCCGGGGATTTCACATCGGTCTTAGCAAACCGCCTGCGCACGCTTTACGCCCAGTAATTCCGATTAACGCTCGCACCCTACGTATTACCGCGGCTGCTGGCACGTAGTTAGCCGGTGCTTATTCTTCCGGTACCGTCATCCCCCTAGGGTATTAGCCCAAAGGTTTTCTTTCCGGACAAAAGTGCTTTACAACCCGAAGGCCTTCTTCACACACGCGGCATTGCTGGATCAGGGTTGCCCCCATTGTCCAAAATTCCCCACTGCTGCCTCCCGTAGGAGTCTGGGCCGTGTCTCAGTCCCAGTGTGGCTGGTCGTCCTCTCAGACCAGCTACTGATCGTCGCCTTGGTAGGCCTTTACCCCACCAACTAGCTAATCAGCCATCGGCCAACCCTATAGCGCGAGGCCCGAAGGTCCCCCGCTTTCATCCGTAGATCGTATGCGGTATTAATCCGGCTTTCGCCGGGCTATCCCCCACTACAGGACATGTTCCGATGTTTTACTCACCCGTTCGCCACTCGCCACCAGGTGCAAGCACCCGTGCTGCCGTTCGACTTGCATGTGTAAGGCATGCCGCCAGCGTTCAATCTGAGCCAGGATCAAACTCTTCAGTTCAATTCCTGTTACTGTTTTCGGTTGTTTCCAACCGGTCGCTCACTCAAAGCTGACAGGTATATGAATTGCTCCATAAACCTGACTTACTTTAGTGTGAGACTCTTGATACTTTTGCTTGCGATCCAAGGATCGCCCGCTTCCATCAAGCGCCCACACTTATCGGCTGTTCATTGTTAAAGAGCACATCTGCGAGAAGACTTCACTACTTTCTGCCGCCTTCTCAGCAGCGCTGCGTTGTCTGCAGCAGAGAAACGAGATTATGATCACTTATTCGCAGCGCGTCAACAACTTTTTTTTTTACTACCGCGTCGCGCTCCGCCCTGATCACCTTTCCGCACCGCCAGCCGGCTACCGCTTCGACCGCACCACCTCGGCATCGGAACTTCCCGCTTCCCCTCTCGCGCCGCGTTCGGCTTGGCGCGAAAGAGGCGTGATTGTAGGCATAACCCCTCCCACGCGCAAGCCCCTTTCGACAGTTTTTTGCGCCGACGCTTCGGGATCGCGAAGCGGCCGATGCGTGCGGCCGCGCGCATCGGTTCGGCGCCCGTGCTCGACCGTGTCCGCGCGAGCGTCCTTGCCTTGCATGAGCGCCCTTATCCTTATACAAGAGGACGCTCGCGCGGCCGTTTATAAGGAAGCGGCGACGCGCGCGACCACACGCATGTAGTGATCCACATCCGGCGTGGCCTTGCCGGCCGCCTTCGCGAGATCGTCCCAGCGGCGCAGGCGGATCGCGTCCGCCGCGTAGGGGTGCTGCAGGAACGCATCGGCTTGCGCGCCCGAGAAGACGCCGCCCTGCAGCTGCAGGCTGCGCGCCGAGTCCGCCGACAGGCAGGCGCGATACGACGCGTCGATCGCGCAGAGGCAGCGCTTCGCGTCGACGTGCAGGCGGATCGGCTCCAGCGCCGCGTCAGGCAGCAACGGCCGCAGGAACGGCAGCACGTAGTACTGATGCAGATCGTCGATGCCGTGCGCGGTCGGCGTCTCGCCCTGGAGATTCAGCAGGTGCCCCAGGTCGTGCAACAGCGCCGCCGCGATCAGCGCGTCGCCCGCGCCCGCCTCTTGCGCGAGCTGCGCGCTTTGCAGCGCATGCTCGCGCTGCGTCACCGGCTCGCCGCTGTACGCGATGTCGCCGTGGCGATCGAACAGCGCGCGAATGTCGTCGAGTGTCAGCGCCATCTCGTCACGACCACGGCAAGGAGAAGATCTTCAGGTTCGTGAAGCTCTTCATCGCCTCCTGGACCCCTTCCTTGTATCCCAAGCCCGAATCCTTGATCCCGCCGAACGGCGTCAGCTCGAGCCGGTAGCCCGGCACCTCCCACACGTTCACCGTGCCGACGTTCAGTTCATTGACGAAGCGCACGATCGCGTCCGCGCGATCCGTGCACACGCCCGACGACAGGCCGAACGCGGTGCCGTTGCTGATCCGGATCGCGTCGTCGATCGTGTCGAACGCGATGATCGGCGACACCGGCCCGAACGTTTCCTCCCGCACGAGCGTCATCGACGCGTCAACGCGATCGAGCACCGTCGGCGCATACAGCGCGCCGCGCCGCGCGTTGCCGGCCAGCAGGCGCGCGCCTTGCGACACCGCCTCGTCGACGCGCGCCTCGAACAGCGCGGCCGCCGCCTCGTCGATCACCGTGCCCATCCGGTTCGCCGGATCGAACGGGTCGCCGTACGTCCATGCGCGGGTCTTCTCGACGAGCAGCTCCGTGAAGCGAGGCGCGACGCCCTTCTGCACCAGGATGCGCTTGACCGCCGTGCAGCGTTGCCCCGAATTCTTGTACGAGCCCTGCGCGGCGAGCGCCGCCGCGCGCTCGAGGTCGGCGTCGTCGAGCACGATCAGCGGATCGTTGCCGCCCAGCTCGAGCACGATGCGCCGGTAGCCCGCCTTCGCCGCGATGTACTTGCCGATCGCGACTCCGCCCGTGAACGTGATCAGCGTCGCGCTCGGGTGCGTGAGCAGCTCGTCGGCGATCTCCCGCGGATCGCCCGTCAGCACCTGCAGCATCGGCTCGGGCAATCCCGCTTCGTACAGCACGTCGGCGAGATACAGCGCCGACAGCGGCACCTTTTCCGACGGCTTCACGATCACGCGGTTGTTCGTCGCGATCGCGGGCGCGATCTTGTGCGCGACCTGGTTCATCGGATGATTGAACGGCGTGATCGCGACGATCACGCCGTCGAGCGGCTGCCGCTGCGAGAACACGCGGCGCGACGTGCCGTGCGGCGTCAGATCGCACGAGTAGCTCTGCGCGTCGTCGCGCAGCGCCTCGATCGACGCGAACTTGAACACGTCCGCGACGCGGCCGATCTCGTAGCGCGAATCCTGCTTCGACAGGCCCGATTCGAGCGAAATCAGCGTCGACGCTTCTTCCGCGCATGCGTTCAGCCGCGCCGCCGCGCGCTCGAGGATCTGCGAGCGCTCGTAGCGCGACAGCGCCGGCCGATAGGCGGCCGCGTAGTCGAACGCGCACCGCACGTCGTCGACCGACGCGAGCGGCGCCGTGCCGACGCGCATCCCCGAATACGGATCGAATACGTCGAGCGTCCGGGCGCGCGCCGCCCGCTCGCCGCACCAGCGCAGCGTCTCGGCGCGAAACGCCGGATGGTCGCGAAGGAGCGCCGCCGTCATTGCACGGCCCGGTTCAGCGCGAGATCGAACAGATCGAAGTTGCGCAGCCGGCGGTCCGGCTCGACGCCCTCGATCCGGCGATTGAACAGGAGCGGCACGCGCTGCTCGGACAGGCCGCCGTGCGAGCGCAGCGGCACCGTCAGGCCCGACAGGTCGTGCTCGCTCGCGCGCGTGCCGAGCGCGACGTCGCGCCGGCTCACGACGACGACGTCGCCGATCCGGTCGGCCGGCAGCTCGAAGCGCCCGGCGGCCGTCGCGTTGCCGAGCGCGAGCTCGATGCCGTCGAGCGCGCGCAGGCGGCCGATGAGCGCGGCTGCGTCGGCGTCTTGCTCGAGATAGATCGTCGCGAACGAGCCGAGCGCGCCGTGATGGACGACGTACGGATCGGTGATCGGCAGGATCACGCGCGCGCGGCGCGGGCCGAGCCACGCGTCGAGCGCGTCCTGCAGATAGACGACGTTCGGCGCGCCCGTGCGCGGATCGTGCTTCGCGTTCATCCCGTGGTCCGCGGTCACGCCGATCGCCCAGCCGAGCGCGTCGAGCGCCGCGAGGTAGCGGTCCATCATCGCGTAGAACGCGTTCGCGCCGTCGCTGCCCGGCGCGCACTTGTGCTGCACGTAATCGGTCGTCGACAGGTACATCAGGTCCGCGCGCCGGCTCTGCGCGAGCCGCACGCCCGCCGCGAGCACGAATTCGGACAGCGCCGCGCTGTAGACGTCGGGCGACGGCAGGCCGACGAAGTCGAGCACGTCGCAGATGCCGTTCTCGCCGAGGTTCGCCTGATTCGCCTTCTCCGCCGAGAAGCACACGCCGCGCATTCGCCAGCCGAGCAGCCGCCGCAGCTTGTCCTTCGCGGTCACGACCGCGACCCGCGCGCCCGCGTCCGCCGCCGCGGCGAGCAGCGTGCCCGCGCGCAGGTACGCGGGGTCGTTCATCATCACCGCGGCGCCCGCGCCACCCTGCGCGTCGGAATCCCAGAAGAAATTGCCGCAGATGCCGTGCACCGACGGCGGCGCGCCGCACACGATCGACAGGTTGTTCGGGTTCGTGAACGACGGGATCACGCAGTCGGCGTCGAACGCCGAGCCTTCGCGCAGTATCCGCGCGATGAACGGCGCGACGCCCGCGTTCGCGGCCTCTTCCAGATACGCGTACTCGCAGCCGTCGACGCAGACGGCGACGGTCGGCTCGGCCGGCATCCGGTAGACGCGCCCGTTGACTTCGATGTGTCGATTCATGGTGTCCGCCCTTGGGGGCCTTTCGTTCATGTTACGCGCAACGCGCGCGCCGCCTCGCGCTCACCGCCCCGGCCGCGGCGCGCGCGCCGCGATCGCGACGAGCGCGACGAGCGACGCGCCGAGCAGCAGCAGCGACAGCGCCGACGCGGGCAGGTAGTAGCCGCGCTCGACGTCGCCGATCACGACGATCGGCACGGTCGCGAAGCCGGGCGGATAGACGGTCAGCGTCGCGCCGAGCTCGCCGAGCGACAGCGCGAAGCCGAGCGCGAGGCTCGCGCGGATCGCCGGCACGAGCTGCGGCAGCAGCACGCGGCGCAACACCATCGCGGGCGGCGCGCCGAGGCTCGCCGCCGCCTCGCGCAGCACGGTCAGCTCGGGGCGCAACGCGGCGGCCGCGCACCGGTAGCAGAACGGCAGCACGAGCGCGAGCTGCACGAGCACGACGATCGCGGGCGAGCTCGACAGATCGACGGGCTTCGCGTGATACGCGATCAGCACGGCGAGCCCGAGCACGACGCTCGGCACGCCGTTCGGCAGCATCACGAGCGCGTCGACGAGCGCGCCGACGCCGCGCCGGCTGCGCCCTTCGAGCGCGAGCGCCAGCGCGATGCCGAGCGCGGTGCCGAGCGCGGCGACGCCGAGCCCGATCTCGAGGCTCGCCGCGAGCGCGTCGAATTCGGGCCGGCCGAGGCGCTCGAACCAGCGCAGGCTGTAGCCCGCCGGCAGGATCGTGCCCGACCAGTGCTCGGCGACGCTCGACAACGCGACGACGACGACGGGCAGCACGAACAGCCAGCAGCAGGCGACGGCCGCGAGCGCGACGAGCGCGCGCGACGCGACGCGCGCCGCCGTATCGGTCCAGCGCGGCTCGCGGCGCGGCACCGCGGCGGCGCGCGCCGGGAATTCAGCGGACATCGCGCCCTCCTTCGCTCGCGCGCCGGCTCATTCGCCGGTACAGCGCGTAGAGCGTGAGCGACATCGCGAGCATCACGACCGCGCCGGCGGCCGCGGCCGGCAGATCGATGTCGACGGTCGCGCTGCTGTAGATCGCCACCGGCAGCGTGACGAGCTTCGCGCTGCCGAGCACGAGCAGGATGCCGAATTCGTTCAGCGTGAGCAGGAAGCACAGGATCACGCCCGCCGCGATGCCCGGCCACGCGAGCGGCAGCACGACGCGCCGCGCGAGCATCCAGCCGTTCGCGCCCAGGCTCGACGCGGCTTCGACGAGCCGCGGATCGAGCGTTGCGAACGACGCGAGCGTCGGCCGCACGACGAACGGCGTGTAGAACACCGTCTGAGCGAGAATCACGCCGCCCGCGCCGAACAGGAAATCGAGCGGCGGCGCGTCGAGGCCGAGAACGCGCTGCAGCGCGATGCTGACCGAGCCTTGCGAGCCGTACAGGAAGATCAGCGTGAACGCGACGAGAAACGACGGGAACGCGACGTACAGCTCGAGGAAGCGCGTAACGAGCGACGCGCCCGGGAACGGCCGGAAGAACAGCAGCGCGGCGAGCAGCACGCCGACGACCGACGCGGTGCCCGCGCTCGCGACGAGCACCCAGAGCGTCGTGCCGAGCACGTCGCGCACGTCGTGACTCGCGAAGAAGGCCCGGTACGCGGCGAGCGTCGGGCCGTGGTCGCCGAGCACGCTCAGCAGCACGAGCCGCGCGAGCGGATACAGCACGAGCGGGCCGAGCACGATGGCCGCGAGCGCGACGACGCGCGCGTTCGCGCCGCGCTCGCGCCGGCGCGCGGCGGCGTCGTGCGCGTCGGCCGATGCGCGGATGCGGGCGTGCGCAGCCGGATCGTCGGCGAGCGCCGCGCGCGGCTCAAGGCGAGATAAGAGCGACATCGTCCGCCTCGCAATCGAGCGACACGCGCGCGCCGCGCTCGGGCGCCGGGCCCCGGCCGCGCTGCATCGAGACGAGCACCGGCTCGTCGCACGCCGCATCGAGCGTCACGGTCAGCGACAGCGCCGCGCCGTGCCATTCGACCGACGCGATCGTGCCGTGCAGCCGCCCGACGCCGAGCGGGCACACCGTCAGGCGCTCCGGCCTCACGCATGCGACCTTGTCGCGCACGTCGTGGCGCGGATCGCCGAACGGGAACACGACGTTCGGCGGCAGCAGGTTCGCCGCGCCCAGATAGCGCGCGACGAAGCCGTCAGCGGGCGCGTCGTACAGTTGCTGCGGCGTGCCGAGCTGCGCGACGCGGCCGTCGCGCATCAGCAGCGCGCGGTCGGCGAGCACGAGCGCATCGTCGCGATCGTGCGTCACGCAGACGACGGTCAGGTTCGGCAGCCGCTCGTGCAGCGCCTTCAGCTCGCTGCGCACCGACGCGCGCAGGTTCGCGTCGAGCGCGGACAGCGGCTCGTCGAGCAGCAGCACGTCCGGCTCGATCACGAGCGCGCGCGCGAGCGCGACGCGCTGCTGCATGCCGCCCGACAACTGCGCGGGCAGATGATGTCCGGCGTCGCCGAGCTGCACGAGCTTGAGCGCATCGGCCACGCGCCGCGCGATTTCCGACGACGACATGCGCCGCGCGCGCAGCCCGAACGCGACGTTCTCGAACACCGTCAAATGCGGGAACAGCGCGTAGTTCTGAAACAGCAATCCGAGATTGCGCTTGTGCGGCGGCGCATGCGTCAGGTCGCGGCCGGCGACGGCGAGCGTGCCCGTCAGGCCGTCCGCCTTCACGAAGCCGGCGATGAAGCGCAGCAACGTCGTCTTGCCGCAGCCGCTCTTGCCGAGCACGGCGAGCAGCTCGCCCGCGCCGATGTCGAGCGACAGGTCGTCGAGCACCGTGCGCGCGCCGTAACGCACGCTCAAGTGCTCGATGCGCACGCCGCCCGGTGAGCCCGCGTACGGGCTCGCGTGCGGGCGCGCCGCATCGAACGCGCCGTGGTGGGTGAGACTAGCGGTATCCAACAGGTTTCGTCCTTCGACGCGTCATCGCGTCGGCTTGTCGCGGCCGCGGCGTCCGCTCATTTCGGCTTGACGACTTCGGTCTGCTTGCCCGAATCGCCGATCACTTCCTTCTTCCAGCGCTCGGTCCAGACGGGCTTCTTCGCCATCACCGCGTTCCAGTCGACCGGAATCAGCTTCACGCCGGCGATCGCGCGCTTCACCGCCTCGCCGTTCTTGCCCGCGAGCGGCACGTCGGTGCGGCCCGGGATGCCGAACATGTCGGGCACCTTCGCCTGCACGTCGGTCGACATCAGGTAGTCGATCAGCTTCTTGCCCGCGTCCTGGTTCGGGCCGCTCTTGACGAGGCCGATCGCGTACGGCAGCTGGAACGTCGTCGGCGGCTCGCCGTCCTTCGCGGAAACGAAGATCGGCTTGATCGACAGGCCGCCGTGCTCGGCGTCGTCGAGATCCATCTGCAGATCGCCGTTCGCGACCGCGATCTCGTTGCGCGACAGCAGCACGTTCAGGTAGCCCGTGCCCTTCGTGTGGAACTTCACGCCGCGCTCGAGCTTCGCGAGATAGTCGAACGCCTTGTCCTCGCCCATCAGCGCGCTCGTCAGGATGATCACGGCCATCCCGTCGCCCGCCGTCGCCGGGTTCGAGTACGCGAGCTTGCCGCTGTAATCCGGATGCAGCAGATCGGCGAACGTCTTCGGCTGGCTCTTCACGACCGACGGGTTGATCGCGAACGAGAAGTAGTTGTTGACGAAGGTGGCCCACGAGCCGTCGTCCGCCTTCGCGATCGCCGGCACGTTCTTGTAGTTGACGCTGCGGTACGGCTGCAGGAGGCCGAGCTGGCCCGCCTGCTGGATGAACGGCGGCAGCGTGACGATCACGTCGGCCTTCGGAGAGCCCTTCTCGACGTTCGCGCGGTTCACCACTTCGCCGCTGCCCGCCGTCACGATGTTGACCTTCACGCCTTCCTGCTTCTCGAACGCGGGCAGCACGTCGCGGTACAGGTTCTCGAGGCCGTCCGCCGTGTACAGCACGACCGCCGCCGCTTGCGCGTGCGTCGCAACGCCTTGCAACAGCGCGGCCGCGCCGGCGGCGAGCGCGAAGCGGCGCCAGGCGCCGCCGCGCGGGAACTTCGAATCCGTCATGTCGCTTCTCCGTAGGGTGGAACCACGAACGGCCGAACGGCGCAAATCGCCGTCCGCGCGGGCCGCGCCGCCGTCCCGCCGCGGCCGGACGCTCCGGTCTTTCGCGGCACCCGAAGCATCACAGCGTTCGATGACAGCGCCGTGACGATTGACTCGATTTCCAAAAAACGACACATTTCGCCAATATCCTCCACATCATCGAATCACTCGATTCGACCTTTCCTGGAGTGACGACGCCATGCACGCACGTGATCCGATCCTGTTGACGCCGGGCCCGCTGACGACGTCGCGCAAGACGCGCGACGCGATGCTGCGCGACTGGGGCTCGTGGGACGCCGCTTTCAACCAGCTGACGCTGAGCGTCTGCGCGGACCTCGTGCGGATCGCGGGCGGCGGCGACGCCTTCGTCTGCGTGCCGCTGCAGGGAAGCGGCACGTTCGCGGTCGAGGCGGCGCTCGGCTCGCTCGTGCCGCGCGACGGCCGCGTGCTCGTGCCGAACAACGGCGCGTACTGCGCGCGGATCGCGACGATCCTGAGCCGGCTCGGCATCGCGCACGTCGAGCTGCCGTTCGCCGAAGACGAACCGGCGAGCGCGCAGGCGATCGACGATGCGCTCGCGCGCGATCCGCGCATCACGCACGTCGCGCTCGTGCATCTGGAAACCAGCGCCGGGCTGCTCAATCCGCTCGACGGCATCGCGGCCGTCTGCCGCGCGCGCCGAAAGGCGCTGATCGTCGATGCGATGAGCTCGTTCGGCGCGCTGCCGATCGCGCTCGCCGACAGCGGCGTCGACGCGTTGATCTCGGCGAGCGGCAAGTGTCTCGAAGGCGTGCCCGGCATGGGCTTCGTGATCGTGCGGCGCGCGCTGCTCGAAGCGTCCGAAGGGCGCTCCGCGTCGGTCGCGCTCGATCTTCACGACCAATACGCATACATGCAGCGCACGTCGCAATGGCGCTTCACGCCGCCGACGCACGTGCTCGCCGCGCTGCGCACCGCGCTCGACCAGTTCTTCGACGAAGGCGGGCAGCCGGCGCGCGGCGCGCGCTATGCGAACAACTGCGCGACGCTGATCGACGGGATGCGCGCGCTCGGCTTCGAGCCGTTTCTCGATGCGCGCGCGCAGGCGAGCGTGATCGTCACGTTCCACGCGCCCGCCGATCCCGCGTATGCGTTCCCGGCGTTCTACGCGGCCGTGCGCGACGCCGGCTACGTGCTGTATCCGGGCAAGCTGACGACGGCCGACACGTTTCGCGTCGGCTGCATCGGCGCGATCGGCGCGGACGAGATGCGGGGGGCGGTGGCGGCGATCGGCGGCGCGCTGAAGTCGCTCGGGATTGCGATGCGGTGATGTGGAAGCGGTGATGCAGAGGTGGTAATCGGAGGTGGTAATTCGGAGGTGGTGATGCAGAGGTGGTAATCGGAGGTGGTGATGCGGACGCGGCAATACAGAGGCGGCGAAGTCGCCCCGGACGCGGCGGGGCAACGGACGGCACGTGTCGAGCGCGCCGGCGCATCGCGCAAACGCGACGGCGGCCGAGCGCGCGCGCCGTCGTCGATCCGGCCGCGAGCTGCCCACCGCGATCCGCCCCGACGCGGAAAAAACGGCGCGCGCGATCCAATCGGGCCGCGCGCGCGGTTCATTCGGCGCGCGCCGCTTACAGTTCGATCCGCTTGATGTCGCCGACGATGAAGATGTACGACAGCGCGCCGATCAGCGCGACGACGCCGATGAACGCGAGCGCGCCGACGAACGACCCGGTCGCCGCGACGATGAAGCCGACGACGAGCGGCGTGACGATGCCCGCGAGGTTCGCGGCGAGATTGAAGATGCCGCCCGTCGCGCCGAGAAGCCCTTCGGGCGCGATGTCGGACACGAGCGTCCAGCCGAGCGCGGCCATCCCCTGCGCGAAGAACGCGACCGACATGATCGCGATCACCGCCTCGTTGCTCTGCACGTAGTTCGCGAGCACGATCGTCGATGCGAGCAGCAGGCCCGCGATGATCGGCAGCTTGCGCGCGACGTTCGCCGACTTTCCGCGGCGCAGCAGCCAGTCGGAGAAGATCCCGCCGAACATCACGCCGACGGACGCGGCGATGAACGGCATCACCGCGAAGAAGCCGATCTTGAGCCAGCCCATGTGGCGCTCGGTCGCGAGATAGGTCGGGAACCACGTGAGAAAGAACACGAGCGTCGAGTTGCCGGCGAACTGGCCGAGGCAGATGCCCGCGAGCTGGCGCTTCTTCAGCAACCGGCCGGCGATGCGCCAGCTGAACTTCGCGCGCCGGCCGTCGCGCGACGATTGCACGAGGCCGCCGCCGCCCTCGATGTACGCGAGCTCGGCCGCGTTCGCGCGCGGATGGTCCTGCGGCTCGTGATAGAACTTCCACCAGACGAAGCCGAACACGATGCCGACGCCGCCCACGACCCAGAAGAGCGAGCGCCAGCCGAACGCGCCCATCAGCGCGAACAGCACGGGGCTCAGGAACGCGAGGCCGATGTATTCGCCGACGGTGTAGGTGCCCGTCGCCATCGCGCGCTCCTTCTGCGGGAACCAGGTCGCGACGACGCGGCTGTTGGTCGGAAAGCACGGCGCTTCGGAGAAGCCGAGCCCGAGCCGGCACGCGAGGAGCGGCGCGACGCCGTGAACGAAGCCTTGCAGCAGCGTGAACGCGGACCACAGCGTCATCGACCAGTAATAGGTGATCTTGCTGCCGAAGCGGTCGAGCAGCAGGCCGCCCGGCACCTGCGCGAGCACGTAGGTCCACGAGAACGCGGAGAACATCACGCCCATCGCCGCCGCGCCGATGCCGAGCTCTTTCGTCAGGCCGGGCGCCGCGACGCCGAGCACCGTGCGATCGAGATAATTGATCATCGTCCCGATCGCGAGCAGCGCGAGAATCCGGTAGCGCGCATTCGAGCGCGGCTGCGCGGCGCCCGGCGCGCGGGCGGTCGCGACGGCCGCGCTCGCCGCGGCGTCGGTGTTGATCGGCTGGGGCATCGATGTCTCCTGTTGTATCCGTCGTTCTGTCTGGTTGGGAAATTCAGCGCGCGACGAGCGCCTGGAAGTGCTCGAACATGCGCTCGGCGTCCGGCGCGCGGCCGGTGAAGATCTCGAACGCGTCGACCGCCTGGTACACCGCCATGCCGCCCCCCGGCAGCGTGCGGCAGCCGAGCGCGCGCGCCGTGCGGATCAGTTCGGTTTCGAGCGGGAAATAGACGATGTCCGCGACCCACAGGTCGGGGCGCAGCAACTCGGCCGGCAGCGGCAGGCCCGGATGCTTGAGCATGCCGGTCGGCGTCGCGTGAATGAGGCCGTTCGCGCTCGCGAGCGCTTCGGCGAGCGAGCCGCCCGCGCTCAGGCGCGCTTGCGGGAAGCGCGCCTGCAACTGATCGGCGAGCGCGCGTGCGCGCGCCGGGTCGACGTCGAAGAGCGCGAGCTCCGCCGCGCCCATCGTCAGCGCCGCATGCGCGACGGCCGCGCCCGCGCCGCCCGCGCCCAGCTGCGCGACGCGCGTGAGCGGCGCGCCCGGCAGCCCGCGCGCGAACGCCTTCGCGAAGCCCGACCAGTCGGTGTTGTGGCCGATCCGCCGGCCGCCGAGAAAGCGCACCGTGTTGACCGCGCCGAGCGCGGCCGCGTCCGGCGACAACTCGTCGAGCAGCTCGATCACGCGTTGCTTGCACGGATGCGTGATGTTCAGCCCGTCGAAGCCCATCCGCTCGGCCGCCGCGAGCAGCTCGGGCAGCGCGTCGGCCGTCAGCCGCAGCGCGTCCAGATCGATGCGCCGGTACACGTAGTTCAAGCCCTGGCGGCGGCCTTCCTCCTCGTGCATCGCGGGCGACAGCGAACCGCCGATCCCGGAGCCGATCAGGCCGATCAGAAACGAACGTCCGCTCATCGCGCGCCCTCCCGCCCGATCAGCGTCGCGATCCGCTGCAGCGCGAGCACGTAGCCTTCGGTGCCGCAGCCGCAGATCACGCCGTCGGCGACCGCCGACACGAACGAATGGTGGCGAAACGCCTCGCGCCGGTGGATGTTCGAGATGTGCACTTCGATGATCGGCTTGCCGAGCGCGGCGAGCGCGTCGGCGATCGCGACCGACGTGTGCGTGTACGCGGCCGGATTGATCACCACGCCCGCAACGCGCTCGCGCGCTTCGTGCAGCCAGTCGATCAGCTGATGCTCGGCGTTCGACTGGCGAAACTCGAGCGCGAGGCCGAGCGCGTGCGCGGCGTCCGCGCAGCGGCGCTCGACGTCCTGCAGCGTTTCCGAGCCGTAGATGTGCGGCTCGCGCTTGCCCAGCAGGTTCAGGTTCGGCCCGTTCAGGACCAGCACCTTCGGCTTGCTCATGTATGACACTCCGGTAAAAAACGGGTACGCATCCGTAGACGAACGCGCCTGCGTCGTCAAGATCCGGCGTCAGTGTGCGCTTGCGCTTGCGCAAAGTCTTTCCGGGTTTTCTATAATTTGTACCATCTAGTTAGTTCGTATACTCTGCGACTCGCGCCTTTCCGACCTTCGACGGCGCGCGGCCGGCAACGTGCCTCCTCCAGCGGCGCGGCGCAACCGGCCGCGCGCCGTCCCTCACCAGCGGGAAACTCACCATGCAGCGTTCGATCGCCACCGTGTCGCTGTCCGGCACGCTCGTCGAGAAGCTCAACGCGATCCGCGCGGCCGGCTTCGACGGCGTCGAGATCTTCGAGAACGACTTGCTGTACTTCGACGGCTCGCCCGCCGACGTGCGCCGCATCGCCGCCGATCTCGGCCTCGACATCGTGCTGTTCCAGCCGTTTCGCGACTTCGAGGGCGTGCCGCCCGAGCGCCTCGCGCGCAATCTCGAACGCGCGAAGCGAAAGTTCGAGCTGATGCACGAACTGGGCGCGGAGCGCATTCTCGTATGCAGCAACGTGTCGCCGGACGCGCTCGGCGACGACGCGCTGCTCGTCGCCCAGTTGGGCGCGCTCGCGCGCGCCGCGCAAGAGGCGGGCGTCGTCGTCGCGTACGAGGCGCTTGCGTGGGGTCGGATCGTGAAGACCTACGGCCACGCGTGGCGGCTCGTCGACGCGGTCGGCCATCCGAACCTCGGGCTCGCGCTCGACAGCTTCCACACGCTGTCGCTCGACGATTCGCCCGACGGCATCGCGCGCATTCCGGGCAGCCGGATCGCGTTCGTGCAGATCGCCGACGCGCCGAAGCTCGCGATGGACGTGCTCGAATGGAGCCGTCATTACCGGTCGTTTCCGGGCCAGGGCGACTTCGACCTCGCGGAATTCACCGCGCGCGTGATCGAATCGGGCTACGAAGGGCCGCTGTCGCTCGAAATCTTCAACGACGACCTGCGCGCCGCGCCGACCGCGCTGACGGCGGCCGACGGCTACCGGTCGCTGCTCTATCTCGAAGAAACGACGCGCGCGCGGCTCGCCCGCGAAGCAAGGCGGGCGCCGGCGGGGCAAGTGGGGCAGGCGGGACAAGCGGAACAAACGGGACACGCCGCACAAGCCGGGCAGGAAGCCGCGCGCGGCGCGGGCCCGCGCATCGCCCCGAGGCCGTCGCAGCCGCTCTTCGCGCCGCCGCCCGCGCCCACGCACGTCGGCTTCCAGTTCATCGAATTCGCGGTGGACGCGGCCGCCGCCGAGAACGTCGCCGGCTGGCTCGGCAAGCTGCGCTTCAGGCGCGCGGGCCGCCACCGGTCGAAGGACGTGACGCTCTATCAGCACGGCGCGGCGTCGATCGTGCTGAACGCCGAGCGCGACTCGTTCGCCGACGCGTTCTTTCAGGAGCACGGCCTGTCGCTGTGCGCGTCGGCGTTTCGCGTCGACGACGCGCGGCTCGCGTTCGAGCGCGCGGCGGGCTACGGCTACGCGCCGTTCTCGGGCCGCGTCGGCCCGAACGAGCGCGTGCTGCCAAGCGTGCGCGCGCCGGACGGCAGCCTCGAATATTTCGTCGACGAGGCGCCCGGCGCGCCGACGCTGTACGAATCGGACTTCGTGCTCACCGACATCGACGGGCCGAGCGAGGTCGGCCCGCTCGCCGGCATCGATCACGTGTGCCTCGCGCTGCCCGCAGACGCGCTCGACACGTGGGTGCTGTTCTTCAAGACCGCGTTCGGCTTCGAGGCCGAGCGCAACTGGCTCGTGCCCGATCCGTACGGGCTCGTGCGCAGCCGCGCGGTGCGCAGCCCGGACGGCTCGGTGCGGATCGCGCTGAACGCGTCGGTGGACCGGCATACGGCCGTCGTCCAGTCGCTCGAGCGCTATCGCGGCACGGGGCTCAATCACGTCGCGTTCCGCACCGACGACATCGTCGCGGCGATCGCCGAATTCGCGGCGGACGGCGTGCCGTTCCTGCGGATTCCACGCAATTACTACGACGATCTCGCCGCGCGCTACGCGCTGCCCGACGAGACGATCGATACGCTCAGCCGCCATCATCTGCTCTACGACCGCGACGAAGCGGGCGGCGAGTTCCTGCACGCGTACACCGAGCTCGTCGACAACCGCTTTTCGTTCGAGCTCGTCGAGCGGCGCGGTGGCTACGACGGGTACGGCGCGGCGAACGCGGCCGTGCGGCTCGCCGCGCAGGCGCAGCGGCGCAAGTGAGCGCGGCGCGGCAGCCGGCGCGGGCGGCGTTCAGGCCGGCGCGCGCATGGCCGGCGGGCGACGCGCACGGCTGTCGCGCGCCGAAAAGACGTGACGATTGGCCCGGCGGCGGCTCGCGACGTCACGCCATGCCGTGCGTCGCGGCCCGCGCGTCGCGCATCGCACATCGCACGCCGCACATCGCACGCCGCACGCCGCACGTAGCACGTAGCACGTAGCACGTAGCACATAGCACTTGGCACTTGGCACTTGGCACTTGGCACTCGACAATTAGCACGTCCCGCATCGCATTCGATCGCGGCGCGAAATGCCACTTCGCCCGCGTTCCGGCATGCGCCGAAGCGCGCCACACCGCCTTGTCGTACCGCCACGGCGAACGCGAGCCGGATCGCCCCGCCGTTCGCGTCCGGCGACGCCGTCGAGTGAATTCGAACGCACCATTGCGCCCGACCGGCCGCGTTTCGTGATCGCCTGGCGCGCACCGCGCGCGGAAAATCGCGGGAAAAAAGCGCGCTGTCCCGCGCTGTCCCGCGACGTCCCGCGACGCGCCGCGCGCCGCCGCGATCCGCCCGCCGACGCGCGCGCCGCCCCCTGCGCCGTCAATGCGGCAGCGCCGGAATCATCCAGCTCAGCACGTGCTGCTGGAGAAACACGAGCACGCCGAGCAGCAGCGTGAGGATCACGCTGTGCCAGAAAGTCCGCGCGAACACGACGCCTTCCTGCCCTTTCAGATCGGTCGTCGACACGCCGGTCGCGATGTTCTGCGGCGAGATCATCTTGCCCATCACGCCGCCCGACGAGTTCGTCGCGGCCATCAGCACCGGATCGAAGCCGAGCTGCTTCGCGGCGACGACCTGCAGGTTGCCGAAGAGTGCGTTGCCCGACGTGTCGCTGCCCGACAGGAACACCGCGATCCAGCCGAGCGTGGCCGACACGAGCGGGAACAGCGCGCCCGTCGACGCGACGCCCATCCCGAGCGTGTAGCTCATCCCCGAATAGTTGAGCAGGTACGCAAGCCCGACGATCATCATCACGGTGACGATCGCGATGCGCGTCTGCCGCCACGTCTGCGCGACGCAGCCGAAGAAGCTCGCGACGCCGGTGCGCGTCCACACGGCCGTGACGATCGCCGACAGCAGGATCGCGGTGCCGGTGCCGAGCGGCTGGAAATCCCAGATCGCCACGTACGGCTTGTGATAGAGCGTCATGTAGACCGCGTCGTGCAAGCCGGGCCACTTGATCTTCATGTCGCCGATCGCGGCGACGCCCGCGTGCACCCAGAAGATCACGATCACCGACACGACGAGCCACGGCAGCCAGCCGCCGTAGCCGACGCGCCCGTGCGCGGCGCCCGCGCCGACGGCCGCGTCGCCGCGCGGGATCGCGAACTGCGGATCGGGCCGCGGCTTCCAGATTTTCAGGAATCCGATCGTCACGATCAGCGACGTGAGCGACGACAGCACGTCGGTCAGCTGATAGCTGATGAAGTTCGACGTGACGAACTGCGCGAGCGCGAAGCTGCCGCCGGACACGAAAAGCGCCGGCCACAGCCGGCCGATCGAGCGCAGGCCGCCGTAGATCCCGACGACGTAGAACGGCAGCAGCAGCGCGAAGAACGGCAGCTGGCGGCCGACCATCGCGCCGAGCGTGTCCGGATGCAGCGACGTCACCGCGCCGAGCACGGTGATCGGCACGCCGAGCGCGCCGAACGCGACGGGCGCGGTGTTGAAGATCAGCGCGAAGGTGAGCGCCTCGATCGCCGGAAAGCCGAGCGCGATCAGGAGCGCGCTCGTGATCGCGACGGGCGTGCCGAAGCCGGAAATGCCTTCGAGCAGGCAGCCGAACGAGAACGCGACGACGAGCAGCACGAGGCGGCGATCGTCGGGCAGATGATCGAGCATCCATTGGCGGAACTGGTCGAAGCGGCCCGATTTCACCGCGATGTTGTACAGCAGCAGCGCGTTGAACACGATCCACATCACGGGGATCAGCGCGAGCGCCATGCCCGCGCCGACCGCGTCCAGCGCGAGCCCGACCGGCATCCCCCAGACGGCGACCGCGACGACGATGCCGGTCGCGAGGCCCGCGAGCGACGCCTGCCACGCCGGACGGCGGAACAGCCCGAGCATCGCGAGCGCGACCGCGATCGGCAGCACGGCGACGAGAAACGACAGCGCGAGCGAATGGGCGACGGGGGTCAGCGGCTGGGCGAACGCGATCCCCGCCGGCAGTGCGATTGAAGGGTTCATGTTGTCTCCTGTCTCCCCTCGGAACGGTTCCTGTCTCGGTCTTGTCGTCGGTCTTGTCGTCGATCTTGTTGTCGGTCTTGTTGTCGGTCTTGTCGTCGGTCTTGTCGTCGGCCTTGTCGTCGGCCTTGTCGTCGGCCTTGTCGTCGGCCTTGTCGTCGGCCTTGTCGTCGGCCTTGTCGTCGGCCTTGTCGTCGGCCTTGTCGTCGGCCTTGTCGTCGGCCTTGTCGTCGGCCTTGTCGTCGGCCTTGTCGTCGGCCTTGTCGTCGGCCTTGTCGTCGGCCTTGTCGTCGGCGGCGCTTCGCGCGCCGCGCGCGTGCGCTCGCATCCTTGCACGCGCGTCTTCGCCGGACGCGCGGCGATGGCGGCGGGCGGCGGAGCGCCCCGCCGCCGCGTCAGCCCGCCTGCAGGTGCCGCTTGAACGCGAGCCGGTAACGGTGCAGCAGCGGCTCGGTATAGCCGCTCGGCTGGTCGCGCCCCTCCAGCACGAGCGCGCGTGCGGCGCGCAACGCGTACGAATTCGCGCCGTCGGGCGCCATCGGGCGATAGTGCGCGTCGCCCGCGTTCTGCGCATCGACGACGCGCGCCATCCGCTCGAACACCGCATCGACGAACGCGCGCGTCACGACGCCGTGATGCAGCCAATTCGCGATGTGCTGGCTTGAGATGCGCAGCGTCGCGCGGTCTTCCATCAGGCCGACGTCGTGGATGTCGGGCACCTTCGAGCAGCCGACGCCCTGCTCGACCCAGCGCACGACGTAGCCGAGAATCCCCTGCGCGTTGTTCTCGACTTCGGCGCGGATCTCGTCCTCGCTCCACGCGGCGCGCTCGACGACGGGAATCGTCAACAGGCCGTCGAGCAGCGCGTCGCGCTCGCGCGCGTAGTCGATCGTTTCGAGTTCCTGCTGGACCGCCTGCACGTCGACCTCGTGATAATGCAGCGCGTGCAGCGTCGCCGCGGTCGGCGAGGGCACCCACGCGGTGTTCGCGCCCGCGCGCGGATGCGCGATCTTCTGCTCGAGCATCGCGCGCATCAGGTCCGGCATCGCCCACATGCCCTTGCCGATCTGCGCGCGGCCGCGCAGCCCGGCCGCGAGCCCGGCGAGCACGTTGTTGCGCTCGTACGCGGCGATCCACGCGGACGACTTCATGTCGCCCTTGCGGCACATCGGCCCGGCTTCCATCGCGCTGTGCATCTCGTCGCCCGTGCGGTCGAGAAAGCCCGTGTTGATGAACGCGACGCGCGCCGGCGCCGCCGCGATGCACGCGGACAGGTTCACGCTCGTGCGGCGCTCCTCGTCCATGATCCCCATCTTGATCGTGTCGCGCGGCAAGCCGAGCAGATCCTCGACGCGCGCGAACAGCGCGTCCGCGAACGCGACTTCCGCCGGCCCGTGCATCTTCGGCTTCACGATGTAGATCGAGCCCGTGCGCGAGTTGCGCTTCGACTGCAGATCGTGCATCGCGCAAAGCGTCGTCACGACGCCGTCGAGGACACCTTCCGGAATCTCGTTGCCGTCGCGCCCGAGCACCGCGTTCGTCGTCATCAGATGGCCGACGTTACGCACGAAGAGGAGCGAGCGGCCGTGCAGCGTCAGCGTCGAGCCGTCGGGCGCGCGGTACTCGCGGTCCGCGTTCAGGCGGCGCGTGAACGTGCGCCCGCCCTTGTCGACCGCCTCGGTCAGCGTGCCCTGAATCAGCCCGAGCCAGTTGCGGTAGAGCTGAACTTTGTCGTCCGCGTCGACGGCCGCGACCGAATCCTCGCAATCGATGATCGTGCTCACCGCCGCCTCGAGCACCACGTCGTTCACGTGCGCCGGATCGTTCCGGCCGATCGGCGCCGACGCGTCGATCCGGATCTCGATGTGCAGCCCGTGGTGCGTGAGCAGCACGACGCCCGGCGCGTCGGCCTCGCCCTGGTGGCCGGCGAACTGCCCGGGGCGCGCGAGCGTTTTCGTGCCGTCGCGGGTGTCGACGGCGAGCCTGCCGCCCTCGACGCGATAGCGGAGCGCGTCGCGATGCGAGCCGTGCAGGAGCGGCGCCGCGCGATCGAGGAAATCGCGCGCGTAGTCGATCACGCGCTGGCCGCGCACCGGGTTGTAGGGGCCCGCGCGCGTCGCGCCGCCGTCCTCGGGCAGCGCATCGGTGCCGTACAGCGCGTCGTATAGGCTGCCCCAGCGCGCGTTCGCCGCGTTCAGCGCGTAGCGCGCGTTCGACAGCGGCACGACGAGCTGCGGCCCCGCCTGCGACGCGATTTCGGCGTCGACGTTCGCCGTCGTCACCGCGACACGCTCGGGCGGCGGCACCAGATAGCCGATCCGCTCGAGGAACGCGCGGTAGGCGCGCGGATCGCGCACCGGTCCAGGGTGCGCGCGGTGCCAGCCGTCGAGCTCGCGCTGCAGCCGGTCGCGCTCGGCGAGCAGCGCGCGGTTGCGCGGCGCGAGGTCGTGCACGAGCGCGGCGAAGCCCCGCCAGAACGCGCTCGCGTCGACGCCCGTGCCGGGCAGCGCCTCCTGCTCGATGAACCGGGCAAGACCTTCGTCGACCTGGAGTCCGTGTAGCTCGATCATGCTGCTTTCTCCGTCGGTTACGTCGCTCGCCGCCGTGCTCGTGCGGCGATACTGCTTGCGTTTGCGCTCGCGCCTGCGTTCGCGATCCGCACGTTTCGATCGGGCCTTACGCCCGATACAGAGGCGAGCGCGGCCACGACTTGCCCGCGGCCTGCCCGTGGCCTGCCCGCGAATTGCCCGCGGCCTGCCCGCCAACGATCGCCGGCGCACCGCCTTCGGGCGTCGCCGCGAGCGGCGTGGCCGGGAACGCGGCGCGTCCGGCGGCGGGCGCTGGCCGCGCGGCTGGAATCGCCGCGCGGCAGGCTGCGCCGAAGATGTGCGCAATCGCTGCACGCAGCGGGAGCAGCGCGGGCGGCGTGAGCGGAACCGGTAGCGGCCGGCGTCGATCACGCCTGCATAGAGCTTAGTCCCCCGGTGGCCATACGGAAGTCAGTGCTTCTTCGAGTACGACGGATGCCGAGTGCGACGGATGCGCCGCCCGCGACGCGGCGTCGACGCGCGCGAGCCCGGGCGCACGGCCGCCGTCGCCTGCGACCGCAATCGTCGCGGGCCGGGCGCTGCGTTTCGCTTCGGCCCGTGTCACATCGCCGCGGGCCGCTTCGGCACGAGCGGCTTCGAGGCTTCGACATGAGGGCCAATGCCGGCGATGCCGAGTCCGGATTGGGTCGGTACGTCGGGCATGCGTCGGGCATGCTTTTGATCGGAGGCAAGCACGAAATCGACTTGCCCGGCCTTGTCGCGTACGCGCACGGCCAATGCGCCGGAACGCGTGCGCTACGCGACTTCCGGGCAACCCGAAGGTGCGGCGACGCAACATCGCAAAAACGCCCGCGCGCGTTGCATTCAGACTGTTCCGACCACACTGCCACCCTTGTCCAGCAAGGCTGTTACATGCGGTAAATCTTCCGTTCGGCCGAACGCGGCCGCTTTAAGAATCGTTTAAGACTCGGCCGGCACCATCCGTCACCAGTATCGTTTCAGGAGGTTCCCGATGAGCGCCGTCGACACGTCCGCCGCGGTTCGCCCGGCCGCCCCCTCGGCCAAACCGAAAACCATGCTGCGCCGCCTGCTCAGCCATCACGAGATCGCGACGCTGCTGATCCTGCTGCACGCGCCGATCGGCGCGAACGCGAAGCCGGAACTGCCAGCATTGCAGGAAGCCGGCCTCGTCGAAATGGTCCGCACCGACATGGATGCGGCGCCGTCCTTTCGTCTGACGGAAAACGGCAGCGCCGTGCTGAAGGGCCTCGGCTACCGATAATCGTCCGATCGATTCGGCGACGGCCGGCCGATGCCGGTCGCGCCCGCCGACGCTTCGTCTTCGTCATGGCCGGCCCGATGGGCCGGTTCGTTTTTTTGGCGAACGCAATTGAGGCGTGCGGTTGGGCTGTGGAGTCTTTTGTCCGACTTTTGGCTTCTTCGCTTCTTCGCTTCTTCGCTTCTTCGCTTCTTCGCTTCTTCGCTTCTTCGCTTCTTCGCTTCAAGCCTTCAAGCCTTCAAGCCTTCAAGCCTTCGAGGCTTTCCACTTCGGCTCCGGCTCCGGCGTTGGCGTTGGCGTTGGCGTTGGCTTCGGCTTCGGCTTCGGCTTCGGCTTCGGCTTCGGCTTCGGCTTCGGCTTCGGCTTCGGCTTCGGCTTCCAGGATTATCGGTTTCGCGAGGCTTCGAACGCTCGGCATCCGGGCCGGCTTGCCGTCGATCTCGCGATACGCCCGGCCGACCGGCGCTTCGATCAAGCCGCGCGCGTTCTCCGAACCCCGCCGCCCGCTCGCCCGCCCAGCCGCGACGCGCGATCGCCCGCGCGCCGCCGCCCGAGCAAGTCCCGAGCAAGTCCCGAGCGAACCCCGAGCAAGCCCCGATCTCAGCCCCCCCGCCCCTCCTGCAACATCAGCCGATATTCGGTCGGCGTCACGCCGACCGTCGCCTTGAACTGCCGCGTGAATGCGCTGTGATCGGTATAGCCGCACAGCGCGGCGACGTCCGTCACCTTGTCGTGCGTGACGAGGAGCGCGGTCGCCGCGTCGAGCCGCGCCTTCAGCAGCATCTGCCGCGGCGTCAGATGAAACACCTTGTGGAAATAGCGCTCGAGCTGCGCGACCGACATCCCCGCCATCCCGGCGAGATGCTTCAGGTTCAGCGGCTGCACATAGTGCGCGTGGATGTAGCGGACGACGTCCGCGATGCGGCTGTACGCCGGGTGCGAGCTCTCGTGCGCGCGCAGGTCGCGCGACAGCCCCGCGATCCCGACGATCCTCCCCTGCGCGTTGCGCAGCGGCTCCTTGCACGTCAGGCACCAGCCGGGCTGGCGGCCCGAGTACAGATGCAGCTCGAGCTGATCGGTCAGTTGCCGGCCGCCCGCGATGATCGCCAGATCCTGCTCGACATAGCTGCGGCCGAAGCGGCGCGGAAAGACTTCGTCCGCGGCCTTGCCGTACAGGCCGCGCTTGTCCTTGTAGCCGCAGCGCTGCGCGAGCGTGCGGTTCACGAGCGCGTAGCGCGCATGCACGTCCTTCACGAAGAACGCGACGTCGGGCAGCGCGTCGAACACCGGCTCCAGCTGCGCGAAATGCGCGAGCATCGCGGCGAAGCCGTCGTCGTCCGGGGGGGCGGGCTGAGCGGCGGAAGCGGAGACGGAAGCAGAAGCGGAAGCGGCCGACATCGCCCCGGCCGAGGCGGACGCGGCCGTCGTGGGCGCGGCCGATGCGGCGGACGCGGCGGACAGCTTCTCGGGCGGTACGGCAAGCAAAGTCATCATACGGATCTCGCGCGTCGAAACACGGATGGCGTCGATTATAGGAGCGCGTCGTCGGGCGCGACGAGCAGCGTGTCGATTCGCGCGGGCGAAAACGGCGGGCGCGGCGGGCTCGGCGGCGCGTCGTCCCAGCCGAAATACGCGTGCGCGGCCGCGCCGCAGACGCGCCCCTGGCACGCGCCCATCCCGCAGCGCGTTTGCAGCTTCGCGTCGCGCGCCGACGCGTGCGCGCGCACCGCGCCGATCGTCACGTCCTCGCAGCGGCACAGCAGCGTGTCGTCGGGCGGCAGCGCGCGCGCCGCGTCGCGCAGCGCGAACGTCTCGGCCACCCGCGACGCGAAGCGCCGCCACGTCGCACGCGCGCGCAGCAACGCGGCAACGCGCGCGCGGCCGTCCGGCGCCGCGTCCGCGCCAGCCGCCGCGAGCCCGGCCAGCTCGCCTTCGATCCGCGCGAGCTCGACGCCGCCGACGCCCGTGCATTCGCCCGCCGCGTACACGTGTTCGACCGACGTGCGCTGCGCATCGTCGATCGCGATCGCGCGGTCGCGCACCGCGCAGCCGAGCGCCAGCGCGAGCGTCACGTTCGGCACGAGGCCGAAGCCGCACGCGAGGCGATCGCATTCGAGCATCGCGCGCGCGCCGCCCCGCTCGATCGTGACCGCACGCACGCGCGCGTCGCCGTGCGCTTCGCGCACGACCGCGCCCGTCAGATAACGCGTGCCGGCAAAGCCGCGCGTGAGCCGCGCCGCCTGCGCGAGCTTCGACGGCGTCGCCGCGAGCGACAGCGCGAAACGCGCGAGCGCGTCGAGCGGCGCCTGCTCGACGACCGCGACGACGCGCGCGCCCGCCGCGCGCGCGGTCGCGAGCGACGCGATCAGAAGCGGCCCGCTGCCCGCGATCACGACGCGCTCGCCGCGCACCGGCAGGCCGCCCTTGATCAGCGCCTGCAGCCCGCCCGCGCCCGTCACGCCGGGCAGCGTCCAGCCGGCAAACGGCAGCAGCAGCTCGCGCGCGCCGCAGCACAGGATCAGCTTCCGGTAACCGAGCGAAAGCGCCCGCTCCGCGTCCTCGACGAGCAGCGCGCCGGGCCGCGGCGCGGCGACGACGCGCGTCGCCGCCAGGTGGCGCACGCTCGGCTGCCGCAGCACGTCGAAGCTCGCGCGCGCCGGCGCGCTCGGCGCGGCGCCCGGCCCCTGCCGCCAGACCTGTCCGCCCGCGCGCGGGTTGTCGTCGACGATCGCGACCGTGCGGCCGCTCCGCGCGGCCGCGCGCGCGGCCGCGAGGCCCGCCGGCCCCGCGCCGACGATCGCGACGTCGACCATCAGATGCTCGTTCGTCATCGCGTGCGCTCCACCTGCATGCCTTCGCGGCAGAGCGTCTGGCATGCGAGCCTGCGCCGTCCGTCGATCGTCACCCTGCACTCCTGGCAAATGCCCATCCCGCAAAACGGCGCGCGCGCGGCGCCCGTGCACGACGTGCGCGCCGTGTCGTCGCCGCTGCGTGCGAGCGCGGCCGCGACGGTCGTGCCGTCGGCCACGTCGAGCGGACGGCGATCCAGATAAATGATCATTGAAGCTCTCCGGCCACGGCCGATTTCGACGTCGACAAGAAACGCCCCGGCAGATACGGCTCGACGTCGATCGCCGCGCGCTCGCCGAACATCCGCGCGGCGAGCACGCGCGCGCTGCCGGGCGCGGTCGTCACGCCGAGCCCCTCGTGCCCGACCGCGAGCCACAGCCCGCGCTGCGACGGATGCTCGCCGACAAGCGGCAGGCCGTCCGGGCTCGCGCAGCGAAAGCCCGTCCACGCGCGAATGCCGTTCAGGCCGGCGAGCGCGGGCAGATAGCCGACCGCGCGACGCAGCATCCGCGCGAGCACGGGCGCCTCGACGCGCGGGTCCTCGGTGTCGAACTGCCGCGACGAGCCGATCAGCAACTGCCCGGTCGGCCGCGGCTGCACGTTGAACGCGACCGACGTGCCGTCGCTCGCATGCGCGCTCGCCGCGTAGCCGAGCTCGACGAGCTGGTGCGACACCTGCGCCGGATAGCGGTCGGTGATCAGCAGATGGCCCTTCTTCGGCCGCAGCGGCAGCTCCGGCAGGAGCGCGCGCGCCGCGACGCCGTTCGCGACGACGACGGCCTCCGCGCGCAGCGTGTCGCCGCCGTCGAGCGCGACGCTCGCGCCCTCGACGGCGACGGCCTTCGCGCGCCGCTGCGTGACGCCCGGCAGCCGGCCGAGCAGCCAGCTCGCGGCGACGGGCGCGTACAGGATGCCGTCGCCCGGAATCCTCAGCGCGCCGCCCAGGCCCGCGCGCAGCATCGGCTCGAGCGCGGCGAGCGCCGCGCGATCGATCAGCTCGCCCGCGACGCCGCGCTCGGCGAGCGCCGCTTGCTTCGCGCGCGCGAGGTCCATCTCGTGCGCGTCGGCGGCGAGCCACAGCGTGCCGCAGTTGCGATACGCGCAGCCGTCGGGCATCGCGTCGCGCAGCGCGTTCCACAGCTCGATCGAATAGTGGGTGAGCGCAAGCTCGGCCGCGTTGTCGTCCATCGCGACCAAGTGGCCCATGCCCGCGCCCGTCGCGCCGCCGCTGCCGTCGTCGACGACCACGACGCGCAGCCCGCGCCGCGCGAACTCGTGCGCGCACGCGGCGCCGACGATGCCCGCGCCGATCACGACGACGTCGGTCCGCGATTCGCTCACGACACGATGCCCCAGCCGAACGGATCGTCGTCCTCGATCATGAGCGTCGCCTCGGCGCTCAAGTGCGCGCTGCCGCGAATCGTCGGCACGATGCCGCCTTCGGCGGGTTCGTAACTCGCCGAGAACACGCTGCCGATCACGCTCGCCTGGCGCCACGTCGCGCCGGGCGCGAGCTTGCCGTCCGCAGCAAGGCACGCGAGCTTCGCGCTCGTGCCGGTGCCGCACGGCGAGCGGTCGTACGCGTGGCCCGGGCACAGCACGAAGCTGCGGCTGTCGTGCTCGGGATCGTCGGCGAACAGCTCGATGTGATCGATCGGCGCGCCGTCGCGGCCCGTCACGCCCGCGCGCTCCAGCCCCTCGCGCACCGCCGACGCGTACGCGCTCAGCGCCGCGACGTTCTCGCCCGCGACGCGCTGGCCGTGATCGCTCGCGAGAAAGAACCAGTTGCCGCCCCACGCGACGTCGCCCGTCACCGCGCCGTGCCCCGGCACGTCGACGACGACACCCTTCGCGTGCCGGTACGCGAGCACGTTGCGCACGCTGACGGACAGATCGCCGTGCAGCGTCGCCTCGACGTCGCCCACCGGCGTCTCGATCCGGTGCACGCCGGGCGCGATGCGGCCCATGTGATGCAACGTGCGCACGAGCCCGATCGTGCCGTGCCCGCACATGCCGAGGTAGCCCGCGTTGTTGAAGAAGATCACGCCCGCGGCCGCGTCGGCCGAGACGGGCTCGCACAGCAGCGCGCCGACGAGCACGTCGCTGCCGCGCGGCTCGAGGATGCACGCTGTGCGGAAACGGTCGTGCTCGCGCGCGAGCACCGCGAGGCGCTCGGCCATCGACGCGCCGCCGAGCGCCGGAAAGCCGGACACGACGACGCGCGTGGGTTCGCCGCCCGTATGCGAATCGATGATGTGGATGTGCTTCATGTCGCGTCGATCGAAGGTGGAAATGCGCACAGCTTCCCTTGTCGCGCATCGCGCCGCTTGTGCGTTTTCGATGATGCGCGCGACGAAATCGGCACAGCCCGGCGGGCGCGCCGGCGATCGCGCCCCGATTGTGCCGATTTCATCTTTTCACGGTTGGAAAAGGCTCAAGCCTCGCGGCTTTTCGGCGGCGATACTGGTTCACGCACCGACGACGCCCGTCGGCCCCCATTCGAACGTAGGAGATATTCAGTGAGCCGTAACGCCATTCAATGGAGCGGGGTCTTCCCTGCCGTCAGCACCCAGTTCAAGCCGGACTTCTCTCTCGACGTCGACGCGACGCACCGCGTCGTGAAGAACCTGGTGAACGACGGCGTGTCGGGCCTCGTCGTCTGCGGCACGGTCGGCGAGAACACGTCGTTGTCCACGTCGGAAAAGCTCCAGGTGATCGAGGCCGCGCGCGACGCGGCGGGCGGCAAGGTGCCGGTGATCGCCGGCATCGCCGAGTTCACGACCGAGTTCGCGCGCAACACGGTGCGCGAGGCGCAGCGCGTCGGCGTCGACGGCGTGATGGTGATGCCCGCGCTCGTCTATTCGGCCAAGCCGCACGAGACGGCCGCGCACTTTCGCGCGGTCGCGAAGGGCACCGACCTGCCGGTGATGGTCTACAACAATCCGCCGATCTACAAGAACGACGTGACGCCCGACGTGCTGATCGCGCTGCAGGACTGCGAGAACATCGTCTGCTTCAAGGATTCGTCGGGCGACACGCGCCGCTTCATCGACCTGCGCAACGCCGTCGGCGAGCGCTTCGTGCTGTTCGCGGGGCTCGACGACGTGGTGGTCGAGAGCATCGCCGTGGGCGCCGAAGGCTGGGTGTCGGGCATGTCGAACGCGTTCCCGAAGGAAGGCGAGACGCTGTTCCGCCTCGCGAAGCAGAAGCGCTTCGACGAAGCGCTCGCGCTGTACCGCTGGTTCATGCCGCTGTTGCACCTCGACGCACGGCCGGACCTCGTGCAGTGCATCAAGCTGTGCGAAGAGCTGGTCGGCCGAGGCAGCGCGCTCACGCGTGCGCCGCGCCTCCCGCTGCAAGGCGACGCGCTCGCGCAGGTGAAGGCGATCGTCGTGAAGGCGCTCGAAACGCGTCCGACGCTGCCGGACGTCGGCCTCTGATCGACGCGCGCGCGTCGCACGCCCGCGGCGGCCGGCGCGGGACGCGTCGGTGCGCGGTCGCGGTCGCGCCGCCGCGCGCCCTCCGCCGTTCGCGCGGCGCGGCGCGCAGCCCGCGCGCCGGCTTTCCGTTACGCGCTGCGGCCGCACCGCGCGCGAAACCGCGACGGTACGGCGCCCGCGCGATCCGGCACGCCGCAGCCGTGCCGGACGACCGAACCGGCACAAACGACGCAAACGACCCGGTCGACGCGAACGGCATCGCCGCGCGGGCCGCCCCGCTCACCGCAACGGCACCCTCAGTCGTAGTCGTAGTCGTAGTCGCAACCGCAACCGCAACCGCAACCGCAGTCGCAGTCGCAGTCGCAGTCGCAGTCGCAGTCGCAACCGCAACCGCAACCGCAGCCGCAGCCGCAGCTGCAACTGCAAGTAACTGCAACCGCAGCAACGACCGCGGCCGCCGCCGCACACGAGCCGCCACGCCCCGGCCGCCGCTCGAAGCAAGCCCATCAAAAATCAAGGAGACAAGCCCATGCCCGCTCAAGGCAACGCCCAACGATCCGTGCCGCTCGCACGGCCCGCCGCTCCCGATGCCGGCCACGGCAAGTTCAAGAAACAGTTGTCGCTCACCGACCTGACGTTCATCGGCCTCGGCGCGATCTTCGGCTCGGGGTGGCTGTTCGCCGCGAGCCACGTGTCGACGATCGCGGGCCCGGCCGGCATCCTCTCGTGGCTGCTCGGCGGCTTCGCGGTGCTGCTGCTCGGCATCGTCTACTGCGAGCTCGGCGCCGCGCTGCCGCGCGCGGGCGGCGTCGTCCGCTATCCGGTGTTCTCGCACGGCCCGCTGCTCGGCTATCTGATGGGCGCGATCACGCTGATCGCGTTCTCGAGCCTGATCGCGATCGAAGTCGTGGCCGCGCGGCAGTATGCGGCCGCGTGGTTTCCGGGCCTGACGGCCGCGGGCTCGGGCGAGCCGACGACGCTCGGCTGGCTCGTGCAGGTGGGCCTCCTCTGTTTCTTCTTCTACCTGAACTATTCGAGCGTGAAGACGTTCGCGAAGGCGAACAACGTGATCAGCGTGTTCAAGTTCGTCGTGCCGCTGTCGGTGATCGGCGTGCTGTTCGCGTTCTTCAAGCCCGCGAACCTGACGATCCACGGTTTCGCGCCGTTCGGCATGCCCGGCATCGAGATGGCCGTGTCGGCGGGCGGCATCATCTTCGCGTATCTCGGCCTCACGCCGATCGTGTCGGTCGCGAGCGAGGTGCGCAATCCGCAGCGCACGATCCCGATCGCGCTGATCCTGTCGATCGTGCTGTCGACGCTGATCTACGTGCTGCTGCAGCTCGCGTTTCTGGGCAGCATCCCGACCGCGATGCTCGCGCTCGGCTGGCACGACGTGAGCCGCGCGTTCTCGCTGCCGTATCGCGACATCGCGCTCGCGCTGGGCGTCGGCTGGCTCGCGTACATGGTCGTGGCCGACGCGATGATCTCGCCCTCCGGCTGCGGCAACATCTACATGAACGCGACGCCGCGCGTCGTCTACGGCTGGGCGAAGACGGGCACCTTCTTCAAGGTGTTCACGCGCGTCGACGAGGCCTCCGGCATTCCGCGCGCCGGGCTGTGGCTCACGTTCGCGCTCGCGATCTTCTGGACGCTGCCGTTCCCGTCGTGGGAGGCGCTCATCAACACCGTGTCGGCCGCGCTCGTGCTGAGCTACGCGGTCGCGCCCGTGTCGGTCGCCGCGCTGCGCCGCACCGCGCCCGAGCTGCCGCGGCCGTTCCGCGCGAGCGCGTTCGCGATCACCGGGCCCGCGTCGTTCGTGATCGCCGCGCTGATCGTCTACTGGTCGGGCTGGAGCACCGTGTCCTGGCTGCTCGGGCTGCAGATCGCGATGTTCGTCATCTATCTCGCGTGCCGCCGCTGGGTGCCGACCGCGCACCTGAGCCTCGCCGAGCAGGTTCGCTCGTCGCTGTGGCTGATCGCGTTCTACGCGCTGATGATCGTCGCGTCGTATTTCGGCGGCTTCGGCGGCACCGGGCAGCTCGCGCATCCGTACGACACCGTCGTCGTCGCCGCCGCCGCGCTCGTCATCTATTACTGGGGCGCGCATACCGGCGTGCCGGCCGCGAAGCTGCAGCTCGACGACGACGAGAACTGACGCGCGGCCCCGGCCGCATCCGCTTTTTCATCGGCCGGGCAGGCAACGCCCGGCCTGCACTTTTTCGAGGAGAACCATGCGACTCACAGGCCAGCTTTTGATCGGTCAATCCGAGGCGTTCGGGCAGAACGGCTCGTTTCTCGCGATCGACGCCGCGAGCGGCGCGCCGCTCGAACCCGCGTTCGGCGGCGCGAGCCTGCGCGATCTGGAAACCGCGTGCGCGCTCGCGGACGATGCGTTCGACGCGTATCGCGAGACCCCGCTCGACGCGCGCGCCGCGTTTCTCGACGCGATCGGCCGCCACATCGGCGCGCTCGGCGACGCGCTGATCGAGCGCTGCGTCGCCGAATCGGGATTGCCGCGCGCGCGCATCGAGGGCGAGCGCGCGCGCACCATCGGCCAGCTCGGGCTGTTCGCCGCGCTCGTGCGCGACGGCGGTTTTCTCGATGCGCGCATCGACCCCGCGCGCCCGGACCGCTTGCCGCTGCCGCGCGTCGACCTGCGGCTGCGCAACGTCGCAATCGGGCCCGTCGCCGTGTTCGGCGCGTCGAACTTTCCGCTCGCGTTCTCGGTCGCGGGCGGCGACACCGCATCCGCGCTCGCGGCCGGGTGCCCGGTGATCGTCAAGGCGCATTCCGCGCATCCGGGCACGTCCGAGCTCGTCGGCCGCGCGATCCAGGCGGCCGCGCGCGAGTGCGCGCTGCCGGCCGGCGTGTTCTCGCTGCTGTTCGACGCGTCGCGCGAGATCGGCCAGGCGCTCGTCGCCGATCCGCGCGTCAAGGCGGTCGGCTTCACCGGCTCGCGGCGCGGCGGCGTCGCGCTGATGCACATCGCGGCCGCGCGGCACGAGCCGATTCCGGTCTACGCGGAGATGAGCTCGATCAATCCGGTGCTGCTGCTGCCCGATGCGCTCGCCGCGCGACACGATGCGATCGCGCGGCAGTTCGTCGCGTCGCTCACGCTCGGCGCGGGGCAGTTCTGCACGAATCCGGGGCTGATCCTCGCGCTCGACGGCCCGGCGCTGCGCGCGTTCGAGGCCGCGGCCGCGGCCGCCGTCGACGCGGCCGCGCCCGCGACGATGCTCACGCCGCACATCCATGCGAGCTATGGCGAAGGCGTCGCGCGGCTCTCGTCGCACGACGCGGTCGAGCGGCTCGGCGAAGGCCCCGCGGGCGATCGCCATCAGGCGCGCGCCGCGCTGTTCGCGACGACGGCGCACGCGTTCATGACGCACGCCGAGCTGCGCGACGAAGTGTTCGGCCCCGCGTCGCTGATCGTGCGTTGCGCGGACGTCGACACGCTGCATCGGGTGCTGAAGTCGCTCGAAGGCCAGTTGACGATCGCCGCGCATCTCGCCGACGGCGACGCGCCGCTGTTCGCGAAGCTGCTGCCGACGCTCGAGCGCCGCGCCGGCCGCATCCTCGTGAACGGCTTCGGCACGGGCGTCGAGGTCGGCCATGCGATGGTGCACGGCGGGCCGTTCCCGGCGACGTCGGACACGCGCACGACGTCGGTCGGCGCGCGCGCGATCGAGCGCTTCCTGCGGCCGGTGTCGTACCAGGACGTGCCCGCCGCGCTGCTGCCCGACGCGCTGCGCGACGACAATCCGCTGCGCATCGCGCGGCGCATCGACGGCGTGATCGCGCAGCGGGAGCCGCGCGATGACTGATCCTCGGCGCCTCGCGCAAGACGTCGTGCTGTCGCTCGACGAAGTGCACGCGCTCGCGCGGCGCGTGCTCGCGCGCCACGGGCTGTCCGACGCGCACGCCCGCGCGATCGCGAACGTCGTCACGCAGGGCCAGCGCGACGAATGCCATTCGCACGGCGTCTACCGGCTGCTCGTCTGCGTGCGCTCGCTGCGCCACGGCAAGGTCGATCCGCAGGCGGTGCCGACGCTGCGCCGGCTTTCGTCGTCGATCGTGTCCGTCGACGCGCATCGCGGCTTCTCGCTGCTCGCGTTCGAGACCGGCCTGCCCGTGCTCGTCGAGATGGCGCGGCGGCACGGCATCGCCGCGATGGCGATCAACCGCTGCTACCACTTCTCCGCGCTGTGGCCCGAAGTGGAGGCGATCGCCGCGCACGGCCTCGCCGGCATCGCGATGAACCCGAGCCACAGCTGGGTCGCGCCGGAAGGCGGCGCGAAGCCGGTGTTCGGCACGAACCCGCTCGCGTTCGCGTGGCCGCGCCCGGGCGGCCTGCCGTTCGTGTTCGATTTCGCGACGAGCGCGATCGCGCGCGGCGACATCGAGCTGCACGCGAAAGAAGGCAAGCCGATTCCGCCGCACTGGGCGATCGACGCGAACGGCGCGCCGACCACCGATCCGCGAGCCGCGCTGCAAGGCGCGATGCGCACGTTCGGCGGGCACAAGGGCTCGGCGCTCGCGGCGATGATCGAGCTGCTCGGCGGCGCGCTGATCGGCGACATGACGAGCGCCGAATCGATGGCGTTCGACGAGGGCGTCGGCGCGACGCCGTGCCATGGCGAGCTCGTGATCGCGCTCGATCCGAAGGTGTTTCTCGGCGACGATCTCGAAGCCGGCCTCGCGCGCGGCGAGCGGATGCTCGACGCGATCGTCGCGCAGGGCGCGCGGCTGCCGTCGCAGCGGCGCTTCGACGCCCGCGCGCGCAGCGTCGCGAACGGCGTGCGGATTTCCGCCCGGCTCCACGACGAGATCCTCGCGCTGCTCGATTGACCTATCGGCGGCGAAGCCGAACGCCGCCCGCATGCGCGGCCGCGCAAGCGGGCGGCGCGCCCCCACGCATCGTTGCCCGCCCGTCGGCAATTGACGATTTCCACGATGCCGGCCGCGCCGTCGGGCATTCGTCAGTCCTGTAGAATCGCCGGCACTGCGTCACGTTCGTCTCCGCGCGGCCCCTACCGGCCGCCGCGCGGTTCGTGTCCCGTGCGCCAACCCGCGCGTTGCACCGTCAGTCCGACGACGAGGCCCGCCGCCCGGCTCGGTTTGCCGCGCGGTACACAACCATTCGAACCAAGATCGCCCCGACCATGCCCGCATCCGAACTGAGCGCCGCGCCGAGCGCCGCGCCGCGCGCCCTCACGCGCCGCGACTACAAGACCCTGAGCCTCGCCGCGTTGGGCGGCGCGCTGGAGTTCTACGATTTCATCATCTTCGTGTTCTTCGCGCCCGCGATCGGCCAGTTGTTCTTTCCGCACGACATCCCCGACTGGCTGCGCCAGTTGCAGACGTTCGGCATCTTCGCGGCCGGCTATCTCGCGCGGCCGCTCGGCGGCATCGTGATGGCGCACTTCGGCGACCTCGTCGGCCGCAAGCGGATGTTCACGCTGAGCGTGCTGCTGATGTCGGTGCCGACGCTGCTGATGGGCCTGCTGCCGACTTACGACAGCGTCGGCCTGCTCGCGCCGATCGCGCTGCTGCTGTTCCGCGTGCTGCAAGGCGCGGCGGTCGGCGGCGAAGTGCCGGGCGCATGGGTGTTCGTGTCCGAGCACGTGCCGCCGCAGCGCATCGGCTACGCGTGCGGCACGCTCACGTCGGGCCTCACGGTCGGCATCCTGCTCGGCTCGCTCGTCGCGACGGCGGTCAACAGCCGCTTCTCGGCGGCCGAAGTCGGCGCGTTCGCGTGGCGCATTCCGTTCCTGCTCGGCGGCGTGTTCGGCCTTTTCTCCGTCTATCTGCGCCGCTGGCTGCACGAGACGCCCGTGTTCGCCGAGATGAAGGCGCGCAAGACGCTCGCGGCCGAGATCCCGCTGAAGGCGGTGATCCGCGACCACGGCCGCGCGGTGATCGTGTCGATGCTGCTCACGTGGATGCTGTCGGCCGCGATCGTCGTCGTGATCCTGATGACGCCGACGCTGTTGCAAAAGCAGTTCCACGTCGCGCCCGCGACCGCGCTGTTCGCGACCAGCGTCGCGACGCTGTGCCTGACGGCCGGCTGCATCACCGCCGGCACGCTCGCGGACCGCTTCGGCGCGAAGGCGGTGCTGTCGATCGGCGGCATCGCGATCGCGGCGTGCTTCTACGCGATGTTCTCGCAGCTCGCCGTCGACGCGACGCGCCTCGTGCCGCTCTACGCGCTCGCGGGCTTCGCCGTCGGCACGATCGGCGCGGTGCCGACCGTGATGGTCAAGAGCTTTCCGGCCGTCGTGCGCTTCTCGGGCATCTCGTTCTCGTACAACGTCGCGTACGCGGTGTTCGGCGGGCTTACGCCGGTGATCGTGTCGTTGATGATGAAATCGAATCCGCTCGCGCCGGCGCTTTATGTCGCGGCGGTCTGCGCGCTCGGCGCGGTCGCGGTGATGTTCGCGAAGGACGCCGAGTAACGCATGAACGCGTGCGGGCGGCGAAGGGCCGCACGCACGCACGCTTGCCGGACTGCGCGATTCGCTGTCGCGCCGGCGGGCGGACCGGCCGGCGCCGTCGAATCCGGCGAATCCGTCGCATCGATGGCGCCGCGACGCCTCGCGCCTCGCACCCTCCGACCCCGCTTCTTCGGTTCTGCTTCTTCGGTTCTGCTTCTTCGGTTCTGCTTCTTCGGTTCTGCTTCTTCGGTTCTGCTTCTTCGGTTCTGCTTCTTCGGTTCTGCTTCTTCGGTTCTGCTTCTTCGGTTCTGCTTCTTCGGTTCTGCTTCTTCGGTTCTGCTTCTTCGGTTCTGCTTCTTCGGTTCTGCTTCTTCGGTTCCCGCCTTTCAGTTTCCGCGCCGCCCGGCCTGCGCTCCGCCGCCGCTCGACGTTCGCCGCTCGCGCCGCCGCACGCAGCGAATCGCCGCAATCCTCCGCGCGTGCGCGCGAACGCCGCCGCACGCGCCCGGCTCGCCGCCCGCACCGCATTCGACATTTCAGAAGAGCTCGCAACGTCGCCCCATCGCACGGCACTACGATGCACGCATGGACACGCACATTCCCCACCCCGCCCTTTCCCGCGCCGCGCTCGTGCGCATCGTCTCGACCGTGAGCGCGGGCTTCGTCATCACGCAGCTCGACGTCACGATCGTCAACGTCGCGCTCGCGCGCATCGGCGCCGATCTGCGCACGAGCGTCGCGGGCCTGCAATGGATCGTCGACGCGTACACGCTCGCGGTCGCCGGGCTGATGTTGTCCGCCGGCGCGCTCGGCGACCGCTTCGGCGCGCGCCGGCTGTTCGCGACCGGGCTCGCGCTCTTCGCGCTCGCGTCGTTCGTCTGCGGCGTCGCCGCGAACGCGGGCACGCTGATCGCCGCACGCGCGCTGCAAGGGCTCGCGGCGGCCGCGATGCTGCCGAACTCGCTTGCGCTCCTCAACCATGCGTGCGCGCACGATCCGCGGCTGCGGGCGCGCGCGGTCGGCTGGTGGACCGCGTCGGGCGCGATCTCGATCGCGGCGGGCCCCGTGATCGGCGGCCTGCTGATCGCGCAGTTCGGCTGGCGCAGCATCTTTTTCGTCAATCTGCCGCTGTGCGCCGCGGGGCTCGTTGCAACGTTCCTGTGGATCGGCGAGGACGGCGCGCGGGCGGCGGCAGCCGGCCGCGACGATTCAGGCGCGGGCCGTCCGGCCGAGGCGACGACGACCGACGCGACGGCAAGCGCGAACGCGTCCCGCGCGAATGCCGCAGTGCGCGCCGCCGCCGCCCGCCCGCGCGGCGTCGATCTTCCCAGCCAATGTCTCGCCGTCTTCGCGCTGACGCTCTTCACCGGCGCGGTGATCGACTGGCGTCCGGCGCTCGTCGCCGTCGCGCTCGCGGCCGCCGCCGCGTTCGTGTTCGTCGAGTCGCGCAGCGCGCATCCGATGATGCCGCTCGCGCTGTTCAAGCAGCGCACGTTCAGCGTCGCCGTGCTGTTCGGCGTCTGCATGAATCTGTCGTACTACGGCATCATCTTCGTGCTGAGCCTGTATCTGCAGCGCGTGCGGCACGACTCGCCGCTCGAGGCGGGGCTCGCGTTCCTGCCGCTCACGGGCGGCTTCCTGCTGTCGAACGTCGCGAGCGGCTGGGCGACCGCGCATTACGGCGCGCGCCGGCCGATGATCGTCGGCGCGCTGATCGGCGCGACCGGGTTCGCGCTGCTGAGCCTCGTACGCGCCGACACGCCGACCGTGGCGCTCGTCGTGCCGTTCCTGCTGATTCCGGGCGGCATGGGGCTCGCGGTGCCTGCGATGACGACGACGGTGCTCGCGTCGGTCGAGCGCTCGCGCGCCGCGACCGCGTCGGCGGTGCTCAACGCCGCGCGGCAGGCGGGCGGCGCGATCGGCGTCGCCGCGTTCGGCGCGCTCGCGAGCGGCGCGCTGCCGGCGCAGATCGTGCCGGGGCTGCACGCGTCGGCGTGCGTGTCGGCCGCCCTCTTCGTCGCCGCCGCGGCGATGGCGAGCGCCGTGCGCGGCGCGCCGCATCCGGCGGCGTCGGCGAAGCCCGCAAGCGCGAACGCGCGTTGACGACGTTCGGGCGGCAAGGGGTTCGGGGCCGGGGTTCGGGGTTCGGGGTTCGGGGTTCGGGGTTCGGGGTTCGGGGTTCGAGGTTCGAGGTTCGAGGTTCGGAGTTCGGAGTTCGGAGTTCGGAGTTCGGAGTTCGGAGTTCGGAGTTCGGAGTTCGGAGTTCGGAGTTCGGAGTTCGAGGCCGGGGCCGGGGCCGGGGCCGGGGCCGGGGCTCGGTCGCCGTTAGTCGTTAGTCGTTAGTCCTTAGTCGTTAGTCCTTAGCCGGTCGCGTTCCGACCGCGCCCGCCGCGCCGTCGGTCGCGCGCCCCGGCCAGCCGCCCGCCGGTTTCCATTCGCGCGACCGATCAGACCGTTTCCGCCCGCGCCGCGCGATCCCGCGGCCAACCCTCGCAGCACCGCTCGCCCCGGCTCGCGCCGACGATTTCATTACGCCAATCATTGCGTTTTCCCTTCTCACGCGACGCGAAATCCGATCGTTCGTAATCCTCGAGATTACGAACGGTAATATATATGCGAATCATTCTCATTTGTATTGACAGCCTATTCCGGCCTGCATACGATGCGCCCGCATCGCGCCGTTTGCGCGTTTCGCCAACGATCAACGCGCGCATCCGGACACCGCGATCGCGCGACAAGAGGAAGAGACTTCAATGCAATTCGCGCCGCTCCCCGAACGATCGCCCCGCGATCGTCACCATGCCTTCGGCCGCGCGACGCTCGCCTGCGCATGGCTATTCAGTTCGGCCGCTTTCGCCGCCGCGTCGCCCGACGCGCAGCCGGAAGCGCCCGAAGCCGACCTCGCGATCCACGCGCAACCGGCAACGCAATGGACGGGCGTCTGGACGCGCCAGAACCTGCTCGGCGACATCGGCGGCCTGCGGCCGTGGCTCGGCAAGTACGGCGTCACGTTCAGCCTGCAGGAGACGAGCGAATATCTGGCGAACCTGCGCGGCGGCACCTACGACGGCCTCACGACCGCGGCCGTCACCGTCGACACGCAAAAGGCGTTCGGCCTGCCGGGCGGCACGTTCAACGCGAGCGCGCTGCAGATTCACGGCCGCAACCTGAGCCAGTACAACCTCGGCACGCTGAACACCGCGAGCGGCATCGAGGCGCAGGACACGACGCGGCTCTGGGAGCTGTGGTACCAGCAATCGTTCCTCGATCAGCGCGTCGACGTGAAAATCGGCCAGCAGAGCCTCGATCAGGAATTCATCGTCAGCCAGTACGCCGCGACGTTCGTCAACACGATGTTCGGCTGGCCCGCGTTGCCGTCGTACGATCTGCCCAACGGCGGCCCCGCGTATCCGCTCTCGTCGCTCGGCGTGCGCGTGCGCGGGCGCATCACGCCTTCGCTGACGGCGCTCGCCGGCGTGTTCGACGGCGATCCGCTCGGCAACAATCCGAGCAACCTGAGCGGCACCAATTTCAACCTGCACAACGGCACGCTCTTCATCGGCGAGCTGCAGTACGCACTCAACCAGCCGGCCGACGGTCAGATGGACACGGGGCCGTCGAACGCGCTGCCCGGCACCTACAAGATCGGCCTCTGGTATCACAACGGCCGCTTCGCCGATCAGCAAACCGACAACACCGGCCTGTCGCTCGCGAATCCGGCGACAAGCGGCGTCGCGCGCGCGCATCACGGCGACTACAGCTTCTACGCGGTCGCCGACCAGATGGTCTGGCGGCCCGACCCGACGGGCGCGAAGAGCCTCGGCGTGTTCGCGCGCGTGATGGCCGCGCCCGGCGACCGCAATCTCGTCAGCGTCGCGGCCAACGCGGGCGTCGTGCTGAAGGCGCCGTTCGAGGGCCGCGACAACGACAGCGTCGGGCTCGCGCTCACGTACGTCAAGGTCGGCTCGCACGCGCGCGCGCTCGACGAAAACTTCGCGAACTTCACGGGCGGGCCGTACGGCGTGCGCACGAGCGAGACGACGCTCGAGGCGACGTACCAGTACCAGGTCACGCCGTGGTGGCAACTGCAAGCGGACGCGCAATACACGTTCAACGCCGGCGCGGGCCAAAACCCGAGCGATCCGACGCAGCCGCTGCACAACACGTTCGTCGTCGGGCTGCGCACCAACGTCACGTTCTGAGCACGCCGAAAGATTCCGGTTTCGTTCGTATCCGCGACGGCCACGCCGCCGCCTCATCAGCAAGGAGAATCGCCCCATGCCCACCGCCCTGTCCTCGCCGCGCGCGCGCCGCGCCGCGCAGGCGTTCGCCGCGGCGCTCGTCGCGCTCACGGCGGCCGCGGCCGCGCACGCGCAGCCGCAAGGCTTCCTCGAGACGCTGCATCGCCACACGACGCTCGTCAACACCGTGCCCGAGAACGGCGACCAGAACCCGTACGCGATCGCCGTCGCGCCGGTGTCGGCCGGCGCGATCCAGCAAGGCGACGTGCTCGTCGACAACTTCAACAACGCGGCGAACCTGCAGGGCACGGGCTCGACGATCGTCGACTATCGCCCGTCGACGAAGCAGATGAGCGTGTTCGCCGCGATTGCGCGCGACCTGAAGGAATGCCCGGGCGGCGTCGGCCTGTCGGCCGCGATGACGATGCTGAAATCCGGCTGGGTGATCGTCGGCAGCACGCCGAGCAACGACGGCACCACCAACACGAAAGGCGCCGGCTGCCTGATCGTGCTCGATCCGCACGGCAAGGTCGCGTCGGCGTGGTCGAGCCCGAACATCAACGACCCGTGGGGCAACATGGCCGTCGTCGACCGCGGCGACAGCGCGACGCTGTTCGTCAGCATGGCGGGCTTCGGCGTCGGCGGCGCCGACGGCAGCCCGCCCGTCTACAAGCAGGCGACCGTGCTGCGCCTCGATCTCGCGATCGCCGACGGCAAGCCGCCCGTGATCAAGCGGGAAACGGTGGTCGCGAGCGGCCTCGGCGCGCAGGCCGACAAGGGCGTGTTCCTCGTCGGCCCGACCGGGCTCGCGCTGTCCGGCGACCAAACGAAGCTGTACGTATCCGACGCGATCGGCAACCGGATCGTCGAGATCGACGATCCATTGACGCGCGACACGAGCGCGGGCGTCGGCCGCCAGGTGACGGCGGACGGCTTCCTGCGCCGCCCGCTCGCGCTCGCGACCGCGCCGAACGGCCACCTGCTCGCGACCAACGCGCTGAACGGCCAAGTCGTCGAGATCGATCCGGCGGCGGGCAAGCAGCTTTACGCGCGCTGGATCGACACCGACAAGGCGCAATCGCCGCCCGGCAACGGCGACCTGTTCGGGATCGCGATGACCCCGGCGGGCGACGGCTTCTATTACGTCGAGGACGACGTGAACACCCTGATGCTCGCAAAGTGACGAAGGCGATCATGGCAGACGATCTCAAAGCGCCGCCGCGCCCCGCGCGACGCGGCTTCCTCAAGGCCGGCGGCGCGGCGGTGGCCGCGGGTCTCGCCGCGTCGACGATGCCCGCGGCGAAGGCGGCGGATGCGCCCGCGGCGGCGGCCGCGCAAGACGGCGTCGAGCCGTTCTACGGCACGCACCAGGCCGGCATCGCGACGCCGCAGCAGCGCCATGCGTATTTCGCGGCGCTCGACCTGAGCGCGACCACGCGCGCGGACGTGATCGCGCTCCTGAAGGCCTGGACCGACGCCGCCGCGCGCCTGACGCGCGGCGACACCGCGCAGCCGCTCGTGACGTCGGGCGGGGAAGACGCGGCGCCCGTCGACGGCGGCGACGCGCTCGGCCTGGGCCCCGCGCGGCTGACGATCACGTTCGGCTTCGGGCCCGGCATGTTCACGCTCGCCGGCAAGGATCGCTACGGGCTCGCGAAGCACCGCCCCGCCGCGCTCGTCGACCTGCCGCGCTTCAACGGCGACCAGTTGCTGCCGGAGAAAACGGGCGGCGACCTGTTCATCCAGGCGTGCGCGGACGACGCGCAGGTGGCGTTCCACGCGGTGCGCCAGCTCGCGCGCATCGGCGCGAGGGCCGCGCAAATGCGCTGGGGGCAGGCCGGCTTCACGTCCGGCAAGCCCGGCGAGACGCCGCGCAACCTGATGGGCTTCAAGGACGGCACGATGAACCCGCCGATGTCCGATCCGGCCGCGATGAACGAATTCGTTTGGGCCGGCGGCGAAGGCCCCGCGTGGATGAACGGCGGCACCTACACGGTCGTGCGCCGCATCCGCATCACGCTCGAGCACTGGGACAACACCGAGCTCGGCTTCCAGGAACAGGTGGTGGGCCGCCACAAGTACAGCGGCGCGCCGCTCGGCCGGAAGAGCGAGTTCGAGCCGCTCGATCTCGACGCGGTCGACAAGGACGGCAATTCGGTCATTCCCGACAACTCGCACGCGCGCCTCGCGTCGCCGCAGTTGAACGACGGCGCGCAGATCCTGCGCCGCGCGTACTCGTACAACGACAGCACGAACTTCTACATCGAGCGTTGGCCGCCGTGGCGCCAGCAGACCGAATACGACGCGGGGCTGATGTTCGTCGCGCACCAGCGCGACCCGCGCCGCGGCTTCATCCCGATCAACGAGAAGCTCGCGAAGCTGGACATCATGAACCAGTTCACGACGCACGTCGGCAGCGCGATCTTCGCTTGCCCGCCGGGCGCACGACCCGGCTCGTACATCGGCGCCGCGCTGTTCGAAGCGTAAGCGCCGACGATCAAGATTCCGAACCATTGCAGGAGGCATTGCGCCATGAACAGGATGCCTATCTGGACGCGCGGCTCGTCGACGCCCCCGATGCGCGCGTGCGCGCTCGCGTGCCGGGCTATCGATGCGCGCCGGCGGGCGAGCGCATCGCGATCGCGGTCGACGACGACGTGATCGCGTATCCGCGCTGAGCGTGAGCGCGCGCCGCGCGCCGGCGAAGCGCACGCGGCGCCGCATCATTCATCGGGCAGGAAAATAAGCGCGTCGCGGGTTCGCTCGTCGAATCGGATTCGAACGCGCCACGATGATCGCGAGCGTTGCACGGCACGCAACGCGCTCAGCGCAGCGAGCCATACGACGACGACGGCCGCCGCGCGCCGTCGATGCTCGCACCGCCCGCGCCCGTCACGTACAGCAGCAGGAAGCCGCCCGCGATCGCGACGTTCTTCCAGAAGTGCACGGCCATGTCGCGCTGCAAGGCCGAATTGGTTGCGTCCCAGAAGTTGTGTCCGATCAGCGCGGTCGCAATCGTGTAGAGCGCGAGCACGAGCGCAAGCGGCTTCACCTTGTAGCCGACGACGAGCAGCAGGCCGCCCAGCGCTTCGAGCGCGACGATCGCGGGCGCCGCGACCTGCGTGAACGGCACGCCGAGCCCCTTCAGATAACCGACGAATTCGCCGTAGCCCAGAAGCTTCATCGCGCCGCCCCAGAGGAACAGCACGGCGAGCAGGAGCCGTGCGAAGAATATGACGCCGGAATCGACGGAACGCGCCATGCATGACCTCCTGATGATCGATCGACGAGGGCCGCGCCGCGCGCGGCGTATCTCGTAAATCCGCCAGAATAGGAGGTCTCGTCCGTCGTTCCAAGCAAAAGGTTGTAGCAATACGTTTCCGGCGCTTCCAATCCCCAACTCGATGCTAGAATTTCTCCAGCAGAATCACGATGTTACCACGACATCATAAAGCGAGTCACTTTACACCGAGAGGGCTTATGTGCCTTCTAACGTGACGGGTAACTGCACCGTGCCGTTAGGGCCGTCACCCTGTGCTGAGTTATTCTCTACCCCTATGATCGATCCCGATGATTGGCAGGCGCTTGTAGCTACGACAAGTAGGACCATCTGCCCCGCCTGCAATTCCGCCAAAGTAACTGCTGGTGCCTGTAGCGTCGGCAGCACCACCGTCCACCAGGAATACATCTGCGAGAACTGCCAGTACGAGTTCACTGCGCTGTTCACCCTCGCAACCTACTACCCCGGCTATCCGGCATAGGGTCGTCACCCTGTGCTGAGTTATTCGGGCTTCCTCCGAATCAGCACCCCATCCCACGAACTGCGCTCAATCAGAATTGCCAGAGCCATCAACGGGCCGCCTATAGCGGCTAACGGCAAGAGTGCCACCTCGTCCAGCGTTAAATCCCACTTTCGCGTCCAGTCGTATATAAACGCAACCGCCCCGCTCACCGGCCACGCCAGCACAAGCAACAAGATCACCCACGGGTGCATGATGCCCTCCATGAAAAATGGCCCGCCGAAGCGAGCCTTGGGTTGGGTTGACCCGGACGGAGTGTTGCGCTTCTTCGAGAGGCGTCTCCGTTAGGGTCGTCACCCTGTGCTGATTTATTCCGCGTGTAACCCATCGAGGATGTCCGCCGCCTCGCGCCCAGTGTTGTCCGGGCAGAGGTGCGCATACTTCTGAGTCATCGTCGGGCTTGCGTGCCCGAGCAGATGCTGCACCTTCAACAGCGAGACTCCCTTCTGCACCAACCGTGATGCGAACGTGTCCCGAAACGTGTGAGGTGTCACCTTGTCCCGCGTCGGGTCCGCGTTGAGGTCGCACGCCTCGATAGCCGCCTGGATGCCGCGAGCCGAGTGCCCCCGGCATTCGTCCTCGGCCGCCCAAGCTTTCCGCGCCTGCTCGGAAGGCACCTGTGCCGGGAACACGAAGGTCCTGGGCCAGGTGTCTTCGCGGCGACGCTTCAAGATTTCCAGCGCCCGCTTCGTGAGCCGCAGGCCGCCCTCGTTATCAACCTTCGACCGGTACAGATAAATCACGCCGGTCTCCAGGTCCACCTGGGGCCAGCGCATCTGCGCGATTTCCATGTACCGCGCCCCCGTATCCAGCAGCAATGTGGCGAGGTCCAGGTTGTCCTGCCCGGAGACATCTCCCGGACGAATGCGCCGCCTCAGTTCTTTCAGAAGCGCCGCCTCCTCATCCAACGTGAGCCAGCGGAGCTTCCCTTTCGTCCGGCGCACCTTCAGGCTCGCCGCGCGATTCCGCTTGTCGCTCCAGATGATCGGTTTGGCTGGCATCACCGCATTGAGGCTTTCCGCGTATCCCATGAGCGTCTGGACCAAACCGATCTCCAGATTGATCGTCCCGTCCGAAAGCCCTTCAGCTTGACGCTTGGCCTTGAGGCCCACCAAGTGACCTTGGGTCAGTTCATGCACCATCAGCGTTTTCGGTAGACCAGGACGATCCCCCTCGACCAGCGTGTATTCGTGGAAACCCACACGCCGCAGCCGATCACCAAAGAGTCGCCGGACTCTGTTGACGTTGCCCGCATGGTCTTTGTGGGTACGCGCGGTAACAGCAATCCACTTCACAGCGACCTCGTAAAGAGTGAGCCGCTTTACGCCAGCACGCTCAAGGCGGATGTCCTCCAGTGCTTCACGTCGCTTATCGACTTCGACTGCTTGCGCGTCGCGCTTGATGGTCGTCTTAGTGGAGCCGCGATACATGCGTTTCTCCACCTCGAACTTGTACCACCACATATCGGAGTCAGGCCGCTTATAGAGAGTCATACACCCTCCACTTGTTCGCTTGCCGATTGAGCGACATACAGGCGCTGTAGAAACGCCATGACCGGGCCGAGGCCAGCATCCGCAGAGGACCGCAGAATGGTCTGCTGCTCCACGGTCATCACCACATAGTCATTGTCGGTCGGGTAGTACGCAGCCGTCATCTCCAGTTCGCCGAAAATCGCAGCGAACCAGGGCCAACCAGGAATGTCCTCGACATACTCCCCGATACGCCCCTCCGCAAAGGCCTTACTTGCTTGTTGATGCAGGCTTTCTAGCTCGTGGCTTTGCTGCTGCTTTGATTGTCTTTCCGCTTCGCGGAAGTTTTTCGAGTGCATAAGGGTCTTTCCCATACATGGCTTCGTACACAAACGGCCTGCAGTAGTACAGGTACTGCTTTGCGAACTCCGCCGAATCGACCCGAAGTAGCTCCGCCCACACGCGCATGTCGTGCTCAGGCAAAACGGATGCGCCGCGTTCAACTTGGCTAACGAACACGGGGTATCCGTAGTCGAGATACACAGCCATTTCGAGCTGCGTCATCCCTGTCTCCTCACGCTGTGCCTTCAACCATTGGCCGAAGCGAGCGCGAAGCGTTAGTGTCGATTCGTCAACTTTCACGGTCATGGTGATGCTCCAAATAACAGAGTGTTTTTAGAGTTCGCGAATATACACCAAGACGCTTTATAAGCAAAATCCTCTAACCCACTCGCTTCACATCACTCTCCTTTTCTTACCCCGACAGCGCGGCGCTCTCAGCCGCCGCAGAAAGAATAGTAAGTGACCATATGCAAACTCCCAAACAATATCTATTAATTGCCATTTGGTCGCACATAGAGTAAATCTATCGATTGAAAACTCCCAAATGCTTGTCTGTTCGCGTACACTCGCGCGGGGCGCATGCGCCTCATCACATGCGGGAGGAAGTCATGACGGACGCGGAATTGGCCGCTACGTTCCTTGAGCGTCTGTACAGCGCGATAGGTCACGAGAACTTGTACAGTTGGGGGCGGGCCGCTGGCATCTCGGACGGCCTGTTGCAGACCATCAAGCGCGGGAGCATCCCGAAAGCTGAGGGCTTGCTCGCGATCAGCGAGGCGACCGGGCGCTCAATCGATTGGTTGCTTGGGCGAGCCGAGTTAGCAAATGGTAGCTTGGTGTCCGCCGAGCAAGCTGGCGCGAACGCTGCGAGTAGCGAGTTCGTCTACGTGCCCCGCTACGATGTCAAGGCGTCGGCCGGTACAGGCTTTTGGCTTGGCGATGAGGCGAAGGCGAAGTTCACGATGGCCTTCCGCCGACACTGGGTCGAGCACTACCTGCATGCCGACCCCAAGGACCTTAGCGTCCTACGGATTCACGGAGACTCGATGTATCCGGTGCTGCATGAGGGCGACAACATCCTCATCAACCATGCGCAGACCGCGCCGCAGGATGGCATCTACGTGCTCAGGCTTGATGGGCAGATGCTGGTCAAGCGGCTTCAGTGGGTCGGAGCCGCTACCGTGCGTGTGATCTCGGCCAACCCGGATTACCCGCCTTACGAAGTGGCGCTTAGTAGCCCAGAGGATCAGCGGGAGTTCTGCATTGTGGGGCGCGTGGTTTGGTACGGGCGGCAGCTCTGAGCTACCTCTTATAGATCGAAGGGACCCCTGGGCGGTCAACCTGTGCGGAGTTATTCCGCGTGAGGATTTGGGCGGGCTCAGGCTGTCCTACGTACGCGCCCTATCGACCAGCGGCGGCGCAGCCTTAGAAATAATCGCGGCTTAACGAGCAACCGCCGAATTCGACACGCGGAACGCGGATCGCATCGCCCACCGCACGCCCGAACGCGTCGCGCAGCCCTACGCCGGTTCCCATTGCCTGCATGGCAAGGTAATGACCGAACATGGCGGGCGTCAGGTCGCGGTCGCCGTCTAGCGTGTCTCCGCGCCGCTGCACGGCACAGGCGGCAGCGTACAGCAAATCGAGCGAAAACGCGCCATCCTTTCGGCACTTCGGATACGACCGCGCGAGATCATTCGTCAACACGTCAGCAGCATGCAGCGCGGCCGGGTCGGTATCTTCGGGGGTCATGTCCAGCCAATCGCGGCCGGACGGATTCAGGCCCGTTATGCCCGCTTCGTCCCACTGGTCAGCATACGCCGACGCGAAGAATGCGCGAGCCATCGCCGCCTTGATCGTGTTGTGTGTGGTCATCGTCGGACTCCGTTAGTTGGTCTCATCAGTGCACGCGTTACGTGCAGACCCCGCGCAGGGGTTTCGACCTCATCAACTCGCTTTACTTTTGGACGTGACAAGGCCCGGTGTGGTCAGATAGCCCATGTCCTCATCGCGCATTACGTGCCGCGCCTGTCGCCATGACCGCCGCGCCCGTACCCAGTCGATCATGATTTCGTAACAGGCGAAATGCGCCGTGCAGTAAGCGCCATCGGCATAGGTCACGGTAAGCTGCCCGTTGTGCCGGTTCGCAGGCGAACGCAGCGTTTCAACGCAGGCAACAGGAGACTTCCGCGCGTAATCCCGCATGCCGCGCAGGTTCTTTGACGCCCCGATGACGCGCCCGCCCTTCATTATTTTCGTTCCGAACATAACGCCCCCCGTGTCAGTCCCCGATGATCTGTTTCAGCTGGACGGCATCCAGCCACCCGCTTTCGGTACGAGCGATTTCTTTGTTGCCAACCTCTATGGTCATGGCCTCGTCGTAAATGCCGTGCGTGTCACTGTATGGACTGCACGACCATGCGATGGTCGCACCATACTCGGCGAGCAGGGCTTGGAGCTTCGTCAGAAACTCGATGTTCTTATCATTCGACATGTCACGCCTCCTTACATGCCAACCATTGCGGCGCGGATGCTGCTGACGCTGTACGGTGCGCCGTCAGGCGTGTGCGTGTTGCTCATGCCGTGCAGTTCATCGAGCATGTCGCGGGCGGCTTTCTCTTTGCCGCCGTTGCGACGATTACGCACCACCCAGAATCGCGCCATGCGATACAAGCCTTCATCGTTGTTAATCCACAGACTGACGTTCCAGTGATTCCAGTTCTTATGTCCGTTGTACTTCGTCATGCTCTACTCCGTTTCGTTGGTCTCATCAGTACGCGCCTAACGCGTAGACACCGGGCCGTTACCACGCCCCCTCCCGGTGTTTCGACCTACCCGCATGCGCGGGCTAGGGAATCAGTAACCTTGCTTGGTGAGTTCGGCCGCCAGCGTCCGGGCTACGATGTCCGCCTGCGTGTCAGTCAACGTCGCCGTGATCGCTTGGAGCGCTTGGGCCGCCGCGAATGCGCGGGCCGCTTCGGGCCGCATATGCTCCAGCGCCTTGACTTCACGCGATGCCGCCAGCCGTGCATACAGCAAACCCACTTCACCCCAGGTAGGCGTGAGATCGATCGTTTTCATGCTTGCTACTCCTCAGTGTTTGGACTCGTCAGCGCACGCCTTACGTGCGGCCCCGGAACATCTCCGGGTTTCGTCCTTTACTTCTCATTCACTCGCTTTACTTGCGGGTAAATCGATGGCGTCCGCAATCTCATCAAGCGTCAGCGGCTCGACCAGTTCGGCGGGCATCAAAGTTTGTCGCTGAAACAGTTCGGCAAAAGTCACGAGCGGACCCCCGTATCGGTGCGGTCGATTTCGATAGGCCATCCGAACGCGTCGCGGATTTGCGCGGCATAGGCGCGGGCACGTTCTGCCGTCGCAAGGTCGCCGACACATTCGACCCCGCCCGTTTTCCAGTGCAGATAGACACTGAAGAATGCTGGCACGTCGTCCGGTTCCGTACACGCTTCCACGCAATCGCCCGCAACGAACATGCAGCCGCTAATCTCGATTGCGTCGAAAGCATCCACGCCCGCCGTCGTGATGACTTCACGGGCTAGTTTTTCTTCAGGGAAGCCGTTGAACATTTCCCCGGAGCCGTCCGCGTCGATCTTGTAAATTTTGTTCATATCATCAACTCACTTTACTTACGGGCGAGCCTTAGCCCGCCCTTTGGCCCGGTCAGTGCACAAACAGCTTTGCAATCGCGGTCACTGCGCCGACGAGGGCAACCGCGTACATCAGCGGCATCCACCGGCTTTCCCGGTTCAGCTTTTGGGTCTCAGCGAGCAACTTACCCGCTTCCACTTGTAGCTTGGCGATTTCCGCCTCGGTCTTGAGAATGTCCAAGGGCTTCCCCGTTTGTGATGCTGTCTGCGCCATTCTAACCCCTTCTTTGAATAAGTGACTCGCTTTACATCGCGGCGTTTCGTTCGCTGCGTTAGGTCGAATATTGAACGCGATTTGACACCATGTCAACAACTCACTTTATAACCTTTCGCTTTAGTCGGGTATTCCGTGCAGTCCCGTGATGCTCCGTGACTGCCCGTGATGGCCCGTGAGTCATTGGGTCGTTTGGGTTTGGTCAGGGCAGCCGCATACAGCGACAAACAAAGGAAAGCCATGCGGCGCAGGCGGTCTCAGGTCTCATATAGAGGCATAGGCGGCCCAGCGGTATCACCCTGTGCTGAGTTATTCGGGCGTCCGTGATGGCCCGTGCAGCATGCGCCGTCCCGTGCAGCGAGCGCGAAGCGCGAGCACCCCAGAGACCAAAAAAACAGAGGCTCGCAAGTGCACGCAAGCAAACGAAAGCACGCGCCCGCCCGTGACGGCCAGTGACGCGCAGGCGTCGCCGTGACAGCCCGTGCCACGCCGCGAAGCCCGCAGAACACGGCAGAGCGTATTAGTAGAACTTTGCTCGTGCGCCACAACACCTTATAGATCAACGGGTTAGCCGCGATGCACCGTGCACCGTGACGGATTCCGTGCACGTCAGGGCGCAGCCGAGGCCGTCCCGTGTGTGCTGAGATTCCCTCGTTCCGCCCCAGGGCCGTACCGGGCCGCAAGGGGGGAAATTGGCTCGCGGGCGGGCGGACACCTTGCCGCGCATTTTCCGGAGAAAAATGAGCCTCATGCTACCCTACCGCTCACTTACAGCAACATGGCTATCGTATGAAATTCGTAATCGCGTGGCTCCTCGGGATCGTGGCGCTCGCCGTGCTTCCCATCGGGTTCGGTGACTCCGTGTTCGTCAACTACGCCATCGGCGTCGTGGTGCTCACCATCGCCGTAGGGGCGTGGGCAGGACTAAGCCGCAAGGGGGAGCAGCAACAGCCTGAGACGCGCTGAGACGCCCCAGGACGGCCCGGTGATCTCCGGGGTAGGCATGCCTACACACCAGGAGCACCAGGCCGCCACGGGGCTTCTCAGTGACTCGCTTTACAGGTGGGCGAAGTGATCGTGCTGGTAGACGGGTTCGCCTTCGAACGTCCGCAGCGCGTAGTCCCCTGCCGCATTCCGCAGGCACCCTTCGATGAAGTCTTCCAGGAGTGCCTCCTCCTCGGCCTCCTTCATCTCACGTGCAGCTTGGTCCGTGTCGATGCGTAGCGTAGCGACCAACTCGGCCACCGCGCCCGCCAGTGCGTCCAGGCGGTCATCGTGTTGCAGACAGTTCCGCTCGCGGGTTACGTGCGTCAGTTGGTACATCAGGACTGCATCCGACGCCACGCGCTCATCCACGACCAGGCGGTGCGTAGCCATGACCGGTTCGAGCGTCTCGATGATGCGGACTTCCTTCTGGGTGCGGCTCCACTCAGCTTCCCGCACGGTGCAGCCTGCGGTGTCGCCTGGCTTCTCTGCGGGCCACACCTTCGCCATTACTGGCTCGAACGCGTTGATCCAGACTGCGCCAGCATAGTTCGGCTCGACAACGATCTCGTTGACCTTGTGGGTCTTCGCCGCCATCGCGATCTCAGCCATCGCCGTCCCAGGATCACCCGAGACGCCACCGCTCGCCACGGCGTACAGCATGCCGTTGAGCGTCTTCACGATGGCCCAGGCAGTCTCGTCCTTGCCGCGCCCCGAGGGGTCAACGAACAGCAAGGACTGCTCGTACTCACGCCACTCGCTATCCACGAACAGCGGGGCCAGCCATTGATCACCCGTGAAGCCGACGTTCTTGATGTCGACACGTTTGTTGCGCCCGTTGTTGTCGTGCCCCCACTGGACAATCTGGGGGGCCTTGAACGGGTTGCAGGCCATCACGATCAGGTCGCTCTGCTTCAGCGGGTAACGCTCCGCGTCGGACAGTGACGTGTCCAGCTGGAACTGGAGTGCGAAGTACGAGCGGCCCTTGGCCTCACGCGCCTGGAGTTCCACCTCGTTGAATCGCTCAGGGTCCGTGGGCTTCCACTGGAGAGCAGCGTCGAGGTCTACGCGTCGCGCACGGGGCGCGAGACAGTCCAGGTCGGCCATGCCCTCGCGCTTGAACACGTAGGACTCGCGCTTGTCGGGGAGCGGATACCGCGCCGGAAGAATCCAGCCGGTAGCGCCCATCTCGCGAATCAGCTTCGTGTAGATGGACTCCTCCGTCTGAGGCGTCCCGAGGTAGATCACGTCTGCCCCGCCCGTCACCTTGATCGCCGCGAACTCGTTGGTCTTGTGTAGGAGTCGCTCACGGGCGTCTTCAGTCCGGGAGTTGTCCACGACCTCGATGTCGTCCGCAACGATGAGCGTCGCACGCGAGCCGGTGATCTGGCCGGTGATACCGACGCTTCGCACGGAAGGCGACTGGGAGATCGAGGCCCCGTTGACATCGAAGGAAATCGCGGTATCGCGCTGGTCTTCCCGTGGGCGCAGATGCGCCAAGATGTCCATGTTCAATAGGATCATCTTCGTCATCGAGACGAACTCTTTGGCCTTGTTGCCAGAGGCCGAGATGACCAGAATCTTCTCGCGGAACGGGTCGCGGTAGAGCCGCCACAGGACGAACCCGGAAGTCACGTAGGACTTCCCGATACCTCGAAACGCTTCGATGATGTCTTCGCGGAACATGTTGTCCGCGTCGCCCATTCGAACGCAGCCTGTGCGGTCAGGTTCAATCTCCTCCTGGCCGTACCACTCGAAGTAGTTGCCATCCTGGTCGATGCCATAGCCTGCCCAACCGAACTGGAGGAAGTAGGCGATGTCCATCTGAGCCGGGGTCGGCATGGGGAGCGCGAGGTGCTCCCAGATGAGGAACAGCAGATTGCGGAAGTCCTCCCGGATGGGGTCTTCCGACTCCCACCACCAAGGACAACCGTTCAATTAGGACGTGCCCCGAACGGTAGCTTTCGCTCGAACTGCGCGAGCATGCCCTGAGCCTTGCCGGTCTGCGGCACCTTCTCCTTCGAGTTCGGGTCCATGATGTCCTTCAGGTACGCCCGGACCACCGAGAGGAACGATGAGTCCGGGGGACCCTTCAGGACTTCGCCGGTCGTCGGATCGATCACCGGGCCTTCCTTGTTGACGAGGGGCTGCCCCGTCAGGCCATCCAGCAGGCACTGCTCGAACTTCTGCTGGATGACTTCGCGCTTGTCACTCACGTCGTGTCATGTTTGAGAGTTGTAGTGATCCACCGGAGAAGTCCGGGGTTGTCACGGAATACGTTGGTCAGCCCTGTTGCCAGGGAACGCACGTAGTCCTCCTCGACCTCTCCACCGTTCTCACGGCCTTGGGTGAAGCGGATTGCGTGCATGATCTCGTGGATGGTTGTATCGACTTCATCGAACCCCGCCATGCCATCGGTGATGTAGATGGTGCGGGAGTCTGGGTCCATCAGGCCGTACACGGCGTCACGGGAGTCCTCGGGGGTCTCGGTGATACCGAAGTTCCGCCCGAGAATCCAGAGCCGCTTGGGGCGGCCCCGGCTCAATTGCCAGAGCCTCCAGCGCGGAGGTGGATGAGCTTCTCCAGGAACTGCTCACCGAGGACTGAGGACGCCGCCGCCAGGCCGATGACGGCCATCTGGCTCATGCCAGGGATGAATGCCAGCAGGGCACCCGCCGCGACGGCGAGACCCGAGCTGACGATGGCTCGCCCGATGGCGAGCCTCCAGGTGAACTTCTCATTGGAAGCGAGGAGCTTCCCCAGGCCAATAACAAAGCCCATGCCGACTAGGACCGCGAGGAACTGACGGAAGGAGAACTGGCCGTCCATTACGCGGCTTCAGCGCCAGCCGCCTTCTTCGCACCCTTCTTCGGCACATCTGGTACATCCGTCGGCGGGTAGATATCGCCCACGCCGATCGGGGCGTCGATATCCACTTCGGCGGCTAGGGTGCCGTAGGTGTTGTCCGTGCGTTCGCCGGGGAAGGTCACTGCGAAGACTTGGCCGTTCTTGGTCCAGATGAGTTTCTTGTCTGCCATGTTGATGTTAGTAGTGAGGTAGTTGTAGGAGGGGTTAAGCGGCGGGTGCCAATTGCGCCTTGAGGGTGGAAACTTCCGCGCTGAGTTGCTGTATCGCATGGAGCGCAGTTAGCAGGAGGGCGTTTGTATCCAGCGTCAACGGACTAGTAGTCGGGTCGAGAGTGTCACCGGGGGGGCGATACACAAACGACTCGTCCACGGTCTTCGCCTGCTGCGCAATGAGGCCGAGGCTTTGTCGCTTACCGTCGCGCCGCCAGTCGAATTGTTTGAACGCGAGGGCGTTCACCTTGCCGAGGGAGTCTTCCTGGGTGGGCGCAATGTTCGTCTTCAAACGCATATCCGACACGTTACGCGCGACGTAAGCAACGAACGTATGGTCGATGAACATGTTGACGTTCCCCGCCCCGCCGTCCCATCGGGCCTCAAAGAGGTGGTCCGCTACTTGCCACGAATTGTTCCAGCGGGCGTTGGCGTTACCCCAATCAATCTTCGAGTCGTCGCGGTTGTACAGGTCGTTGAGGATGTCGCTCATCCACGCGTTTCGATATTGGCAGAACAAATTCCCGTTCGGCTGCATCACATGCATCCCGCGCGTGAACATGTTGCCCCAGTCATCCAGAGCCCACGTAATCATGTTGTAGGCGTTATTGATGATGTCGATGCCGCCGCTTTGGCGTGCGCGGAGATACGTCCAAGTGTTGTCGTTGCTGCCGGAACGAAGTCCAAGGTCCGCCTGCCAATTGGAGCCGGACAGACTAAGCCGCCCCGCCATCGTGTCGCCGCCGCGATTCAACTTGGAGTTCGGATCGAAGTTGCCGGTGTCCCACGGCGTGTAATTCCAGAGCGGCCTACGCGGGAGCTTGAGTGTTCCGTCCACGTCGAAGACGTAGTACTGGTACGACGTGCTCGGGCCGGTCCGAACCACGACATTCCGCGTACCCGTGTCGTTGTAGATCATCGACTTCGTAGTGTCGCTATCCGCATGCCCTTGACTCAACTGGAAAAACGGAGATGCCAACCCGCCAGTCATTACAGCGCCACTCTTGCTTACCTTGCTATTGCTGACAGCAGTCAGATCAGCATTGGCCGGCACATCAAGGTTCGACCGGGCCGCCGCCTTGTCCGCCACGTCCGACAGATTATTGGCCTTGGTCAGCGCATCGGTCATTGCCCCGGAGGCGACCGCCGCGCTCGCAGCAGCGTCCGTCGCGGACTTAGCCGCAGCGTCAGCGGACGCCTTCGCGTTGGCCTCAGCGTTCCCGATGCTGTTGGCCAAGGCCGCAGCGTTGGTCTCCGAGGTCTTCGCGTTGGACGCCGACGTAGCCGCAGCATTCTTGGACGCCGCTGCATTGGTCTCCGAAGCCTTCGCGTTGGACGCTGCCGTTGCCGCCGCTGATTGCGAGGCCGCAGCATTGGTCTCCGAAGTCTTCGCATTGGCCGCTGCCGCCGCCGCCGCTGCCTGCGAGGCGCTCGCGACACCCTCGGATGCCTTCGCGTTAGTCTCTGCGGCCTTCGCCGCAGATGCCGAGTCGGCTGCATTGACCTCTGCCGTCTTGGCATTGGCGGCCGACGTGGCCGCCGCGCCCTTGGACGCCGCCGCGTTTGCCTCCGACGTACTTGCGTGAGACTCCGACAATGCAGCAGCCGAGGCCGAGGTGGCCGAAGCAGTGGCGCTTGCCGCTGCCGCGTCCTTGCCGGAAGCTGCCGCCGTCGCGGAGTTGGCCGAGGCCGTCGCCGATTTTGCAGCCGCCTCAGCAGAGGCCGCGGAGTCCGCGACGCCCTGCGGCACGGCGTTGTACAGAGCGATAAGGTCTGCCACCTGGGCCGCAAGGGACTTCAAGAAAGTTGCGGACGGGATGATGTCGTAGCCAAGGCCCGTGCCATTTTCGCCCGCGTAGGGGCGCTTGAGAGTCAGTTGCGTCGCTGAGACGATCTGATCGATCTCGTAGATGTGCCCATCATTCAAGACCGCAAAGATGTCACCGGGCTTGACGTTACCGATGAACTTGGAGCCGTCAGCGGTGACGGCAGTGGAGCCGTTCGTGACTGCAACGGTTCCGGTCGAATACCACGGCATGCTTTCCTTTTAAATGATTCCGGTCATATCCAAGACCATGAAGCGGTAGTGCGCGTTGTCCGCGAACCCCACGAAGTTTTTCCAGTAGCCATCGTCCATATAGCGGTGGAGCCACCAGGTCATACTGCCTCCAGAGCAAGCGAAAGCGGACATCGCCAATTTGACGTTATCCCCACAAAGCGCAGCAGGCCATGCCCCGGCGAAGGCCACGGGAACGCCGTAGTCCCTTGACTGAGAGTTAGCCCCCGGCATCCCGAATCCACCGTTGCGCCAGCCGTATCCGTCCACATACGTCCCCTCGACTACGCCGATTACGCGGCAAAACGGCGTAGTTGCGTCCGCAACTAGTGTGCCTTGCGCGTTGAACACCTGAAGGCCGAAACCCAGGTTGGTCGGTTCGGCGTAGTCCCAGACGAACAAAGTGATATCGCACTCGGACACAGCGATGAACTCCGCCGTAAAGGTGTTCCCGTTACGCGAGAACTTCCACGGAGTCACCCCCACCCCGCCCGATCCCACGAAAGCGTACAGCGGGTTGGACGCAGTGAAGGTGAACTGCGCGTACCAGCGGCTCGTGTAGTACCAAGTGCCCGGATTATTCTGAACGTACTTCAAACTGGTCTGCTGCGTGTGCGTAGTGATTCGCCGGACCATCTGGTAGTTCGGGGTCATCCCATCGATCTGTACTAGGTTCCCGTCGTTCCACGCTTGAAACCCTGCTGCCATCAGTAGACTCCAACAAATAGATAGCCCGTTATCGGGTAGACGTACCCTGGGAGGTCAGGGCTGCTATAGGTCCATGAGATTCCAGTCGAAGTCACGGTAACGGTGGGAATCGGGTTTTTGCCCGCGATGTGTCGAAATAGGAAGTCCGGCTGAAAGGACCAGAATGGCGTCCCGTCGGACAGGTCGATGTTGTAGCTCCCGGCGCTGCCGTTAGCGTACGTGAAACCCTTGACCCGCCCGCAACGGTGGGACGTGTCCAGGATCAGCCTGCCGTCCGCGCCCCACACTTGAAGACCAGATGGCATTACCACACCCCCACGCGAACGCGCAGAACGTTGTTTGCGTCATAGACCCGAAGCTGGTTCCCGTCGATCTCAAGACGCTGACCGGATGCTGAGGTGCGCAGCAATCCGATATTTGCCGACAAGGCTGACAGGGACGGCGTTGAGATGCCCTCAGGGGTGATGAGCGTTCCGAGGCCCGAAGGGGAGTACGGGGACAGTCGCGTGGCACCGGAGAACGTCTCGGCCAGCATGGGCTGCGTGACGAACAGCCACGAGTCCGTGTCAGGTGCCACGTTCATCCCCTTGTGGAACTGGAGACGAGCCGACGCTGCGTTAGCCGGAGCCCGCGCGATAGCGCCGATACGGATGTAGCCGGTGAGCGCCTTGCCGCCTCCAGCCTGGCCCACGCCGGTCTGGGTGCCCGCCGAGCCAAACCCGGCGGCGGAAATAATGGCTCCGTTGCTATCTAACCATTCCACTCCGACGTTAGCGGCGCATCGGTGGACCCCTACGTAGCCCGAGAACTCGTAGAAGTTGCCCCCGGTCACTGGTACGTTGTCTGCGTACACGCCGACCAGCGCGGCGTTGGGATCGAGGGTCCCCCACTGCCCCGCCGAGCGGACGTACATCGTGTGCCCGCCCGCTACCGTCCAGTCCGGGTTGTCCTTCCCGAAGTCACCGGACCCGCCATCGCCCGACCAGGTGTACCACCCTTGCAGGTTCATGAGCGTCGAGTTCTTGAGCAGGTTGACGCCGAGACCTACCTGGAGCTTGTCAGCCGAGATGGACCCACCGACGATCTTGTCGCCCGTGATGGTGTTGGCTTTGATGCTCCGTGCTTCCACCGAACCGTCCACGAGGACACGCCCCGGAAGTGTCTTGTCTCCCACACGGGCTGAGGGGACCACGAGCGTAGGCGAGCCGTCAACGATGCCCGATTCGAGGAACGGGACCAGAGGGCCGTTGGCGTTGTTCGGATCGCAGAAGACCACGTCGTTCGCCATCAGGGCAATCTTGGACCCGACGTACTCGTCGTTCGCAGTCGCGGCGACGCCGATACCGCCCATTACTACCGTGCCGTCATCGCGCGTCACCTGGGCCTTCAGCGTGTACTGCGCCTCCAGGTTCCTGACCTTGCCGTTCGTCTGGTCGATCTGGGTGTGCATGTCCTGAACGATGACCGCCAGGTTGTCGTTGATCTGCGACTGGAGCGTCGTGATCTGCTCCGACATCACCTTGATATTCCCGTCGAGGCCAGCGTCGGCTTCGATACGGGCACGCTGCTCTGTCTGGATCAGCGCCGAGACTTCCTTGAGCTTCCCGTCGATCTCATCGGACATCTTGACTTCGAGCGCATCCACCTTCTGCGCCAGGAGCATGCGCTTGTTGTTCTGATCCGCGTCCTGCTTAACCTGCGTGATGGCTGCCGAGATCACCGAGGCCGCGAGTTCTTCGCTACCGTCGTTGGTGTCGTCGCCGTTCGCCAGAGCGTCAAGGTGTGCGGACAACTGGTCCGTCTTGGCCGCGAGAATCTCGTTGCCCGATTGCAGGAGCGTGATGTCCGAGCGTACCGACGCAGCGAGGTTGCCGACCTTCAGGTCCACGTTGTCCATGCGCTGATACAGCGCTGACTCGCCAGAGGTTCGGTTGTCGATCTCCTGTTGGATTTGGTCGAGCAGCGAGAGGGCGCTGTTCTCGACTTTCGTGAGGCGATCGTTGAGGCCGTCGAACTGGCCCATCCCAGCCTGGAGAACCCCCTGCATGTACGAAAGGTCGTTGAGCGCTCCGGAGATCGTCTCGATCTCGTTGGTCATGTTCGAGATGACCGTGCCCACGGACCCCGCGATACCACCGCTACGCTCCTGGATCAGAAACAGACACTGGAGCCTTGCGCGGTTGAGGTCCTCGGCCGTGAGATTCGCGGCGTCCTTGAACTCCGCGAGAGTGATGAGGTCGGGCGTGGCCCGAGAGATGACAAGCGGCAGACCCGCAGGGAACGGGTTTCCGTACAGGTCTGCGCACTTGATTGTGTGGTCGTCAACGAACGAGAACTTACGCGCTGCGCTGTTGACGGTCACAAAGACGTTCGAACGATCCAGGTACGGAAAGTCGAACGACCAGACAGTCGCGCTGCCGTCCGTCTGGTACGTCGTTGGAAACGTCACTGATTGGTTGAGATGATGCGCGAGATCATTTGAAGTTGTTGGTTGAGAGGGGCGAGGGACAGGGCCTTCTTACCCACCTTGTCGAGGTCGCCGTTGAGCGCGTTCGCTGCGATGCTTTCGAGGGTCTCCACGTTCCCCTTCCACGGACCCATGAGGTTCGCGAGCCAGGAGTTCTGGGAGAACTTCGAAGCACCACCCCCGAGCGTCCACCCGAAGTTCGAGTTGAGCACAGGGTCCGTGAGCTTCACTGCGGCGTCCGTGTAGGACCCCGCCATACCGAGCAGGCCCGAGCGCTGGATCACGTTGTACGCGAACTGCTGCGGCTCCTGGTCGCCCACGTCCTGCCCCTTGCGGAACGTCGCGATAACGTTGATGAGGACACCAGCCGCCAGCGCCGTCCCGAAAGCAGACGCGAACCGCATGTGGTCCCCGGTGACGAACCCGTACTGCACACCAGCGCGGATGAAGTTGTTCGAGAACTGCATCGCCATTGTCTGGAACTGGAGAAACATCTTCCCGTACCACTTGTCCATGAGGAGCGGCTGGTTGCCGTACCCCGAGGTGTACGAGGCCCGCTTCTGCGCCTTGATGAGCGCGGACTCCAGCACGTACTTCATGTGCTCGCCGTCACGCTCACCGAGCCACTTGGACATCCCAGGGGAGAACAGGCCCTGCCGCATCTCCGAGCCGTGTTTCTCAAACAACTCGCTGAGGCGGCGAGCCTCGGGTTCCCCGATGCCCAGTGCCCCCAGTTGGGCGACCTTGCCCTTGTCGAGAGTGTCGTACTGGGAGACCCACTTACGGACGTTGGATAGTTGGACGAGACCAGCGGTGCGCCGAATGTTGTCCGACCATCCCTTCAACAGGGACAGCTTGTTCCCATAGTCTGCCGCCGTGTTCATGGCGACTTCAATGGAACGCGTGACTTGCCGGGTGCGGCCGGTGCCGAAGCCCATGATGTCTGCGGCTTCCCCGGTGCCCAAAGAGCGGTCCGATGAATTCAGGTGCGCCCCGGTCTCCAGGGAGCCAAGGATCATCTTGAGTTCCTCTGCGTCCTTGTCGCCCTTAGCGGCCTGCTTCAGGATGTACTGGTAGTCCCGTGCGCCCTTGAACGCGATGGACTTGAGGGCGGCCCCCTTGGCCGTGAGCGCTGCCGTAGCAAGGTCCCCGATTGCCGAGAACACGAAGCCGCCCATGTAGCGAACGACGCCCATCTGGCGCAGCCGGTCTGCCGCCCACACCAGGCCGTTGTGATCCTTCACGTCGTACTTGCCGAGGATTCGGTCGTGTGCGTGACGTACATCGTCCAGCGCGGACTTCTTCTCGGCCAGCAGAGCCTGGCGCTCCTTCGGGTCGGCTACGCTGCCGATGTGCGCGTCGTAGTCGTCCTGGATTTCCCGCAGGATGTCCCCGATGTCTCGGCCATCCAGGGCGCGATGTGCCGCCAGCTGGCCGCCCAAGTCCTTGTAGTAGCCCTGGAACGCGTCGTCGGCATTCCCCGCAAGGAACCCGCCGTCCACGAGCTTCCGGTACTCGTCCATGTTGAACTGGAACTGTCGCTCCTTCAGGCGGCCCGAGGTGGGCGACTTGTCGAGCAAGATGCCACGCGGTGCCCGGTCCGTCCCGCGAAGGGAGTTCACCAGGTCATCGACGTACTGCGTGAGCGGGGAGAGTTCTGCGATACCACGGCGGGCCTGGAACGCAACCTTCCGAAGCTGGCTTGCCGCCCGATCTGCTGCCTTCGCAGCGGCCCGAGCCTCCATGCCCGTCTTCTTCATCGTGTCGTATGCGAGACGCCGCGCAGCACGCGCCTCGTCCAGCGTCTGCTTCAACTCCGCAGCAGCAGCCATGTGGTCATCCAACTCCTTGCGCAGCCCAGGAGCCAGCAGTGCGTCGCCCTCGCTGTTGACGATGGTGTTGACCTCCTTCGCTGCGGCGTCGTGCCAACGGCGCACTTCGGCCTGCTGGTTCGCCAGAGCGTCGAAGTTGCGATTGGCTTCCTGGAGGTCTGCCCTCGCTTCATTGCGCTCGGCCAGTGCCTCGCGGATTTCCTCACGCACCTTCTGAATTTCGGTGCGTGTGGCCTGCCGCTGCGCGTGTAGCTCGGCTCGTTGTTGGTTGAGCGGATTCCGTGCGCGTGCGAGTTCGGTGCCTTCGAGGTTTGCGCGGACATCCTTGAGTTCCCCCAGGACATCCCGCTTCTCCGCGAGCAACGTATCGCTCTTGCCCTTCAGCGCATCCACGAGAGCCTTAGCCTCGCCCGTGTCGGCAGCGGCTTTCTGCGCCTCTGCATGACGCGCACGCGCCTTGGCTACTGCTTCACCGGCCTCGTCCAGCGCGTAGCCACCATCGGTCAGCTGGCGCTGGAGATCGCCCAGGACAGACTCGTCACCGCCAAGACGGTTGAGTGCAGCCTGCACTTTCTCACTGGCCCGCTGCGTCCTCAGCTGCGCGGATGCGACAGACCGCAGCACGGAGCGGCGCTCGATGTCCCGTGCCGCCGTCCGCATCTCCTTGAGCTTCGCGCCACGCCAGTCCTTCTCCTGCCCCTTCAGCGTGCCCAGGATGTCAGCGGCGTGGTCCTGCGCCTTCAACTGCCGCTGCTGGTAATCAGCGAGTTTCGACTGGAGGTATGCGTTCTGGAAGTCCTGCTGCTCCCCGGCCCACTGACGCAGGACAGAGTTGACCATCGTGTCATCGCCGGACTTCTTCAGGGCGGCCCAGGACTCCGGGAGTGCCTCGTCACCTTCGACGCGGGGCCGCGCCGGGTCAGCGATGAATCCGTTCTCGCGGAGCCAGTCATCGGTCGGCTTGTCGCCCAGGTGCTCCATGAAGAAGCCCTTGAGCTTCTCTGCGTTCGCATCGACGCCGTTGTGCATCCAGCGTTGCGGCATCCCGTACCGGCCCTCCACGAGGTTCTCGGTGTCCAGTAAACCGTGCTTGATAGCCTCGTCCTTCATGGATTCGTATGCCTCGTGGTAGGTCTTCTCGGCCTCGTATACGCGGCGGTGTACAGCCTTGGCCTGGTCGAGCGAAAGCCCGTCAGCCGTGAGCCGATCCATGACTGCCTTGGAGATAACCTCGTTCGTCGCCTGCGCGTTCGACCCGTACTGGATCAGCGCGACCGCATCGTTAAATGCCTTCTGTGAGACGGCGTTGATGTCCTTGGACCCTTGGGTGAGCGTGTTGACCACGTTGCCCGCGCCCGTGCGCGCACCTGATTGGCCCAGGTCAGCATTGGCGGCCTGGTAGATCGAGGACACCTTGTGCCGCACGTTCTGCATTTGCTGCTCGTAGACCGTCTTCAGGGTCTCAGCTTCGAGGCCCGTGGACTTACCCTCGGCCATCGCACGCGTCAGGAGACCCCCCGTGTCCATCAAGCGGAGCATGGAGTCTCGCGTCAGCGCATTCGAATAGCCACCGAGCCGCTGGAGCGGCGTGTAGCTGCCGAGCTTCGTAGCCCAGTCCACCGCACGGGCGATGGGATTCTTCGACGTGGCGATGAGCGTATCAGTGTCTGCCGTGGCGCGAGCCGCACCGATGGAGTCCGCGCCGAACGCGTAACCTTCCTCGGGCAGTTGGCCGATGTGGTGCTCGTTTATGGGAACCGGATTGTCGAGGTTGTCCGGATGCAGGCCCGCACGGATCGCGGTCATATTGTCCGGCGTGGCGTGACGGAATACCGCGCCGAGGCCAGCACCTAGCGACATGCCGACCCCGATGTTCATGAACGCTTCCTCGGCGGTCTGCGAGTCGTTAAGCGCGTAGACGCCCGCCTGTTGTGCGCCGATGTCGAGGCCGCCGATAACTGCGCCGCGTGCAGCGCTTGCGGCTAGGCCGGACCCGAGGCGGGCCGTGGTCAGCGCAGCTGCGCCTTCGGCCACCGGGCCGAGCAGGAGCGTCGCGTCGAGCATCGAGACGGGCATGGTCGCCACGGACTGCCATGTATCAGCAGCAGCCAGGGACTCGCGGTCCTTGAGGTTCCGGCGTTGCGCCGATGCCCAGGACTCGAAGGCGGCCAGCGAGTCCACGCTTTCGAACGTCATGGAGCCGCCCGTCACCAGCGGCAGAAGATCCTTGTACTGGTCCTTGTTATGCTCGATGTGCGTGTACGGGTTGAACGAGCGGTCCGACTGCGCCTGAATGTCAGGGTCGCGGTAGTTGTTGATGAGCTGGCCCACGAGCGTCGTGGAGCGCCACATCGCAGCAGCCACGTCCATCGTGTCGGGGCGAGTCAGGTGTGTGTACTCAACGTCCTCGGGGACGTAGCCCGCTTGAGCCGGTTTGAGCGGTACGCCAGAGTCGGCGGGGACCGCCTCGACCACATTGGGTGTTTGGTTCGTGTCTGCCATAGTTTGAGAGACCCGCCGAAGCGGGAGGGTGCTACTTGAAGCCGAACGCGAATGCGAACGGGCCTACGATGAGCTTCCAGCAACTCCCGTTAGCCGAGACCAGACGGGAGAGCGAAAGAACGTGGTACGAACGGATGTTGTGCTTACGGCTACGCTCGTACCAACAGCGCATACCGCCGTAGCCCTTTGCGAGCTTGAAGATCATTGGGTGTAGTTGGTGGTAGTGGACGCGACTTGTTCCGCCGCGCCGCTGACGCCGAGGAACAGGTTGGCCTCGGCCTTGCGCCGTGCGCCCAGGGCACGCTGCCGCGAGGACGCGGTGCGAATCTTCTGGGCAATCGCCTGCGCGTCCTCGCCCGCCTTGATGGCTTGCGGTACGCCGGTCTTCTGGAAGTTGCCGGGACCGAAGTTGTAGATCATCGAGACGAGCGCGGCCCGTTGGTGGTCCGTGAGCGGCTTTCCGCCGATCAGGTGGTCGAGTTGGGCGTTGGCCTGGTAGATCATGTACTGTCGCAGCTTCAGGCCCTGCTCGGGCGAGATGCCCCCCTCGCCGTTCCGGATTCGGTCGAAGTCCGCCGCGCCGATGCCGAGCACCTTCTCGAAGACCTGGCGGGAGTCCGGGTTGCCGGTCAGGTTGTAGCCGTAGCCGATGGACACTTCGGACTGCGTGGCGTCCGATACTTGCCCAGGTTTGACGAAGGGATCGCCCGGTTTACGTAGGGGTGAATAGACGCCGTGATAGGCGCGGCCCTCGAACCCTTCGCTCCCTCCGATGGCCTTGTCGGCCTGGGCGAACCAGCCGCCGCCGTCTTGCGCCGCTCCGGGGAACGGAGGGACTACTGCGGTGTTCTCCTTCAGGTATTGCGAGAACGACGGGAGGTCCCAGAGAGGACCAGCCGTCGCGGGTTGCGCATCGACCTGGCGCTGCACGCGCAGCTCACCGCCCATCGTCTTTGCGTCGAGGATGTTCTGGAGAGCGTTGTGCGTGATCTGCGCCGGGTCGAGTGATACGTCAGTGGTGTCGGTCATCGAACGAACAGCGGGTTAGCGTTGTGGGCCGCGACGGCCCGACGTTCAGCCTCCGTGTCACGGAATGTCTTGGCCTTCTCCGCACGAATCTCGGCGGCCTTGGCATCACCCACCTGGAGGCGGAACCCATAGTTGAGCGTGTACTGGTTGTGCTCCCGGTCGTACACCGCGAACACGCCAGGGGGCAGGTTGTCCTTGAAGAACTTCGCAGCCGCCTTCGGGTCCGAGGGGACCTCAGACTGCACGAGTTCACCCACGGATGGCCCCTTCCCGACAGCGCTTACGCTGCCAGCGGAGTTCGGTACTGCCGCGCCGGTCGTGGTGGGCTGCGGGGCGGTCCTGTTACGGACGGCCAGCTTCTGCCCCGCGTGGAGGATGATGGGGTTATCCATCGAGTCGTGAATCTCCGACAGGCCAGTGCGGTCCGGGCGCTTCAGCGACAAACCAGCGGAGTCCGGGACGAGGCCGGGGAGCGCCTTGCTGAGATGGCCCAGGTCGTCCTGCGCCGTCTTGAACGGGTCCTCAGGCGCGTTGGCCTTGTTCGCCATCGGGAACGACGAGTAGATCGGCGCGTAGCCCTTGGTGATCGAGTACGGGTGATTGGGGTCCGCGTTGATTGGCGAGTCCGCCGCGCGGCCCTTACCGGCGAACGGGTCCTCAATGATCTTCACCGCACCGTTCATACCGACCGTCGCCATGCGCGTCCCCTTGAACACCGTCGCCGCATTCGCGACTGCGGTGTCCAGGTCCACCTTCCCGTTGGCCCGTTGAGCCATAAGCTGCTTGATGACGATACCTTGGAACTGTTGGCGGAGGTCCGAGGACATCGAGGTCGCCGGGTTCCAGATGAGTCCCTTGCGTCCCACGTCGTCCAGCATCGCCTTGCCCATCGCCTTGTTGACCGCCACGTCCACGTCGGCCTGCTTCTTACCGGGGAGCAGCGGCTCCCAGTTGATGCTGCCGCCGTTACCGACCTTCTCCAGAACCTTCGAGTCCATGCCGCCATCGCGGATGGCCTTGTAGACCTGGGACACGTCGCCGTTCGTCGGGGCGAGCGCCTTGACACCCCAGTACATCCCGGACGCCTCGTCGTCCTTCCCGAGATACTGACCGAACGCGTGATCGCCCACGATGTCGTGGATGCGGTCCATGACGCGCCAGGCCCGCGAAGCGCGGTCCGGGTCGCCCGACTTGATAGCCGAGGTCAGGTCCTTCTGGATGCGCGGGGGCATCGTGCCGTCCGAGATGTCCCGGATGCCGGGGGCAGTCACCCACCCCACGAACTCCGAGCCAGCCTGGTCCGACGCAAGCGGGTCCGGGAGACCGGCATTGCCCTGCATCGATGCGGCGAGCGCCGGGTACTGGCCGCTGCCCTGAAGCTTCTGGACCATGTAGTTGTCGAAGGACTTCTTCACGGCCTCGGCGGGGTCTACGCCCGCCAGGGTAGCGATGGTGTGGATGTTGTGTGAGCCGTTGTAGCCACGTTCTGCCAGTGACATGTAGTTGATGGTGGCCTGCTGCTTCGACGCCTCCAGCAGCCCCTGGAAAACGGGACCGAACTTGTCCATCCCGACGCCGTGATTGGAGTCCACGCGATTCGCTTGATACACCAACTGCGCCCAATCTTCGGGCGTGGCGTTCGGATTGGCCTTGAGCGCAATGGCCGCGAGGCGAACCCCATCGACCTCCTGCGCCGCCTGGATCGACTTGACGGTCTGAATCTGCTGCACGGCATCGTGGGACATCTTGTCGTAGGCAACCGGGTTGCGGTCCGCCCACCCGGATTGCTCCAGGGCGTTGAGGAGTCCCAGGGCTTGCGTCTTGTTGCGCACGCTGCCCATGAAGCCGCCGATCATCTTGTCCGCGAGCGTCTGGTCCCCACGGGTCAACGCCAGCACGCGCTGCTCCAGTGTGGCGAAGCCCGCCTCCGAGAGACCTTGCGGCGAGTTGATCTGGGCGTTTGCGCTGTTCTGAATCTCCAGCGCGTGATTCTGCTCCTGCGTCTGCGCGACTTGCTCCGACGCCTGCGCCACCATCGTCTGCGCGGCGGGGCCGAAGCGGCCTACGAGAGCGGAGTCGAAGTCGGCGTCCCCAGTACCCGCGCCATAGAAGTCCTTCCAGACTCCCTTGGCGACATCCTCAGGGGACACCGAGCCATCCTTCGGCATCTCTCGCAGTCGCGCACTTAGCTCCTGCTGCATCTCGAACGCCTGGTTCTGGGCGAACGATTGCTGATATGCGTTCCAGTAGGACTCGCGATTGGCGTGGGCCTCGTCAGGGGCGCGGCCTGCTGCCTGGTCGGCCTGGGCCTGCTTCGCGAGCGCCTCGTTCTCCTTGTGGATGTCGGCTACGCGGGCCTGCTCCGTAGCGGCGTTGATCCGCTGGAGATCGCCCTGGAGATTCCCGAAGAACCCGCCGAACGAGTTAGCGAGTGACTGGATCGCGGACACTTGGCCCGAGGCGTCCACACGGGCCGCCGTTGCTTGCGCTCGCGTCGTGGTGACGCCGGGTGCCGCCGTCGCGTCCAGTTCCGGAAGCGCCAAAGCGGCGTTACGAAACTGCTGCTGTTGTTGGCCTGCCATTTAATTCCCCACGGTAAAGTACGGGCGGTGGTTACGAAGCCCCTTGGCGGTGTTTTCGGCCTGCACGTTGCCGTAGTAAGACGAACCGGCCTGCGCCGCCGCGCCCGCGATACCGAGGCCAGTGCCGACGGTGTTCGCGCGACCTTGGGCCGACAGGGCGTCCAACGTGCTCTCGGTCGAGATCGAAGCCGCGCCCGCTTGCGTGCGGATGGTGGACTTCTGGTTCGCGACGCTCGCGTCGATGCGGGAGAGGTCAGCAGCTTCTGCGCCGGTGATGTTGACGGCCATGGCCGCCAGCGAGCCTTTGCCTTGAGCCGCAAGGACACGGGCTTGCGCGAGCTGCCGCGCCGCTGCTTGGGCGCGGTCGGTCCGCTGTTCGAACGCCTGCTCATCGAGAGCCTGTTGGTTCGTTTGAGCGGCCTGGTACTGCATCGATAGGCTCTTGCTGGCCGCACCGGCCTGAGCCTCAATCGCCTTGTTCTGCTGGTTGTTCTGCACCACGGCGCTCGCAGCCGATACGGCGAGCATCACCAGTGGTACGACTGCTGGACCGCACATGGGTATATCCGATGAATGGGCCGTGGCCCGGATCGAATGCGGTGAAGCCGCACCAGTTGAGCCACGCTAGGTGAAGGGTGTTCTCGCGCCACGGTGTGCACGCGAGGATGTCGTAGGCGTCGTGCGCCTTGTCAATGCGTCCGGGGCACGCACGGAGGAACGGGAGTGCGACCTCGTTGATCGCAGGAGTCCCGAGCATCCATATGAGGCCGACCCCATGGGAGGGGCCGGGTGTAGTTCCCCACACTCCCGCCACTACACCAGCGCCCGTCAGGATCGCCTCGGTCGTGCCGCCGTCAATCCAGAGGCCCAGGATGTGGCCGTAGGGGCCCGCGTCTCCAATGGAGAGCCGGAGTTCCTCGCGGTCACACGCCCGGAGGTTCGCAGCGAGGGCCGCGATATGGTGAGGTTTTGCGGGAGTGAGGATCACGCGTTCGCAAACAGGTTGGAGTAGCGAGCGGCCAGGGTGTATCCCGTGACCACCATCGGGGCCGTGGAGGACGTGGAGACCGTGAGGGCCGCCTTGTTCCCCTGGGCGTTGAATGGAATGGCAAAGGTCTGATCCTCGCCGCGATTGGCGACCAGGGCGTCCCCGATCGTTCGCGGGGAGAGGTGGACCTTCATGTCTACCCGGTCGGGACGCGTGAGCGTCGCCGTGAAGTCGCCAGCCCGCAGGCAGTCCAGGATCACCTTGTGGACCTGGAAGCGGCCCATCGGGGTCTGCTCCTTCCCTACGCTCGGGTAGAACGGAGAGAAGCGGAACATGCGGTCGTACCGCAGACCGATGTAGCCGTAACCGCCCGGAACCTGCGCGGTAAAATGCCCGATCCATTGGGAGCCGTCCCACACCTTCGTGATCGCATTCTCTGCGAACCAGCCGCCCGAGTCAGGTGTACACACCACGAGGTCATCGTGCTGGTAGTAGCCGTCCGGGAGGACCACTTCGCTGCGCTTACGCGGCTCGTTCCACGTCACCTGAATTCGCTGCCGCATGTCCAGGCGCAGGTCGATGTCCGGGTTCTCGCCCAGGTTCGCATCGACCGGAACGGACAGCAGCGACAGGTAGCCGATGCTCGACTGCGCCAGGATGTACAGCGTCCCCTCGTCTACCCAGTGATGCCAGATGGACGTGACGTGAGCGAAGGTCAGCTTGTTCCAGCCGTTCTGCGCCCGCTGCTGTCCTTGCCAATACGAGGTCTGCACATACAGCGTGGCGGGGTCCAGTGGCGTCCAGAGGAACGTGCGCCCGGACTGAGCCGATCCCGCGATGCGCCGGACAGTGCCGGGGCAGTAGCGCGGGATGTGTTTGCTCAGGTCCTCGGCGTAGTTGTTCATGGTCGCCTGCTCGTACTGATACTCCCAGAGAACCGAGCGCCCCTCTTGCGAGCCGGTGTACAGCAGGACCGTGCCGACCACCGAGGGCGGGCACGCGTCATCCACGTCATAGCGTGTGGAGACACCGAGCGCAGCGGTGTCGGGCTTGACCGGTTGCGAGCCATCCAGAGCACACTGCGCTCCACGCAGGAAGACCATGAGGTCGTCACGGAAGCCGACGAGGTGATTGATGTTCCCGAGGTCTGCTTCGGCCTGGACCTTCACCGGGTCCGACGCGACTACTTCCCGTGCGCTGCCCTGCCAGAAGTTGAACAGGTCGTCGGGCTGCGAGCCGACCACCCAAGACGACGATGAGAACCACAGCCGCCCCTTCCACAGAGCCATGTCCGTGATAGGCGCGTCTCTGAACGGGGCCGGGACGTTGCTATCGTCGTCGCCAGTCTTGCGCGGCGTCCAGTCGATAGGTTGAATCTCGAAGGAGTTGGTGCCCGTCTGGTGGACGCGCATCGGCATCGTGGACTTGTCCCAAGTCCCCGCCGTGGCGAAGTTGTCGAGCCACGACGTTTCCTTGTAGGAGTTGGTCGCGAGGTCATACGTCACCCAGTAGGCCGACTTGGCGTCGCCGTTACCGAGGTCCACCAGGATAGGCTCGCCGGGGAACATCTGCGCTGGTAGGTCCGTGATTGCACTGACGCGCCCCTTGATGAGCACGAATGCAGTCTCGTCCCAGTCGTTGCCGCCGTTGAGCGAGGCGACGAGGTTCTCCGGGCCTTCTACTCGGATCACGTTGGCGACTCGGGTGAAGGACAGACCCGGCATGCGGGCGGCACACTGAGCCAACAGCTGCTGCGCTACCCACTCGCGAGTCTTTGTGCCGCCCGAGCCGTCGTAGGCCGTCACCGCATTACCAGCCTCCGAGTTGAGATAGAACGTTTGGTAATTCGAGGACAGCTTACGGATCACTGCGTAGGCCCGCGTCTTGTTGATGCCCGCCGAAGGTGGCAAGAAGCGAGCGGCGACTCCCGTGTTGAGTACCAGCGTCGTGTCGGCCAGCGTCAGGAACTTCAGCTGACTCGCCGAGTTGATGTAGTTCTGAGCGAAGCCTCCCACGACTACCTGGGCCTGCGTCCCGTTGTCGAGGTTGCGAATCTCGGGGTAGCCTTGGTCGGCGCGGCGAACGAATAGCCAGCGCTGCCCGTCCGTCGTCCGGAACATGTACGCTCCGTTGGGCTGATACGGTGCAGCCGCGACGTTCGCGATACACGAGGTCCCCACTCGATCAGCGAGACCGCCGATGTCCACCGAGGGGAGGAAGTTGATGATCTCGTCCATCTGGGACGGAGACCGAAGGAGCGGAGCCTGGCGGCTCACGCCCGCGTGCAGCGACCCGATGCGGGGCTGCAACAGGCCGTCAATGGGCATCAGTTGATCGTGCGGTTATTGAAGGTACGGCGGCGCAGCCACGATAGTTCTGCGGTGTCCAGGAGGTTGTAGTCCTCGGCATCTGCTTCGGCATCCTCCGCGATGGACGCGGCGATAGCCTCGTCTTCCTTCAGGAACCCATCTGCTGTCTGCGAGCCGACGTAGAACTTCTGGTAGCGCCGTGCCGCCTTGGCCGCCACTTCCAGTTGCAGCGAGAACGGGATGTCCTCGAAGCACAGGCCGAGTGTCACGCGGACCTCAACCGGTTTCTCGAACACGTCCGTCGCCTTCGCGCGGTCGTAGAGGCGGCCCGCGCGGAACGTGTAGTCCAGGTACGGGTCCACCGGGTCCACCTTCAGGCATTCCGGTGGAACTGCGATGTGACCGTCAGCGTCCGGGGTTAGCGTGCGCGTCTCAGTGTTGCACTTGTAATCCTTGAGCAATACCTCCTGGGTCACTTGGTCGAGGATGTCAGAACAGTTGGCGTAGTCGCCAGCGCCCGTGACCTCTACCAGGATCACAGACTCGCCCACGGCAGTGAGCATGCGGTTGACCGCTTGAAGTCGGGTAAGAGCCATTGCTGAAGAATCGAAAAAAATGAGGACCACCAGATAAATCCAGTGATCCCCATAGGGAGTTAAGCGGCCGGGAGTGCGAACTCGACGGCGCACTCAGCGCGGAGCGTGCCGTGACCGACTGCCTGCTTCGACACGATGAAGTCCTCCTGGCGGCGAACGTCGCGTGCGGTCTCCGTCGAGATGCCCATCAGCGTCAGGACGGCCACCGCTTCCGGTTGCCACATGAGCGCCGAGAGCTTCGAGAAGTCCGCGCGGTACTTCGAGAACACGTCCTTATTGGCCGTGTCGTTCGTCTGCGGGATGAGGTTCGACGGGAAAATCGTCACGCCTTCGAAGCGGATCGCCTCGGTCGGCACTGCGCCCGTACCCGCCGTCGCCAGCGAGATCATCGAGTTCAGGTTGACGAACTGGCCCGCCGAGTTCTTCGCGTACTTGATCGCGTCGAACGTCGCGTGGGTCACGGTCATGTACCACGGCGAGGACGCCGGGATGTTCTTCGATGCCTTCGCCAGCTTCGCCTTGCGGATGGCGTCCATCCAAGCGAGGCCGTCGATGGCCGTACCGCTCGACAGCAGCGCGGAATCCACGATGCGGTCGCCGCCCGGGAACGGACCAACAGCTGCCGTCCGGGACGCGAGCGCGATCTGGCGGAAGTTGTTCTGGTCGTACATGCGGGCGAGCGCTTGGCCCATGTCGGCCGTCATCGGACCACGCACGTCGAACTGCGACATTGCCTGATCGAAGTCCCACAGGGCGTGATGCGCAACCATCGGCGCGTCGATGGTCACTTCCACTTCACCCGTTGCGAACGGGTTGCCGAGCATCTCCTGGCCGCGCTGGAGGTACTCAGCCTGCGAGGTGCCCGTGCGCGGGAACTGGTACGACTTGCCCGAGGTGATGTTCTTCTCGCGGACCTTGCCCTTGGTGAGCGTTGCAGCCGTGAACGAGGTGAGCACCTCGCCCGAGAACATCTTCAGGAACAGCGAACGATCGTCAGCCGGGTTCGATTGACCCGTGCCGAACGCAACCGGATTGCCCGGATTGGTCGAGAACGTCATTAAGTCTCTTTAGAAAGGGAGTGTTGCCGACCCACGAGCGGGGCCAACGGAGGGGAGAAGGGGAATTCCCCCCGCATGGGTTGGTCCGGGATGGACGCCCAGAGGCGAGGGAGGTAAAGCGGGGATTAGATGCGGGAGATGCGGAGCTTGTCGGCCACTTCCTTGCGGAACGCCTCCGACGTTTGGTAGCGGGGATCGGCCATTGCGGCCACGAGTTCCGACTGGTCTCGGAACGCCGCGATAGCGCCACCCGTGCGGCTGGTCACGCTGACCAGAGCCGGGTCGCCTGCTGCCTGCATCCGTTGCTTCAGAATGCCGACTGCCGACGCGGCGTCCGGGCCGTTCAGGAGGTTCTCGTAGAAGACCTTCTGGTCCTGCGAGAGATTTTTCTGGCCCCAGGCGATGACGGCATTGAACTCGTCCTTGCCGCCAGCAGCCTCGAACAGCTTGGCCTCGGCTTGTGCAGCGAGCGCCGCCTGGCCTGCGCGGAACTGCGACTGCATCTGGAGCACCTGCTCGTTCGAGATGCCCAGGGCCTTCGCCATGCCCGCGATGAGCGCGTCGCTCGGCTTCTCTGCGTTGAACTCCGTGACGAGCGAGCCGTCATCGAACGCCTTGGCGAAGTCGTAGGCGGACGGGGCATCGCCCTCGCCGTCCTTCTTCTCCGAAGTGTTCTCCGTGCCTTCCGGCTTCTTCTCGTCAGCAGGCGTGTCCGTCAGCTTCGGCGTCGGGGCGTTCGGGTCGGCGGGTGCCGGGTCCGTCTTAGCCACGGGTTCCGTGGGCGTGATGCCGTTGGATGCGTCCGCTGCCGCAATCATGGCCGCGCGGTACTCCGGGGAGTCCGGAATCAGCGCAGGGGTTTCGGGGGTGCCCGGACTTGCCGGGCTGTTCGGGTTGATGGTGTCGGTCGTCATTGAGCCGGTGCGAGTGAGTTGGCCGCAATTTGACCCGCGACAGGACCAGCAGCGGCACGGGCCATGTCAGCCTGCATTGCCCGCTCCTGTTGTTGGGCTTGTTCCTGCTGAACTTCCTTGGCCGTCTTGATGGCCTGCGGGAATCCAAGCGCAGCGGCGGCAGGCGTGAGGATCGTGTCGAACTTCACGTAGGCTGCTGCTTCCTGCTGGAACGCTTGCGGTGTCTCGTTGAGGAGGGAAAGGAACGACTGCACCTTCTTCAGCTTCGCGTCCTTGCCCAGTGCAGCGAGACCAGTGGTCACGGTGATCTGGGTGGAGTCGGTGCCAATCTGGGGCAGTTCATCCCGCGATTGCATCTGGGCGACGAGCTTGCGCAGCCGCCAGCCGACCATCTCGGGGCCGAGGTACGAGTACACACCGCCCAGGGACTGTTCGATCTCGGTGACGAGCATCTGGAGTTCGTAGGCGGTAACGCGCTCCGCGTCGCGGCGCAGGTCGTTCGTGAGAAGGAAGGCGACCGAGAGGTCACGCTTAAGGTCCTGCTTCTCAGCGTTGAGCGACTGCATCGCTGCGGTGTTGTTGAATTGGAACGGCTGCACGTCACCCTGCGATCCACCGCGAGCGGAGATCACGGAGCCGTTGCGGGCCTCCATGATGCGCTTGCGCAGGTTGCCGCCTGCCGCGTTCGGCGCGACAAAGATCAGGTTACGCGCCGCGATAGCGCCGCACTCCAGCAGCTGCTGCGAGGTCTTGTCGAGCGCCAGGAGGTCCGAGTAGTTCTGCTCGACGTGCGAGCGGCCGTAGGACTCACCGGGCACCAACTCCCAGGCAAGCGCGTTCGCAGGCATGATGCCGTTGTACGTGCTGTACGGGACCACCTGGGAGTCGTCCAGGTCCTGCTGGACCGCGTAGGTCTTCTCGGTGAGGAACTCGAATCGCGTGTACAGCGTGACTTCCTCGGACTCCTTCTTAGCCGTGAGGCGTCGGAGTTCCGGGGTGAGTTCGCGCACCTTGAGCTTCTCCGCCGTAACGATCTCCATCGTGCGCCCGTTGAAATCTCGGACGCAGACGAACTGCGTCAGCGGGAACAGCTTCAAGCGGCCGTCCGGTTGGATGTATTCGCAGACGTTCCCGGCAACCACGAGGTGCAGGAGCGACAGGTAAGTCTGCCGCCGCCAGTTGAGCGCTTCGATGTTCGCGTTAATCAGTTGCTCGCATTGGGCGAGGCCCTGGATGATCTCGGGCGGGGGCGATAGAACGCCCTCCTTCAGCAACATCTTGGTCGAGACCTCGATGTTGAACGCGGAATCGCCAGGAGGCATGAACGCCATCATGAGCTTCGAGGCCACGTTGGTAGCGCCGCGATGCCCGAATGACGTGTAGGACTGGGGTAGAACTTGTTGCGGGGTCTGCCCTTGAGGCGGACACACCGAAGGGACCGTGAGAGCAGCGCAGGCATGCGCACGTCGCCAGTAGGCGTCACGGTCCGGGACCAACTCTTGATAGCGGTCCTGGAGCTTCTGATTCAAAGCTGAACGCCGACCCCACGCGGAGCGTCAGGCGATGAGCCGACCGTCAGGTAGCGGCGCATGCTCGCCTTGTTCTTCGCGGACGACACCGGACTATCCTCAACCGGCTGGATCAGCCTCGCAGCCGGGGCGTCCGGTTGCGGCGGATCAGGGGCCTTCGGGATGTTGGGTTTGCTCATAGAGTCTCAGGTGGTATGCGTGCCCCACCCGGAGAAAACCAAGGCGCTCCAGATAGGGGATGTGTTGTGGGAGAGGCGCTGCCGTCAGGGTGTGGTAGCCCGAGCGGCGAGCGCCGTCACTGAGAGACCGCAGGACGCGGGGGAGAACCCATCGTCCACGAGCGTCACGGGAGGCGCATAGGTGCAGCGCAGCGGTACCGTTGCCGAGCCGCTCCAGCCATACCGCAGCCTTAATGCCAGCGCCATCGCGGAGAGTCCAGAGGTCGCAGCGGTGCAGTAGACGGAGAGGCCAATCCGCGCGAAACGGATAGACGTGACGAGCCAGGAAAGCGAGAAGTTCAAGCGTAGCTCGCTTCTGCTGCCTTCGAGTCCTCGTCCCGTTGCGCTGCGTCCAGGTCATCTGCCAGTTGGAAGACGGCTTGGATGGCATCGTGAGCACCGACGAGTTCGTGGGCCGCTTGGTAGTCCTTCGCATGCACGAGGTCCACCAGGCCAGCCAGGGGGTATTGGGTGAGGAGCCATCCGCCTACGGTACGGAGATCCGTCGAGCTAGGGCAGTCAGCCGGGATGTTGTTCTCGTCCCCTTCTCTAAGAGTCTTAGAGATATATAGGGACCCTCTACCATGTGCGGATTTATTCCGTGCGGCCTGCCCGGAGGGACTCGTACCAGTCCTGGAGGGCAGTAAGCTGCGCAGAATTCGCTTGGCAAATTGCGTAATTCGCATTCACGGTCCTCATCAGATCGGCAAGCGAATAAGGGGAGTCAGAGGCGTCGCCCTCCGCGCCAGGTCGGGCGGAATCGGCGGCAGGTCTCGAACCGTCACCGGCTTGGGTTGCTGCGTCGTGCAGGCGGACAAGCTGCTGAGACAGGCGGACACTATCGGCGCGAGCAGCAGCAAGCGCAGCTTCCAGTTGAGTCGTGCGAGCTTGGTGAGCATCGTTTACTTCCTTGAGCTTTGCAGTGAAGGCGGAGGTAGCCGAGGCCGCAGCGGCGGCGTCAGCTTGGCGAAGGGAGTCGAGCGCAGTGCGGTGGTCGTCTGCGGCCTTCGTGAGGCCCGCAGTGAAGCCCTCGTCGTAGATGTGAGAGCGATAGGCCAGCGCCCCAGTCGCGAGGCCGACCGCCAGTAGAACCCCTGCGACGACCGCGCCTGCCCAAGAGGGCAGAGACGCCATCAGAGTCGCTCCATGATCTCGTCCACTGTGGCGTACAAGTCGTCCAGCGTGCCGTCATTGACGATCACGAAGTCCGCAGGCTCGCGGGTAACGCCAGCCTCGCTTACGTGCGAGGCGACGGCCAGGGCGTCCGGGCGAGCGACGTGGATGATCCGGCCGCCGCGTTGTCGGATGGCATCCGCCTCGTTGTCGAAGCGGACATCGGTGATGACCGCCGACTTGCCCGAGTGGCGCTGGAGACGGCGGGCCTCGTCCATCGCCACCAGGACCCAGATGTTCTCGTTGACGAGCATCCGGCCCCACTCGGTGCCGAGGGTCTGGAGCATCTGACGCGGCGACTTGCCGAGCCAGGGCACGGGGTCCTCCTTCACGAAGTCGAGGGCACGACGGTCGATGCCGACCAGCTTGCACACGAACTGACGGAGCGGCTCCGCGAACGACACCTGGCCGTAGTTGTGATGCTCAACCAGGTAGTTGCCGATGGTGTCCTTGCCCGCGCGGGCACGGCCCGTGATACCGATCATCGGCAGGTTACTTTGCGATTGCTTGTGCATTGAATGCGATGTCCTTGACGCCAGGGAGTGCGTAACGCACGTCGCCTGTTTCGTTGTCGTAGTCGGTGGGTCGGAGGATTCGGGCGAGTGCCGCCATGCGGCGAAAGTCCAGGGCCGTCTGGATAACGTCCTTGTACTTGCCCTTCTTCGGGGCGAGGTAATGGAGCGCGGCGTTGTGCGCCATCTCCGCGAGATTCCGGCACCCTTCGAGTACTGCCTCGGCTCCCTTGGGGCCGCAGCCAATACAGCCTCCGAAGCCGTCCGTCGGGTCGCCCATGAGCGTCTGGTACATCCACTGCCAGTCAGCGCGGGTCTCGGTGATCGTGACGAGCTTCTTCTTGCCCGTGATGTACAGTCGCCCTGGGACGGTCTTCATGTCCTTGTCGTTGGAGCAGATGACGTGACCCGGCCCGGACAGCAGGCCCATCACGTCGTCGGCCTCCAGGCCCGGTCGCCAGGTCGAGTTCTCGTTCGCGAACACCCAATCTTCGAGGGGCTTGTACTGCTCGGGCTTCTCGCCACGAGCGCCCTTGTACGGCGCGTAGATGCCCCGCCTGAACAAGCCGCGCTCCTTGGGACTGAGGCATACGATGTAGCTATCGGCATCCACGGCCTCGCACCACTCGCGGACGATCTCGTGGAACTTGGCCCTTGCCTCCTCGAACGTCGGCGGCCGGTCGGTGACAGTCTCTGCCTCCCAGTCGGTCTCCTCGACCTTGATGACGCACGCCTTGTAGATGGCCTCGTCACCGTCGATAAGCGCGACAGTCACACCCACCCGCCTTTCGCGTGGTAGATGGTCTTGGTGATCTCCCGAGGCTCGACCTCTGCGAGCATCGGCTTGTCGTACTCGTAGTCCGACCAGTAGCTTCCGCTACGCGACTCGGCCACGGTAACGAACCGCCCCGAAGGCTTGTGGAGGTACACGGTGTCGCGGTGCTCGTGCTTGTGATCCGAGACCCACTCGCCACGCGTGATCTTCATGAACTCGTCCAGGTCATCGAGTGCGTCGATGGGATCGTCCTCGGACGTGAGTGCCGCCTTGAACTTCTCCAGGTCGAACTCGGTCATCACACGGCCCTCGCTTCAAGGCCCGCGCAGTTCACGAACTCCCACCGGGGGTACTTCGCCTTCAGGCGTTGCAGGCGCTTCGCGGACGAGTCGATGCGCCACAACTCCTTGCCGTTATCACCCATGTAGGTGATCGTGCCGCTCTCCGCGTCGGTAACGTATGCGGGCGTGTACAGGATGCCCGTGGGCAACACCGCGACCTGGGACAACCCGAAGTCGAAGTCCAGCAGGTTCTCCAGCGGGTCCGTGATCTCGAACGGATTCAGGTCGATGATGTTGAGGCGGGGCCGTCCGTCAGCGAAGTGAATCTCGTACTCGAACTCCTCGACGCCCGAGGGGTCCTTCGGCTCGATCACGTCGAGCTGGCCGCCCACGATCATCGCGATCTTCTCCAGGCCGGAGCGCCCCACGTCGTAACCGGTCATCACGTCGATGTCCTTGATCGGCTTGCCGTGCAAGATGTCGCGCGGTGCGCCACCGGAGATCACGGCGTCCGGATAGACGCGGCGAATCTTGGTGACGAGGTTCTGAAGGTCAGTGAGTTTCATGCCAGTTGTTTCCGATGTCGAAAGCACCATCGAGACGGCACCGGAAATTCCAGTGCTCGCCTGCTTTGGTGATTGCGTTCTTGAAGGTCGTGCCGATGAGTTCCGCGTGTTGCGGCAGGCACTCTTGCTGTACTTCGTCGTGGACGTTCGCTAGGAAGCCGAAGTCCCTCCCATGAACCAGGCCGTGTACTTCGGTGATCTCATGCCAGTAGATCGCCAGGGCCTTCTTCATGATGATTGCGCCCGTCCCCTGGAGAAGGGTGTTGAGCGCAGCGTGGGCGTGGCGCACGCGAATGCGCCGACCGTCGATACCCTTGAGCCAGCCGCGAGCCTTCGCCGCCTTCTCGATGTCCTTGATGAGAGCGCGGAAGCCCTTGATACCGTCGAGCAGCTTGCCCTTGACGACCTTACCGATGACCTTGGCGGCCTTGAGCTTGCCGTTGACGTGCGCCCAGGACGGCCACTCGCTCACGGGTTTGCCGCTCGTGCGCCAGTCAGCGATCCAGATGTTCCCGGCCTTCTCGTCCCCGGCCCCGTACAGTGCGCCGTACAGGAGGGTCTTCGCGCCGTCTCGGGAGAACAGGTCCGTGTTCTTCCGGTTCATCGAGTGGGCGTCAGTGCCTTGGGCCTTGTCGCCTTCTAGCAGCGCACGGGTCAGCGCCCCGCCGTCGTAGCGGGCCAGGTAGTGCGCAAGGACGCGCAGTTCCAGGCCCTCGGCGTCGCACCCGACCTGCTTCCACGACTCGCGCGGAATCCAGATGTGCCGCATCTCCTTGTCGATGTTCGCGGAGTTCGGGCGCGAGTGCGTCATGCGGCCCGTCACGGCACCGTTCGGATTGACGTACCCGTGGACGCGGTGGTTCTCGTCGGCGTGGTGAATCCATCCGCCGCCAGTGCCGTTCTTCTTCGGCGGAGCGGCGAGTTGGGTCCACTGCGTATCCACGCGAGCGAAGTGTAGGAGCGGCTGAACCTCGGGGAAGTCCAGCTTCTTCAGGACCGCCTCGGTGATGTTCGGGTTGCCCTTCTCCGTCAGCGGAGCCTTCCAGCCGTACTTCTTCTTCAGGCGGTTGGCTACGTGGTACTCAGAGCCAGGGTTGAACTCTTGCAGGACGATCTTCGTGTATGCCGCGCCCTGGGTGTACGAGACGCCCAGGCGATTCTGGGACCGCTTCGGAACCGCCACGCCAGCGCTGACGTAGATCGGCGGGAATACCCGCTGCATCTCGGCCAGGTAGCCGTCCCGGCGCTCCCAGAGTTCAGCTGCGAGAGTCATGGCCTCGCGCATATTCAGCGGGAAGCCGTTCTCCATCTGGAGGTCGATGAGATACGCGACATCGTGTTCGAGGTCGCAGGCCTCGCCCCAGGTGCGGACGCGCTCCAGCCGCTTGTATAGCGCATTGGTGACGGCGATGTCCTGCTCGCAGTAGGAACGCATCTCCTCGGAGTAGCGGTCCCACTCGTTATGGGAACCCTTGAGGATGCCCATCTCGACACCGTAGGACTCCAGCTTGTGCCCCCCGAGACGCTCAGGTTCGGCCAGGCGGCCCATGACGAGCGTGTCGAGAATCGCGGTGTACGGCATCTCGTAGCCCGTGACTTTTGCCAGGGCCTTCCGGTCGAAGTTGATGCCGTTGTGTGCTGCGGTTTTACCCCCACGGGCGACGTGGGCCTTGAGGCGCTCCACGCCCTCCATGAGCGGCGGGTGTTTCGGGTCGTGGTCCGTGTAGGTCGTGATGACTTCGGAGCCGACGGTGCCGATTGCGAGCACCCAGATACGGGTGAGTTCGCGCAGCAGGCCGTCGGTTTCCAAGTCCCACGTCAGGATGTCCGTGGGGTTGTCGGTCATTACGCCCCCTGCTCAGGGGCGACGTAGACGATGATTTCCACCATCGCGGGCTTGCGGCCCTGCTTCACGGCGTCAGCGTAGGCACGCTCGGCTGCGGACTTCATGGCCGTGACGAACGGTTGTTGCTCCGTCACGGCTGCGTGTCGGTGGATTTGATACTGCTTGTCAACGAGGACTTCTTCGGTCATTTGTTCCGGTCAGCTACTTGTTGGTAGAAGGCACAGATGCGTTCCATCTCTTGCACGGTTGCGTCCTTCTTCAGTTCGTTGACCCTCCACGACACGACGACCACGTTGCCAGGCACGTAGCCTTGCGACGGATCGATGCGGTCGAGGGAGGGGGAATAGGGGCCTGCGCGGCCCGATGATGGTCTGAGGCGCACACCCAGAACAGGGCAATGCGTCGGCACTTCAAAGTCTGCGAGGGTCAGCGTGTGCTTGATGGCGTCACGCTTGGCGCGGTAGCGGGAGTTGCGAAGCAGCGTGCGTGCGATCCCGCTAGAACGGGGCATCGTCCTCGGACTCGTCGTCAGCCATGATGTCCGGCTCGGAGAGACGCGGTATGGGCTTCAGACGGCCGGTCTTGGCGTCGTACTTCAGACGGTCAGCAGGACCCGTCCTGCCACCTCTGCGGACCTTCAGGACGCGCACTTGCGAGATGTCACGCTCGTCGTCGTCCTCGGCCTGCTGGTTGCGCTCCTTAGCGATGACGACATCGGGTACTTGCTTCAGCGAGCCGCTGCCCTTGATGCTGGACAGCGAAAGCTGGGCGCCCTCCTCGGCCGTCCTCGCGCCCGACTGCTCCTTGCGGACGTGGGCGATTGCAACGACGCTGCAACCGGTACGCTCCACCATCGAACGCAGCTTCACCAGCAGGGCGTCTTGCGCCTCGTTGTCCAGACCGGTTGCGGCGATGGTCAAGTGATCTAGGAACAGTAGTTCAACGCCGTTGAGCGCCATGAATTCCATCTTGTTCACGAGACCGTCGGCGTCTGATGCGCCGAAGTGGTCATACGCTTGGTAGCGGTCGCCGTGCCCAAAAAGCTTGGCGTAGCTCGCGTCCCACTGCGCGTCCGTCAGGAGCGACGAGTCCTCGTCCAGTGCTTCGAACGGGATGTCGTTGTCGAGTGCCACCAGAGCCTTCGCGGTGTCCTCGACGGACTCCTCCAGGAACAGTGCGCCCACCTTCTTGCCTTCGCACAGCGCGGCGTACAGCCACTCTCGTGCATCGGTGGACTTACCAACACCTGTGCCAGCCGTCAGGAGCCATAGTTGTCGCGGGCGAATTCCCCGCGTCATCTCGTTGACCAGCGGGTAAGGCGTCTGCCAGCCTGGTGCAGCCTTGGCCTTCAGGCGCTCCACCGAGAGGTCCGCGCCCGTGATTACGCCATCGGGGCGATAGTCCTTGGCCTCCCATGAGGCGCTCACGACAGCCGTGGGACCGTGCTCGCGCAGGAGGTCGTTCGCGTCCTTCAGGTCAAACGGGGTGGTGACGAACTTCACGCGCCCCACCGGGAGCACCTTGGCACACGCCTCTATGGCCTCGCGCCCCGGCTCATCGTTGTCGAACCAGAGGACGATCTCATCGAAGCCCTTAAGCCATTCAATCTGCGCCGCGAGAGACTTGGCTGCGCCCTGGGCACCGTTCTGCACCGAAACCACCGGCCACTTCAGCGAGAGCGCCTGCGCCACGGATAGGCAATCGATCTCGCCTTCCGTCACGATGACGCGCTTGCCCTTCGAGCGGAACAGGTACTGCCCGAACAGGCCCGCCTGCTTCAGCTTGCCCAGGACCACGAAGTCCTTGTCGGGCGTGCGCAGCTTCTGCGCTACCGGGCTTCCAGTGGAATCGCAGTACGTCGCGATCTGGACAGGCTCCCCGTCGCGGTCCTTGCCCACGAGGTAGCCGTACTTTCGACAGGTTTCCTCTGCGATGCCTCGCTTGCCGAGGGCGCGGTATTCGCCACGGATAAGCGAAGTGTCTCCGGGACCAGCGACAGGATCGTGACTCGGTACCCGTGCGCCGTTCGGCTGACAGGTGTTACCGCAGGAAAAGCAGTGCGTGTGACCATCGTCATACTCCGCGTTTGCGTCAGATGATCCGCAGTTGTCGCACGGACCCTTCGACACGAGATTGGATTCGGATTCGTGCGCTTGGGGCATTACTTCACCTTCGGCGTGTGCTCGATGGTCCGGTCGTACACGAAGCGAACTTCAACGATGCGGTATCGGGAGAAGTCGATGGATTCGGGCGGAGTACGCCCGTGACGTTCCGAGAGCTTGGTAGCCACGTCGATCCTGCGCTTCATCCGATTGAGGTAGGCTGTGCCCGCCCCTTTCGAGCGGTATGGCCCCGCGACGATCATGTCGTCACGCGTGACGCTGAATCGGCTCAGATACATGATGGACATCACTTGCTCCCCTTGCGCTTCGGACGCGCGTTGACGAGGTTGAGGAGTTCGCTGTGGGTCACGAGGCGACGCTCGCCGCGACCACGCAGCTTCCACATGCCGTTGACGCCTTGCTCGGCGAAGTAGCCACGGAAACGAACAGTCGTGGGGAAATTCTTTTGAGTCATGCTTACCATCCGTAGGTTGCGTCGGTGAGGTACACCTGGGAGTTGGAACGAAGCTCGTTTTGCACTGCATGGCGCGAACCGCGCGTCATGCGAGCGAACCAGCGGAAGCCGCGCTGCTGCGCAGGCGTTCCCCGGTGCCACGAGTGGGAGTTGAATGCGACGACATCGCCAGCTCGCGGATGGATAACCCAACCCGGCCTGGTGAGGTCGATGATCTGGTCGGCGGTCTTGTAGAAGTTGTCGCCGTCGTTGTTGAAGCGGTCGATGAGAACCCTAGGGTTTAGGGCAACATCGCCTTGCAGGAATTCGGTGAGACTCCCCGTTCCGTTGTCCACGATCGTGAGCAGGTGCTCAGTGACGTATTCAGGATCGAACAGGTCTGGCTGACCGGCGTACTGCGGGTTGCTGCGCGGCGCATCGTCCGTGTGCCAGCCCGGGATGCACGGGAACATTCCCGGCATCAGCATGTGGTGTCGCGTGTCGATGATGACGCCCGACAGGTCGCCCCAGACTTCGTATGCCGCGTCGATGAAGTTGCGTGTGAGGTCGCCGCCATGCTTTGAGGCGTACTCCACATCTGCGCGGAAGAACATCGGCTCGCGCTTGATCTCGTCAGCGGTCGCCGTGCGGGGCATCAGCCCGTAGTGCAGCTTCAGGGTGCTTTCGTGCTTGCTCATAGTCAACGTTCGGGTGTGCGGTGAAGTTCGGGTAGTGGCGCGAGAACGTCGTCTCGCACTCTTCGTAGATTCGCGAGGCGCGGGTGTAGTCGCCAGCCTCCAGTGCCTGGTCCAGCGAGCACCCGGGCTGGACCAGGACGTCGCGGTAGCGGCGCATTACTGCGTCTGGTTGCGCAGACGCTCGCGGCGGGCGCGCTTGCCCGAGGCGTGGTCCATCATTTCGGAGTGGACTTCGCGGACGGTGTGAACGACGCCGCCAGCGAAGCAGCGGCGCACGTCTTCCATGACCTCGCCAGTGGCGCGGACGCAGCCTGCGCCTACGCGGTAGACCGCGACGAACGGGAGTGCCGCCAACAGGCCAACCGTCTGCGCAGCGGCGATGTACTTGTCCTTCGACTTTTCGTAAGGACGATTCATTGCGGGTTGATCCAGATGATGTTCTTGGCGTCGTGGAGCGGGTCGGCCTCGGGCCACTCGTAGCCCGAGCAGGCGTGCCCGACGCAGCCGTTGATGTCGTTCTTGAGGTCGAAAACACAGCCGGAACACGACGGCTCGTCGCCGTTGCTCACGGCGCGGTAGGTGTGGTGTGCGGTTCGCATCACTTCTCCAGGCTGTAGCGGACGTACTGCTGGCCCGTGCAGTCACGGCGGCGGACTTTGGCGATGCGGTATCCCGCGTCCTGAATCTCGGTGATGCGGCGCGACAGCGAACGCACGCGGTGGACGGCATTCGCTTCAACGTTGGTGATGCTGCCCACCGACTTGAGATGGCGGAGGACGGTCTGGGCTTGCGGGGTGAGTTTCATGGTCTGCGTGTCTTTCATTGGTGGGAGGTTGAGAGCCAGCGGCTTGCGGTGCCGCTGATACCGGTGTGGGTTACTGCTGCGGGGTCGGGACTTCCGAGGCCGGGGCCACGACATCCTTGAGGGCCGATGCGACCTGGCGTGCCTGGCGCGTGGCGCTACGGTGCGCGTTGGCCTGCGAGACCTTCGCGGCTGCGGCTGCGAGTGCGGCTTCGCACTTCTTCTGTTCTTTCGCGGCGGCGGCTTCGAGCGCTGCGGCGAGCTTGACGAGGAGCTTGAGGAGGAGTTGGATCATGGTCAGTCGTTGGGGGAGATAGCGACGTTGATGTGCGGCGCTTCGCCCGGTTCGGGGAAGCGCTTGGTGAGGTGCAGCGAGACAATCTGGCGGTCGTCCAGCCACCACCCTTCATCGGTGAGGGTGTCCATGACGCCCTTCGCGAGGTTGTCGAGGTCCCCCATAGGGGTCGTGAACTTCGACTTGGCGATGGGCTTGCAGACGAACTCGATGACGACCGATAGCTCGCCTTCGAGCGGTGCGTCAGGCGGCTTCGGTCCGAGCTTCTGGACAATCTCTGCTTGGTACTTCTTGTAGGAGGCGGGCATGTATGCCGAGCCCCACTTCGTCATGCGAGGACGCGGTGCTGGGAGGGGCACCACGTCGAGACGGAACTCAGAAGTCCTGGTTGTCACCCGAACCATCCGAGTCAGCCGATTCGTCCGAGTCCAGCGACGGCGTGCCCTCGTCGTTCTCGTAGTCTTCCGACTCGTCCTCGAAGCCGAGGTCCGACTGGGCGCGGCGCTCCAGGAGCTTGACGCCGTTGAGGTAGAGCGTGACGCCCTTGTTGCTGCCGGTGTCGTACTCAGCAGCAGCGACCGACAGGCGGCCGAAGTCACCGCTCTTTGCGGTCTCCTTCAGCGAGGTCTTGCCGTCAGCAGCCTTCTGTTCGGGCTTCTGCTTCGACTTGGCCGTGATGACCCAGAAGCCGCGCAGGCGCTCCTTCTTATCGTTGCCTTCTTCTGCGGCCTCGTCGGCCAGTGCCGATCCGTCCTTCGCAGGCTTCGCGTCGTTCTTGCCCTTCGCGGCCTTGTGGAGTTCGTTGAGCTTCTTCGCGAAGGCGTCGTTCTCGGCAACGCCCTGCTCCAGCAGAATCGCGCACTTGTACTTGCCCTTGCCGTATTCCGAGTTATCCGGTTTGTCGAGCCATGCGTACTGGAAGACACCCTTCGGGGTCACGAACTTTCCGACGATCTTGGACTTCTTCTTTGCTTCAGCCATGTGTGTTTGGTTTGCGAGTGGATGTGAAAAAGCCCGCTTGCGCGGGCCTGGGTTGTTAGGGTCGTCACCCTGTGCGGAGTTATTGCTTGGGGAAGTGCGCCCCGAGGAGGAACAGGGCACGCTCGGCGTCGCGGCGCTTCACGAGACCGGCGAGCACCTTGCCGCCTGCATGAACCCACTTGGGGAACTCGGCGGCTGTACCCTCGATGTCGCCTGCGTTGAGCTTCTTCAGCAGCGTGGAACCAGCGAAGTTCCCCGCGCCGAGGTTGAACGTGAAGTCCACCAGGGCATCGAACTCCTCCTGCGTCAGGTCCGGGAGACCATCGGTGTCGGGGTCCCCCGCGCGGTCCAGCGTGACGAGCCTGTTGACCGCTGCTGCGGCCTTAGCGCTGTCTTGCATGAGGAGCACTTCGGCCTGCTCCTGGGTGATCGTGAGGCCCTTGTAGACATCAGGACCCGTGTGACCGTACCCGATGGTCCAGACGCCAACAGAGTCCTGATAGGCAGTCAGCCTGCATCCCTCGAATTGCTCCGTGAGTTGCAGGCCGGACTTGCTGTAGACGAACGGGGTCACTGCTTCTCGGTGATCGTCGTCTCGCCCACCTTCGTCGCGTTCGAGATGCCCCGGATGCTCGGGAGCACCTCGCCTTCACGGATGACGAACAGCGAGCCGTTGTAGGCATGGCGGTAGATGGAGACCTTGCGCTCCACCATCTTCGGCGGGAGCTTGCCTTCGACCAGGTTGCGCTCCGGACGGAATTTGTGCGTGCCGTCCGGGTTGTAGCGCGGGGTCACGCGGGTCTTGCCCGCCTCGTCGCGCAGCGTCACGTCCAGGCGGTTGTGGCCGCGCACGAACGCCACGCCCACCACGACCTCGCAAGTGTGCGGCGTGTGGAACTCCGCGCCTGCGATGAAGCGTTCGAGGAACGGCTTTGCGGGGACGGACACGGCCGCAATATTCACGGTAGCTGCGGTCAGCTTTCCCTTGAGTTCGTCGGCCAGGCTCGCAATCTGCGGCTCCACGTAGATGAACGCCCCGCAGGCGTTGTTGGAACCGTTCGGGTTGAAGTGACCGTAATGCCTCGCGAGGCCTCCGTAGTACACGTTAGCCGTCTTACCGGAGACGCTCGGCTCGATACGGGTCACGCGGCGATTCTCTGCGCCGTCCTTGATGCGAAACACCGTGCCCGCTTCGAGCGCGGCCTTCATCTGGTGGAAGTCGGTGTACGCGAGTTTCTTGAAGGTCTGCATTGCGTTGTCCATGTGATTGATTCAGTTATAAGTAACTCGCTTTACTTCACGAGAAGAAAAATTCGGATTCGAGGACGCGCTCCACATCCAGGTTGCCGAGCGCGGGGACTTCAGGAATATCCGGGCACCCCGAGTGCGCGATGACAGACTGACGCCATTGCTCCAGGGTATCGTTGTTGTACAGCGCAACGAATTGCTGCTTGGTGACTTCGAGGAGGAGGTCACTGTTCTCGGCGTGGCATCCGAACGAGTCGTGGACGAATGCCAGGTCGCGGACGCCACGGCGCTTCATCTCGACGCACACGAGCGCCAGGTGGGCCGCGTCGAACGAGTGGACAACGTTCGGAGCCGCGCCGAGCTTCTGCTTACCTGGCTTGAAGCCCGCGTCCGGCTCCTCAAAACGCACGGTGACATCTCCGTGGAGCGTGCGGATGCGTTTCTCGCCGGTCTTGTAGTACGCCTGCTTCCCGGTAAAGCCACTGGGCGTATCCCACACGAGGGGAAGCCCGCGCTCCTCCAGGAACACGGCGACCGCGCGGAAGTAATCCATCGCGCGGCGCGGGGCCTCGATGGATTCGTCCAGCGCACCGACGATCTTTTGCGTCAGGTACTCCGCAGCGGCGTAGCGCTCCTTCCCGTTGGCGATGTGATCCGCGAAGCCGTCCTGGACCAGTTGGGTCAGGATGCCGCGCTCGGACACACCGTAGGGGGTCGTCATCACGGCCCGCTTCACGGTCTTACGCTCCACCTTGCCGACCCAGAGGGATGCCATCGCCACAAGGGCGCTATTCACGGAGTCGCGCTGTACGTCACCAACCACTACCTCACACACGGCCTTGTAGATGTCCTCGCGCTTGCCGGTGGGAAGCACGTTGACGCGCACGGCGGACTTCTCGTCCTTCATGAGGGCCGCGAGGTGCTGGATACCGGAGCACGTCGCGTCGTAGCGGCATACCATGCGGGACTCGAAGCCCTCGCACGTCCCGTGCGCCAGCATGAAGTCAGCGACTCGCTTTACTTCCAGGCACGCCGCGAGGAACTCCCATGGGGAGTCGCAGGTGCTCCAGAACTCGAACGCCTTGTGGTCGTCCAGCGGGTCCGTGGCGACGGCCAGGATGCCCTCCAGGTGGTCCATCGTCCACTGGGCACGCTCCGCGATGGGGAGCTTGTCCTCACCGAAGTAGTTGGCCGTGTTGACGCGAATCCAGTACCAGCCCCGGTCGGTCAGGGGGACCGGCTCCGAGAACTCCAGGATGCCCTTGACCAGGGAATCGCCCTGCGTGTGAAGGTCCTGGGGACGCGGGTAGAAGCGACCACGGAAGTCCGCGTAGTGCGGGAACCACAACGCCGGGAAGTCGGCCAGTTCCTCGGCCATCTGGAGCATCCCCCAGAGCTTCAGGCGCATCCCGGCATTGCGTGCGTTCTCCGTGTGGATGCGCTCGCGCTCGCGGATGTGCGCCTTGAACTCGTCGGACTTCTTGTCGAGGTGCTCGGGGTACTCGGGCAGGGCCAGTTCGTCGCTGCACGGGAAGCCTGCCACATCCAGGCCACGGGCCTTGCACTGGAGCGCGACGTTGAGCACATCACGGTTGATGCGCCAGCGGGTCTTCTGGATGTGGTTCAGGGCCTCCAGGTGAGCGCCCTTCAGGGGCAGGTCCAGGGCGGACGTGTGCGAGTTAGCGAACTCCGTGGACTTCACGGCGTCGGTCTTGAGGGTGAGGTAGCCACCTTGCAGCTTGGTCATGGTTTCAGTATCCAGTCAGCGTCTTCGGGGTGCCCGGATGGGCATGGGGTGTTACTGCTTGCGCAGGCGGTTCGATTCGAGGATCGGCAGGCCAGCTTCGGTCGGGACGTAGATCACCTGGCCCTTCCCCTCGGCGTCACCGAGCTTCTGGATGTACAGGTAGCGCAGGTACGCCTCGTTGTCGTTGAGGGACTTGCCGATGATCGCGTTGGCCTTGGCGACGCCCTGAGCGCGGATGACCTCGGCGTCTGCGAACGACTGGGCGCTTGCCTTCTTCGCCTCGGCGTCGAGAATCTGGACCTTCTTGGCCGACTCAGCGCGGGCCAGTTCAGCCTCGCCGTCCATCTTCTGGTTGTAGACGCGGTACGGCGGATACATGTCGCAGCCTGTCAGCGCAGCGGTGGAGAGTGCGAGTGCAGCGATGTAGATCAGTTTCTTCATGGTGGTCTCCTGGTTACTCGGTCACGCCACGACCGTCCGATTCGAGCTTGTCGGCCAGCTTGTTGAACAGCTTCGCGGCGTGCCGCAGGTCGTCAACGCTGAACCAGTGCCCGTCGATCGTTACCTGGATCGGCATGGAATAAGTCCCGTCGTCGTGCAGCGCAATCGGTGCGCCGTGTCGCTTCGTCTCGAACTCCGCGTAGCGGGTCACTGCGAGGTCGCTGATGGTTTTCTGGATGCGGCTCATTGCGTTTCCTTGGTGTCAAAGTGATCGAGGATGGCCTCCGCGACTGCGAAGGCCAGCTTCTGGTCGTACTGCGGGTCCCCAACCCGAATGGGCATCGGGAGCTTCAGGTCGATGGTCTTGTCGCCCACGGTCAGCGTGGCGCGGCGATGGTCAGTGGAATGCATGTCATTAACTCGCTTTATTTTTGAGCCGCACGAACGCGGCGCTTACGCGCGGTCCTGCGCTTGTTGGAACACACACGGCAATACACCGACAGCCCGTGCGCCTTGCTTGTAGGGACGGTGTAGAACTCCGCGTGAGTTTTCATCGCAGTGCAGTCAGGGCAGTACTTGTGCGTCGCCGTGTATTTGGTGATCTTGGGAGCGCCAGTGACAGGCGGAAGCGGTCCGGAAACGGACACACCTTGGGCACGGGCAGCACGCTCCAGCGTTTCCACAGCTAACAGACGTGCGCCGCTGCGATGGTACTTGCGTTCTCGTCCTGCCGAATCGGAAAGGCCGCCAGCCGTGCGGCCGATACGCTTGCGGTCGCCGGGGCTTACCGGGATATCGTGCCGCTTGAAGAATTCGTTGAGGGTGATCCATTGCTCACTGGCGGGGTCCAATCCATGCGCCCGCACCGTCATGATCCCCAGTTGTTCATTGGCTACCACCACCGCGCGAGCCATGAGCGACATCGGGTCCTCAACGGTCTCCCGTGCGACCTCCTGCGTCATGTACATCCCGTGCTTACGGATGGACGGCAGGACTTCCGACGTGACCCACTTGCGGAACTCCCGCGCTATCGGTTTGTTAGAACGCATCACGAGCGCGTAGAGGCCCGACTCGGAGATCACGGTCGTATTCTGCGGCCCCCCAAGGGTGTGCAAAAGTCGCACACCCTTTTCGTCAGAATCCAGCGTCCTAACTGCGCTTCCAAGATGCGCGATGCCCACGGCAATACACACGTCCTTCGCAGGGAACCACGGCTCCCCGTCGATCTCCACGACGCGGAGGCTCATGTTCGGAGCAAATTCGAAAGTCTTGATGGTGTTCATGGTGTCAGGTCCTTGTCAGCAATTCGATTATAAGTGACTCACTTTATATCTGAGCACAATAATCCTGCGGCTCGCAGATCATGGGAGCCAGAAAGGGCCGTTGCAGTTCGCAGGTTTCCTGGAGACTCTCGGTAAGCGCCAGGGCGGTCTCGGTCATCCCGAACACCAGCTTGGGGAACTTGGCCCCCTCGTCGCGCTGCTCCTTGACCTCGAACCAGCCGTTCGATTCGACCAGGAGCCACATCACCGAGTCCCCGATGTGAATCTTCTGCTCGTGGGACCAGTCCAGCTTGACCAGGGTGTCGGTCTTCTTACTCCACTTGTCGAACACCCGCTTGTCGATCTCGCCGTGGTTCCGGCGCAGCATCAGCTTGAACATGTTGACGCCATCGAGCGCGTGCTCCTTCCGATGCTTCTCGGCTTCCTTCTCGGCCCGCGCCCACGCCTGGTATTCCAGTTCGTGCCGCAGGCGGGCGGCGCAGGCTACCCGTACTGCGGTCCAGCCGGCGTCAACAGGGTTCGTCAGGGCCGTGAGGACGGCGCACGCAGCAATAGTTTCCGCATCGAGTGCCCCGAAGACGGCTTGGGCGTCCGCGATGCGCCGCGTCTTCGGGTCTTCCAGCTTGGCGGCGTAGTCGGCTTGAGCCTGAACCACTGCCGCCACCATCGGCTTTATAATCTCCGAGGCGATGCGTTGACCATGCTGGACCTCACCGAGGTTCCGGGAGGTCAGGGTGCCGTCCTCCTTCTCGCGTGCGAGGGTTCGGCGGTAGCGTTCGATGCCCCGCTTCACCTGGAAGTGCTCCCAGGTTCTCTGCGCCGCTACGTCGTGCGCCCCTACAGGGACTGGCTTTTCCGTATACGAAAACGTGACGGGCGCAACTCCTTGATTCGATTCGCTGTCAGATGCGAGCAAAATCCTTCCCCTTAGAAATCAATAACTTAGGGAACTGATTACGCCAGTCTAACGTTGTAGCAAATCTTTACACGGCTGTCCGCGCGAATCGGTGCAAACAGGGACACAGCGGATGAACGCGAGCCCGCTTGCGCGACGTATCGACCGATGCCGACGAGACAGTCCGCACTGTCACGATCGGCGGCGAACGCGCACGCACGTTCGCCCCCGCCACGCTCAATGCACGACCATTCCCGTGAGCCAGTACGCCTGCACGCAGGTCATCACGCCGACGATCAGCACGAAGAACAGGCTATGCCGCAGCGTGAAGCGAAACAGATCCGCCTCGTGCCCGACGAGGCCGACCGCCGCGCACGCAACCGCGATCGACTGCGGCGAAATCATCTTGCCCGCGACGCCGCCCGTCGTGTTCGCCGCGACGAGCAGCGTGCTCGACACGCCGATCTGCTGTGCGGTCGTCGCCTGCAGCGAGCAGAACAACGCGTTCGACGACGTGTCGGAGCCCGTCAGGAACACGCCGATCCAGCCGAGCAGCGGCGAGAAGAACGGGAACGCCGCGCCCGTGCCCGCGAGCAGCAATGCGAGCGTCGTCGACATTCCCGAAAAGTTCTCGACGAACGCGAATGCGAGCACGAGGCCGATCGACAGCACCGGGCGCTTCAGGTCCTTCAACGTCTCGAAGAACGTGCGCATGCCTGTGCGCGCGGAAACGTTCAGGATTGCCATCGATACGATCGCCGACAGCAGGATCGCGGTGCCCGTGGCCGCGAGCAGATCCCAGTTGAACACGGCGGGCACGGGCGTCGGGTGCGCGACGACGGGCGCCATCTTCTGCGTGAGCTTGTCGAGATGCGGGATGTGGAATTGCAGCGTCGTGAACGCGAGCGCGCCGCCCTTCGCGAACAGCGCCTTGAACGGCTTCATGCTCCAGATCGTCACCATCACGGTCAGCACGACGAACGGCGACCACGCGCGCGCGATCTGCGCGAACGAATACGGCGAAGGCTGCCGGCCGCCCGTCGCGCGCGCGCCGCCCATGCCGCCCGGCATCGCGCCCAGCGCGAGCGCGCCGCCGCCCGCCGACACGATCGAGGCCGCGCGTGCGGCCTCACGCGCGCGCTTCGGCTGCCACACCTTCAGGAACGACGCGAGCGCGACGAGGCTCGCGAGCGCCGACGTCACGTCGGGCAGCTCGGGCCCGATGTAGTTCGACGTGAAGAACTGCACGACCGCGAAGCTGCCGCCCGCGACGAGCGCGGCGGGCCACGTCTCGCGCACCCCCTTCACGCCGTCCATCACGAACACGAGCCAAAACGGCAGGAAAAACGACATGAGCGGCAACTGGCGTCCCGCCATCGCGCCGACCGCCATCGGATCGAGGCCCGACACCTGGCCCGCGACGATCACCGGAATTCCGAGCGCGCCGAACGCGACGGGCGCGGTGTCCGCGATCAGGCAAAGTCCCGCCGCATAGAGCGGATTGAAGCCGAGGCCGACGAGCAGCGCGGCCGTGATCGCCACCGGCGCGCCGAAGCCCGCCGCGCCTTCGAGAAACGCGCCGAACGAGAAGCCGATCAACAGCATCTGCAGGCGCTGATCGTCGGTGAGCGACACGATCGAGCTGCGGATGATGTCGAACTGGCCGCTCGTCACGACGATCTTGTAGAGGAACACCGCGGTGACGATGATCCATGCGATCGGCCACAAGCCGTACGCGAAGCCATAGGCCGCCGATGCGAACGCGCGCTCGGCGGGCATGCCGTAGACGGCGATCGCGATGGCGAGCGAAAGCGCGAGGGTAAGCGCGCCCGCGACGTGTCCCTTGAGCCGCAACACCGCGAGCGACACGAAGAACAGAATGATCGGCGCGCCGGCTGCGAGCGCCGACCAGCCGACGCCGCCGAGCGGCAGATAGACCTGGTTCCAAACCTGCACGTGTGTCTCCTTCCATGAGTGAATCTGAATCGGGCGACGGCCTCGCGGCCGTCCGAATCGGCGCGCCGGTCCGTGCCGGCGCTTTGGTCTGTGCGCGACGTGAGCGACGTGCGTGGAGAACGCGCGTCGCATGGCGTCTGACTGATGCTGCTTGTCGGGGAATGTCTACGTCTTCGAATCGCCGGCGTGCCGCGTCCGGTTTTCGCTTCGGTGCGCTCGGCATCGCCGCGCGCCGTCTTGCGCCGTCTTGCGTCGTTTGTTGTCGCCTCTTACTTCTTGCGTCGCATGTCTTGCTGCCGCGCCTCGCGTGTTGAATGGTGCGTTCGCGGCATCGCGGCATCGCGGTGCCGCCGCGCAATGATCTGCATACCGTAATTTCTCGTCCGGCCGTCTCGCGCGCCGTCGCGGGTTTCGACTAGCCGCGCGCGATGCCGCGCCGCGCGATTCGCCGGGCGCGCCACGCCGAAACGCAGCGTGCCGCCGCCGTCGTTTCCGCGCGGGCTTTCACGCGTCGTCGCAAATCAGCAAGAGCACGCGCTTCGGGCCGTGCACGCCGACCTGCACCGTCTGCTCGACGTCGGCGGTGCGCGACGGCCCGGTGATCACGTTGACCGCGCGCGGCAGCGTCGCGATCGTCGCGCGCACGCGCGCCCATGCGTCCTCCATCGTCGCGACGATCGCGCTGCGATCGACGAGCACGACGTGCGTGGCGGCGACGAAGTTGAGCGACGTCGGCGTCGCGCTCGACGACAGGCACACGACGCTGCCCGTCTCCGCGATCGCCGTGAACGACGGCGTCACGCTGACGAGCCCGTCGCGCCGCAGGTCGGCGCCCGGCAGCGCGCCGTGCGCGCGCCACGGCAGCGCCTCGAGCGCCGCCGCGACGACGAGCGGCGCATCGGCGAGGCCCACTTCGCGCAAATACGCGTCGACGGCCGCGGGCGCATCGGCGGCGGTCGCAATGTGCGCGCACGTCGCCGACACCTGCTGCGCCTTCGCGACGAAGCGCGCGACGAGGTCGACGCCGCCGAGCGAGATCGCCGGCCCGCACGCGGCGGCCGAAGCGGCCGAGGCGGCCGGGCCGGCGAAAGACGCCGCGCCCGCACCGGATGCGGCATGCGCATTCGGCGCGGCGGACGCGCCCGCGCCCATCGTCTGCGCCGGAAACTGCGCGGCAAGCCGCGCGCGGTCGCTGCCGAGCGCCGCGCGGATACGGCCGAGAATGTCGTCGCGCCCGCTCATCGCTGCCCCCTCTGTTCGTTCGCGCGCGTCGCGTCCCACGTCTCGAAGAACGTGCGCGGCGGCGGCTTCGGCAATTCGCGCGAATCGGTCCAGCCGGACGCGAACGGCACGCGCGCGATGCTGCCGCGCGTGCCGCCGAGTGCGCGCAGCACGCGCGCACCGACGCGCGTCAGCCAGTGATAGAGCGCCGGCCGCCGCGCGATCGCGCCGAACGCGCGCAGCAGGAAGCGCGTGCCGGGCGCGGTGAGCCGCGCGTCGAACTGCATCCCGCGCAGCTTCTTGAGCAGCGTCGGCAGCGGAATCTTCACCGGACACACCTCCGCGCAGCGCCCGTTCAGCGTGCACGCGTTCGGCAGATCGGTGTCGTGCTCGATGCCTTGCAGAAGCGGCGTGAGAACGGCGCCCATCGGCCCCGGATAGACCCAACCGTACGCATGCCCGCCGACCGCGCCGTACACCGGGCAGTGGTTCATGCACGCGCCGCAGCGAATGCAGCGGAGCATGTCGCGGAACTCGCCCGCGAGCATCCGCGTGCGGCCGTTGTCGACGAGCACGACGTGATACTCGCGCGGCCCGTCCAGATCGTCGTCGCGCTTCGGGCCCGTGCTGAACGTGGTGTACGACGTGATCTCCTGCCCCGTCGCGCTGCGGCCGAGCAGCCGCACGAACAGCGCGACGTCGTCGAGCGTCGGCACGACGCGCTCGATGCCCGCCGTCACGATGTGCACGCGCGCGAGCGTCGACGTGAGATCGCCGTTGCCCTCGTTCGTGCAGATCACGTTCGAGCCCGTCTCGGCGACGAGATAGTTCGCGCCGGTAATGCCGACGTCCGCGACGAAGAATTTGTCGCGCAGCACCTGGCGCGCTTCGCCGACGACGTCCGCGACGGTCTCGCGCGGCCCGTCGTACTGCGCGGCCGAATGATGCCCGGCGAACAGTTCGGTAACCTGACCGATCGTCTTGTGCAGCGCCGGGAACACGATGTGGCTCGGCCCTTCGTGCGCGAGCTGCACGATGTATTCGCCGAGATCGGTTTCGACGACTTCCATCCCCGCGCCCTCGAGCGCGGCGGGCAAGCCGATCTCCTCGCCGACCATCGATTTGCCGCGCGTCACGGTTTTCGCGTTCGCGTCGCGGCAGATCTTCAGCACGATCTCGCGCGCTTCGGCCGCGTCGCTCGCCCAGTGAACGACGCCGCCCGCGCACGTGACGGCCGCTTCGTAGCGTTCGAGATACGTGTCGAGATTCGCTAGCACGTGATCCTTCACCACCTTCGCGCGCTCGCGCAGCATTTCGAACTCGGGCAGCAGCGACACGACGCGCCGCCGCTTCTCGATCCAGCCCTCGCCGAGCATCCCGAGCGCTTCCTGAAGCTGTGCGTCGTGCAGCGCGGCGCTCGCGCGCGCCTTGAAGTTCGTCGTCGCGGCCGATGGTTGCGCGCTCATTCGCCCTCCCCGCAGATCGGCTCGACGTTCATCCCGGTCAGCACCTCGGCGACGTGATAGACGCGCACCGGGCTGCCTTCGCGCTTCAGTCGCCCGCCGATGTTCATCAGGCAGCCGAGATCGCCGCCCGCGAGCACGGTCGCGCCGCTCGCGGCGACGTTCGCGGTCTTGTCGGACACGATCTTCGTCGAGATTTCCGGGTACTTCACGCAAAACGTGCCGCCGAAGCCGCAGCATACTTCGGCATCCTTCATTTCCTTCAATTCGACGCCGCCGACGCGCGACAGCAGCGCGCGCGGCTGCGCCTTGATGCCGAGGCCGCGCAGGCCCGAGCAGGTGTCGTGGTAGGCGAGCGTGCAGTCGGGCACCGCGGCGCGCTCCGGGCCCGCCCAGCCGAGCACGTCGACGAGAAAGCTCGTCAGCTCGTGCGCGCGCGCGGCGAGCCGCTCGGCGCGCGGCTTCCACGCGGGATCGTTCGCGAGCAGGTCCGGGTAGTCGTGACGCAGCGTGCGGATGCACGAGCCGGAGGGTGCCACGACGTAGTCGTAGCCTTCGAACACGCCAATCGTGCGGCGCGCGATGCCGCGCACGCCGTCGAAGTCGCCGCTGTTCAGCGCCGGCTGGCCGCAGCAGGTCTGCGCGCGCGGCGCGTCGACCGTGCAGCCGGCCGCTTCGAGCAACTGCACGGCGGCGAGCGCGGCGCTCGGCCGAAAGAGATTCGCGAGGCACGTGACGAACAGGCCGACGCGCGGCGTCTCGCGGGCGCCGCCGGACGAGCCGACGGCCTGCGGGGATTGGTCCATGTGTTTCATCCCGGCCGCTCGTCGCGGCCGTTTCTTCGCTTCAACGGTTTGCTTCAACGAATCGCCGCGCGTTCGCGCGCGGCCGGTTTCGATGACCTATACTTGGTCATGTTGGTCTGACCACGCTGGCCAAGATAGTGAGATGGCGACCGGCTGTCAATGTCGCGGCCATCAGGGAAAACGCCGATCCGAACCCGGCCGATCGCGCCGAAACCCGCTCCGGCATTGGCTCGAACGGCCGCCTGCGCCCCGCCGGGTATAATTCCGCGCGGCCGCCGCACGCTCCGGCGCGAGCCGGCCGACGCGCGCGAACGCTCGGCCGCGAAAGCCGGTGCCCGCGCCACCCAACCGTCCAGAAGGCCCGTGCATGACGTTTCAGCCAGTCGAGTCCTACACCCGCGTGCGCCTGTCCGACGTGGTGTCCGACCAGATCAAGTCGCTCATCTCGGCGGGCAAGCTGCTGCCCGGCCAGAAGCTGCCGACCGAGCGCGAGCTCGCCGCGCAGCTGAGCGTGTCGCGCCCCTCGCTGCGCGAGGCGCTCGTGCGGCTCGAGGCAGACGGCTTCATCGGCTCGGTCGGGCGCGGCGGCTTCGTCGTCTCGGACATCACGGCGCCCGTCGTGTCGAATCCGCTCGCCGATCTGCTGCTGCAGAACCCCGAGACGAGCCACGACGTGCTCGAGCTGCGCCACGGCCTCGAAACGATCTCGACCGCATACGCGGCCGAACGCGCGACGCCAGCCGATCTCGTGAGGATCAAGGACGCATTCGACGCGCTCGCGGGCCTGTCGCTCAAGCACGAGCCCGGCCGGCTCGCCGAAGTCGACGCGAACTTTCACCTCGCGATCGCCGACGCGACGCACAACGTCGCGCTGATCCACGTGATGCACGGCATCCACGGATTGCTGCAGGAATCGATGCACAAGTCGCACCGGCTCGTGAACCATGCGGACGCGTTGGAGCGCGCGCTCCTCGAGCAGCACACCGAAATCTACGAAGCGATCGCCGCGAAAGACCCGGAACGCGCGCGCGCGGCGGCCGAGCGACATCTGCAATACGTGCGCACGCTGTACGAGCAGGCCGCGTAGCGCGCCGGCGCGCCGCGGCCGCCTCGAGCGCCGCGGCCGATGCTAAATTGGGGCTTTTCGACGAGGAGCCCGCATGCCGACGCCGGACCATCCATGGAATTCGCTGGAGATCGTCAAGCTCGTCGCGGACGTCCTCACGCCGCTTTCCGTCGCTGCGTTCGGCTGGCTCGTCAACCACCGGCTCAAGCAGCTCGAGCTCGTCCAGTGGACGAACCAGAAGCTGATCGAAAAGCGGCTCGCCGTCTACGACACGGTCGCGCCGCTCCTCAACCGCCTGCTGTGCTTCTACACGTGGGTCGGCCCGTGGAAGGACATCTCGCCCGACGACGTGATCCGCACGAAGCGCGAGCTCGACCAGACGATCCACATCTACCGCCACCTGTTCGACGACGACGTGTACCGCGCGTACCAGTCGTACCTCGACGCGCTGTTCGACACGCATTCCGGCGCGGGCCACGACGCGCGCATCAAGTCGACGATCGCGAGCCCCGACGGCGACCGCATCGGTCACGGCACGTATCGCTGGAATCCCGCGTGGTCGGAGCGCTTCTCGAGCGCGAACGTCGTGCCGCGCGACGACGTGACGGCGCGCTATCAACGGATCATGGACGGGCTGCGCGTGTCGCTGGGCGCTGCGCGATGAGCGCTCGGTCGTCGCGTAATCAATCGCGCAATCAATCGCGCGGGCGATGCGCATCGGCGAGCGGCGGTGAGCCGCCGCCCGATCGCACGCCGCGCCGTCCGTCGACAACGAGACAACAAGACAACGAATCGTCACGGACTTCACATCAACGTGTCACATGTCGCGTGTCTGATTCGGGATACCGATTCTTGGCTGATCCTGGTTGACTTCGTTGATCTCACGGCCCGCATGCGGCGCCGGCGCGCAAGCGCCGCGTCGCCCGGGACCGGACCGGCACCGACATGAAAGCACGGCCGATGCTCGAATACGCGTTGCACCCGGTCGACGATCGACTGGTCCACGTCGACGAACTCTTTCGCGCGGACCCCGTCCCGCGCGGGTGGGCGCGCTGTCCGCTCTGTCTGGAGGCGCTGTACGTCGTGCAGTTGCGCGACCGCTCGCACGCGCGCCGATTCGTTCATCTCGCGGGCGAGTTCGCGCGCTGCCCGCTCGTGAACGACGCGCTGCCGAACCCGCTCGCCGTCCACGTCGGCCCGCCGCTCGACGAGCGTGGCCACCGGCAGCGCGCGACCTTTTTCCAGCACTGGCAGCGGCATCTGCACACGATCCGGCAGACGGCGTCCGCGTTCGGGATCGCGCGTTTCATACGCGTGATCGAGCTCGCGGACGTGCTGAAGCTGTGGGCATGGCCAACACTCGCGCAACACGACATCCCGTACATCCTGCTCGTGCTGACGGAATTCATCGCCGCGCCGCGCGGCGAAAAAAAGCAGGCCGCGTGGTCGCGCTTCTGGTTCGACGCGTCGGTGCAGCAAATAGACGATCTGCACAAGCCGCGCGGCGTGCTGCCGCGCCTCTTCCGGCTGCGCTACCGATTGCCTAGGATGTCGAAATTTCCGAGCGCGCGGCATCTGATCGACTGCCAGCCGGTGCAGATGAACGACGCCGCCCCGGCCGATGCGCCGATCGGCATGCCGCGCGCCGACGTCGCCGCATTCGAGGCTTTCGCCGCGCGCTTCGCGAGCCGGCCGGTCGAATGAAGATGAGAAAGACGATCGCGCGCACCGTGAACGGGCGACGCGCGCGGCCGCGTCACGTGTAGAGCGACGCGTCGGGCAGCGCGCCCGTCAGCGCATGGCGGCCGACGTCGCGCAGCCGGTAGTCCAGCGGATCGTGCAGCGTGTGCGTGCGCGCGTTGCGCCAGAAGCGGTCGAGCGCGAGCGGCGCGGCCGTCGCGCGCGCGCCGCACGCATCGAACAGCGCCTCGCTGACGTCGAGCGCCGCGCGCTGCGCGACGATCTTCGCCTCCGAAATCGCGAGCGCGACTTCCGCGCGCGCATCGGCGGTGAGCGCCTCCTTCCTCTCCCACGCGCCCTGCAGCGCGCGCGCCGCGCGATCCGCAAGCGCCTCGGCGCTCACCGTCTGCACGCGCATGTCGCCGAAGCGCTGCAGCGTGTACGGATCGTCCGCCGCGCGTTCGACGCCCGAATGCACCCACGGCCGCCCCGCCCGCTGCACGTAGTCGCGCGCCTCGGCGAGCGCGCCTTCCGCGATGCCGACGAACAGGTTCGTCAGCACGAGTTGCGACACGAGCGTGCGCAGCGTCGCGCGCGGCGTCGGCGGCGTTTCCGAGCGATGCAGCACCTCGTCGGGTTCGACGCGCACGCCGTCGAACGACACGCTGCCGCTATCGGTCTGCCGCTGGCCGATCGGGTCCCAGTCGTCGCGCACGGCAATGCCGGCGCGCTCGGTCGGCACGACCGCGAACACCGGCTTGCCCGTGTCCGGATCGTGCGCGGAGACCGTCATCCGCTGCGAGCCGCGCGTGCCCGAGCAGAAGCCCTTGACGCCTTCGAGCCGATAGCCGCCGTCGCCCGTCGCATGCGCGACGAGCCGCGCATCGAGCGGGTTCACTGCATTGCCCCACCACCAATTGTGCTCGACGGTGCCGCGCAGATAACGCTCGCGCTGCTCGGCGCTGCCCCACACGTCGACGCTGACGATCTGCAGGCACTGAAAGCCGAGCACATGCGCGAGCGCGCTGTCGACGCGCGCGAGCGCGCGGATCGTGTGATAGATCACCGGCCAGCCGGCTTCCTGGCCGCCGAACTCACGCGGCACCGCAAGCGTCAGCAGGCCGGCGTCGGCGATCCACCGCTTCTCGTGCGCGGCGTGGCCGCCCGCTCGGTCGCGCTCCGGCGCGCTCGCGCGCAGCGCCGCGATCAGCTCGGCGAGCGTGTACGGCGCCCGGTTCGCTTCGGCAATCAGTTCAACCAGGACTCGTGGATCGTTCATGCGAAAGCTTCCCAGATGGTGGGCTTGTCGGTCGATGCGGCGGCGGGCCGCGATGACACGCGCCCGCGCACGCCGCGCCGCCGGTTATCGTCGATCGCCCGATTAGCGGTGTGGTGTGCGTCGAATACTAGCGCTGCGCAACTGTAATCAATGTACAGATATGTGTCTGAACATGATCGCGTCACATGGCCCGGCCGACGCGAATCGAAACGCGCGGCAGGCGGCCGGACGTCACATCGGCGTCGATCGGCGGCGCGCGCGCCGGCCGATTGACAAGGATTGCTTACATTACTTACGAGAACGCGGCCATCCGGATGCGCGCGAATCGACACGCCAGGCTGGTGCGCCCGGCTTGCGCGCGTCGCACACCGTGCCGCGTTCGGCCGGTTCCGGCCGGGTCGGAACGCGCGGTGTCGACAGCCGAAGGCGATCGTGACGGCCGTCGGCGCGCGATCGTCACGATGCGGCGGCGTGCGGGTTGGCGTCGGCGCCGCATGCGGGAAGCCGCCATCGTCACGCACGAGCATGTCAGTTCGATGTGCGAGCGTTTCCGCAGTCAATATCGCGGCGCTCGCGATTCGCTGCGCGCCTGCCGCGCTCGTCGTCCGCCCTCCTTCGCCGCGCACCGGGAACGGCGCGAGCGCGCCACATCGACGCGGCCGCTCGAAGGTGAGACTCTTCGGGAGCCGACGTGAAGCCCGCCGCCGCGCATGCGCGGCCTTCCGCACGCGCTCGCGCAATGCGCGCCGCCGATTCCCGCACGCCACCGCGTGCCTTCGTTCGCGCGAACCGCTCGACATCAGACGAGCCCTCTGTTGCGCCGCCACGCTCACACGCGCTTCGCGAGCCGCCGCACGATGCGATCGCCGGTGAATTGCACGACGGTGACGAGCGCGATCAGGATCACGATCACCGTCGCCATCACGGCCGTGTCGAAGCGCTGATAGCCGTAGCGGATCGCAAGATCGCCGAGCCCGCCCGCGCCGACCGCGCCCGCCATCGCGGTCGAGCCGATCAGCGCGACGATCGTGATCGTGAAGCCGCCGACGATTCCCGGCAGCGCCTCCGGCAGCAGCACGTGCCAGACGATGTGGCGCCGCTCGGCGCCCATCGCCTGCGCGGCTTCGACAAGCCCCTTGTCGACCTCGCGCAGGCTCACTTCGGCGATGCGCGCGAAGAACGGAATCGCCGCGATCGACAGCGGCACGATCGCGGCCCACACGCCGATCGTCGTGCCGATCACCAAGCGCGTGAACGGCAGCAGCGCGACGAGCAGAATGATGAACGGCGTCGAGCGAAACGCGTTGACGGCCGCGCCGAGCGCCGCGTTCAGGCCGCGCCGCTCGTAGATGCCGCCTCGCGCGGACGTGACGAGCACGAGCGCGAGCGGCACGCCGGCAAGCGCCGCGACGAACGCCGATGCGCCGACCATCCACAGCGTGTCGCGGATCGCATCCGCGAGCTCGGGAAACCACAGTTCAGACATAGCCCAGCACCTCCACGCGATTCGCATGCCGGCGCGCGGCGGCGAGCGCGGCCGCGATCCTTTCCGGACCGGCCGCGCCGCGCGCGGCAAGCGACGCGGCGATCACGAGCCGCCCTTGCGCGCGCCCCTGAATCCGATCGAGCCCGCCATGCACGAAACGCACCGTGTCGCCCACGTTGCGCGCAAGCGCGCTCGCGAGCGCGCCGAGATCCGGCTCGCCGCTGTCCGCGCCCGTGTAGCGAACGTCGAGCAGCAGTTGCGCGCCGCACGGCAGCGGTGCGCGGCCGTCGAGCGGCCGCACGCGCGTAGCGAGATCGGCCGGCAGATCGTGGACGAGCGTGCGCAGCAGCGCGCGCGTCGCGCCGTGCTGCGGATCGCCGAATACGCGCCACACGGGCCCCGTCTCGACCACCTCGCCATGCTCGACGACGGCCACGGTGTCGCACACCGCGCGAATCACTTCCATCTCGTGCGTGATCAGCACGATCGTGAGCCCGAGCCGCCGATTGACATCGGCGAGCAGCGCGAGAATCGACTGCGACGTTTGCGGATCGAGCGCCGAGGTCGCTTCGTCGCACAGCAGCAGATCAGGATCGTGGACGAGCGCGCGCGCGATGCCCACACGCTGCTTCTGGCCGCCCGACAGGCTCGCCGGATACGCATCGCGTTTCGCGGCGAGCCCGACGAGATCGAGCAGCGCATCGACTTTACGCGCACGCTCGGCCTTCCGCACGCCGGCGATCTTCAGCGGCAGTCCTATGTTTTCGGCGACGGTCTTCGCCGATAGCAGGTTGAAATGCTGGAACACCATGCCGATCCGGCGTCGCAGCGCGACGAGCCCGCGCTCGTCGAGCGCGCCGACGTCGACGCCGTTCACGCGCACCGCGCCCGAGGTCGGCCGTTCGAGCCCGTTGATCAGCCGCAGAAGCGTCGATTTGCCCGCGCCACTGCGCCCGATCACGCCGAACACGCCGCCGCGCGCGACGTCGAGCGTCACTTCGCGCAACGCCGCCGACGGGCCTCGCGGACCGTCGAACACCTTGCTCGTGAGCTCGAACGACACCGCCGCGCCGGCTGCGGATGCGGCAGCCGCGGCCGCGGCCGCGGTCGGATCATGCGAAGCCGCCGCGGCCCCGCGCCGCGCGGCGGCCGAGCTTTCGATGAAACCCAGGGAGTCGAGCAGTTGCACCATCGGATCGCCTCGTCGCGTCGTCATGCTTTCTCGGTTTCGCGCGCGCGGCCGAACCGGTGTTGCGCGCCCGCATGCCAGCCGGGCAGCCGAGCGCTTCCGCCGAACAGCTTCGCGCGCAGCGTCGGCTCCGAATCGTAGTCCTCCTTATAAAGGCCGCGATTCTGCAGCTCGGGCACGACCCGGTCGACGAAATCCTCGAACGACTCGGGCATCACCGTGCGCGTGACGTTGAAACCGTCGACACCCGTTTCGTCGACCCACGCCGCGAGCTCGTCCGCGACCTGCGACGGCGAGCCGACGACCGGGTGATAGCGCCCGCCGATCGGCATCTGATCGAGGATGCGTCGTACGGTCCACGCGCCGGTCGTGCTCTTCTTCGAGATCGCGTCGACCGCCGACTGGATCGAATCGGTCTTCACGTGCGCGATCGGCTCGTCGAGGCCGAAGCGCGAGAAATCGATGCCGGTCGAGCTCGCGAAATGCGCGAGCCCCGCTTCCGGATTCGCGTGGCGCCGATATTCGTCGAACTTCTCGCGCGCGGCCCGCTCGTTCTCGTCCGTCACGACCGTGATGCCCGCGAAGATCTTGATCGACTCCGGATCGCGCCCGATCCGCGCGGCGGCCGCGCGAATGTCCGCCACCGCCGAGCGCGCGGCCGCCTTGCTCTGGCCGTTCACGAACACGCATTCGGCGTGCTTGGCGGCGAACTCGACGCCGCGCGCCGACGATCCCGCTTGATACAGCACCGGCGTACGCTGCGGCGACGGCTCGCTCAGATGAATCGCGTCGACCGAGTAATACGGCCCGTCGTGGCGCACGCGACGCACCTTGTCCGGGCGCGCGAACACGCGGGCATCGCGGTCGCGGATCACCGCGTCGTCGTCCCAGCTGCGCTCCCACAGCTGATAGACGACGTCCATGTAATCGTCGGCGCGCGCATAGCGGTCGTCGTGCTCGATCTGCTTCGCGAGCCCCATTCCGCGCGCGGCGCTGTCGAGGTAGCCCGTGACGATGTTCCAGCCGATGCGGCCCTTCGTCAGATGATCGAGCGTCGACATCCGCCGCGCGAACAGATAAGGCGGCTCGTACGTGAGGTTCGCGGTCACGCCGAAGCCGAGATGCTTCGTCACCTGCGCCATCGCCGGCACGAGCAGCAGCGGATCGTTGACGGGCACCTGCACCGATTCGCGCAGCGCGACATCGGCGCTGCCGCCGTACACGTCGTAAACGCCGACGATATCGGCCAGAAAGATCCCGTCGAACTTGCCGCGCTCGAGCGTGCGCGCGAGATCAGCCCAGTAGTCGAGATCGGTGTAATGCGCGGAGCGGTCGCGCGGATGCGTCCACAGGCCGTGATTGATATGGCCGACGCAATTCATGTCGAACGCGTTCAGCAGGATCTTCTTCTTCGCCATCGCATGGGCTCCGGCGTCACCAAGCGACCGCGTACAGCGAGCCGAACGCGTTGTCGAGCGCCTTCCTGACCGCCGGCGAATGCTGGTAGATCGCAATGAACTTGCGGATGCGCGGATCGCCGACGCTCTCCGGCCGCACGACCCATTGCAGCGCGAACAGCTTGTTCTCGAGCCCGTCGAACAGTAGCGCGCTGTTCGGATCGGCCGTGCCCGCGAGCTTGATGAAGCTCGGATAACCTTGTGCGAGATCGACGTCGTCGAGCGATCGCGCGAGCTGCGACGCCTCGAGCTGCACGATCTTCAGATGCTTCGGATTCACGACGATGTCGCGCGTCGTCGCACGGTAATCGGTGCCCGGCTTCAGCTTGATCAACCCCGCGCGCTGCAGCAGCAACAGGCCGCGTCCGCCGTTGACGGGATCGTTCGCGATCGCGACCGTCGCGCCGTCCTTCAGTTGGTCGAAGCTTTTGATCTTTTTCGAATAGAGGCCGATCTTCATGATCGTGCCCGGCGCGATCGTGACGAAATCGTAGCCGCCCTGCTTCTTCGCGTTCTCGAGGAATGGAATGTGCTGGAAGTAGTTGACGTCGATATCCTTGTTCGCGAGCGCGGCGTTCGGCGTGTTCCAGTCGGTGAATTCGACGATCTTCACGTCGAGCCCCTGCGCCTTCGCCTCCTTCGCGGCGATCTTCAGCGCGTCGATCTGCGGGCTCGTCGCGATGCCGACCTTCAGCGGCGCGGATTCGGCATGCACGAGCGGCGCGGCGAGCGCCGCGCTCGCGAGCGCGGCGGCAACGACGCGCGAAGCGCGCCGGGCAATGCGCGCAAGAACGAGGCGAGACTGCATAGGAGATTCTCTCTTCAGAATGCTGGACCGGGCGAAGTCGGCGGGCGTGCGAGGCCGCCCGCGCTCATGCGACGGTGCGGCTGCCTCATTTGAGAAATGAACTGCGATCGATGATAGGGCCGCGCGGCGGGACGGGTCTACGAAGCGATTTCGCAAAGTAAATCGCGACGGGCGATATAGCGCGGCGTGCGCCGGGACGGGATCGCGCGTTCGCGCGATGTCGTGGCGTCGCACGCGTCGGCGGGCATGCGCGCCGCGATGCCCATTGCGTGCGCCCGATCGGCCGGGCGCACGCACGATGCGCGCCGCCGTCGCTCGGTCCGCTCGGCCCGCTCGTCCGGGAACGGCCGCATGCGCGCGCCGTCAGATCATTCCGCGCGCCGATGCGATGACGACCGCCTGCGCGCGATTGTTCGCGCCGATCTTGCGTGCGGCGTTCGACAAATGAAACACGACTGTCCGCTCCGAAATGCCGAGGATCTTCGAGATTTCCCAAGCCGTCTTGCCGCGCCCCGCCCATTGCAGCGATTCGCGCTCGCGCGCCGTCAGATCGCACGAGCCCTGCCGCCTCAGCCGGCAGTCGAGCAGCTCCTGCATCGCCGCATGCACGAAGCTCGCGAGCAGTTGCGACAGGCTCAGCAGCCGCAGTACGTCGATCGTGTCGCGCTCGAACGGATCGTCGGTCGCCATGCTGAGCATGCTGATCGCACCGCTTCGATCGTGAACGGGGCAACTGAGCCCATAGACGAGGCCGTACGACTTCGCTTCGTCGCGCATCGTCTTCGCGCGGCCCGTCGTGTAAAGCTCGTCGTTCCAGATCAGCGGCACGGTCCGGCAACGGCAGTGCTGAACGACGGGATCGATCGAGAGATAGTCGGCGGCGTCGTATCGCAGGCGCCATTCGGCGGGAAATCCGTCGAGCATGCAGCGGCTCGACGACATCCCGGCGATCTGATGCCGATACGCAAAGTTCTTGAAGCCCAGTTGACGCACGTGGTACGCCGTCTGCTCAAAGAGGCTCTTCTTGCAAGTCGCGCTCAGAATTTCGTTAAACGAACAAATTGACAAGCCTTCGAACATAGAACCGCCCAGCTCAAGTAAGAATATTAGATTAGCGAAGCAATGAAGAAAGCGTGCTCGAAATGGCAAGGTGGCAAGGGCCGCGCTTTGGCGGCGGCTTCGCCGCGCGTGTCGCGCGAGCGTGTCTCCCGAAGCGTGCGCGGCCGTTGCGCGGACGCGCGGCGCGCAACCGCGCCGCCCGATCCATCGGGCGGGGCACGGCGATTCGTTCCCGGCGCCGGATAACCGATCGATCATGCATCGTTCGAATTCCTATGTTTTCCGACAGCGTTCGCCCCAGGACAGGCTGCTCCACACGCTGCCGCTCGACGACGCGCGCCCCCGCCCGCCGCGGCCCGGCTGCGGCATGCGCCCTCGTACGCACGGTGATCGAGCGCCGCGAGCTGAAGATCGATTTTCAGCAGGCTCGATGCACGCAAGACAAACGTCGATCGACTATCGAACAAGACATCCCCGGAATGCCGCCGGCGAACGCGACGATCGCATGCCGCGCCTGCGACAAAGACGTCCGGGGCGAGCGATAAGAGCGTCGACGACAAGCGCGCTGCGCGCCCCCTCGACGATGGCCCTTCGTCACGGCGGCTCGGCAACGGCATTTCCGACCATTTCAGGAAGAACGAAGTTCAGTTTATTTTTAAACTGCCTCCAACTATTTCGTATCTCGGATCAAAATCTCGCTTCATGCGCCCATTCATTGACGATGAAAAAATAATGGCATCGGATTTCCTGATTTATTTTTCGGTAGCTACATAATTAATTGCACGACGCTATCGGAAGTCACCGCATCGATGATATCCACAACGAACAATGCCGATGTTCCGTTTTGCGGATGTCATGACCTGGATTCGGAATCGTTGCCTCGGATTGAATATACCAACCCGGCATTTCGAAAGATAAAAATTTCCCGAGCGTGCGGGTCCAGTATGCTGGCGATCAAACGCGCCGCGACGGCGTTGAACGTGCATTTCATTCGCACTTTTATAGATGATTTCGTCGAATTCCCGATGTTTTGCTCGCCGCTTTTTCTCACACTTTAGGATCAGTCCGAGTCAGGGTTTATCACAATTCGAATTTTTCACGATACGGACATTTCCGGTGTTCGATTTACGCGAAATACACTGCAACCCGATTACATAGCGACTGTAAGAAGTTGCAGTATCGACCGTTTCGTAGCCTCTGATAATTTACCGCCGGACATTCGGAGTGGTTCTCATGAGGCAAATAGTTTCAACGAGCAACGGATCTCTCGTCAGCCGGGCCCGGATCGCCGCGTTCCCGTTCGCGGGCGGCAGCGATGCCAGTTACGCGGACATCGTGCGCGAACTCGGCGACGCGTTCGCGTTCACGACGCTCAGCCTGCCCGGCCGCGGCGCCGCCCAGCACATCCCGTTCTACGACGACTGGCCGTCTCTCGTCGACGACCTCGCGACCGAAGTCGCGCAGCTCGACGACGGGACGCCGCTCTTTCTGTTCGGTCACAGCCTGGGCGCGCTGCTCGCCTACGAAGTGGCGCGCGCGCTCGAGCAGCGCGGCGGCGTGCAGCCCGCCGGCCTGTTCCTGTCGGGCCATCCCGCCCCGTCGCGCGAACGCGCGGCTGACGCATGGCGTCAGCAGACACACGCGCTGCCCGACGCACGCTTCATCGAAGCCGTGCGGCGCTGGGGCTTCTTCCCCGACGGTACGCTCGACGATCCGGACATCGCCCGCTACGTGCTCCCGCCGCTGCGAGCGGACCTTCGGCTCGCGCAGACCTACCGGCACGCGTCCGGCGACGCGCTGCGCGCGCCTTGCGTGATCTACGGCGGCGCCGCCGATCCGAGCACGACCATCGACGATCTGCACGCGTGGCGCGCGCATGTTTCGCCGCGACACGCGTGCCCGGTCGAAACGTTCGACGGCAATCACTTCTATTTTCTCGGCGCGCCGTCGCGCGCGGCGCTGTGCGCGAGCATCGCCGGCCACGTCGAGCGGCTGCTCGCGCAGCGTCCCGCATCGATCGTCGCGGCGACGCCCGATGCGAACTCGCGCGTCGCGGCCTGCCTGCGCGCCGCCGACGATTGGGGCGACGCGCATTCGGTGCTCGCCGCGATTCGCGAGCACGTCGCGCGCACGCCCGATGCGCTCGCGCTGAAGGACGGCGAGCGCACGTGGACCTACCGCGAGCTCGCGTCGCACGCGGCCGAGCTCGCCGACGCGCTGCGCGAGGCGGGCGTCGCGCGGCAGGACGTCGTCGGCGTCTTTTTGCCGCACGGCGCCGAGTACGTGCTGACGATCGTCTCCGCGTGGTCGATCGGCGCGTCGGTGTGCCTGCTCGAAAAGAGCTGGCCCGATGCGCTCGTCGGCGAATTCGTCGCGAGCTGCCGCGTTGCGCAGATCGCGACGATTCCGGCGCTGCTCGCGCGCGCGGCCAAGCATCTGCGCGACGCGCGCTGCACGCTCGTCGGCACGCGGCCGACCCGCGCGGATCGCGCATGGACGCCCGTCGCGCCACGCCGCGACGACATCGCGTTCGTGTCGCTGACGAGCGGCTCGACCGGCAAGCCGAAGGCCGTTCTCACCACGCACGTCGGCACGAGCTACTGCTTCCATGCGCGCGACGCGCTGTATCCGTACGCCGAAGGCGAGCGCGAGGGCCTCAACGTCTTTCTCGCGTGGGAATGCCTGCGTGCGCTGATGTTCGGCCGCCCGGCCGTCGCGATCGGCGACGACGCGATCTTCGATCCTCCAAGGCTCGTCGCGCTGCTGCGGCAGGAACGGATCACGCGGCTCGTCGTCACGCCGTCGCTGCTCGAAAGCGTGCTCGATTTCCCAGGCGTCGCCGCGCAGCTGCGCGACGCGCTCGCGCACATGTCCGCGTGGTTCCTGATGGGCGAAGTCGTGCCGCGGCGCGTCGTCGACAAGGCGCGCGCGGCGTTTCCGCCGTCGGTGCGGCTCGTCAACGCGTACAGCACGTGGGAAAGCCTCGACGTCTGCTACGCCGATCTGCTGCCGTCGCACGGCGGCGCGAACGGCCGACGCGTGCCGATCGGCCGGCCGTTGCCGGGCTGCGCGCTCGCGGTGCTCGACGAAGCGGGACGCGCGGTGCCGGCGGGTGAAACGGGCGAACTGTACGTCGCGTCGCCCGGCCTCGGCCCCGGCTATCTCGACGACGCGGCCCGCACCGCCGAGAAATTCCTGCCGTCCGTGCGCGCGCTCGCCGAGCGCGGCCACGACGCGCCCGTCTACCGCACGGGCGACAGCGCGCGGCTGCTGCCGGACGGCCAGATCGCGATCCTCGGCCGCATCGACAACACGGTGAAGATTCGCGGCTTCAAAGTGCTGCTGCATGCGATCGAGAACGTGCTCGACGCGGTCGACGGCGTCAGCAAATCGCTCGTCGTGCCGATCGACGATCCGCAGACGAAGCAGCCGTCCGCGCTCGCCGCGTACGTGGTCGGCAACGACGGCGCGCCGTCCGCGACCACGCTCGCGCGGCTGCGCCAGCAGGCGCGCGCGAAGCTGCCCGAATACGCGGTGCCCGCGCACTTCATCGGCCTCGATGCGTTTGCGCTGCGCGCGGGCACGTCGCGCAAGCTCGACAAAAGCGCGCTGCCGCCGCCTGCGCCGACGGCCGCGCCGCCCGCCGCGCGCGACGCGTCGGCGAACGTCGCGGGCGACGGCCTCGAGGCGCGGCTCGCGGACGTGTGGCGCGACGTGCTCGGCGTCGCGTCGGTCGCGCGCGACGATCATTTCTTCGAGCTCGGCGGCAATTCGCTGAGCGCGGCGAAGGCGGTCGGCCTGCTCGGCGAGCGGCTCGGGCTTTCGCTCGCCGTCGTCGATCTGTATCAGCACAGCCGGCTGCAGGATCTCGCCGACTACTGCCGCCGCTCGCGCGACGATGCGGCGCGAGCGCGCGCGGACAACGCCCGCGAGCCGCGCGCCGCGCGCGTGGCGCCCGCCGCCGATGCGCCGAAGGTCGCGATCGTCGGCATGGCCGGGCGCTTCCCCGGCGCCGATTCGGTCGACGCGTTCTGGCGCAACCTGACCGAAGGCGTCGACAGCCTGTCGCGCTTCTCGCGCGAGCAACTGCTCGCGAAGGGCGTCGACGCCGCGCAGCTCGATCATCCGGACTGGGTGTCGGCCGCGCAGATCGTCGGCGACGCGGACAAGTTCGACGCGCTCTTCTTCGGCATCGGCCCGCGCGAAGCGGCGCTGATGGACCCGCAGCACCGGCTCTTCATGGAAATCGCGTGGAGCGCGCTCGAGCAGGCCGGCTACGCGCGCGCCGACAACCGCTACCGCACGCGCACCGGTGTGTTCGCGAGCTGCGGGATCGACGGCTATCTCGTCCATCATCTGCAAGGCGGCGGGCTGCTCACGCCGCTCGATCCGGGCCGGCTGATGCTCACCGAGATCGGCAACGAGAAGGATTACATCGCGACGCGCGTGGCGTACCAGCTCGATCTCGGCGGCCCCGCGGTGTCGATCGGCGCCGCGTGCAGCAGCGCGCTCGTCGCGCTCGTGCAGGCGGTGCAGGCGATCCGCGCCGGCCAGTGCGAGATGGCGATCGCGGGCGCGTCCGCGCTGTCGTTTCCGAACTTCGGCTTCTGCTACGAGGACGGCCTCGTCGGCAGCGCCGACGGCCACGTGCGGCCGTTCGACGCGCGCGCGAGCGGCACGCTGTTCGGCGACGCGGTCGGCGCGGTCGTGCTCAAGCGCCTCGATCTCGCGCAAGCGGACGGCGATCCGATCCTCGCCGTGATCTCGGGCGTCGGGCTGTCGAACGACGGCCGGATGAAGGCGGGCTACACCGCGCCGAACGCGGACGCGCAGCGGCGCTGCATCGTCGACGCGCTCGACATGGCGGGCGTGCGCTCCGAGCAGATCTCGTATGTCGAATGCCATGCAACCGCGACGCTGATCGGCGACGCGATCGAGCTGAAAGGGCTATCCGACGCATTCGCGCAGACGCGCGGGGCCGATGCGCCTGTGGCGGGCAGCTGCGCGATCGGCTGCGTGAAGGGCAACATCGGCCATGCGAACTGCGCGGCCGGCATCACCGGGCTCATCAAGACCGTGCTGCAGCTTCAGCATCGGCAGCGCGTGCCGACCGTGCATTTCGACACGCTCAATCCGAAGCTCGTGCCGTTCGTCGAGCACGACGCGTCGCCGTTCGTCGTGCAGCGGCGCGGCGACGACTGGACGGTCGCCGATCCGTCGGCGCAATTGCCGCGGCGCGCGGGCGTGTCGAGCTTCGGGATCGGCGGCACGAACGCGCACGTGATCGTCGAGGAAGCGCCCGCGCACGCCGCCGCCGCCGCTGCCGCCTCTGCCGTCTCTGGCGTCGCCGCCGACGGCTTGCCGCGCACGCATCACCTGATGACCGCGTCCGCGCGCACGCCGGGCGCGCTCGCGCGCCATCTGCGCGCGCTCGCCGAACGCGTCGCGACGATGGACGCCGACCAACTCGCATGCGCGGCGTACACGCTGCACGTCGCGCGCGAAGCGCATCCGCTGCGGGTCGCGCTCGCCGTGCCCGCGCAGCCGGCGCGCGCGGCCGTCGCGCTGCGCGAGCGCGCCGACGTGCTTGCCGAAGCGCTCGACGCACCCGACGCATCGGATGCATCCGATCCGTTCGGCGCGCCCGTTCGCGCGAAGCCCGGCGCGAGCGTCGCGTTCTGCTTCTCCGGCCAGGGCTCGCAGCATCCGGGCATGGCGCGCGAGCTGTATCGATCGAACGCGGAGGCCGGCCGCTTCCGTCATCACTTCGACGCCGCGTGCGCGGCGCTCGAACGCGCGCTCGGCGCGCCGATCGCCGACGCGATCCTGAACGCCGACGACGCCGGCATGCGCCGCCCGCTCGTCACGCAATGCGGGCTGTTCGCGGTCGAGCACGCGCTCGCGTCGGTGCTCGGCGAATACGGCGTGCGGCCCGTCGCGGTCGCGGGGCACAGCATCGGCCAGTATGCGGCGGCCGTCGCCGCCGAGGCGCTCACGCTCGATCAGGCGGCCGCGCTCGTCGCCGCGCGCGCGAGCGCGACCGAGGCGCTGGCCTCGTTCGCCGCCGCAGACGGCGCGCTCGCGCGCGGCGGCATGCTCGCCGTGACGGGCGACGAAGCACGCATCGAACAATGGATCGCCGGGCGCGCCGATCTCTGGATCGCGGTGCGCAATGCGCCGAACACGCTCGTGCTCGCGGGCACGGAGCCCGCGCTCGCGGATGCCGGGCGCGCGCTCGCCGCGCTCGATTGCCGATGCCGGCCGGTGCCGGTGTCGCATCCGTTCCATACGCCGCTGATGCGGCCCGTCGCCGACGCGATCGCCGCGCGGCGCATCGAAGGCGCGGCGCCGCGGATTCCGATGACGTGCAACGTGTCGGGCGGCTGGCTCGGCGCCGACGCCGCTTCGGCCGACTACTGGGCGCGCCATCTGCTCGAGCCGGTGCGCTGGTCGGACAACGTCGCCGCGCTGCTGCGCTGGCGGCCCGACGTCGTGCTCGAGATCGGCCCCGGCACAGTGCTGTGCAGCCTGCTCGGCAAGCATTTCGCGGCCGGCGCGCGCGCGGATGCCGACGAGTCGGCAGGCGCGCGCGGAGCGGCCGATGGGACGGCCAATGCGGCGGCCAATGCGACGACTAACAGGATGACTGACGGAGCGACGGACGAAGGCGCCAGCGGGATGATCGACGCGCCGCGCGTGTTGCCGTCGCTGCCCGCCGCACGCAGCGGAGCGAACGACGCCGATCACTTCGCCGGCATGCTCGGCGAACTGTGGTGCGCGGGCGTGTCGATCGACTGGCGCGCGTATCACGCGCACGAAGCGGCATCGCCCGGCCGCGCGCTCGCGCGCACGCCGCTGCCCGGCTACGCGTTCGAGCGCGACAGCTTTTGGACGCGGCCGGAAGCGTCGATTTACGTCGACGCGACGCCGAAGCCGAAGCCGAACGAATTCGGGACGCCGACGAGCCGCACGACCAACATCGCGAACGCGATGGGCGCGAAACGTCCGGCGAACGCCGCGAATGCGGCGTCGACAGGCGCTTGCGCCGCCGAATCGCGACCGTGCGGCGCGGCCAGCCACGACGATGCCTCCGGTTCGTGCATCGCGCAGCCGCAAGCCTCCGCGCCGCGCTGGCTCGTGCGGCTCAGGCCGCGCCGCCGGCCGCGCATGAAGCTGTACTGCTTCCCGTACGCGGGCGGCAGCAGCCGCAGCTTCGACGGCTGGGCGCGCGGCGCGCCCGCGTGGCTCGACGTCGTCGCGATCGAATGGCCGGGCCGCAACGCGCGCGCCGAGGAAGCGCTCCCGCGCGACGACGCCGACGACCGCGCCGCGCGCGACGCGATCGCCGCCGCGATCGTCGCGGACGCGGGCGAGCTGCCCGTCGCGTTCTGCGGCCTGAGCTACGGCGGCGCAGCCGCAACCGAATTGCTGTGCGGGCCGCTGCGCGCATGGGCCGCGAGCGGCCGGGTGAAGGGGCTCGTCGTCGTCGGGCGCGCACCGCTCCTCGAGCAGCCGGCGATCGCCGCGCCCGCGGACAGCTTCCTGCTCGTCCCCAACGCGCTGCGCGACGATCCGCTGTGGCAGGAAGTGTTCCGCCCCGTGCTCGAAGCCGACCTCGACGCCGACACGCGCACCGCGCACCGGATCGCGCGGCGCTGGCGCGACGAAGGCCGGCATCCGCTCCTGACGGTTCCGCTGCAGATTCACGGCGGCGACGCCGATCCCGCGTTCGACTGGCGGCTCGCGGACGACTGGGCGCGGATCTCGTCCGCGCCGCTCGCGGGCCGGCACGCGTATCCGGGCGGCCACGACTTCATGATGCGATGCGAAGCCGAGATCGTGTCGCGCGCGGCCGCATGGCTGCGGCCGCGGCGCGACGCGCGGGCGATCGCGCCCGCGCCGACGTTCGCGCTGCATTGGCAGCCGCGTGCGGGTGCTTCGGGTGCTTCGGGTGCTTCGGGTGCTTCGGGTGCTTCGGGTGCTTCGGGTGCTTCGGGTGCTTCGGGTGCTTCGGGTGCTTCCGATGCTTCGGGTACTTCGGCCTCATCAAGCACGACGATCGCCTCGGACGCGTCGAGCGTCTCGAACCAGTCGGCAACCTCGGCCGCTTCGAATCCTATGCACGCGACGTCTCTGCCTGAATGCGCCGTCTACGCAGCCGGGCGCGAAGCGAACGCGCTCGAATGGCTCACGCCGCGCCTGCGCGCGAGCGGCGGCCACGCGGCGCTGCTGTGCGTCGGGTCGATCGACGATCCGCTCGGCGTCGCGCAATGCGCGGGCTTCGTCGCGCTGTGGCGGGCGCTCGCCGCCCGCGAATGCGCCGGCACGCTGACGCTCCTGCTGCCCGCCGACGCGCGCAGCGGCCCGCTCGTCGGCGCGGCGCGCGTCGCGAGCGCCGAGCATGCGGCGCTGCGCGTGCGGCTCGCGCTCGCCGACGATCATCCGGATCTCGCGCCGTGCGTGGCCGGCGATCATCCGGATCTCGCGCCGTGCGCGGCCGGCGAGCGCTGGGCCGCCGAGCTCGCGCGCGCCGCCGCCCACTTAGCGAACGAGCCGTGGCTGCTGCGCCGCGACGGCCGGATGTTCGTGCCGCGCCTGATGCCGCACGCGGCGCCCGCGCTGCCCGAAGGCGCGCTCGGCGCGGCGGGCGGCCCGTATCTCGTCACCGGCGCGACGGGCGGCGTCGGGCGCGCGCTCGTCGACTGGCTGATCGACGAGCAGCAGGTGCCGCCGCAACGCATCGTCGCGCTGTGCCGCGACGCCGCCGCCGCGCCGCGCGGCGTACGCGCCGTCGCCGCCGATCTCGGCGACGCGCGCTCGCTCGACGCCGCGCTCGCCTCGATCGGCGAGATCGAAGGCATCTTCCATCTGGCGGGCGCGCTCGACGACGGCGTCATCGCGAATCTCGACGACGCGCGGCTGCGCCGCGTGCTCGCGCCGAAGCAGAGTCTCGCCGCGCTGCTCGCGCACGCGCCGCGCTGGCGCACGCGCTGGGCGGTCGCGTTCTCGTCGACGAGCGCGCTGCTCGGCGTGCCGGGTCAGGCGAACTATGCGGCCGCGAACGCATGGCTCGATCAGCTCGCGTGCTGGCCCGCTCAGCCGGGACAGCCGCCCGTGCTGAGCATCCAGTGGGGCAGTTGGGCCGAGGTCGGAATGAGCGCGCGCAGCGACCGCGCGCTGCGCCGCGCGATTCAGGACGGCGAGCGCCCGCTCGCGCCCGACGCCGCATTCGCCGCGCTCGGCGCGCTGCTCGCGGGCGCGCTCGGCGGCGCGACGGCCGGACGTCAGTTCGTGGTCTGCGACGTCGATTGGCCACGCTCGCCGTGGCGCGATGCGCCGCTCGTCGCCGAGATCGCGCGTGACGATGCGGCCGCTGCCGCGACCGCGCGCGACGCAACGAACGAGATGAACGCCGCGCACGCCAAGAATGCGGCGAACGCCGAGAGCGCGACAAGCGCAGCGAACGCGGCGGGCACGCCGACGAGCGCGTCGTCCGCCGCGCACTCGCTCGGGCAGACGGCCGCCCCGCCCGCCGAAGTCGACTCGGGCTCCGCGCGTTCGTCGCTCCCGACACACGAGCATGCGCGCTGCGCCGCCGCCGCGTGCGCTTCGCCGCCGGCCGCCCGGGCGACGCGATCCGCAAGCACACGCGACCCCGTCCGCGCGTTCCTCGAAGACTACGTGAGCCGCTGGGACGAACGGCTCGATCTCGCGACGCTCGGCCTCGATTCGCTCGATCTCGCGCAGATGCGCAACGGCTTTTTCAAGAAATTCGGTGTGCAGATACCGCTTTCGACGCTCGCGTCGCCGACCATGAAGATCGGCGAGCTGGCCCGCCGGATGCGGAACGTCGCCGGCATCGCGGACGAGTAGATCCGCCCTTCCCGTCACCCGCGCATTCCGACGCGGCCGCAAAGAAGAGGTCCGCCGGGCGTTCCCGCCCGGCGCACGAATCCAGTCAAGGAGAGCAGCATGACGATCACCCTCATCGATCCCGTCCAGCAACGCACGGGGATCTATCCGTCGTCCGATCTGAAGATCGACGACGGCTACCCGTCGACCGACACGTTCCAGATCATCCAGACGCAGGACGGTCGCGGCGCGGGCGTCCGCGTCCTGAAGGCGTTCGCGCGCGGCCGGCGGATGGCGCGCGTGTCCGGGCAGATCACCGCGTTCTGCCGGCTGCACACGCTGCAGATCAACACACACACGCACCTGTACGACCCGCACTTCAGCGGGCTGCTGCTGCACTCGTGCGATCCGAACGTGCGCCTCGACATGGCGGGCTTCGAGCTCTGGTCGCTGCGCGACATCGCGGCGGGCGAGATGCTGACGATGGACTACGCGTCGACCGAGGACGAGCTGATGCGCCAGTTCGAGTGCCACTGCGGCGCGCCGAATTGCCGGCGCTGGATCACGGGCGCGAAGGAGCTGCCGAACGAAAAGGGGCAGGCGCTCCTCGCGGAATTGCGGACCGCCGCGCTCGCGTGATGGGGCGCGGGGCGGGGCGGACGGCGTGCGTCGCAGTTTGCACTGCATGCGGTTTGCGGTTTGCGGTTTGCGGTTTGCGGTTTGCGGTTTGCGGTTTGCGGTTTGCGGTTTGCCGTTTGCCGTTTGCCGTTTGCGTTGGTGACATAGGCGCGGCGTGCCTCGCGCGGCTGGCCGTGCGCCGCAGTTGTGCATGGTAGCGATCCGACGGGTGACTGAACGTTCGTGATCGCCGGCTGCGGTTCTGCGGTTCTGCGGTTCTGCGGTTCTGCGGTTCTGCGGTTCTGCGGTTCTGCGGTTGCGGCCGTGGCCGAGGCCCAGACGTTCAATGTCGAACGTTCGTCGAGCGTTACGCGACGTTTCGATGCCCGGCGATCGCACGCATCGCGCGTTCATGCCGGTGCGCAAGCCGGTTGCGCACGGCGATGTCGCAATCGCATCAGGCATCGGGCATCGGGCATCGAGCATCGAGCGTCGGACGTCGGACGTCGGCGGCCACGACATGCGCAGCAGCGTCGGCAGCCACCGTTGTTGCACTCGCGCCGACTCGGGCTACGGCATCGGCCGACGCATGCATACATGCAGGCTCCGACGATGCGTTTGCAGCGCCGGTGTCGACGGCGTCGCCATCGGCGTGGCCATCGTCACGGGCGCCGGCCTCGAATTCGACCGCCTGGCCGCCGTCACACGCCTCGCCGTCGCCAACGCCGCGCGCGACGCAACGCATCGCCGCCCCGATCACGCGCTGCTCGACACGGGCCGCACGCATGCGCCTCGGCGCCGCGCCACGCCCACTACATGAACGAAAGGAGAACGCGTTATGGATTCCTTCATCGAACTGCAAGAAAACGACCGGCGTCAGGTGCCCGTGCGCGGCCGCGCCTATCTGGCGGGGGCCGACAGCCCGCTCGTGCCGGTAACGATTCCGATCGCGAACGATCTCGCGCTCGGGCTCGCGCGTGCCGCCGACACGCCCGCCGAAGCCGCCGCGCTCTGCCGCGACGCGATCGACGCGCGCCTGCCCGACACGGGCGCGCTGCTGTTGCGCAACCTGCCGATCGCCGATCGCGCCGGCTTCGATGCGTTCATGCGCTCGCTCGGCTACGCGCCGCACAGCTACGACGGCGGCATCGCGGTGCGCTCGCGCGACGCGGGTTACGCGCTCGTCGCCAGCCAGGAAGACCCGCGCATCACGATGGCGCCGCACAACGAGATGGCGTATCTGCCGAATCCGCCGCGCAAGGTGTTCTTCTTCTGCGCGGCCGCCGCGAACGAAGGCGGCGAAGTGCCGATCAACGACATCCGGCTCGCCGCCGAGCAGATCCCCGACGAGGTCCTCGCGAAGTTCGAGCGCAAGCGGATCGGCTACCACCGCTATTTGCCGCGCGAATCGACGCCGACGCAGATCGGCTGGATGGACACGTTCGGCGCGCGCGAGCGCGACGCCGTCGACGCGCTGATGCGCGAAAAGGGCTACGAACACCGCTGGCTCGACGGCGACGGCCTCGGCTACGGCTACGTGCACGACGCATTCCTCGACGATCCCGCGGGCGGCCCGCCGCTGTGGTTCAACCAGGTGACGGAGCTGCACGCATCGTACTGGCGCAGCCATCCGCTCTTCCCGTCCGACTGGAACGACGCGCGCTATCCGGCGACGACGACGTACGGCGACGGCGAGCCGATCGACCCCGAGCTCGTCACGAAACTGCGCGCGGCGCTGTGGCGCACGTCGCGCGCGGTCGCGATGCGGCCGGGCGACGTGCTCGTGCTCGACAACGTCTATGTGCAGCACGGCCGCTTCGCGTTCTCCGGGCCGCGCCTGCATCTCGTCAGCCTGAGCGACTGAGGTTTTCAATGGCACACCGAAACGATTCTCCTCTCACGAGCGCGCAGCAGGACGCGCGGCATCTGCTGCACCCATGGGCCGACCTGTCCGCGCTCGGCCGCGAGACGCCGACCGTCGTCGTCGACGCGCAAGGCACGCGCGTGACCGACGCCGAGGGCCGCACGTATCTCGACGCGATCGGCGGCATGTGGTGCGTGACGGTCGGCTACGGCCGGCGCGAGATCGCGGACGCGATCCGCGACCAGGCGCTGCGCATGCCGTTCTACACGCCGTTCGGCGCGATGACGAACGAGCCGGCCGCCGCGCTCGGCGCGCGGCTCGCCGAGCTCGCGCCCGGCGACCTGAAGCGCGTGCACCTGACCACCTGCGGCTCGACCGCGGTCGAATCGGCGCTGCGCTTCGCGCATTACTACTTCGGCGCGACGGGCCGCCCGCGCAAGCGCCACATCGTCACGCGCGGCGACGCTTACCACGGCAGCACATATCTCGCCGCGTCGGTGTCCGGCAAGGCGTGGGACCGCACGTGCTTCCATTACGACGACACGATCGTCCATCACCTGTCGTCGCCGAATCCGTACCGGCGGCCGGCCGGCATGAGCGTCGACGCGTTCTGCGCGATGCTCGTCGACGAGTTCGACGCGCTGATCGCGAAACTCGGCGCCGATCGCATCGCGTGCTTCATCGCCGAGCCGATCCTCGCGTCCGGCGGCGTGATCGTGCCGCCGCCCGGCTACCTCGCCGCGATGCGCGAGCGCTGCCGCCGGCACGACATCCTGTACATCTCCGACGAAGTCGTCACGGGCTTCGGCCGCGTCGGCCACTTCTTTGCGTCGCACGCGCACTTCGGCATCGAGCCCGACATGATCGTCGCCGCGAAGGGGCTCACGTCCGGCTACCAGCCGCTCGGCGCGGTGCTGATCTCGGAGCGGCTCGTCGACGCGGTGTCCGGCGAGCACGCATACGGCAACGGCGTGTTCACGAACGGCTTCACGTATTCCGGCCATCCGGTCGCGTGCGCGGCCGCGCTCGCGAACATCGAGCTGATGGAGCGCGAGCGGATCTGCGAACACGTGCGCGACGTCGGCCCGTATTTCATCCGCCGGCTCGACGCGCTGCGGCGCTTCCCCATAGTCGGCGACGTGCGCGGCGATCACCTGATGGCGTGCATCGAATGCACGAGCGGCGCCAGCGCGACAGGCGCGCTGCCGACGCCAGCGGACATCGCGATCGCGCAACGCGTCGACCGCCATTGCGAGGAGATGGGCCTGCTCGTGCGGCCGTACGAGAGCATGTGCATCCTGTCGCCGCCGCTCACCGTGACGCGCGCCGACATCGACGAAATCTGCGCGATTCTCGCCGCCGCGCTCGAGCGCACGCAGCACGAGCTCGCGAAACGCGCGCCCCTTCACGAGGAAAACGCGACATGCTGATCAACGGCGAATGCATCGAAGGAAGCGGCGAGCCGCTTTCGATCGTCGATCCGGCGACGGGCGAGCCGCTCGCCGCGCCCGCGTCCGCGAGCGCGGCCGACGTCGAGCACGCAGTCGCCGCGGCCGAAGCCGCGTTCCCCGCGTGGCGCACGACGACGCCGCAAACGCGCGCGCGCCTGCTGCTCGCGCTCGCCGACGAAATCGAGCGGCAAGCGGACACGCTCGCGCGCATCGAGAGCCGCAACACCGGCAAACCGCTGCATCTCGTCATGGAGGACGAGATGCCCGCCGTCGCCGATTGCTTGCGCTTCTACGCCGGCGCGTCGCGCACCGCGAGCGGGCCGAGCGCGGGCGAATACGTCGAGGGGCACACGAGCATGGTGCGGCGCGATCCCGTCGGCGTCGTCGCGCAGATCGCGCCATGGAACTACCCGTTGATGATGGCGGCGTGGAAGCTCGCGCCGGCGCTCGCGGCCGGCAATACGGTCGTGTTCAAGCCGTCGGAGTGGACGCCGCTGTCGATCGTCGCGCTCGAGGCGGCGCTCGCGCGCCTCTTTCCGGCGGGCGTCGTCAACGTCGTGCTCGGCGGCGGCGCGACGGTCGGCCGCGCGCTCGCCGCGCATCCGCGCGTGCGGATGATCTCGCTGACGGGCTCGGTCGAAGCCGGCAAGTCCGTGCTCGCCGAGGCGGCCGGCAACCTGAAGCGCACGCATCTCGAGCTCGGCGGCAAAGCGCCCGTCCTCGTGTTCGACGACGCCGATCTCGACGCGGTCGTCGCCGGCATCCGCTACGCGGGCTTCTACAACGCCGGGCAAGACTGCACGGCGGCGACGCGGATCTACGCGCAGCGCGGCGTCTACGACGCGCTCGCGCGGCGGCTCGCGGACGCGGCGGGCGCGCTGCGCGTCGGCTCGCCCGATCGCGCCGGCGTCGAGATGGGGCCGCTCGTCAGCGCCGCGCATCGCGCGCGCGTCGATCGCTTCGTGCAGGACGCGGCCTCGCTGCCGCACGCGACGGTGCTCACGGGCGGCGCGCCGCTCGCCGGCCCCGGCTGCTATTACGCGCCGACGGTGATCGCCGGCGTGCGGCACGACGATGCGCCGATGCGCCGCGAGGCGTTCGGCCCGGTCGTCACGCTGACGCCGTTCGACACCGAATCGCAGGCGCTCAGGTGGGCGAACGATTCGGAATACGGACTGGCGTCGTCGGTGTGGACGCGCGACGCGGCGCGCGGCATGCGGCTCGCCGCCTGCATCGAGGCGGGCGTCACGTGGGTGAACGCGCATTTCACCTACACGGCCGACATGCCGCACGGCGGCACCAAGCAGTCCGGCTACGGCTGCGATCTGTCGACGCTCGGCCTCGCCGACTACACGCAGCCGCGCCACGTGATGTGGCGGCATTGACGCGCACGGCGCAGCGCGCGGCGCGTGAGCGCAGCGCGCGACTTTTCGAACCCGACACAGACGATTCCCATGACCGCATCTTCTCCTTCCCGCGAACTCGCCACGGCCGTCGAAGCGGCTGTCCTGTCGCTCGCCGCCGACATCGCCGGCCGCACGTTCGACGCGTCGGCCGCGGAGCGCCCGCTGCACGCACTGGGCTTCGACTCGTTGCAGTACGTCGAATTGTCCGGATGCCTGAACGATTACTACGGTCTCGATCTCGCGCCGACGCTGTTCTTCAAGGTGCACGCGCCGCGCGCGATCGCCGAGCATCTGCTCGCGCGGCACGCGGCCGAGGTCGCGCGCAAGCACGGCTTCGCGCTCGGGAACGAAACGCACGCGGCGACCGGCGCATCCGCCGCCGCGCCCGGCGGCCGGTTGGAGGCCGGCGCGCGCCAGCAGCAGCCCGCGCCCGCGCAATTGGCGCAATCCGCGCCAATCGAGAGCCCGCCGCACGAGAGCGAGCCGCTTCGGGATGCCCATGCGCCGGACGACGCGCCGCACCGCGACGCCAACGGCGAATCCCTGAACGAAGCATCCGACGATACGGATGACGAAACAGCAAGCGACGTCGCGATCGTCGGCATGGCCGGCATCTTCCCGCAATCGGCCGACCTCGCCGAATTCTGGCGGCACCTCGCCGCGGGCGACGACCTGATCGCCGAAGCGCCGCCGTCGCGCTGGGACTGGCGCGCGGCCGACGGCGAGCCCGCGTCGCGTTGGGGCGGCTTCATTCCGCGCGTCGAATATTTCGACGCCGCGTTCTTCGGCATCTCGCCGCGCGAAGCCGAGCAGATGGACCCGCAGCAGCGCCTGCTGATGCAGACCGCATGGGCCGCGCTCGAAGACGCGGCGATCCGGCCGTCCGACCTGATGGGCAGCGACGCCGCCGTGTTCGTCGGCGTCAGCACGTCCGACTACATGGATCTGCTGCCCGGCGCGGACGGCCATCTCGCCGTCGGCAACGCGCACGCGATGCTGCCGAACCGGCTGTCGCATCTGCTCGGCACGCACGGGCCGAGCGAGGCCGTCGACACCGCGTGCTCGAGCTCGCTCGTCGCGCTGCATCGCGCGGTGCGCGCGCTGCGGCGCGGCGAGAGCGGCGTCGCGATCGTCGGCGGCGTGAACGTGATGCTGACGACGCGGCTGCACCGCGCGCTCGCCGCCGCCGGCATGCTGAGCCCCGACGGGCGCTGCAAGACGTTCGACGCGTCGGCGAACGGCTACGTGCGCGGCGAAGGCGTCGCGGCGCTGGTGCTGATGCCGCTCGAACGCGCGCGCGCTGGCGGGCATCCGGTGCTCGCGGTGATCAAGGGCAGCGCGATCAACCACGGCGGCCGCGCGGCGTTCCTGACCGCACCCGACGTGAACGCGCAGGCCGCGCTGATCGAGGCCGCGTATCGCGACGCGCGCGTCGATCCCGCCACCGTTTCGTACGTCGAAGCGCACGGCACCGGCACGTCGCTCGGCGATCCGATCGAAGTGCAGGCGCTGCGCCAGGGCTTCGACGCGTGCGCGCGCGAGCGCGCCGGCGCACATGCGCCCGCGCGCTGCGGCCTCGGCTCGGTCAAGACCAACATCGGGCACCTCGAGGCGGCGGCGGGCCTCGCGGGCGTCGTCAAGGTCGTGCTCGCGATGAACCGGCGGACGCTGCCGCCGAGCCTGCATTGCCGCGAGCCGAATCCGTTTCTGAAGCTCGACGACAGCCGCTACTACGTCGTCACCGAGCCGGCGCCGTGGCCGGGCGCGGCAACGCCGACGCCGCTGCGCGCGGGTGTCAGCTCATTCGGGTTCGGCGGATCGAACGCGCACGTCGTGCTGCAATCGGCCGGCGCACGGCCGATCGATCGCGCAAGCGCCGCCCGATCGCCTTCGTCGAACGCGCGGCGCGCCTCGAATGCGCAAGACCCAAGCGGCTCGCCCGCATCGTTCGTCCCGCTATCGGCCCGCACCGACACCGCGTTGCGCGAACGCGTCGCGCAGCTCGCGCGCTGGCTCGACGCCGAACGCATCGACGACGCATCGCTGCCGGCGCTCGCGAAAACGCTGTCGATCGGCCGCGAGACGATGGCGCGCCGCTTCGGCATCACGTGCTCGTCGCTCGCCGAGCTTCGCGCGCAGCTCGCGATCGCGCTCGACGGCTCCGCCGAATCGCTCACGCGCGACGACGCACGGCTGCGGCCGCCCGCCCCCGCGCACGCCGCGTGGCTCTCGGGTGATGCCGCGCCGCTGCCCGTCGCGTGGGATGAAGAGACGCCGCGTCTGCGGCTGCCCGTTTATCCGTTCGAAGGCGAGCGGCACTGGCCGACCGACGAAGCGCCGCCGTCGCGCTTCGCGCTCGCGCCCGAAGGCGATGGCGCGTACCGGATGTCTATCGCGCCGGACGCGCCGCTCGTCGCCGACCATCGCCTCGCCGGCGAGCCCGTGCTCGCCGCGGCCGCGCAGATCGTGATCGCGTGGCGCGCGCTCGAAGCGAACGCGAACGCAATTGATGCAATTGACGCGAGCGGCGCAGGCGAATCGAATGAACCGACCGGATCAAACGGTTCGAGCGATTCGAGCGGTTCGAACGGTTCGAGCAACTCGAGCGCGCCGAATCCTTCGAGCGTTTCGACCGATTCGGACGCCACCGGCTGCCCGCACGACTCGCGTAGCACGATCGGCGCGGCCGTCGCGACGCACATCGCGCTGCACGACATCGAATGGCTCGCGCCGATCGCGATCGCCGAGCCGACCGACTTGCACGTCGCGCTCGCGCACGCGGGAGCCGACAACGGCGGCAACGACTACGCCAACGTCAATCCGGAGCGCGGCGAAAACCGGAACGCAAACGAAACCGGCGGCGCGCTCCAATTCTCGATCGCCGTCTCCCCCGCCGTCGACGCGCCGCTCGGCCGCGGCCACGCAAGCCGCGTCGCAAACGCCCGGGCGAACGCGCCCGCGCTCGACATCGACGCGATCCGCGCACGCTGCACGCAGCCGATCTCGGCCGACGCCTGCTACGACGCGTTCGCCGCGATCGGCATCGATTACGGCCCGACGTTCCGCCCGCTGCGCGCGCTCGCGATCGGCCGCGACGAAGTGCTCGCCGAATTCGACGCGTCGGCGCTCGCGCGCACGACGGGCGATGCGCGCCTCGTCGCGCTGATCGACGGCGCGTTCCAGGCGATCGCGGGCTTGCAGCTCGCGGGCGCCGGGCGCATCGACGGCGCGCTCCTGCCCGCGTCGCTCGCGCGCATCGAATTGACGGGGCCGCTCGCGGACAGCGCCCACGCGTGGATTCGCGAAGTGTCGAGCGACGCGGGCCGCCGCACGTTCGACCTCGATCTCGTGACGGTGCGCGGCGAGCCGTGCGCGGCGCTGCGCGGCCTCGCGCTCGCGTCCGGGCGGCGCGCGGCGGCGCGCGAAGCGCCGCGCCTCACGACGCCGGGCGACCATCTGCTCGCGCCGCAGTGGCTGCCGTGCGCGAACGGCGCGGCGAGCACGGCAGCGCCCGCGCCGCGCGCCGGCGCGCTGACCGTATTGGGCGGCACGCCGGCGCAGCACGCGGCGCTCGCGGCGACGCACCCGACGAAGTTGCACACGATCGACGACCTCGCCGAACTCGACGCGCACGTCTCGCATCTCGTCTGGCTGCCGCCCGCGGCGGAGGATGCGGGCACGGATGCGCACGCGCCGCTCGCCCGATGCGCGGGCCTCGACGGCTTCCGCCTCGTCAAGCGGCTGCTCGCGCTCGGCGTCGGCGACCGCGCGTTCGAGCTGACGGTGCTGACCGTCCGCTCGTGGACGATGCCGGGCGACGCGCCCGCGTTCCCCGCGCATGCGGATCTCGCCGGGCTGTGCGGATCGCTCGCGAACGAATATCCGCATTGGCGCGTGCGGCTCGTCGACTTGTCCGACGACGACGCGCTGCCCGCCGACTGGCGCGCGCGGGAAGCGGAAAGCGGCCCCCCGCTGCTGCTGCACCGGCACGGCCAATGGTTCGCGCGCCGCCTCGTGCCGCTCGCGGCGCTGCCCGCGCGCGCGGAACCGCCGTACCGGCCGGGCGGCGTCTACGTCGCGATCGGCGGCGCGGGCGGCATCGGCCGCGTGTGGACCGAGCACGTGATCCGCGCGTGCGGCGCGCAAGTCGTGTGGATCGGGCGGCGGCCGCTCGACGCGCAAATCGATGCGCACTGCAGCGCACTCGCTGCGCTCGGGCCGCGCCCATCGTATCTGAGCGCCGACGCGAGCGACGCCGACGCCCTGCGCGCCGCGCGCGACACGGTGCTCGCGCGCTTCGGCCGGATCGACGGCGTCGTGCACACGGCGATCGTGCTGCAAGACGGCGGCCTCGCGCAGCAGCACGAAGCGCAATTCAGCGCGGCGCTGAGCGCTCAGGTCGCGACGAGCGCGAACCTCGCGCGCGTGTTCGGCGGCGACGCGCTCGACTTCATCCTGTTCTTCTCGTCGCTGCAAAGCGCGTTCGTCGCGGCGGGCCAAGGCAACTACGCGGCGGGCTGCACGTTCCGCGACGCCTTCGCCGACTGGCTGCGCACGCAGGTCCGCTGCGCGGTCAAGGTCGTGAACTGGGGCTTCTGGGGGCAAACGGGCGTCGTCGCGTCCGAGCCGTATCGCCAGCGGATGGCCGCGCTCGGCATCGGCTCGATCGAGCCCGCGGCGGCGATGGCGGTCGTCGACGCGCTGCTCGGCGCGTCCGTCGATCAGGTCGGCTACCTGAAGACGACCGCGAGCGCCGCGCTGCCGACGCTCGCACCGGCGCTCGCCGCGCGCATCGCGCCGCGCACGAACGCGCTCGCCGATGCGCCGCCGCATGCCGACGCGACCGGCGACAGCGCGCAGTGGCGGCACGCGCTCGCCGCGCTCGACCGCGCGATCGCGCGCCGGCTGTTCGCGGCGCTCGCCGCGCTGCGCGTGTTCGGCGGCGACGACGCGTCGAACGCCGGCAAGTTCGACGTCGACACCGCGCTGCGCTCCGGCCGCATCGCACCCGCATACGGCCGCTGGCTCGCGCACGCGCTGGCACTGATCGCGAAGCACGGCTGCATCGCGTGGAACGGCCGAACGGGCCACCTCGCCGAAGTGCCGGCGTCCGTCGACAATGCACGTGCCGAATGGACGCAAGCGCGCGCCGACCTCGCACGCACCGGGCTCGTCGACGCGCACCTCGCGCTCGTCGACGCAACGCTCGACGCGCTGCCCGCGATCCTGGAAGGCCGCATGAGCGCGACGTCGATCCTGTTCCCCGACGGCGACCTGAGCCGCGTCGAGGCCGTCTATCAGCGCAACGAGCAGGCGGACCGCTGCAATCGCGCGCTCGCCGACGCGGTGCTGCATCTCGTCGGCGGCACATCGGCCGCGCCGCCGGCGGCGCTCGCCGAGATCGGCGCGGGCACCGGCGGCACGACCGCGCCGCTGCTCGCCGCACTCGACGCGAGCGGCGCGCGGCTCGGCCGCTACGACTTCACCGACATCTCGAAGGCGTTCCTGCTGAACGCCGAGCAATCGTTCGGCCGCGGCCGCGAAGACCTGCGCTACCGGCTGTTCGACGTCGAGCGGCCAATCGCCGAGCAGGCGCTCGACGCGGGCGGCTACGACATCGTGATCGCGACCAACGTGCTGCACGCGACGCAGGACATCGGCGTCACGCTGCGCAACGCGAAGGCGCTGCTGAAGACGGGCGGCCACCTGATCGTCAACGAACTGCTCGACACGCACACGTTCGCGCACGCGACGTTCGGTCTGCTGCCCGGCTGGTGGCGGCATCGCGACAGCGCGCGGCGGCTGCCCGGCAGCCCGCTGCTGTCGCGCGACGGCTGGGCGCGCGCGCTGCGCGAGGCAGGCTTCGCGGTGCTCGACGGAGATCCCGCCGATCGCGCGCCGGCTGGCCAGGGCGTGATCGTCGCGGTCAGCGACGGCGTGATCGTGCAGCCCGCGATCGTCGGCGCGCACGACGCGGCGCGCGGCGACGTGCGCGCGCACGCAGGCGCCGCCGCATCGGCCGCATCGGCCGCTTCCGGCGCTTCTGCCGCAAGCGCCATCGCCGCCCCGCCGCCCGCCGCCGCATCCGCCGGCGCGGACCTGCGCGCACGCTGCGTGCAATGGCTCACGCAACTCGTCGCGCGGACGCTGAAGATGCCCGCCGGCAAGCTCGCGCCGGATCAGCCGCTCGGCGGCTACGGCGTCGACTCGATTCTCGTGATCGGCCTCACGAAGACGCTGCGCGAGACGCTCGGCGTCGCGCTGTCGAACGCGACGCTGTTCGAGCACGCGACGCTGAACGCGCTCGCCGATTTCTTCGTCGCCGAGCATCGCGCCGCGTGCGAGCGCGTGCTCGGCGGCGACGCCGCGGCCCCGGCAAACGCCGCGAGCGATGCAAACGCGTCGACGTTCGCGCGCGCGGCCGCTCAGCCTCACGCGGCCATCGGCGTATCGATCGATGCGCCCGCACCTGCTTACGCATCGACGATGCCCGACCCGGCCGCGCGGAACGCATCCGCATCGCGCACGACGATGCCGGCCACGCCGACAACACACGCGGCGTTCCCGCGCACGCTCCCCGCGTTCGCCGACGACGCGGCCGTCGCCGTGATCGGCATGTCCGGCCGCTACGCGCAGGCCGACAACCTGCGCGAGTTCTGGGCGAACCTCCGTGCGGGCCGCCACTGCATCACCGAGGTGCCGGCCGAGCGCTGGGACTGGCGCACGCATTTCGACCCGGAAAAAGGCGCGCCCGGCCGCACGTACAGCCGCTGGGGCGGCTTCCTGAAACAGATCGACCGCTTCGACGCGGCGTTCTTCCGGATTGCGCCGCGCGACGCGGAAAACATCGATCCGCAAGGCCGCCTGTTCCTGGAAGAGTCGTGGGCCGCGATCGAGGATGCGGGCTACACGAGCGCGACGCTCAGCGCGAACCGCCAGGTCGGCGTGTTCGTCGGCGTGATGAACGGCGATTATCCGACGGGCGCGCAGTTCTGGAGCATCGCAAACCGCGTGTCACACGCGCTCGACCTGCATGGGCCGAGCCTCGCCGTCGACACCGCGTGCTCGTCGTCGCTCACCGCGATCCACCTCGCGCTCGACAGCCTGCGCAGCGGCACCTGCGATTGCGCGCTCGCGGGCGGCGTCAACCTGATTCAGAGTCCGAAGCATCTGGTCGGCCTGTCGTCGCTGACGATGCTGTCGGCGGGCGACGCGTGCCGCGCGTTCGGCGCGGGCGCGGACGGCTTCGTCGACGGCGAGGGCGTCGGCGTGCTCGTGCTGAAACCGCTGTCGCGCGCGCTTGCCGACGGCGACGCGATCCACGGCGTCATCCGCGGCAGCATGATCAACGCGGGCGGCAAGACGCACGGCCTCACGGTGCCGAACCCGCGCGCGCAGCAGGCAGTGGTGGCCGCGGCGCTCGCGCGAAGCGGCGTGCCCCCGCGCGCGGTAGGCTACGTCGAGGCGCACGGCACCGGCACCGCGCTAGGCGATCCGATCGAGCTCGCGGGCCTCACGCGCGCGTTCGCCGACACCACCGGCGATCGCGGCTTCTGCGCGCTCGGCTCGGTGAAATCGAACATCGGCCATTGCGAAAGCGCGGCGGGCGTCGCGGGCGTGACGAAGGTGCTGCTGCAGATGAAGCATCGCGAACTCGTGCCGACGCTGCACGCGGACGAAGCGAACCCCGACATCGATTTCGCGCAGTCGCCGTTCGCGCTGCAACGCCGGCTCGCGCCGTGGCCGAAGCCGGATCTCGACGGCTGGCCGCGGATCGCGGGCGTGTCGTCGTTCGGCGCGGGCGGCGCGAACGCGCACGTCGTGCTCGAGGAGTTCGTCGACGCGCGCGCCGCGTCCGCCGACGACGCGCGCGGCCCCGCGATCGTCGTGCTGTCCGCCGCGACCGACGACGCGCTGCGCCGCCGCGCGCAACAGCTTCACGCGCTGCTCGCCGAAGGCGAAATCGGCGACGACCGCCTGCACGATCTCGCCTATACGCTGCAGGTCGGCCGCGAACCGATGGCCGCGCGCTTTGGCTGCGTCGCCGGCTGCGCCGCCGCGCTTAAGGCGATGCTCGCCGCGTTCGTCGAAGGCGACGCGCCGCACGGCTGGCATGCGCATCGGCTCGCCGCCGGCCACCACGGCCTTGCCGAGCTCGACGCCGATCCCGAGCTGCGCGCGTCGCTCATCGGCCAATGCATCGCGACCGGCAAGCTCGACAGGCTCGCGGCGCTCTGGTGCCAGGGCCTCGGCGTCGACTGGTCCGAGCTGCATCGCGGCCGCGCGCGCCGGCGCATGCATCTGCCCGCCTATCCGTTCGACGGCCCGAGCTACCGGCTGCGCGACGAAGCGGCGCTCGCCGCCGAGCCCGTGCGCCGGCAAGCGATCGACGCCGCGCGCGTCGGCACGCCTGCGATGCGCGACGCGATTGCCGACGCGCCCGGCGCGCCGGACGCGTCGACGCGCGCCGCATCGACGCCCGACGTCGCAACGCTCGTGCGCCGCACGGTCGCGCAGGCGCTCGGCTATCCGGAGGTCGATCTGAACGAGTCGTTCCTGTCGCTCGGCGGCGATTCGATTCGCGCGGCGCGCGTGCACCGGACGCTGCAACAGGCGCTCGGCGTGAAGATTCCGCTCAGCCTGATGCTGGAAGCGAAGACGCTCGCCGATTGCGTGCGCGCGATCGGCACGCTGACTCCGGCGGGCGACGCATCGGCGGCGTGCAGCTCCACGGCGGATTCGATCGACATAGGCGAGCCCGCGTTGCGCGCGTTCGCGTCCGAACCGGGCACGTCGCCCGCGGACGAATCGTCGTTGCAGGCCGCGTCGCCGCGCCGCAGCGCCCCCGCGCCGCGCGATGCGATCCCGCGCGTGCACAAGTTGTCGCCGAACCAGCAGCAGTTCTTCTTCCTCGATCGCCTGAACCCGGCGAACCCGGCGTTCAACCTGCCGGGCGCGCTGCGCGTGCGCGGCGAGTGGCACGCCGACGCGCTCGAAGCCGCGTATCAGGCGCTCATCGATTCGCACGACGTGCTGCGCACCCGCTTCGTCGTGCGCGGCGGCGAGCCGTGCGCCGAAGTCGCGCCGCACCGCGCGGCGACGATCCGCCGTCACGATCTGTCGGCGCTCCTGCCGAAGCATCAGGCCGCACGCATCGCCGAATGCCTGACCGAATCGAGCCGGGAGGGCTTCGCGCTCGAACAGGGCGAGCCGAGCCGGCTGACGGTGCTCGAATTGCGCGACGACGATCATGTGATCCTGCTGAACCTGCATCACATCGTCGGCGACGCGGTGTCCGTCGTCGCGCTGCTCGACGCGCTCGCGCGCGCCGCGCTGACGGGCCGCGCGAGCGCGCCGTGCGATGCGCATCCGCAATATGCGGAGTGGGCCGCGCGCGAGGACGAGCCGCTCGCCGCGCTCGTCGAGCGCGAGCTGCCTTACTGGCTCGAGCGCCTGCGCGACGTGCCGCCGCCGTTGCCGCTGCCGTGCGACCGTGCGCGGCCGCCCGTGCCGAGCTATCGCGGGCAGAGCGTGCCGCTCGCGTTCCCGCCGGAGCTGACCGCGCAGCTCGACGCATACTGCAAGGCGCACGGGCTGTCGCGCTTCGTCGTGATGCTCGCGGCGTTCAAGGTCGCGCTGCGCGTGCTGTCGGGCCGCGACGATGTGGTCGTCGGCAGTCCTTACGCGAACCGCGCCGACGACGACACGGCCGACATGATCGGCTGCCTCGCGTACGCGCTCGTGCTGCGCACGCGCGTCGGCGAAGCCGAGACCTTCGCGGATGCGGTCTCGCTCGTGCGACGCACCGTGCACGGCGCGTTCGATCACCTCGGCGTGCCGTATCCGCGGCTCGTCGAGGCGCTGAATCCGGCACGGCACGGCGGCGCGAATCCGCTCTACCAGATCATGTTCAACGTGATCCCGATGCCTGCGCTGCCGGACGGCGTCGAACCCGTCGAAGTGGATTCCGGCTGGCTCGACTACGACCTGTTCGTGCGGCTGCGCGCATCGGACCGCGCGATCGAAGGCGTGCTGCAATTCAGCGCGGATCTCTTCGATCGTTCGACCGCCGAAGCGATCGCGACGTACTACGTCGAGCTGCTGCATACGCTGCTCGCGCTTCCGTCGCTGCCGCTCGCGGGCCTCGCGCCGCCCGCCGGGCTCGCGCTCGCGCGACCGATCGCCGACGCGATGCCGCCGCTGCGCATCGAGATCGCGTCGACGTTCACGGATCGCCCGCTCGCCGGCACGCTGCGCTACTGGGGCGCCGCGACGGGCCAGCCGATCGAGCCGAATTTCGCGCCGTACGGGCAACTGCTCCAGACGCTCTACGATCCGTCGACGCCGTTCCATGCGAACCGGCGCGGAATGAACGTCGTGCTCGTCCGGCCGCGCGACTGGCTGCGCTTCGGCGAGGCGAGCGCGAGCGCCGAAGCCGCAGACGCGGACGCGGACGCAGACGCAGACGACAACGCGGACGCCGACGCGAGCGCCGCGGCTGAGCAAATCGCGCTCTACGTCGACGAGCTTGCCGACGCGCTCGCCGACGCCGCGCCGTCGCTCGCTGTGCCGCTGCTCGTGCTGGTGCTGCCCGACGACGCCTCGTCGCTCGCGGCGTGCGACACGCTCAGCGGCGGCGAATGCATCGGCGATTGCGGCGGCGATTGCGGCGAGCAACGCGCGCGCGATTCGACGTTCGCGCCGTACCGCACGCTCGCCGCGGCGCTCGCGGACCTGCCGGCCGTGACGGTCGCGCACTGGCGCGACGTCGCGGCGATCTATCCGGTCGCCGACGTGTTCGATCCGCACGCGGACGCGGCGGGCCACGTGCCGTTCACGAGCGAGTACTACGCGGCGCTCGCGAGCTACATCGCGCGCACCGCGTTCCAGCACGCGTCGGTGCCGCTCGACGACGCATGGAACCGGCTCGCCGCGCAGATCCGCGACGACGCCGAGCACCTGCTCGCCGTGCCGGCCGGCGACGCGCGCGCGCGCCGCGCGCCGTACGCGCCGCCGACGAACGACGCCGAGGCAACGCTCGCGCCGATCTTCGCGGCCGCGCTGAAGCTCGACGATCTCGGCGTCGACGACAACTTCTTCGACTGCGGCGGCCATTCGATCCTCGCGATCGGCGTCGTCTATCAGATCAACGAAGCATTCGGCACGTCGCTGTCGGTCGCGGACATCTTCATGGCGCCGACCGTGCGCCGGCTCGCCGAGCGGATGCGCGACGCGCCGGACGGCCCGGAATACGTCGACCTCGCGAGCGCGGCCGTGCTGCCCGACGACGTCGCGCCGCTGCCCGAGCCCGTCGCCGGCACGCCGCGCGCGCTGCTCCTGACGGGCGCGACGGGCTTCGTCGGCCGCCATCTGCTGCGCGAGCTGATCGACCGCACCGGCGCGACGATCTACTGCCTCGTGCGCTCGCCCGACGCCGCGCAGGGCCTCGCGCGGCTGCGCGCGACGCTCGAGCGCTGGTCGTTGTGGCGCGACGGCGACGAGGCGCGCGTGATCGCCGTGCCGGGCGACCTCGGCCGCCCGCGAATCGGCCTGTCGAGCGCCGACCGCGCGCGGCTCGTCGCCGAAGTCGACGCGATCTATCACAACGGCACCAGCATGAACCATCTCGAATCGTTCGAGATGGCGCGCGCGGCCAACGTCGACGGCGTGATCGAGCTGCTGCGGATCGCGACCGAAGGCCGGCCGAAGACGTTCAACTACGTGTCGACGCTCGCGGTGTTCAGCATGCGCGAGCGCACCGGCACGCATGTATTCGACGAATCCGCGCCGATCGACGCCGAACAGCATCCGTCGGACCAGGGCTACACGACGAGCAAGTGGGTCGGCGAGCAGCTCGCGCATCTCGCGGCCGCGCGCGGCGTGCCGTGCAACGTGTTCCGTCTCGGCCTCGTGACGGGCGACGTGCGCCACGGCCGTTACGACGCGCTGCAGGCGTACTACCGGCTGCTGAAGAGCTGCGTGCTGATGGGCGCGGCGTTCGACGATTTCCGCTACGACCTCGTGATCACGCCCGTCGACTACGTCGCGCGCGCGCTCGCGCATCTCGGCGCGAAGCATCCGGGCGGCGGCCGCGTGTTTCATCTGTCGACGATGCAGGTCACGCCGATGCGCACGGTGTTCGAAATGATGAACGCGCACCTGCCGGCGCCGATGCGCATGCTCACGCACCGCGCATGGATCGACGAGCTGCGCGTGCGCTACCGGCGCGGCGACGTGCAGCCGATCGTGCCCGTCGTGCAATGGATGATGAACATGAGCGACGCGGAGCTCGTGAAGCTCGCCCGCGAGCGCGAGGAAACCACGTTCATCTATGACTGCACGGCGACGCATCGCGAGCTCGAGGCGGCCGGCATCGTCGTGCCCGTGTTCGACGACGCGCTGTTGCAGCGATACCTGCGCGGCATGTTCGACGACGACGCGGACCTGCGCGCGCTCGCGCCCGAGCCGGACGACGGCGAGCGCGCTTCTTCCCTTCACTCCCACACGTGAAATGAAATTCATGGACGATCTCATCTATCAAGACGAACATGCGTCGCTGCAACCGCTCGAAGGCCTGACCGTGAGCGTGATCGGATACGGCATTCAGGGCCGCGCGTTCGCGGCGAATCTGCGCGACAGCGGCGTATCGGTGCGCGTCGGCAACATCGACGACCGCTACTTCGAGCTCGCGCGCGTGGAAGGCCATCGCGTGACGGGCATCGCCGAGGCGGTCGCGCACGCGGACATCGTGCTGCTGCTGATTCCGGACGAGGCGCACGGCGCGGTGTTCGATGCCGGCATCGCGCCCAACCTGCGCGAAGGCGCGCTGCTGTGCGTCGCGCACGGGCACTCGCTCGTGCAGGGCGACGTGCGCCCGCTCGCCGGGCGCGATCTCGCGATGCTCGCGCCGCGCATGTACGGCGATCCGATCCGCCGCTACTATCTCGCCGGGCAGGGCGCGCCCGCTTACTTCGACATCGTCGCGGACCACACCGGCCGCGCGCGCGAGAAGGTGCTCGCCGTCGCGCGCGCGGTCGGCTTCACGCGCGCGGGCGTGATGGCGCTCGGCTACCGGCAGGAGACGTTCCTCGATCTGTTTCAGGAGCAGTTCCTCGCGCCCGCGCTCGTCGATCTCGTCGAGGCGGGGTTTCAGGCGCTCGTCGAGCGCGGCTTCAATCCGAAGGCCGCGCTGCTCGAAGTCTACGGCTCGGGCGAGATGGGCAAGATGATGCTCGACGGCGCGGATATCGGGCTCGACGAAGTCGTCGCGCTGCAAGGCTCGCCGACCTGTCAGGTCGGCTATCACCGCTGGCGCGGCCGCACGCTGCCCGCCGCCGTGCGCGAGCTCGCCGCGCGCGTGCTCGATCAGATCGACAGCGGCGACTTCTCCGCCTATCTGAAGGAACATGCGTCGAACGACTACGCGTCGCTCGACGCGGCGCGCCGCGCGGTGCTGAAGCGGCCGCTCAACGTGACGCACGCGCAAGTGCGCGCGGCGTTCCGCTTCCCGACCGAGAGCGCGGGCGGGCTCTATCAATCGACGGCGGCGGCCGCCGCCGACGCCGAGCCGGAGATCGCACGATGAGCGCCCGGCGTCTTCTCGTCGGCGCGACGTTCACGGCGTCGCCGCTCGATCCGCTGCTGCGCGCGCAAGGTTTCGACGACGTCGCGTTCACGCGCTACAACCAGCTTTTGCAAACGCTCGTCGCCCCCGATCCGCGGCACGCGGGCGACGCGACGCTGCTGCTCGTGCGGCTCGCGGACTTCGTGCGTCACGAAGCGGGCGAGCGCGCGCAAACGCCGGACGCGCTCGCCGCGCTGCTCGCGCAGCGTGCGCACGCATGGCTCGACGCGCTCGCATCGTTCGGCGCGAACCGTGCGGCGCCGTCGTGGATCGTCGTGCTGCCGTCGCCCGCGCTCGACGCGCGCGGCGCGAATCTCGCCGATGCGTGCCGACGGCTCGAACACGCGCTGCTCGGCGTGCCCGGCTTGCGCGCGCTCGACTGGGCCGACTTCGCCGCGTCGAGCGCGATCGCGCAGCCGTTCGATCCGGTCGCGGACAAGCTCGGCCACGTGCCGCTGACGATCGAGGGATTCGCCGCGTTCGCGCGGTGGCTCGCCGAGCGTGTGCGCGGCGAAGCAAGCGAAACGACGCGTGCCGCGGCGAACGCGAACGATACCGCACGCGCCGAATTGGCCGCTGTTGCGAGCGCGCACTCGCCCGCCGCCGCCGAAGCCAGCGCCGTCGAAACCCGCGCCGCCGACACGCCGGCCTGCGCGCGCGCAAGCGCCGATTCGCGAGCCGCCGCGACGAGTGCGCACGCCCCCGCGCTCGGCGGGGCCACCGGGGCCGCCATTCAAACGAACACCGCCGCCACGCACGACGCCGCGCCGCCGCACACAGGCTCGCCAGCCAGCGGCACGACGGCCGCGGCGCCCGCGCCGTCGCTCGCCCGCTTCTTCGAGCGCCTGCAACTGCGCGTCGCGAGCGTGGCGCTCGACGACGAAACGGCGCTCGCGAAAAGCGCGCGCCTGAGCCACACGGCCGCGACGTTCCACCTGAGCGGCCGCCCGTATCTCGAAGCCGACCTGCTCGACGCGATCGCGCGCGACGCATGCGGCCTCGCGCTGACCATCGCCGACCGCTTCGGCCAATACGGCTGCAGCGGCTTCGTGCTCGTGCGCGCGGAGGCCGGGCTGCCCGTTCTCGCCGAATTCGTGCTGAGCTGCACGGTGCTCGGCAAGCAGGCCGAGCACGGCGTGCTGCTCGCGCTCGCGCTCGCGGCGCAACGCGCCGCGCTGCCGGCCGTCGCGCTCGACTACGTGCGCACCGACGGCAATCAGCCGGCCGTCGAGTTCGTCGACGCGATTGCCGCGCAGGCAGGCGTCGCCGTCGAGCGAAGCGGCCCGCGCGCGCGGCTGCGCATCGCGCCCGCCGCGCTCGCCGACGCGGTGCTCGCCTGCGCGAAAGCGCCTCACGCGCTCGCGTCGAGCGCGCAGGCGCTCGACCTCGCCCCGCTCTTCTTCCGTTCAACCGCTTACCCGACCGCCCACCGATGAACGCGAACCCCGACGCCTTCAACCCATCCCGCGCCGCACCGCCCGACGACTGGTGGGCGCGCGACAGGCTGCACTACCGCGACGGCGCGCTGCACTTCTGCGGCCGCAACGTCGCCGAGCTCGCGGCCGCCTTCGCCGAACCGCTCTTCCTGTACGACACGCAGCGCGCAGTCGACAACGTCGAACGCCTGCAACGCGCGCTCGGCGGCCTGCAAGGCGGCGACTTCCGCGTCTATTACGCGATGAAGGCGAATCGCTTTCGCCCGCTGCTGTCCGAGCTGCGGCGCTCGCCGGTCTTCGGCATCGACGCGTGCTCGCCCGAGGAATTGCGCGAAGCGCTCGCGTGCGGCTTCGCGCCCGAGCGCATCTCGTACACGGCGCACGGGATGATGCCGGACGAAGCGGCCCTCCTCGCCGCGTTGCCCGGCGTGCACGTGAACTGCGACACGCTCAGCGCGATCGCGCTGCTCGGCAGCCGCTCGCCCGGCCGCAAGATCGGCATCCGCGTGAATCCCGGCGTCGGCATCGGCTACGGCGACAGCGAACGCCTGAGCTACGCGGGCGCGAACGTGACGAAGTTCGGCATCTATGCGGAGCAGTTCGGCGCGGCGCTCGAGCTCGCCGCGCGGCACGGGCTCGCCGTGACGTGGCTGCACTGCCACGCGGGCTGCGGCTACCTCGATGCGCAACTCGCGTCGTTCGAGCGCGTGCTCGACGCGCTGGACGCGTTCGTCGCGCGCGTGCCCGGCCTGCGCGGCGTCAACCTCGGCGGCGGGCTCGGCCTGCCGCATCGCGCGACCGACGGGCCGCTCGACCTCGAGCGCTGGCGCGCGGCCGTGCACGCGCGCTTCGGCCGCCGCCCGCTCGCGCTCGCGATCGAGCCCGGCGATTTCATCGCGAAGGACGGCGGCATGCTCGTGCTGCGCGTCGCGTACGTCGAGCTCAAGCGCAACCGCCGCTTCGTCGGCCTGAACGGCGGCTTCAACCTCGCGATCGAGCCCGCGTTCTACGGCCTGCCGTGCGAGCCCGTGCCGTGCGTGCGGCGGCCGGGCGCCGTGCAATCGGTGTGTCTCGCCGGCAACATCAACGAGGCGCTCGATGTGTGGGGCGACCACGTGAGCCTGCCGCCCGTCGAGCCGGGCGACTTCGTCGCGCTGCTGAACGCGGGCGGCTACGCGTCGTCGATGAGCTCGAACCACTGCCTGCGCGGACAGTTCCGCGAGCTCGCGCTGTTCGACGCCGCGCCGCATTGACCTCAACTTCAACGATAAGGAGCCCCAGCGTGTCCTCGCTTTCACGACAATTGAGCGATCTCGGCAGCCGGATCTTCACGAGCGCGCCGTTCGGCCCCGGCGTGTCGATGCAGAATCTCGCCGAATGGTCGTCGCTCGCGCATGTGCAACTGCTCGGCAAGGTCGCCGCCGAATTCGGCATCGACATCGGCCTCGAAGACGCCTACCGGCTCGACAGCTTCGAGCGGCTGCTGCATTACATCGAGCGGCAGCGCGGGCCGGCCGGCGACGCGCCGCCAGCGGGCGCAACGCCCATATCGGCCGCGGATACGGCCGGCGCCGCCCCCGCCACGATCGGCGCGCTGCTGCACGCGCGCGCCGACGCACTGCCCGACGAGCCGTTCCTGTTCTTTCCCGCCGACGATCGCGGCTACACGTATCGCGCGTTCCACGATCTCTCGCGCGCCGCCGCCGAAACACTGCGCGCGCACGGGTTGCGGCGCGGCGACCGGCTGTCGGTCGTGCTGCCGAACGGCCCCGAGTTCCTCGCGTACTACTTCGGCGCGCATCTGCTCGGCGTCGTGTCGGTGCCGATCAATCCGGCGTTGAGCGCGGCCGAGTGTGCGTACATCGTCCGCAACAGCGGCGCGAAGCTCGTCGTGTTCGACCGGCGAATGACGAACCTGCGCGACGCGGTGCGCGCCGAGCTCGGCGACGATGACAGCGCGCGCCTCGCGAGCGCCGACGCCGCGTCCGGCTTCGGCCTCGAAGCGCTCGCGGCGGCGGCCGAGCACGCGACGATCGCCGCCGATCCCGATCTCGCCGCCGACGACGACGCGAGCATCCTCTACACGTCCGGCACCACAGGCCACCCGAAAGGCGTGGTGCTGTCGCACCGGAACCTGCTGGCCGACGCGCGCGCGCTCGCCGACTGGTTCGCGTTCGAGCCCGGCACGCGCACGATGTGCATCCTGCCGCTGTTCCACAACAACGGCCAGGTGATCACGCTGCTGTCGCCGCTGATCGCGGGCGGCAGCTCGGTGATCCTCGAAGGCAAATCGGCGCTGCCGTCGTTCTGGAAGCTGATCGACGCGTATCGCGTGAACTGGACGAGCGTGATGCCCGCGTTCCTGTCCGCGTTCCTCGAATACGGGCTCAAGCGCACCGACGGCACGCTGCGCGGCATCGTCTGCGGCGGCCAGGTGCTGCTCGACGAGGTGCGCAACCGCTTCGAGAGCGAATACCGCGTGCCGGTGTTCGAGGGCTTCGGCCTCACCGAGACGACATCGTTCGCGACGATGAACCGCCATCCCGCCGAGCGCCGCCGCTTCGGCTCGATCGGCGTCGCGCTGCCGTGCAACGCGCTGCGGATCGTCGACACGCACGGCCGCGACGTCGCCGCGGGCGAGACGGGCGAGATGCTGATCCGCGGCGACAACGTCGCTGCGCGCTATCACGCGCGCGCCGAGCTCACCGCCGGGCGCTTTCGCGACGGCTGGCTGCACACGGGCGATTACGGCTACTGTGACGACGAAGGTCATTTCTTCTTCGCGACGCGCGCGGACGACCTGATCATCAAGGGCGGCGAGAACATCTATCCGGCCGAGATCGAGAACGTGCTGCACGGCTGCGCCGACATCGTCGAATGCGCGGCGCTCGGCGTGCCCGATCCGATTCTCGGCCAGGACGTGTGCGTGTACGTGAAGCTGCGGCCGTCGTCGACGCTCGGCAAGGACGACGTCCGCCGCCTGTGCGAAGGCCGCATCGCGCATTACAAGTGCCCGCGCCACGTCGTGCTGCTCAACGAGCTCGACGATCTGCCCGAGCTGCCGAAGGGCCCGACGCGCAAGATTCTCCGGCGCAAGCTGCTCGAGCACTTCGCGGCGCGGCGCGAACGGGAATCCGCATGACGCGCCGGGCCGCCGGCCTCGCGCATTTCACCGAACCGCATCGACCGACCATGAAGGAGACGCCATGAAGCTCGTACTGTTCCTGCATCTGATTTTCGTTGCCGCGTGGATGAGCTGCGTGATCGTCGAAGGCATCTTCGAGCACGCGATCGATCGGAGTCCGGAGCAGCGCGCGTTCATCTCGAAGCTGCACTGGGCCACCGACAAATACGTCGAGATTCCGGCCTTCACGATCGTATTGATCACGGGCGCGATCCTGCTCGCGCATCGCGCGCCGACGCCGCTGCTGCTCACGAAGGTCGCGTTCGGCACGCTCGCGATCGCATTGAACGCCGTGTGCGTGTGGATCGTCGTGCGCCGCAGGCATTACGCGGCGCGCGACGACTACGCGGCGTGGGAACGCATCGACCGCGTGCAGCACAAGCTCGGCGGGATCGTCGCGATCGCGATGCTCGTCGCGCTCGGCATCGGCGGCTACATGTTCGCAGGAGCATAAATGAAGGCATTGATTTTCCCTGGCCAGGGCTCGCAGGCGGCCGGCATGGGCAGCGATCTGTTCGAACGGCATCCGCGGATCGTCGAGCAGGCGGACGACGTGATGGGCCTGTCGGTCGCGCGCCTTTGCATCGACGATCCGGACGGCCTGCTCGCCGACACCCGCTATGCACAGCCGGCCGTCTTCGTCGTCAACGCGCTCTGCCTCGCCGCCTGGCGCGACACGCACGACGACGCGCACGTCTGGCTCGCCGGGCACAGCCTCGGCGAATACAGCGCGCTGCTCGCGGCGGGCGTGTTCGATTTCCGCACCGGGCTCGAGATCGTCAAGCGGCGCGGCGAGCTGTTCGCGTCCGTCGAAGGCGGCGCGATGGCGGCGGTCGTCGGCGTGAGCGCGGCCGAGCTCGGCCGCCGCCTGCGCGCGCGCGGCTTCGACGACGTCGACCTCGCGAACTACAACAGCGCCGGGCAAACCGTGATCGCGGGCCCGGCCGCATCGGTCGACGGCGCGGCGCGCATGCTCGACGCGTGCGGCGACGTCACCGTTCATCCGCTGAAGGTGAGCGGCGCGTTCCACTCGCGCTGCATGACGCCGCTCAAGCCCGAGTTCGACGCATTCCTCGCGCGCTTCACGCTCGCCGAGCCCGCGCGGCCCGTCGTGTCGAACGTGACCGCGCGCCCCTATCAGCCGCCCGGCACGCCCGCCGACTATCTCGTCGAGCAACTCGACCAACCGGTGCGCTGGCGCGACAGCGTCCGTCACATGCTGCGCTCGGGCGTCGACGAATGGGTCGAGCTCGGCCCCGGCCGCCGGGTCCTGACGCGCCTCGTCGACGCAATCCGGCGCGAACAGCCCGAACAGCCCGCCGCGCTGTCACCCGCATCTCTTTGAAGAGGACCGATCCGACATGTCACCCCTCCAATCCGCCCTCGCCGCCTGCCGGACGCTGACCGCGCCGCCGCCGCTCGCGCCCGCGTCCAACTTCGCCGACGTGCTGCGCTTTCGCGCCGAAACGACGCCCGACGAGTTCGCATACGGCTACCTCGGCTACGGCCGCATGCCGGACCGCGTGATGCGCTATGGCGACATTCACCGCCGCGCGCTCGCGATCGCGCGCGAAATCGTCGCGCACGGCCGCCCGGGCGACCCCGTGCTGCTGATCTTCCCGTCCGCCGCCGACTTCATCGAAGCGTTCTTCGGCTGCCTGTACGCGGGCCGGATGGCCGTGCCGGCGCTGCCGCCGCGCACCGAGAAAGAGCGCCGCCGGCTGATTTCGATTGCGCGCGATTGCGCGCCGTCGTTCGCGATCTGCGGCGCGGGCGAGCGGGACACCGTGCTCGCCGAGCTGTGCGCGGCGGGCGTCGTCGCGCCGCCGTGCCGCGAAGTCGACGCGTTCGACGCGTTCGACGCGTTCGACGCGATCGACGCGATCGCCGACGATGCCGCGCCCGCGCTGCCCGCCGTCGCGCCCGACAGCATCGCGTTCCTCCAGTACACGTCCGGCTCGACGTCCGATCCGAAGGGCGTGATGGTCGGCCACGACAACCTGCTCGCGAACGAGCGGCTGCTGCGCCGGCACTGGGGCAGCGATCGCGAGCGCTGGCTGATGGTGTCGTGGCTGCCGCACTATCACGACATGGGGCTGATCGGCGCAATCCTGCATCCGATCTACGCGGGGCGGCCCGCCGTGTTCATGTCGCCGCAGGACTTCCTCCAGCATCCGGCGCGCTGGCTCCACGCGGTGTCCGACTACGGCGCGACCTGCAGCGGCGCGCCGAACTTCGGCTACGAGCTGTGCCGCCGGCGCGCGAGCCGCATGGATCTCACGCGGCTCGATCTGTCGACATGGGAGCAGGCGTTCAACGGCGCGGAGCCGGTGCGGCCGCGCACGATGCGCGAGTTCGCCGACGCGTTCGCGTCCACCGGCTTTCGCTACGACGCTTTCGCGCCCTGCTACGGGCTCGCGGAGCTGACGCTCGCGGCAACGTCGAAGCAGCTCGGCGCGCCCGTCGTCATCCGGCGCGCCGACTACGGCGCGCTCGCCGACGGGCGCTTCGAACCGCACGAGGGGGACGGCAGGTCGATCGACGTCGTGTCGGTCGGCACGCTCGCGCATGCGGATCAGACGTTTCGCATCGTCGATCCTTCGACGGGCGAGCCGCAGCCGGTGGGCGCGATCGGCGAGATCTGCGTCGCGAGCGACAGCGTCTGCCACGGCTATTTCGGCCGCCCGGACGCAACCGACGCAACGTTCCGCGCATACCGCTGCGACGCCTTTCCGAACGGCATGCTGCGCACGGGCGACCTCGGCTTCGTCGACGATCGCGGCCATCTGTTCGTCTCGGGGCGGATCAAGGATCTGATCATCCTGAACGGCGTCAACTACTATCCGCAGGATATCGAAGGCGCGGTGCTCAACGTATCCGACCAGATCCGCGCGAACCGGCTCGCCGCGATCATGGTCGAGCGCGACGAGCAGGCGGGGGTCGTCGTCGTGCTGGAGGCGATCGGCCGGTTCGATCTCGCGACGCTCGCGCCGGAGATCGGCCGCGAGGTGTGGGACGCGTGCCAGCTGACGCTGAGCGGCGTGATCCGCGTGAAGAAGGGCGAGATCCATACGACGTCGAGCGGCAAGATCCAGCGCGCGACCTGCGCGAAGATGCTCGCGGACGGCGCGTTCACGATCGAGGATGCGCATTTGCACGACGCCGCGCAAGCGTGGCTCGCGCCGCTGATCGAGCGGTGCGCGGGCGGTGGCCGCGAGGCTTCAGGCGACGCGCGGGCCGTCGCCTGACCGCGCGCGGCGCGGCGCTCGCGCTCGATTCCTCGGACGGTCGCGTGGCGGCGTTCGGTGTTTTGCGTTCTGCGTTCTGCGTTCTGCGTTCTGCGTTCTGCGTTCTGCGTTCTGCGTTCTGCGCCGGGTGTCGCGTGTCGCGTGTCGTGAGTCGTGAGTCGTGCGTGTCGCGCGTGTCGTGCGTCGTACGTTCTACGCTCCACTTTCTACCTGCGCGGCGATCGTCGGTCCCGCGAACGCCGTGCATGGATCGAGCGGAATTCGCGGACACGCATCGCCGGAATCCTCGCATCGCGCCGCACACCGGGTTATAGTCCGGCGTGCGCGCGCCGCACGCACGCATGCATGCCGCGCGACGTGACATGCGCCACGCGCACGCCCGTCGCCTCCGCCCCGGCGTCGCGCCGTTCTTCGACACCAACCCGCACGGGCGGCCCGCCGGGCCGTCCGGCATCCGATTCGTTCAAACGCCGATCGATGGCTTCGTTGATTCTCGTTCTCGCCTGCCTCGTCGCGGGCGCCGCGCTCGCACGGAGCAAGCGCCTGCCGGACAACTTCCCGGCCAGCCTCAATTATTTCGTCATCCAGATTTCACTGCCCGCGCTCGTGCTGCAGCATCTGCACCGAATCGCCTTCGGCGCGGACGTGCTGTGGCTCTTCGCGACGCCCGTCATCGTGTTCGCGGCCACCGCGGCGCTCGCGCTCGCGGCGGGCGCGCTGCTCGGCCTCGACAAGGCGACGGTCGGCTGCCTCACGCTCGTCTGCGGCACGAGCAACACGTCGATCGTCGGCGTGCCGGTCGTGCAGGCGCTGATCGGCGGCGCGGCGGTCGGCCACGCGCTCGTCGTCGACCAGGCGAACTTCATCGTGATGTGCACGGCGGGCCTCGTCGCCGCCGATCTGTATGCCGGCAGCGCGACGAGCTGGCGCGGCGTCGCGCGGCAGCTCGCCGGCTACCGTCCGATTCAGGCGATGGCGCTTGCGCTGCTGTTGCGGCCGGTGCCGTTCCCGCCCGCCGTCGAGGACGTGCTGAGCGCGCTCGGCGCAACCCTCACGCCGATCGCGATGATCTCGGTGGGCGCAAGCTTCAGCCTGCGCAGCGCCCGCGACGCCGCGCGAAACTTCGTCGTGGGCATCGGCCTCAAGCTGCTCGTCGTGCCGGCGATCGTGCTCGCGTGCGGGCTCTACCTGTTCGCGCAGCGGGGCGTGCCGCTCGCCGTCGCGCTCGTGCAGGCGACGATGCCGCCGATGATCATCGCGGGGCTCATCGCGATCGACAAGAAGCTCGACCCGCCGCTCGCGGGCGCGCTGATGACGCTGGGCGTGCCGGCGTCGATCGCGGCCGCGTGGCTATGGCGCGGCGCGCTGCCCTATTGAGACGGCCGAAACGGCCGCGAGATTTGATTCGGAACACGAACCGTCCGGCCCGCGGCGCACGGTCTTCGTCGAGTGCCCGGCCCGGCGCGGATATCGCGTGCACGCGGCGGTTCTCGCCGCAACCGTGGCGAAAAGCGCGCCGCGCCCCGTCGGTCGAACGCGGCGCAACGGCGCTCGCGCGGCCGTCACGCACCGTCGGGCAACAACCGGTGCATTTCGTGGAACACCATGTCGGGCCGCGCGGCAATCTTCAGCGGCACGCCCGACGCGACGAAGCCGAGCGATTCGTAAAAGCCGCGCGCCGAATCGCGTGCAGTGCACCAGACGACCTTTCCGTCCCGCCGCTGCGCGTACTCGATGCACGCGCGCATCAGCCGCGTGCCGACGCCGTGCCCCTGCATGAACGGCTCGACGGCCACGCCGCGCAGCCGCCACGCGCTGTCCGGCGGGAAATCGCGGAACGCCTGCCGGCAGATCGTCGCGACGGCGACGATCCCGTCCGGCGTTCGGGCCGCCAGATGAAGCGTCGCCTCGTGGTCGTCGCACGGAAAGCGGCTCGCGTTCTCGTCCCCGTCCAGCAGAATTCTGGCCCTGAGCGGCAACACGGACGCAACCGGCACGGTCACGATTGAGTACGACTGTTGATCGACGAGCATCGGCTGTTTACGAAAAAATTGATTGACCCATTCTAAATGCGCGAATGTTTTCGTTCGCAAAAAAATATTTGTTGTTCACCCCGGCCGATGCGGTTAATCTGAATAAATGTTGCTCGCTTCATTAATTTCAAGCAAACAAACTGCGATCACAGATAATGGAGAAAATCTCGTCCGATACGGGCAGCGCCTATGACGAGATCCGTTCGCGGATCTTCGACGGCCGATTGTCGCCCGGGCAGAAAATCTCTCACCGGGGCCTCGCACACGAGTTGGGCGTCGGGCAGATGCCGGTGCGCAGCGCACTGCAACTGCTCGCGTCGGAAGGGCTCGTCAACATCGTCGACAAGAGCGGCACCTTCGTCAACGAGCCGACACGCGACGATCTGCGCGAAATCTACGAGCTGCGCCTCGCGCTGGAAAGCACCGCGGCGTACCTCGCCGCGCGCGGCGGCGCGACGGACGGCCTGTCGCGCTCGCACGCGCAGATGCGCCGGCTCGTCGACGAAAACAGCGCCGACATCATGGTCGAACAGAAAATCGGCTGGGTCTTTCATGACGAAATATTCAAGGCCGCGCGCAACGACCGGCTATTTACGACATACAAGCTACTGCGCGCGCAAACTCACGCGCTGAACGAATTGCCGCGAAGCGATTTCGCGACGGTCAGGCGCGGCACGCTCGAACATTTGGAGATTTGCGCGGCCATCGATATGCGGGACGCGGAAACGGCGCGGCGCCTGATGTGGAATCACGTGATCGACGGCACTCCGGACAGAATCCGATTAATTCGAGCTCAATATGACACTGGCCAATAAAAAAATTCCTTTATCGCTGCTGATGATTCTCGGCCTCGCGTTCGGCGTGGCCTTCGGCCTGATCGCGCCCGCCGCGAGCCGCGATCTGGCATTCATTTCGACGCTGTTCGGCCACGCGATCAAGATGGTCGTGCTGCCGCTGATCCTGCTGTCGGTGACGCTCGGCGCGTTCCGCGCCGGCACGCAGCGCGGCCGGCTCGGCAAGACGGCCGCGTTCAGCCTCGTGTTCTTCGTGTTGATGACGGTGCTCGCCGCGTCGCTCGGCCTCGCGCTCAACTGGCTGTTCCGGCCGGGCATCGGCGCGAGCCATGCGCAGACGGCGTCGATGCCGGCGAATCTCGCAAGCGGCATCGACTGGCTGAAGTTCCTGACCGACATGATCCCGTCGAACATCGTCGGCGCGCTCGCGGCCGGCAATTCGCTGCCGGTGCTCGTGTTCGGCGTGCTGCTCGGCTGCGCGCTCGCCGCCGTCGAGGATCGCGCGGCGCCGTTCGTCGCCGTCTGCGAATCGATGCTCGCCGCATTCTTCAAGATGACGGAGTGGGTTGTGTCGCTGTCCCCGATTGCGATCTTCGCTGCGATCGCAGTGCTGCTGTCGTCGAAGGGGCTCGCCGCGATGGCGCCGCTCGCGAAGCTGCTCGGCATCGCATACCTCGGCATGGCGGTTCTCGCGCTGTGGCTCACGCTGATCGTCAAGCTCGCCGGCCATTCGCCGCGCGCGGTCGTGCGCAAGGTCAGCGAGCCGCTGATTCTCGGCTTCACGACGCGCTCGTCCGAAATCACGTTCCCCGTGCATCTGAAGAAGCTGACGGAGATGGGCGTGCCGGCGTCGGTCGCGTCGACGGTGCTGCCGCTGTCGTACATCTTCAATCGCGAAGGCGCGGTGCTCTATACGGTGCTCGCGGTGTGCTATCTCGCGGACGCGTATCAGCTCGCATGGAGCTGGCCGCTGATGATCACGATCGCCGTGCTGACGATCATCACGATCGACGGCGCCGCGAACGTGCCGTCCGGCGCGGTCGTCGCGATCACGGTGATCCTCGCCGCGATCGGGCTGCCCGCCGAAGCGGTGCTGCTGATTCTCGGCGTCGACGCGTTCTTCGACATGGGCCGCACCGCGCTCAACGTGTACGCGAGCACGGTCGCGACGACGCTCGCGAGCCGCGTGTCGGGCGTCACGCCGGAGATCGCGGACGCCGCGGCGCACGCGTCGCGCGTCTGAAGCATGTCGTGCGCGCCGTCGACACCGGCGCGCGACGCGGAAACGGCGCGGCGAAGGCTGCCGGAAACCGAAGATTCGACGACCGGCGCGGCGCGCCGGCCGATGCGGGAAAGTTTTTGCGAGCGCGATGCTCGGCGGTTCGGTGGATGCGGCACGCCGCGCGTGCGGCGGCGCACGACACGGCAACCGCCTCGCATGACATCGCCCGCGCGATTGTAGTTCCGTCTGCGAGTATTTCTGGCCCTCGGATGCAGGCGGTTACGCAGTCCCTGTCGCCCCACGCTGGGACTGCGCTTTTTATTGTCGGACCCAGCGGCGCAACGAAACGATGAGTTCGCGTTTCATGCGCCGCTGCCAAGTGTAGGCCGAGACACGGCGCGCGAAACAGGCGTCGCGCCGCCGCAGGCCGGTTGGATCGATTCGATACGAATCGTCGTTCTTGCGCCGCCGATGCGAAGCGACGGCTGCGCCTCCCGCTCTTCATCGCGCATGCCGGCCGTCACGCGACGGGCGTCGGATTCGTGCGCCCGTCGCGTTCGCGCGGTCCTCAGGCTCTTGGGCTCTTGGGCTCTTGGGCTCTTGGGCTCTTGGGCTCTTGGGCTCTTGGGCCGTCAGGCAGGCAGTTGGACACTCAGGCAGCAGGGCTCTTCAGCTCTTCAGCTCTTCAGCTCTTCAGCTCTTCAGCATTCGAGCGCTTCGATCATCGAGCGTTCGAACATTCGGCCCATCAGATTCCGACTCTCAGGCTCGTGAGCGTCATCGGACTTCCTGACGCCGTGCCCCCGGCTATCGTGTTTTCCGACCAAGCAAGTCAGACGCGCATCGGCGCATGCGGCGGCTCACGATCCGCAGCCGCCGCACGCACCGCTCAACGCGACGCGACGTCCTGCTGCCGGGGCTCGCGCGCACCGACGGCCACGTCGCCCGCCCAGCCGCCGCCGAGCGCGCGAATCAGGTTGACCGTCGACACCGCCTGCGTGCCCGTCAGCTGATTCGACTGCAATTGCGATTCGAGCACCGAGCGCTCGCTGTCGATCACGTCGAGATAGCTGACCGCGCCTTCCTGATACTGCGTGCGCGAGAGCGTCGCCGCGCGCCGCGACGCGTTGACCGCATCGCTCTGCGCGCGAATCTGATCGTCGAGCAGACGCAGATCGGCGAGGTTGTCCTCGACCTCGCGGAACGCGACAAGCACCTGCTGCCGGTAGTTCGCGACTTCCTCGTCGTACTTCGCGCGCGCCTGCGCGACGCCCGCGCTGCGCCGTCCGCCGTCGAAGATCGGCAGCGTGAGCGCCGTGCCCGCGAACGGCCCGAGCAGGAACGTGCGGCTCGACCACAGGAACAGATTGCCGAGCGTCGCCGCTTCATAGCCGAACGAGCCGGTGATGTCGAGCTTCGGGAAGTACGCGGACTTCGCGAGGCCGATGCGCGCGTTCGCGGCCATCATCGCGCGCTCGGCGGCCGCGATGTCGGGCCGCCGCTCGAGCAGCGCCGACGGCAGCCCCGCCGGCACCCGCACCGCCACCGGCACGATCGGCGTTTCCTTGAACGAGAAATCCGCGGGCGCCTTGCCGAGCAGGATCGCGAGCGCATGCTCGGATGCGGCGCGCCGCCGCTCGACGCCGACCGCGTCCGCCTGCGCGGTCGCGAGCTCGTTCTTCGCGCGCGACACGTCGAGCTCGCCGATGTCGCCCTCGCTGAAGCGCCGCTGCACGAGCTTCAGCGCCTGCTCGCGCAGTTCGACCGTGCGCCGGTACAGATCCTGGTCGGAATCGAGCCGGCGCAGCTCGAAATAATTTTGCGCGACGTCCGCCTGCAACGCGAGCTGCACCGAGCGGAACAGCGCCTGGCTCTGCGCTTCATCCGCGCGCGACGCTTCGACGTTGCGGCCGACCCGGCCGAACAAATCCGCTTCGTACGACACCGTGCCCTGCGCGCGCCAGAGCGTCGCGTTCGTCGGGCCCGCGCCTTGCGGCTGGAATTGCGACGCCGACGACAGCCCCTCGCGCGTCGGCCCGAAGCCGGCGCCCACTTGCGGGAACCACTGCGAGCGCGCGGCGCGCGTCGCCGCGCGCGCCTGCTCGACGCGCGCCGCCGCGGCCTTCAGGTTCTGGTTCGCCGCGAGCGCCTGCTCCTCGAGCGCGTCGAGCACGGGATCTCCGAATACCCGCCACCATTCGCCGCGATGCGCGTCGTCGGCGGGCTCGGCGGCCTTCCACGTGCCGGCCTGCTCGCCCTGCGCGAGCGTCGGCGCTTCCTTGAACGCGGCGGGCGTCGCGACGTCCGGCCGCTTGTAGTCGGGCCCGACCGCGCACGCGGCGAGCAGCGCGACGAGCAGGCCGCTCGCCGCCGCGATCTTCGCGACGCGCGCGATGCGTTCGTTGATGTTGGTCTTGTTCATCTTCCTATCCTCAAGCGTCCGGAGCCGGCAGCCCGTAGCCCGCCGAATCCTTCTGCGCGACGTGAATCTTGCCGCCCGCGAGCGTGCGCAGCACCACGTAGAACACCGGCGTCAGCATCAGGCCGAACAGCGTCACGCCGAGCATCCCGAAGAACACCGCGATGCCCATCGCGTGCCGCATCTCCGCGCCTGCGCCCGTCGACAGCACGAGCGGCACGACGCCCATGATGAACGCGATCGACGTCATCAGGATCGGGCGCAGCCGCAGCCGGCTCGCCTCGACGGCGGCCTCGAACGGCGTCTTGCCGTCATGCTCGAGCTCGCGCGCGAATTCGACGATCAGGATCGCGTTCTTCGCGGACAGCCCCACGAGCACCATCAGCCCGATCTGCGTGAAGATGTTGTTGTCGCCCTGCGTGAGCCACACGCCGGTGAGCGCCGACAGAATGCTCATCGGCACGATCAGGATCACCGCGAGCGGCAGCGTCAGGCTTTCATACAGCGCGGCGAGCACGAGGAACACGAGCAGCACGCTGATCGGGAACACCCAGAACGCCGAGTCGCCGGCCAGAATCTGCTGATACGTGAGATCGGTCCATTCGAACTTCACGCCGCGCGGCAGCGTCTGCGCGGCGATCCGCTCGACGGCCGCCTGCGCCTGCCCCGACGAGTAGCCGGGCGCGGGCCCGCCGTTCACGTCGGCCGCCGTGTACGCGTTGTAGCGCACGACCATCTCCGGCCCGAACGTCGGCGACACCGTGACGAGCGACGACAACGGCACCATCTCGCCCGCCGCGTTGCGCGTCTTCAGCTGCAGGATGTCGTCCGCGCGCTGGCGAAACGGCGCGTCCGCCTGCACGCGCACCTGATAAACGCGGCCGAAGCGGTTGAAGTCGTTCACGTACAGCGAGCCGAGATAGATCTGCATCGTGTCGAACACGTCGGTCACGTTCACGCCGAGCTGCTTCGCCTTCACGCGGTCGAGGTCGACGTTCAGCTGCGGCACGTTGATCTGGTAGCTTGTGAAGAGCGGCCCGAGCTCGGGCGCCTGTTGCGCACGCTTGATGAAGTCGTTCGTCGCATCCGCGAGCCGCGCGTAGCCTACCGCGCCGCGATCCTCGATCTGCATCTTGAAGCCGCCGAGCGTGCCTAGGCCGAGTACGGGCGGCGGCGGGAACACCGCGACGAATGAATCCTTGATCGCCGCGTACTGCTGATTCAGCGCGCCCGCGATCGCTCCCGCCGACAACGCCTTGCCGTGACGCTGATTGAACGGCTTCAGCGTGACGAACACGATGCCCGCGCTCGAGCTGTTCGTGAAGCCGTTCACCGACAGCCCCGGGAACGCGACCGCGCTCTCGACGCCCGGCTGCTTGAGCGCGATCGCGCCCATGTCGCGGATCACCTTCTCGGTGCGGTCGAGCGACGCGCCGTTCGGCAATTGCGCGAACGCGATCAGATACTCCTTGTCCTGCGCGGGCACGAAGCCGCCCGGCACGATCTTCGAGATCATCACGGTCGCGCCGACGAGCGCGAGATACACGCCGAGCATCACCGCCTTTCTCGACAGCACGCCGCGCACGCCGCGCCCGTAGTTCTCCGCGCCGCGATGGAACACCTTGTTGAAGCCGCGGAAGAAGCCGCCGAGCACGCGGTTCATCACGCGCGTGAGCCAGTCTTCCTTGTCGCCGTGGCCCTTGAGCAGGATCGCCGACAGCGCGGGCGACAGCGTCAGCGAGTTGAACGCCGAGATCACCGTCGAGATCGCGATCGTCATCGCGAACTGCTTGTAGAACTGGCCCGTCAGGCCCGACATGAACGCGAGCGGCACGAACACGGCGACGAGCGTCAACGCGATCGCGATGATCGGCCCGCTCACTTCCTGCATCGCTTTGTAGGTCGCCTGCCGCGCGGTGAGCCCGTTCTCGATGTTCCGCTCGACGTTCTCGACGACGACGATCGCATCGTCGACGACGATCCCGATCGCGAGCACCATCCCGAACAGCGACAGCGCGTTGATCGAATAGCCGAACAGCAGCAGCAGCGAGAACGTGCCGACGATCGACACCGGCACCGCGATCAGCGGAATGATCGACGCGCGCCACGTCTGCAGGAACACGATCACGACGATCACGACGAGCGCGATCGCTTCGAGCAGCGTGTGGACGACCGCCTTGATCGACGAGCGCACGAACTGCGTCGGGTCGTAGACGATCTTGTAGTCGACGCCCGCCGGGAAGTCCTGCTTCAACTCGGCCATCGTCTTGCGCACTTCGTCGGAGATCGCGAGCGAGTTCGCGCCCGGCGACTGGTTGATCGCCATCGCGACGGCCGGCTTGTTGTCGAGCAGCGAGCGCAGCCCGTACTCGGACGCGTCGAGCTCGATGCGCGCGATGTCGCGCAAGTGCGTGACGCCGCCGTCCGGCGCGGTCTTCACGACGATGTCGCCGAATTCGTCCTCGTTCTGCAGGCGGCCGCGCGCGTTCACCGACAGTTGCAGCGGCGTGCCGGGCAGCGTCGGCGACGCGCCGATCACGCCCGCGGCGACCTGCACGTTCTGCTCGCGGATCGCGCGCACGACGTCGTCGGCCGTCAGGTTGCGCTGCGCGACCTTCTGCGGATCGAGCCACACGCGCATCGCGTAGTCGCCCGCGCCCCACAGCTGCACCTGGCCGACGCCCTGAATGCGCGACAGACGATCCTTCACGTTGATGAGCGCGTAGTTGCGCAGATACGTCATGTCGTAGCTGTCGTTCGGCGAGATCAGGTGCACGACCATCGTCAGCGTCGGCGAGCTCTTGACCGTCGTGATGCCGAGCCGCTGCACGTCTTCCGGCAGGCGCGGCAGCGCCTGGTTCACGCGGTTCTGCACGAGCTGCGTGGCCTTGTCCGGATCGGTGCCGAGCTTGAACGTGACGGTGATCGTCATGTTGCCGTCGCTGTTCGCCTGCGACTGCATGTACAGCATGTCCTCGACGCCGTTGATCTGCTCCTCGAGCGGCGACGCGACCGTCTCGGCGATCACCTTCGGGTTCGCGCCCGGGTACTGCGCCTTGACGATCACGGACGGCGGCACGACTTCCGGATACTCGGAAATCGGCAGCAGGAACATCGCGATCATCCCGGCGAGCAGGATGACGACCGACAGCACCCCTGCGAAGATCGGTCGATCGATGAAGAATTTCGATATGTTCATGGAAGGCTCTATCTGATTAGGCGCGCCGGCGCGGCGGGCGCTCCGGGAATACGGCCGCCCGTCACGCGCGCGCGTTGCCCGGCGCGCCCTGCGGACGCTGCACGCCGCCCGCCACGGGCGTCGCGGCTGCGGCGTCGTCGCCGCCCGTCATCGGCACGAGATGCGGCTTCACCTGCTCGCCCGGACGCACGCGCTGCGTGCCGTTCACGACGATCCGGTCGCCCGCCGCGAGCCCGCCCGCGATCACGCGCTGATTGCCGTGCTGCGAGCCGAGCTGCACTTCGCGGTACGACACGCGGCCCTGCTGGTCGACGACGAACACGAACTTCTTGTCCTGGTCGGTGTTGATCGCCGCATCGTCGATCAGCAGCGCCGGATGCGGCGCGCTGCCGCCCACCTTCACGCGCGCATAGAGGCCCGGGACGAGCGCGCCGTCCGCGTTGTCGAAGCGCGCGCGCACGCGGATCGTGCCGGACGAGGTGTCGAGCCGGTTGTCGACCGAATCGATCACGCCCTGCCGCGAGTAGCCGCGCTCGTTCGCGAGGCCGAGCTCGACGGGCACCTTGCGGCCGTCCTTCGCGCCGCCGATGTATTGCAGGTACGTTTGCTCGTCCGCGTCGAACGACGCGTAGATCGGCGACACCGACACGAGCGTCGTGAGCGGCGCGGCCGACGCGCCCGCCGACACGACGTTGCCGAGCGTGATCTCCGCGCGCGACACGCGGCCCGACACGGGCGCGCTGATCCTCGTGTAGCCGAGGTTGATCCGCGCCGTTTCGAGCGCGGCTTCGGCCGCCTTCAGGTTCGCCGTCGCCTCGCGCGCGGCGTTCTGCTTTTCGTCGTAGTCGCGCTTGGCGATCGCGTTGTCGCCGATCAGGCGCTGCGCGCGCTGCCAGTCGCTCTGCGCGTAGCCGTTGCGGGCCTGCGCGCCGGCGAGCTGCGCGGCCGCGCGATCGACTTCCGCCTGGTAAGGACGCGGATCGATCACGAACAGCACGTCGCCCTTCTTCACGAGCGCGCCGTCCTTGAAGTTCACCGACACGATCGTGCCCGACACGAGCGGACGCACGTCGACCTTCTCGACCGCCTCGAGCCGGCCCGAATAGGACTGCCAGTCGGTGATCGTCTTCGACAGCACGGTCGCGACGTCGACCTCCGGCAGCGGCGCCGCCGCCTTGTCCGGCGCGCCCGCGTTCACGCGGATCGCGCCGAACGCGCCGAGGCCCGCGATGACGACGGCCGCAAGCGTCGCGGCCGCGATCCGCGAACGGGAAGTACGCAAGATAGCCATGAATAAACCCCCAAGTTGTCGGTTGTTCTGGATTCGGATGAAAGCAGCGTCAGCCCGGCGAACCCGCGCTGAAGCGGCTTTGAAAGAATCGCGCCGCCTCTTCGAGCGCGGGCGCGTGATCGGCGAGCGCCGCGTGCGACACGTCCCGGTAGCGGACCACCTGCGTCGGCACGCCCGCGTCGATCAGGCAGCTCGCGTATTTCTCGGCCTCGACGTGCAGCACGTCGTTCTGCGCGGTCGCGACGAGCGTCGGCGGCAGCCCCGCGAGGCGCACCGATTCGAGCGGCGCCGCATACGGATGCATGCGCTGCGACGGCTGCGGCAAGTAAGCGCGATAGCACGCGGCGCACTCCTGCGCGGTGATGTCGGACGACGCAACGCGCGCCGCGTCGGCGAGCCGCGTGAGGCTCGGATCGAGCATCGGGCCGATCAGCGCCTGCGCGGCGATGCGGATCTCGCCGCGGTCGCGCGCGATGAACGCGAGGCAGTTCGCGAGCTGGCCGCCCGCGTCGTGCCCCGCGACGCCGATCTTGCGCGGATTGCCGCCGAACGCGCGCGCGCGGGCCTCGGCCCAGCGCGCCGCGCAGTACGCGTCTTCCGGCGCGGCCGGGAACGGATGCCGCGGCGCGAGCGAATAATCGACCGACACGACGAGCGCCGGCACGTGCTCGGCGAGATGGCGCGCGGCGCGGTCGGCATCGTCGAGCGAGCCGCGCACGAAGCCGCCGCCGTGGAAATAAAGCACTACCGGCAACGAGGACTTTTCGGGGCGCCGGTAGAGGCGCAGCACGATGTCCTGCGCGTAGCCGCCGATCACGACGTCCGACACCGCGAGCGCCGGCCGCGCGCGCGCGCCTTCTGCGCTCGTGCGGGGGATTGGGCGGCGGAAATCGAATGCGTCCATGACGTGTCGTGCGCGGCGTCGCGCGTCCATTACGAGATGGATCGAATTCTGGGTCCGGCAGACATCGGGATAAATGCCTATAATCCGGCAACACAATTCACGTCCCCTGAACAATCGTCGGCTGCGCCGCCTTCATCGGTGTCGCGGCCTGCGTCTGTTCAGGGCGTCAATATCGCGGAGGTAAAGTAATGGACCGGCTGCAGGCCATGCAGGTGTTTACGCGCGTCGTCGATACGAACAGCTTTACCAAAGCGGCCGAGACGCTCGGCCTGCCGCGCGCGTCGGTGACGACGATCATCCAGAATCTGGAAGCCTTCCTCGGCGTGCGGCTGATGCACCGGACGACGCGCCGTCTGTCCCTCACGCCCGACGGCGCCGCGTACTACGAGCGCTGCGTGCGGATTCTCGCGGACGTCGAGGAAACCGAGGCGAGCTTCCAGACGAACAATCGAAAACCGCACGGCAAGCTGCGGGTCGACATGCCGGGTTCGATCGGACGCCTGATCGTGATTCCCGCGCTGTGCGAATTCCATTCGCGCTTTCCGGACATCGACCTGCAGCTCGGCCTGTCGGACCGGCCGGTCGATCTGCTGCAGGAAGGCATCGACTGCGTGATCCGCGTCGGCGCGCTGCAGGATTCGTCGCTCGTCGCGCGGCGCGTCGGGCTGTTCGAGGGCACGACGGTCGCCTCGCCCGCGTATCTCGAGAAGTACGGCGAGCCGCAGACGATCGAGGAGCTCGCGCAGCACAAGGCCGTCAACTACTTCTCGAGCCGCACCGGGCGCACGATCGATTGGGCGTTCCTGATCGACGGCAAGGAAGTCGAGGTGAAGATGAACGGCCTCGTGTCGGTCAACGACGCGGACGCGTACGTGACCTGCGGGATCGAAGGCTTCGGGCTGATCCAGCCGCCGCTCTTCATGGTGCTGCCGCAACTGCGCAACGGCGCGCTGAAGGAGGTGCTGCCGGGCTACAAGCCGCTGCCGATGCCGATTTCGGTCGTCTATCCGCACAGCCGGCATCTGTCGCCGAAAGTGCGCGTGTTCGTCGACTGGATCGCCGAGATCTTCGAGCGCTGCCCGCTGCTGAGCGGCCGCAAGGGGCTCGATGCGACCTGCAGCAAGCGCACGTTCGAGGAAGCCGAGCGCGCGCCGTCGCTCGACACGCCGGTGTTGAACGAGTGGGTCGCTTGAGCGGTCGGGGTCGGTCGCGCGCGCGGGCAAAAGCGCGCGCGGGCCGGTCGTCCAATTTTTTCGCCGTCGACGAACGGGCGCGCCGCAGCGGCCGCGCGCGGGAATGCCGCGTTGCGCCGGCAAGCGCCGCGATAAATGATCGTACGCAACTCATTCTTTCGTTTGTCCACTTTTAATTGAACGCCTTCTTAAGAGCGGATCGGCCGGTTGACGCAATCGGCGCTTCGCGGCGTTCGCCAGTCCTCGAGAACGCTCCCGGCGCAATGCGCGCCGCGATTCGGTCTGCCGGCCCCGCACCGTCTTCCCAGTGCATTCGGAACGTCGACGGCGCGGCGTTCGCAGCGCCTTCGCCGACAGCGTTCCTGCGAGCCGCAGCAGCGAATGCGCGCCGGCTCCCTCGCCTGCGAAGCGCTCGGGCATATCGCAGCGCGCGCGTGAACGATGAACGGACTGGCGACGCGCACAATCTTCGCAGGTCCTCTTTCTCTGCATGTCACCCGGCACTGCGCGAATCTCTTTGCCGCACCGGCTTGCGTCATTTCAACGGTTGATTGCGACGTGCAATGTGCGATGTGCGATGTGCAACGCGCGGCGCACGACGGCCGGCGCGGCCCGCACGCGAGATCGCGGCAGCGCCTGTCGATCGAAACCCGCGCATGACGCGCGATGATCGAGGGCAAACGTGGACGCGAGCCCATCGCGTCCCGTTCGGACGACGAGCCAGTTTGTTGCTCGCGTTCGACGTCGCCGCTGCTCGCTGCGCTCTCCGTTCGCGTAGCGCATATCGCGTAATGCGCAGATCCGCCCTCGCCCGGAAAATTCGGCGCGATGATTCGCGCAACGCGCCGCCGCGCTTGTTGCGGCGCGCCGCGAAAGTGCGCGGCGCATTCGCACGCGGCGCGGCGTTCCGCCCGGGCGCGCACGTCGCCGCTCGCACGCCGCGCCACTTTTCCACGACACGCGTCGCGCGCCCTCGTCGCAAGCCCCTGCCGACGTCACGGACTCCGATTGTTCCATCCTCGCGACAATTCAATTCGCGACATCGCCATTTATCGCCGCCGCGCGCGCGCCTAGAGTACAGCCTGTCGCGCACCGCTTTCGACGTGCGCATCGAATCGACAGGAGTCACATCATGAAACGCAGCAGTCTTCTCGCCGTCGCCGCCTTCGCGCTCGCCGTTGCCGCGCCGGCATTCGCGGACGGCGGGATCAGCCCTGCGGGCAGCGACGGCGACGCGTCGTGGCACAGCCACAGCCCCCGCACGCGCGCCGAAGTCCGCGCGGATCTCGAACAGGCGCAACGCGACGGCACGCTCGCCGCGTTGCGCAAGTCGATGTCGTACGCACCGCCCGGCGCCGAGCTCGTCGCGCAGCGTGCGTATCGTCCGGACCCCGATGCGAATCAGCTCGCGGGCGCAGGCCGGTAAACGCGACGCGCCGCGCATCGAAGCCGATGCGCGGCGCGTCATGCAGCATGCAGCCACGTCATTCTTCAGTGCGAGATCACGATCATGAACAGTCCGATTCCATCGCAGCTCGATCACTGGGACGACAGCACGCCCGTGTGGAAACCGTTCCGCTCGACCGCGCCGTCACGCTGACCGACGCGCGCCGCATGCGTCAGCGGCGCGGCACGCCGTCCTTCCATTCGCCCCAGTGCGTGACGATGTCCTGCACGAGCGGGTTGCCCGCGCGATACAGGTTCTCGGTCGCGAGCGGGAAGCCGCCCTGATCCGCGTAGTTCAGCAGATTGTCGACGCTCGTCTGGCCTTGATACGGGCGATCGAAATCCGAGCCGGTGCGCAGCACCGCGACGCGATTCAGATCGACGCGGTTCACGCTCGCCGCGCGCTTGAGCGCTTCGAACGTCGAATTGTCTTCCTGCGCGGTCATGCAATACGTGCCCTTGTTGTCGGTGAGGATCTTCGTCCATTGACGCGCGCGCTCGCCGAGCAGCGTGCCGGAGAACCACGTGTTGCCCGACGACGTGTCGCAACGCGTGACCACGGGCGGCTGGTTCGCCGGCGCGTAGTTGAACTTCGCGCGCGCCGCCTGCGCTTGCGCGCTGTCGGCGAGCTGGACGTTGCGCGACAGCGCGTACGCGGCGTCCGCGAGCGTGCCGTTCAACTGGAACACCTCGGTGCGATAGTCGAGCGGCGGCTTGTCGCTCGGGCTCTTCGTGTTGATGCCGAGATAGCCGCCGCTCCAGCCGGCCGGAATCTCGCGCGCGTCGAGCTCCCATTGCAGGCCGAAGTCGACGAGGTATTTCGCCCACGCGGCGGTGCCGAGCGTGCCGCGCGCCGGATCGACGCCCGCGATGCCCGAGATCAGGAAGTACGTCTGCCGCAGATCGAAGCGGCGCGAGAACGTGAGCGCCATGATCGTCGACGCCGCGTTCGCGTAGCCCATGCCCGTCGTAACGACGCACACGTCCTGCTTGTTGCAATGCACGTCCGGATAATCGGGCGACAGGCCAGGCACCGCGATGTTCTTCCACGGGCCGAGACGGTCGAGCCACGCCTGGCCTTCGGGGCCGAACATCGTGACGATCATCACCTTCACCGGGCGGCCCTGTGCACCGGCTTCGGCGAACGCGTCACCGTTGTTCTGCGCGACGGATTGCGCCGTCGCGCAAGCGGCGAGCGAAAACACGGCTGCGGAAAGTATCGAGCGAGTCAGCATTAGCGTTCCTTATTAAAAGTAGGTTCGATGAGAACGGCGTTCGGAGACTGCGCGAGCAGTATAAAGGACGTCAATATTCAAACGGGTGCAAAGGCTGCGGCGCCGCATGCGAGCACGACGACGGCGGTTGCGGCCCGCGTCGCCGCGAGCCGGCTCGAAGACCGGGCGAAACGCGCGTTCGCGCCGCGGCCGCGCGCGAACATGCGCTGTCCGGCGAGGCTGGCGGCAAAAGCCGTGTGCGTGCGCGGCGGGCAATGCGCGCGAACGGACGCGGCCGGTGGCGGCGCATCGGCGTGGAAGAAGAGGACGATCGTCGCGGGCTCGCGAGCGCGGCGAAGCGCGCCGGCGCACGCGCAATGCGGGCAGTGCTTCTTCCGGCGCACGGCACGGATGGGGCGCTCGCCCGCGACAGCATGCGAGCGCCCATCGCATTCAGCGCATTCATCGCGAATGCGCGAGCAAGCGATCAGTCCGCTCCCACGCGCCCCGATCTCCGCGGCGAACGTACGTTCGTCGTGCGTCGTCCCGGAACGCCGAGCACGCGAACGCGCGCGCATGGCCGATGCGCGCGCGCTCATGCTCAGCGATCCGAAATCAGCTTCCCCGCTTTCGCCCATGCGTCGCGCGGCACTTCGGTGATGACGATGTCGACGCTCTCGACGGGACAGTTCAACGTCTGCGCCGTGACGCGCGTCACTTCGTTCACGAACGCGCGCTTCTGCTCCAGCGTGCGGCCCGGGTGCATTTCCAGATGAATCGTAGGCATCGCATGTCCTCGTCCAAGACCCCGGGAATCGGGGCGAAGCGACAGGATGAGCGCAAAGACGCGACGAATAAACATGCGACAATTCACGGCACTCCAAACCCATGGGTTGTCAATCGTGAATGTCCTCGCCGATATGGAGATGTTCGTGCGGGTCGTCGAATGCGGCAGCTTCGCCGCCGCGGCCGAAGCGAGCCAGGTGTCCGCCCAGATGGTGGCCAAACGCGTGCAGGCCATCGAAGCGCGCCTCGGCGCGCGGCTGCTTCATCGCACGACGCGCCGGCAGCAGTTGTCCGACGTCGGCCAGCTCTATTACGAGCGCTGCAAGCGCGCGCTGGCGGAAGTCGAGCGGCCGAACACAGCGCGGCCGAACTGCACGCGACGCCGAGCGGCGTGCTGCGCGTCGTCGCGCCGGTGGGTTTCGGAAGCTACAGCCTCGTGCCCGCGCTCGCCGAATACATGGCGCAACATCCTCAGGTTCGCGTCGACCTGACGCTCGACAACGACGCGCCGCGCTTCTGGCACGACGATTTCGAACTGCGCGTCCATATCGGCGACATCGACGCGCCGGGGCTGGTTGCGCGGCCGCTGAAGCCCTACCGCAGGCGGCTCGCCGCCGCGCCGTCCTATCTCGCGCGGCATGGCGCCCCGAAGCGTCCCGAGCACTTGGCCGAGCACGCGTGTCTCGGCCTGTCGTATTGGCGGCGCCGCGACCGTTGGCGGCTCGTCGGGCCGCGCGGCGAGATCCGCGAGGTCGCCGTACGCGGCAGCTTCACCGCCAACCACGGCGATGCGTTGCGCGTCGCCGCACTGCAAGGCCTCGGCATCGTGCTGCAGCCTGAAGCCGTGCTGACCAACGATCTCGCCGCCGGCCGCCTGGTGCCCGTCCTGCCCGCGTGGTCGCTCGCGCCGTCGCCGATGTATCTCGTCTACGCGCAGGACCGCCGCCCGACGGCCAAGCTGCGCAGCGCCATCGATTTCCTGCTGGCGAAGTTCGGCGAGCAGGAAAAGCGTTGACCGGCCGGCGCGCTCGCGCAGGAGACGAGCGCGGGCCGGCGAGGCAGGTGCGATGAGGATCGCGCCGAGCGATTCGCGGCGCATGGCGACGCGACAGGCGCGTTCGCCGCGGCGCATGGCCGCGGGCCGCGGGCCGCGCCGCGAGCGCGCATCGCGCCGCCTCGTGGGCGCTCGCGGGCTCTCATGAGCTCGCGTGAACCTCCGCGAGCGCTCGTCAGCTGACATCGACCCGCGCCGGCCCGTCGACCATTTCGCCGATCACCGCCGCGCGATCGAAGCCGTCGTCGCCAAAGCATGCGAGCACGTCGTCGACCGCTTCCGGCGCGCAGGCGACGAGCAATCCGCCCGACGTCTGCGGATCGGTCAGCAGCGCCTGCGCGACGGCGGGCAGGCCGTCGCGCAGGCGCACATCGTGACCGTACGCGGCCCAGTTGCGGCCGGATGCGCCGGTGAACACGCCGTCGGCGGCGAGCGCCTCGACGCCCGCGAGCCACGGCAGCGCGCCGTAGCGCACGCGCGCGGTCAACCCGGCGCCGCGCGCGAGCTCGAGCGTGTGGCCGAGCAGGCCGAAGCCCGTCACGTCGGTCAGCGCATGCACGCCCGGCAGCGCGGCGAGCGCCGTGCCCGGCCGGTTCAGCTTCGTCGTCGTCGCGATCATCTGCGCGTAGCCGTCGGCGTCGAGGCGGTCCTTCTTCAGCGCGGCGGACAGCACGCCGACGCCGAGCGGCTTGCCGAGCACGAGCACGTCGCCCGCGCGCGCGGCCGCGTTGCGCTTCACGCGCGCCGGATGGACGACGCCGAGCGCCGCGAGCCCGTAGATCGGCTCGACCGAATCGATCGAATGCCCGCCCGCGACGGGGATGCCCGCGTCCGCGCACACCGCCTCGCCGCCGCGCAGCACCGCGGCGATCGTCTCGTGCGGCAGCACGTTGATCGGCATGCCGACGAGCGCGAGCGCGAGAATCGGCTTGCCGCCCATCGCGTAGACGTCGGACAGCGCGTTCGTCGCCGCGATGCGGCCGAAGTCGAACGGATCGTCGACGATCGGCATGAAGAAATCGGTCGTCGCGACGATCGCCTGCTCGTCGTTCAGACGATAGACGGCCGCGTCGTCGGACGTCTCGGTGCCGACGAGCAGATCGGGAAAGAGCGCGGGCGGCGCATTGCGCCTGAGCAGCTCCGACAACACGCCGGGCGCGATCTTGCAGCCGCAGCCGCCGCCGTGCGACAGGCTCGTGAGGCGCGGCGCCGCCGCGTCGGTTGGCTTGGTCTCGGTCATCGCTGAATCCGATAAAGGACAGAACGCTCTATTATCGACAATCCTGCGCGCAATTGCGCGCGAGCCGACCGCGCCGCCGCCGCGCTCGTTCGCTGTGCTCCTTTTTTCGGGCGGCACATGCGCACGGCGCGCGACGCGCGGCCGCCGCGCAAACCGACGCGAGATCGCAAACGCGGCGATAATCGTGCGCTCCGCCATTCCGGCAAGCCGCTCGCCGGCCGCTGGCTCCCGCGCCGATGGATCAACTATTCGTCCTGCTCGTGCTGTTCTCCGCGCTGCTGCACGCGGCGTGGAACGCGTTCCTGCACGTCAGCGAAGACCGCGTCGCGCAGCTCGGCACGATGTCGGTGCCGTATTTGCTGTTCGGCGCGGCGCTCGCGCTCGCGCTGCCGCTGCCGCCCGCCGCCGCGTGGCCGTACATCGCGGGCTCGGCGCTCCTCGAGCTCGGCTATTGCGTCGCGCTGCTGCGCGCGTACCGCAGCGGCGAATTCAGCCAGATCTATCCGATCGCGCGCGGCTTGTCGCCGCTCGTCGTCTGCGCGCTCGCGCTCGGCGCGCTCGGCGAAAAACCGACGCCGTTCGCGCTCGCCGGCATCGCGCTCGTGTCGCTCGGCATCGTGTCGCTCGCGTTCAAGCGCGGCTTGCGCTTTTCCGGCGAAAGCGTGCCGTACGCGATCCTGAAGGGCCTTTTCATCGCCGCGTACTCCGTCGTCGACGCCCGCGGCGTGCGGCTCGCCGGCAACCCGCTCGCGTACGTCGCATGGGTGTACCTGCTATGGAACGCGCCGCAGTTCACGCTGATCTGTCGGCTGCGCGGCTTGCGCGCGGTCGTCGGCACGCGCGCCGCCGCCTCGCGCGGGCTCGTCGCCGGCACGCTGTCGCTCGCCGCGTATGCGATCGCGATCGTCGCGTACCGGCACCTGCCGGTGGCGACCGTGTCCGCGCTGCGCGAGACGAGCTCGATCTTCGCGGTCGCGATCGGCTGGTTCGCGCTGCACGAGCAGCCCAACGCGCGACGGCTCGCCGCATGCGTGCTCGTCGTCGCGGGCGCGATGCTGATCCGGCTGTGACGCGGCGCGGCCGCGCGCGAGCGGCGCGTCGGAACTGGTGCCGGATGCCCGCCGCGGCGGCGCTCCGCAGCGCGTGCCCGACGGTGCCGCGGCCCCCCGGGCGACGTGCGCTGACGAAACCCGCTCGGATCGACGTCCGTGCGCTTCGACAGGAAACCGGAAAACGCCGCCCCCGCGTTCGCGTGCGGATGATGCGCATCGCGCGGCGCGCTCGCGATCGCGATCGCCGCGCGGGATCGGCCGCCGGCAAACGCGCGCGCCGCTCAGCGTGCGGCGGCGGCCCGCTCGGCCCGATCCGCCGCCGATGCCGCCGCCTCGCGCCCGAACACCATGTCGTCGATCGCGTACGACAGCGTGTCGAACGCGCGCCCGATCTCGTCCTCCGGCACGCACGCGTAGCCGAGCAGCAGGCCCGAGCCCGCACGCTTCGCATCCGCGTAATAGCCGGACAGCGCGCGCACGACGATGTCGCGCTCGAGCGCCGCGCGCGCGACCGCGCGATCGTCGGCGCCGTCCGGCAGCCGCATCACGAGATGCAGCCCCGCATCGCCGCCGACCGCGGGCAGCGCATCGCCGTAGCGGCGCGCGAGCGCGTCGAGCAGCGTCTGCCGGCGCTGCCCGTACAGCGTGCGCATCTTGCGGATGTGCGACACGAAGTGCCCTTCCGCGATGAACTCGGCGAGCACCGCCTGCTGCAGCAGTTGCCCTTCTCGGTACAGCTCGGCGCTCGCGGTCGCGAAGCTCTCGGCGAGCGGCTCCGGCGCGACCAGATAGCCGACCCGCAGGCCCGGAAACAGCGTCTTGCTGAAGCTGCCGACGTAGATCACCTGCCCCGCCGTGTCGAGCCCCTGCAGCGACGCGAGCGGCCGGCTGCCGTAGCGGAACTCGCTGTCGTAATCGTCCTCGATGATCCACGCGCCGTGCTGGCGCGCGTATTCGAGCAACGTACGCCGCCGCGCGAGGCTCATCACCATGCCGAGCGGATACTGATGCGACGGCGTGACGAGCATCAGCTTCGGCGGCGCCGCGAAATCGGCGGGCGTCGGCGCGATCCCTTCCTCGTCGACGGAAATCGGCCGCGTCGTCAGGCCCGACACGTGCATCACGCTGCGCACGCCCCAGTAGCACGGGTCTTCGGTCCAGATCACGTCGCCCGGATCGGTCAGGAGGCGCACCGCGAGATCGATCGACTGATGAATGCCCGTCGTCACGATGATCTGCTCGGGCGCGCAGCGCACCGAGCGCGACGTGCGCAGATAATCGGCGAGCGCCTCGCGCAGCGACGCGAGGCCGCCGCCCGGCGCGTAGGTCAGCAGCTCCGGGCGCAGACGCCGCCAGTACTTGTTGTGCAGCCGCGTCCACACGCGCGCCGGGAAACGCGACACATCCGGCACGCCCGGCATGAACGCGCCGCCTTGCCGCTTCGACACGCCCGCGCCGCCGACGAGGCACGCGCCGCGCGCGGACAGCGAGCGGCGCGCGAAACCGGGCGCGGATGCGGGGTCGGATGCCGTGCCGGATGCCGTGCCGGATGCCGTGCCGGACGCCGAGCCGCCGATCGACGCTCCAGCGCCCGACGCCGCCGCGCCGCGCGCGCCCCGCGGCGATTCGGCCGGCGCGCCGACGATCTCGTCCGGCGCACTGTCCGCGACGAACGTGCCGCGCCCGGTCGCCGAGCTCACGTAGCCTTCGAGCGCGAGCTGCTCGTAGACCTGCGTGACGGTGTTGCGCGCGATCCCGAGCTCCGCCGCGAGAAGCCGCGACGACGGCACGCGCGCGCCAGCCGGCAACTCGCGGGTCAGGATCGCCTGCTGCAGCAGCCGGTGCAGTTGCCGGTAGATCGGCTGCGCGCCGCCGCCGCGCACGATCCGCTGCGCCAGCCAGTCCGACAGCACGCTCACCCGCATAATTGGCTCCTACATATTTATCAAAATGGCTCTGATTTTCAGAGCCAAGTTTGATTATAGTGGTTTCAACGCGCACGCCGGGACAACGTGCCCGCGGGCGGCCGCCGCCCCCCGCGCATTCGAACCGCCAGGAGAGACGATTGTGAAAAATGCCGATCTGCACGCCCGCAAGAACGCTGCGACGCCCCGTGGCGTCGGCGTGATGTGCGACTTCTACGCCGCGCGCGCGGAGAACGCCGAGCTGTGGGACGTCGAGGGGCGCCGCTTCATCGACTTCGCGGCCGGCATCGCGGTGCTGAACACGGGCCACCGCCATCCGAAGATCGTGAAGGCGATCGCCGACCAGCTCGAGCACTTCACGCACACCGCGTACCAGATCGTGCCGTACGCGTCGTACGTCGAGCTCGCCGAGAAGATCAACGCGCGCGCGCCGATCGCGCTGCCGAAGAAGACCGCGTTCTTCACGACGGGCGCGGAGGCGGTCGAGAACGCGGTGAAGATCGCGCGCGCATACACCGGCCGGCCGGGCGTGATCGCGTTCGCGGGCGGCTTCCACGGCCGCACGATGATGGGCATGGCGCTCACGGGCAAGGTCGCGCCGTACAAGATCGGCTTCGGCCCGTTCCCGGGCGACGTGTTCCACGCGCCGTACCCGAACGCGCTGCGCGGCGTGACGACCGCCGATTCGATCGCCGCCGTCGAGACGCTGTTCAAGGCCGACATCGATCCGAAGCGCGTCGCCGCGATCATCTTCGAGCCGGTGCAGGGCGAAGGCGGCTTCAACCCCGCGCCCGCCGATTTCGTGCGCGCGCTGCGCAAGCTGTGCGACGCGCACGGCATCCTGCTCATCGCCGACGAAGTGCAGACGGGCTTCGCGCGCACGGGCAAGCTGTTCGCGATGGAGCACTACGACGTATCCGCCGATCTGATGACGATCGCGAAGAGCCTCGCGGGCGGGATGCCGCTGTCCGGCGTCGTCGGCCGCGCGGACGTGATGGACGCCGCCGCGCCGGGCGGCCTGGGCGGCACGTACGCGGGCAACCCGCTCGCCGTCGCGGCCGCGCACGCGGTGCTCGACGTGATCGACGAAGAGAAGCTCGCCGAACGCGCGACCGTGCTCGGCGACAAGCTGAAGGCGAAGCTCGCCGCATGGCGCGCGGACGTGCCGCAGATCGCCGACGTGCGCGGCCCGGGCGCGATGGTCGCGGCGGAATTCGTCGATCCGGACACGCGCGCGGCCGACGCCGCGTTCACGAAGCGCGTGCAGACGCTCGCGCTCGAGCGCGGCCTGCTGCTCCTCATCTGCGGCGTCGACGCGAACGTGATACGTTTCCTGTTTCCTCTCACCATTCAGGACGCCGTGTTCGACGAAGCGCTCGGCATTCTCGAGAGCGTGCTGAAGGAAGCGGTGGGCGTGCCCGCCTGAGTTTTTCGCCGCCCGCCCGCGCGCGTCGCGGCCCTCGCCGCGCCGCGCGGGCGGCGCCAATCGGTTCCGCATACGGTCGACACACGATGACTACAGCTCACGAAACCCTTGCACTGAAAGATCCCGCGCTGCTGCGCGAGCGCGCGTTCGTCGCGGGCGAATGGCAGGCCGCCGAAGGCGGCGCGACGTTCGAAGTCCGCAACCCGGCCACGGGCGCGCTGATCGGCACCGTGCCCGCGATGGGCGCGGCCGAGACGCGTCGCGCGATCGACGCGGCGAACGCCGCCTGGCCCGCGTGGCGCAAGAAGACCGCGAAGGAACGCGCGGCGATCCTGCGCAAGTGGCACGACCTGATGGTCGCGCATGCGGACGACCTCGCGCTCATCCTGACGACCGAGCAGGGCAAGCCGCTCGCCGAGGCGAAGGGCGAGATCGGCTACGCGGCGTCGTTCCTCGAATGGTTCGCGGAGGAAGGCAAGCGCGTGTACGGCGATACGATCCCGACGCCCGCCGCCGACAAGCGCATCGTCGTGACGAAGGAGCCCGTCGGCGTGTGCGCGGCGATCACGCCGTGGAACTTCCCGGCGGCGATGATCACGCGCAAGGTCGGCCCGGCGCTCGCGGCCGGCTGCCCGATCGTCGTGAAGCCGGCCGAGGCGACGCCGTTCTCCGCGCTCGCGATGGCGGTGCTCGCCGAGCGCGCGGGCGTGCCGGCCGGCGTGTTCAGCGTCGTCACGGGCGACCCGAAGGCGATCGGCGGCGAGCTCACGTCGAACCCCGTCGTGCGCAAGCTGTCGTTCACCGGCTCGACGCCCGTCGGGCGCCTGCTGATGGCGCAATGCGCGCCGACCGTGAAGAAGGTGTCGCTCGAGCTCGGCGGAAACGCGCCGTTCATCGTGTTCGACGATGCGGATCTCGATGCGGCGGTCGAGGGCGCGATCGCGTCGAAGTACCGCAACAGCGGGCAGACGTGCGTGTGCACGAACCGCTTCTACGTGCACGAGAAGGTCTACGACGCGTTCGCCGAGAAGCTCTCCACGGCCGTCGCGAAGCTGAAGGTCGGGCTCGGCACCGACGCGGGCGTCGTGCAGGGGCCGCTCATCAACGAGGCGGCCGTGCAGAAGATCGAATCGCACATCGCCGACGCGCTCGGCAAGGGCGCGCGCGTGACGACGGGCGGCAAGCGCCACGCGCTCGGCCACGGCTTCTTCGAGCCGACCGTGCTGACCGGCGTGACGACCGAGATGAAGGTCGCGAAGGAAGAGACGTTCGGGCCGCTCGCGCCGCTCTTCAGGTTCTCGACCGACGACGAAGCGATTCGCCATGCGAACGACACCGAGTTCGGCCTCGCCGCGTACTTCTACAGCCGCGACATCGGCCGCGTGTGGCGCGTCGCGGAAGCGCTCGAATACGGGATGGTCGGCATCAACACGGGAATCATCTCGAACGAGGTCGCGCCGTTCGGCGGCGTCAAGCAGTCGGGGCTCGGGCGCGAGGGCTCGCATTACGGGATCGACGATTACGTCGTGATCAAGTACATGTGCGTCGCCGTGTGATGTCCGACGCGCGCCGCGCGAGCGGCGCGGGCATGCGAAACGCCGCCGGCGCCTCGTGCTCCGGCGGCGTTTCTTGTTTTGCGCGCTGAAATCGCGGCGGATTCCGCCGCCGGAAATGCCGGTCATGCGCGACGCACGCGCCGCGCCGTGGCATCCCGACGATCGGGCGCTACGCGCCATGCGACGCATGCGCCACGCGCCGCGGCGGCGACGTCAAGGCGCAAAAGCCCGCCGATGCGATGGCGCGATCGCATGACGACGCGCGCAACGCCGAGATGAACGCAGACCTGGGCCAAGCCCGCGCGCCGACGCACCGCCGACGCACCGCGATCGGCGGCGCGCGGGCGATCGCATCCGATGCCGCCTCCAAGCAAGACGCCAAAACGACGAACGCCCGAGCCGCGTCGCCGAGCCCGCGCTCCGACGCGCGCACATGCGTCATGCGCGCCGCACCGGCCGCTCGAGACGCCGGCGCGCGTTCGGCCGCGCGCGGCGGCAGACATCGACATCGGCGGAACACGCGCATCGCCGGACACGGACACCGCGACGCGCCGGCCAGCCCGAACCTCGCGCGGCGACGAAACACGCATGCGCTTCGCGCCGCACCGCGCCCGGCCAAGGCCGGCACGCATGCGCGCGCATCGCCGCCCCGTCTTCAGCGAAACACGCCCACCGCGTCGACGAGCATCGTCGCCTGCTGCCGCAGGCTTTCCGACGCCGCCGCGCTCTCTTCGACGAGCGCCGCGTTCTGCTGCGTGATGTTGTCGAGATGGACGACCGCGTCGTCGACCTGCGCGACGCCCGCGCGCTGCTCGCTCGTCGACGCGCTGATCTCGGCGATCAGATCGGACACCCGCTTCACCTGCGACACGATCTCGTCCATCGTCCTGCCCGCGCAGTCGACGGTCTGCGCGCCGGAGTCGACCCGCTCGACGCTCGCGCCGATCAGCGTCTTGATCTCCTTCGCCGCGTTCGCGCTGCGTTGCGCGAGCGCGCGCACCTCGCCCGCGACGACCGCGAAGCCGCGCCCCTGCTCGCCCGCGCGCGCGGCCTCGACGGCGGCATTCAGCGCGAGGATGTTGGTCTGGAACGCGATGCCGTCGATCACGCCGATGATTTCCGAGATCCGCCGCGAGCTCTCGGTGATCTCGCCCATCGTGCTGACGACCTCGCGCACCGCCTGCCCGCCGCGCTCCGCCGCGTGGCTCGCCGATTCGGACAGCCGGTTCGCCTGCGTCGCCGTCTCGGCGTTGCTCGACACGGTCGCCGTCATCTGCGCCATCGACGCGGCCGTCTGCTGGACGCTCGTCGCCGCCTGCTCGGTGCGCGCGCTCAGGTCGTTGTTGCCCTGCGCGATCTCGTTGATCGCGCGCTGCACGGTCAGCACCTGCTCGCTGACGTCGTCGATCAGCCAGCGGAACATCAGCCCGAGCTGGTTGATCGTGCGCAGCGTCATCCCGATCTCGTCGGTGCGGTTCATGTTGACGCCCTGACGGCTCGATCCGGTCGCGACGTCGAGCGCCTGCCGGCGCAGCGTGCGCAGCGGCCGCGCGATCTGCGCGTCGAGCCACCACGCGGCGAGCGCCGCGCCGCCGAGCGTCGCGCCCGCGAGCTGCGCGAGCGGCGCGCCCGTCACGCCCGCCGCCCAGGCGACGCCGACGACCGCCGGCGTCAGCGCGACGATCGGCAAATGGACGCGCGCGCGCACCGACATCGTCTGCAGCAGCGAACCGACGCGCAGCAACCCCGTGCGCACGATCAGGCCCTTGTGGAAGCGCCGGCTGCCCGCGCGGCCTTCGCGCAAGCCGCGATAGAGCGCTTCGGCGGCGGCGATCTCGCCGCGCGCGGGCTTCGTGCGCACCGACATGTAGCCTTGCGTCTGCCCGGCGCGAATCACCGGCACCGCATTCGCGCGCACCCAGTAATGGTCGCCGTTCTTGCGGCGGTTCTTGACGAGCGCGGTCCACGGCTCGCCGCGCTTCAACGTCGCCCACATGTCGGCGAACGCCTCGCGCGGCATGTCGGGATGGCGCACGACGTTGTGCGCCTCGCCGACGATCTCGTCGCTCGAATACCCGCTGACGTGCACGAACGTCGCGTTCGCATACGTGATTCGGCCGTGCGGATCGGTGGTCGACATCAAGGTCGCATCGTCGGGATAATCGAATTCGTGTTGGGTGACGGGTTGGTTGTTACGCATGAACGCTCCGATTGCTGGATCTGTGTCCTTTAATTGATTTCATCGGCCGAGAAAAATCGATCGAATTGTGTTCGATCGGCCTGCACCCCGTTTTCGTCAGCCATTCGGCAAATCCGGCGCGCCCGAAAACACGAGATGATGAATTGCGCTTTGACGCATATCAAACCGGAGTTCCGCACGCGGGCTTCCGGCGTGGCTTTTCGTCGTCGTTGCCGGCCCTGCAGCACTAGAATGTTTGCTCGAACCCATTCGGCGCTTCCGATCGACATCAAATAATTCAAGATGAATTATTTCACGATTTTTATCACCGGAATATTCATGAATTGGAAATAAGATGCATTGATATTCGGAGCTTGCCTCGAATGACGAGATAAGCGGGCGGCGCGCGCCAATATGAGTGAGCGGGAATTCCGCGACGAATCGGATTTACCTTTTTCAAGCAAGGAGTTATCCGAATAATGAAGAGCTCGCCGGACGATGCGAAAGCGATCCTGCGGGAAGGGGCGATGGGCCCGACGCGATTCGCCACGATTGCGCGACACGGTGCGGTGCAGTGCGGCGTGGTGCGCCCGACGCCGCCGTCGCGATGCGCATGAAGCAAAACGGCCCGTGCGCTTGCGGGCACGGGCCGTAGGGCCGTAAGGTCGGATTGGCCGATCGCCGCGCGCTGCGCGGCGGCGCGAATCAGACGCGCTCGATCGCGATGGCGATCCCCTGACCGACGCCGATGCACATCGTGCAGAGCGCGTAGCGGCCGTTCGTGCGATGCAGCTGATACGTCGCGGTCGTCACGAGCCGCGCGCCGGACGCGCCGAGCGGGTGCCCGAGCGCGATCGCGCCGCCGTTCGGATTCACCCGCGCATCGTCGTCCGCGACGCCGAGCAGGCGCAGCACCGCGAGCCCCTGCGAGGCGAACGCCTCGTTCAGCTCGATCACGTCGAACTGGTCGATCGTCATCCCGAGCCGCGCGAGCAGCTTGTGCGTGGCCGGTGCCGGGCCGATGCCCATCACCCGCGGCTCGACGCCCGCCGTCGCGATCCCCAGCACGCGCGCGCGCGGCACGAGCCCGTGACGCCGCGCGGCCGCCTCGCTCGCGACGAGCAGCGCGCACGCGCCGTCGTTCACGCCCGACGCGTTGCCCGCCGTCACCGTGCCGTCCGGCCGCACGACGCCCTTGAGTTTCGCGAGCGCGTCGAGCGATGTCTCGCGCGGATGCTCGTCGCGCGACACGACGGCCGGCTCGCCTTTCCTCTGCGCAATCGTCACCGGCACGATCTCCTGCGCGAGCGTGCCGTCGGCTTGCGCGCGCGCCGCTTTCTGCTGGCTGCGCAGCGCGAACGCGTCCTGGTCGGCGCGGCTCACGCGGTAATCGGTCGCGACGTTCTCGGCCGTCTCCGGCATCGAATCGACGCCGTACTGCTGTTTCATCAGCGGATTGACGAAGCGCCAGCCGATCGTCGTATCGAAGATCTCGGCCTGGCGCGAGAACGCGCTCGTCGCCTTGCCGGTCACGAACGGCGCGCGGCTCATGCTCTCGACGCCGCCCGCGATCATGAGGCCGGCCTCGCCGGCCTTGATGGCGCGAGCGGCGACGCCGATCGCGTCCATCCCGGAGCCGCAGAGGCGGTTGATGGTCGAGCCGGGCACGGCCTGGGGCAGGCCGGCGAGCAGCAGCGACATGCGCGCGACGTTGCGGTTGTCTTCGCCGGCCTGGTTCGCGCAGCCGTAGATGACGTCGTCGACGGCGGCCCAGTCGACGTCGCGGTTGCGCTCGACGAGCGCCTTGAGCGGCACGGCGCCGAGGTCGTCGGCCCGCACCGGCGCGAGGGCCCCGCCGTAGCGGCCGATCGGCGTGCGGATTGCGTCACACAGGAATGCTTCGGTCATGTCGTCTCCGGTCGGTCTGGTTCCGCGAGCCGCCCGGCGTGATGCGCCGCCCCGCTCGCCTCGAAAATGTCGCGATAATCGCCCGACGATTGTTCGATCCATGAACTTAAGATCGCCAATCGAACGTTCCCGTGCGATCATAGGGAGCGCACCGGTTCCCGTCAAGCGCGTGGCCATGCGGGGCGCGGGTTGGCGCAACCCGACCCCATGCGCTAATCTTCTCCGCTGCACATTATTCCAACCGGCCATGAGCACAGAATTTGAGGCAAAACCCGGCGACTCGTACGTCCAGTCGTTCGCGCGCGGACTCGCGGTGATTCGCGCGTTCGACGCCGAGCATCCCGAGCAGACGCTGACCGAGGTCGCGGCCGCGACCGGCCTGACCCGCGCGGGCGCGCGGCGCATCCTGCTGACGCTGCAGACGCTCGGCTATGTCGAGGCCGACGGCCGTCTGTTCCGCCTCACGCCGAAGATCCTCGATCTCGGGTTCGCGTATCTGACGTCGATGCCGTTCTGGAATCTCGCGGAGCCGGTGATGGAGCAACTGTCCGCGCGCATCCACGAAAGCTGCTCGGCAGCCGTGCTCGACCGCACCGAGATCGTCTACGTGCTGCGCGTGCCGACGCACAAGATCATGACGATCAACCTGTCGATCGGCAGCCGGCTGCCGGCTTACTGCACGTCGATGGGGCGCGTGCTGCTGGCTTCACTCGACGACGCCGCGCTCGACGACACGCTCGCGCAAAGCACGCTGCGCGCGTACACGCCGCGCACGCTCACCGAGCCCGCGGCGCTGAAGGAAGAGATCGCGCAGGTGCGCAGCCAGGGCTGGGCGATCGTCGATCAGGAGCTCGAAGCGGGATTGATTTCGTTGTCGGCGCCGATCCGCAACCGGCGCGGCCACGTGATCGCCGCAATGAACATCAGCGGCAATGCGCAGCGGCACACCGCGAAGCAGATGGTGAAGGCGTTCCTCGAACCGCTGCTGGAAGCCTCGCAGACCGTGTCGCAGCTCGTCGCGCGCCGCGGCTGACATTGGCGCGCTTGGGAGCCGCCCTGCCCCCAAGCGCGCACTCTCCGCTTCATCTTCGGCCAGAACGGCACGGCGGCGCTTGCACGGCCCTATCTTTGTTTTGCTTTATCAAGCAGCGCCGCTCGCCGATCGAATCCTGTCCGAATGGTCAGGTTATAGCGCATTAGCGCCGTGAATTCAATGAATTAAAAAAAGGATGTCGCGCAACCGCGGCGAAACGGCCGCCGGCGGGCCGCGATGCGCCGGCCGGCCGGCGCGGCGTCTACAATGACGGCCTCCCGTTGCCGCCAGACCACGAGCGCACGCCATGCAACACGACGATCCGACGACGACGCCTCCCGACACGCCCGCGCCCCGCGCGCGAACCCAGGCGGCCCGCGCGCCGAGCCGCGCGCGCAAGGCGCACATTCGCGAGCTGAACGAAGCGCACCTGCTCGCGTGCGCGGAAGCCGTGTTCGCCGAGCGCGGCTTCGAGGGCGCGAGCACCGCGCTGATCGCGGAACGCGCCGGGCTGCCGAAGGCGAACCTGCACTATTACTTTCCGACGAAGCTCGCGCTGTACCGGCGCCTGCTCGACGATCTGCTCGAGGACTGGCACGCGGCCGCCGACAGCTTCGACGTCGGCGACGACCCGGTCGCCGCGCTCGGCGGATACGTGCGCGCGAAGATGGCGCTGTCGCGCAAGCGGCCGCTCGGCTCGAAGGTGTGGGCGAACGAGATCATCAGCGGCGCGGAGCACATGCAGGATCTGCTGCTCGAGCGCGTGAAGCCGTGGATGCAGACGCGGCTCGCGCTGATCGAGCGCTGGATCGCGCGCGGGCTCGTCGAGCCGGTCGAGCCGAAGACGCTGCTCTACATGATCTGGGCGACGACCCAGCATTACGCGGACTTCGACGCGCAGATCGTCGCGCTGTCCGGCAAGCGCGCGCTGTCGGCGAAGGCGTTCGACGCGACGACCGACGAGGTCGTGCGGCTGATCCTGCGCGCGTGCGGCGCGCGGTCGCCGCACGCACGGAATCGGGCGTAGGCTGGCGCGGCGAGCGGGACCGGCGGCGGTTCAGGGTTCGCTGGCCTTGGGCGTAGGCTCGAGGCTCGGCTTTGGGCTCGGCACTTGGCTTGGAGCCCGATGCTTGGGTTCGAGATCGGGTTCGGGTTCGGGCTCGAGCTCGGGCTCGAGCTCGGGCTCGGGCTCGGGCTCGGGCTCGGGATTTGAGATTTGAGATTTGAGATTTGAGATTTGAGATTTGAGATTTGAGATTTGAGATTTGAGGCTCGAGGCTCGAGGCTTAGGCCCGACCTCGGGACTCAGGGCTCGGGCTCGAACTCGGGCGCTGCCTCGGGGCTTTGTGATTCGGACGCTAGGCCTCGACCTCCGAGCGCGCCGCCCGATTTCTTCGGCTCACTTCAATCTTGAAAAACGGCCTCGGTAAGCTCGTGACTCGGTGGGAGCTCGGGGTCGAGATTCAAGACACGCCGCTGCCACCCCCACCTTTTCTTCCAATTTGTCGGCCGCGTCCGGCCGGCGACGGCGCACCGCGAACCGCTCGCGCGCCGCGCCGCCGAGCGCCGTCACGCACTCAATCGACCGCCTCCACCGCCGTCTCGCGCAGCATCCCGACCGCGACGAGCGACACGGTCACGCACGCGGCCACGTACGCGGCGGGCGCGAGCTTGCTGCCCGTCGCGCGCACGAGCCACGTCGCGACGAGCTGCGCGGTGCCGCCGAACAGCGTCACCGAGAGCGCATAGGCGATCGAGATGCCGGTCGCGCGCACGCGGCGCGGAAACGATTCGCACATCAGCGCGAACTCGGACGCCGACCCCATCGAATAGAACAGCAGCATCAGCGCCGTGAGCGGCATCACGACCGCAAGCGACGGATAGCGGTTCATCAGCACGAATGCCGGAAACAGCAGCGCGACGAGCACGCCGCGCCCGACGAAGATCGGCAGGCGCCGGCTGCCGATCCTGTCGGACAGCCAACCGAATAGCGGGCACGTGACGAGCATCACGCAGCCCGACGCGACGCCGACGAACATCGACAGCTTCATCGGCAAGCCGAGCGTGTGGATCGCGTAGGTCGGCATGTAGAACGTCAGGATGTACGTCGACACCGTGCCGCCCATCACCGTGAGCGTCAGCAGCAGCACCGTGCGGCCGTGCTGCGCGAACAGCTCGCGCAGCACGCCGCCGTCGACGCCGTGATGGCCGGCACCCGGCGCGTCGTCGGCGAGGCGGCGGCGCAGATACATGCCGACGGGCGCGATCAGCACGCCGAGCGCGAACGGCACGCGCCAGCCCCAGCTCTCGAGCGCGTCCTTCGCGAGCGTGTTCGACACCAGCGCCGCGAACCCGGAGCCCATCAGCGCCGCGCCGCCCTGCGTCGCGAGCTGCCAGCTCGCGCGAAAGCCGCGGCGCGCGGCGCCGCCCTGCTCGACGAGCGTCGACGTCGCCGCACCGAACTCGCCGCCTTGCGAAAAGCCCTGCATCAGCCGCGCGCCGACGACGATCACGGGCGCGAGCACGCCGATCTGCGCGTAGGTCGGCGCGAGCGCGATCATCCCGGTGCCGAGCGCCATCAGCATGATCGTCAGGTTCAGCGCCGCCTTGCGGCCGCGGCGGTCCGCGTAGACGCCGAGCACGACGCTGCCGAGCGGGCGCGTGAAGAAGCCCGCCGCGAACGTCGCGACCGACAGCAGCAGCGACGTCGTCGCGTCGTGCGACGGGAAAAACAGCTTGCCGATGATCACCGCGAAAAAGCCGTAGACGGTGAAATCGAAGAACTCGAGCCAGTTGCCGATCACCGCCGCCGCGACGGCGCCGCCGCGCGCGGCGCGAGAGGTCGCCGCGCGCGCGGATGCGGCTGCGGCGGCGCCCGCGCGGTCGGCGGCGGGCATCGTCAGATTGTCGTCATGCATGTCGTCGTCTCCTCCTGGAATATCTCGGAACCGAATCGGAACCGCGATCGGCAGCCGACGGGCCGCCCCGCTTCGGCCGGCCGGCTCCTCGCGCCCCTCGCGCCCCTCGCCGGCGCGAGCGGCGCGTCGCTCGCTGCGATCGCAATCGGCTCGCGAGCGGTCAGCCGAAATCGGCCGGCCGTCGTCATTCGTGTTCCTCTCGTGCCGCGCGGCAAGCGACGAGACACGTGGCTTCGCGTCGTCGCCGGCAGCCGGTCAGCGCCGCCTCGGCGCCGCTGTCGAGACGGGCGACGAAACGCGCGCCGCAGCCGCAGTCGCGTTACCCGCCGGCCGCCAACCCAAACTAGCGATCCGCATGCCCGATTTCCTCACGCCAGGCCACGACCGCGAACCGCAAGCCGCAAGCCGCACGCCGTACGCCGTACGCCGTACGCCGTACGCCACGAGCCACGAGCCACGAGCCGCACGCCACAAGCCGCGAGCCGCGAATGCAAACCACTCGCCGCGCGTCGCGAGGCGCAACCGCGCGTTGCCGTCGCGCCTCGCATATCAATGTGCAAGCCGCTTCACATACCGACTCACACACCGCTTCACACACCGATTCGCACGCCAACTTGCAACCCATTCGCACGCCGCTTCGCGGAGCCGACAAACACGGCCTATTCGAAGCGACGCGTAGCGACACCAAGCAACGAAGTCCGGCGAGCCGGCATCGAAGCCATCGAATCGGCGGAAGCGGCGCGCGGCAACCGTCCAGGCGTCGCGCGCGCCGCCCGCGTCGGTCGGCAACGCCCGCCCGCGCGCACCGCGCATCAGTCGCGAACCGCGCACCGGCCGATCCACCGATCCACCGATCCACCAATCCGCCGATTTGCCGCCCGGCCGCCCCACCGGCGCTCCGCAAACGCGTCTGCGCCGCCGACGCGCACGCCTACCGCCCGAGATACCGCTCGACGAGCCGCGCCCAGAACGCCGCGCCGATCACGAGATTGCGGTCGTTGAAGTCGTATTTCGGGTTGTGCACCATGCAGCCGTCCTCGCCCGCGCCGTTGCCGAGCCGCACGAACGAGCCCGGCCGCCGCTGCAGCATGAACGCGAAATCCTCGCTGCCCATCAGGATGTCGGCCTGCTCGACGACGTTGCGCTCGCCGACCAGTTCCTTCGCGACCTGCGCGGCGAAATCGGTTTCGTCGTCCGAATTGACGACGACCGGATAGCCTTCGATGTACTCGACGCTCGCCGTCGCGCCGTAGCTCGCCGCCTGCGCGTCGACGAGCGCCGCGATGCGGCGCTTGAGCAGCGCGCGCACCGCCGGATCGAACGAGCGCACCGACAGTTCGAGCCGCGCGCCGTTCGGAATGACGTTGTTCGCGGTGCCCGCGTGCAGCGAGCCGACCGTGACGACGGCAGGCTGCGCGGGATCGACGTTGCGCGCGACGATCGTCTGCAGCGCCATCACGATGCTCGCCGCGACGACGATCGGATCGACCGCGAGATGCGGCCGCGCCGCGTGGCCGCCGACGCCGTGAATCTCGATCACCGCCTTGTCGCCCGCCGACATGAACGCGCCGCGCCGCGTGAGGAACACGCCCGGCTCGACGCCCGGATGATTGTGCATCCCGAACACCGCGTCGCACGGGAAGCGCTCGAACAGGCCGTCGTCGATCATCCGCTTCGCGCCGCTGTCGACGCCGTGCTCCTCGGCCGGCTGGAAATAGAGATGGACGGTGCCGCAGAAGTTTCGCGTCTGCGCGAGCCGCCATGCGGCGCCGAGCAGCATCGTCGTGTGGCCGTCGTGGCCGCACGCGTGCATCTTGCCGGGCACGGCGCTCGCGTACGGCAACCCGGTCGCCTCGACGATCGGCAGCGCGTCCATGTCCGCGCGCACGCCGACGCGGCGCGCGCCGTCGCCCGCGCGCAACGTGCCGACGACGCCCGTTCCGCCGACGCCGCGCGCCACCTGCCAGCCCCACGCCTCGAGCTTGCCGGCGACGAGCGCGGCCGTCTCGAGCTCCTCGTACGCGAGCTCCGGATGGCGGTGAATGCGATGGCGGATTTCGCGCAATTCGTCGGCGAGCGGGGCGAGGTCGTCGACCCCGGTCAAGCGTGCGTCGTTCATCGAAGGCTCCGTGACGGCGGCGCCCGGACAATCGGACGCGCAGAAGCGGGCCACTATAGCCACGCCATAACGATTCAATAAGATGCAGTTTTTTTCACCGCGATAAACTACGTTTATCACCCGCCCTCGCCGCCATGAAGCTCCAGCAACTGCAGGCGTTCGTCGCCGCCGCCCACCACAAGAGCCTGCGCGCCGCCGCGCGCGAGCTCGGCGTCACGCAGCCCGCGATCACGCACACGATCCGCGAGTTCGAAAGCGCGCTCAACGCCGAGCTGCTCGTGCGCAGCGTGCGCGGCGTCGAGCTCACCGCGTGCGGCCATGCGCTGCTGCCGCGCGCCGAACAGCTGCTCGGCGACATGCGCCGCACCGTCGAGGCGGTCGAGCAGGTGAGGGGCGAGCTGTCCGGGCGCGTCGCGGTCGGCACGATGCCGTCGATCGCGCTGACCGCGCTGCCGCGCGCGGTGATGAAGTTTCGCGCGACGATGCCGCGCGTGAGCCTGTCGCTCGAGGAAGTCACGGTGCCCGATGCGCTCGCGCGGCTGCGCAACGGCGAGCTCGACATCGCCGCGATCCATCACATTCCCGCGCTCGAGCGCGACTTCACGCAGTTGCCGCTGTGCTCGACGGAGTTCGTCGTCGCGATGCGCGAAGGCCATCCGCTCGCGGGCGCGCGGCGGCTGTCGGAGCTGCTCGACGCCGAATGGATCGTCACGGTCGGCGCAGATCACTTTCCGCACAGCGTGATGATGTCGATGTTCAACGCGCACGGGCTGCCGCTGCCGCAGCGGCTGCTGCGCGCGCCGTCGTCGTTCGCGGTGACGCTCGGGCTCGTCGCGCGCTCGGACGTGATCGGCTGCTTCACGAAGCCGCTCGCGGCGATGGTCGCGCCGCTCGGCATTCGCGCCGCGCGCCTCGACGACACGCTGCCGAGCTACGACCTGTCGATCCTGTCGCGCCGCGACCTGCTGCCGACGCCCGCCGTCACGCAGTTCATCGCATGTCTTCGCCAGGCGGCCGATGAAACGTTGACGTAAATCATTCCTCGAGCGGCAACGTCGCGCCGTGCCGCGCAAACCGCCTCGGCGCGCGCCGGACCGCTATCGGGTCTTCCACTAGGCAGCCTCGCGCTATTTTGTCTTGGTAAGCTTGGCGCACCGCTCGTCCCCCGCACCGGACGAGGGCACCAGTCAGCCCGGCCGCTGCCGCGCCGGGCAGCAAGCGCATCCGCGGCACGACCGCGCGCAACCATCGAACTACACGAGGAATAACAGTGAAAAAATTCTTGGCGGCTTTGACCGTGGCCCTGCTGGCCGTGTCGGCAGGCGGCGTCCAGGCGAAGGATTGGTCGACGATCCGTTTCGGCGTCGACGCGAGCTACCCGCCTTTCGAATCGAAAGGCCCGGACGGCAAAGTGGTCGGCTTCGACGTCGATCTCGGCAACGAGATCTGTAAGCGTGTGAAAGCCAAATGCGTGTGGATCGAAAACGACTTCGACGGCATGATCCCCGCGCTGAAGGCGCGCAAGTTCGACGGCGTGCTGTCGTCGATGTCGATGACGCCGCAGCGTGAAGAGCAGATCGCGTTCTCGTCGAAGCTGTTCAACACGCCGACGCGCCTCGTCGCGAAGAAGGGCGCGAACGTGATGCCGACGGCGGATTCGCTGAAGGGCAAATCGGTCGGCGTCGAGCAGGGCACGATCCAGGAAACCTACGCGAAGACCTACTGGGCGCCGAAGGGCGTGAAGGTCCAGCCGTACCAGAATCAGGACCAGGTCTACGCCGACCTGATCGCCGGCCGCCTCGACGCGGCGCTGCAAGACGCGGTGCAGGCCGACATCGGCTTCCTGAAGACGCCGCGCGGCAAGGACTTCGCGTTCGCCGGCTCGGACCTCGACGATCCGAAGACGCTCGGCGAAGGCGCGGGCATCGGCCTGCGCAAGGAAGACACCGATCTGAAGGCGAAGATCGACAAGGCGATCGCCGACATGCGCAAGGACGGCACGTACGACAAGATCGCGAAGAAATACTTCGACTTCAACGTGTACGGCAAGTAAGCCGGCTCGCGCGCGGCGCGTCCGGCAGGGCGCGCCGCCGCGGTTCGCGGCGAAAACGGGCTTCGCTTCGCGGCGAAGCCCGTTTTTTTTGCGCGCGGCCGCGCCGGTGTCCGCCATCGGGCACGCGTCGCCGTCGGACAGCGGAGCCGCTCGACGTGAGCCGGATCGGAATGTCCCGGCGCGCGAGTCTGCCGACGAAGCGGCCGCCGACAGCTTGCCTTTCGCCTGCCGGCTTCTTGTCTGCCGGCTTTTTGTCTGCGCGATTTTTGTCCGCCCGTTTTTCATCCACCTGCCGCGCCGGCTCGTCGCGAGTCTCGTCACGTCGCGCTATCGAGACGGCCCATCGCGGCGCGCCTTCCCTTCATCGACCGTCGGCGCTCGCGATCGCCTCGCGCCTCGATCCGATCGGCACGGCGCAAGCAACTCGCTACGCAGCGCCCATCATCTGACGCATGAACGCCTCGAAACCCGGAAGCACGCGCGAATTTCCATAGCCGCTGATGTGGTCGCCGTCGAAGAACAACGGCCGCCCGCCGTCGTACGCCGAGCACGTCTTCTCGCCGCACAGGAGCGGCAGCGGGTCCCACGTGCGGACGTCCGGCACCCGGGCGGCGATCCGCGCGTACGATTCCAGCACGGGCGCCCTCAGTTCGTCGATCTCGCCACGGCCGACGAGCGGGCCGTGCGCGCAGATCGCGTTGCGTCGATTGAACCAGTCCGAGCAGCGGTACGGAACCATCCGGAAAACCGGCGGCGGCGCTTCGAGCACGATCCGCGCGCCGCGTCGCTCGATGTCCCGCAATACCGGGATGGCGGCCGCAACGGCCCGATCGCGCTGCTCGGCCGCATCGCCGCCGAACATCAGGCGGCGCGCGGCTTCGTCGCCGACGAACGCCCACTGCGTGGTCAGCCGCGGCAGGCGAAGCGACGGAAGAAACACGACGTCTCCGGGCTCGAGCTTCGACAGCATGTCCAGCCGCGCCGCGTCGCCGTACCGGCGGCATCCGGGATCGCCGCGCTCGCGCCACGGCTGCAGGCTGACGAACGGACATCCCGCGTTGTTGTACGAATAGACGGCGATGCCCGTGCGCACGACGAACTGCTTGAACATGCCCGCATACGCCATCGCGTGCGAATCGCCGATCACGAACACGCGATGCCGGCTTGCCGGCCGCAGGTCGCAGTGCTTGCGCGAATAGATCCAAAGCTTGCCGCCGTCGACGTCGGCGCTGTCGACATCCGCGACGCAACCCGGATACGCGGCGTTCGTGTCGGCGCCGTACGGATACCAGTCGAGCCGATTTCGCGCGACGGTGCTGAGCGATAGCTGCGGCTGCGCGGCAGCCAGCATCGACGAGAATGCCGCGCCCGCCGCCATCGCGCCCGCCGCGCACGCGAGCACGACGAAGCGCGCCGCCCGCCGCGCGGATGCTCCGCGCCGAAACGGCGTCTCGACGAAGCGATACGACGCGGCCGACAGCGCGAACGCGAGCACCAGCGCGCACGCGCGGCTGCCCGCCGAATCGAGCCCGACCGTCCAGCGAAGCACGACGAAGATCGGCCAGTGCCACAAGTAAAGCGAATAGGAAATCCTGCCGACGAAGCGCAGCGCCCGGTTCTCGAGCGCCGTGGAGATCGGTCCCGCATGCCCGCGCCCGTGCAGCAAGCCGAGCAGCCCCAGCGTGCCGGCGACGGGAACGATCGCGCCGGGAAACGGATAGAGCGCCGGCCTCGACACGACGAATCCGGCCAGCACCGCGGCCGCCGACGCCCACGCGCCCGCCCGGATCGCGGGCGTCGCCGGCAATCGCGCCGGCCTGCCCGACGCGAATCCGAAGCACGCCATGCACTGATGAAGCAGGACGCCCGCGGCAAGTTCCCAGAAGCGCCCGAAGATGAAATAGAACGCCTGCGCGTGCCGCGCGGGGCCCGTCCAGAGCACCCACGCGAGCGACGCGCCGAGCCCGGCCGCGAACAGCGCGGTCGACACGTATCGGCGGTCCCTGCCCGCGATCCACGGCCAGAACAGCAATGGGAAAATCGCATAGAACTGCTCCTCGACGCCGAGCGACCAGGTATGCGTATACGGGTTGAATTCCGCCTTCGGCGAAAAATAATCGCCGCCCGTCGCGCCGAGGATCACGTTGCTCGAGCCGAAGAATGCGAGCAGCGCGGTTTTCTGGTTTCTGTCGCTCAGATAGGAAGCCGGGATGAAGAGCGCCGCGAGCAGGCCGGTCGCGAGCAAGACCACGAAGAGCGCCGGCAGAATTCGCCGGATGCGCCGGGCGTAAAAAAACAAAAGAAATTGCCCGAACGACATCGGCCCCCGATTCGCGACCGACGCGCTCACGACGAAGCCGGAAATCACGAAAAAGATATCGACGCCGGAAAAGCCGCCCGGCAGCCAGCGCGCGTCCAGGTGGTACAGCACCACGGACAGCACCGCCCATGCGCGCAGGCCGTCGACGTACGGCAAGTAGGCGCTCGTCTCGCGCGCGCCCGGCAAGCCCGCCCGGCTGCCCGTCAACTGCAGTTCGCTCACTGTCATCGGATCGATCCCCGGCCGCGCCTTCGCCGCACGCGCGCTCACGCTAAAAAAAATCGACGCCCCGCACCCGCTGCGGCCAACAGTGTATCGATTAAAAAATCGCCATAATTTTGATTCGCCGAATGCGCGAATTTCGACGCAAGTCATTGATTGAACAGAAAAACCGTGCGCATACAGCACAGGTTTGGTGCATCCGCGACGATCCACGTACAATCATTGATTCACCGACATCGAACGACGCGCGGCGGCTGCGCCGCTCATTCCCATCATGCAAACGCAGACCCATCCGCTGATCTCGCCGGCCGTCGGCACGGCGCGCCACATCACGAGCTTCCATTACGGCCCGCGCAGCGGGAAGAAGGTGTACATCCAGGCGTCGCTGCACGCGGACGAGCTGCCCGGCATGCTCGTCGCGACGCTGCTGCGCCGCAAGCTCGCGGCGCTCGAAACGGCGGGCAAGCTGCGCGCCGAGATCGTCGTCGTGCCGGTCGCGAATCCGATCGGCCTCGCGCAGCACGTGTTCGGCGATCACCTCGGCCGCTTCGAGCTCGGCTCGATGCAGAACTTCAACCGCAATTTCCACGACCTCGCGGCGCTCGTGATCCCGCGCATCGAGGGCAGCCTCACGCACGACGCGGCCGCGAACCTCGCCGCCGTGCGCGGCGCGATGCGCGAGGCGCTCGACGAGCAGCAGCCGCGCACCGAGCTCGAATCGCAGCGGCTCGCGCTGCAGCGGCTGTCGCACGACGCCGACATCGTGCTCGACCTGCATTGCGACTGCGACGCGGTGATGCACATCTACACGAATCCGGACCTGTGGGAAGACGTCGAGCCGCTGTCGCGCTATCTGGGCGCGAAGGCGTCGCTGCTCGCGCTGAACTCGGTGGGCAATCCGTTCGACGAGATCCACAGCTTCTGCTGGTCGGAGCTGCGCCATCGCTTCGGCGAGCGTCATCCGATTCCAAACGGCACGATCTCGGTGACGGTCGAGCTGCGCAGCGAACGCGACGTGTCGTACGAGCTCGCCGAGCACGACGCGCAGGCGCTGATCGAATACCTGACGCTGCGCGGCGCGATCGACGGCGCGCCCGCGCCGCAGCCGCCGCTCGAATTCGCGGCGACGCCGCTCGCGGGCACCGATCCGCTCGTCGCGCCGATGTCGGGGGTGATCGTGTTCCGCACGCCGGTCGGCGTGTGGATCGAAGCGGGCCAGGAAGTGGCCGACATCGTCGATCCGCTGACCGACCGCGTCGTCACGCTCAAGAGCAGCGTGTCCGGCGTGCTGTACGCGCGGCAGATCGCGCGCTTCGCGACGGCCGGCATGGAGGTCGCGCGCATCGCCGGCGCGACGCCGATCCGCAGTGGATCACTGCTGTCGGCCTGAGCGCGCGAGCGGCGGCGGTGCATCGAACCGTCACGTGAAAAAAACTCGCCCGCGCAATGCGGGCGAGTTGCTTACCGGCTCTATTCGAATGGACGGGCGCGTCCCGCCCGAGCCTTTATGAGCACCGCTCGCTGCGATGCTTCCGGGCGCACGCTTCGCGCGCCGCCCGCCCCTGTCGGCCTCGTTCGTCAGAACGCCGGAATGATCGCACCGTTGAATTTCGTTTCGATGAATTTGCGCACGTCGTCCGATTCGTACGCGGCGACGAGCTTCTTCACCCAAGGCTTGTCCCTATCCTGCGCACGCACCGCGATCAGGTTCGCGTACGGGCCCTTCAGGTCCTCGATCGCGATCGCGTCCTTCACCGGCGACAGCCCCGCCTTCACCGCGTAGTCGGTGTTGATCGACGCCGCGTCGAGATCCGGCAGCGCGCGCGGCAGCTGCGCGGCGTCGAGCTCGACGAGCTTGATCTTCTTCGGATTCTCGGCGACGTCGAGCGGCGTCGCGTTCACGCCGTTCGCGCCGGCGCCCGGCTTCAGCTTGACGACCCCGTACTTCTGCAGCAGCAGAAGCGCGCGGTTGCCGTTCGACGGATCGTTCTGAATCCCGATTTTCGCGCCGACGGGCAGATCCTTCAGCGATTTGAGCTTCTTCGAATAGAAGCCCATCGGCGACGTGTACGTGAGCCCGACGCTCACGATCTTGTAGCCGCGCTGCTTGATCTGGCTGTCGAGGAACGGCTGGTGCTGGAAGCCGTTCGCGTCGAGATCCCCGGCGTCGAGCGCCGCGTTCGGCTGCACGTAATCGTTGAATTCGATCACCTTGATCGCAAGCCCGTCGCGCGCGGCGACCTTCGTCACCTCCGTCCAGATCTGCGCGTCCGGGCCGCTCATCGTGCCGATCTTCAGCGCCGGGCCGCCCGCGTGCGCGAGCGTCGCCGCGATTGCAAACGCCGCGCCGCCGGCCGCCCGGCGGAAGATCGAAACAAATCGTTGCATGGCTTGTCCTCGCATCCCGTCATGTGGAAAGCGCGCATCGTCGCATGTGGCGTCGAAGGGACAAACCAAGCAATTTTCATACATATATTCCTGCGCCCGGTCAATCAACCGGCCAAATCGGTATAACGCGGCCGGCGCAAGTCGCCATCATCACGTGTGGCGTGGGCGCGACACACCGTGAACATGTCCGCAATTGTCATATTCATTAAGCGCCCCGTCGATACAGTGCGCTTCCGTTCCCCTTCCAAACGCCTTAAAGAGCGCAGCGGAACCGCAAACATTCTTACTGCTCGGAGATTTGCCTTGAACAAGAAACTGTTGACCACCGCTATCCTCGCCGCGACCGCGAGCGCGGCTCACGCACAAAGCAGCGTCACGCTGTACGGCCTCATCGACGCCGGCGTCAGCTATGTGAACCACAGCAAGAGCGCCAACGGCAGCAGCAAGCTCTTCAAGTACGACGACGGCATCGCCCAGGGCAGCCGTTGGGGCCTGCGCGGCGCAGAAGACCTCGGCGGCGGCCTGAAGGCGATCTTCGTGCTCGAAAACGGCTTCAACAGCGGCAACGGCACGATCGGCCAGGGCGGCGCGATCTTCGGCCGCCAGGCCTATGTCGGCCTGTCGCACAAGGACGCCGGCACGCTGACGTTCGGCCGTCAGTACTCGTTCTCGACCGACATCCTCGGCTCGAACTACTCGACGGGCGGCAACACGGTCGCGGGCAACTACGCGTACCACGTGAACGACATCGACCAGCTGACGTCGAGCCGCATCAACAACGCGGTGAAGTTCCAGAGCGCGAACTACTCGGGCTTCACGTTCGGCGCGTTGTACGGCTTCTCGAACTCGACGTCGTTCGCCGGCGCGCCGGCGACGACGAACGGCACGACGACGACGCCCGGCTCGTCGCGCGCGTACAGCTTCGGCCTGAACTACGCGAACGGCCCGATCGGCCTCGGCGCCGCGTACACCGACATCCGCTATCCGGGCCAATCGACGCCGGCGTTCACGACCAACATCGCGAACCTGACGATCAACAACGTCCGCGACCTGCGCAGCCTCGGCGTCGGCGGCCGCTACATCTGGGGCCCGGCAACCGTCTGGGCGCTGTGGACGAACACGCGCCTCGAGCCGGTCACGGGCGGCAGCACGACGTACAACGCATACGAAGCCGGCGGCAAGTATGCGTTCACGCCGGCGCTGTCGGCGGGCGTCGGCTACACGTACTCGCGCGTGTCGGGGGCGAACTCGGGCCACTGGAACCAGGTCAACGGCGCGCTCGACTACGCGCTCAGCAAGCGCACCGACGTCTACCTGCTCGCGGTCTATCAGCAGGCGTCGGGCAAGGGCCTGCAAGCGCAGATCGGCTCGAGCACGAGCTACTTCAACACGTCGGGCACCGGCTCGAAGAACCAGATCGCTGCGCGCGTCGGTATCCGCCACAAGTTCTGAGCATTCGCTCGACAACTCGCGGCACACTACGGCAAAAGCGCCCCGCCTCGTGCGGGGCGCTTTTTTTGCTGCTTTTAAGTTTCGTTTAATTCTGGGTTGAGAGGATGCTCACACCCCCCCTGTTGGCCGCCTGAGCATCGGCGGCATTTTTTTTACCCGGATTGCGGCGGCGTAGACCGTCCAACGCAAGACAGGATCGGAGGAAACGATGGTCGAAGATACCGTTTTCAGCGGCCTGCGCACGTTACTCACGCACGAACACGCGTTCCCCGTGCAAAGCTGCCGCGTGTCGGTTGCGATGCAGCGCCCGTGGGGGCGCCCGTATCGGCTCGTCGAATGGACGATGCATCTCGATGCGCCCGCGCGCCGCCAGGTCGTGCCGGCCGAGAGCACCGAGGCGGAGATCGCCGAGGCGGTCGCGTCGCACGTGCCCGGGCGTCTGTACGAAGGCGGCACCGCGCTCTACTGACAAGCGCCGCGGCTTCGTTCGCCGCTCGGCGCGACGAGGGCCTGCGCACACGTCGCGGCACGCCCCGGCCGCGCGCGCTTCGGCGCTCCCGCGCCAACGCGAGGCTTTCGCTCGCTGCCGGCGCGCTCGCCTCTCTCTTCCCTCGCTTTTCACGTTCCATCCCTTCTTTCGCCGCTTCGCCCGATGAGCCGGCGTGATCCGCCGCGCTCGCGAGCCGCTCCCCGTTCGTCGCATTCGCGAACCGCGCCGGCCAGGCCGCGTTCCCGCCGCCGTGGCCGGCAGTCCTTGCCGATTCGCCCGTTCGCCGCGCGCGACGCTCGTTCCCGATGTCGGCGTCGTGCGTCAGCGGGCCTCGTTCGCGCATCGGTCAAATCTGCTACGCTGCGCGTTTTCGATTGACACCCTTTTGATGGAAAACGCCTTCAACGAACACGGCGTCATGGTCACGCGCAACGGTCTGTCCGCCGCCGGGCAAATCTTCGCGCTGCGCGAGATTCGCGGCGTCGAGGTTCTCACCGTCAGGAAGAACAAGATCGTTCCGTACGCGATCTCGCTAATCGGCGTCGCCGCCGCCGTCGCGGGCGGCTCGCTCGGCTCGAGCGCGACGCTCGTCGCGGGCGTGATGCTCGTCGTCGTCGGCTATCTCGCGTGGACCACGCAGGACGTCACGCATCGGCTCATCGTCGACATGCCCGACGGCAAGCGCGAGGCGATCACGAGCGTCGACCGCGAATTCGTCGAGCGCGTCGCGCAAGCGGTGAACGCCGCACGCGCGGCGGCTGCGGCAACTTGACGCACTCGCTTGCGCATTTCACGATTCGCGCCGCCGAGGCGTCCGACGACGACGCATGGCGTCGGCTTCGGCGCGCGCTGTGGCCGCATGCCGACGACGCCGCACACGCGCGCGACATCGCGCGACAACTCGGCGCGCCGGATCGACATGCCTGCTTCATCGCATCGGCGGCGGATGGCGCCGCGCTCGGCTTCGCCGAAGTCGCTGTTCGGCGCGACTACGTGAACGGCTGCGATACGTCGCCCGTGCTGTTTCTCGAAGGCATCTTCGTCGCTCCGGCCGCGCGCCGCCGCGGCGTCGCGCGCGCGCTGTGCTCGGCCGCCGCCGCGTGGGGCGAGGCGCGCGGCTGCACCGAATTCGCGTCGGACGCGCCGCTCGAGAACGCCGCGTCGCACGCGCTGCATCGCGCGCTCGGCTTCGCCGAAACCGAGCGCGCGGTCTTCTTTCGCAAGGCGCTGCAACGCTGACGCGGCGCCTTATCCGGATAGTTCGGCCCGGTCAGTTCAGCCGCGCGCCGATCGAGCTCGCGATACTGCACAGAATCAGGCAGCACGACGCCGCCCCCGCATCGAGCGTGCCGACCGACCGCTCGCCGAGCCGCGCCGCCCGTCCGATCCTCGCCTGCAGCCAGCGCGTCGACTCCTTGCCGCGCTCCGCGGCCGCGCTCATCGCGGCGAGCGCGTGGCGAAAATCGTCGCCCGCGCGCAGCGCTTCGTGAAACGCGGCATCGGCCGGCGCGAGCGTGTCGATCAGCGTCTTGTCGCCGACCTTCGCGTCGCTGATGGCCTGCACGCCCGCCAACCCCGCCGACAGCGCTTCGCCGAACAGTGTCGCGTCGAGCGTGTCGCGCCCCTTCAGCACCACGGCGAAATCCATGAAGAAGCTGCCGTAAAGCGGGCCCATCGATCCGCCGATGCCGTCCAGGAGCGAGGTCGACAACATATCGAGCGCATCCGGCAGGCTCGTCGCGCCGCGCGCGTCGAGCCGCTCGCCGCATTGGCCGAAGCCCTTGCTCATGTTGATGCCGTGATCGCCGTCGCCGATCGCCGCGTCTATTTCGGATAACTGATCGCGATTGCGCCGGATCACGTCGACGAGCTCGCGCACGACGAAACCGGCGCCGGCGAGCGGCAGGCTCTGAAGGGTGGCGGCGTTCATGCGCGGTCTCCAACGGTGAGGCCGATGCTGCTGCACGGCGCGGCGAACAGTTGCTTCAGCTCGTCGTCGAGCCGGGTGATCGTCAGCGTGACGCCCATCATCTCGAGCGACGTGAACAGATTGCCGACGAGGCGAAAGCCGATCTTCAATCCGGCAGCCGCGAGCCGCTCCGCTACTTCGGCATACAGAATATATTGCTCCATCAGCGGCGTCGCGCCGAGTCCCGACACGAGCACGGCCACCTCCTCGCCGCGTTCGAGCGGAAAATCCGGCAGCACGATGTCGAGCATCATCGCGGCCATGTCCTTCGCGCTCACCGTGCGCATCACGCGCACGCCGTGCTCACCGTGGTGGCCGATGCCGACTTCCATCTCGCCGTCGGCGATGTGGAAATTCGCCTTGCCGTTCGCCGGAATCGTGCACGCGGACAGCCCGATGCCGACCGAGCGCGTGTTGTCGATCGCCTTGCGCGCGCTCGCGATCACCGCGTCGAGATCGCCGCCCGCCGCCGCGCGCGCGCCGCCCGCCTTCCACATCAGGATCTCGCCCGCGACGCCGCGACGCTTCGCGCGTTCGTCGCGCGGCGCCGACGCGACGTCGTCGTTCGCGACGACGGTCTTCACGCAGATGCCCTGCGCGGCCGCCATCTTGATCGCCATCTTCACGTTCATGTTGTCGCCCGCGTAATTGCCGTACAGGCATGCGACGCCCGCACCGCGATCGGCGCGCCGGAACGCGTCGAGAAAGCTCTTCGCGGTCGGCGACGAGAAAATCTCGCCGACCGCGACCGCGTCCACGAGCCCCGGCCCCGCGTAGCCGAGAAACGCCGGCTCGTGGCCCGAGCCGCCGCCCGTGACGACGCCGACCTTGCCCGCCGCCGGCCGTGCGACGCCGATCACGCGCGGATTGTCCGCATCGAGCGTGAGCTCCGGATGCGCGGCGGCGATCCCGCGCAGCATATCCTCGACGACGTAGTCGGGATGATTGATGACACGATTCATGCATTAACCTCGTGGGTCCAGGACGACCTTCAACGATTGCTCGCCGCGCTCCATCACCGCGAATGCGTCCGCGAAGCGCGACAGCGGGAACGTGTGCGTGACGATGCCGCGCACGTCGATCTTGCGTGAGCCGATGAACTCGATCGCGCGCGGGTACATGTACGGGCCGAGATGCGAGCCGAGCACGTCGAGCTCCTTGCGGTCGCCGATGATCGACCAGTCGACGGCCGCGTCGTCGTTGAACACGCTGAACTCGACGAAGCGGCCGAGCTTGCGCAGCATCGCGAGGCCCTGACCGACCGCGCGATGGTGGCCCGTCGCCTCGATGTAGATGTCGCAGCCGTAGCCGCCCGTGATCGACCGGATCTTCTCGATCACGTTCTCCTCGCCCGGATTCCACACTTCGTCCGCGCCCATTCCGAGCGCGAGCGCCGCGCGCTCGGGCTTCATGTCGAGCACGATCAGCTTCTTCGGATGGCGCAGCCGCACCGCGCCGATGATGCCGAGCCCGAGCGTGCCCGCCCCCGCCACGACGACCACGTCGTCGAAGCCGACGTTCGCGCGATCGGCCGCATGAAGCGAGCACGACAGCGGCTCGATCAGGATCGCCTCGTCGACCGGAATCGAATCGGGCACCTGGTGGACGATCGCCTCCTTCGTGAAGATCATGTACTCGGCCATCGCGCCGTGCACGTTGTTCTGGAATCCGTACAGATCGTGCTTCTGGCACATCCAGTACTGGCCGTGCCCGCAGAAGCGGCACCCCCAGCACGGCACGATCTGCTCGGAGATCACGCGATCGCCGATCTTCACGCCGCGCCGCTCGGCGAGCGGCCCGAGCGCGACGACGCGGCACACGAACTCGTGGCCCGGAATCATCGGCGGCTTCACGTAGCGCGGCTGCACCGCGTCGCCCCAGAACGACGGCGCGCCGCGGAACGTCTTGATGTCGCCCATGCAGATGCCCACGCGCTCCACTTCGGTCAGAATCTCGTCGGGCCCCGGCTTCGGCACGGGCACCTGCTCGAGGCGGTAATCCTGCGGGCCGTGACAGACCACGGCGCGCATCGTGGCGGGCAGCGCGCCCGCGTCGCTGCGCTCGGCCGCGCGTTGCGGCGGCGCTTCGGCTATCGACGACATGCAACGTCTCCTATGTTTTCGTCGGTCGGTTGTTCAGACGGCGGCTCGGCCGCCGCTTCAACGCGCGGTATAGCCGCCGTCGATCACGACGTTCTCGCCCGTCATCATCGCGGCCGCGTCGCTCAGCAGATAAAGCACCAGCGCGGCGATCTCGTCCGGCTGCGCGAAGCGGCCGGCCGGAATCTCGCGCTTCGCGCGCTCGCCGGCTTCGCCCGCCCACGCCTGCTTGCCGAGCTCGGTTTCGACGATCGTCGGCGACACCGCGTTCACGGTGATCCCGTGCGGCGCCCATTCGAGCGCGAGCACCTTCGTCATCCCGACGATCGCGGCCTTGCTCGCGCAATACGCGGCGTGCCTGTCGAGCCCGACCACGCTCGCCTGCGACGCGAGATTGACGATCCGCCCCCCGCGCCCGCCCGCGATCATCTGCCGCGCAACCGCCTGCGCGACGAAGAACGACGCCTTCACGTTGATCGCCATCGTCGCGTCCCACGCGGCCTCGCCGACGTCGAGCGCCTTGTCGAGCAGCGCGACGCCCGCGCTGTTGACGAGCAGATCGACGCCGCCGAAGCGCGACGCGACGAGCTCGACGGCAGCCTGCGCGGCCGAGCAGTCGCGCAGGTCGAGCGACATCCCGCTATGGCGCGCGGCGCCGCCTTCAAGCATCGCGGCGATCCGCATCGTTTCGGGATGCCGATCGACGAGCGCGACGCTCGCGCCGCGCTGTGCGAGCAGTTTCGCGCACGCGTGCCCGATGCCCGCCGCGCCGCCCGTCACGAGCGCGACGCGGCCCGTCAGATCGAACGCCCTGTCCCAGAGATTCGTCATGGCCGCCTCGCTCAACCGCCCGTGACCTGCTTGTACAGCTGATCGGCGTTCGCCGGCGTGACGGGCACCCACGGCAGGATGTAGCGCTTCGCGGTGCCGCCGTCCCACTTCAGATCCTTCGCGTAGCGCTGCCAGATCACCGACTGCGGCTTGTAGCTCGCGCCGACTAACTGCCGCAGCACGAGATCGAGCGCGCCTTGCGACTGCGCCTGCGCATCCTGCAGGAACGTCGTGATCTCGCCGCGCTTGGCCGCCTGGATCGCGTCGGGCATGCCGTCGATCGACGTGATCGGGATGTCCTTCGGCGTGAGCCCGCGATTCTTGACCGCCTGCAGCGCGCCGAGCGCCATGTCGTCGTTCTGCGCGATCACGCCGTTGATCTGCTTCGGATGCGCGTTGAGCCAGTCTTCCATCAGGTTCATCGCTTCCGCGCGCGACCAGTTCGCGGTCTTCTTCTCGATCACCTTGATGCCCGGATACTTCGCGAGCACTTCCATCTCGCCCTTCTCGCGATCGATCTGCGCGGACTGGCCGATCGGCCCCTGGATGATCACGACGTTGCCCTTGCCGCCGATCTGCCTGGCGAGCGCTTCGGCCTGCAGGCGGCCGCCCTCGACGTCGTCGTTACCGATGTACGGCACCTTCGGCGTCGCGAGCATCGTGTTCGACGCGATGAGCGGCGTGTCCGACGCGGCCGCACGCGTGGCCACGCCGATGCCCGCCTTCGTGTCGATCGGCACGAACAGAATGCCGCTGTACTGCTGCGTGAGCATCGTCTCGATCTGGTTGTTCTGCGTGAGCGCGTCGTAGTTGCCGTCGAACACCGTGAGCTGCACCGCGCCGCTCTTCACGGCCGGATGCGCCTTGATCTCACGCACCCAGTTCTGCATGAACTGGCCTTTCATCCCGTAGACCGCCGCGCCGACGCGATACGGTCCGCTCGCCGCGTGCGCCGCGCCCGGCGCCGCCGTGATCGCGAGCGTCGCGCCGAGCGCCGCGGCGGCCGCGAAGCGGCCGAACCAGGTCTTTCGTGTTTGCATTGTCGTCTCCTCCGTCCGGATGGGAATGCGCTGCGTCAGCGCTGCTGTTTGCGGGCCACGTCGATGAGCACGGCCAGCACGATGATGAGCCCCTTGGCGATCTGCTGGTAATACGACGACACGCCGAGCAGATTCAGCCCGTTGTTGATCACGCCGATCAGCAGCGCGCCGAACAGCGTGCCGACGACGCCGCCCTGTCCGCCCGACAGGCTCGTGCCGCCGATCACGACGGCCGCGATCGCATCGAGCTCGTACGACACGCCCGCCTGCGGCAGCGCGGACGTCGTGCGCGCGGCGAGAATCATCCCGGCGAGGCCCGCGAGCGCGCCCGACACGACGTACACCGAGAACACGACCTTGCGCACGCCGATGCCGGACGTGCGCGCGCTCTTCTCGTTGCCGCCGACCGCATACAGATAGCGGCCGTACGTCGTGTAGCGCAGCACCCACCAGCACGCGAGCGCGACCGCCGCGAAGATCAGCACCGGCATCCCGAGCGGGCCGAGCTTGCCGACGCCGAGCGACAGATAATCGTCGGGCAGGTTCGCGACCGGGCTGCCGTCGTTGACGATGTAAGTGACGCCGCGCGCGATGCTGAGCATCCCGAGCGTCGCGACGAACGGCGGCACGTTAAAGCGCGCGATCGTCACGCCGTTGATCGCGCCGAGCGCCGCGCCGCACGCGACGCCAGCTGCGAGCGACGCCGCGAGCCCGTGCCCCGCCGCGCCGGCGAGGCCGCTCACGATGCCGGCGAGCGCGAGCACCGAGCCGACCGACAGGTCGATGCCCTTGGTTAGGATCACGTATGTCATGCCGATCGCGAGAATCCCGTTGATCGACGTCTGCCGCAGGATGTCGCTCCAGTTGCGCCACGTGAGGAAGTACGGGCTCGCGAATGCGAGCACGACACACAGCGCGACGAAGATGATCGGGATGCCGAAGCGGCTTGCGAGCTCGGCGACATTCACGCGCTTCGGCGCCGCATCGAGACGGGACAGGGTCTGGGTATTCATGGTCTTGTTCATGAAGCGAGATGGAGCAGGGATTCCTGAGTGGCGCCGTCGCCCGGACAGATCGCCGCGACGCGGCCGCCCTTGAACACCGCGATGCGATCGCTCAGATACAGCAGCTCGGGCGCCTCCGACGACACGACGATCACCGCGCCGCCGTCGCGCGCGAACGCATCGAGCAGCCGGTAGATTTCCTGTTTCGCGCCTTCGTCGATGCCGCGCGTCGGCTCGTCGCAAAGCAGCAGCACGGGCTCGGTCGACAGGCATTTCGCGAGCACGACCTTCTGCTGGTTGCCGCCGCTCATCGCCGACACGGGCATGCGCAGCGACGCGGCCTTGATCCGCAGCCGCTCGACCATCGATTGCGCGAGGCGGCGCACGCGCGAACGCCGGATCACGCCGCCGCGCGACAGGCGCCGGTACGCGGCCATCGCGATGTTCTCCTGCACGCTGCCCGTCAGCACGAGGCCCGAATCCTTGCGGTCCTCGGTGACGAGCGCGATGCCCGCGCGAATCGCCCGCGCGGGATCGCCCTGCGGCAGCGGCGCGCCGCCGAGCGTCGCGGCGCCGGCGTCGGGCCGCGTCAAGCCGTACACGCAGTTGAGGAATTCGCTGCGGCCCGAGCCCATCAGCCCGTAGATGCCGAGGATCTCGCCGCGCCGCACGTCGAGGCTCACGTCTTCGAATTCGTCCGCGCGCGCGAGGCCCGTGACCCGCAGGCAAGGCTCGCCGTGCGCGGGCCGGCGCGCCTTGTCGACAGCGGGCATTTCGCGGCCGACGATCGCGCGCACGAGATGCGCGCGATCGATGTCGGCCATCCTGCCGCTCTCGACATACGCGCCGTCGCGAAACACCGTGTAGTCGTCGGCGATATCGAACAGCTCGCTCAGCCGATGCGACACGTAGATGATCCCGGTGCCGTGCGCGGTGACGTTGCGAATCGCAGCGAACAGCGTCTCGGTTTCGCGCTCGCCGATCGCCGACGTCGGCTCGTCCATGATCATCACCTGGCAGTCGTGGCTGAACGCCTTCGCGATCTCGACGAGTTGCGTCTGCGCGAGGCTCAGCCGATGCATCGGCGCGCCCGCGTCGATCGCGAAGCCGAGGCGGTCGAGCAGCGCCTGCGCGCGGCGCGTCAGCGCACGGAAGTCGACGACGATGCGCGCGCGGGTCGGCTCGCGGCCGAGGTACAGGTTCTCGGCCACCGTCATCCCCGGCACGGGCGACAACTCCTGCGTGATGATCGCCATGCGGTTCGCAAGCGCCTCGGCGGGCGACGCGAAATCGACATCGCGGCCGTTCAGCCGGATCGTGCCCTCGTCGCGACGCAGAAGCCCCATCAGGATGTTCAGGAACGTGGATTTGCCGGTGCCGTTGCCGCCGCACAGCGCGTGCACGCGCCCGGCCATGAGGCTCAATCGCCCGTCGCGCAATGCGCTCACGCCGTTGAACCGCTTCGCTACCTGACTTGCTTCGAGCAGAACAGGAGTCACTGTCGTATCCCGGATGGTGACTGAACTTTTGTTCATTCACGATGATTTGATACAGCGTGACGGCATGGTAATCATCGGTTTTTTGGTGTGTCAATTACTGGTAAACGCTAGCCACCACCGCCAAAATACCCATACTCTGTTGATTTTCATGGAAATATTCAATGCGATGCGATCAGTGAGCAAAATTTCATCCTTTGCCAAATGTTCAGACAGACCTTTATAATTGCTCAACCCTGCGCATTTGCGCACTCCACTCTGCCCTCCGGAGGTCCACCATGAAAGTGGCGATCGGCTGCGACGAAGCGGCCTACGCGCTCAAGGAGTCGATCAAGCGGCACCTGCGCGCGGCGCATCCCGAAGTCGAGCTGGCCGACTTCGGCACGCACAGCGCGGACGAGGCGGTGCTGTATCCCGACATCGCGATCGAAGTCGCGCAGCGGGTCGCGGCGGGCGAGTTCCCGCGCGCGATCCTGCTGTGCGGCACGGGCATCGGCGTCGCGATCTCCGCGAACAAGGTGCCGGGCATCCGCGCCGCGCAGTGTCACGACACCTATTCGGCCGAGCGCGCGCGGCGCAGCAACGATGCGCAGATCATCACGATGGGCGCGCGCGTGATCGGCACCGAGCTCGCGAACAGCATCGTCGACGCGTGGCTCAAGGCAGAATTCGACGGCGGCCGCTCGCAGCCGAAGGTGCAGCGGATCGCCGACTACGAACGCCGGACCGGCCTCACCCAGGCCGGCCCGAACGACGCGCACTGCGGTTCATGACGCCGCGCCGCGCGCCGCCCCACTCGATAACGACATGACGAACGAAGAACTCACGCAACTCGCGAAGTGCTATTACGTCGACGGGTTGACCCAGGAAGAACTCGCGCAGAAGTTCGCGATCTCGCGCCCGAAGGTGGGCCGGCTGCTCAAGCGCGCGATCGAAGAGGGCATCGTCGAGATCCGCGTGCGCCATCATCCGCGCGCGGTGCAGGAGCTCGAGCAGGAACTCGTCGCGCGCTTCGGCATCCAGCGCGCGATCATCTCGGTCGACCACAAGGATCAGGACAGCCAGCGCGAGCTGCTCGCGGGCCTCGTCGCGAGCTATCTCGACCGCGTGCTCGCCGACGGCGCGATCGTCGCCGTCGGCATGGGCCGCAACGTGAGCGCGGTGTCGCGCCACGCGGTGTCGACGACGCAGCGCAACTGCTCGTTCGTGTCCGCGATCGGCGGCTCGTATCGCGGCGGCGAGACGATGAACGCCGATCACATCTGCCGCCGCCTCGCCGCGCGCTTCGGCGGCGAGAGCGAGACGCTGTACGCGCCAGCGCTCGTCAACGATGCGCGACTCTTCTCCGCGCTGCTCGAGAACGACGTCGTGCGCCAGTCGCTCGACAAGGCGCGCCGCGCGTCGATCGCGCTCGTCGGGATCGGCGACATCCTCGAGGACAGCAACATGGTCCGCATGGGCTGGTTCACGCCGGAGGAGATGGCGGAGGCGAAGCGCGCGGGCGCGGTCGGCGACATCATGGGCTACGACTTCATCGACATCCACGGCCGCCCGGCGACGACGATGCTGCGCGGCCGCGTGATCGGCCTCACGCTCGAAGACCTGAAGCGAATTCCGAACGTGATCGCAACGGCGAGCGAGCCGACGAAGGCGACGGGCATCCTCGGCGCGCTGCGCTCCGGCGTGATCAACACGCTCGCGACCACGCAGTCGATCGCGCAAACGGTGCTGAGCCTCGCGCAGGCGACCGAGACGGCCGCAGCGGAATAGAGGCGCTTCGCACGGCGGCGGCGAGCCGTTTTCGGCGGCCGCTTCTCGCGCGCCCGAACGCGGGCCGCGCCGCCGCATCGGCGCATCGGCGCATCGGCGCACTACCTCATCGCCGCATCGGCGCATCGCTCGATCGACGAGCGAAAATTGAAAATGCGCGCGCAGCCGCTACACTGTCGCGCGGCGAAGCCCCGCGCGCTGCACCCAGCTTTCGCTTCGTCAGCTTGAGCCGCCGCGGCCTACCCGGCCGCACGGCACCGCCCGCCCGCGCGCCGATCCGCGCGCAGGCGCCCGCATGCGAAGAACCATCCGAGGAACACATGCGATCACCCGCGTCACCCGCACCGTCAGTCGCCCGCTCCCTGCTTCTCGCCTGTGCGCTCGCCGCGAGCGCCGCCCAAGCCGACGAAGGCATGTGGCAACCGCCCCAGCTTCCCGGCCTCGCCGATACGCTCGAACAGCGCGGCCTCGCGCTCGACCCGCACACGCTCTCGACGCTGACCGCGTGGCCGATGGACGCCGTCGTCAGCCTCGGCTTCTGCACCGCGTCGTTCGTGTCGCCCGACGGGCTGATCGTCACGAACCACCACTGCGGCTACGGCGCGCTGCAATACAACTCGACGCCGCAGAACAACCTGATCGAAAACGGCTTTCTCGCGCGGCAACGCGGCAACGAGCTGCCCGCCGACCCGACTCAACGCGTGTACGTCACCGAGCGGATCAGCGACGTCACCGGCAAGATCGAAGCCGCGCTCACGCCTGGCATGGCGGGTTACGCGCGCTACGTCGCGATCGACGCCGCGAGGAAGCGTCTCGTTCGGGACTGCGAACAGCCCGGCTACCGCTGCGACGTCTACACGTTCAGCGGCGGCTACAGCTACCAGTTGATCCGGCAGCGCGAACTGCGCGACGTGCGGCTCGTCTACGCGCCGCCATTGTCGATCGGCAAGTTCGGCGGCGACGTCGACAACTGGACGTGGCCGCGCCACACGGGCGACTTCACCTTCCTGCGCGCGTACGTCGCGAAGGACGGCAGCGCCGCGCCGTATTCGAAGGACAACGTACCGTATCGCCCCGCGCATTGGCTGACGGTCAATCCGGGCGGCGTGAACGCGGGCGATTTCGTGATGGTGGCGGGCTATCCTGGGCGCACCGAGCGCTACCGGCTCGCCGACGAGTTGCGGAACGCGATCGACTGGCGCTATCCGACCGAAATCGGGATGGCGAAGGATAACCTCGCGATCATCGACGCGGCGAACAAGAAGAATCCGGCGGTCGGCGTGCTCTACGCGAACCGCGTCGCCGGGCTCAACAACAGGATGAAGAATTTCGAAGGCAACCTCGACGGGCTCGCGCACAGTTCCGCGCTCGCGGACAAGCGCGCCGACGAGGCCGCGCTCGATCGCTGGCTCGCCGCTCGGCCCGAAAGCGGCAAGCTCGACGGCGCGGGCCTGAAGGCCGATTTCGCTGCGCTCCGGCAGCTCGTCGCGCGGCGCAACGCGCTGCGCGAGCGCGATTTCGTCAGCGAGCTGCTGTCGAACGTCGGGTTGTATCAGGCGTCCTACAAGATCGTCCGGCTCGCCGACGAAAAGCAGAAAGCCGACGACATCGAGCGCGAGACCGGCTATCAGAAGCGCGACGAGATCCGCATCGCGGGCGAGGCGCAGCGGCTCGAACGCACGATGAATCCGGCCGTCGACCAGCAGATGCTCGTCTATGCGCTCGAGCGCCACGTGAAGCTGCCGGCCGGCCAGCGGTTCGCCGCGCTCGATCGCTGGCTCGCCGGCGCGTCGGACGATGCGTCGATCGCGAGCAAGGTCGCCGATCTCTATCGCGGCTCGAAGCTCGCCGATACCGCGACGCGAATGCGCTGGCTCGACGCGACGCCCGCGCAGATCGCCGCGAGCGACGACGGCTGGCTCGTGCTGATGCGCGCGCTGATGCCGGACCTGCTCGCGTACGAGCGCGAGCAGAAGTCGATCGCCGCCGACGATTCGCGGCTGCGGGCGCGCTACATGACCGCGCTGATCGCGTTCGAGCAATCGCGCGGCCGCCCCGTCTATCACGACGCGAACAGCTCACTGCGCGTGACGTTCGGCACGGTTCAGGGATATGCGCCGCGCGACGCGGTTCGCTATGCGCCGTTCACGACCGTCGACGGCATCGCACAAAAGCAGACGGGCGTCGAGCCGTTCAATGCGAGCGCCGAGCAGCTGGATGCGATTCGCAAGCGCGCGTTCGACGGCTTCGCGTCGCCGGCGCTCGGCACGCTGCCCGTCAACTTTCTCGCGAATCTCGACATCACGGGCGGCAACTCCGGCTCGCCGACGCTCGACAAGAACGGCCGGCTCGTCGGCCTCGCGTTCGACGGCACGTGGGAAGGCGTGAGCTCCGGCTGGCGCTACATGCCGGACATGGATCGATCGATCCACGTCGACGTTCGCTACATGCTGTGGGTGATGCATCATCTCGATCACGCGGACAATCTGCTGAGCGAGATGCGGGTGAGCGTGCCGCGCTGATCGCGGCACGAGCGCGCGCAGCGCCGGCCGCTGGTGCAAGACGGCCGGCGCTGCGCGCGCATCGCGCGTCAGAACGTGTGGCGCACGCCGACGCGCACGAGCGTCTGCGTATCGCCCGCCGACGAGATGCCGTTGCCGACGTCGCCGACCGACGCCGTCGCCGCGACGACGTTGCCGTACGGATCGAGCGTCTTGCCGCTCGCCTTCTGATAGCCGACGAGGCCGTACAGCGCGGTGCGCTTCGACAGGTAGTAGTACGACGCGAAGTTCAGCTGATGGTATTTCGGTGCGGGCTGGCCGTCGATCGAGCTGCCGCGCGTGAAATCGTAGCCCGCCGCGACGCGCAGCGCCGGCGTCGCCTGCCACGACACGGTGCCGCCGATCGAGTTGTATGTCGCCGCGCCGTTGAACGTCGAGAACGAGCCGGACTTGTACCGCGTGTTGCTGTACGACAGGCCGAGCGTCACCGCGCCGACCTGATAGGTGCTCGCCGCGGCGACGATCTGCATGCGCTTCGCCGACGCGAAGCCTTCGTTGATCGATGAAGCGAACGTGCCGTCGTACGAGCCCGTCCATGCGCCGCCGTTCGCGCCGTACGCGTTCGTCGCGTACAGGTACGCGGCGCCGATCGAGAACGGCCCGTTCACGTACTGGCCGCCGACGCTCCACGTGTTCTGGTTCTTCACGCTGCCCGCCTGATTGCCGAAACCGTACAACGCGCCCAGCGTGAAGCCGCCGAACTTCGGGCTTACGTACTTGATCGAGTTGTTCTCGCGCGACTGGTTGTCGATGTTGTCGAGATCGCCCGGATGCGCGCCCATGCCGGTCAGGAACGTGCCCGCGCTGATCGTGCCGACGAAGTCGACGATCGGATCGTACTGGCGGCCCATCGTCAGCGTGCCGTAGCGTTCGCTCGACAGCCCCATCCACGCCTGTCGGCCGAACATCCGTGCGCCCTGCCCCGCCTGGCCCGTGCCGATGTTGAAGCCGTTCTCGAGCTGGAACACCGCGGCGAGGCCGCCGCCCAGATCTTCCTTGCCCTTCAGCCCCCAGCGGCTGCCCGACCAGGTGCCGCTCGCGAAGCTGTAGCTCGACGCGTTCCGATAGCTGACTGGCGAGCCGAGCGCGCCCTTGCTCTGCGCGACGCGCTGATCGCTCGCATAGCCGAGCCCCGCGTCGACGATCCCGTAGAGCGTCACCGTGCCCTGCGCATGCGCGCCCGCGCACACGCTCCCCGTCACCAACAATGCTGCTGCCGCCTTTTTCATGAATAGGATTCCTGCTAAATAGGATCAAAACGAATGAAGCGCCTTCCTCTCCCAACCTAGACGCGGCTAGGGCCTGTTCCCGCTAATAACGGGCTTGCGCTGGCCGCCAGAAGGGTCGAGCGCAAGGATTGCGACGAAGCGAATACTCGACGTATTCGCGAGGAGCATGACGCAGCGATCGGCCCTTCTGGCGGCCAGCCCCTCGACGGATTTTTTCGATCACGGGAACAGGCCCTAGACCGAATCGACGAGCCATTGCGCGACGCGCGCGAGCAGCGGCTCCGGCGCGCCGAAGTTCTCGACGCCCGTCACTTGCGGCGCATCGCAAATCGTGAAAACCGGCTTGCCCCACTGCAGGCCGAGCGCGATCTCGGACAACGTGCCGAGCCCGCCGCCGACCGCGATCAGGCACAGCGACGCGCGCGCGATCAGCGCGTTGCGCGTGATGCCGAGCCCCGTCGGTAGCGCGACGCTCAGATGCGGATTCGCGCCGGCCGCATCGTCCTCGGGCAACAGTCCGATCACGAGGCCATTCGCGCCGCGCGCGCCCCGCGCCGCCGCCTCCATCACGCCGCCCTTGCCTCCGCCGACGATCGCGATGCCCGCTGCGGCGAGCGCATGCGCGATCGTCTCCGCGATGTGCAGCTGCGCATCGGTCGCGTCACGCGGGCCGATCAGGCCGACCGGCATCAGATGGCGGCGCGGCCCCTGCTGGCGCCGCGCGACGCGCGCGAGCGCAACGTTCGCCCCCGGCGTGCGTTCAATGATGTCGTCGCGCAACGTATTCCCCCATCGCGAGGACGCACGTGCACAGCGCCGTCAGCACGATCGACAGCACGGCGGCCTGCGAGAAATCGGTCTGCCCGTCGGACAGCTTCAGGTACATCAGGAGCGGCAGGATGTTGATCTGCGTGCCGGCGAGCGCGAGCGCGGTGCCGTACGTGCCGAGCGCGATCGCCGTCACGAGGCACCACGCGGCCGCGATCGACGGCCACAGTTCGCGCCATGCGACGTCGAGCCACGCGCGCCACGGCTTCGCGCCGAGCGACATCGCCGCTTCGAGCGGCCTGCGGTCGAGATTCGCGAATGCCGGAAACAGCATCAGCGCGACGCGTGGAATCAGGTAGTACGCGTATGCGACGACGAGGCCGAACGTCGTGTAGATCACGCCGCCGACTTTCGCGGCGTCCGCGCCGAGGCCGGCGAGCAGCGTCGTGACGAAGCCCGCGCGGCCGAAGGTCAGGATGAAGCCGTACGCGATCACGAGCCCGGAGAACGCGAGCGGCACGCCGAGCAGCGCGAGCGACCAGCGGCGCCGCGCGGGCGTCTGATCGGCAAGCGACATCGCGAGCGGCATGCCGACGCACGTCGACAGCGTGCCCGTGCCGATCGCGAGCGCGACCGAGCGGCCGATCGCGTCCGCGACGAGCGGATCGCGCAGCACGGCGCCGAACGCGCGGCCGCCTTCCGCGAACGCCGCGCTCACGAGCGCGGCGAGCGGCAGCACAAAGAAGAGCGCGAGCAGCCCGCCTGCCGGGGCCGCGCCGAAGCGGCGCAGCAGGCCGCCTTCGAGAGACGATCGTTGCACGTCGCGCTCCTTATTGGCCGAGCGTCGCCTGCGACCACAGCCTGTCGACTTCAGCCTTGCGCGCGGCGGCCTTCACGACGTCGAGCGGGTGCACCTGCGGCGCGTTCGGCATCTTCGCCGCGACGTCCGGCGCGAGCGCGACGCCCGGCACCGCAGGCCGCACGTAGCCGCGCGCGAAGAGCGCCTGGCCGGCATCGCTCATCACGAAGTTGAGCCAGAGCTGCGCGGCCGCGGGATTCGGGCCGTTCTTCACGAGGCTCATCGCGTACGGCGCGGACACGCTGCCGTCCTGCGGAATCACGACGTCGACCGCGTCGCCCATGCCGTCCGCGTACTTCGCTTTCAGGCCGTCGTTCTCGTAGCCGATCAAGATCGGGATCTCGCCCTTCACGAACTTCGCATAGGGCGTCGTGCCCTCGATGCGCAACACGTTGCCCGCATTCTTCAGCTTTCCGAAGAAATCGGCGCCGGGCTTCGGATGGTCGACGCCGCCGCCGAACGCGGATGCCGCCGCGATCACGACGACTTGCCCTTGCCCCGTCGAGCGCGGATCGAGATAGACAACCGCATTCTTGTACTCCGGCTTCAGCAGATCCGACCAGCGCTGCGGCACGTCCTTCACGAGCTTCCTGTTCACGAGGAACGCGACGTTCAGCGAATGCACGGTGAACCAGCGGCCGTCCGCCTCGCGAAACACGGGCGGCAGCTTGTCAAAGTTGATCGGCTTGAACGGCGCGACGACGTCCTTGCCCGCCGCGTCGAGCGCCGACGCCGCGAAGTAGTACGCGGTGTCCGCCTGCGGACGGCGGCGCGACTTGTCGAGCGCGACGACCGTCGCGGCCGAGCCGATGTCGTTGTACGTGAGCTCGATTTTCGGGTAGCGCTTGCGGAACTCCGCGAACAGCGCCTTCCAGTTCGCCCACTCGGGGCCCGTGTCGAACGACACGACGAGCCCCTCGTCGGCGGCCTTCGCATAAAGCGCGTCTTCGCCCGCGTAGAGCGGCGCGGCCTGCGCGCCGTTCGCGACGAGCGTCGCGCAGGCGCCGAGCGCAAGCGCGCATGCGGCGCGACGCAGCGCCGTCAGGATTTGTCGACCTGAAAACATCGTGAATCTCCGTTGAACGAAACAATCATTGCGCGCCGGCCTGCGCCGGCAGCACGAGCAGATGGCGAGGATCAATCGCGATGCCGCGCATGGCGAGCACGCGGCCCTCGCACAGCAGCGGCTCCATTGCGCCGTGCGGCACGAAGTCGTAGCAATGCGTCGCACCGAAGTAACGAACCTCGCCGAGCGCGCCGCCGATGCGGTTCACGCTGTGCTCGGCCGGATCGGGCTCCACGTGTTCGGGACGCACGAGCACGTCCACCTCGTCTCCCGGCCGATGCGAGCCCGTATCCGCGCGCAGCGTCGCGAAGCGCACGTCGATCGTGTCGCTCGCCAGCACGCGGGCGCGCAGGATCGTCGAGTGGCCGATGAAACGCGCGACCTGCGTCGACACAGGTCGCTCGTACAAATTGCGCGGCGTGCCGACCTGCAGCACGCGCCCGCCGTCGACGATCGCGACGCGATCCGCCATGCTGAGCGCCTCGTCCTGATCGTGCGTGACGAACAGCGTCGTCGCCCGGCACGCGCGCTGCAGCGCGCGAATCTCGTCGCGCAGCTGATGCCGGATGCCCGCGTCGAGCGCGGCGAGCGGCTCGTCGAGCAGCAGCACGGCCGGCTCGATCACGAGCGCGCGGGCAAGCGCGACGCGTTGCTGCTGACCGCCCGACAACTGCGTCGTGCTGCGCGCCGCATACGCCGCCAGCCCCACTCGCTCGAGCATCTCGAGCGCGCGCCGCCGGCGCGCGGCGGCCGCGACGCCGCGCATGCGCAGGCCATACGCAACGTTGTCGACGACGGACAGATGCGGAAACAATGCGTACTGCTGAAACACCATGCCGACCTCGCGCCGCCACACCGGCACGCCTGCCATGTCTATCCCGCCGATCGCGACGCGGCCGTCGTAACCGCTCAGCAGCCCCGCGCTCAGGCGCAGGAGCGTCGATTTTCCGGAGCCGCTGCGCCCGATCACGGCGAGCAGCTCGCCGGGCTGCGCGTGCAGCGTGACGGCGTCGACGCCGTGCGCCGCACCGGGGTATCTGAAACTGACGTTGTCGAATTCGAGGCTCATGGCTTCACTTCAGTCGTTGCACGGAATGGATCGATGCGAGCGTCGCCAGCACGGCAAGCAGCAGCAGCACGACGGTCGCCGCGCATGCGATGCCGGACGCGCCGTAGAACGCCTGCAGCAGCACGACGGGGAAATTGCGATAGCGAAAGCCCGCGATCAGGTTCGACATCTGAAACTCGCCGATCGACAGCGCCGCGACCATCACGAGCCCGGAAAACAGGCTCTGCCGCAGGTTCGGCAGCACGATCGTGAAGAACTGCCGCAACGGCGGCGCGCCGAGCGTCGCCGCCGAGGCTTCGAGCTTCGCGAGATCGAGATGGCGCAGGTCGCTCAGCAGCGTCTGCAGCAGGTACGGCAGCGTCAGCACCGCGTGCGCGGCGATCATCAGCGGCAGCGTGCCGAGCCACGGCAGCGCATCGCCGCCGAAGATCACGATGTAGCCGAAGCCGAGCGTGAGCGCGGGCACGCCGATCGGCATCAGCATCACGATGCGCGCCGCGATGCCGCGCCCGCGAAGCGCGCGGTGATGCAGCGCATACGCGAGCGGCACGCCGACGATCGCGTCGAGCCCGCAGCACGCGAGCGCGACGGCAAAGCTCACGCCGAACGCGCGCCTGAAGCTCGCATCGGCGGCCAGCTCGGCGAACCAGCGCCACGTGAAGCCGACGGGCAGCAGCGTGTTCGTCCAGCTCTGCCCGACCGATCCGATCAGCAGCAGCACGATCGGCATCAGCAGATACAGCGCGAACAGCGCGACGGTGCCGTTGACGACGACCGCGCCGAGCGACGGACGGCTTCTGCCGCGACGAAACGGAATACCGTCGGCAATGGCCGCGGCGGTGGTTGAGCGCATGACTGGTCTCGCAGGCGACGAAGGGATGCGGCGCGCGCAACGCCCGCTGGAGCAGGCGTTGCGCGCATCGCGACGACGGCCGCCAGTGTGTGTGCGCGACATGGCATCGTCATGAAAAAAACGTACAAACTCCGCATCGCTCTTTGCACCGACGGAACACTTCACGATGAAGCACCTGTACCCGAACGTCGCCGAGCTGCATGCGTTCGCCAGTTCTGCGAAACATCTGAACTTTTCGTACGCAGCGCGCGAGCTCGGCTTGACGCCGAGCGCGGTCAGCCGGCAGATCGCGAACCTCGAGGCGCTGCTCGGCGTGAAGCTGTTCGTCCGCGAGGGCCGCAACCTCGCGCTCACGCGCGCGGGCCAGGTCTACCAGGCGCGCGTCGCCGGGCCGTTGCGCGAGATCGGCAATGCATCGCTCGAATTGCTGAGCGCGCGCGAAGACAGCGACCTGCTGACGATCGCGAGCGTGCCGACGTTCACGACGAAATGGCTCGTGCCGCGTCTGCCGCACTTTCTCGAGACCGCACCCGACGTCACGCTCAGCTTTCGACGCCATCTCGCACCGGGCGACCCGTTCCCGCTCGGGCTCGACGCGGCGATCCGCTACGGCGACGGCCGCTGGGAAGGCGTTCGATGCGACTATCTCGACGGCCGCACGTTCGTGCCCGTGTGCGCGTCCGAATTCGCCGAGCGCTACGCGCTGCGCGCGCCCGCCGACGTCGCGAACGCGCCGCGGCTCGTGCACGAGCAGGCCGAATGCGCGTGGATCGCATGGGCGGACCGGCATCGCGTCACGCAGATGAACGCACTCGCCGGGCCGCGCTTCGAGCAGTACTCCGTACTGATCCAGGCGGCGCAGGCAGGGCTCGGGATCGCGCTCGTCCCGGCGTTCCTGATCCGCGATCAGCTCGCGGCCGGCACGCTCGCGCAGCCGCTCGACGCGCCCGTCGACGTCGACGAGCAAGGCCACTATCTGTGCTATGCGCCCGAGCGGCTGGAAACGAGCGAGTCGTTGCGGCGCTTGCGCGCATGGATGCTCGGCGAGTGCGCACGCACGTGATGCGCTCCGGATTGTTTCGTGCGCGCGCACATCGCGGGCGCCTTGTCGCGACGAATGCGCGCGCCGCTCGGCTTTTGCGCGCGGCGGACCTAGTATGAAAAGGTGAGCGGCCCGCGATCCCGCGGCGCCGCCTCGCTTTCTTCGACGGAGGTCGGCATGAACGTCCAGGCGCTGTCCGGCATGCTTCACGCTCAGGAATTGCTGCTCGTCTCGCTGATCCGCGCGCTTCCGGTCGACACGCGCCGAGCGCTCGCCGACGAGTTCGACCGGCAGATCCAGCTCGCGGAATCGTCGCATCTCGACTCGCCGCGCGATCGAGAAGCGCATGAGGCGTTTCTCGCGCACGTGCGCAAGCTGCTGATCCGGCTCGAATCGATGGCGTAATCGGCGCGCGCGCAGCCCCCGCCACGAATCGCGGAGAATCGCCGCGAGCCGCCGCGGTAGAAAACGCGGAAGGCCGTTAGGCGACGGCCGCCGATGCCGTCTGATTGTGCCGCCTGCACGGCCGCTGCTGCGAAACCACATCGAAGCCACATCGACGCCACATCGAAACTACATCGAAACCGCATCGGCTCGCCGCGTCGAGAGGCGCGCATGCACGCCGAAGGCGGGCGCCGTTCAGCGCTCGCGCTGGATGCAGCCCCGCGTGCGCTCATCCTCGAAGGCGTTGACCGGCGCAGACCGTTAGTTGCGGACAATAAGCGCTCGCAGACATGACGGCATGACGTCGCCCGCCACATCGACCGGCTTCCCGCATGATGAGCGAGGCCGTTTCTCGAATTGAATTGCGAATGATTCTCAATTACAATCTGCGTTCGTTTCGACGAACCTTTCCTTTCAACCTGCCCGCGCCGTTCGCGGCGCGCGGGCGCCAGCCAGGTGCACGCGTCACCCAGCCAGCCTCCGGGCTCATACGTCACTGGGAGACCAAACCGTGCATCAACCTCTGTTGGCGCGGCGGCCGCTTCGCGCCGCGCTGTTCGGCGCCTTCGGCATCTACGCGGCAGCCGCGCGCGCCGCCGGCGCCGCCTCCGAACCCGCCGTCGCCGCGCCGCCGTCCGCCGCGTCCGCGCCGCATGCGGCGATCGCCGGCGCGCGCGCGCTCGACCCGATCACCGTCACCGCGACGCGCACCGCGTCGGCTGCGAGCCGCACCGCGGCGAGCGTGTCGGTGATCACCGATTCGGACCTCGAAGAACAGCAAGCCGACAACATCAAGGACGCGCTGCGCTACGAGCCGGGCGTCACCGTGCGCCGCACCGCGTACCGCCCGGCAACGGCGGCGCTCGGCGGCGGCCGCGACGGCGATTCGAGCATCAACATCCGAGGCCTCGAAGGCAATCGCGTGCTGCTGATGGAAGACGGCATCCGGCTGCCGAGCGCGTTTTCGTTCGGCCCGCTCGAAGCGGGCCGCGGCGATTACGCCGATCTCGATACGCTCCGACGCATCGAGATCCTGCGCGGCCCGGCGTCGTCGCTGTACGGCAGCGACGGCCTGACAGGCGCCGTCAACTTCATCACGAAGGACCCGTCCGACCTGCTGTCGATCTATCGCAAGAAGACCTACTTCTCGTTGCGGCCGAGCTACGACTCGGTCGACCGCAGCGTCGGCGCAACCGTGTCCGCGGCCGCGGGCAACGATCGCGTGCAGGGGATGCTGATCGCATCCGGCCGCCGCGGCCACGAAGTGGATACGCACGGCGGCGACAATTCCGCGAGCACGAAGCGCACGACCGCGAATCCTCAGGATGTCTACACGGAATCGCTGTTAGGCAAGCTGACGATCACGCCGACGTCGCGCGACACGTTCAAGTTCACCGCCGAGACGATGCGGCGCCGAGTCGATACAAACGTGCTGTCGGCGATCAACCCGCCGACGACGCTCGGCCTCACCGCGAACGACAAGCTCGAGCGCAACCGCTTCAGCGTCGATTACGACTTCCGCGACGACGCCGCACGCTGGTTCCAGACCGCGCACGTTCAGTTCTACTATCAGGAATCGACGCAGGATCAGGATTCGTTCGAGACGCGCGGCGGCCGGCTGCAGTCGCGCTCACGCTCGAACCATTACAGCGAGCGCGCGTTCGGCGGCTCCGCGTTCGCCGAAAGCGGCTTCTCGACCGGACCGCTCGCGCACAAGCTGCTGTACGGCGTCGACGGCAGCATCGACCGGATCAAGAGCCTGCGCGACGGCACGGTCGCGAGCCCAGGCGAATCGTTTCCGAACAAGGCGTTTCCGGATACCGACTACACGCTGTTCGGCGCGTTCGTGCAGGACCAGATCGGCTTCGGCAAGCTGCTCGTCACGCCGGGGCTGCGCTTGGACGCATATCGGCTGAGCCCGACGTCGGGCGATCCGCTCTTCACCGGCAAGACGGTCAGCTCGAGCGATCACGAGCTCTCGCCGCGCGTGGCGGTGCTGTACGAAGTGACGCCCGCGCTGATTCCGTACGCGCAGTATGCGCACGGCTTCCGCACGCCGATGCCCGATCAGGTCAACAACAGCTTCTCGAATCCGCTCTACGGCTATACGTCGATCGGGAATCCGAACTTGAAGCCCGAGACGAGCGACACCGTCGAAGCCGGCCTGCGCGGCACGCTCGGCACGGGTTACGGGCCGCTGCGCTACAGCGTCGCCGCGTTCGCCGGCCGCTATCGCGACTTCATCTCGCAACGCACGATCGGCGGCAGCGGCCGGCCGAACGATCCGCTCGTGTTCCAGTACGTGAACTTCGCGAACGCGCGCATCCACGGCTTCGAAGGGCGCGCCGAGTGGGTGATGCCGAACGGCTTCACGCTGAAGACCGCGATGGCGTTCACGAAGGGCACGACGCAGGACAACGGCGCGGCGAGCGAGCCGCTCGACACGGTCAACCCGTTCTCCGCCGTGCTCGGCGTGCGCTACGAGCCGAGCGAGCGCTGGTTCGCGCAGGCCGACCTGCTGTTCCAGGCGGCCAAGCGCGGCCGCGACGTGTCGTCGGCCGCGTGCCAGAAGAAAACGTGCTTCACGCCGCCTTCGTCGTTCGTCGTCGATGTGCGCGGCGGCTATCGCTTCAACAAGCACGTGAGCGCGTACCTCGGCATTCACAACCTGTTCGACCGCAAGTACTGGAACTGGTCGGACGTGCGCGGCATCGCCGCCGATTCGAACGTGCTCGACGCATACACGGCTCCGGGCCGCAGCGTCGCGGTCAGCATGAAGGTGGATTTCTGATGCGGCCCGCACGCCTTTTCCCAATCCGGCCCGTCCGGCAATCGAGGATCTCCGTCATGATGAACACCGCCGCTCCCGCCTCTTCGTCGCCCCGCGCGCTCGCGCCGGCCGAGTTGCGCGATGCGTTCCTGCATCTGAAAGAAACCCGCAAGCTGCGCAACCGCGATGTCGCGCACCTGCTCGGCATCAGCGAAGGCGAAGCGCTCGCGGCGTTCGCGGGCGAGCGCGTCGTGCGGCTCGAGCCGAGCTTCGTCGAGCTGTTCGAGGAGATGCCGCGCTTGGGCGCCGTGATGGCGCTCACGCGCAACGCGGCCGCCGTGCACGAGAAGGACGGCGCGTTCGAGCAGATGAGCCACGACGGCCCGGTCGGGCTCGCGCTCGGCGCGATCGATTTGCGCATCTTCTACCGCAACTGGGCGGCGGGCTTCGCCGTGTACGAGCCGACCGCGCACGGCGTGATGAAGAGCCTGCAGTTCTTCGATGCGCAAGGCGACGCGGTGCACAAGGTCTATTTGCGCAAGCACAGCGATCACGATGCGTTCGACGCGTTCGTGTCGCGCTGGCGGATGCCGGTGCAATCGCCCGCGTTCGAGGCCGCGCCCGCGCCGCTCGCGTTCGTCGAGCGGCCAGACGGCGAAATCGACGCGGCGGGCCTGCGCGCCGCGTGGGACGCGATGACCGACACGCACCAGTTCCATGGCATCGTGCGCCGCTTCGGCGTCGCGCGCACGCAGGCGTTGCGGCTAGCCGGCGACAAGCGCGCGCATCGCGTCGCGACCGATGCGATGCGGCGCGTGCTCGAGCGCGCCTCGCAGACGCGGCTGCCGATCATGGTGTTCGTCGGCAATCGCGGCATGATTCAGATCCACACCGGGACCGTGACGAACATCCGCCGGATGGGCTCGTGGATCAACGTGCTCGACGAGGATTTCAACCTGCATCTGCGCGAGGATCTCGTCGCGTCCGCTTGGGCCGTGAGAAAGCCGACGAGCGACGGCGTCGTCACGTCGGTCGAGCTGTTCGATGCTGCGGGCGACAACATCGCGATGCTGTTCGGCGCGCGCAAGCCGGGACAGCCGGAGCTCGCGGGCTGGCGCGATCTCGTGCGCGCGCTGCCGACGATCGACGCCGCGGATGCGGCCCACGCGACGGACGTGGCCGGCGCGCCCGACTCGACCGACGCCGAGGTCGCGCGATGAGCCGGTCTTCGCGCATCGATGCACGCCGGCGCGCATGGCTCGCGGGCACGGGCGCGCTCGTGTTCGCGGCCGCGCATGCGGGCGCTTTCGCGCGCACGCCGGCGAGCGCGCCGCCCAAGCGCGTCGTCGCGATCGGCGGCGCGCTCGCCGAGACGATCTACGCGCTGGGCGGCGCGCGGACCGCGCGCTACGAACTCGTCGGCACCGACACCACGTGCACGTATCCGGAAGCCGCGCGGCGCTTGCCGAAGATCGGTTATCAGCGCGCGTTGTCCGCGGAAGGATTGTTGTCGCTTCGGCCGGATCTCGTGCTCGCGTCGGCGGAAGCGGGGCCGCCCGCCGCGCTCTCGCAGGTCGCGCGCGCGGGCGTGGCCGTCACGGCGTTCGACGAGGCGCACGATGTCGAATCGGTGCGCCGCAAGATCCGCGGCATCGCGCAGGCGCTGTCGCTGCAGGGCGCGGGCGACATGCTGCTCGCGCGCTTCGATCGCGACTGGCTCGCGGCGCGCGCGGCGGTCGACGCCGCGCCGCCTCGCACGCCGCGGCACACGCCCGCGCGCGTGCTGTTCGTGCTCAACCACACCGGCAACCAGGCGCTCGTCGCCGGCCAGCAGACGGCCGCCGACGCGATGATCCGCTACGCGGGCGCGCACAACGCGATGCAGGGATTCGATCGCTACAAGCCTCTGACCGCCGAGGCGCTGGTCGCGGCCGAGCCCGACGTCGTGCTGATCTCGGACGAGGGGCTGCAGGCGGCGGGCGGGCGCGACGCGCTGCTCGCCGCGCCCGGCTTCGCGGCGACGCCGGCCGGGCGCGCGCGGCGCGTCGTGTCGCTCGACGCGCTGTTCCTGCTCGGCTTCGGGCCGCGTCTGCCGCAGGCGGTCGCCGCGCTGCAACGCCGGCTGAACAGCACGCTCGCCTGAACATGCGAGATCGACGACATCCGCGCCGGATCGCCGCGGCGCATCGCGTCGCGCGTCGATCGCACGCAATCGTTCGGTTTCCTGAAGTCTTCGCCGCACTTGCGCGCCCCCGGGGCGGCGCGATCGAAACGCCACGCTTCGCGCGCCACGAAGCGTCCGCCCCATCACGGCACGCGGCGGACGTCGGCCGTTTCTCGCCCGCGTCGACGCGCTCGCCGTCTCACCGGTTCGATATCTCACGATGACCATCGCCGCCCGTTCTCCGTCAGTCGACCCCGCGCGCGCCGCCGCGCACAGGCCGACGTTCGCATCGTCGATCGCCGCCGCGCTCCGCCGACGGCGCGCGACGTGGACGCTCGCCGTGTTGATCGCCGCACTCGCCGCCGCGTCGATCGCCGCGCTCTGCATCGGCGCGTACCGGCTCACGCCCGCGCAACTGCTCGACGCGCTCGCCGCGACCGATGCGCGGCTCGCGAGCGATGCCGCGCTGCGCCAGGCGCGCGCGGTGCTGCTCGACATCCGTGCGCCGCGCGTCGTGCTCGCACTGCTCGTCGGCGCGGGCTTCGGCGCAGCGGGCGCCGCGATGCAGGCGCTGTTTCGCAATCCGCTCGCCGATCCGGGCCTGATCGGCGTATCAAGCGGCGCGGCGCTCGGCGCATCGGCGTTGATCGTGCTCGGCCCGCTCGCGGCCGCTCCGGTTGCGCTCGGCTTCCTGCCCGTCGCCGCATTCGGCGGCGCGCTCGCCGTTGCGGCGCTCGTCTACCGGCTCGCCGTCTCGCGCGGCCGGCTCGCGCTGCCGCTGCTGCTGCTCGCGGGCATCGCGATCAACGCGCTCGCCGGCGCCGCGATCGGACTACTCACGTATGTCGCCGACGACGCACAATTGCGCTCGCTGACGTTCTGGAGCCTCGGCAGCGTCGGCGGCGCGCAGTGGCGCGCGATCGCCGCCGTCGCGCCGTTCGCGCTCGCCGGCTGCGCGCTGCTCGCGCGCGAGCGGCACGCGCTGAACGCGCTGCAACTCGGCGAAACCGAAGCGCTGCATCTTGGCGTGCCGGTGCAGCGCGTGAAGCGGCGCGTGCTCGTCGGAACCGCGATGTGCGTCGGCGCGCTCGTGTCGTGCACCGGCGCGATCGGCTTCATCGGGCTCGTCGCGCCGCATTGCGTGCGCCTCGCGGCCGGCCCCGATCAGCGGATCGCGATGCCGGGCGCGGCGCTCCTCGGCGCGCTGATCGCGGTCACCGCCGATCTCGCCGCGCGAACGCTCGCCGCGCCGGCGGAGATTCCGCTCGGCATCCTGACCGCGCTGATCGGCGCGCCGTTCTTTCTCGCGCTGCTGTGGAAGCGGCGCGGCGCACTGGGGGCGTAGGATGCGCATGAGATTTCATGGTCGGCATGTCGCACGCCTCTTCGCGCGCCGGTCGATTTGTCACATCGATATGATCTCGAAGGTGAACTTACGCGCCGCTTTGCGATCGGCTATATCGAATCGCATATCGAATCGCATATCGAATCGCATATCGAATCGCATATCGAATCGCATATCGAATCGCATATCGAATCGCACTTCGACGCCGCATCGAACGCCATGCTGATCGCCGATCGCCTTCACGTCGCACGCGCCGGCGGCGTGATCCTTCACGACCTGTCGGTCCGGATCGCGCCCGGCCGCGTCACCGCACTGCTCGGGCGCAACGGCGCGGGCAAGAGCACGCTGCTCAAGGTGCTCGCGGGCGACTTGTCGACGGGCGGCGGCGCGCGCGGCGCGACCGTGCGCGGCGACGTCACGCTGAACGGCGAGCCGCTTGGCCGGATCGACGCCCCGCGTCTCGCGCGGCTGCGCGCCGTGCTTCCGCAAGCGTCGCAGCCCGCGTTTGCGTTCAGCGCGCTCGACGTCGTGCTGCTCGGCCGCTATCCGCACACGCGCCGCACCGGCGCGCCCGCGCGCGAGGACAACGAGATCGCGTCACAGGCGCTCGCGCTGGCGGGCGCTTCGGCGCTCGACGCGCGCGACGTGACGACGCTGTCGGGCGGCGAGCTCGCGCGCGTGCAGTTCGCGCGCGTGCTCGCGCAGCTCTGGCCGTCCGGCGACGCAGCGCGCGCGCCGCGCTACCTGCTGCTCGACGAACCGACCGCCGCGCTCGATCTCGCGCACCAGCATCAATTGCTCGACACGGTCCGACGCCTGTCGCGCGACTGGAACATCGGCGTGCTGACGATCGTCCACGATCCGAATCTCGCCGCGCGCCACGCGGATCGCATCGCGATGCTCGCGGACGGCGCGATCGTCGCCGACGGCGCGCCCGCCGACGTATTGCGCCCCGATGCGATCGAGCGTTGCTACGGCTTTCGCGTGCGCCTCGTCGACGCGGGCGACGGCGTCGCGCCCGTCATCGTGCCTGCATGAGCGGGCCGCGCGCATGCGGCGCGGGCCTCAGCTCGCGTCCGCCGCGTGAAACGCCTTCAGCCGCCAGCCGCGGCGCACGGCGAGCATCCGCACCGAGAATCCCGCGATCAGCGCGACGACGGTCGCGATGCCTTGCGCGACGCCGATCGTCGTCATGCCGACATACAGCCCGCCCGTCAGCAACGCGATGCTCGCGTACAGCTCCTTGCGCAGCACGAGCGGCATCTCGTTGCAGAGCAGGTCGCGCAGCATCCCGCCGCAAACGCCGGTGATCGCGCCCGCGAGCACGATCACGACCGGGCTGTCGTTGACGGTCGCCGCCACGTCGCAGCCGATGATCGAGAACGCCGCGAGCCCGAGCGCGTCGACCGTGGTGAACAGCGATTTCAGCCGCGCGACGTGCGTCGCCGTCATCGATGCGAAGGTCGCCGCCGCGAGCGTCAGCAGCAGGTATTCGGGATGCGCGACCCAGGTGAGCGGATAACGGCCGAGCAGCACGTCGCGCACGGTGCCGCCGCCCAGCGCCGTCACCGCGCCGACGAGCGCGAGGCCGAAGCGGTCCATCCCGCGCTGCATGCCCATCAGCGCGCCCGACATCGCTTCCGCGACGATCGCGATCAGGTAGAGCGTATGCATGCGTGCCCTCGGTCAGTCTTCCGTGCGGAACAGTTCGAGCACGCGCGCGCGTTCAGCCGCGTCGACGGCGGGCGGCGTCGACGCGCCCGCCAGCGCGGCGGCCGGCGCGCCGGCGGCCGCCGGCGCACGGCGCACCGCGTCGCACGCGAACGGGCTGCGAACGAACGGCGGCAGCGGCGGCGTGCACTTGCCGCTCGCGGCTTCGGCGTAGACGAAATCGCCGTCGACGAGCACGACGTCCGCGGGCGGCGTCCGGTCGATCGCCTTGCGGCCGCCGATCGCGGTCTTCATGTAGTCGACCCACACAGGCAGCGCGAGCGACGAGCCCGTCGCGCGGCCGAGGCTGCGCGGCGCGTCGTAGCCCATCCACACGACCGACACGACGCCCGACGAATAGCCGCCGAACCAGACGTCCTTCGAGCCGTTCGACGTGCCGGTCTTGCCCGCCGCGTCGGAACGATTCAGCGCGAGCGCGCGGCGCGCGGTGCCGTGACGCACGACGTCGCGCAGCATGTCGTCCATCACGAATGCGTTGCGCTCCGAAATGACGCGCACGCCGGTTGCCGGCTGCGCGTCGAACAGCACGCCGCCGTGCCGCTGCCGGACCGATTCGATCAGGCGCGGCTCCATGCGCACGCCGTCGTTCGCGAACACCGCGTACGCGCTCGCGATCTGCAGCGGCGTCGCCGCGCCCGCGCCGAGCGCGAGCGGCAGCGACGCGGGATTGCGTTGCGGCTCGAAGCCGAAGCGAGCCGCGTGCTGTTGCACGAAGTCGGGCTGCGCGGCCTGCATCAGGCTGACCGCGACGAGGTTCTTCGAGCGCATCAGCCCGCGCCGCACCGGAATGAAGCCTTCGTAGTTGTTGCCGAAATTGCGCGGCCGCCACGGGTTCGCGCCCGTCTCCTCGCGCGACAGCGTGCGTTGCGCGTCGTCGACGAGCACGCCGGGGAACATGCCCTTTTCCAGCGCGGCCGAGTAGACGAACGGCTTGAAGCTCGAGCCGGGCTGCCGGTACGCCTGCAGCGCGTGGTCGAACGAATTGCGCGCGAAATCCGCGCCGCCCGCGAGCGCGAGGATGTCGCCCGTCGCCGCGTCGACCGACACGAGCGCGCCCTCGAGCGCGTCCTTCGCGTCGCGCCGGCCGCCGCGCGTGAGGCCGCGCGCGAGCGCCGCCTCGGCCGCGCGCTGATCGCGCATCGCGATCGTCGTCGTCACGTCGAGGCCGAGCGTATATGCATCGTCATGAAAACGCTCGACCATCATCCGCCGCGCGCGCTCCGCGACGTACGGCGCGGCGACGATGCCGGGCGGCGGCGTGGTCGCGAGCGCGATCGGCGCGCCGGCGGCCTGCCGGTATGCGGCTTCGTCGAGATACCCGAGCGCGCGCATGCGGCCGAGCACGTAGTTGCGGCGCGTCGTCGCGCGCGCCGGATTGACGACCGGATTGAACGCGGACGGCGCCTTCGGCAAGCCGGCGAGCACGGCCGCCTCGCCGGGCGTGAGCGCATCGAGCGGCTTGCCGAAGTAGACCGACGCGGCGGCCGCGAATCCGTACGCGCGCTCGCCGAGATAGATCTCGTTCATGTACAGCTCGAGCAGCTTGTCCTTGCTGTACGCGCGCTCGAGCTTGTACGACATCAGGATCTCGGCGAGCTTGCGGCTCAGCACCTTGTCGCGCGTGAGAAAGAAATTGCGCGCGACTTGCATCGTGATCGTGCTGCCGCCCTGCCCCGGCTGGCCGGTGACGACGTTCGCGAACGTCGCGCGCGCGAGGCCGCCGATGTCGACCGCGCCGTGCGTGTAGAACTGCGCGTCCTCGGCGGCGAGCAGCGCGTGGCGCACGAGCGGCGGGATGCGTTCGAGCGGCACGAACTCGCGGCGCTCGACGCCGTATTCGGCGAGCAACTCGCCGTCGCGCGAAAAGATCCGCAGCGGCAGCGCCGGCCGGTAGACGGAGAGCGGCTCGACGGACGGCAACTGCGTCCAGATGCGCTGCAGCGTCCACGTGCCGACCGCGCCGCCCGCGATCGCCGCGCCGAGCACGAGGCCCGCGAGCGTGCGGAAATAGCGGCGGCGCCGCGGCGCGGGCTCCTGCGGTGGCGTCGGCGCGGCCTGCCGCGACGTGTTCGGCGTGTAATCGGTCATGTCGAAATCCTTCCTTTGCAGATGCGGCGTGCGGCGTCGTGCGAATGTTGCAGTGCACGATGCGCACGCGCGCATTGTCCGGGGAGGACACAGACATCGGTACAATATTTAGCTTAAGTTGATTACGCTAAATTTTATTTAGGAAGCCGGTTTCGCCGGCGCAACGCGATTCATAGATGACGATCGATCCGAAACAGGCGGCGGCGCTCGTCGCCGTTGCCGATACCGGCAGCTTCGAGCAGGCGGCGGCCCGGCTGCACGTGACCGCGTCGGCCGTCACGCAGCGCGTGCGCGCGCTCGAGACGAGCCTCGGCGCGCCGCTCCTGCTGCGCACGCGGCCGTGCCGGCCGACGGCCGCCGGCCAGCGCGTGCTGCAGCACCTGCGCCGCATGGCGCTGTTGCAGGCGGATCTGCAGGCCGATCTCGACGCGGAGCGCGGCTCGACGATCGCGGTTGCGATCGCGCTCAATTCGGACAGCCTCGGGTCGTGGTTCCTGCCCGCGCTGACGTCGGTGCTCGCGGGCGAGCGGATGCTGTTCGAGCTGATCGTCGAGGATCAGGATCACACGTTCGCGCTGCTCGAAAGCGGGATGGCGATCGGCTGCGTGACGACGCAGAGCAAGCCGATGCGCGGCTGCTTCGCGAAGCCGCTCGGCACGATGCGCTACCGGCTGATCGCCGCGCGGGAATTCGCCGCGCGCTGGTTTCCGCACGGCCTGACGCGCGAGAGCGCGCGCGACGCGCCCGTCGTCGCGCACGGCCGGCGCGACACGCTGCAGTCGTCGTTTCTGAGGGACAAGCTCGGCCTGCCGGACGGCGCGTTTCCGTGCCATTACGTGCCGGGCACGCACGCGCACTTCGCGGCCGTGCGGCACGGGCTCGGCTATGCGATGGTGCCCGAGCTGCTGCTCGGCCCCGGCTCGCCCGCCGAGCAAGGGCTCGTCGATCTCGCGCCCGCGCATTCGACCGACGTGTCGCTGTACTGGCACGCGTGGACGGTGCAGTCGCCGAAGATGGAATCGCTGTCGTCGCGGGTCGTCGAGGCCGCGCGGCAACTGCTCGCGCCGCCGCACGCCGCCGGGGCGACGGCCGCCGCGACCGCGCGGCCCGCGTCCGTCAGGCGCGCGAACGCGCGAAGTACGCGCTGATCGCGGCGACGGCCGTGTCGATGTCGTCGCGCGACACGTCGCAGTGCGTGACGAAGCGCGACGAATACAGCATCTGCGTGAGGATGCCGCGCTCCTTCAGCCACGCTTCGAGCGGCGCGCAATCGGCCTCGGGGATCTGCGCGAACACCATGTTCGTCGCCTGCGACAGCACCTTCACCGGCTCGATCCGCGCGAGCCCCTGCGCGAGGCGCTCGGCGTTCGCGTGATCGTCGGCGAGGCGCTCGACGTTGTGCTCGAGCGCATACAGGCACGCGGCCGCGAGCACACCCGCCTGCCGCATGCCGCCGCCGAGCACCTTGCGCCAGCGGTGCGCGCGGTCGATCAGCGCGCGGCTGCCGACGAGCACCGAGCCGACCGGCGCGCCGAGCCCCTTCGAAAAGCAGATCGAAATCGAATCGAACGGCGCGCACAGCTCGGCGATCGGGCGGCCCGACGCGACGGCCGCGTTGCACACGCGCGCGCCGTCGAGATGCGTCGAGAGCCCGCGGCTGCGCGCGAGCGCGACCGCTTCGTCGACGTAGCCCGCGGGCAACACCTTGCCGCCGATCGTGTTCTCGAGCGCGAAGAGGCGCGAGCGGGCGAAGTGATCGTCGATCGGCTTGATCGCGGCCGCGATCTTCTCGAGCGGCAGCGTGCCGTCAGCGGCGTTCTCGATCGGCTGCGGCTGGATGCTGCCGAGCACCGCCGCGCCGCCGCCTTCGTACTTGTACGTGTGCGCGGCCTGGCCGACGATGTACTCGTCGCCGCGCTCGCAATGCGACATCAGCGCGGCGAGATTGCTCTGCGTGCCGCTCGGAAAGAACAGCGCCGCCTCCTTGCCCGCGCGCTCCGCGACGGCGGCCTGCAGACGCGCGACGGTCGGATCGTCGCCCCACACGTCGTCGCCCACTTCGGCGGCCGTCATCGCGGCCAGCATCGGCGCGCTCGGGCGCGTCACGGTATCGCTGCGTAAATCGATCATCTGGGTTCCCGTCGGAGTCTCGTCGAAGAAGCGCCGGCGCTCGCGCGCGGCGATGCGATACTCCGAGTGTACGCAAATCGTCCGCGCGCCGCTGAGCGCGGCGGCGCGAAACGGCGTGCGGCGAACGAACGACCGGCGCGGCGAGGTCGGCGCGAGAGCCGGCCTTCTCGCCCGCCGAGCCGTGGCGCCGCCGCGCCCGGCGCGACCTCCGGCAGGCAGCGCATGCCGACGGCCGGAGCCGCTCAGATCCCGCCGCACGCCGCTCAGTACGCACCCGGCGGCGGTGGCGGCGGCATGCCGGGCGGCGGCGGCGGCGCGTCCGGCGCGTAGCCGCCGCCTCCGTAGCCTCCGTAGCCATAACCGCCGCGCCGCGCGCCGCCCGGCACCGGCACGCGGTCGCCCGCCGCGTACATGCATTGCATGTACGCATAGTCGTAGCGGCGCTGCACTTCGTACGCCGAGCCCTGCGCGGTGCCCGCGCCAACCACGCCGCCCGCGAGAAGGCCGGCTCCCGCGCCGAGCGCCGCGCCGCGCCCGCCGTTGAACGCCGCGCCCGCCGCCGCGCCGAGCGCCGTGCCGACCGCCGCGCTGCCGAGCGCGCTCGCCGTCGACGCCTGGTTCGCGCTCACGCCGCCCACCTGCCCGAACGCGAACTGCCGGCAGTTCGCGCCGTCGGCGCGCTCGCGCCGCGCCGGCCGCGCAATCGCAGCGCGGTCAATTGCCGCAGGCGCGTCAACCCGACGCGCCCCGCGCTATCACACAAAAGCGCTTCAAACTTGATACCAATCAATGATTTAAGTCGACCAACCGCGCGGCGGCGCTGGACATCTGCGACGAGTTGGCGCATTTCGCACCGCAACATGCAGCGCCATACTCCGAACCGACTCTTCAGCCGCGGCCTTGCACGCGCGGCGCAGGGGCCGCCGGCAGCCCCGCCGGCGGGTGTCGTCAGCTTCGGTCTACCCGCATGGAAACCGCTATTTCGGCCCTCGATCTGGCCCGCGTGCAGTTCGCATTCACCGTCTCCTTCCATATCGTCTTTCCCGCGCTGAGCATCGGGCTCGCGAGCTTCATCGCCGTGCTCGAATACCGATGGCTCAAGACCGGCAAGGCGTACTACAAAAACCTTTGCCTCTTCTGGTCGAAGATCTTCGCCGTCGCGTTCGGCATGGGCGTCGTGTCCGGCGTCGTGATGGCCTATCAGTTCGGCACGAACTGGTCCGGCTTCTCGAGCTTCGCCGGCTCCGTCACCGGTCCGCTGCTGATGTACGAAGTGATGACCGCATTCTTCCTCGAAGCGGGCTTCCTCGGCATCATGCTGTTCGGCTGGAACCGCGTGAGCCCGCGCGCGCACTTCGGCGCGACGCTGATGGTCGCGATCGGCACGATCATCTCGACGTTCTGGATTCTCGCGTCGAACAGCTGGATGCAGACGCCGCAGGGCTTCGAGATCGTCGACGGCCAGGTCGTGCCGACCGACTGGTTCGCGATCATCTTCAACCCGTCGTTTCCGTACCGGCTCGCGCACATGGCGCTCGCGGCGTTCATCGTCGCCGCGCTCGTCGTCGCCGCGACGGCCGCGTGGCACCTGCTGAAGGGCCGCCGCGACAAGGCCGTGAAGAAGATGTTCTCGATGTCGCTGTGGCTCTTGCTCGTGCTCGCGCCGCTGCAGGCCGTGATCGGCGACCAGCACGGCATCAACACGCTCCACCACCAGCCCGCGAAGCTCGCCGCGATCGAGGGCCTGTGGGAAACCGAGCAGGGCGGCACCGCATTGAACCTGTTCGGCATCCCCGACATGAAGGCGGAAACGACGCGCTACGCGGTGTCGATCCCGCACCTCGGCAGCCTGATCCTCACGCATAGCTGGGACGGCGAGATCCGCGGGCTGAAGTCGTTCCCGCCCGAGGATCGCCCGAATTCGACCGTCGTGTTCTGGAGCTTCCGCGTGATGGTCGGGCTCGGCTTCGCGATGATCGGCCTCGCCGCCGCCGCGTGGCTGCTGCGCCGGCGCGGGCGCCTCTACGAAGCGAAATGGTTCCACCAGTTCGCGCTCGCGATGGGCCCGACGGGCTTCGTCTCGCTGCTCGCCGGCTGGGTGACGACCGAAGTGGGCCGCCAGCCGTGGGTCGTGTACGGCGTGATGCGCACGTCGCACGCGGTGTCGCCGCTGTCGACGCAGCAGGTCAGCGTATCGCTGATGACGTTCGTCGTCGTCTACTTCCTCGTGTTCGGCACGGGCGCGTACTACATGCTGAAGCTGATGAAGAAGGGCCCCGCGCTGCCGGGCGACACGCCCGACGACGCGCACGACGCGCGAGCCGACCGCACCGCCCGCCGCCCGCTGTCGGCCGCGAACCAGTTGATCGACGCCGCGTGAAGCCGGCGCGCCAAAAAGCCAAGCGAGGTTAGCAAATGGATGTCACCGTAATCTGGGCCGCGATCATCGCACTCGGCCTGTTCATGTACGTCGTGCTCGACGGCTTCGATCTGGGCATCGGCATCGTGTTTCCGTTCTTTCCCGCCGAAAAGGAGCGGGACCTGATGATGAACACCGTCGCGCCCGTGTGGGACGGCAACGAGACGTGGCTCGTGCTCGGCGGCGCGGGGCTCTTCGCGGTGTTCCCGATCGTCTATTCGACCGTGCTCTCGGCGCTTTATCTGCCGCTCGTGTTCATGCTCGTGTGCCTGATCTTTCGCGGCGTGTCGTTCGAGATCCGCGCGAAGGCGCGCCGCACGAAGCACCTGTGGGATCTCGCGTTCATCGGCGGCTCGACGGGCGCGACGTTCTTCCAGGGCGTGGCGCTCGGCGCGTTCCTGCAGGGCATTCCGGTCGACGGCGGCCGCTTTGCCGGCGACGCGTTCGGCTGGCTCACGCCGTTCAGCCTGCTGACGGGCTTGGGCCTCATCGCAACCTATGCGCTGCTCGGCTGTTGCTGGCTCGTCGCGAAGACGGAAGGCGATCTGCAGCGCCGCCTGCATCGCGTCGTGTGGCCGCTCACCGTCGTGCTGCTCGGCTTCATCGCGGTCGTGAGCCTGTGGACGCCGCTGCAGGACCCGAGCATCGCGCAGCGCTGGTTCGCGTCGGGCCTGTTCTGGCGCCTGCTGCCGGTGCCGTTCCTCGTCGCCGGCTGCGCGGTGCTGATGCGCCGCGCGGTGCGCGAGCGCCACGACACCGTGCCGTTCGTGCTCGCGCTCGCGCTCGTGTTCCTCGGCTACGTCGGTCTGCTCGTGAGCTTGTGGCCGTATGCGATTCCGCAAAGCGTGACGCTGTGGGAAGCCGCCGCGCCGCGCTCGAGCCAGATGTTCACGCTGATCGGCGCGGCCGTCATCATCCCGATCATCCTCGCGTACACGACGATGGGTTATTGGGTGTTCCGTGGAAAGGTGCGCCATGAAGACCAGCATTACTACCACCACTGAAGCGCACGCCGCCGCGCGCGGCACGCGGCTGCCGGGCTGGATGTGGTTCGGACTGCTGTGGATGGGCGGCGTCGCCGGCGCGGTGACGCTCGGTTATGCGTTCAAGCTGTTCATGTATGCGACGCTGTTCGCCGTGAAGTGAGCGGGAGCGGAAATGAGAGGACGCCGCGCGATGCGGCGTCGGGCGTCGGGCATCGTGCATCGTGCGGCTCGTTCGGGCTGCGAGGCAGCGCGGCGGCGATGCTTGCCGTGATGCGTCGCCGCCGCACCGCGCCTCAATGCAACGCGGTGACGCCATGCAAAGCGCTTCCACAACGATGCCGCCGCGATAAGCGCGCGATAAACGCGCCGCCGCGCGATGCGCCGCGACGACCATATCGCGCAACGTCGGTGCAATCGACGATCGAAGCCGTGACATGACGATGCGGCGGGCGCGACGCGCCGGAAAATTGCGCGCCGCGTCCGCCCTATCGGCTGTCCAAGCTATGCACTCCGCCTCGCGACAATGCGCGAAAACGCGCACGCCGCGCGATCACGAACGCCGGCCGAGCGCCTCCTCGATCTTCTTGTCGGTCTTGTACTGGCTGAGCGCGTACACCGACCAGATCGCGGCGGGCAGCCAGCCGATCAACGTGATTTGCAGGATCAGGCAGATGATGCCCGCGAACGGGCGGCCGATCGTGAAGAACTGCAGCCAGGGCAGCAGCAAGGCGAGCAGAAGACGCATCGTGATTTCCTCTTGGTCGGATTGCCGATGATCGAAGTCGATCGGCGCATAGGTGGCGATTCGGCGCCGGATTTCAAGTCGCACGCGCAACGCGGTTCGCCGAATCGCCCGCCGTTCGCGCGGCCGCCCAGCGTGCGAGGCCGCCGCGCGATCGTTATAGCAGACTCGGAATTAAACGGTCCTTAAAAGGGCGCATCGCGGATCGGCGCGAGGACACGGGGCAAATCGCCCGTGTTCGGCCGGAAACGACGATCCATGGAAACCACCCGGCGCATGTCTGCCTGCGGGCCCGCGGCAATCGAATCGCGCTTATCGCCCCAAATCGGCGATCACATCGAATGTCTCGCAAACGAGCGGCATTGACGCGACAGGCTGCCGCCCTATGCGCTCACACTCCTTGCCGAAGAACCGCCAGTGCTCCACGCGCCAGCATTCGAGCGAGCGGTCGCCTTCTCCTTCTGCCGCCGCGAACTCGCCGGAGACTTTCTCGAACGGCACGATCTCGACTTTCGTCGTCCGTAGCAGCAGAACGGGACGATTGCGAAAATCCAGAACGATTTCGATGTCCCCTTCCCACGGCAGGCGTTCGCCGTCAAATTCCCACGACCACAGCAGGCTGGACGTGCAGCGCTTCACCCTAGCCGCTATCAATGCAATGAGCATGGCGGACGACTCCTCCGAGTCGCCATAGCCGCCATTTCGAACGTTGGCTCCGGACAAGTCGATTCCGCGTTCGCTTAACGCTGCAATCAACTCGGGCAGTGCGGGCGTATCGGGCATGAATGAGGCGAGACGCGATGTGGCGTCATGAATCGCATGCGATTGCATGACAGGTGCGAAACGAATGTCCGGGCCTGAGCGTTGAACCGACGTTCGGCGGACGGACCGGGCAAGCTGCGACGGGGCAACGAGGCGACGGGGCAACGAGCAAGACCCGCTGCGGAACGCTGAAAATCGGCAACACGCGCCCCCTCTTCTTTCTCGTTGCGCGATGCGAAGCGCGAGCATGGACGCGCTCGCGCGAGCGCCGGCCCTCACGCCACGAGCCGCGCCTCGACATCCGCGACCAGCCGGTCGAGCCACGCACGCAGCGCCCCGTTCGACATCGCGAGCGGCAGCGAATACGCGATGATCCGGTAGACATCGCCGCGCCGCACCTTCGACGCGCGCGCCGGATCGAGCCACGCATCGTTCGACGCGAGCAGCGCCAGCGTCTTCAGCCCGATCACGATCGGCCACAGGCAGGCGAGCCGCAAGCGCGGCGCGCGGCGCGGAATCGCGAACGTGTAATCGATGCCCGCGCGAAAATGCTCGAGCGCCCTGCGCACGAGCGCATGCATCAGCGCCCGCGCGCGCAGCGACGCGTCCGGCCGCAGCAGATCGCCCGCGCGCAAACCGTATTCGTCGAGCATCGCCTGCGGCAGGTAGCAGCGGCCGATCCGCAGATCCTTCCCGCAATCGCGCAGCACGTTGGTCATCTGCAGCGCCTTGCCGAAGCGGATTCCGCGCGCGGCCATCGTGTCCTCGCGCTCGGTCAGCAGGCCGGGCAAATGCGCGCACGTCATCTTCGTCCAGAACTCGCCGACGCAGCCGGCGACGAGATACGTGTAGCGATCGAGCTCCGGCCATTCGCGCAGCGCGGCGATCCGCCCCGACGATTCGTCCGGGAACGTGCACAGATCGAACTCCATCCCTTCGGTGAGCGTCGTCACGACGCCGCGCACCGCGTCGCGATCAGGCGCGCTCAGTTGCGACAGCACCGCGAGCGCGGGGCCGAGCGATTCGAGCAGCGTCTTCTCGTCCGACTGCATCTGCTGCCCCGCGACTTCGCCCGCGATCCGCGCGAGCGCGCCCGGATCGGGCGTGCCGTTCACCTGCGCGCGCAGCGACAGCAGCAGTTCGAGCCGCTGCGCGGGCGGGATCAGCGACGTGTCGGCGATCGTGTCGGCCGCGCGCGCGAGCAGGTACGCGAGGCCGATCGGGTCGCGCATGCCTTCCGGCAGCACGCGCAACGTCAGATAGAAGGAGCGCGAGACGCCCTTCAGCAGAGGGCCCAGCAGAAAGGCCCGGGAGGGATTGCCCATGGATCGGATCAGGTCGGTCATACGATTTGCTGCCGCATTGTATCGGCAAACGCGCGTGGCTCGCCGGGCGATTCGCGGACAGCGGGCGGTGCGTGCCGATCGGCGCGCGGTGCGTGGCTCACGGATTACGGCGCGCGGCGCGCGGCGCGCGGCTCAGCGCTTGCGGTTCGCCGATTGCGGTTCTCGGTTCTCGGTTCTCGGTTCTCGGTTCTCAGTCCGTGGTTCGCGGTTCGCGGCTCGCGGCTCGCGGCTCGCCGCAGACGAACTCAGAGTCGCGGGCGTTCGACTGTCGGAAACGAATTCCGGCAGCGACGCGAAGGATAGGCCGCAGCGCCCATCGTCGCAACGACGTTCCCGCACAACGCCGCGCGCGCCCGTCTGCAAGAACGCACCGGAGCCGCCACCCCGAGGCCACCCATCCGCGCCCGGAGCGCGCCGCCGCATCGCACGCGGCATCCGCTCAACGCAGCTCCCGACGAGGCCGCAATCGATATCCGCGCCGCGCGGCAATGCGTACAATCGCATCCTTTCCCGCAAGAGGTGAACGCAATGGCCATGAAGAAAACCGATCTCGAAAAAAACAAGGCGTTGAAGCTGACGCACGCGATGAAGCAGTCGACATCCGCGCGCTTCGGCAAGAGCTCCGAAGCCGCGCCCGACCGCCGCGAGCGGCGCAGGCTCGAACTGGCGCAGGGCCTGGTGCCGTTCGCCTGCAAGCTCAACATCGAACTCGTCGCGCACCTGAACGAGCGGGCCGCAGCGCATCCGGACGGGATGACCGGATTGTTGACCGAACTGTTGCAGCGCGGCCTCGACGAAACCGCGAAGTAAACGCCGCGAGCGTCGCGCGACGCGCACGGTGACGTCATGCAGGGCCCGCGGCGCATTTTCGACCTATGCTGAAAACGCAGCTCCGCATCCTTGCTCTCGTCGAATCCTCTAATACAGGAGTGCCGTGATGAATCCACCCGTCCTGCGCGTTGCCCGACCGACCAACGACATCGACTCGCTCGTCCGCTTCTACACAAAGGCGCTCGGCTTCGACGTCGTCGCCCGCTTCGAGAATCACGAAGGCTTCGACGGCGCGATCGTCGGCCGCGCCGGCTATCCGTGGCAAATCGAATTCACGCATCAGCATGGCGTGACGGTTGCGCGCGCACCGACCGCCGAGCATCTGCTCGTCTTCTATCTGCCCGATCGCGGCGCATGGACCGAGGCCGTCGAGCGCATGCGTGCATACGGCGCCGTGCCGCTCCCCCCGGAAAATCCGTACTGGGATCGCGAAGGCGTGACGTTTGAAGATCCGGACGGCTACCGGATCGTCCTGCAGAACTCGCAGCCGAGCTGAGCGCTCGCGCGCGATCGCGTTTGCGCGCGGCGCGCGTTGCGTCGTGCGGTGCGCCGGGCATCATGCTGCGCGACATCGGCGCAACAGGCGCGACGCGCGACATGCGATCGTTGCGCACGCATCCATCCCGGTGACATAGTTCGCCGTTCTCCGTCTGCGACGGATGCGCCGGCCGCGCGCCGCTTCGCCGCAATGCCGCGGATTCCCGATCGGCCCCGATGCAATGACCTCGACGAACAACGCGCCGAAAGCGCCTCGCGACACGAAGTTTCGCATGCGTCGCGGCGCATCCGCCGCGATCGATCAAGCATCCTTCGCAATCGATCGTTCGTCCGATCCCTGACGACGCCCGGCGCGAGCCGCATCCGTCGGGCGCTGAACGGCGGCCCGCTCGTCGCAAAGAGCGGGCGTGCGCGACGCGATCTCCCCGAGCACATCGGCCCGCGCGCTCGAATGCGCCGCCGCGCCCCATTGCACCGATCCCGAACGCCCTCCCGGCCGCCGATGCGCCGCCCGCCCGGAAACAAATTCTCACAACTTCGCCGCCCTGCCCGTCTCGCTTGCGCCGCGCGTCGTGCCGCGCGTCGACAGACAAACGAAAGCGGCGCGTCACGACACGTTCGCAATCCGCGTGCAGATTGCAGCCCCGGGTGTGGGTATGCCAGTCCTAACGACGAGGTCAACGATGAAACTCAACAGTAAGTCCTTCGAAATCGGCGCGTGGCTCGGCGCCGGCGCGCTCGCGTTCGCGAGCGCGGCTTCGGCCGCCACCGCGCAGGATCGTGATCACGATCGCCGCCCTCTCGACGCGAAGCACGTGCTGCTCGTCAGCGTCGACGGCCTGCACGAGCAGGACCTCGCGCGCTGCGTCGGCGCGAACACGTGCCCGAACCTCGCGCTGCTCGCGAAATCGGGCGTCACGTACACGAACGCGCACACGCCGGGCCTGTCGGATTCGTTCCCGGGCCTCGCCGCGCTCGTGACGGGCGGCTCGCCGAAGAGCGCGGGCCTCTTCTACGACGTGTCGTACGACCGCACGCTGTACGCGCCGTCGGATACGACGTGCTCGGGCAAGCAAGGCTGGAACGTCGTGTTCGACGAGACCACCGGCATCGACGCGCAGAACGGCGGCGCGCTCACGCATCTCGACGGCGGCGGCGCATTCAACCCGCAGGCGATCCCGCATGCGCGCGTGAACGGCCAGTGCGTGAGCGTCTACCCGCACAATTACGTGAAGACGAACACGCTGTTCGAAGTCGTCAAGGAGCACATCCGCGGCTCGCACACCGCTTGGGCGGACAAGCACGCGTGGGGCTACGACTGGGTGAACGGCCCGTCGGGCAAGGGCGTCGACGACCTCGCGCGCACCGAGATCAACTCGATCGATCCGGCGACGAACAGCAACTACACCGACATCTACACGCACACCGAGAAGTTCGACAACTATCACGTGCAGGCGATCGTCAACCAGATCGACGGCAAGAACTCCACGGGCACCGCGGCCGCGCCCGTGCCGACCGTGTTCGGCACGAACTTCCAGACGCTGTCGGTCGCGCAGAAGGCGACCGTCGCATCGGGCGGCGGCTATCTCGACGCGAGCTTCACGCCGGGGCCGGATGTCGCGAACGCGATCGCGTACGTCGACGGCTCGCTCGGCCGCATCGTCTCCGAGCTCAAGCAGCGCGGCCTGTACGATTCGACCGTCGTGATCGTCACCGCGAAGCACGGCCAGTCGCCGGCCGATCACACGAAGCTCGTGAAGAACGGCGACACGCTGACGGCGCTCCTCGAGGCGAACAACTTCCTCGACCCGAACGGCAACTTCGGCCAGAACAACACGGCGTCGGGCAACCTGAACGACGGCACGGGCCTCGTCGGAACGGGCTTCGTGCAGACCGACGACGTCGGCCTCGTCTGGCTGCGCGACCAGAGCCAGTTGAACGCGGTCGTCGCGAAGCTGAAGGCGAACCTCGGCTGCAACGCGCCGGGGATCTGCGCGGACGGCCCGCAAGCGTACATCCTGTCCGGCGCGAGCGTCGCCGAGCGCTTCGGCAATCCGGCGCAGGGCCGCACGCCCGACATCGTCGTGCAACCGAACCCGGGCGTGATCTACACGTCGAGCAAGAAGAAGGATGAAGAGCACGGCGGCAACGCGCCGGACGACAGCCATCTCGGCCTCGTCGTGTCGTACGCGGGTTTCCATCAGGGCCGCACGATCGACGCGCCGGTGCTGACGACGCAAGTCGCGCCGACGATCCTGCGCTCGCTCGGCCTCGAGCCGCGCCTGCTGCACGCGGTCGCGCTCGAAGGCACGCGCGTGCTGCCGGGCCTCGGCCTCGATCGCTGACAGCGCGGAAGCGGCGCGGGCGCGCCGGCCGCCGCCGCAGGCGGCCGGCGCGCCCGCCCGATCCGAAAACCACCCGGTTCCGTTTAATCCGAACACCGCGCTGCGCACATCAGCGCGTCCGCCGCCCGCCCACTGCGGCGGCTTGCCGCCCGACGCCCGCCGCGACGCCCGCACGTCCGGCCCGCCGGGCGATTTTTTTTCGAGGTTGGCTGCGGACTATTGTCATGCGATAAGAAGATCGTCCTTATCCGGAGCATCACGATGGCCACGCTGGAAGCCTTCCGATGCGTGCTCGACGACGCGCGCACGCCCGAGATCATTCGTCATCACATCATCGACGCGCTGCAGTACACGCTGCGCAACTACGGTCAGGTGTTCACCGCGAAGGAAGTCGAGTGGCTGACCGAATGGGACGATCCGCGCATTCCGCTCGCCGCGCGCAAGGAGCGCGACAAGCGAGATCCGGTCGCGGCGACGCGCTGACGCGGCGCGCCCGCCGCGCGCGAGGGCCGCGCGCGAGCACGGCGACAACAAAAAAAGGCGGCGCGCACCGAGCCGCACCGCCTTCGTCGAATCGACGCCGCCCGCGCGCATCGCGCCGGCGTCGCGCGCCGTCACTTCAGGCCGAAATCGACGCGCGTCGTCGCCCCCTTGTCCTCGATGCCCCTCGCGTCGAGCTTCGGTGCGACGATGAACATCCGGCTCGAATCGACCTTGCCCTCCAGATACTGGCGAACCGCCTCCGCGCGGTCCTGCGCGAGCGTGCGCAGGCTCGAATCGTCGACGCTCGCGTGATCCGCGAGCGCCTTTTTCATGTCGTCGTCGGGCAGCGTCTTCGTCAAGCCGATCATGTTGCGCGGCTTCTTGAAGTCGGCGGCCTTGTAGGCCTTCGTCAGGTACTTCGTGTATTCCGCGGGATCGACCTTCACCGCCCTCGGATCGACGCTCTCGCCCTGGCCGACCACGTCCCTCAGCTTCTGCTGCCTGACGAGCCGCTCGACGTACGCGGCGCGCAGGCCGGGCAGATCCTTGTCCGGATCGACGCGGCCGATCAGGTCGAGGCGGATCGAGGGCTTCTCGGCGAGCATCTTCGAGATCGTGTCGAGCTTCTTCTGCGACGCGTCGGACAGCGTCGCCAGGCCCGGCTCGAACTCGACGTAGCCGAGCTCCTCGCCGTCGCCGCCGAACGCGTGCGCGAGCAGCGTGAACGGCGACGTGACGGCCTTCGCGATCAGGTTCAGCACCGCGCGCCAGATCAGGCTGCCGACGCTGAACTCCGGGTTCGACAACGATCCGGACACCGGAACGTTCACGTCGATCTCGCCGCGCGAGTTCTTCAGGAGCGCGATCGCGAGCCGCACGGGCAGCTTCGTCGCCGTGTCGTTCTCGACGTGCTCGCCGAACGTCAGCTGATCGATGAAGATGTGGTTGTTCGCGCTCAGCTGATCGTTGTCGAGCTTGTAGTGCAGATCGACGTTCAGCTTGCCCTTCGTGATCGGATAGCCCGCGTACTTCGCCGAGTACGGCGTGAGGTTGGTCAGCTCGATGTCGTGCGCGGTCGCGGTCAGGTCGAGCGCCGGCTTCTCGATCAGCGGATTCACCGTCCCCTTGATCGTGATCGGGCCGTTCGCCGCCAGATTCGCGGCGATGTCGACGGGCGCGGGCGTCGTCGAATCGGTGCCGAACGCGCCGACCGTGCCCTTGATCGCGACGAGGTTCGCCGTGTAGTTCGGCTTGATGAAGTTATCGGTGTACGTGACGCGGCCGCTTTGCAACAGCAGTTGGCCGAAATGCAGCCGCACCGGATGCTGCGGCGGCGCGGCCGCGCGCACGAGGGCAGTGCCCGACGCGGGCGCTGCCGCGGCGGCCGACGCGCCCGCGGCCGGTGCGGCCGGCGCCGATGCGGCCGCCGACGCGAGCATCGGCGCCGACGCCGGCTCGAGCGCCGACGCCGCGACGGCCGCCTTCGCTTCCGGCGCCGCCTGCGGCGTGAGCGGCACCGGCTCCTTGCCGCTCGCGTCGCGCGTGAGCGACTGCGCGGGCCCGCTTTCCTTCGCGACGACCTCGCGCAGGTTCAGCTTGCCTTGCGCGTCGAGCAGCACGCGGCCGTAAAAGTTCGAGAACGTCACGCGCGACGCCTCGACGTCGGTGCCGCGCACGTCGTCGTAGTTCGCCTTCAGGTTCGCGAGCGCGAGCGAGCGCCAGCCGGCGAACGGATCGGACGTCACCTTGTCGAGCATCCGCACGTCGACGAGCGCCGCGTCGCCGCGATACGACGCCTTCATCGACTGCTTCGCCTGCTCGACGCTCAAATCGCCCTTCGCGTTCAGGAGCGCGCTCGCGACCGTCGCGTTCAGCATGCTGCCGAAGTACGGCTCGAACGCGGCCGCGTCGAGCCGGTTGCCGTTCAGCTTCAGGCCGACCTTCAGCGGCGAGCCCGTCACGTTGCCCGACACGTCGAGCGAGCCCTTGCGGTTCAGCGTCGTCGTCAGCCTGACGGGCAGCGGCTTCGACAAGTCCTCGCTGATCTGCTTGACGTTCAGCGCGAGCGGCGCGAACGCGAGCTTCACGGGGCGCGGCGTCGAGCGGTCGGTGAAGTTCGCCTTCGCGTCCTTCACGTTCAGCTCGTCGATCCGGTAGCGCCACGCGGGCGCGGCGGGCTGCGCGCCGCGCGCGGCGGCACGCGCGCCCGCCGCCTTGCCGCTTTCGCCCGCGAGCGACGCGAGATCGATCTGGCCGTTCTGCAGGCGCGCGACGTCGAGCGCGAGGCCCGTCGCGTCGACGCTCGCGATCTCGGCGGTGCGCGCGGCCAGGTCGATCTTCGTCACCTTCACGCTGGCTTCGGGCAACGCGACGGCCGGCGTCTTCGCGTTCGGCAGCGCGATCTTCAGCGACTTCAGGCCGAGCTCGCTGTCGCTCACCTGCGCGTCGAGCGGCGTCTTCGACCAGTCCGCCTTCGCGTTGATCGACGTGCTGAGCGCGCCGTCGAGCACGCGTGCGGACGTCGCGCCGGCGAGGTACGGCTGCACCACCGGCAGCGCGAGCGCGTCGACGACGAGCTTCGTGCCGGCCTGCCGCGCGGCGAGGCTGAACGCGCCTTCGGCCTTCAGCGAGCCGCCGCTCGCGACGTCGGTCGCAAGCGTGTAGCGCGCGGGCGTCTTGCCCGCCAGCGTGAAATCGGCGAGCGTCGTCGCGACGTGCGTGAGCGAGATCGCGGCAGGCGTCGCGAGCGACGCGTCGTTCAGGTTCAACTGGCCGTCGTTGATCGCGAAGCGCTTGATCGTCAGGTCGAGCGGCTGCGCCTTTTCCTTGTCGGCGCTCGCCGCGCTCGACGCGGCCGGACCCGGCGCGGCCGGACCCGGCGCGGCGGCCGATGCAGCCGCGCCGGATGCGGACGACGCCGAAGCGGCCGGGTCGGACGAAGCTGAAGCCCCCGCTGAAACTGAAGCCACTGCCGATGCCGATGCCGATGCCGCCGCGGATTTTGCCGCAGCCGCCGACGACGAGGCCGCGGCGGCGCTCGCCGCGGCCGGCGCGCCCGCCGGGCCGCCCGCCAGCTTCATCACGTTCAGCGCGCCCGCCTTGTCGCGCGCGAGTGACACCACCGGCTGATCGATCCGGATGTCGTCGAAATGCAGCACGTTGCGCAGCGGCTCGAGCTGCGCGGCCGCCACGTGCACCGCATGCGCGGCGAAGAGCGGCTCGTTCGCGGGGCTCGTCACCTGCGCGTCGTTCAGATCGACCGTGCCCGACACGCGCAGCGACGGCGTCTCGCCCGCCATCGAAAAATTGACGTCGAGGTCGCTCGACAGCTTGCCCGAGCGCACGTCGACGGGCAGCTTCGTCGGCGCATAGGACAGCAGCCGCGGCACGTCGAGGCTGTCGAACTTCAGGTTGATCGACGATTCGCGCGACTGCGCGAACGGCTTCGTCTTGCCGTCGAGCGCGATCGGGCTGCCGTCGAGGCGCGCGCGCAGCTTCGGCTCGACGAAGATGCCGGTCTTCGACGGCAGCGTCGCGATGAACGGCACGCCGAGCGACCATTGGTCGACGACGTGCTTCGCGTTCAGCACCCGGTCGTCGAAATCGATGCGGCCGTCGTTGACCTGGATGTTCGACACCGAGAAGCGCGCCGGCTTCGTCGACGGCTGCGGCGAAGGCTTCGAGAACTTGTCGACCAGATCGGTGAAGTTGAAGCGCTGCGCGTCGTAGCGAACGATCCGCAGGCGCGGCTGATCGAGCCGCACTTCGTCGACGATCGGCGCGAGGCGCGCGAGCGAGGACCACGACGCGCGCACGACGAGCTTGCCGATGTCGACGAAATCGCCCTGCCCGCCGCGCTCGCCGACATGGACGCCGTCGGCCTCGAGCCGCAGCGTGTAAGGATTGAATGCAATGCGCGCGATCGTCGCGGGACGGTCGAGCTGCTGGCTCAGTTGCTGCTCGGCGACGTGCCGGATCAGCGGCGGCGCCGCGAAGAAGCCCAGCAGCCCGAACACGGCGAGAAAAATCAGCACGCCGATGCCGGCGCGCTTCGCGCGACGCGACCGGGCGGCCGCGCCGAGCTTCTGCAAGGTCGATTGGACGGTTTCTTTGTTGAATGCCATTACTGAATCGCCGTGGGAACGGCAGCGAGGAAATCGGGACGGGAGCGTCCGGCTTTCGCCAGTATAGGCGCTGCGCCTTTCGCGACGCAGCGTGGGAGACGGGCGTCGGCGCGCGCAGCGCCCGGCCTTATGACCGGACGGCGAGCGCGAACGTTCACTTGCGAACGACGGCGGGCGGCTGCCAGGTGCCGTCGGCGGCTTGCCGCTTCGGCGCGTAGAGCCGCAGCGCGAGCGCGAAATCGGCGCGCGGCGCGGGCAGCCAGTTCGACGCGTAGCCCTTGCCGGGCGGCGTCGCGGACACGACGATCTCGAGCGAGCCGTCGCGGTTGCGGCGCAGCCGGTCGCGCTCGCCGATCGAGCGGCGCGCGCGGCCGAGATCGGGCAGCGCGCCGTCCGGCGTGTACGGCGCGAGCGACCAGAATGCGCGCGCGGGCGGCAACGCGTTCGGCGCGAAGCGGATCACATAGCGATTCGCGCCGTTGAGCGGCCGGCCCGCGCTGTCGGTCTTCACGACGGCGACGGTTTCGTCGTCGCGCGTCGCCGCGCCGAATTGGGTCGACGCCGCGTACGCGCGCAGCGCGTAGTCCTGGCCGTAGCGGCCGGCGCTGTCGCCGAGCCAGTTCCAGCCGTTCGCGGCCAGCACGTTCGGCGGCAGCGCGGCGAGCCGCTCGCGCGCCTCGGCCGCGCCGTTCTCCGCGCCGATCAGCTTGTCGCCCTTCCATTGCACGGGCGCGCCCGCCGTCACGCCGATGTCGGCGAGGATTTCCTGCGCGTGCGCGTCGGCGGCGGGCGGCGGGTTGTCCTGCAACGCGCGCGCGACGCGCGAGAAGAACGCGGGCGGATCGAGCGCCGCGACCCGCGCAACGGGCGAAGCGGCCTCCGACGCCGGATCGGCGGACGCCGCGCCCGCGTGCACCGCGCGCGACGCGCCGCGCGCATCGCCCGTGTAGACGGACAGCGGCACGACGCGGATCGCGCGCTGCAGCTTCTTGACGGCGGTGAGATCGCGCCCGCCGCTCGTCTGAATCCGCACGTCGAGCCAGGCGTTGCGCGCGGGCACGTCGACGCGCGTGACGCCTTCGGGCAGCGCGCCTTCCCAGCCGGCGCCGACGAACGCGACCGCGCGCGCGCGGCTCACGCCCGAGCGCGGATTCGCCGACGGGCCGGTCGACCACAGCACGTTGGTCCACATGTCGAGCGCGCGGGCGTCGAAATAGCGGCCGCGCGTGTCGGGCAGCACGACGACGACCGGTTCGTCGGCGACGTCGAGCCAGGCGGACGAATCGAGCAGGTCGACGCTCGCGAGCGGCGGATTCGCCGAGCCCGGCGCGGGCTGCGCCTGCGCGTGGCGCAGCGTGTTGACGGGCGTGCCGCCCGGCGCGCCGTCGGCCGTCGCGGCCTCCTTCGCGGCGTCCATCAGCACGAGCGGGTAAGCGTAGATATAGGAATCCGCGACCTCGCTGCGCATCCAGCCCGTCTTGCGCTGGATCGCCTCGGGCGTCGACGTGCAGGCGGCGAGCAGCGCCAGCGCGGCAAGCGACGCGCAAGCGCGCCGCAGAGAAACAGCGGATTCTCGTCGGTTTGTTGTCATTCGGTGGCACGGCGAACGCGCGGCAGGGCCGCGCGTGTTGATCGGCGGCCGGCGCGTAGGGCGCGGTGGTTTCCTCGTAGCGTGCGTGCCGGCCGGCTGTTGCTTGATCAGCTCTTTATTTTTTGATCGGCAGTATCGTACTCTCGTCGCACCGGCAAAAACAATGCCTGATCGCACAATAGGGCGATTCGGCGCGGCGCGAGACGGGGCGCGGCGCGATGGCGGCACGGTTGCGGCGGCGCGTGGTCACTATTTGGGATTGCGGCAGCGGAAAGCGGATGGGCGGCGGCGCGTTGCGGCCGACGATCAACGATAGGCGGCGGCGCATCGCGGTTCGGGTGGAATCGGCCGCCCATGCGCCGCAAGTCGAATGCCCGAATGACGTGAGCCTCGCATGCGCGCCGGTCCGTGCGCGCCGGCCGCGCACGCGGCTAGCCGCGCCGCTCGGCGAGCCGGCCTCGCTCGAGCATGAAGCGCCGCACGACCTTGACCGTCGGCGCCTGCGCGAACGGCGCGCCCTCCGGGCGGTCCAGATATTCGACGACGACGAGCGCGCCGCCCGTCGCCGCGCGCTCGATCGACACCGACACCGGCGTCAGCCGATCGCCGAGCAGCACGGCCGGCGCGCCGCCGCCGTCCGGCTGCGCGGTCGCGACATACAGGAATCGGCCGCTGCCGCCCGGATCGTCGCTCAACAGGACGGCCGTCACCGCGCGGCCGGCGATCGTCGCCGGTGCGCTCTGCGCGACGAGTGCCGTTACACGTTTCGTCGCCGAGCCCGGCGCGGCCGCCTGCACCGATTCGCCGCGCGTCAGCTTGACGGATTCGCCGTCGATCACGTAAGTCGCGTCGGCGGCGCCGGGCGGCGACGCGTTCGCGCCCGTCATTCGCAGCACGAGCCGCTCGCCGGCGACATCGCGCAACGCGGCGATGCGCGCCGTGTACGCACTCGTCAGGCAATCGGTCCGCGCGCCGCATGCGTCGCGCACGCGCCGCCGCCAATGCTCCTGCTCGTCGCGCAGCGCGTCGCGGAACTCGCGGTACGCCATTCCCTCGTCGGCCGGACGTGCGTTGCGCAGGATCTCGTAGTACGCGTCCATGCGGACGTCCAGCTCGCCGAGCGCGGGCGTCTTGCAGATCGCGCGTTCGGCGGCGCGCGCGGCGCGCGCGCAGTCGAAGCTCGCGGCGCGCGCGAACGGCGCGCCGAACGTCAGCGCGACGCCGAGCGCCGCGGCCATCAGTCGTGTCGTATTCGTCGACATGGTTCCTCCTTGCGGTGCTTCGATTCGGCGATGCGGCGAACGTTCGCGAGGTGCGCTTCGGTGGCGGTGGCGGTGGCGGTGGCAGCGGCAGCGGCAGCGGCAGCGGCAGCGGCAGCGGCTAGCAATGGTAGCGGCAGTGATGGCGGATATAGCGGTGGTGGCGACAACGGCAGCGAGCTGGTGCGTCGGGGAAATTTGGCGCGTTTGGCGGTTGGCATTCAGCACGTTGGGCGAATTAGGCACATTGGGAGCGGTGGGCACGCAAGGGGCAGTGGCAGTAGGCAGTCGGCAGTAGGCAGTAGGCAGTCGGCAGTAGGCAGTCGGCAGTCGGCAGTCGGCAGTCGGCAGTCGGCGGTCGGCGGTTGGCGGTTGGCGGTTGGCGGTTGCAGGCAGCAAGACCCAAGCCGAATGTCCCGACCGTCCCCGTGCCTCCGCCGATACGCGGCCAAACGCCGCGGCGTCGCTCAAGGCCACGGCGCCGCGCCCGCCGCCCGAACGTCCGCCGCAGCGCCGCGCGGCGGTCCTCGGCCGAGATCGCCCCGCTCCGCCCGCCTCCGCGCGACCGCCATCGGCCCGCCACCGCACGCTTGACCTTCCCATCATGGGAAAGTTGATACTTCGGGTCATCGGCGGCATCGTCCGCCTCATCGAATCGGATGGCAGATGACAAACCTGCTCGTTCCCGCCCCATCGGTCACGACGACGCTGTTCGTCGAAGGCATGCATTGCGGCGGCTGCACGGCGCGCGTCGAGAAGGCGCTCGCCCGGGTGCCGGGCGTGACCGGCGCGACCGTGGACCTCGACGCCGGCACGGCGACCGTCGACGCGACGCCCGCCGTCGACGCGCCCCGCCTCATCGACGCGCTCGGCGCCGCCGGATACCGCGCGACGGTCGCAACGCCCCCCGCCGCGCGCCGGGACCCGGATACGCAACGCGAAGGCGCGCAAGCAGGCGACGGCGACGCCATCGCGACGGGCACGGCGACCGTGACGCTGACCGTCGGCGGGATGACTTGCGGCGGCTGCGCGCGACGCGTCGAGCAGGCGCTCCGGAAAGTGCGCGGCGTAACGGCCGCGACGGCGGATCTCGCGACGGCGCGCGCGACGGTCGGCATCGCGCGCGACGCCGATCCGCGAACGCTCGTCGCGGCCGTCGAGCAGGCCGGGTATCGCGCCGACGTGGTGCGCAACGCGCATGCGGAGGCTTCGCCGACGCCGCCCGCATGCTTGCTCGACGACGCGGCGCACTCGCCCGCGTCGCCCACGGCGCTCGCAACCGACGAAACGACTGCAACCGTCGCTCCCGCGACGCACGGCGCGGCGGCCAAGACGTTCGAATTCGACATCGACGGCATGACGTGCGCGTCATGCGCCGGCCGCGTCGAAAAAGCGCTGTCGCACCTCCCCGGCGTCACCCGCGCGACGGTCAACCTCGCCACCGAGAAAGCGACGGTCGACGCCGACGCGCATCTCGACGCCGCTCAGCTCGTCGACGCGGTAAAGCGAGCGGGCTATCGCGCATCGCCGGTGAGCAGCGACTCGGCAGCCGCATTCGCACCGCAGGAAACCGCCGCCTCCCCCGCACCGCACACGACGTTCGAATTCGACATCGACGGCATGACGTGCGCGTCATGCGCCGGCCGCGTCGAAAAAGCGCTGTCGCACATTCCCGGCGTCACCCGCGCGACGGTCAACCTCGCCACCGAGAAAGCGACGGTCGACGCCGACGCGCATCTCGACGCCGCTCAGCTCGTCGACGCGGTAAAGCGAGCGGGCTATCGCGCATCGCCGGTGAGCGCCGCGCCCGCGGCCTCCGCCGCAGCCGCACCGGCTGCACCGGCCGCCCCGACCCGCCCCGCGCCGCCCGCCGCCGAAGACCGCAAGCGCGCCGAGGCGCGCCGCGAGCGCGCGCTCGTGATCGCATCCGCCCTGCTGACCGCGCCGCTCGCGCTGCCGATGTTCGCCGCGCCGTTCGGCATCGACGCCGCGCTGCCCGCCTGGCTGCAGCTCGTGCTCGCGTCGATCGTGCAGTTCGGCTTCGGCGCGCGCTTCTACCGCGCCGCGTGGCACGCGCTCAAGGCACGCGCGGGCAACATGGACCTGCTCGTCGCGCTCGGCACGTCGGCCGCGTATGGCCTGAGCATCTGGCTGATGCTGCGCGATCCCGGCCACACCGCGCATCTGTATTTCGAGGCGTCCGCGGTGATCGTCACGCTCGTGCGCTTCGGCAAATGGCTCGAAGCGCGCGCGAAGCGGCAGACCACCGATGCGATCCGCGCGCTCAACGCGCTGCGCCCCGATCGCGCGCGCATCGTCGAGCGCGGCGTCGAGCGCGACGTCCCGCTCGCGCAGGTGCGCATCGGCACCGTCGTGCGCGTGCTGCCGGGCGAGCGCGTGCCTGTCGACGGCCGGATCGAAGCGGGCATCACGCACGTCGACGAATCGCTGATCACCGGCGAGAGCCTGCCCGTGCCGAAGGAGCCGGGCGACCGCGTGACCGCCGGCTCGATCAACGGCGAAGGCGCGCTCACCGTCGCGACGACCGCGATCGGCGCCGAAACGACGCTCGCGCGCATCATCCGCCTCGTCGAATCCGCGCAGGCCGAGAAAGCGCCGATCCAGCGCCTCGTCGATCGCGTGAGCGCGGTGTTCGTGCCCGCGATCGTCGCGATCGCGCTCGTCACGTTCGCCGGCTGGCTCGTCGCGGGCGCGGGCGTCGAGACGGCGATCCTCAACGCGGTCGCGGTGCTCGTGATCGCGTGCCCGTGCGCGCTCGGCCTCGCGACGCCCGCCGCGATCATGGCGGGCACGGGCGTCGCCGCGCGGCACGGCGTGCTGATCAAGGATGCGCAGGCGCTCGAGCTCGCGCAGCGTGCGAGCATCGTCGCATTCGACAAGACGGGCACGCTGACGGAAGGCAAGCCGACCGTCACCGCGTTCGACGCGATCGGCGTTGCGCGCGCCGACGCGCTCGCGCTCGCGGCCGCCGTCCAGCGCGACAGCGCGCATCCGCTCGCCCGCGCAGTCGTCGCCGCGTTCGACGCCGACGCCGACGCGCGCCGCTCGCCTCTCGCCGCCGCGCGTACCGACACGCCGCGCGCGGTCGCGGGGCGCGGCGTCGAGGCGCACGTCGACGGCCGCCTGCTCGCACTCGGCAGCACGCGCTGGCGCGACGAGCTCGGCATCGCCGTGCCCGCCGACGTCGCGCGCCGCGCAGCGGAGCTCGAAGCGGCGGGCAACACGGTGTCGTGGCTGATGCGCGCCGATGCGCCGCGCGAGGCGCTCGCGCTCGTCGCGTTCGGCGACACGGTGAAGCCGCACGCGCGCCGCGCGATCGAACGGCTCGCGGCGCGCGGCATCAGGAGCGCGCTCGTGACGGGCGACAACCGGGGCAGCGCGGCGGCCGTCGCGGCGGCACTCGGCATCGACGAAGTCCACGCGCAAGTGCTGCCGGACGACAAGGCGCGCGTCGTCGCGCAGATGAAGGCGACGGCGGGCGACGGCGTCGTCGCGATGGTCGGCGACGGCATCAACGACGCGCCCGCGCTCGCTGCCGCCGACGTCGGCATCGCGATGACGACGGGCACCGACGTTGCGATGCACACGGCGGGCGTCACGTTGATGCGCGGCGATCCGGCGCTCGTCGCGGATGCGGTCGACATCTCGCGCCGCACGTATCGGAAGATCCAGCAGAACCTGTTCTGGGCGTTCGTCTACAACCTGGTCGGGATTCCGCTCGCGGCGCTCGGCTGGCTGAATCCGATGATCGCCGGCGCGGCGATGGCGTTCTCGAGCGTGAGCGTCGTGACGAACGCGCTGCTGCTGCGGCGCTGGAAAGGCGACGCGCGCTGAGAGCCCGTTTGGAAATGCAAATTTCCGCCCTCGTAGCCACACTGATGTAGAGCGCTGCTTTGAAAGTAGCCCGTCGGCAAGGAATGCAGGCGTGGACCAGATGAGCTGGAATTCGCCGTTTCATCAATTTTCAAACGGGCTCTGAGCGTGAAGAGGCGCGATCCGCGCGTGAAGCGAGAGGCACGGTTGAGCGGTTCTGCACTTTTGCGTTTGAACGTTTGAACGTTTCAGCGGTCGGCGGTCGGCGGTCGGCGGTCGGCGGTCGGCGGTCGGCGGTCGGCGGTCGGCGGTCGGCGGTCGGCGGTCGGCGGTCGGCGGTCGGCGGTCGGCGGTCGGCGGTCGGCGGTCGGCGGTCGGCGGTCGGCGGTCGGCGGTCAGCGCTCAGCGCTCAGCGGTCAGCACTCCGCATTCGACGTCAGCGCACCGCACACCGCTCGCCACGACCGCTCGCGACAAATCGCGACACGCCCGCGTGCGCGGCTGCGCTAGACTTCATCCATCGATAGAACGACGGCGACGGACGAACGCACCGCGCATCACGCAGCATGACCTTATCCCCTACCCACCGCAACGCCAAGCACGCGCCGGCGATCGCGACGACCTCGCGATCGCGCCGCGCCGCAAGCCATCTGCTCGCCGTGCTCGTCCTCGCGCTGGCCGGCACTCAATACGCGTACGCCGAAATCCGCTGCGGCTGGCTCCAGAACCCGACGCCCGCGAACTGGTGGCTCGACGACCGCACCGGCTCATGGACGCTCGGCACGATGGGCAGCCCCGAAGCCGAAGGAATGGATTTGATTCCCGACATGGCGGGCAAGCAGTACGTCGAGACCAACGGCCCGCACGGCTATGCATGCGCGTGCCTCACCGTGATCACCGACAAGCAGGAACGCCGGATCGTGAAGGTGCTGAAAGCAAAGCAACTGCCGCTCTCGAGGTGCCGGCGCGACAAGCGGCTCAAGGAGCCGGAATAAGCGCGGGAGCAGGAACGCGCGCGGCATCGCCCAGCGGCGCGCGAATATCGAAACGCACGCGGAAACGGCGCGAATCGCATCGAGGACGAAGGCCCCTCGCGCCGCCGCCCCGCGACATCGGCAACATCGGCGGCATTCGTGCGATCCGCAATCTACGATGGCGGCGCGGCGATACGCCACGCGCGACGCGCACGCGGCGGCCGCGCGACCGCCCGCTCAAAGCGGTTCGATCGACTTGACGAACGTCGTCGTCGCGGCGGCGAAGCCGAGCTCGCTGTACAGCGCGAGCGCGGCCGTGTTGTGATTGAACACCGACAAGCCGATCTCGCTCACGCGCAATTGCCGCGCATCGTCCTCGAGCGCCTGCAGCACGCGCGTCGCCCAGCCCTGGCGGCGAAAGGCGGGCTCGATTTCGAGATCGTAGATGAAGAGCGTCCGGTGCGGCCCTTCCGTGACCACGCCGTACCACAGGTGGCCGAGCACGACGCCGTCGCCGGATTCGCGCAGCGTGAGCAACACCTGGTCGTCGGTGAGGAGCCCGTCGGGCAGCAGCGTGTCGATGCAGGCAAGCGCGCGCTCGTCGGCTTCGTCGGGCTCGCTCTGGCCGGATTCGATCAGATCCCGCGCATAGCCGCGCGCGGCGCGTTCCCGGTATTCGCGGAATTCCGTCTGGGTCATCGGGCGCATCTGGAGCATGCCGCACCTCTTCGAAGATGCCGGTGTATCACCCAGTGTAGCGGGCGGCGGGAGATTGCGCGAATCGGAATTCGCTCGCGAGCCGCCGGATGCGTGCGTTCGCGCTGTCGGCTCGATCGTGTTCGAGCGCGTCGATTTGCGCGCTCGGTACGCGGCCGTCCGTTTCCCATTTTGCCGAACGCGCCGGCGGCGTCTCCGCCCATCGCTTCGCGCGATCCGCGTGCCCGCCGTGCCCACGGCCACGTCCGCCCTCTTGTTTGCTGCCTCGTTCACTGCCTCGCCCGCTGTCTCGTTCGCTGCTTCGTTCGCCGTCTAGCCCCGTTCCCACGCGATCTCGCTTCTCCTCGCCCGTCCGCCCGTCCGCCGACGAAACGGCCTCGACGTCGCGAATTCAACCGTCACACCGGCAGCGTTCCACCGCGCGAATCAATCGTCGGAACAAAATCGCCGCAGCGGATACAATCCGTCGGAAACCGGGCTCCGCGCGTCGGCACGACAACGACGACATTGCACAACGCGTCCGTTTGCAGAAGGCGATCGCTCACGGCGAGCGTTTTCTCGACGCTTTTTTTCCGACAGGAACATCGATGAGCGAATGTATGGAGGTGCAGCCGGCCCGCCTGAGCCGCTTCGTTCCGATAGCAGTGGTCGTCTTTCTCGGCCTGATGGCGATGGGCATGCCGCTCGGATCTGTCCCCGCGTTCGTCAACGCGAAGCTCGGATACGGAATGACGGTCGTCGGGCTCGTGATGGGCGTCGAATCCGTCGCGACGCTGCTTACGCGGCACTTCGCCGGCGTCACCGCCGACCGCAAGGGCCCCAAGATCGCCGTGACGATCGGCCTGATCGGCAGCTTCGCGTCGGGCGCGTTCTACTTCGTCGGCAGCGAATTCGCGTCGACGCCGGCGCTCGGCCTCGCGCTCGTCGTCGTCGGCCGGATCGCGATGGGCTTCGCGCAGGGCCTGCTGTTCACGGGCGGCAGCACCTGGCCGATCGGCATATTCGGCGCGAGCAACGCGGGCAAGGCGCTGTCGTGGATCGGCATCGCGATGTTCGCCGGCATTTCGGCCGGGGCGGCACTCGCCGCCGCGCTCAACGAGATGTTCGGCTTCACGATCGTCGCGCTCGCGACCGCGGTCATTCCGTTGATCGGCCTGCTCATCGCGGTGCGGTTGCCGAACGCGCACCTTGCCGCGCCCGCCGGTCACAAGGGCAGCGCGTTGCGGACGATCCGGAAAATCTGGCGGCCCGGCCTCGTGTTCGGGCTCGCGACCGTCGGCTACGTGACCGTCACGTCGTTCGTGGCGATCGCATACATGGAGAAGGGCTGGTCGGGCGCGGAATATGCGCTGTCCGCGTTCGGGATCGGCTACGTGAGCGCACGGCTGCTGCTCGGCTCGAGCACGGACAGGAACAGCTCGCCCGTGATGGCGGTGGGGATGTTGTCGATCGAGGCAGTCGGGCAACTGCTGATCTGGCAGTCGACGAGCCCGTCGATGTCGATGCTCGGCGCCGCGCTGAGCGGCTTCGGCGTGTCGATGATTTATCCGCTGCTCGCGCTCGTCGCGATTCGCGGTATCGCGCGGCACGACTTCGGGATGGCGATCGGCTTCTATGACGCATGCTTCGACATCGCGATCGGCCTGTCAGCGCCGCTTGCCGGCGTGGTCGCGAAATTCGCCGACACGTCGGCGGTGTTCGTCGTCGGCGTCGTGTGCAGCCTCGCCGCGATCGCGATGGCGATCAGCGTCTATCGCGGCGAGGCTGCGCTCCACCAAGGCGGCGAGTGAGCTGCAAGCGAGAAGCGGCGCGCGGCGGTTCGAACCGAGGCTGGCGCGGCCGCTGCCGCACCGTCGTCGATCGATCGTCGGCCGCATCACGGCGCGATCGGCGATGCACGCGACGAAAGACGCCGGTCGATCGCGGCTGGCGCAAAGGCGCGCTGCGCCGCCGGCTTTCGGCGCAGCGGCGGTTCGTTGAATTCGCCGTGACCGGGCGCGTCGTGCCTGCCGGCGCGGGCCGCTATTTCACCGGATGCGGTTTCCCATCCGCCGGCTGGCGAACGCGCGAACGGGCCGCGACCTCGCCGACGGCGTCAATCAGCGACGGATCAGGCCGATCTGAGCGACGTGCGACTTGCGCACCCGCTCCGATTCGGCGTGGCGGGCTTTGTACGAATAGTCGGCGTCGAGCGGCAGATGCGGCGACGCGAAAAGGTCTTCGATCTTTTGAAGCAGTGCGAAGATGAGGCTCATTTGCGACTCCTGTCAGCTAGCATCTAGGGTTTTCCCGTAGATAAAATTCTACGGGTTTTCCCTAGATTGCGCTAGTGCGTCGCAGCAAAATCTCTGCGGAATGTTCGTTTCCCGCACAAATGGAACCGGCGCGTCGCGTTCTCGCAACATGCGCGCGGCATCGCGCCGCATCGGCCAGCCGTCCCTTTCCAATCAGTGGCCGCGGCCTCGGTGTGGCCGCCTGGCCGGCGTCGCGACGCCGTAAGGATGGGTCGTCAAGCGTTCCAGCTGCGCGCCGAGCTCGTCCTGGCGCTGGGTCAGCGTCGCGATCGTTGCCTCCTGGGTCGCCTGAGCGGCGACGAGTCGGTCGATGCGTTGCTGCAATGCAGCATATTCATCACGCTGCCGCGATGACTGGATCGCCTGCACGATCAGCGCGGCGATCGCCGCGAGCACGACCACCGCGAGCGCGAGCAGCAGACGGTTGACCCGGCGCATCTCCGTATCGGCCGCCCGTCGCAGATCGATAGTTTCCGATTGGAGCGCGCGGACGCGGTCGGCGAGCGGACGCAACTGGGCGTCGAGGTCGAGCGGCGCGGCGGGCGCATTCGACGGCGCGGGAGCCGCGTGCGGCTCGGCCGTCTGGCGATCGGGTGCGGGAGACGCCGACGCTCCGCCAGACGCGGGCGATCCAGAATGCGCGACAGTCGCGGGGGGATGGGGCGGATTGCCGGGATTGTCGGAATTGTCGTTGCTGACGCTATTACCGACGCCGCCGGCGCCGTTCGTCGCCCCGAATGCGTACGCGGCAGGCGTCGCATTGCCGTTTGCGTGCCGCGCGTTCGACAATTGCGACGGCGCCTGTGCGTCATCCGACGCGGCGGCGTCGCTGCGCGCCGCGGCGCTTGCCGTTCGAATCGCAACCGGCGATGCCGGCTGCAAATTCGCCGGGATCGAATCGGCTCGCTTTGGGTTCGTTGGCGCGCGATCCGCCGCGCGCTTCTTCGCGGCCGCTTCGGCGGCCCGGCCGTGTTCGGCCGATTCCTGCCGCACCGATTCCTGCCGCACCGATTCCGCCGACGCTTGGCTTCGAGCCGCTTCGCCTGTGACGGTTCGACCCCCGCTCGCCTGGCCGCGAGCTGCATCGCCTTCAGGCGTGCGGCGCGCACGCGTGCCGCTTTCGGCCGCCTGCTTCTTGCCGTTCGCGCGACGCAAAGACGAACGGCGCGAACGGGGCGGCCGGGCGGCCGCCGCGTCGTCAGCGCCGACGTTCGGCGCCACCGGGGCCGATATGTCGACGGTGGATGCATCGCGCCGCCCAGGGGCCGCATCGGCCGATGCGGCCTCGATGGAACTCGCTGCGGTGCTTGTCGCTTCATGCGCCGAAGTCTTGTCTTGCGGGCGTTCGCCCGTCGTCTCGGCGGCGGAGCGCTCGTGCGCGCCGTCTTGCGTATGTGCGGTCGTGCTGTCAGCGAATCCGCCCAGCAGATCCGCCCGTTCGCCGGCGCTTTCGGCTTCGCGCACCGACGCACGCGCGCCGCGCGCGCTTTCCGCCTCGGCGTTCGACGTCGCCGCGCCCGCCGCACGCGGCATGACGACGGCATCCGCCGTTTCTGCGATCGGCGGCGCGGCAGGCGCGCTCCGCGTTGCGTCGTCCGATGTCTTGTCGGCAGGCTCGGCCATCGACACGCCCGTTTTCGTCTGGTCCGCCGATTCGTCGGCTGGAGCGCTGGCTGTCCCGTCGTTGGCCTGAGTGTTGGCCTGAGCGTTGGCCTGATCATTGGCCCAAGCGTTGGCCTGATCATCGGTACGAGCGTCAGCGTGAGCATCGGTACGAGCATCGGCCTGAGCATCGGCGCGAGCCCCTGCCCGATCATCAGCCGCCACGGCATCGGCCGCCGCCTCCACGACCGTCACGCCAGCAGCCGAGCCGCCCGCCATCCCGCCACGAGCCGCTCCCTCCGCGTCCCGCGCATGCCCCGCACGCAAGTCGGCCTCGCCGCGCGGCGAATCGAAGCCCTCAAAACTGCTTTGCTGCGCACGCCCCTGCGCATCGCGCTTCCCGTCGCCCCCCGAACCGGCAGCCGCATCGTCCGTCTGCGCGCGCGCTCCCGCGGCGGCGGCGCCGAACAGATCGAGCGTGTGCTCGTCGCGAAACGCTTCGCTCGAGGCCGCGTCACGACCGGAGCGCACCGCCGCGCGCGATTGCACGCGGCCGTTCGCCGCCGCGGCGCGCGGCCGCCGCCTGGTCGTGGACGAACGGGAGGAACGAGTACGTGAGAATGCTGCGGAATCGGTCATGGATCGTTCAGCGGCGCGCCGCACGCGCGCCGGGCATGTGCTGCGAACAATTTCGGGAAGGCCGCATTGTCTCACGCCCGCCGCGCGATCCCGTGCCTCAATCGTCCGGCAAGCCGCTCTTCTGCTCGGTGAAGCCCCTCACGCCCGGCAATTGCCGCAGCCGCGCGCACATGCTCTCGTATTCGCCGTCCGATACGCGGCTAAGCGCGATCGTCACTTCGTCGCTGTCCGCCGCATCCTCGCTCTGCTGGACGATGAAGCGCTTGACGCGCGCGCTGTCGACGCCGAGCGCCGCGTGCAGCGAATCGAACGTCAGCGTGCCGCGCTCGACCAGCAGCACGAGATGACGGCGCTGGCGCACGGTCAGGTAGCGCCGCTCGAGCGGCTTGATGCCGGCGAGGATCACGAGAATGATGATGGTCGCCGCGATCGCCGCCACGTACAGTCCACCGCCCACCGCGAGCCCGACGGCCGCGACCGACCACAGGCTCGCCGCCGTCGTCAGCCCGCGGACGATCTCGCCGCGCAGCAGGATCGACCCCGCGCCGAGAAAGCCGATCCCCGAGACGACCTGCGCGGCCATCCGGGACGGATCGAGATCGACGTGCGCCTCGCCCAGCACGTCGGCGAAACCGAACGCCGACACGATCATGATGAGCGCCGAGCCGACGCACACGAGCATGTGCGTGCGCAGCCCCGCCGCCCACGAAAGTCGCTCGCGCTCGATGCCGATGACGCTGCCGAGCGCCGCCGCGAGAATCAGCCGCATGATGAGTTCGACGTTGTTCAGCATCCGCACTCTCCTTTTTTCGACGGCGGCGGGCCGCATGCTTTATCCTTGCCGCTCGGCCCGCATGTCCGGGGCCGCGTTCTTCCACCGTCAACCGCGTCGTCATTCGCCATGTCCGCACCCGTCTCCGCTTCCGGCCAGGCCGCTCAGTTGCGCCGCCACTTCGCGCAAGTCGTCTTGCCGCTCTGGCGCGGGCCCGGCTTCAACCAGGCGCTGCAACTGCCGTTCGAGGCCGTCGCGCCGGACACGCACGCGCCGCTGCCCGTCACCCGCTATCGCGCGATGGCGTGCGCGCGTCAATTGTTCGTGTTCTCGCACGCGGGCGACGCCGAGCACGCGCACGCGCTCTTCGCCGCATTGTGCCGCCACTTTCGCGATCCTCGCCACGACGGCTGGTTTTTCAGCGTCGACGCGCAGGGCGCGCCGCTCGATCGCACCAAGGATCTGTATACGCACGCGTTCGTCGTGTTCGCGTGCGCCGAGTACTTCGCGGCGTTCGGCAATCGCGACGCGCGCGAGGTCGCGCAGCGCACGGCGGCGCTGATCGGCGAGCGCTTCGCGCCGGCGCCCGGCAGCGCGCTGCTCGATTCGGCACGCGGCGAGGACTTCGCCGCGACGGCAGGCGGCCCGCTGCAGAATCCGCTGATGCATCTGACGGAAGGCTGGCTCGCCGCGAGCCGCGCGTTCGGCGACGCCGCGTTCGACGACGCGCTGCTGCGCACCGCGCAGGCGGTCGAGCGCACGTTCGTCGATCCGCATACCGGCTGCGTCGCGGAGCTCCCGCTCGGCAGCGCCGACAATCGCTTCGAGCCCGGCCATCAGTTCGAATGGTTCTATCTCGTCAACGCGGCGGGCGCGCGGCTCGCGGCGACGGGCCTGCCCGACGCGCTCGCGCGTGCGTACGCGTTCGCGCAGCGGCACGGCGTCGATCCGGGCACGGGCGGCGTCCGCGCGGCGACCGACGAGCACGGCGCATGCATCGACGGCACGCAGCGCATCTGGGCGCAGACCGAATATCTGCGCGCGCTCGCGACGCACGGCGGCGAGCCGGACGCGCTCGCCCGTCAGATCGCCCGCTTCGCCGAGCGATTCCTGCATCCGCGCGGCTGGTACGAGTGCAAGACCGCGCAGGGCGACGTGTCGCGCGCGGACATGCCGTCGACGACGCCGTATCACCTCGCGACCGCGTACGCATCGCTGCCTGCGGATGCTTGATGCTTGATGCTTGATGCGCGGGGCGCGGGGCGCGGGGCGCGGCGAAGGCGCCTCGGCGCGAGAGGCCGATGTGCCGCGCCGCCGTGCGCGCCCGCGCATTTGCGTCGGCGCAGTCGCGATTTCATATCGCAAAGCCTGCAGGTGTGTTCATGCGCCTCTCGCATCGAGCATCGAGCATCGAGCATCGAGCATCGAGCATCGAGCATCGAGCATCGAGCATCGAGCATCGAGCTCCGGACCCGGCTCCGAGTCCCGAGTTCCCGGTTCGGAAACCTGAACCCCGAGTTTCGCGCTCCGTGCTCCACGTCTCGACCATCAAGCCGCAAGTTCCGAATTCCGCGCTCCCAACCGAGCTCCCAACCGAGCCCCCCAAGCTCGCGGCATCGAGCCCCGGAAAACGAATCCCCCCAACCGCCGAATCCCCCGCCGCGCACGACTCGGCTCTCCGCTAAAGCGTCGCCTGCCGCACGTACCGCACGAACGCGCGCACGGCAGGCGCCTTCTCGTGCTTCCGGTACGCGAGCGCGACTTCCGACGGAATCGGCTTGCCCACGATCGGCCGATACGCGACGCCCGGCAGCGAGACGCAGCCGACGAGCGCCTGCGGCACGACCGCGACGAATCCGCTGACCGACACGTACGCCAACACCGCGACAAGCGCGCCCGGCCGCGCAGCGACGATCGGCTCGAAACGCCCGCGGCGCGCGACTTCGAGCGTGCCAAGCGCCTGCTCGGGCACGACGAAGCGCTCGCCCGCGAGCGCGGCCGGCCGGATCGATTCGCCCGCCGCGAGCGGCGAATGCGCGGGCAACGCCGCGACGAACACGTCGCGATGCACGGTGTGCGTCAGCACGCCGTCCGGCAACGGCAGCGGCGGACGCACGTACGCGACGTCGAGCGTGCCCGCGTCGAGTTGCGCGGCGACGGCGCCCATCGAGACCTCCCGCACGTCCACGCTGATGCCCGCATGCGCGTCGCGAAACGCGCCGATCGTGCGTTGCAGCACGCCCGAGTACGCCGCCGACGACACGTACCCGACCTCGATCCGCCCGATCTCGCCGCGCTCGGCGAGCGCCGCCAGCTCCCGGCCGCGCGCGAGATGCGCGAGCGCCGCCTCGGCCTGACCGACGTACACGGCGCCCGCCGCGCTCAGCGCGACCGAGCGCCGCGTGCGATGAAACAGCCGCACGCCGAGCAGCCGCTCCGCGTCCTGGATGAGCCGCGTCAGCGCGGGCGGCGCGATGTCGAGCTCGTCCGCCGCGCGGGCGAAGTGCAAATGCCGGGCGACGCAGAGAAATGCGCGGACGTGACGCAGTTCGAGGCGATCCATTTATTGCTCCATGATGCAATAAAGATGAATTTCTATATCAATGACGTGCAATAGGCGACCAGCCTAACATGCCGTTCCCCCTTCGCGTCACGGTGTCCGGCATGCACGATTCGCCTTCTCGATCCGCTCCGATGGAGCCCATCCTTCATGTGCCGGGGTCGCCCGCCGCACCCACGCCCGCGATCACGCCCGCCCCCGCGCCCATTGCCGCGCCGGGCTCCGCCGCGCCCCCGCGCGCGCACCGCAGCACCGCCTGGCGCGCGCTCGCGACCGCCTCCGCGACCTGCTCGCTGATCGTGCTCGACACCAACGTCGTCGCGGTGTCGCTGCCGTCGATCGCCCGCACGTTCCACGCGAGCTTCGCGGACATCGAATGGGTGGTGAGCGCGTACATGACCGCGTTCGCCGCGTGCCTGCTGCCGGCGGGCGGCCTCGCCGACCGCGCGGGCCGCAAGCGCGTGCTGCTCGCCGGGCTCGCGGTGTTCTTCGTCGCGTCGCTCGGCTGCGGGCTCGCGCCGTCGGCCGTGTTCCTCAACGTCGCGCGCGCGGTCAAGGGCGTCGGCGCCGCGATGGTGCTCACGTCGGCGCTCGCCGTGATCGCCAACCGCTTCCCCGACGGCCGCGACCGCGCGCGCGCATGGGCGATCTGGGGGATGTGCATGGGGATCGCGACGACGATCGCGCCGCTCGTCGGCGGCGCGATCGCGCAATGGATCGGGTGGCGCTGGATCTTCCTGCTGAACCTGCCGGTGTGCATCGCGCTCGCCGTGGCGGTTCGCGCGACGATCGACGAATCGCGCGACCCGCACGCGAAGCGCATCGACGTGCCGGGCAGCGTGCTGTTCGGCTCGGCGCTCGCGATCGGCATCTGGGCGCTGATCGACGCGCCGTCGCTCGGCTGGTCGGCGCCCGGCACGCTCGCGCGCTTCGCGGCGAGCGCGGCGCTCGTGGTGGCGTTCGTCGGCGTCGAGCGCTGGCAGCGGCGCCCGATGATCGACCTCGCGCTGTTCGGCGAACCGCGCTTCGTCGGCGCGCTGCTCGCGATGTTCGGCTACGCGGCGTGCGCGCAGGTGATGATGACGTTCCTGCCGCTCTATCTGCAGATCGGCTTCGGGATGTCCGCGATCGACGCGGGGCTCGGCATGCTGCCGTTCGCGCTCGCGATGGTCGTCGGGCCGTCGCTCGGCGCGGCGCTGTCGGCGCGCGCGCCGGCCGCGACCGTGCTCGGCTGCGGGCTCGCGCTGATCGGCATCGGGAATTTCGCGACCGCGGCGTTCGCGGGCGCGTCGCATTACGGCCTCGTCGCGCTCGGCATGCTGATCACCGGATGCGGCGCGGGCATCCTGAACGGCGACACGCAAAAGGCGATCATGGCGTGCGTGCCGCCGGAGCGGACCGGGATGGCGTCGGGCATCAGCACCACGACGCGCTTTTCCGCGATCGTGACGTCGGTCGGCGTGCTCGGCGCCGTGCTCGCCGCGCGGACCCACGCGGCGCTCGCCGAACGCGTCGCGCACACGCCGGACCTGCTCGGCGCGCTCGACGCGCGCTTCATGTCGAGCCTGCTCGCGGGCGACCTCGCGCAGGCGTTACGCAGCCTCTCGCCGCATGCCGGCGCGGCGCTCGCGCGGATCGCGCCGTCCGGCTTCGCGAGCGGCTTTTCGGTCGCGCTGTGCGTGAGCGGCGCATTCGCGCTCGCGGCGGCCGTCGCGGTGCGGCTGCTCGTCGGCGCGACGCCGAAGCGGGCCGCGTGAACGCGCCGCTGTCGCGGCCCGAGCGGAGCGACGGATGAGGCAAGGCCCGTGCCGCTCACGTGCCTCGCACCACGCACCACGCGCCTCGCACCACGCACCTCGCGCCTCGCACCTCGCGCCTCGCGCCCGGCTCGCTCGACGCTACGCGCCCGCGAGCCGCGGCTCGGCCGCATCGGCGCGCGTCGCGGCGCCGGCCGGCCGGCGTCCGCGCGCGTCGCCCAGCTCGAACACCGAAACCGACCGCTGCAACTGCTCGGTCTGCTCGTTCAGCGACCCGGCCGCCGCCGCGACTTCCTCGACAAGCGCCGCGTTCTGCTGCGTCAACTGCTCCATCTGCGTGACGGCCTGATTCACCTGCTCGATCCCCGCGCTCTGCTCGATCGATGCAGCCGTGATCTCGGTCATCGTCTGCACGACCCGCCCGATCGACGCCGACACCGAGCGCATCGCCTCGCCCGCCCGCTCGACGAGTTCGGAGCCGCCGTCGATCTGCGCGACCGATTCCTCGATCAGCGCCTTGATCTCCTTCGCCGACTGCGCGCTGCGCTGCGCGAGCGAGCGCACCTCGCCCGCGACCACTGCGAAGCCGCGCCCTTCCTCACCCGCGCGCGCCGCCTCGACGGCCGCGTTCAACGCGAGAATGTTGGTCTGGAACGCGATGCCGTCGATCACCGCGATGATCTCGGCGATCCGGCCCGAGCTGTGCGCGATCGCGTGCATCTTGTCGATCACGTCGTCGACGATCGCGCCGCCGTTCTTCGTCGTCTGCAACGCATCGTCGGCGAGCGCGCTCGCCGCGCGCGCGCTGTCGCTGTTCTGCCGCACGGTTGCGGTCAGCTCCTCCATGCTCGCCGCCGTTTCCTCGAGCGACGCGGCCTGGCTCGACGTGCGCGCGGACAGATCCGCGTTGCCGCTCGCGATCTCGGCCGCGCCGAGGTGGATCGCGTTCGACGCGTTGCGCACGGTGCGCACGGTCCCCGCGACGCTCGCCTGCATGTCGGCGAGCCCGCGCAGCAGGCGCTCGATTTCATGGACGCCGTGCGGCGTCACCTTCTCGTCGAGACGGCCGCGCGCCATCTGGTCGAAGTGCACGCACGCCTGCGCGAGCGGCGCGACCACCGCGCGCCGCGCGACGACGTAGATCCCGGCGATGCACGCGAGCATCAGCACGAGCAGCACCACGCCGACGGTCTCGAACCAGCGCATCCCGGTGTCGATCATGCCGAGCGCGTGCTGGCTCGTCCGGCCGCTGAAGTCCGAGAACGTGCGCAGTTCGCCGAGATAGGTGTCCTGGATCTCCTGCGTCGGCTGGTCGAAGAACGCCTGCATGTTGTTGGTTTCGAGGAACCGCACGAGATCGACGAGCGCCGCGTGGTACTTGCGGTAGCGGTCGGTGAGCGCCGCCGCGCGCTCGGTGTTCTCGGCGCTGATCGTCGGCGCGGCGGTGAAGTCGGCGAACGCGCGATCGGCGAGCGTGAGCTGGTCGCGCACGTGCTGGAGCGTCTCGGTGGGCATCGGATCGCCCTTCACCATCCGCGTGCTGGCGCGGGACAGGTTGGTGCGGGCGTCGAGCATGTGCTGGGTCGCGACGGTCGCGGCATCGACCTGCTTGATCGCGACGTTGGACAAATCGTCGACGTTGCTGCGCGACGCGGACAGCGACCAGAAGCCGAGCCCCTCGACCGCGATCAGAAACAGGCAGAACACGACGAGCACGCCGAGCAGCCCGGATGCGAGCTTGATTTTGCTGAACATGAATTTCCGTTAGAGCCAAGAAGAGATACTGCCTTGGCTTTAGCGGCATTTCGGCGGCGGACTTGAGCGATCACGCATGCGGCGTAGGGACTCTTCGATCGCTCGAGGCCCGCCGGACAAGCCGAGCGAGCCGAACGAGGCGCGGGCGAGCCCGCCCGCGCGGGCCGCCCTACGTCGACGCCGGCAGGCCCAGCAGGCGCTCCAGATCCTGCATCAGCGCGTGCCGGCGCTGCGTCTCCTGCTCGTAGGCTCGCGCGGCCGCTTCGATGTCGCTGCCGCAATGCGGGCAGGTGCGCTCGCTCGGGTACACGTAGCCGTCGCAGTTGCGGCACAGCTTCAGCCTCGGCGGCACGCGCCCGACGTCCGGCGAGCGCTTGCCCCTGTTCTTCCACGCGAGCTCGATCACCTGCCCCGAGCGGACGATGCTCGACACTGGCTCGCCGTCTTCGATGCGCTCGGTCACGAGATCGAAGCGGCCCACCGCGAACGACGCCGGGCCCGCGTCCTGCACCTTCGCGATCCGCTCGCGCAGGCCCTGTTTCCGCAGCTCGAGCACGCGATAGTGGCAGTACGGATTGTTGCCCGGCTTGCCGAGCAGCGAATGCGACGTCCACGTGCATCCGCCGCGGCACACGTCCGCGTAATAGCAACTGCGGCAAAAGCCCCACAGATCGTCGACCGAGCGCAACCGGCCGAAATGGATGCCTTCGCTCGTGCGCCAGATGTCCTCGAGCGACAGGTCGCGCACGTTGCCGCCCGAGAAGCCGACCGTCGCGAGCGACGGGCATCCCTTCACGGTGCCGTCCGCTTCGAGCGCGATCACGGTCTGGCCGGCCGCGCAGCCGCTCCAGTGCACGCGCTCGTCGCCGAAGCCGCGCCACAGATGCTCGTAGGGGCCGTAATAGCCGATGTTGTTGCCGACGTTCATCAGCAGGCCCCGGCTCAGGCCGTCCGTATACAGCTTCGCGAGGAGCGGCATCAGTTCGGCCAGCCGGTACGGCTGCAGCAGCAGTTCGTCGTTGTCGACCGCGTTGCCCATCGCGACCGTCAACTGAATCTGCCAGTGCGTCGCGCCGAGCTCGATGATCGTGTCCATCAGCGCGGGCAGGTCCGCCATCGTCTGCGCGCCGATCTGCGTGTTGACGCTCACCGCGAGGCCCGCGTCGCGCGCGCGGCGCAGCGTGTCGACGGCGCGATCGAACGCGCCCGGCACGTTGCGCACCTTGTCGTGCAGCGGCGCGAGCCCGTCGAGCGACACGCCCACGCCGTTCAGGCCGGCCTCGACCGCTTGCGCGAGGCGCTTCGGCGTCAGGTTGCGGCCGCCCGTCTGGATCGCGCAATACATGCCGTGCGAGCGGATCGCGCGGATCAGCTGCGTCCAGTCCTTGCGCAGATACGCCTCGCCGCCGATCATCGACACCTCGCGCGTGCCGAGCCGCGCGAGCGCGTCGATCACCTCGAGGCATTCGGCGGTGCTCAGCTCGTTCGTCCGCCGGCGGCCGGCCCGCGAGCCGCAGTGCAGGCATTTGAGATCGCAGGCGAGCGTGATTTCCCAAACGGCATGAACCGGGACGAAGCGTTGATAGTCGCGGTCGACCAGGTAGCGGGCCGGGCGCGCGTCCAGTGTGCTCATGTCGATGTCTCCTCGTGGGGCAGTGGCCGCCGCACGCGCGGAACACCCCCGCGCGTGCGGCAAGTCGCGCGGCCGCGCTCAGCGGCGCGCTTCCAGGCGCGAGATTTCCGCTTCGAGCTTGTCGAGCTCGGCGGCGATCGCGTCGTGGTCGGCGAGTTGCTGCTCCGCCTGCTGCGCGAGCCCCTTCATCCGGCTCAGATCGCCGGACGCCCGCGCTTCCTGCAGGCTGACTCCGTACAGCACGCCCACGTGCTCGTGCGGCGGATCGAGCGGGATCAGCGAGTTGTCTTTCGACACGATCGCGTGCTCGATCGAATGCCAGCGCCCTTCGTGCAGGTAGCGATAATTCGCCGTACCCGACTGCCAGTCCTCGGTCAGCAAGCCGTTGAACTCCAGAATCACCACCTGCGGCGCGACCGGACCGCTCGGGCTGCCCGTGACGCTCAGCGCGATCATCGGCGGCGACAGCGGGTCGATCCTCATCAGATGGAACTGCCCGGTGACGCGCGCGCGGAAATGCAGCGGCGGATAGATCGGCTGGGTGATGCGTGCGAAGCCCGAGACGATCTTCTCGACTTCGTTGACGAGCAGATACAACCAGAGGACCGGCGCGCCGAGATTGGGCGTCGCGACGCGAAGTTGGACGGGAAACAGACCGGTAGTAGCCATGACGTTAGCTCCACGAAGATGTACGAACGATGTCGATGCGAGCCCGCGCCGCTCACTGCCGGCTTTCGAGCTTGGCGATTTCCGCCTTCAGCGCGCCGAGCGCGGACGCGATGTCGTCGCGGCTTTCCAGCTGCTGGCGCGCGTAGGCGGCGAGCGTCTTCATGTGCGCGAGATCGCCGGACGCGGCCGCATACTGGATCGTCACCCCGTACAGCGGCACCGGCCCGTAAGGGGTGCGCGACGATTCGCGAATGACCGGGCCGGGCTCGAGCGGCACGACTTCCGGATCGGCCTTGACCGGTACGTTCTCGACTTCGTGCCAGGTGCCGTTCGAGTAATAGCGATACGACGCGACGCCCGTCTTGCCGTCGCCCTTGAGCAGCAGCTCGCCGAAGAACGTGATCATCGAATTCGAGTGCGGCCCGCCCTGGTTGCCCTGCAGCGAGATCTGCACGATCGCGCCGCGGCCGTCGCGACGCGGCGGCGGGCCGAGCCGGAACACGTAGGTGCCCCAGACGTCCGCGCGGAAGTTGAGCGGCGGATTCACGGCCTGCGAGATCGTCGCGGTGCCGACGACGCTATGGTCGACCGTGTCGACCACCAGATTGAGCACGAGCTGCGGCGCGCCGGGCAGCCCGGTGCCGACGATGTAGCGAACCGGAAACAAACCGACACGAAGATCTTCGGACATGTGAGCCTCCTTGATGCGGGTGGTTGAACGACGACGAAACACTGAAACGCCGCCGCGGCGAAACGGCGCGCCGAAGCGGCGCTCTCGCGGCTACTTCCGTTGTTCGAGCTTGGCGATTTCGATCTCGAGCAGCTCGAGCGCCGTGGCCAGGTTGCCCTGTTCGCTCAGCAGCGTCTGTGCCTGCTTGCGCAGCGACTTCATCTGCGTGAGATCGCCGCCGGCGATCGCCTGATGGATCGCCACGCCATACGGCGTGATCGGATGACCGTGTGCTTGACTCATGATTTCCTCGTTGAAAATGACGATGGCCGACAGCCCCGTGCCCTCTCCTGCAACCGGCGATATGCGTCTGGCTGTCGTGGTTCTGCAGGATCGGGAGTTTCGTCGATGAATGACGCGTTTCTCGCCATGCGGCGACACGGCGTCCCGCGCCGTGCCGCTTGCCGCCCGTGATTTGCCATTACTTGTCCTTCTGAACAGGCGCGTCGTTGTTCTGCGGCGGTAACGCGGTTGTCTCCGTACGCCCGTCAGGCGGGACGCTTGCGCGTCGTCGGCGGGTCTGCGTACTAAGGTTAGGTCGCCTGCGCGCTTTCGCTATCTACCAAAACTGGTAGTGGTCTGCCGAATGCCGGGCCTGCGGAGCGAGCGGCCCGGCGCCAGGCATGCGCAACGCTCGGCTCGAGCGTTGCATCGCGCGGGCTCGGCGCGCGGTCGGCGCGGGCTCGGCGCGCGATCCGCCGGCGAACTGCCGGCGATCGATGCAGCGACCGACGCCCCGCTCGGCATCGGTCCGACGATGCGCCGGCGCATCGCGCATCGCAAGCCGCGCACCGTGCATCGCACCGCACGCAGCACGCCGCGCGCCGCCATTCGCCATTCGCCAACCGTCATTCGCCGGCCGCCAGCCGCCAGCCGCCAGCCGCCAGCCGCGGCAGCATTGTCGGGAGCCGCCGCCTTCGAGCATGCCCCGGTTTCGCGCCGCCAAACGCGGCTTCGGCGCGATTCGGCACGGCTTCGGCGCGATTCGGCGAACGAACCCCGCCAATAGTGCGCCGGCACGACGAATTTCCTTGCGTATCGCCCGCCCCCTTCCTAGAGTGGAGCGCAAAGAGCCGGATTGCATCGGCGGCGCGCGCATCGCACCGCATTGTTCAACGTATCAATTCAATCGATAGCGAAGGAACGTCGATGACCGACATCGTGGACCACGCGCGCGGCGCCCTGCGCGCGCAACCCTTCAGCATGCTGCTCGGCACCGAGCTCGTGCACATCGGCGGCGACGAGGCATCGCTGCGCCTGCCGATCCGCGACGAGCTCAGGCAGCAGTACGGCTTCGTCCACGGCGGCGTCATCAGCTATCTCGCCGACAACGCGCTGACGTTCGCCGGCGCGCTCGCGCTCGGTCCGCGCGTCGTCACTAGCGAATACAAGATCAATTACCTGCGCCCGGCCGTCGTCGGCACGCTGATCGCGCGCGCGAAGCTGATTTACGCGGGACGGAATCAGGCGACCTGCCAGTGCCACGTGTTCGTGATCGACGGCGATCACGAACGGCTCGTCGCGGTCGCTCAGGGCACGATCAACCGTGTCGGGGACGGGCGCGAGCCGGGTGCGGTCGAAGAAAAGGCGTAGCGCGTCGGCAAGCTGCGCGTGCGGGAAGGCGAGCGGCCTCGTCGGCCGCGTGAAACGGCGGGGCAAGCGTGGAAGATGGCACGCGGCTTGGGTGACTTGGGTGGCGCACGGTGCGGCAGCGAATCCGCCGTTGCAAAGCGGTCGCGCCGGACATCGGAATAGCGGCATCCCGGATCACCGCCATGCGCGATCGTCGGGATGCCAAATCATGGAAGCTTCAGATCACCGCGGCATCGGGACGCGGAAGCGCCCGGATGGCGAACCGCACGCGCGTCGAAGCTTTGAAGCACTAAATTCAAGGAACTCCGGAACTTTCGAGCTTCGAGCTTCGAGCTTCGAGCTTCGAGCTTCGAGCTTCGAGCTTCGAGCTTCGAGCTTCGAGCTTCGAGCTTCGAGCTTCGAGCTTCGAGCTTCGAGCTTCGAGCTTCGAGCTTCGAGCTTCGAGCTTCGAGCTTCGAGCCTTCGAGCCTTCGAGCCTTCGAGCCTTCGAGCCTTCGAGCATCGGAGCTTCCGGGCATCGGAAAGCAGGAACGTCAAAACGCCGAAGCACCCGATCATCGAAACAGCGCCACGACTAAACACCCGAACGCCCGGTCATCGCCCCGTCCAAGCGCCGAAGCGTCAGAACGCGTCGCCCGGCACCCGCACGAAGCCTTCCATCAGCACGCGCGCGCTGCGGCTCATGATCGCCTTCGTGACGACCCACTCGCCGCCCGCCTGCTTCGCCTCCGCGCCGACGCGCAACGTGCCCGACGGATGCCCGAAGCGCACGGCCTCACGCTCGCCGCCGCCCGCCGCGAGATTCACGAGCGTACCCGGAATCGCGGCCGCGGTGCCGATGGCCACGGCCGCCGTGCCCATCATCGCGTGATGCAGCTTGCCCATCGACAGCGCGCGCACGAGCAGATCGACGTCGGCGGCCGCGACGCGCTTGCCGCTCGACGCGACGTAGTCGGCCGGCTTCGCGACGAACGCAACCTTCGGCGTGTGCTGGCGCGTCGCGATCTCGTCGAGCGATGCGATGAGGCCCATGCGCAGCGCGCCGTGCGCGCGGATCGTCTCGAACATCGCGAGCGCCTTCGCATCGCCGTTGATCGCGTCCTGAAGCTCGGCGCCGGTGTAGCCGATCGCCGCCGCGTCGACGAAGATCGTCGGAATGCCCGCGTTGATCATCGTCGCCTTCAGCGTGCCGACGCCGGGCACCTCCAGATCGTCGACGAGATTCCCGGTCGGGAACATCGCGCCGCCCGCGCCCTCCTCGTCGGCCGCCGGGTCCATGAATTCGAGCTGCACTTCGGCGGCCGGGAACGTGACGCCGTCGAGCTCGAAGTCGCCCGTCTCCTGCACCGCGCCGCGCGTGACCGGCACGTGCGCGACGATCGTCTTGCCGATGTTCGCCTGCCAGATCCGCACGATCGCGACGCCGTTCTCCGGCACGCGCGCCGGATCGATCAGCCCGCCCGCGATCGCGAACGGGCCGACCGCCGCCGACAGGTTGCCGCAGTTGCCGCTCCAGTCGACGAACGGCTTGTCGATCGACACCTGGCCGAACAGGTAGTCGACGTCGTGATCGGGACGCGCGCTCTTCGCGACGATCACCGTCTTGCTGGTGCTCGACGTCGCGCCGCCCATCCCGTCGATCTGCTTGCCGTACGGGTCGGGGCTGCCGATCACGCGCATCAGCAGCGCATCGCGCGCGGCGCCGGGCTTTTGCGCGGCCTCGGGCAGATCCTGCAGGCGGAAGAACACGCCCTTGCTGGTGCCGCCGCGCAGGTACGTCGCGGGAATCCTGATTTGAGGGAGGTGAGCCATGGTTCGTGATGTCCTGTGTCGATCGATCGGAGCGAGTGCTTCGGCACCGACTCCGATCTCATGCAATGCAGGTGGGCCGGGGCCGCCCGCGCGCGGCGAACGGCCCCGCAAGGCGGCGCGTCGCCGCATCGCCCGGCAACGCGCGTCACCGCACCGTTACGCCGCCTTCGACGATTCGAGGAAGTCCTGCGCGAAGCGCTGCAACACGCCGCCCGCGTCGTAGATCGACACTTCCTCGGCCGTATCGAGCCGGCACGTGACGGGCACCTCGACGCGCTCGCCGCTCCCGCGATGGATCACGAGCGTGAGATCCGCGCGCGGCGTGCGCCCGCCGATCACGTCGAACGTCTCGGTGCCGTCGATGCGAAGCGTCGTGCGGTTCGTGCCCGGCTTGAACTCGAGCGGCAGCACGCCCATGCCGATCAGGTTCGTGCGGTGGATGCGCTCGAAGCCTTCCGCGACGATCGCCTCGACGCCCGCGAGCCGCACGCCCTTGGCCGCCCAGTCGCGCGACGAGCCCTGGCCGTAGTCGGCGCCGGCGACGACGATCAGCGGCTGCTTGCGATTCATGTAAGTCTCGATCGCTTCCCACATCCGCATGACCTTGCCTTCCGGCTCGACGCGCGCGAGCGAGCCTTTCTTCACCGCGCCGTCGACCACCGCCATCTCGTTGATCAGCGTCGGGTTCGCGAAGGTCGCGCGCTGCGCGGTCAGGTGGTCGCCCCGGTGCGTCGCGTACGAGTTGAAGTCTTCTTCCGGCAGGCCCATCTTCGCAAGGTATTCGCCCGCCGCGCTCGTCGACAGGATCGCGTTCGACGGCGACAGGTGGTCGGTCGTGATGTTGTCGCCGAGCACGGCGAGCGCTCGCATGCCCTGCAGCGTGCGCTCGCCCGCGAGCGCGCCTTCCCAGTACGGCGGGCGGCGGATGTACGTGCTCCGCGGCCGCCAGTCGTACAGCGGCGCCGCGCGCTCGCCGGCGTCGGCCGCGCGCGCGAACATCGGCTCGTAGACGCGGCGGAACTGCTCGGGCTTCACGCTCGACGCGACGATCGCGTCGATCTCCTCGTCGGTCGGCCAGATGTCCTTCAGCGTGACGGGCTTGCCGTCCTGGTCGTGGCCGAGCGCGTCCTTCTCGATGTCGAAGCGGATCGTGCCGGCGATCGCATACGCGACGACGAGCGGCGGCGACGCGAGGAACGCCTGCTTCGCATACGGATGGATGCGGCCGTCGAAGTTGCGGTTGCCGGACAGTACGGCCGTCGCGTACAGGTCGCGCTCGACGATCTCCTGCTGGATCTTCGGATCGAGCGCGCCGGACATCCCGTTGCAGGTCGTGCACGCGAACGCGACGATGCCGAAGCCGAGCTTCTCGAGTTCCGGCAGCAGGTTCGCTTCTTCCAGATACAGCTCGACCGCCTTCGAGCCGGGCGCGAGCGAGCTCTTCACCCACGGCTTGCGCGTAAGGCCGCGCGCGTTCGCGTTGCGCGCGAGCAGGGCCGCGGCGATCACGTTGCGCGGGTTGCTCGTGTTCGTGCAGCTCGTGATCGCGGCGATGATCACCGCGCCGTCGGGCATCTCGCCCGCCTTCTCCTCCCACTGGCCGGCGATCCCGCGCGCGGCGAGGTCCGACGTCGGCAGCCGCTTGTGCGGGTTCGACGGGCCGGCCATGTTGCGCACGACGCTCGACAGATCGAACGTCAGCGTGCGCTCGTATTGCGCGTTGGCGAGCGTATCGGCCCACAGGCCCGCCGCCTTCGCGTAGGTTTCGACGAGCTTCACCTGCTCGTCGCTGCGGCCCGTCAGGCGCAGATAATCGATCGTCTGCCCGTCGATGAAGAACATCGCGGCCGTCGCGCCGTATTCGGGCGCCATGTTCGAGATCGTCGCGCGATCGCCGAGCGTGAGGCTCTTCGCGCCCTCGCCGCGGAATTCCAGATACGCGCCGACCACCTTTTCCTTGCGCAGGAATTCGGTGAGCGCGAGCACGACGTCGGTCGCGGTGATGCCGGGCTGGCGCTTGCCCGTCAGCTCGACGCCGACGATGTCCGGCAGGCGCATCCACGACGCGCGGCCGAGCATCACGTTCTCCGCCTCGAGGCCACCCACGCCGATCGCGATCACGCCGAGCGCGTCGACGTGCGGCGTGTGGCTGTCGGTGCCGACGCAGGTGTCCGGGTACGCGACGCCGTCGTGCGCCTGGATCACGGGCGACATCTTCTCCAGGTTGATCTGGTGCATGATGCCGTTGCCGGGCGGAATCACGTCGACGTTCTCGAACGCCTTCTTCGTCCACTCGATGAAGTGGAAGCGATCCTCGTTGCGGCGATCCTCGATCGCGCGGTTCTTCGCGAACGCGTCCGGATCGAAGCCGCCGCACTCGACGGCGAGCGAGTGATCGACGATCAGCTGCACCGGCACGACCGGATTCACCTTCGCCGGATCGCCGCCGCGTTCCGCGATCGCGTCGCGCAGGCCCGCGAGATCGACGAGCGCGGTCTGGCCGAGGATGTCGTGGCACACGACGCGCGCCGGAAACCACGGGAAATCGCGCTCGCGCTTGCGCTCGACGAGCTGTTTCAGGGAATCGGCGAGGATCGCCGGGTCGCAGCGGCGCACGAGGTTCTCGGCGAGCACGCGCGACGTGTACGGCAGGGCGTCGTACGCGCCCGGGCTGATCGCGTCGACGGCGGCGCGCGCGTCGAAATAATCGAGCGACGTGCCGGGCAGGGGTTTGCGGTTGGCAGTGTTCATTGCGTGGGGACAGACTGGGTAACGATCGTCGCGAAACGGCCGGGCGTCGCGCCCGGCCGCCGGATGCCGCCGATCAGCGCTTCTCGATCGGCACGAACTTCAGGTCTTCCGGCCCGGTGTAGTTCGCGCTCGGGCGGATGATCTTGTTGTCGACTCGCTGCTCGATGATGTGCGCGCTCCAGCCGGACGTGCGCGCGATCACGAAGAGCGGCGTGAACATCGCGGTCGGCACGCCCATCATGTGGTACGACACCGCGCTGAACCAGTCGAGGTTCGGGAACATCTTCTTGATCTCCCACATCACCGATTCGAGGCGCTCGGCGATGTTGAAGAGCTTCAGGTCGCCCGCTTCCTTCGACAGCTTGCGCGCGACTTCCTTGATCACCTTGTTGCGCGGATCGGAGATCGTGTAGACGGGGTGGCCGAAGCCGATCACGACTTCCTTGTTCTCGACGCGGCGGCGGATGTCGGCTTCCGCTTCGTCAGGCGTGCGGTAGCGGTTCTGGATCTCGTACGCGACCTCGTTCGCGCCGCCGTGCTTCGGCCCGCGCAGCGCGCCGATCGCGCCCGTGATCGACGAATAGATGTCCGAGCCCGTGCCGGCGATCACGCGGCCCGTGAACGTCGACGCGTTGAACTCGTGCTCCGCGTACAGGATCAGCGACGTGTGCATCGCGTCGACCCACGATTTCGACGGCGTCTTGCCGTGCAGCAGGTGCAGGAAGTGTCCGCCGATCGAATCGTCGTCGGTTTCCGTTTCGATCCGGCGGCCGTTGTGCGAATAGTGATACCAGTACAGCAGCATCGAGCCGAGCGACGCCATCAGCCGGTCCGCGATGTCGCGCGCGCCCGGCAGGTTGTGATCGTCCTTCTCGGGCAGCACGGTGCCGAGCACCGACACGCCCGTGCGCATCACGTCCATCGGATGCGCGGACGCCGGCACCCATTCGAGCGCCGCCTTCACGTTCGCGGGCAGCCCGCGCATCGCGCGCAGCTTCGCCTTGTACGCGGCCAGCTCGGTGACGTTCGGCAGCGTCTCGTGCACGAGCAGGTGCGCGATCTCCTCGAATTCGCTCGAGCCGGCGATGTCGAGAATGTCGTAGCCGCGGTAATGCAGATCGTTGCCGGTCTTGCCGACCGTGCACAGCGCCGTGTTGCCCGCCGCGACGCCCGACAGCGCAACCGACTTCTTCGGCTTGAAACCGCCCGCGGCGCTCGTCGCCGCCGCTTCCTTCGTCTCGCTCATCCTTATACTCTCCTGGGTTCGAATCCGTGATTCCCTGCTTCGGTGCTCGCGCGCATCCGCGCTTCAGTTCCGGCCTTGGCTGAAGAGCTGGTCCAGCTTCTCTTCGTATGCGTAGTAGCCGAGATACTCGTACAGCTCCGCGCGCGTCTGCATCGTCGGCACCGCGGCCTTTTGCGTGCCGTCGCGGCGCACCGTCTCGTAGAAGTTCAGCGCGGCCTTGTTCATCGCGCGATACGCGCCGCAGCAGTACAGCGCGATGTCGACGTTCGCGCTCTTCAGCTCGTCGAGCGTGAAAAGCGGCGTCGAGCCGAACTCGGTCAGGTTCGCGAGAATCGGCACCTTCACCGCTTCCTTGAAGCGGCGGTAATCGTCGAGCGTCTTCATCGCCTCGGGGAAGATCATGTCCGCGCCCGCCTCGACGTACGCGATCGCGCGCTCGATCGCCGAGTCGATGCCCTCGGCCGCCGCGGCGTCGGTGCGCGCCATGATCACGAAGGTCTCGTCGGTGCGCGCGTCGACGGCCGCCTTGATCCGGTCGACCATCTCGCCCGTCGGCACGCATTCCTTGCCCGGACGGTGGCCGCAGCGCTTCTGGCCGACCTGATCCTCGAGGTGCACCGCGCCGACGCCCGCCTTGATGAACGAGCGGATCGTGCGCGCGATGTTGAACGCGCCGCCCCAGCCGGTATCGATGTCGACGAGAAGCGGCAGGTTCGTCGCGTTGGTGATCCGGTTCGCGTCGACGAGCACGTCGTCCATCGTGCTGATGCCGAGATCGGGAATGCCGAGCGAGTTCGCGGCGACGCCGCCGCCCGACAGATACACCGCCTTGAAGCCAACCGCCTCGGCCATCTTCGCGGCGTACGCGGTGATCGCGCCGACCACCTGCAGCGGCTGCTCGGCCGCGACCGCCGCGCGGAACTTCGCGCCGGCGCTGATCAGTTGTGGGTTGCCCATCGACTCCTCCTGAAAGATGCTCGTCAAGAGCAAGGTCCGGGCCAGGCCGATCGCCGGCCGCTAAGCTGCTGATTCTGCGCGCAATCCGCGCTTGCCGCTCATGTCGGACAATTGCAATTTCGAAATTGAAATTCCATATTTGAAATCGACGCGCGATAATGCGAATCGTCATCCATCCGGCCGAGCGCCGCGCGCGCCCGGCCTTTCGGTCTCGATCATGAGCACCCTACCCGAAACCGGCGTGCGCCCGCGCGTCTGGGCGGTCGGCATCAGCCGGCTGCGCGCCCTCTTTCGCGACATCGCCGACGAATACGAAGAGCGCGCCGACCTGCGGATCGTCGCGCGCGGCTACGAGGAAGCGATCACCGCGCTCGCGACGGCGGGCGGCGAGCGGCCCGACGCGATCGTCGCGGCCGGCTCGAACGGCACCTACCTGAAGGCGCGCGTGCGCGTGCCCGTCGTGCTCGTCAATCCGACCGGCTTCGACGTGATGCACGCGCTCGCCCGCGCGCGGCGCGACGCGAGCCGGATCGCGCTCGTCAGCTACGGCGAAACGCCGCCCGAGGTGCGCAGCTTCGTGGCCGCGTACGGGCTCGACGTCGTGTTCACGTCGTACCAAAGCGCGCAGGAAGCGGAAACGCGCGTGCTCGAAATGCGCGAGCGCGGCATCCAGACCGTCGTCGGGCCGGGGCTCGTCACCGATCTCGCCGCGAACGTCGGGATGGGCGCGGTGTTCGTGTACTCGCACGCGTCGGTGCGCGCGGCCGTCAACACCGCGCTCGAGGTCGCGCACGCGACGCACGCCGAGGCGCTGCGCCGCGAGCGCCTCGACAACCTGCTGCAGCATCTGCGCGACGGCGTCGTCGCGCTCGACGGCGACGGGCGCGTCGAGGCGATCAACGAGCGGCTCGCGCTCGCGCTCGGCGTCGAGCCGTCGGCCGCCGTCGGCCGCGCGCTGCACGAGCTGACGCCCGAGCTGCGCACGCTGCGCGCGGCCGACGGCGACACGCTCGCGACCTTGCGCGGCGTGCGCTACGTCGTGCATCGCGGGCCGCTCGCCGCGAGCGGCGGCGCGCCCGGCAGCGTGCTGACGTTCCAGGAATCGCGCGCGGTCGAGCGGCTCGACCGCACGCTGCGCTCGCATCAGCACGCGCAGCAGTTCACCGCGCGCTACCGGCTCGACGACGTCGTCGGTGCGTCGCCCGCGATCGCGCACGCGCGCGATCTCGCGCGGCGCTACGCGAAATCGGACGCGACCGTGCTGATCCTCGGCGAAAGCGGCACCGGCAAGGAGATGATCGCACAGAGCCTGCATGCGCTGTCCGCGCGCCGCAAGTATCCGTTCGTCGCCGTGAACTGCGGCGCGTTTCCGGAAGCGCTGCTCGAGAGCGAGCTGTTCGGCTACGAGGAAGGCGCGTTCACGGGCGCGCGGCGCGGCGGCAAGGCGGGGCTCTTCGAGGCCGCGCATCGCGGCACGCTGTTTCTCGACGAAATCGGCGAGATGCCGCCGTCGCTGCAAAGCCGGCTGCTGCGCGTGCTGCAGGAGCGCGAGGTCGTGCGCGTCGGCTCGACCGAGCCGATCCCGATCGACATACGCGTCGTCGCGGCGACGCACCGGCCGCTCTTCGCGGCCGTCGAGGCGGGCGCGTTCCGCGCGGATCTCTATTACCGGCTCAACATCCTGAACATCGGGCTGCCGCCGCTGCGCGAACGCGCGGCCGACATTCCCGCGCTCGCCGCGACGCTGCTCGCGCAGGCCGCGCAACGCGAGCCGCGGCTCGCGGACAGGCTGCGCGACGCGCACGACGCGGCGCGCGCGCTCGCGGCGGCGAACGCGGCGTTGAGCCGCTATCGATGGCCCGGCAACGTGCGCGAGCTGCAAAACGTGATCGAGCGGATCGCGGTGGAGCTCGCCGATGCCGACGAGCGCGGCGACGCGGCGGCGAGCGTGGACACGCTGCGCGCGATCGCGCCCGAGGTGCTCGCGAGCGACGCGTTCGCGGCGGGCGGCCAAGGCGAGCGCGGCGGCAACGCGGATGCAGGCGATGGTGGCGACGATGACGCCGCGCAAGGCCTGACGCTCGTGCAACGCCGCCGGCGCGCGGAAGCCGACGAAATCCGCGCCGCGCTCGACGCATGCGGCGGCGATCGCGATCGCGCGTGCGCGATGCTCGGCATCAGCAAGACGACGCTGTGGCGCAAGCTCGCCGCCGACGAAGGGAAAGCGCGGCAGCGGTAAGCGCGGCGGCGGCGTGTGACGCGCAACCGGGAACTTGCGGCGAAGCGCTTTCGCTTCGGTTCTTGCGGTTTGCGGTTTGCGGTTTGCGGTTTGCGGTTTGCGGTTTGCAACTTGCATCTCGCGTCTCGCGTCTCGCGTCTCGCGTCTCGCGTCTCGCGATTTTCAGCTTGCGGCATTCGCAGCGCGTTGTCCTCGCGCCTTTCGTCGCGATTCTCGCTTCGTCACGCGATTCGTCGGCCGCAACGCGCCCGCATTGCCTGCGCGCCCCGCCCGCTCGCACGCGCATCCCGAGCATCCCGACGCATCCCGACGCATCCCATCGCATCCCGGCATCCGCGATTCGCCTGCCCGTCGCGCTCAATCATCTGATTTAAGGAACCCAGGCCCGCGCCGATAACCAGCCATCGACGCAGGCCACACGGCATTCACCCAGCAACGCCCGAAATCAGATGAAGCTCCGCCACAAAATCCCGCTTGCCTTCGCGGCAGCCCTCGTCCTCACATCCGCCGGCGCGTTCTACGGCATTCATGCGCTCAACCGCTCGCTCGACACGTACGCCACGACGGTCCAGCAAAACGCCGCGAACGAGCGGATGGTGTCCGCGACGCTCGTCGCGTTCAAGCTGCAAGTGCAGGAATGGAAGGACACGCTGCTGCGCGGCAAGGACCCGGCGAAACTCGACAAATACTGGAGCGCGTTCCAGCAGCGCGAACGAACCGTCGGCGCACTCGCCGCCGAACTCGAATCGAAGCTGCCCGACGGCGAAAGCCGCAGGCTGATCGAGCAATTCGCGTCGGCGCACGTGGAAATGGGGCGAGGCTATCGTAAGGGATTCGAAGCATTCAAGGCGTCGGGCTTCGATCCGTCGGTGGGCGACCAAGCCGTGGCCGGCGTCGATCGCGCGCCCGCCGCGCTCCTCGAAAAGGCCGCGCAGGACATCGCCGCCGACAGCGCGCGCGAATCGGCCGAAGCCGCGAGCAACGCCGCGCACGCGACGACGGTCAGCATCGTCGCGACGCTCGTCGTGTTCGCGCTCGCGCTCGCCGGCGGCGTCTGGTTCAGCGGCGCCGTCACGCGCCCGCTCGCGCGCGCGCTCGCTTGCGTGCGCCGGGTCGCGACGGGCGATCTGTCGACGCCGATCGACGCGCGCGGCGACGACGAGATCGCCGAGCTGCTCGCCGCGCTGAAGGACATGCAGGCGAGCCTGTCGCGCGTCGTCCACGACGTGCGGCACAGCGCCGACGGCGTCGCGACCGCGAGCGCGCAGATCGCGTCGGGCAATCTCGATCTGTCGTCGCGCACCGAGGAACAGGCGGCGTCGCTCGAGGAAACGGCGGCGAGCATGGACGAGCTCACGTCGACCGTGCGCCGCAACGCCGAGCATGCGCAGCATGCGTGCGCGGTGGCCGCAGGCGCGTCGACGACCGCGACGCGCGGCGGCGACGTGATGCGGCAAGTCGTCGACACGATGCGCGGGATCGCGGACAGCTCGGGCCGGGTCGCCGAGATCATCGCGGTGATCGACGGCATCGCGTTCCAGACCAACATCCTCGCGCTGAACGCGGCCGTCGAAGCCGCGCGCGCGGGCGAGCAAGGGCGCGGCTTCGCGGTCGTCGCGGGCGAGGTGCGCACGCTCGCGCAGCGCAGCGCGACGGCGGCCCGCGAAATCAAAGCGCTGATCGAGCAGTCGGCCGAACGCGTCGGCGCGGGCTCCGCGCTCGTCGGCGACGCGGGGCGGATCATCGGCGAGATCGTCGGCTCGGTGCGGCAGGTGACGGACATCGTGAGCGAGATCGCGTCGGCGTCGAACGAGCAGAGCGTCGGCATCGAGCAGGTCAACCATGCCGTCGCGCAAATGGACAACGTGACGCAGCAGAACGCGGCGCTCGTCGAGGAGGCGTCGGCGGCGGCGCACGCGCTCGCCGAGCAGGCGCGCGCGCTGCACGGCGCGGTCGCGGTGTTCAGGCTGCAAGACGATCGCGTGAGCGAGCGCGGCGACGCTCGCGGCGCGCAGCAGCCCGCCGAGCAAAAACTTCGGCTGGCGGACGCGTTTGTCTGAACGCCCGGCGAGCCGCGCGCATACCACCGGCGCTCGCCTCGGCGCAACTCGGTGCGGCTCGGTGTGGCTCGGTGTGGCTCGGTGTGGCACGGCGCGGCACGGCTCGGCACGGCACGGCTCGGCTAAGCGCGACTGAGCGTGACCGAACGACTGAACGCAACAGAACGAAACTGAACGCGACGCAGCGAATCACATGCGACGCATCAATGCAACCGCATCCACGCTACGCACCCGGCTTGCTCGCGACGAAGTGAAACCACGCTTCGCCGCCGAGATCCTGTTCGCGCCGCAACGGCTTGCCGGTCGAGCCGCCGAACGCCGCGCGCAGCTTCAGGCCGGCGGCTTCGAGCTGCCGCTGCTGCGTGTCGAAATCGGTATACATGATGAGTATCCCGAACTTGTGCGCGGCGCACACGCGCATCGCATAGCCGTCGAACGTTCGATTGAAACGCGAATTCCGGACATAGTTGAACGCGCCGACCGGCAGCGAATAGGCGATCCGCGCCGCATCGATCGCGAGCGCGAGCGGATTCGCCGAGCGCCGCGGCAGACGAACGAGCCGCGACGGCCCTTCCCGATAGCTCGGCCCCGCGAGATTGTGCGTCGAGAACAGCGCGAAGCCGCCCGGCCGCAGCACGCGCGCGAACTCCTTCAGGATCGACATCCGGCCATCGTGATCGACCGCGTCGATGCCGTTGTAGCTGAACACGACGAGCGAAAAGCTCTCGTCGGCGAACGTCGACATGTCGCGCGCGTCCATCCGGTGCACGCGCGTGCCCGGATGATTGCGCCGGCAGATCTCGACGAGCTCGGGCGTGTAGTCGACGGCCGTGTAGTCGGCGCTGATCGACTTCAGCAGCGGCACGGTGCGCCCGCCGCCCACGCCGACGTCGAGGATCGGCTCGTCGCGCACGCGCTCGGCGATCCATGCGAACGCCGCCGCCTCGCCGGGATCGGTCCAGCCGGATGCGCGCCCGTATCCGCGAAGCGCGCTGCGGCTGCGCCAGACGGCCTGATTGATGCGGTCCTGCACGAAACCTGCGTTCACGACTCCCCCTCTTCGCCGACAGCCTCGGCGAATCGCCGCACTTCGTTGAACTCGCTTCGAGTATCGTCATGCGCGCTCACGCATCTCTGTTCTGCGGCTTACACTGGCGGAGATTTCGAAGAAAGGCTCGAAGCGGCGCGCCACGCGCGCACCGCTTCGCGATGCGGCGAGACGTGCGTCGCACGCGATGCCCGATCGCGAATCAACGCTCGCGCGCGAAGCGATCGGTCGCCGCGATCAGCGCGCGCAGGATGCCCGGCTCGTCATATGCGTGTCCCGCGTCGGGCACGATCTCGAGCGATGCGCGCGGCCACGCCTTCGCGAGCTCCCACGCGGTGCGGGCGGGCGTCGCGACGTCGTAGCGCCCCTGGACGATCGCGCCCGGAATGCCCGCGAGACGATGCGCGTCGCGCAGCAACTGCCCTTCCTCCATGAAACCTTGATGAACGAAGTAGTGATTCTCGATGCGCGCGAACGCCAGCGCGTAATGCGCGTCGCCGAAATGCGCTTCGTGCACGGGATTCGGCAGCAGCGTGATCGTCCGGCCTTCCCAGATGCTCCATGCGCGCGCGGCTTCGTGCTTCGCCGCCTCGTCGTCGCCCGTCAGCCGGCGGCGGTACGCGGCCATCAGGTCCGAGCGCTCGGACGGCGGAATGGGTGCGACGAACGCCTCCCAAAGATCGGGAAACAGCCACGATGCGCCTTCCTGGTAGTACCACAGCAATTCCGCGCGGCGCACCGTGAAGATGCCGCGCACGACGAGCTCGCTCACGCGAGACGGATGCGTTTGCGCGTACGCGAGCGCGAGCGTGCTGCCCCACGAGCCGCCGAACACGAGCCAGCGCTCGACGCCCGCCATCTCGCGCAGCCGCTCGATGTCGTCGACGAGATGCCACGTCGTGTTGTTCTCGAGGCTCGCGTGCGGCGTCGAGCGGCCGCAGCCGCGCTGGTCGAACAGCAGCACGCTGTAGCGCGCGGGATCGAAGAGGCGGCGGTGATCGGCGCGGCAGCCGCCGCCCGGCCCGCCGTGCAGGAAGACGGCCGGCTTGCCGTCGGGATTGCCGCACAGCTCCCAATACACTTGATGGCCGTCGCCGGTGTCGAGCAAGCCTTGCGCGTAGGGTTCGATCGGTGGGTACAAGAGGCGCTCCGGATGAATGGAAGAAAACGACCGGAGCGATCGTGCGCGGACGACGGGCGCGGGTGCGCATCGTCGGCCGGCGGCCGGCAGCCCCGGTTCGGCGTCGAAAGCGACGCTTCATTATGCCGAGTCGACGGAAAATCGGCGCGCCCGTTCGCGCCAGTCCGCGCCAGTCCGCGCCAGTCCGCGCCCGGTAGCACCGCTTGCGCGCGGTCATCGCCCGGCCGCCCGCGCTACCCGTCGCGGCGCAACGCGCCGACGAGCAGCGCGAACGCCGCCGGCGGCTGCCGGCGGCCCGCATGGTGGAGGTAAGAGCCCGGATTCCCCGGGCACCCGCCGTCGAGCGCACGCTCGAGGCGGCCCTGCGCGACGTGAATTCGTCGGCGCGCCGGACTATCGGCCTATCGGGCGATCGGCGATCGGCCGCTCGATCGCGCCTAGATCTTCTCCGCGTAAGCCGTCCGTTCGAGCGGCATGCAGGTGAGCGCCCGACCGGTCGGCTCGATGTAGCGCCGCGCGAGCGCCGCAGGTTCGGGATGCTCGACGACGCGCCAGCGATAGGGTTCGAGAAAGCCCTGCAAGTCCTGCGGATCGAGGCCGAAATGCCAGAGCCGGCCTTGCTCGACGTAGCGCCGATGGAGATTCTCGTCGCCGTACAGATTCCGGCCGTCGATGAAATCCTTGCGCACGTAGGTCAACGCAAGCCGGCTGCCGCGCGCGACGGTCGCGAGAAAATCCAGCACCTTGCGCACGCCCGCCTCGGTCAGATATTGCGTGACGCCTTCCCACACGAAGAAGCTTCGCCTGCCGCTCGAATAGCCGTGCCGGGCCAGCTCCGCGGCGAGCGTCTCGCGCTCGAAATCGATCGGCACGAGCGTCACGTGCTCGGGCACCTCGCCGAACAGGCGGCGAAGGCGCCGCCGCTTCGCATCGATGTTCCGCGGTTGATCGACTTCCCACACGGGCACGCTCGCGAGCGGCGCGAGCCGATACGCGCGCGTGTCGAAACCCGCGCCGAGATTGACGAACGAATCGATCTCGCCGGCCGATTCGAGCAACTTCTCGTCGATGAAGCGCTTGCGGCACAGGATGCCGCCCCAGACGCCGGGGAAATTCCGGTCCGACTTCGCGGCCATCCAGGCCGCCCCGCGCGGGCCGATCAACGAGACGATCGCTCGCGTGCCAAGCGGCGCGATCGCGCCCGCCAGTTCGTCGACGATGATGCGCCGCTCCGCGGGAAGCCGTTGCTCGACGGCGACCATCGCAATCGGTCGCGCGCCGGTCTGCGCTGCTGTCAACGCCATGTCGACACCTCGTCTGAAAAGTTCGATGAATCCAGTGTAGGCCGCGCATCGGCCGATCGCGAGACGAATGCACTCGCATGCGCGCTCGCGCGAATTCCGCCGCGCCTGCGCTCATCGGCACGTTTCGTTCGTCTAATCGTCGTGCGCGCCGACAAAAACGGTTCCAACAAGCGATCTGATGCCGCGTGCCGCGCTTCGATGCCTGTTTCGATGCCTGTCTCGATGCCTGTCTCGACGCCGCGGACACGACGAGAGCCCCGGGCCGCGATGCCAAGCGCATTGCACATGGAACGTCAACGAAAGCGCCCTAGGGCCTGTTCCCGCTAATAACGGGCTTGCGCTGGCCGCCAGAAGGGCCGAGCACAAGGATTGCGACGAAGTGAATACTCGACGTATTCGCGAGGAGCATGACGCAGCGATCGGCCCTTCTGGCGGCCAGCCCCTCGACGGATTTTTTCGATCACGGGAACGTGCCTTAGAGCGCCTTCGCCTCAGCGACGGCCGCGCGCCGATTGCACCGGATACCGAATCATTCCGCGCCGGCGCTGCCGAACGTCGAATTCACCGGCCGCCGCCTCGCGCATGCAATCGTCCGGACGGTCGGCCCACGATCACGCCCCGCCCGGATCATTGCGCGTCCCGCCTTGCCTCGCTCGACATCCGCGCGTCACGCGTTCCGGCGTGCAGCGCGCCACCCACGCCGATCGCGCGGCGCGACACGCTCCGAGCGCACCGCGCGACGCACGCCGCCGCGAAGCACCGGTGCGCGCTAACCGTCACGGGAAGACGCGCACGATCCGGCTCGTCATGCTGTTGCCGGGTGTCGAATGCGAAATGCAAACACTCCGGCGACGCCCGACGCGCGCATTCGATCCGGATCAACGCGGCTCAGGCGCAGCTATCTAGAATGAAAGGGCATGACGAAGCGCACGTCACCCAAGCGGCGGCGCGCCCCCACGACCGATGAAAGCCGGAACTTCGGCATCGGAATCGCAAACCAAGCAAAGAAAGCCTCGACATTCGCGGCGAATGGAACCGGTGTGTGCCGCGGCTAGACCGACCGGCATTTTCGGATTCGCCGGGGGCAGCTTCGATGAACCGTCCTCACACTACGCAGCCACGTCTCCTTCAATGCGCATGCATGCTTTGCGTCGTTGCACGCACATCGCTTGCGGGCTTCGCGATATTCGTATCGCAACCGGTTAGCGCCGAACTGGCTGCGACGATTACCACCAAAGCATCCGTGTCGGCCAGCGCGGCTTCGGCAGTGGTCGCGCCCGCCACGAAGTCACATCGCGCTCCATCGGGCGCGTCGAACGCATCCGGCGCATCGAGCACTTCGGGCACTTCAGGCACTTCGAGCGCATCGAGCGCGTCGAGCGCGTCGGAGGCATCCGGCGCATCCGCGTCTTTGCAAGCGTCGAGCGCACAATCGGCAACGCCCCGCGTGCTAACCGCCCCGCCGCTGCCGACGCTGACCGAAGCCGAAGCAGCGGACGTAACGCGCCGCGCGCTCGCGTTGCGCGCAACGTTCGCGCACGAAGTCACGCGACGCCTGAACGTCCCGGCAGCGGAGCAGCGCGCATACGGCGAGCGCCTGCAACAAATGCTCGATACGCGCAATCTGGGCGAGCTGGCCCGTGAATACGTCGTGCTCGTCGATCGCGCGCCGAACGTGCAGGCGGCATTCATCTACTTCCGCACGACGCGGAACAACACGTGGGAGATGATCGGCGCATCGCCCGTCGCGACCGGCCTGCCCGGCCAGTACGACCATTTCGTGACGCCGCTCGGCGTGTTCGAGCACACGCCCGCGAACATGGATTTCCGCGCGGAAGGCACGATGAACGACAACGGCATTCGCGGCTACGGCCGCCACGACATGCGCATCTACGATTTCGGCTGGGCAGACGCGGAGCGCGGCTGGGGCAAGGGCGGCGTGTCTCAGATGCGCTTTCAGATGCACGCGACGGACCCGGAATATCTGGAGCCGCTGCTCGGCATTCGCCACTCGAAGGGATGCGTGCGGATTCCCGCGACGCTGAACGTCTTCATCGATCAGCACGGGATTCTCGACGCCGAGTATGAAGCGCGCGCCGCCACCGGCGACACGCCTTGGGTGCTGCGCGCGCATCGGCAAGTCACGCCTTGGGCGGGCCGCTTTCTCGTCGTCGTCGATTCGGCGCGCAAGACGCGCCCCGCATGGTCGCCCGCGCCGGGCAAGAAGGCGCAGGCGAAGGTGCCGAAGGGCGGCGACACCGCGGATTGATGCAAGCAGGCGCGGACGGACGAGGCCGCCGCCTTGGGGTTTCGCTGTTTCGCCGCTGTGCGGTTGTGCGGTCGTGCGGTCGTGCGGTCGTGCGGTCGTGCGGTCTAGCCGTCTTGCGATCGTACCCTCGTGCCGTTCGCCATTACGCCGCCGAGCCGTGCCGCGGCGCCCGGTTCGCATGCGGCTTCGTCGCCGCTCACGTCCGCGCGAGAACGAGCCGAACCCATGCGTCGACCGCGCCGCCGCCGTGTCAGCGGCGTTGCGCCACCGCGTCGTCCGCGTTCGTCGCCGGCGTTGCGCGCTGCCCGCGCGGCGCCCCGCCGAATCCGTCGAGAGCCGCCTTTGCCCGATACTGCGCGTCCCACATCGCCCGATAGCGCCCGTCGGCCGCGATCAGCTCGTCGTGCCGCCCCTGCTGCACGAGCCGGCCGCCGTCGATCACGAGAATCCGGTCCGCGCCGACGATCGTCGACAGACGATGCGCGATCACGATGACGGTCTTGTCCCGCACGAGCGCATCGATCGCGCGCTGCACCGCCAGTTCGCTTTCGACGTCGAGCGCCGCGGTCGGCTCGTCGAGAATCACGATCGGCGCATTCTTCAGCAGCGCGCGCGCGATCGAGATGCGCTGACGCTCGCCGCCCGACAGCCGGCCGCCGATCTCGCCGAGCCGCGTCTGCCAGCGCTGCGGCAGGCGTTCGATGAACGCGTGGCATTGCGCGGCGCGCGCCGCCGCCTCGACTTCGTCGTCCGTCGCGTCCGGGCGGGCCATCCGGATGTTCGCGAGCACCGTGTCGTCGAACAGGTAGACGTCCTGGAACACGACCGAAATCAGCGAATTCAGCGCCGCCTCCGGAATCCGGCGAATGTCGACGCCGCCGATCTCGATCGCACCGCGCTGAGGATCGGCATGGCGCAGCAGCAAACGTGCGATCGTCGACTTGCCCGATCCGGACGGGCCGACGAGCGCCGTCATCCCGTTCGCCGGCAGCGTCGCGCTGAAGCCGCCGAGCGCGTCGCCCGCCGCACGCGCATAGCGAAACGACACGTCGTCGAAACGCAAATCGAAGCGGCTCGGCACGCAAGACGGCTCACGCAACGGCAGCGGCTCGACCGCGAGCAGCGCCTCGATGCGCTCCAGCGCGGCTTCGATCATCTCGACGACCGCCGCATAGCCGATCAGCGTCGCCATCGGCTCGGAGAAGCGCACGACGATCACCATCACGGCCGCGACGACCGACAGATCGAGCGATCCCATCACGACCCACGTGACGGCCGCCGCGACGACGAGCTGCAGGCCCAGCTCGACGACGCTCGCGACGACGAGATTCGGCTTCGCGCTCTTGCGGTGCGCGGCCGTCTGCATGGCGAGCAACTCGTCGCAGCGCTCAGCGAGCGTGGACGCCTTCGCCGTGTCGCCGCAAGCCGCGCGCAGCACCGGCAGCCCTTGCGTGAATTCGACGATGTCGGCGTTCAGGCGGCGGTGCGCGTCCGCGAGCGCGCGCATCCCGCGTCCGAGCGCCGGCTGGCGCCAGCGGTACAGCGGCACGATCGCGGGAAACACGAGCAGCAGGATCAGGCCGACGCGCCAATCGACGAAAAGCGCGGCGAGCGCGACGACGCAGGGCGTGACGGTCGCGAGCGCGATCATGTTGACAATCGCGAGCGTGTAGTTCAGGTTCTCGTCGACGTTGCCGAGCAGCAGCGCGTTCATCTCGCCCGAGCGCTTGTCCTGCAGCGTTTCGAGCGGCATGCGGCGCAACTGCTCGCCGAGCCGCATGCGCAGCGCGTGCGTCGTGTGCGCCATGCGCCCGTTGTATTCGAAGCCTTGCGCGCGCCAGCGAACGAGTGTCGCGAACGCGGCGATCAGCGTCATCGCGACCAGCCAGCCGAACGCCGACTCGATCGAGCGCGCGCCGACGATCGCGGCGATCAGCGGAAACAGGCACGCGAGCGCGAGCCCCTGCGCGGCCGCGGCCACGCACAGGCCGACGATGCTCGCGCGCAGCGCCGCCGCATTCGGGCCCGCGACGCTCGTCAGCCGGCGATACGTCACGCGCCACGACGTCGGGCAGGGGGTTTCGGTCGATTCGTGTTTCATCACGCGCGCTCCTGTTCGACGCGGTTCCGGTTTTCCTGCGCGCCCCCGCGCAGCGCCCAGCGTTGCACGCGCTCGTGGCTGTCCCACAGCCGCGCATAGACGCCCCGCGCCGCCAGCAGCGCATCGTGACGCCCCGCTTCGGCGAGCTCGCCCTGATCGAACACGAGAATCTGGTCGGCATGGCGGATCGTCGACAGCCGATGCGCGACCATGATCACCGTCTTGCCGCGCATCAGCGCGGACAGCGCCCGCATCAGCTCGGCCTCGTTCTCCGGATCGGAAAACGCGGTCGCCTCGTCGAGCACGAGGATCGGGCGGTTCTGCAGGATCGCGCGCGCGATCGTGACGCGCTGCCGCTGCCCGCCCGACAGGAATGCGCCGCGCTCGCCCGCGCGCGTGTCATAGCCGTGCGGCAGGCCCATGATGAAGTCGTGCGCCTGCGCGGCCTTCGCCGCCGCGATCACGTCGTCCATCGTGCGATTCGGCGAACCGAGGCGGATGTTGTTCGCGATCGTGTCGGCGAACAGGAACGTGTCCTGGAACACGAACGCCAGTTGCGACATCAGCGTATCGGCCGTCATGTCGCGCACGTCGACGCCGCCGACGAGCACGCGCCCCGCGTCCACGTCCCAGAAGCGCGGAATCAGCCGCGCGACGGTCGTCTTGCCCGCGCCCGACGGGCCGACGAGCGCCGTCGTCGAGCCCTGCGGAACGTGGAAGCTCACGTTGCGCAGCACGCGCGCGCCGTCGCGGTCGTCGGCGTCGGCGTCGGCGTGCTTGTCGCCGCTTGTGCCGCCGCTTATGTCGCCGCTTATGTCGCCGCTTGTGTCGCCGCTCGCGCCACCGCCGGCGCCCCGAACGCGACCGGCGTCGCGGCAGGCGGGCGCGGCGTCCGAATCGTCCCCGGCCGTCGCCCCGTAGCCGAAGCCGACGTTCTCGAACGTGACGCTCGCGTCGGCCGGCGCTCGCCCAACGGCGGGCATCGGCAGCGTCGGCAACGCCAGCGTCTGCTGGATTCGCGCGACGCTCAGCTTCGCCTTGTCGACCATGTGGTTGAGCATCATCATCGGCATCATCGCCTCCGCCATGCCGGTGCCGACGAGCAGCACCGCGATCCACGCGCCGAAATCCGCGGCATCGCGCGCGACGAGCCACGCGCCGAGCCACAGCATCACGAGCAACGTCGGCAGCGGATTGAGCGCCGCGAACGAGAAGCGTGCGGAAAAGCCCGCCTGCCGATACCAGCGCGTGAGCACGTCTAGATACGCGTCGAGCGCATGCTGGAAGCGGCCGAACGTCGAATAGCCGGCATCGAACGTACGCACGACGGGCATCGCCTGCACGAATTCGATGACGGCCGCGCTCACGCGCTCGCGCGCGTCGTTGTACAGCCGGCTCATCTCGACCGAATTGCGCATCGCGAGCGTCAGCACGCCGAACCCGATCGCCATCACCGCCGCCGCACCGAGCGCGAGCCGCCAGTCGAGCCACAGCAGCGCGACGAGCGTGCACGCCGGCCCGACGAACGCGCGCGCATAGAGCGGCGTGCTGTCGGCGACGAAGATGTGCAGCGCTTTCACATCGTCGTGGACGACCTTCGACAGCGCGCCCGCGCCGACCTGCTGCAGCGTGCCGAGCGGCACGCGCGTCAGGCGCTCGGCCAGATCGCCGCGCAGGATCTTCTCGAGGCGAAACGCCGCGTAGTGCGACTGGCTGAACGCGCCGAGCCGCAGGAAATAGCTGCCGGCGAGGCACAGCACGGCGCACGCGAGAGGCCACGCCGGCCACGCGTGCGGCCGCTCGGCGAGCTGCCGCACGGTCCATGCGAGCGACAGCAGGAACGCGACGTTCAGCAGCGTCGCGAGCGACGAGACGAACATCGCGAAGCGGATCTGCGCACGCACCGGGCGCATGATGCGCCACGGGTCGGGGCGGGCATCCGCGCGCCGTCGGCGTACTGGACGGGCGGATTCGGTCGGTGGTTCGGACATGGCGATTCCTCGTGGGCCCGGCAACGGGCGAGACTGGTTGGCGCGCGGCGGCGCAAGCCGATCACGCGCGGCGCGCGGCGGCAGGAGAAACCGTGCGCGTCCGCGCGACGGCCGTGCACCGCGTCGCGCGACGGCACGCGATCGCGCGCGGCGGCGCATCGCGGGCGACGTCGCCGCCCGGCGGCGCGCGGCGGGCGGGCGCATCGAGCGCGGCGCGGCGCGCGCAGCGATCCGCCGCGCCGCGGCTCGCGCGGTCAGTAGTCGAACGCAACCGTCACCCCGACCGTGCGCCCGAGGCCGACCTGCGCGAGATTGCCCGTCGGCGCGCGGAACGCATACGTGCGGTAGTCGCGGTTCGTCAGGTTCTGCGCATAGAGCGTGAGCTCGACGTCGCGGCGCACGCGCCAGCCGAGCGACGCGTCGACGAGCGCATAGCCGCCCTGGCGCAGCTTGTTCGCGACGTCGAAGTACTGCGCGCCGACCCAGCGCACCGCGACGCGCGGCCGGACCGTGCCGACGCTCGTCGGCACGTCGCCGCCCACGTTCAGCGTGAAGCCGTAGCGCGGCGCGAACGGAACGTCGTTGCCGGCGCACGCGGCGCAGCCGAACGGATCGACGTAGCTGCGGAACGTCGCGTGGTTGAAGAAGCCGTCGAGCGCCGCCGTCCAGCCGCGCGCGATGCCCCATTCGACGCCGAACTCGACGCCCGTCGAGCGCGTGTCGCCGACGTTGCGCAGCGATTGGTAGCCGAGCGGATCGCTGCCGTAGAGTTGCGCATTGCGGATGTCGATCCGATAGAGCGCCACGCTGCCGCGCAGCTTCTGCCCGGTGTACCGCGCGCCGAGCTCGTAGCTCACCGCGCGCTCGGGGCCGAAGCCTTGCGCATCCGCGAGGCTCGACGGCGCGAGATTGAAGCCGCCCGGCTTGTAGCCCTGCGACACGTTCGCATAGACGCGCCACGCCGGATCGATCTGATAGCCGGCGGACAGCTTGCCGAGAATCCGGTTGCCTGCCATCCCGCTCGCGCCGGCGAACGGCGCGTATGTCGACGCGGACGCCATCGCCGTGCCGGCGAACTGCGTCCAGGCCTGATCGCGCGACGCCCGCAGGCCGGCCGACAGATCGAGCGCGCCCGTCACGTGCCACGTGACGTCGCCGTAAGCGGCGATCGACTTGCTCTCGTTGCTCGACGCGGTCGTCGACAGATTGACGACCGACGGAATCATCATGTCGTTGACGTACGTGCGCGACTGATGCACGTCCTGCCGATACAGGCCGAACACCGCGTCCCAGCGCCGGCCGGGCGCATGCGTCGCGAGCCGCAGTTCCTGGACGTTCTGCCGCCAGTTCTCCGGCTGCTGCACGAAGTACTGGAGAAACGGGAAGCGCCGCTCGATGTCGAGCGTCTGCCACGCGGAAACCGCCGACAGACGCCAGTCGCCGATGTCGTAGCGCCCGGACAGCGCGTAGCTGTTCCCGCAGCGGCGCATGTACGACTCCGCGTATTGCGCGGGCAGCCGCGGATCGATGTTCGCGGTGCGGCCGCCGATGTCGTCGAAGGGCACGTAGATATCCTGCGTCGCCTTCGCGCAATCGCGCCCGACCGATACGTTCACTTCCCACGGCGCGCCGGTCGGCGCGACGCGCAGCTTCGCGCTGCCTGCCAATGAGCGGGAACCGCCCTGATGATCCGCGCCGCTCACCGGATTGCGCAGATCGCCGGGCGCGTCGACGTGCGCGAGCGACACCGCGCCGTACAGCAAATCCTTGACGAGCGGCCCCGCGACCTCCGCCTGCTCGACGTTGCCGCCGCGGCTCGAGACGCCCGCCCGCAGGTGCACGCGCGGCGTGTTGTCGGGCGGCATCGTGACGATGTTCAGCACGCCGCCTTCCGCGCTCTTGCCGTACAGCGTGCCCTGCGGCCCCTTCAGCAACTCGACGCGATCGACGCTCATGAGCGTCTGCGACGCGAACGTGGGCAACTGCGGCACGCCGTCGACGTACACGGTCAGCGCCGGATTGTAGAAATCCTGCGCCGACGTGACGCCTCGCAAGCCGATCAGCGGAAACAGCAGCGAACCGCCGCCCGTCATCTGCACGCCGGGCAGCACGCGCGCGAGATCGAGCGTGTTCGCGATCTGCGCGTCGTCGAGCGCCGGCTGCTCGACGACGACCGCCGCGCCGTTGAGGGTCGCGAGCGGCTGATCGCGCTTGCTCGCGGTGACGGTCACCGCGGACAGCTCGGTGGCCTGCGCCGCGCCGGGCGGCAAGCCGGCCCGAGCCGGAGCGCCGTCCGGCCGCTGCGCCGGCGATGCGTCGGCCGCGCTTGCGCGGGCGATGCCCGCCAAAGAAATGAGAGAAACCGCTACTGCCGTTGCAAAGGCGTTCGACGCCTGGAGCCTGCCCCGCCAGGCCCGCTGATACCGCATGAAACACACTCCTTGATGATCTCGTAGGACGGCCGGCGGACTCCTCGTGCGATCGTGCCTCACGAGCAATCCCGTGTCGTCGTGGGCGCGCGCCATGACGAGACGAAGCCGTCGCGCGCCCGAGGGCGCGTGAAGCCGCCGAAACCGACCGGCTCTCCCGGAATGAGCGAATCGTCTCGACGGCGGCGACTGGAATTGCAATAATGATAACAATTCTCATTTACATTGCCACCCCGATCGGATCGACTTCTACCCCGATCGGTATGTGCGCGGAGACGATCACCGATGCCTGCTACCAGTCCTACGCATGCGACAACACCCGAAGTCGCGATATCGACGCTGCTCGCGGATTCCACGCCGCCCCCCGAATCCGCGCCCGACTGCCGGCTGCTGCGCGTCGCGTTGCAGGACGGCATCGACGTGCTCGTCTGGCAAGGCGAGCTGCGGCAGCCGGTCTCGATGAACCTTCGCGACGACTGGGGCCGCGTGCATTTCTGTTGCGCGCTGCAGGGCCGCTCGCGCTTCTCGATCGACACCGGCGTCCGCGAAACCGAGCATGTGCTGTCGGCGGGCACGGGATGCATCAGCTACACGCCCGATTGCAGCGGCCGCGCGATGCATGCGGGCCGAATCGAAAGCGTGACCGTGTCGATCCGGCCGGATCTCGTGCGCGAGCTCGCGCCCGATCTCGACACGGCGCTTCAGCGCAAGCTCGATTCGGCGCGCTGTTGCGCGCCATGCCGATGCGACGCCGAGATGCGCGCGACCGCGCAGGCGCTGAGCCATGCGCTGCAAGACAGGCATCGATGCGCGCAGGGCCGCTCGGGCCGCCCGTCGCTGTGGCTGCTCGGGCAGAGCCTCGCGCTCGCGAGCCTCGTGATCGAGGCGCACGGCGAGCCCGCGCAGCACGCGTGGCCGCTGCCGGCCGCGGACCGGCAAAAGCTGCTGCGCGCGCGCGATCTGCTGCTCGCGGATCTGAGCCGCGCGCCGACGATCGCGGCGCTCGCCAAGGAAACGGGGCTCAGCGTGCTCAAGCTCAAGCGCGGCTTTCGCCAGTTGTTCGATCACAGCGTCTACGGGCTCTTCCAGCACGAGCGGATGCACGAGGCGCGCCGTCGGCTGGCGTGCGCCGACATGCCGGTGATGACCGTCGCCGCCGACATGGGCTACGCGAACGCGAGCCATTTCACGGCGGCGTTCCAGAAGCAGTTCGGCGTCAACCCGTCGGCGTTCAAGCATCGCCGCTGACGATTCGTCCGGCGACATCCGGGCCTTGCGCGATATCCGCATGACGCGCTCTTTCGCGGCATCGCCCGTCGCTGTCCGCACCCCGGCTGCGCCCTCCCCCCCCTCTTTTCGCCCGATGCGGATGCCGCGCCATCCGTGTCGGGCGAGCGTTTTTCGGCGGCGGCCGGATACCGATACGAGCGCAAATAAACCCGTTTCGGGTAGAGGCTCTAAACAATAACGCTTATCGTTCTCAATAATAAGAAGCACGACAAATCGAGGCAGCGCGCGTCGCACAGCGCCGTTGCACTCGGGGCAGGCAGACGATGGCTCGCCGATCCTCAAACGGATCTTTCAGGCGGCCGCCGATCGATTGCGCGTGTCGCTCGAAGGCCGCGCGCGGGTTCGTCTGTCCCGAGTCTTGTCGCTTGCGTGGCGTTACCGACGAGGGATTCATGAACGACTTCATCGACACCCGATCCTGGCCGCTCGTGTATCTGCACATGCCCGCGCAGGTGCCCGATACGGAGGCGGATGCACGGCTCGCGCAGTTCAAGGCGCTGTACGCGCGCGCCGAGCCGTTCGTGCTGGTGATGGACGGCGAGGAGCTGCCGCGTCATTCGCCGCGCTTCGTATCCGCGTATGTTCAATGGAGTCGCGACAACGCCGAGCAGCAGCGGCTGTGCGCCGGCGCGATCCGCATCGAGGCGGACGGCGCGCGGCGGCGCGTCTATGAAGACAAGGCCCGCGCGTGGGACCGCGCCGGGCATGCGCCCTACCCGTTTCGCATCGCCGCGACGCACGTCGAAGCGCGCGCACAGGCGCAGGCGTGGCTTGAACAGGGCGGCGGCCGCGCGCGAACGCCGGCCGCGCCGCGCGCCGCGCGCAGAAGTCCGTAGCGCCGCGAGAGCGAACGCCGCGCCGAGTTGACCGGCGCACGGCGCCGCACGTGCCGCGGCAGCCGACGCGCCTCGTCACGCGAGCGTTTCCGCCCCCCCATCCGAATACCGGCGACCGCACGACGCGTCGCGCCATCGCCCGCCAACGGGCGGCGGCGCGACGCGCCGGCGGAGCGTCCTTGCGTTCCGGGATTTCGCATTCCAACCGACTCGAGAGCTTCATTCATGTCCGACCTTCACACGAGCCTCGCCTCCGATCCCGCCGCCGAAGCCGACCGCGTCGCGCTCGACGGCGCATCGCTGCGCGCCGAGCTTGCCGCTGAACTTGCCGCCGATCTGTCCGTCGAGCCCGAACGGCTCGACGCCGACGCGAACCTGCTGCAGCTCGGCCTCGACTCGATGCGCCTGATGGCGTGGCTGAACCGGCTGCGCTCGCGCGGCCATACGCTGACGCTGCGCGAGCTGTACCGCGAGCCGACGCTCGCCGGCTGGCTCGCGCTGATGCGGCGCAGCCCTGCGCGCGCCGTCGAGCGGCCCGCCGCGCCGCGCTCGTGGCCGACGATGCGCGACGGCGAAGCGTTCGCGCTGACGCCCGTTCAGCATGCGTATCTCGTCGGCCGCTCCGCGCAGCAGCCGCTCGGCGGCGTCGGCTGCCATCTGTATCAGGAATTCGACGGCGCGGGGCTCACGCCCGACAGGCTGGAATCCGCCGTGCGCGCGCTGATCGCCCGTCATCCGATGCTGAGCGTCGCGTTCCGCGCGGACGGCAGCCAGCAATGGCGCGCGCGCTCGAGCTGGCCCGGCGTCGCCGTGCACGACTTGCGCGAATGCGGCGAAGCGGCGCGCGACGCTGCGCTCGCCGCGTTGCGCGAACGCCTCGGCCATCGCGTGCTCGACGTCGAGCACGGCGAGACGTTCGACTTCCAGCTGTCGCTGCTGCCGGGCGGGCGGCATCGCCTGCATGTCGATCTCGATCTGCTCGTGCTCGACGCGGCGAGCTTCACGCTCGTGTTCGACGAACTCGCGGCGCTCGTCGGCGGCCGCGCGCTGCCGGACGTCGGCGGCGGCGGCTACGACTTTCGCGGCTACGTCGCGCAACTGGCGCACGACGGCGCGGCCGCGCGCGACGCCGCGCAACGCTACTGGCGCGCGAAGCTGCCCGCGCTGCCCGCCGCGCCGCGACTGCCGCTCGCGCAGGAGCCCGAGCGCGTCGCGCCGGTGCGCTTCCGCCGCCGCCGCGCGGAGCTCGTCGACGCCGACTGGCGCGCGTTCAAGGCGCACGCGAGCGCATCCGGCGTCACGCCGACGATGGCGCTCGCGACGTGCTTCGGCGCGGTGCTCGCGCGCTGGAGCGGCGAGCCGCGCCTGCTGCTGAATCTGACGCTGTTCGACCGCGAGCCGCTCGATCCGGCCGTCGAGCGGATGATCGCCGATTTCACCAACATCCTGCTGATCGATCTGGCCGCCGAAGGCGAGCCGTTCGACGCGCTCGCGCGCGAGAATCAGGCGACCTTCGCCGACGCCTACGAGCATCGCCGCTGGTCCGGCGTCGAGCTGCTGCGCGAGCTGCGCAAGGCGCAACGCCATCCGTACGGCGCGCCCGTCGTGTTCACGAGCAATCTCGGCCGGCCGCTGTACGGCCGCGACACCGCCGCGGCGCTCGGCGAGCCCGCGTGGGGCATCTCGCAGACGCCGCAGGTGTGGATCGACCATCTCGCGTTCGAGCACGGCGCGTCGGCGTGGCTGCAATGGGACAGCATCGACGCGCTGTTTCCGCCGGGCCTCGTCGACGCGCTGTTCGACGCGTACGTCGCGCTCGTGCGGCGCCTCGTGCGCGAGCCCGACGCATGGCGCAAGCCGCTGCCCGATCCGATGCCCGACGCGCAGCGCGCGGCTCGCGCGCGCGCGAACGACACCGCGCGGCCGGTGCCGGAAGGCCGCCTGCACGACGGCTTCTTCGACGCGGCCGCGCGCACGCCCGACGCCGTCGCGCTGATCCATCGCGACGCGCGGCTCAGCTTTGCGACGCTCGCCGAGCAGGCGCGCCGCTGCGCGGGCGCGCTCGCGGCGCGCGGCGTGCGCGCGGGCGACACGGTCGCCGTCAGCATGTCGAAGGGCGTCGGGCAGATCGTCGCGGTGCTCGGCGCGCTGCACGCGGGCGCGGTCTACGTGCCCGTGCCGCTCGACCAGCCGGACGAGCGGCGCCGCAAGATCTACGACGACGCGCGCGTGAAGCTCGTGCTCGCGTGTCGCGACGATCCGTCGGCGGTCGCGGCGGCGGACGATCCGGCGCGCTACCTCGCGTGGCAGGACGCGATCGCGGCCGACGCGCTGCGCGATCCCGTCGCGGTCGATCCGCGCACGCCTGCCTACGTGATCTACACGTCCGGCTCGACCGGCACGCCGAAGGGCGTCGTGATCCCGCATCGCGGCGCGCTCAACACGTGCGCGGAGCTCACCCGCCGCTACCGCGTCGGCGCGGGCGACCGTGTGCTCGCGCTGTCCGCGCTGCACTTCGATCTGTCGGTCTACGACATCTTCGGCGTGCTCGCGGCGGGCGGCGCGCTCGTGCTCGTCGACGAAGCGCAGCGGCGCGACCCCGCCGCGTGGTGCGAACTGATCGACCGCCATCGCGTGACCGTATGGAACAGCGTGCCCGCGCTGTTCGACATGCTGCTCACGTACGCCGACGGCTTCGCGCTCGGCGCGCCGTCGGCGCTGCGCATCGCGATGCTCTCGGGCGACTGGATCGGCCTCGACCTGCCCGCGCGCTACCGCGCGTTTCGCGCCGACGGCGAGCTCGTAGCAATGGGCGGCGCGACCGAGGCGTCGATCTGGTCGAACGCATACGACGTCGGCGACGTGCCGCCGCAATGGCGCTCGATCCCCTATGGCTTTCCGCTCGCGAACCAGCGCTACCGCGTCGTCGACGAGCAGCGCCGCGATTGCCCGGACTGGGTGCCGGGCGAGCTGTGGATCGGCGGCGAAGGCGTCGCGCTCGGCTACTTCAACGACGCCGAGCGAACGGCGCGGCAGTTCGTCGACGACGCGAACGGGCGCTGGTATCGGACGGGCGATCTCGGCTGCTACTGGCCCGACGGCACGCTCGAGTTTCTCGGCCGGCGCGACAAGCAGGTGAAGATCGGCGGCTATCGGATCGAACTCGGCGAGATCGACGCGGCGCTCAATCGCATTGACGGCGTCAAGACCGGCATCGCGCTCGCGCTCGGCGAACGCGACAAATCGCTCGCCGCGTTCGTCGTGCCGTCGGGCGACGCGCTGTTCGACGAACGGCGCGCCGATCCGGCATGGCCGTCCGACTTTCGCGCATGGTTCGCGCCGCCGGACGCATCCGGCATCGCGCGAAGCGCCGATGCGGATGCGAATGCGAACGGCGACGACGCCCGCTCCGCCGATGTCGATGTCGATGTCGATGCCGACACCGGCGGCGACCCGCGCGCGAACGCCGCCGCCTGCGACGCCCCCGCCGCGATCGCGAAATCCGATGCGGACGTCGAGCGCCTCGTCGCCGATTTCCTGCACGACCATCTGCAACGCGAAGGCGTGAACTTCGACACGCCGCTCGACGTCGACGCGGCGCTCGCGCGATACGGCGCGCAGCCGGCGTGGCGCGCGCTGTTCGCACGCTGGCTCGCGCTGCTCGCCGCGCACGGCCGCGTCGCCGAAGAGCGCGGCGCATACCGCCGCGGCCCGCGCCACGACGGCGCGCGCCGCCGGCCGCGCGCCGACGATCCGCTGTTCACGACCGCGGACGCGCTGCTCGCCCACCACGACGCGCTCGCCGCGATCCTGCGCGGGCAACGCCCGGCGCACACGCTGCTCGATCACCCGTTCTGGTCGCCGGAATCGCTGCTGCTGCGCAGCGACGGCGCCGGACGGACGATCGACGCGCTCGCCGCCGCGCTCGCGGCGCTGTCCCGCACGCTCGCGCGGCCCGTGCGACTCGTCGAGACCGGCGCGCGCAGCGGCATGTTCGGCGAGGCGCTGCTGCGCCGTCTCGACGCGCGGCAGCTCACCTACACGGCTATCGACGCATCGCAGGACATGGTGCTGCGCGCCCAGGCGCGCCTCGCCGAATTCCCGCATGCGCAAGCGCGGCGCGCGGACCCCGCGGCGCTGAAGGACCTCGCGCACGCCGCGGACGCGATCTGGGCCAACAACGCGCTGCACCGCCTCGGCGAGCCCGCGCTCGGCGAACTCGCCGCGCTGGCCGCGCCGTCGGCGCTCGTCTACGTGACCGAGCTGCGTCGCGCGTCGGCGCTCGCGCTCGTCAGCGCCGACCTGCTCGCGCACGGCGCAGCCGCGCAGCACGGCCTGCGCGGCGCGCAAGACTGGCGGCGCGCGTTCGACGCGCGCGGGCTCGCGTGCGAGCAGGCGGACGACATCGGCGCGCACCAGCGCTTCGTGCTGCGCGCGCCCGCCGTCGTGCGCACGCCCGATCCGCGCAAGCTGAGCGAAGCGCTCGCCGCGCAGCTGCCGTCGTACATGCTGCCGCAGCGCCTGCATTTCATCGACGCGTTGCCGCTCACCGCGAACGGCAAGATCGATCACAAGGCGCTCCTCTCGCACTGCGCGCCCGCCGCTGCCGACGCCGCCGACGCCGCGCGGCAAGCGCCGCAGGGCGAAATCGAGACGGCCGTCGCCGACGTGTGGCGACGCCTGCTGCAGATCGATGCCGTGCATCGGCACAGCCACTTCCTGCAACTCGGCGGCGACAGCCTGCTCGCGACGCGCGTGATCGGCGAGCTCGATCGGGCCGGCTACGCGGCGCGGCTCGGCGATCTGTTCGACTACCCGACGCTCGCCGCCTTCGCCGCGACGCTGCGCCCGCGCGCCGAGCCGGCGGCCGCCGCGTTGCGGCGCGACGCCGCGTCGCGCTTCGCGCCGTTCCCGCTCACGAACGTCCAGCAGGCGTATCTGGTCGGCCGCCAGGCCGGCTTCGCGCTCGGCGGCGTCGGCTCGCACTTCTTCGTCGAATTCGAAGTCGAGCGGCTCGACGTCGCGCGTTTCGAGGCGGCGTGGAACCGCCTGATCGCGCGTCACGACATGCTGCGCGCGGTCGTGCGCGACGGCCGGCAGCAAGTGCTCGCCGACGCGCCGCCGTTCGTCCTCGCGCGCCATCGCGTCGCGAGCCTCGATGGTCCCGACGCAATCGCGCTGCGCGAGCGGCTCGCGCACCAGGTGCTCGACCCGGCGCGCTGGCCGGTGTTCGACGTGCAGGCGGCCGAAGACGGCGGCGCGCGCAGCCGGCTCTACGTATGCCTCGACAATCTGCTGCTCGACGGCCTCAGCATGCAGATCCTGCTCGCCGAGCTCGAACAGCTGTACGTCGCGCCCGATCGCGCGCTGCCGCCGCTCGAGATCGGTTTTCGCGATTACGTGACGCACGCCGCCGGCCGCCGCGCGAGCGAAGCGTCGCTCGCCTACTGGCGGCGCCGGCTCGACGATCTCCCGTGCGCGCCGCAACTGCCGCTTCGCCGCGCGCCCGGCGAAATCGGCACGCCGCGCTTCGCGCGCCTGTCGGCGCGGCTCACGCGCGCGCAATGGGACGCGCTGAAGGCGCGCGCCGGCGCGGCGAGCCTGACGCCGTCGGCACTGCTGCTCGCCGCGTACTCGGCCGTGCTGTCCGCGTGGAGCGCGCAGCGCGAGCTGTGCGTGAACCTCACGCTGTTCGACCGGCAGCCCGTCCATCCGCAGATCGAGCAGGTGCTCGGCGATTTCACGTCGCTGCTGCTGCTCGCGTGGCAGCCCGCGAACAACTGGCTCACGAGCGCGCAGCGATTGCAGCAGCGGCTGTGGCAAGACCTCGCGCACCGCGACGTGTCCGCGCTTTGGGTGATGCGCCAGCTCGCGCAGCGGCACGGCCGCGCCGCCGCCGAGATGCCCGTCGTGTTCACGAGCGCGCTCGGCTTCGAGCACGACCGCTTCCTCGCGCACGCGTCCTGGCTCGAACCGCGATGGGGCATCTCGCAGACGCCACAGGTCTGGCTCGATCACCAGGTGTACGAATCGGAGGGCGAGCTGCGCTTCAACTGGGATGCGGTCGAAGCGCTGTTCGAGCCCGATCGGCTGCGCGCGATGTTCGATCAGTACGTCGCGCTGCTGCAGCGGCTCGCGTCCGACGCATCGGCGTGGCGGCTGCCGCTCGACGTCCTCGTGCCGCGTGTCGGCCAGGCCGGCGCGCGGACGCCGCGCGGCGACGCGCCCGCCGCCGCGAACATCGCGACCGCGACGCACGCCGCGCGCTCGACGCACGCCGCCGCCGCGCCGATCGACGCAGCCCGCGGCGACACGCCCGTCGACGCCGCGCTCGTCGGCCGGCTGCGCCAGCACTTCGAGCAAACGCTCGGCCTGCCGATCGCCGCGCGGCAGAGCTTCTTCGAGGCGGGCGCGACTTCGCTCGAGCTCGTCCAATGGCACGTCAGGCTCCGGCACGCGGGCTACGCGTCGCTCGCGGTGACGGATCTCTTCACGCACGCGTCGCCGCACGCGCTCGCCGCGCATCTCGGCGGCGCGAGCGCGCCCGCCCCGGCCGACGACGCGAACCGCCGCGCGCGCCTCGATCAACGCAAGGCGAATCTGCAACGCCGGCGAGGAGCCGCCGCATGAAGCGCTATCTGCCGTACTGGTCGTACTACGCGCACCAGGGCATGGTCAGCGCGCTGACCATGCAGGGCGTCGTCGGCTACTTCCGGCATGCGGGCGCCGATCTCGCGCAACTGAGCTGGCTGTCGCTCGCGATGCTGCCGTGGGTCGGCAAGTTCCTGTGGGCGCCGTGGTGCGAGCGTCATGCACGGCCGCTGCGCGGCAACCGCTATCTCGGCAGCCTCGTCGCACTGCAGCTCTGCATGGCCGCCGTCATCGCATGCATCGGCCTGTTGCCGCCGGCGCGTGCGGCCGGCGCGATCGTCGCGGCGCTGACGCTGCTGTCGCTGCTGTCCGCGAGCCACGGCATCTATGCGAACGGCATCGCGATCTGCACGACCGACGCGCGCAGCCGCCCGCTCGCGAACGTCGCGCAGGTCGGCGGCAGCTATCTCGGCATTCCGCTCGGCTCGTTCGTGTTCCTCGCGATCACCGAGCATGCCGGATGGCGCTACGGCTTCGCGGCCATCGCCGCGCTGTCGCTGCTGCTCGCGATCCCGCCGCTGCTGATCCGGCAGCCGATGCAAGCCACGCCCGCAGGCTCGGCGCGTCCGCGACTGCGGTGGCGCGATCTGCGCGGCATCGGGCCCGCGCTCGCGCTGACCGCGGTCTACCTCGTCGCGATGCGCGGGCTGATGGCGCTGCAAACCGTGCTGCTCGTCGACGCGGGGCTCGGCCTCAGCGCGCTCGGCGAAGTCGTCACGATCTACAGCACGGTCGCGAGCGGCGTCGGCATCGCGCTCGGCGGCTGGGCGATGCGCCGCTTCGGCCCATGGCGCTGCGTTCTGCCCGTGATGCTCTCGTTCCCGCTGATCGCGGGCGTGCTCGCCGCGGGCTATCCGCGTTTCGGCGTGCGCGAATGGACGCTCGCGTTCGGCGCCGTCAACGTCGCGGCGGCGATCGGCTTCGTCACGCTCTACAACGTGCTGATGGGGCTCACCCGCCCTCACCAGCCGGCATCCGACTATGCGCTGTTCCAGTCGACCGACATGGCCGTCGCCATGCTGATGTCGATGGCCGTGCTGCGCGTGAGCGACGTCACCGGCTATCGCCCGGTACTCGCGTTGCTCGCCGCGCTGGCCGTCGCGAGCCTGTGGCCCGCGATCCGGCTGTGCCGCCGGCTCGCGCGGCCTGCCGCGGCCGCGCCCTCACCCGCCGTTCACGAACCCTCTCTCGAAACCAGTCATGGATAAAGCCACCTCGTCCGCGCGCCCGGCCGCGGACCTCGACGCGCTGCTCGCGACGCACTACCCGCACGGCGAGCCGATCGCCGTGATCGGCCACGCATGCCGCTTCCCCGAAGCGGACGACAGCGACGCGTTCTGGCGCAACCTGCTCGCCGGCGCCGAATGCAGCCGCCGCTTCACGCGGCAGGAAATGCTCGACGCGGGCCTCGACGCCGCGACGATCGATGCGCCGAACTTCGTTAATGTCGGCACCGTCGTGCGCGACGCCGACGCGTTCGACGCCGCGCTGTTCGGCTATTCCCGTCAGGAAGCCGAATCGATCGACCCGCAGCAGCGCCTCTTCCTGCAGATCGTCTGGCATGCGCTCGAGCACGCGGGCTACGCGCCGCGCAACGTGGCGCATCGCACCGGCGTGTTCGGCTCGGCGCGCGTGAGCACGTATCCGGGCCAGGAACCGCTGCGGATCGCCGAAGTCGCGCAGGTCAAGGGCCTGCAGTCGCTGATGGGCAACGACAAGGACTACGTCGCGACGCGCGTCGCGTACAAGCTGAACCTGCGCGGGCCGGCGCTCGCCGTGCAGACCGCGTGCTCGAGCTCGCTCGTCGCCGCGCACCTCGCATGCGAGAGCCTGCGCTCCGGCGAATGCGACATGGCGGTCGCGGGCGGCGTGGCCGTGTCGTTTCCGCAGCACGCGGGCTATCTGCATCAGCCGGGCATGATCTTCTCGCCCGACGGCCGTTGCCGGCCGTTCGACGCCGACGCGCAGGGCACGTTCGCCGGCAACGGCGTCGGCGCGATCGTGCTGCGCCGGCTCGGCGACGCGCTGCGCGACGGCGACCCCGTCGTCGCGGTGCTGCTCGGCAGCGCAATCAACAACGACGGCGACCGCAAGGTCGGCTACACGGCGCCGTCGGCGGCCGGCCAGCGCGACGCGATTCGCGACGCGCTGATGCTCGCGGGCGTCGACAGCACGCAGATCGGCCTCGTCGAAGCGCACGGCACCGGCACGCCGCTCGGCGATCCGATCGAACTCGAAGCATTGCGCGGCGTCTTCCATCGGGCGGACGAAGGGCCGCGCTGCGCGCTCGGCTCGGTCAAGGGCAACGTCGGGCACCTCGACACAGCCGCCGGCATCGCGAGCCTGCTGAAAGCCGTGCTTGCCGTCGAGCGGCGCGCGATTCCGCCGAGCCTGCATCTGCGCAAGCCGAATCCGGCGCTCGGCCTCGACGACAGCCCGTTTTTCGTGCCCACCGACGCGCAGCCGTGGAACGACGCATCGCGCGTGGCCGGCGTGTCGTCGTTCGGCATCGGCGGCACGAACTGCCATATGGTCGTCGCGTCGCTGCCGGACGCGCTGCGCGCGGCCGTCGGCGGCAATGGCGAAGGCAACCGCGACGGCGACGGCAATGGCGACATCGACTGCAATGGCGACGGCAAAACCGAAAGCGAAGGCGAAAGCGAGAGCGAAAGCGACGACAGCCACGCACAGCCGGACGCGGGCGCGGCGCTACTGCTGAGCGCGGCGAGCGAGCCGGCGCTGCAGCGCCTCGCGCGCAGCTATGCGGATGCGTTGAAGCGCGCGAACGCGCGCGACCTGCTCCACACCGCGCTGCACGGCCGGCAGCTCGATCTGCCGCACCGGCTCGCGGTGCCGTTCTGCGCGGAGACGATCGCGGCGCTCGACGCGTTCGCGGCGGGCGAAGACGATGCGCTCGTCCATCGCGGCAGCGGCGACGCCGGGCAGATGGCCTGGCTCTTCACGGGCCAGGGTTCGCACTGGCCGGGCATGGGGCAGACGCTCTACCGGCAGTCGAGCGCGTTCGCCGCGTGTCTCGATCGCTGCTTCGCGGCCTGCGACGGCGAACTCGACGTCCCGCTGCGCGACGCGATGTTCGGCGAGCGCGGCGATCTGCTCGAACGGATGGACTACGCGCAGCCCGCGATCGTCGCGTTCGAACTCGCGATGGCCGCGCACTGGCGGGCGCTCGGTCTCGAACCGCAGCTCGTGATCGGCCATTCGGTCGGCGAATACGCGGCCGCGGTCGTCGCCGGGCATTACGAGATCGAGCAGGCGATGCCGCTCGTCCGGCTGCGCGGCGCGCTGATGCAGCGCTGCGCGCAGGGCGCGATGCTCGCCGCGTTCGCCGGCGCCGACGCGTTGCTGCCGCTCGCGGCGTGCGCCGGCGTCGACGTCGCCGCGTACAACGACGAACGCCATCTCGTGTTCTCCGGCCGAAGCGATGCGATCGACACGCTCGCGGCCGATCTCGTCGCGCGCAACATCCGGCACGCGCGGCTCGCGGTGACGGGCGCCGCGCATTCGGCGCTGCTCGATCCGGTTCTCGACGCGTTCGAGCGCGCGACCGCGCAGTTGAATGCCGCGCCCGGCCGCGTGCCGCTCGTGTCGACGCTGCTCGGCGGGCCGATCGATGCGCACGGGCTCAACGCGCGCGACTACTGGCGGCGGCACATGCGCGAGCCGGTCCGTTACGCCGACGCGATCCGTCACGCGCTCGCGCAGGGCGCGAACGTGTTTCTCGAACTCGGGCCGGATGCGCAACTGACGGGCATCGGCCTGCGCGGCGCGCAGCCGGGCGCGCGCTGGATCGCGAGCGCGCGGCGGCGGCAGCCCGCGCTCGCGCAAACGCGGCAGGCGCTGCTCGAGCTCTATGCGGCGGGCGTCGCGCTACCGTGGGCGAAGGTGTTGCCTTCGTCCGGCCGCAAGCTGCACGCGCCGCGCTATCCGTTCGATACCGAGCGCTATTGGCGCGACGCGCGGCCGGCAGCGGCCGCCGCACCGCCCGCCGCGCACGGCGGCGATTTCGATCTCGCGCTCGCCGAAGGCCGGCGAATCGCGGCCACGGCCGCCGCCTCGCTCGATCTGCCGCGCCTGCAACGGCTCTACGATTGCGTCACGCAGTTGCATGCGATCTACGTCGACCGGCTCGTGCGCCGCTGCGTCGGCGAGCGCTTCGACGAAGGCGCGAGCGCACTCGGCATCCTGCGCGCGGGCCGTCTGCTGCCGCGGCATCGCCAGTTGCTCGTGCGGTTGCTGAACGCATGCGTCGAAGACGGCTACTACCGCCGCGACGGCGACCGCTACGCCCCCGCGCTCGCCGTGCCGCACGCCGATCGCGACGCGCTGCTGCAAATCCTGCGCGAGTGCTGCGAAGGCTTCGACGCGATCGCCGACACCGTCGCGCGCGCCGGGGACAGCCTGTACGCGATGATGCGCGGCGACATCGAGCCGGTCGCGGTGATCTTCCCGGACAGCGCGTCGAGCGGCGTCGAGGTGCTGTATCAGGAATTCAGCTTCGGCCGCTATTTCAACCAGATCGCCGCGGGCGTCGTCGCGGGGCTCGTCCGCGAGCGGCAGGCGGGCCGGCGCGCGCATCGCCCGTTCCGAATCCTCGAAGTCGGCGGCGGCACGGGCGGCACAACCGCCTGGCTGCTGCCGGAGCTCGACGGCGCGCCGAACGTGCGCTACGACTTCACCGACATCTCGCCCATCTTCACGCGGCGCGCCGAGCAGAAATTCGCCGCTCACGGATGCGTCGACTATCGCGTGTTCGATTTGCAGAAAGATGCGCAAACGCAAGGCTTCGAAGCGGGCGCATACGATCTGATCGTCGCGGCGAACGTGATCCACGCGACGCAGCACGTCGGCCGCACGCTCGCGAACCTCGCGCCGCTGCTGAAGCCGGGCGGCCGCCTGCTGATGCGCGAGATCACGCGGCCGATGCGGCTCTTCGATTTCGTGTTCGGCCCGCTCGTGCTGCCGCTGCACGACGAGGACGCGCGCGGCGGCGAGCTGTTCCTGTCGACCGCGCGCTGGAAGGCGCAATGCGTCGAGGCGGGCTTCGAGCGCGTCGACTGGCTGCCGGACGACGGCGCGCCGACGTCCGGCATCAGCGAGCACATCGTGCTCGCGAGCATGCCGGGCCGCCCGGCGGGCGCCGCGTCGTGGCTCGACGAAGACGCCGATCCGCTGGTCGGCCAGCCGCTCACCGACGACGGCGTCTATCTCGCCGACTGGTCCGATTGCGCGGGCGAGCGCGACGCGTGGCGGCAACGGCTCGCGCGCAGCGCCGCGGAACTCGCGGCCCGCCACGGCGGCGGCCGGGCGGCTCCGGCGATTCGTGCGCCCGAATGCGCGCCCGCATGGCTCACGCTCGTGCGCCTGCGCTGGTGCGGCAGCCTGTTCGGCGCGGCGCGAATCGCGCTCGACGCGCGCGACGAGGCCGGCGCGTGGCGGCCGCTCGACGCCGACGCCAATGCCGACTCCGGCCATGGCCACTCCGGCTCCGACGCCCGCGACCTGCCCGCGCCGCAGCCGGCGCGCGACACGCATTACGGCTGGCGCTGGCGGCCCGTGCCCGACGCGTCGCCGGATGCGAGCGACATCGCCTTGCACGCCGAATCCGCGCCGCTCGCCGACACGCTGCGCGCGGCGGGCGTCCCGGTCTCGCCGAGCGCCGAGTGCCGGCTGCTCGTGCTTGACTCCGACGCGCATTCGCCGCACGAGGTCGCCGCCGCCTTGCTCGACGCGCTGTCCGATGCAAGCCGTGCGCCGCTCGTCGTCGTGACGCGCGGCGCATGGAAGATCCGCGCCGACGATCCCGTCGCGCCCGCCCATCGCGCCGCCTGGGGGCTGCTGCGCGTCGCGGCCGCCGAGCAGCCGGACCGCATGCTCGCCGCGATCGATCTGCATCCGCACGCCGCATGGCGCGATCTGCCGCCGGCGCTCGGCGCGCTCGGCGCGCTCGGCCACGGCGCGCGCTGGCTCGCGGTCCGCGACGGCCGCGTGCATGCGCCGTCGCTCGCGGCTCAGCCCTACGCCGCGCCCGCGTTGCCCGCCGGCGGGTTCGCCGACGAACGCTGGCACGTCGTCACCGGCGCGTTCGGCGGCCTCGGCCGACTGAGCGTGCGCTGGCTCGCGCGCCACGGCGCGCGCCGCATCGCGCTCGTCGCGCCGCGCGCGCACGACGACTGGCCCGCGTTCCAGCGCGAAATCGCTGCGCAGCATCGAGGCGAATTGCGCTGGGTGCGCTGCGACGTCGCCGAGCCCGCGCAACTGGCGGCGGCATTGCACGCGCTGCACGCTGACGGCGGCGTCGCGGGCGCGATTCATGCGGCTGGCATCCTCGACGATGCGCCGCTCGCCGCGCTCGACGCCGAACGCGTCGCGCCCGTGCTCGCGCTGAAGGCCGACGCGGCGCGCGTGCTGCGCGACTGGCTCGGCGCGCACGGCGCGCGCTATCTGGTTTGCTATTCGTCGGCGGCCGCCGCGCTCGGCGCGCCGGGGCAAGGCGCGCACGCGCTCGCGAGCGCGTATCTCGACGGGCTCGCCGACGCGCACGCCGGCGACGAAACGCCGAGCGTGATCTCCGTTGCATGGGGCGCGTGGGGCGAAGCCGGCCGCGCGGCGCAATCCGCGTTGCAGCGCAAGCTCGCGGAAAACGGAATGGGCGTGCTGTCGACCGCGGAGGGCCTATGGCATCTGGAACAGGCCGTGATGCGCGGCGCGCCGTACCGGCTCGCGATGCGCGTGCTGCACGAGCGGCTCGACGTCGGCCGCCGCGCGCTGTTCGGCACCGACGCCGATCAATCGCCCGCCCGACTCGCGCGCAACCCGGCGGCGGGGGTTTCCGCCGAATCCTGCGCACCGGCCGCCGCCGGCGCAACGCTCGCCGCCGAGCGCCCCGATCCGCGCGACGCCCAGGCCGTCTGCCGCTGGCTGACCGCGCGCATCGCCGCGCAACTGAAGCTCGACGACCTCGCGCAGCTCACGCCGACACGCGATCTGCTGAAGCTCGGCCTCGATTCGCTGCTGTTCCTCGAATTGCGCAGCGCGGTCGAGTCGCAGCTCGGCGTGAGGCTCGACGCCGAGCGCGCGTACCGCGATATGACAGTCGCCGGAATCGGCCGCCTGATCGCCGAATCCGCGCCCGCTGGCGCCGGCGCGCCCGATCCGGCCGCGGGCATCCTCGTCCACGATCCCGCGAACCGCTTCGAGCCGTTCCCGTTGACGCCGATCCAGCACGCGTACTGGCTCGGCCGCACGGATCTGATCGCGTACGGCGGCGTCGCATGCCACGTGCTGTTCGAATGGGACATGCGGCACGACACGTTCGACCTCGCGCGCTTCGAGGCCGCGTGGAACGCGCTCGTCGCGCGCCACGACATGCTCCGGATGATCGTCGACGCCGACGGCCGCCAGCGGATTCTGCGCGACGTGCCCGCATACCGGCCGCAGCGGCGCGACCTGACGCGCGCCGCCGCCGACGAGCAGGCGCGCGCGCTCGAACGCACCCGCGACGAGCTGTCGTACCGCGTGCTGCCCGCCGACCGCTGGCCGCTCTTCGAGCTCGTCGTGACCGAGCTGGACGACACGCGCTACCGGCTCCACATGAACCTCGACCTGCTGCTGTTCGACGTGCAGAGCTTCAAGGTGATGATGGACGATCTCGCGAGCGCGTATCGCGGCGCGGCACTCGAGCCGCTGCAGATCACGTTCCGCGATTACGTGCTCGCCGAGCACGCACGCCGCGACGCGCCCGACTGGCAGGCATCGTGGCGCTACTGGCAGCGCACGCTGCCGCAATTGCCGCCCGCGCCCGTGCTGCCGCTCGCGCCCGCGCGCGCCGACGATGCGCGGCCCCGCTTCACCACGTATCAGGCGCGCCTCGCGCGCGCGGACTGGGACACGCTCAAACGCGAATGGCAGCGCTGGGGCGCGACGCCGTCGGCCGCGCTGCTCGCGCTCTTCGCGCACACGCTCGAACGCTGGAGCCGGCATCCGGACTTCACGCTGAACCTGACGTTCTTCAACCGGCGGCCCGACCATCCGCAGGTCTCCCAATTGATCGGCGATTTCACGTCGGTGCTGCTGATCGATTTCGCGCTCGGCGGCGGGCCGACGCTGCGCGACACGATCGAGCGCACGCAGCAACGGCTCTGGCAGCGCCTCGCGCACAGCCAGGTCAACGGCGTCGAGCTGATGCGCGAGCTGTCGCGCGGCCGCGCGCACGATCCGCGCCGGCCGCTGATGCCGGTCGTGTTCACGAGCATGCTCGGGATGTCGCTCGACGGCCTGAGCATCGACCAGGCGATGACGAGCCTGTTCGGCGAGCCCGTTCATGTGTTCACGCAGACGCCGCAGGTCTGGCTCGACCATCAGGTGATGGAAGTCGACGGCGATCTCGTGTTCAGCTGGTACTGCATGGACGACGTGCTCGCGCCCGGCGCCGCGCAGGCGATGTTCGACGATTACCGGTGCCTGCTGCGCGGCGCCGCCGCGCAACCGGAGCGGATGATGCAGCCGGGGCTCGCGAAGCTGCGCGACGACGGCGCATGGGCGGATTTCGAACGTCGGCGCTGGCCGCTGCATGTCGGCAACGCAGGCGATTCGGAAGACCCGGTCGACGCCGGCGTCGATCTGCGCGACATCGAGGACGCACTGCGCGCGCAGCACGGCGTGGCCGACGCCGACGCCGCGCTCGCCGAGGACGGACGCACGCTCGACATCGTCGTCTGCGCTGCGCACGCATGCGGCGCGCCGCCGCCGTCGCTCGACGCGCCGCTGGCGTTGGCGTCCGCGCTGCCGATGCTCGACGCCGCTCAGCTCGCGGAAATCGATGCGACGTGGCGCTGGCTCGAAGCGCGCGCGCTGCACGGCATCGCCCGGACGCTGAATCGCCACGGCCTGTTCGCGCAAGCCGGGCAGCGCCACGATCTCGACGACGTGCAATCGCGCCTGCGCGCGCTGCCGCAGTATCGCCGGCTGGCGCGCCAATGGCTGATCGCGCTCGGCGAGCGCGGCTGGCTGCGGCGCGAAGGCGACGCGTTCGTCTGCAAGCGCGCGCTCGATGCGGTTCCCGATGCGGCCGAAGCGCTGCCGCAAGCCGACTGGAGCCGCGCGCTCGGCGCGTATCTCGACGCATGCATCGCGCGCCACGACGCGTTGTTCGACGGCACGCAAGCGCCGCTCGCGCTGCTGTTCGACGACGACGATGCGGTCACCCGCGCGCTGTACAGCGACAATCCGGCGATCGACTGCCTGAACCGAAGCGCCGCGCAGATCGCGCGCGCGCTCGGCGAGCCGGCGGGCGGGTTGCGCGTGCTCGAAGTCGGCGCCGGCACCGCGGCGACGACACGCCATCTCGTGCCCGCGCTCGACGGCCGACTGCACGGCTACCGCTTCACCGACGTGTCGACGCTGTTCCTCGACGCCGCGCGCGAACGCTTCGCCGATCACGCGAAGCTCGACTACGCGATCTTCGACATCAACGCGCCGGTCGATTTCGATGCGCATCCCGAAGCGGGCTACGACGTCGTGGTCGCGGTCAACGTGCTGCACGACGCGAGCGACGTCGTGCGCTCGCTGCGCCGCCTCGGGCGCTTGCTGAAGCCGGGCGGCCGCCTGCTGATGATCGAGGCGACCGAACGCGACAGCGCGCTGCAGATGGCGAGCATCGGCTTCATCGAAGGCCTGAACGGCTACGAAGACTTCCGCACGGCCGACGACAAGCCGATGCTCGATCTGCCGTCATGGCGCGACGCGCTCGGGCAGGCGGGCTTCACCGTCGAGCTCGCGTGGCCGGAGCAGGAACGCAGCCCGCTGCGCCAGCATCTCGTGCTCGCGCGCGCGACGCACGTCGGCCGGCTCGAGCCCCGTGCGCTCGAACGCGAGCTGCGCGCGCGCTTCGGCCGCGCGCTGCCGCCCGCGCGCATCCGGCAATGCGAGCGCATCGATCGATATGCGGACCGCGTCGCCGAGCGGCATCGCGAAGCGGCCGACGAAACGCCGGCCCGCGCGGCGCGCGCGCCCGTCGCGCCGCCGCGCGACCCGCACGCACAGGCCGCGCTCGAGCGCAGCGTCGGCGAAGCGTGGCAGGCGCTGCTGAAGTGCCCGATCCATCGCGACAGCGACTTCTTCCAGTCGGGCGGCGACAGCCTGATCGCGACGCGCATGATCGCGCAGCTCAATCGCGGCGGCATGCGCGGCGCGAGCCTGCAGGCGCTCTTCGCGCAGCCGACGCTCGGCGCGTTCTGCGCGACGCTGACCGCGCCGCCGGCGACCGAAGCGCGGGCGGGCGACTGCGTCGTGCCCCTTGCCGAAGGACGCGATCCGGCGCGCGTGTTCGTGTTCCACGCGTCCGACGGCGAGCTCGCCGCGTACGTGACGCTCGCGCGCCGCCTCGACTGCCGCGTCCACGGCCTGCGCGCGCCGGACGCCGCGCTGCCCGCCGATCTCGGCGCGCTCGCCGGCCGTTACGTGCAGGCGATGCGCGCATCGCAGCCCCACGGGCCGTACACGCTGATCGGCTGGTCGTACGGCGCGACCGTCGCCGCCGAGGCCGCGCGCCTGCTGCACGCGCGCGGCGAGACGGTCGAACTCGTGCTGCTCGATCCCGTGTGCCGCGACGATTTCCGCCACGCCGATCGCGCATCGCTGTTGCGTCTGCTCGCACGAGGGCGCGTCGCCGTGCCGCTGCCCGACGATCTCGAACAGCGCGACGCGGACGAGCAGACCGCATGCTTCGTCCACGCCGCGCAGGCGGCCGGGCTGCTGCCCGAACGCTCGAACGCCGCCGACGGCGAGCGCTGGCTCGCACGCATCGGCGATCTGCTCGGCCTGCTCGCGCGCCACCCCGCGCCCGCCCCGCTGCCGATCCGCTGCCTGTGGATCGCCGCCGCGCATCGCCCGTCCGTCTGGCAGCCGGCCGAGCGCGACTGGCACGGCTGGGGCGCGCACGCGCAACGCCACACGCTCGACGCAGACCATTGGACGCTCGTGATGGACGACGCACGAGCGCAACATGTCGCCGCCCTGTTCCGGCAGTGGCGCGACGACCATCGCCGCCCGCAGGAGAAAGTCGCATGAAATCCACTCACGCGCGCAACAGGCGCGTACTCGTCGCCGGCGCGAAATTCGGCGAAACCTATCTGAACGCGTTTCTCGCGCCGCAGCCGGGGCTCGAGCTCGCGGGCCTCCTCGCGAACGGCAGCCCGCGCGCGCGGCAACTGGCTCACGCGTTCGGCATTCCGCTCTACACGTCGATCGACGAGGTGCCGGGCGACATCGACATCGCGTGCGTGGTCGTCCGCTCGACGGTCGTCGGCGGCGCCGGCACGTCGCTCGCGCAGGCGTTCCTCGAACGCGGCGTGCACGTCGTGCAGGAGCATCCGCTGCATCCGGACGACATCGCCCGCCTGCAACGGCTCGCCGCGCAGCGCGAATGCGCGCACTGGGTCAACAGCTTCTATGCGCACACGCCGGCCGGCCGCTGCTGGATCGATCGCGCGCGGCGCGTGCGGCATGCGCTCGGCGGCGAGCCCGCGCATTTCGCGCACCTCGCCACGAGCCGGCAATTGCTCTATTCGTCGCTCGATCTGCTGCTGCAGGCGAGCGGCGCCGTCGACGCGACCGTCGACGGCGCCGCCGACGACGATCCCGCGTTCCGCACGCTGCGAATCGGCCTGCCCGGATGCCGCGCGACGCTGCGCTTGCAGACCTATCTCGATCCCGACGATCCCGATCTGCACAGCCTCGCGATGCATCAGCTCACGCTCGGCTGGCCGTCCGGCTATCTGTCGCTCGAGGCGAGCTACGGCCCGGTCGTCTGGACCGCCGCGCTGTACGACCCGCGACATCGCGACAGCCAGCGCAGCGCGTACCGGACGACGGGCGCCGACGGCGCGCATCTCGACCTGCCGCCCGCACTGCCGCTGCATCCCGCGCCGGCGAGCTGGCGCGACGCGCTCGAGGCCGACGGCCCCGCGGGCGTCGCGCACGTGCTGCACGCGCTGCGCCGGCATCTCGACGGCGCGCTGCCGCCCGCCGCGTTCGACGCCGCCTACCAGCTCGCGCTCGCCCGCGTCTGGCAAAAGGCGCTGCAATGCGCGGGCCCCGCGCGCGAGCGCAGCGTCGCGCCGCCGCCGGCGATCGATCCGCGCGCGCTCGTCGACGCGCAATCCGACGAGCAGGTGGCGGCATGAACGAGCGGCGGATGCTGCGCCCATGGATCGCGTCGCCGGAGCCGGCCGCGTGGCGGCTCGTCATGTGCCCGTTCGCGGGCGGCAGCAGCAGCGCGTTCCGCGACTGGCGCCAGGTCGACGATTTCGGCGTCGACGTCGCGCTCGCGATCTATCCGGGCCGCGACCACCGGATGCGCGAGCCGGCCGCGGACGACATCGGCGGGCTCGCCGATCAGCTCGCCGACGAGTTGATCGACACGCGCGCGTCGCCCGGCAAGCTGATCCTCGCCGGCCACAGCATGGGCGCGCAGGTCGCGTTCGAAACCTGCGAGCGCCTCGAGCGGCGCGGCGCGCCGCCGTTCGCGCTCGTGCTGTCCGGCTGCCACGCGCCGCACCTGCAAGGGCGGCGCCTGCTCAGCCATCTCGACGACCGCACGTTCGTCGATCAGCTCGTCGAGATCGGCGGCAGCGACCCGACGCTGCTGTCCGATCCGTCGCTGCTCGCGATCTTCCTGCCGATGCTGCGCGCCGATTTCCGGATCACCGAGTCCTATCGCCGCCCGCCGCATGCCGCCCGGCGCCGTATCGACACGCCGACGCTGCTCGTCTACGGCAGCCGCGACGCCGAGGCGTCGCGCGACGAAGTCGCCGCGTGGCGCGACTGGCTCGCTCACGCGGACGAGCCGATCGCGATGCCCGGCGACCACTTCTACGCGACCCGCAGGCCGCGCGCGTTTCTGCAACAGATCCTGCGCCGGCTCGAGTCGACTTCCGCATGTGTGTGACCCTCAGAGAAGCTCATGGAAACTCTTCTTCATCCGAATCCGAACGAAACGGCCCGCACCGTCGCGGCCGCCCCTGACCACTCCGGCGCCGCGCTGCCGCTCGGCGAGCATCTGCGCCGCTGGGCGGCCGATCACGCGACGCGCACCGCGCTCGTCGCGGGCGGCGAGCGCGTGCCGTTCGCCGCGCTCGATCGCCGCGTCGATCGGCTCGCGGCCGGGCTGCACGGGCTCGGCCTGCGCCCCGGCGACCGCGCGATGGTTCAGCTGCCGAACGGGATCGCGTTCGTCACCGTCTGCTTCGCCCTCTTTCGCCTCGGCGTGGTGCCCGTGCTCGCGATGCCGACGCAGCGCTCGCGCGACATCGACGCGCTCTGCCGCATCGCCGAGCCCGCCGCCTACTTCGTCGCGGACGAAACCGACGGCGTCGACGCGCGATCGCTCGCCGTCGAGATGCTCGACGCGCATCCGTCGCTGCGCCGCGTCGTCGTCGACGGCGGGCCGGGCCGGCACGGCGACGAACGCATCGTGCCGCTCGCGTCGCTCGATGCGCCGCCGCGCGCGTTGACGCCGCCCGCGCCGGCCGATGTCGCGCTGCTGCTCCTGTCCGGCGGCACGACCGGCACGCCGAAGCTGATTCCGCGCACGCATGCGGACTACGCGTACAACTTCGGCGCGTCGGCCGAGCTCTGCCGGCTCGACGAAGCGAGCGTCTATCTGGCGGTGCTGCCGGCCGCGCACAACTTCACGCTCGCGTGCCCCGGCATACTCGGCACGCTGTCGCGCGGCGGCACCGTCGTGCTGTCCGACACGGCGAGCTGCGACGAAGCGATGCCGCTGATCGCGCGCGAGCGGGTCACGCACGTCGCGCTCGTGCCGCCGCTCGCGCAGCTCTGGGCGCAGGCGCGCGAATGGGAGCGCAGCGATCTGTCGAGCCTGCGGCTCGTCCAGGTCGGCGGCGCGCGGCTCGATCCGCCGCTCGCGCGCCGCCTGCCCGACGTGCTCGGCTGCCGTCTGCAACAGGTGTTCGGCATGGCCGAAGGGCTGCTCTGCTACACGCGGCTCGACGATTCGCTCGATACGATCGTGCACACGCAGGGGCGGCCGCTGTCGTCGCGCGACGACATCCGCATCGTCGACGCGCACGGCCGCGACGTCGGCGCCGGCGAGATCGGCGAGCTGCTGACGCGCGGGCCATACACGATCCGCGGCTACTATCGCGCGCCGGAGCACAACGCGCGCAGCTTCACGGCCGACGGCTATTACCGCACCGGCGATCTCGTGCGCCGCGATGCGGCCGGCAACCTGATCGTCGAAGGCCGCATCAAGGAGCAGATCAATCGCGGCGGCGAAAAAATTTCCGCCGCGGAAATCGAGCAGTTGCTCAATACGCTGCCGGGCGTGCAGGATTCGGCCGTCGTCGCGGTTCCCGACGCGCTGCTCGGCGAGCGCATCTGCGCGTTCGTGCGCCCGCAGCGCGATGCGCTCGACGCCGCCACGCTCAAGCAGGCGCTGCGCGCGCGCGGGCTCAGCGAATTCAAGCAGCCGGACCAGATCGAAATCGCCGCGCATTGGCCGTTGACGTCGGTCGGCAAGATCGACAAGCAGCGCCTGATCGCGCTCGCCCGCGCGCGCGACGCCGCCCCGGCGCGGCGTTACGTCGAGCGGCAACTGAGCGTGCGAAGCGAGCCGCTCGAGCTCGCGTCGCGCGTGATGCGCGCGTTGCCGAGCCGGCATTGCACGCTCTACGAGCGTGACGGCGAATGGAGCGTCGGCATCGATTCGGCGTTGAGCGTGATTGTCGAGCCGGACGGCGCGGTGCGCCGCAGCGACGGCGCATGCTGGCGCAACGTGCCGCCGTGCGACGCGATCGCGACCGCGCTCGCCGACGTCGGGATCGACGCATGGCGCGCGTACGGCCGCGCCCATTTCGAGTTCGCGCATCTGACGTACGGCGTCGCCGGCGCGCGCGGCGACGCGCCGCTGCTGCGGCTCGCGATTCCGCAAAGCGAGATCCGGATGTCGAGCGGCCGCGCGCTGATCCGCAGCCTGGAGCCCGACGCGCTCGCGACGCTCGCCGAGCTGGTCATGACGCAGGACGCCGCGCGCGACGCCGAGTCCGGCGCGCGTCTCGAGGCGATCGACGACGATCGCGACGCCGCCGCATACAAGGAGCAGGTCGCGTCCGCGGTGCGCGAGATGCAGGCGGACGCGTATCAGAAGGTGATCCTGTCGCGCGCGGTCGAGGTTCCGGCATCGCTCGACACGGTGTCGAGCTACGTCGCGGGCCGCCGGACGAACACGCCGGCGCGCTCGTTCCTGCTTCGCGACGGCGCTTTCGAAGCCTACGGCTTCAGCCCCGAGACGGTCGTCGAAGTGAGCGCCGACGGCTTCGTCAGCACGCAGCCGCTCGCCGGCACGCGCGCACTGACGGGCGACGACGCCGAAGACGCGCGCCTGCGGCGCGAACTGCTGCGCGACGCGAAGGAAATCGCCGAACATGCGGTATCGGTGCAACTGGCGATGGACGAAATGTCGTCCGTCTGTGACGCCGATTCGCTCGGCGTCAGCGAATTCATGAGCGTCTACCGGCGCGGCACCGTCCAGCATCTCGCGTCGCGCGTGCGCGGGCGGCTCGCGGCGGGCCGCCATGCGTGGCATGCGTTCGAGAAGCTGTTCCCCGCCGTCACGGCGTCGGGCATTCCGAAGCGGGAAGCGCTCGACAGCATCCGGCGCCACGAACGACGCTTGCGCGGCCTGTACAGCGGCTGCGTGTTCGTCGTCGACAGCGAAGGCGCGATGGACGCGGCGCTCGTGCTGCGCTCCGTGTATCGGGACGGCGAGCGCTGCTGGCTGCAGGCCGGCGCGGGGCTCGTTCCGCTGTCGACGCCGGAGCGCGAATGGACGGAGACTTGCGAAAAGCTCGCTTCGGTCGCGCGTCATCTGCGGGGGCGGGCGGACGCGTAGGTGTTGGGAGGCGCGGCGCGGCTTTGCTTTGCTTTGCTTTGCTTTGCTTTGCTTTGCTTTGCTTTGCTTTGCTTTGCTTTGCTTTGCGATGTGATGTGATGTGGCGTGGCGTGGCGTGGCGCGATGCGGTGCGTACGACGCGACGCGACGCGATGCGATGCGATGCGATGCGATGCGATGCGGCGCAGTGTAGCGGAAGCGCTTGAAACGCCGCATCGCACGGCGACATGTCGCGTCGCCCAACCGTACCGAGCCTGTCGGCGCCCGGCCGGCGCACGCCTCGATCGCCCATCGCCGATGAGTCGCACGAGCGGCTTGCGCAAGCATCGGCATGCGCAAGCCGGCGTTCGCAAGTGCGCATGCCGCGTGCCTTCGATACGGCCGCGCCGATCGCGCGCCGCGCCCTTGCGGCGCGACGCATCGCGTGCCGCCCGTCGACAGCGTGCCGCATCGCAACGATGCGGTTCCTCGCGCCGAGGCACGAAAAACCGCGAAGCGGCTGCACATTCGCGCATCGTCCGACATCACGCGTGCGGCGTGCGGGCCGCGCGCGCCGAAGCGCCGCCGTGCTTCGCGCGAGACATCCTGAAGCCGACGTCTCCGGCAAGCGTGCACGCGTGCGGCGTGCGCGCCGAATGCCCCGCACGTCGTCGCCGGTCTTGAATGCACGACCGTCGCCAGCGAACGAGCGGCATCTTTCGAAGCATCGTCGCGCCCGGCGCAACTCGCCTCGCCGGCGTTGCAAGCGGCGAATCGATCGCCGGCACGCGCGTCCGCCGAATCGACGCACGCCGTCACGCCGCCCTCCGGCGCGCGCTAGAATGACCGCTTCGGGTCCATTCTCCAGCCAGCTGCCCGCCCGCCATGTCCGTCACCGGCCTCGATCACTACAATCTGCGCGCGCCGCGCCCGCTCCTCGATACGCTGCGCGACTTCTATGTCGACGTCGTCGGACTGCGGCCCGGCGATCGCCCGCCGTTCCGCAGCCACGGCTATTGGCTGTATGCCGGCGCGCAGGCCGTGCTGCATCTGTCTGAAGCGAGCCCCGGCGAATCGCGCGCGCCGAACGTCACGAACACGTTCGATCATGTCGCGTTCGCGTGCAGCGATCTGCCGGAAACGATCGCGCGCCTGCAGCGGTTCGGCATCCGGTTTTCGAGCGCCGACGTGCCGCTCACGCGCCAGCATCAGCTGTTCTTCGACGATCCGGCGGGCAACGGCGTCGAATTGAATTTCGCGGCGAACGTCGACGGCTGACGCTCGCGCGCGACGCGGGCACGTGCGCGCAGCGGAAGAACGAGCGCGCACGCGAACCCGCGAACCATCCAGCGGCAAAAGCGCACATCCGGCACGTTCGCGCCCGGCGCGCCATCCATCGCCCGCCTTCCGTCCGCCTTCCGCGCGGCATTGCGCCCCGCATCGCACGCCGCCCGCGGCATTTCTCCCGCCCGCGCATAAGCTTGTCACCAAACAAGCTAAAAGCGCGCAACCGCGGCTCCTATAATCGGCCGACACCTTCACGAAAACAGGCCGACCGGAGACCCATCATGACCGAACCCGCATCCGCCGACTGGCGCCTCGAAACCATCGCCGTGCACGGCGGCTATCGCCCCGATCCGACGACGCGCGCCGCCGCGGTGCCGATCTACCAGACGGTCGCGTTCGCGTTCGACGACACGCAGCACGGCGCGGACCTGTTCGATCTGAAGGTTCAGGGCAACATCTATTCGCGGATCATGAATCCGACCAACGACGTGCTCGAGCAGCGCGTCGCGGCGCTCGAAGGCGGCGTCGGCGCGCTCGCGCTCGCGTCGGGGCAGGCGGCCGTCACCTATTCGATCCTGACGATCGCCGAAGCGGGCGACAACGTCGTCTCGTCGAGCACGCTGTACGGCGGCACCTACAACCTGTTCGCGCACACGCTGCCGCAGTACGGGATCACGACGCGCTTCGCCGATCCGCGCAACCCCGCCGCATTCGAGGCGCTGATCGATTCACGCACGAAGGCGATCTTCGCGGAATCCGTCGGCAATCCGCTCGGCAACATCACCGACATCGCCGCGCTCGCCGACGTCGCGCATCGCCACGGGCTGCCGCTCATCGTCGACAACACGGTGCCGACGCCTTATCTGCTGCGCCCGTTCGAGCACGGCGCGGACATCGTCGTGCATTCGCTGACGAAGTATCTCGGCGGACACGGCACGAGCCTCGGCGGCGCGATCGTCGATTCGGGCAAGTTCCCGTGGGCGACGCACGCGGACCGTTTCAAGCGGCTGAACGAGCCGGACGTCAGCTATCACGGCGTCGTCTACACCGAAGCGTTCGGCGAGGCCGCGTACATCGGCCGCGCGCGCGTGGTCCCGCTACGCAACACCGGCGCGGCGATCTCGCCGTTCAACGCGTTCCAGATCCTGCAAGGCATCGAGACGCTCGCGCTGCGCATCGACCGCATCAGCGACAACGCGCTGAAGATCGCGCAGCATCTCGCTCGGCACGAGAAGGTCGAATGGGTCGACTATTCCGGGCTGCCGAACCATCCGGATCACGCGCTCGTCGGCCGCTATCTGTCGGGCCGCGCGCCGGGCATCCTCACGTTCGGCGTGAAGGGCGGGCGCGCCGCGGGCGCCGCGTTCCAGGACGCGCTGCAGCTCTTCACGCGGCTCGTCAACATCGGCGACGCGAAGTCGCTCGCGACGCATCCCGCTTCGACGACGCACCGCCAGTTGTCGCCGGAAGAGCTCGCGAAGGCGGGCGTGAAGGAAGAGACGGTGCGGCTGTCGATCGGCATCGAACATATCGACGATCTGCTCGCCGATCTCGATCAGGCGCTCGCGAAAGTGTGAACGACGACGACGCGAATCGAACGTCCGCGCGTTCGATTCGCGGCGCAAGGCGCAGCGGCAGTGGTCGACGCGTCGGTGTTTCGGTGTTGCGGTGTTGCGCTGTCCCTCTATTCCGCCAGTTCTTCGGTTCTTCGGTGCGTCGGTTCGTCGGCTCGTCGGCTCGTCGGTTCGTCGGTTCGTCGGTTCGTCGGTTCGTCGGCTCGACACGATACGCCCGCCGACGCTCGAAGTGACGGGCGAAGCCGCGCGACGCACACTGCCGGCGCGCGCTCGTTTCCGCGCCACCACCCTCCTCGCCGCTTCGCCGTCAACTAGCAGCGGCCTGCGTCGTGAACGCCTGCCGGTTTCGCCTCGGCGTCGCGCCGACGATCCGCCCGAAGCGCTCGCGCAACGCGTTCGCCGAGCCGAATCCCGCCTCGGTCGCGATCTGCTCGGCGGCCGATAGCGCCGTCGTCTCCGGCCATTGCTGCGCGCGCCTCGCACGCGCGGTCTGCGTGGTATACGCGGTCTGAAGCCACCGAGGCGGCGACTTGCCGGTCAGCCCGCGGAAACGGCACGTGAGCATGCAACCGTTCATCACATTCCGCCGCGCGATAAAGTGGAATGTCGATCGCTCACGCACATTGCGCTTCGGCCATTCCATCACGGCCTGCGGCGCCACCGCACGCCGCGGCGGCCCGACGGCCGCCCTTCCGCTACCGGCTTATCGCCCGCCGCGCGCCGACACTCAGCGGCGTCACACCGCCGCGCGCGTCGTCTGCAACTGCTCGCCGAGCCCCGCGACACCGCAGCGCACCGTCTGCCCCGGCTTCAGATAGACGGGCGACGGCTTCACGCCCATTCCGACGCCGGGCGGCGTGCCGGTCGAGATCACGTCCCCGGGCTGCAGGCTCATGCAGCGCGACAGGTACGCGATCAGCTGCGCGACCGTGAACACCATCGTGCGCGTGTTGCCGTTCTGATAGCGCCGGCCGTCCACGTCGAGCCACAGATCGAGCGCCTGCGGATCGGCGATTTCGTCGCGCGTGACGAGCCACGGGCCGATCGGCCCGAACGTGTCGAAGCCCTTGCCCTTGTCCCACTGACCGCCGCGCTCGATCTGCCATTCGCGCTCGGACACATCGTTGACGACGCAATAGCCGGCGACGTGCGACAACGCGTCCGCCTCGTCGACGTTCTTGCACGCGCGGCCGATCACCACGCCGAGCTCGACTTCCCAATCGGTCTTCACCGAACCGCGCGGAATCTCGATGCCGTCGTGCGGGCCACACACGGCGCTCGTCCACTTGCCGAACACGACGGGCTCGGCCGGCACCGCGAGGCCCGCTTCCGCCGCGTGGTCCGCGTAGTTCAGGCCGATGCAGACGAACTTGCCGATCCGGCCGACGCACGCGCCGATCCGCGGCTCGCCGGGAACGAGCGGCAGCGACGCGGGATCGGCGGCGGCAAGCCGCGCGAGACTCGCGTCCGACAGCGCGTCGCCCGCGACGTCGCCGATCAGCGGCGACAGATCGCGAATGCGGCCGTCGGCATCGAGCAGACCGGGCTTTTCCTGGCCCACGGGGCCGTAACGAAGCAGTTTCATGGCAGGCGACCTCTTCAGTTCTGGACGGACGGGAACCCAGCGAGCGCGATGCGGCCGGCGCGACGGCGCCGTGCGTGAGCCCGTTGCGGAATTTGTACCACCCGTCGCACACGGTGAGACGTTGCATCGCGGATAACGACTATTGGAGCAGACGCTGGCGACGTGCGGGATCACCGTCGGCGACGGCGCCCGACGCCGTTCGTCATCGCCGCCGAAGGCCCGCCGCGCGGGCCTGCCGCGCGCATCCCCGCGCCAACGTTCGCACCGGTGCGCGTTCCCGGCGCCGGTTTCGCGCCGAGTTCGCGCCGGGCTCCCGCCCCACGCCGATTCTTGCCGAGCAGCCCGACGCATACTTTGACTCCATCGACGCAACACCGATACTCTTATTCAACAATTGTCGGCAAAGTTAGCGTTGATTTCGCATCCGTTGATTATCATTGCCGTTGGAGCAGTTACTTAATTTACAGACAAATCAATGATCCATCGATGCATGCGCGCGGCCGCGAAGCAGGCGCCGCGCCGGCGATCGATGCGTCGCGTTCCACCAGATCGACTCACCGATGAAACCCAGGAAAGACCAGCCCGCCGACGCCGCGGAAGAGACGCAGGATTGCGAGGAAATCGAACGCTATCGCGCCCCTGCGCTCGACAAGGGGCTCGACATCCTCGCACTGCTCGCCGAACAGAAGGAAGGCCTCACGCGCACCGAGATCACGAAGGAGCTCGGCCGCAACGCGAGCGAGATCTACCGGATGCTCGAGCGGCTCGTCGCGCGCCAGTACGTGATCCGCTCGCCGGGCGGCGACCGCTACACGCTGAGCCTCAAGGTTTATACGCTCGCGCATCGCCATCCGCCGCTCAAGCGGCTGATCGCCGAGGCGTTGCCGCCGATGCAGCGCTTCGCCGATGCCGCCGAGCAGTCGTGCCACCTGTCCGTCTACGACCGCGGCAACCTGCTCGTGATCGCGCAGGTCGACGGGCCGGGCGGATGGGGCATTTCGGTGCGGCTCGGCTCGCGCATCGGGCTCGTCGACACCGCGTCTGGCCCCGTGATGCTCGCGTTCCAGACGCCGGAGCAGCGCGCGCAAATGCTCGCCGAGCATACGAAGGTGGAAGGCGAGACCGCGCTCGACATGGGCGAATTCGACGCGCTGCTGCGCGAGATTCGCGCGACCGGGCGGCTGCTGCAGGGAAGCCGCCAGGCGTTCGGCGTCACCGACATCGCGTATCCGGTGCTCGGGCCCTCGGGCCATGCGATCGCCACGCTCACGTGTCCGTACATCCGCCGGATCGACGCATACGTCGCGCCGCCGATCGACGACGTCGCCGCGCAGCTGCGCGCAACCGCCAGGCATCTGTCGATGTGGAAGGAGACGGCCGCCTGACGCCCACTCGGCATCCGTCCGAAGCAAATGTGAAATCATCAGGGCCTCGCCGTTCCGATCCAGCCGAAAACGCGCGCCGCGTCCGCCGGCGCGCAGCACAAGGAGACAGGCCCATGTCGTCACACCGAGAAACCTTCGCCCGGCCCGCCAGCGTGCGGGACGTCGCGGACGCCGTGAACAGCGGGCGCACGCCCGCGATCCGGCACGCCGAGGCCGCACTCGAACGCCTCGCGCTCATCGAGCCGCTCCGCGCGATGACGCACGTCGCGCCGGACATCGCGCGCGAGGCCGCCGCGAACGTCGACGCGCAGATCGCGAGCGGCCGCAAGCTGCCGCTCGCGGGCGTGCCGTTCGTCATCAAGGCCAACATCTTCACCGCCGACATGCCGACGCACGCGGCAAGCCCCGCGCTGCTCGGCTTGCGCGCGGCGCACAACGCGACGGCCGTCCAGCAGTTGCTCGACGCGGGCGCCGTGCCGATCGGCAAGGCGAACATGCACGAGCTCGCGTTCGGCATCACGAGCGCGAACGGCCATTTCGGCGCGGTGCGCAATCCGCACGATCCGGCGCGCATCGCGGGCGGCTCGAGCGGGGGCACGGCGTCCGCCGTCGCGGCGGGCATTCCGTTCGGCCTCGGCACCGACACGGGCGGCTCGGTGCGGATTCCGGCGGCGTTCTGCGGCGTCGCCGGGCTGCGGCCGACGCCGCGCCGCTATTCGACGGAAGGCGTGCTCGCGCTGTCGCCGACGCGCGATACGGTCGGCCCGATCGCGCATAGCGTCGACGATCTGCTGCTGCTCGACGCGGTGCTGACGCGCGACGCGTCCGAGCCCGCGCCGCTCGCGCTCGCCGGTTTGACGATCGGCGTGCCGGACGCGCCATACTTCGACGGGCTCGATCCGGCCGTCGCCGAACTGACCGAGCGCGCGCTCGCCGCGCTCACGGGTGCGGGCGCGCGGCTCATCCCGCTCGCCGCCCGCGCGCTGTACGAGGCGGACGAAGCGTGCGGCTTCCCGATCGCCGGTTTCGAGGCGCTCGCGTACTGGCAACGCTTCAGCGCCGAGCGGCTCGATCAACCGTTCACGGAGTTCGTCGCCCGGCTCGGCAGCGACGACGTGCGGCACATCTTCCGAACGCTGATCGACGCGCCGCCGTCGAGCGATGCGTACGCGGCCGCGATCCGCGTGCTGCAAAGCATCGTGCGATGGTATGACCAGGCGTTCCATCGGACGGGCGTCGATTGCATCGTGCTGCCGACCGTTCAATGCGAAGCGCCGCTCGTCGCCGACAGCGGCCACGATCTTCCGCCCGACGCCGCGCACGCGCTTTTTGCACGCGTTATTCGTCAGACGGGGCCGGCGACGCTCGGCGGCGTGCCGTCGGTGTCGATTCCCGCAGGCCTGTCGAAGCACACCGGCATGCCGGTCGGGCTGATGCTCGAAGGCCCGGCCGGCAACGACCGCCGTTTGCTCGCGATCGCGCGCGAAGTGGAGCGGCTGCTCGCACGCATCGCATGACGCACACGCGGCGCACGCATGATGCACACGCGGCGCGTCGCACAGCGCGCGAGCCGCGCACACGATTCCGCCACCCGCGCGGCGCTACGCTAAAATAGCGCCCCCTTCAAAACGCTGCCGCCGTCTTCGCCGACGGCGGGCGACTCATGGATGTCATGGCCAAACTTCTGACCGATCTCGAATTCCAACGTTTCTCCGAACTTCAGCAGAAGCAGGCAAGCTTCACGATCACGCCCGAAGAGGCCGACGAACTGCGCGACATCGTCGCGCGCGCGCAGAAGAAGCGCGACGATCGCGCGGCCGCGATGCAGGCAATCGAAGACCACATCGCGCAATTCGACATCACGCCCGACGAGCTCTTCTCTCCCGAGCAGATCGGCGAAGCCGCGCGCACCTACGGCCTGATCGCGGCGGGCAAGAAGGAGCGCTCGCTGCCGCCGTCGCTCACGTTCAACGGCAAGCCGTATCAATGGACGAAGACGCTGCCCGACGACGTGCGGCTGCCGCTCTTCGACGCATTCAAGGCGGGCGAATCGATCAAGCGCTTCATCGCGATGCCGAAGGACAGCGCGCGCTGCGCGCTGACGGTCGCGCGCCTCGAACGCGAGACGGGCGCCGTCTACTCGGAAGCGCTGCTCGAAGAGCTCTCGGTCTCGCGCATGCAGGTGGATGAGGCCGCGACGAAGCTCGCGGCCTGATCCCGTCCGGCAAGCGCGTTCACTCGCGCTCGGGCGCGACGGATCGACGGATGCGCGTTCGTGCGTGCCCGCCGATGTGTCGCCGCCCAGCCCGATGTGGTCGATGACGAGCCGTTCGCGCCGCGTTTCGCGTCGGTCGGTTCGTCTCCCGAAAAATCTCACCTGCCTTCTGAAGGTGCGTCCCGTAAAGTCTCACCGCCGGCGGTTGGCGTTGTTGGCGTTGTTGGCGTTGTTGGCGTTGTTGGCGTTGTTGGCGTTGTTGGCGTTGTTGGCGTTGTTGGCGTTGTTGGCGTTGTTGGCGTTGTTGGCGTTGTTGGCGTCGTTGGCGTCGTTGGCGTCGTTGGCGTCGTTGGCGTCGTTGGCGTCGTTGGCGTCGTTGGCGGCAATGGCAACCGGGACGCTGAAATCGTCGGCCGCGGTCTGCAATCAGCAATGTCGACGGCTTGGAAAATATCGGCAACGCCCGAAGCACCGTCCGCGCCTCAAGCATCGGATTTCAAAACTTCGGCCACATCGACGACATCCGGCAGCGGCTACTTAACCCCTCATCCGAACGCACGCGCACGACGCCGAATGCCACGCCGCCGGGCTCACGGCTGCAGTTTCAACCTGAACCCGACCACTCCCGGCTCTTCCGTCGCCGACACCGCGAAGCCGCTATTTTTCGCGAGCGTGATCATCGCCGTGTTCTCGCGCAACGCTTCGCCGATCATCCAGGCCGTTCCGCGCGAACGCGCATATTCGATGATGCGCGCCATCAGCAGCCGCCCAAGCCCCTTGCCCTTCTGATCGGGCCGCACCGCGATCGCAAACTCGGTCGCTTCGTTGTCCGGATCGGTCACGGCGCGCACCGCGCCGAGCGTATGCGCGCGGCCGTCGGCGTCGTTGACCGTCGCGATCAACGCCATCTCGCGGTCATAATCGATCTGCGTCATCCGCGCGATCTGCGAGTGATCGAAGTTGCGAACCGCGCCGAAGAAGCGCATCCGCAAATCGTCCGGCGTCATCGCACTCAGCAACTCGCGATGCGCTGCCTCGTCCTCGGGGCGAATCGGACGCACCGTGATGGGCTCTCCGTGCCAGTCGATTCTCTGCTCCAGGTAACGGGGATACGGCACGATCGCAAGCCGGCTGCGTCCCGTCGCGAGCCTGATGCACGGCCTCACCGCGATGACGCGCTCGGATTTCACGCGCAGCACGAGCGACATCTGGACGACCTCGCGCACCTCGCACACCGCCTGAGAAAGCGCGGTCAGCGCATGCAACAACGGCTCGGGCGGGGCGCGGCGCGCATACGGCGAACGCGCGACGACCGCTCGCGCAAGCACAGTGTTGAAAGGCGGCAGCCCGTAGACGACAAACGGCGCGGAGATGCCGTCCGCCGGCGGCACCGAATAGCGGAACACCGGCCCGAAGTTCTGGTCGTCGTACATCTCGACCGTAATGTCGACGATCGCATCGCCGACGTCCGCCTCGCTCGCACGCTCGACGCCGAAACCCGCCAGCCAGCCGAGCGCCGCGTCGCCCTCGAACACGTCCCGCCCCTGTGCGAGCGCCGCGCGCGCCGCCTGTTGCGCAGCGGCGACCGACGCAGTCGGCTGCGGCGGCGTGCCCTCCGGCGTCTGCATCAATAGTTCGCGCCCCAGTTGATAGTCGACGAGGCGCGCATGTGCGCGCGCGAGACGCTGCGGGGTCGTGTGCACCGGAATGCCGTGCTCGTGCAACGCGTCGCGCGTCGCGGCATCGACGCCGCCGAAGAAACATGCAAGCATGCCGCGGCGCGCGAACTTGCGCGCTTCGATCAGCACGCGCGCGACGTCGTCGGCAGGCGCGCTATGCGACGTTGCGTGCACCACGAACACGGTGCCCGTCTGCGGGTGCTGCGCGAGCGCCTTCAGCGCCGCGCCGAAATATTCGGGACGCGCATCGTCGCCGAGCAGCAGCGGATTGCCCGCGTCGATGCCGGCGGGCAGCGCGCCGCCGACTTCGTCGACGGCGGCCTGCGGCCATTGCGCGAGCGTCTCTCCGGCCGCCGCCAGCGCATCGACGGCGAGCTTCGCAACGCCCCTGTCGCTCGTCACGAGCGTCGCCGCGCCGCTCGCCGCGGCCCTGCCGACGCCGAGCGTCTCGATTTCGTCGAGGAGATCGTCGAGCGCGTCGACGCGCACCATCCCGGCGCGCTGAAACGCGGCCGTATGAAGCAGATCGCCCGAATCGCCACGGCCGGTGCGCAATGCGAGCACGGGCTTGTTGCGCGCCGCCGCGCGCGCCGCTGACATGAACTTGCGCGCCGACTTCACCGTGTCGAGCTCGAGCAGAATCGCGCGTGTCGCGGCGTCGCTCGCGAGGTAGTCGAGTACGTCGGCCGCGTCGACGTCCGCCTCGCCGCCGAGCGCGATCGCATGAGAGAAACCGAGCCCGCGCGCATGCGCCCAGCCGAGCACCGCGTTCGTCAGCGCATTCGACTGCGACACCCACGCGACCCCGCCCGCCTTCACGATGCATGCCGGCGCGCCGAAGTGCGCGTTCAGCACGGGCGAAACGACACCCAGGCTGCCCGGCCCGATGATCCGCAGCAAATGAGGCTTCGCCGCGGCGAGCGCCCGTTCGAGCGCGGCCCGATCGGCGCTCGATCGGGCCGCGCCGACGATGATCGCCGCGCGAACGCCCAAGCCGCCGAGCTTGCGCACGATGCCGGGCCATGTCGCGGGCGGCGTGCAGACGATCGCGATCGACGGTGCGCTCGGCAGTTGATCGACATATGGATAAACCTTGTGCCCGTTCAGTTCGCCGTACTTCGGATTGACGGGCCAGATCGCACCGCCGAACCGGCCGTCGAGCACGCACGCCCAGACCATCGCGCCGACGCTGCCCGGACGCGGCGACGCGCCGACAACGGCGACGGAAGTCGGCTGGAACAACGCATCGAGATTGCGAACGGTCACGGCAACTCCGTTGAAAGGTTGAATGACGGCACTCGACGGCGCGGCCGGGCCGAACCGAACCTGTGAGCCCATAGGATAGGCGAAGCGCCACACGTCGCCTATATGCCGTTCGGCCGAGTCGCCGATTCGCGCAAGCGTCGGCATCATCGACATCGACACCTCCCTGCCGGTCGCCGACGCAGCCCCATCTCCGCCAGAAACACGGAACGGAGATACCGGCCTTTTGAAATGGAGCAGGACAACATGCAAGGATGGATCGAGCAAGCCACGCAATCGGCGGCGGCGCTACTCGTCTTCGACGAAGCTGCCCGCCGGCTTTGCCGCGAACGCGGCGATGCGGACCAACGGCGCGCGGCGCGAAATTCGCCTGCCTCGGCGGCGCGGCTCGCGATACCGCTGCCCGACACACGGCCGGCCACGGTCCGCCCGAACGAGCGCCCATTCCCCGGAATCGATTACAGAAGACGCGCAATCCCGAAACGGCCCGTTCGTCCGCATTTGATTGCACGCGCCGACATGTCTCGCCACACGGCTTTAAAAGACATGCTGATTCGTGTTGAAACGATCGTCTCGAAAATCCGATCCAGCCGGATGAAGCATCGCGCGCCCCGATTCAACGAATTCGATGCATTGCTCAATAGCGGCCAACTTTCGTGCGGTGTGCGGGCTCACTGCGGAATCGGTCGAGCGACGAAGTCCGGCATGCGACCGAAATCGCGTTCATTGCGCGGCTCCATCGCACGATTGCGTTCGAATGCGGGCGCAACGGCCATTGCGCATGGTGCTTCGTCGAACGGGCCTGCGATCGAGGTCCCGCAAGCGACATGTCGCTCGCAATGTAGCAGTGCCGGCGCCGGCGCTTCACGACGAACGCGAATGCGCATGCACACCGGCAAACATTACAAGCCGTTAAGAAATATATCTCGCGAAAACAACGAACGCATTCCATTCTCGCCGGCCGCCGTGCGACTCAAACCAATCGTCAATCGGATGAGAAGCCCGTCTCAAAAATGCCGTCCGCACACATTCGCGGTTCGAATGCGATGTCCATTCCGGCATACCGGTCGGCGGATCAGGACCGAGGAATCGCATCATCGACACGTCATCGCGTCTTTGGCATCGCGATCTAAGCGCGTGCCCGGCTTCCGAACCGAGTCTCGAAAGGTATGCCGCCGCGACGAATACGAGGCTCGCTTCGCCCCGTCAAAGGTGAGCGTTTTCGGGAGTCATGGTGAGGATGTTCGGGATAGGTCGTCGAGTCGCGCCGAAATCTCGAATCAAAACGGGAAATTCGCGAACGCCGTCCCATATGCGCGATGCGGTGTGAAACAATTTCAACGAATCGGAAAATTCGCTTCGATTGTGAAATGACGCAATATCCGTCTAAAGCCACGGGTTTCATCGCCGAATCAGCGTGCAACCATGTGCGGCACGACATCGCGTGGCTGCCGTGAAACAAGCAGCCGTTGGGCCAAAACAAAACGGTGCGAATGGCAGGCTTGCCGTTCGCACCGTCGTTCAAGGCGCCAAAGGTGAGGTTTTTCGGGATCAGTCCTTGATCAGGAAACGGTTGCGGTTCTTGCCGAGCCACGCCGGCGCACGGCCACGGCCGCTCCAGGTCTCGCCCGTCTTCGGATTGAGGTATTTCGGCGGCAGCTGGCGCTTCGGCTTCGCCGCGGTCTTGATGCTTCTGAACCCCAACTCCTCGGGCGTGATGTCGTATTCCTCGATCTTCGCCCTGATATCGGCAATGGCGTCCGCGATTGCTTTTTCGCGTTCCTTGTCGATTTTCTGCTGAAGTTTTTCGAGCTGTGCGGTCAGTTGCCTATAGGTCGCCATATGGATGAAGCTCCGTCTCGTTATTTATAGAGGGAATTATATGAATCTATTCAGGATCAATCGAATATTTTTTGCATTGCTTTCATATTCCGCAAGCGATGCTCAAAAGCCATTTCTAGCCTTGCATGCGAAGAGAAGGTTTCGCACGCCGTTATCGACCGATTGCTTGATCGTATCGAAATCGCCGCCGCAAATGCCGCGCGCATTCTGAACGCAGGTGTCCCAAGGACCGCCTTCCGGACACTGGACCATCGTGGTCGCACGCCCGTCCGGCGTAAACAGCGGCGCGCTACCCCCGCAGCCCGAGAGCACCGCCATTAAAGCAATCAAAAATACCGTCCGCAAGAACGCGCCGCATTGCCCCGGCGCTGGCGCACCCGTCTGTTTCATGAATCTGCCTATCGCTCCGCTTTCTTCTTGGACGACGCGAGTATATGCCAACGCGCGCGGCAAAGGGTCAATCAGGTGCAACGAGTGTCTTGTAGGGCGCACGTCCGCGCGGATCGTCGGTAAGCCGAATGAATACCTGCTCGACGTCCGGCAGCGCTTCGAGCCTGCGTCGCAGCGCATCGCGATCGAACGACGCAGGCGCGCATCCTTCGGCATAAATGAAGCGGCGCTGAATCGTGATCCAGATGCTCGTGCCCGCCAAAGCCGGATCGCCGGCGAGAAATCGCTGCTTCAGTTCTTCGGCAATCTGCTTGTCGTATAAATAGGAATTCGGTTTGCTGCAGCGACGTGCGAGCCAGCAAGTCGTTCCGCGCTCGACGCGGTAATGCGCATCGTCTTCCATTTGCGCACGCGTCATCAATGGACCCAGCGGCATCGGACATTCGGCAATCGAATTCGACAATACAAAAAAAGGATCGTCGTACCAATTGCGTCGTTCGATCGAAGCGGTCGATCCCGGCGATGCGTCCGGCACCGACGAAACCGATGATTCCGGCGATGCCGGTGACGTTGACGATGCCGGCGACGACGCCACGAAAATCGTCGACGCCGACATCGCGGGCAACGACTTCGCAGCCGATTCGGACGATGCGAGCGCTGCAAGCGACGCAAGCGGTGCGGACGGCACAAACGGCACAGACGACGCAAACGATGCAGGCGATGCAGGCAATACGCGCACCGCGCCGCCCTGCGCAAACGCCTGCGCGGCGACGGCGACGAACGCCACGCACGATGCGGCGAATCTGATGCGCTTCATCGCGACCTCCACACGGATGCGCCCGCTCGGCGTGCGAGCGCCGACGCGTTCGCAGCGCACGTGTTCCGCGCGTCGCGCGAACCGTCCGCTATGTATCGATGCCGAGCGCCGCGAGCTTCTTGTAGAACGTCGCGCGCCCGATGCCGATGCGCGCGGCCGCTTCCGTCACCTTGCCGTTGCATGCGGCCAGCGCGTCCGTCAGGAACTGACGCTCCCACGCGGCCAATGCGTCCGAGTAAGAAGAAGATGCAGCGCTTGCGTTGGATACGGCCGCCGGCGCCGCACCCGCGGCCAAACCCGCGCCCGCCCCGAAGCCGGCGCCTGCGCCGCCGCCCGACGCCGCGCCGCGCCCCGGCCCGATGAACGGCGCGAGCGCGCGCGCATCGATCAACGCGCGATCGGACAGCATCAGCGCCCGCTCGAGCGTGTTGCGCAATTCGCGCACGTTGCCGGGCCACGGATACGCGCATAGCAGACGCAGCGCGTCGTCGGTCAGTTCGCAGTGCTCGGCGAGTCCGTGCTGCGCGGCGAGTTCCTCGAGCATCGTGTAGACGAGCGCCTCGATGTCCGACGCGCGCTCGCGCAGCGGCGGCGCGTGGATCGTCAGCACGTTCAGCCGGTAATAGAGATCCGCGCGAAAGCGCCCTTCGGCGACGAGCGCCGGCAGCTCGGCCGACGTCGCCGCGATGATCCGCACGTTCGCGCGCACGATCCGGTTCGAGCCGACTGGCTCGAACTCCTTGTCCTGCAGCACGCGCAGCAGCTTGCCCTGCAGCGGCAGCGGCATGTCGCCGATTTCGTCGAGAAAAAGCGTGCCGCCGTCGGCGAGCTCGAACTTGCCGACGCGGCCTTTGCGGTCCGCGCCCGTGTACGCGCCCGGCGCCGCGCCGAAGAACTCGGTCTCGAGCAGCGCATCAGGAATCGCCGCGACGTTCACGGTCACGAGCGGCTTCAGCGCGCGCGCGGACGCCGCATGAATCGCATGCGCGAGCAGCTCCTTGCCGGTGCCCGTCTCGCCGAGCAGCAGGACGGGCGAATCGACTTGCGCGGCGCGCCGCCCCTGCCGCTTCGTCTCGAGAATCAGCGCGCTCGTGCCGACGAAGCTCGCGAACGTGTATTTCGGACGCCGTGCCTGCGCGAGCGAGCGCTGCGTCGCGATCAGCTCCTGCTGGACCTGCATGTAGCGGGAGAAAAGCGGCGTCAGCGTCTTCAGCTCGTCGAAGAGCGCGAAGCCGATCGCACCGACGGTCTCGCCCGCGTCGTCCGTGAGCGGCAGGCGCGTGACGATGAGCGGCTCGCGGCCGGTTTCCATGATGTCGAGCAGAATCGGCCGGCCGGTCGCGACCACTTCGCGCATCAGGCTGTGCGGAATGACCGCTTCGCAATCGCGGCCGATCGCCTGCTGCGGATCGGCGAACCCGAAGCGCGCGGCGTAACGCTGATTGATCCAGACGACGCGCGCGTCCTTGTCGACGATCAGCGTGCCGACGCTCGAATGCTCGAAGGTCTTGAAAAGCGACGCCGCCGCGCGCCGCAGCACATCGCCGTAATCGGCGGGCAGCGCGGCCCAGCCGTCCGAAATCTGTGCACTCGTCTCCACTTTTTCATTCTTGTCCACAAAACGAGACGAATTATCTCACGCGGGAGACATCCGGCAAGCGCTTGTCAATAAAGACCAAACCGCGAAACGACGAGCACCGGGCGGCGCATTCGTCTAGCCAAAGAGACGTTTTCTGTAGAATCGGACGCAGCCGGCACCCGGCCGCAGCGCGCGCCCCGCCGCCCGTGCGGCAGCGGCCCGCCGCGCGGCGGATGGCACGAATCCTGCGGCAGCGCCTGCCGCAGCGTCGCGCCGTCCGCGAGGCGCGCACGCTCGCACAACAACCAAGATTAGGAGACTCTCTTGTCATTCGTGATCGTCCTCGCCGCGCTGGCGTTCCTGATGTTCGCCGCGTACCGCGGCTACAGCGTGATCCTGTTCGCGCCCGTCGCCGCGCTCGGTGCGGTGCTGTTGACCGACCCCGCCGCCGTCGCCCCCGTCTTCTCCGGCATCTTCATGGAAAAGATGGTCGGCTTCGTGAAGCTCTACTTCCCGGTGTTCCTGCTCGGCGCCGTGTTCGGCAAGGTGATCGAGCTGTCCGGCTTCTCCGAGGCGATCGTCGCGGCCGCGATCCGCTACATCGGCCGCTCGCGCGCGAATGCGGTAATCGTCGCGGTGTGCGCGCTGCTCACCTATGGCGGCGTGTCGCTGTTCGTCGTCGTGTTCGCCGTCTATCCGTTCGCGGCCGAGCTCTATCGTCAGAGCAACATTCCGAAGCGCCTGATGCCGGGCGCGATCGCGCTCGGCGCGTTCTCGTTCACGATGGATTCGCTGCCCGGCACGCCGCAGATCCAGAACATCATCCCGACCACGTTCTTCAAGACGACCGCGTGGGCCGCGCCCGCGCTCGGCACGATCGGCTCGGTCTTCATCATCGTCGTCGGCCTGTCGTATCTCGAATGGCGCCGCCGCTCGGCGCTCGCGCGCGGCGAAGGCTACGGCACGTCGCTCGTCAACGAGCCGGAGCGCGTCGAGACGCAGTCGCTGCCGAATCCGATCCTCGCCGTGTCGCCGCTCGTGCTCGTCGGCGTCGCGAACTTCACGCTGACGAAACTGATTCCAGTGTGGTACGGCGGCGCATCGTACACGGTGCCGCCCGACGTGCTGCCGGGCGTCCACACGCCGATCACGACGCCGATCAAGACCGTCGTCGCGATCTGGTCGGTCGAGGCGGCGCTGCTGCTCGGCATCCTGCTCGTCGTCATCACCGCGTTCAGGCGCGTGCACGAGCGCTTCGCGACCGGCACCAAGGCGGCCGTCGGCGGCGCGCTGCTTGCCGCGATGAACACCGCGTCCGAATACGGCTTCGGCGGCGTGATCGCCGCGCTGCCGGGCTTCATCGTCGTCGGCGACGCGCTGAAGAACATTCCGAATCCGCTCGTCAACGCGGCCGTGTCGGTCAGCTCGCTCGCGGGGATCACGGGCTCCGCGTCGGGCGGGATGAGCATCGCGCTCGCGGCGATGTCGGATCTCTTCATCAAGGGCGCGCAGGCCGCGCAGATTCCGATGGACGTGCTGCACCGGGTCGTCGCGATGGCGAGCGGCGGCATGGATACGCTGCCGCACAACGGCGCGGTGATCACGCTGCTCGCGGTGACGGGCCTCACGCACCGCGAATCGTATCGCGACATCTTCGCGGTGACCGTCATCAAGACGCTCGCGGTGTTCTTCGTGATCGCCGTCTATTATCTGACAGGGCTCGTCTGATCCGGCGACGGGCGCAACGCGCCCGTCCAGCGGCGGCAGCCCGACTGCTTCGGCGCGGCGCCGCCCGCTGCATCGGCCCGGCGCTCGCCGATCGACGGCGCGCCGGGCCGATTGCGTTTTCGCTCATACTTTTTGCCGTGACGCGCCGCCGCAACATGCGGGTTTGCGCGTACACCGAACGGCTCATTGTTCAACGCGCCGCAGCGCGCCGTCGGGCCGCCCGGCCCCACGGCTCCAACATCTCGCAAAATTCTCATTGCCGTCGTCCGGTTCGGCTAAACTGCATTGAAGCAGTTCGCAGAGCAACATTTCCTACTTCACGACACGAGGACACGTTCAATGCGCACGACCGGTTCTTCCGGGGCCATGACCCTGTTGACCGAATTCGATCAGGCCGACGGGCGCGAGCTTCGCTCGCTGCGTCTCGCGGCCACCGAAGACGGTAAAAGCGTACTGCTTATCGAAATCGACGAACGCAAACCCGGCATCCATCGGGAAGTACGCTACGAGATCACACCCGCCGAGTTGATCGCCGCGATACGTTCGCACGGCGCGGAACTGCCGGGCGAAACGCACGGCACCGTTCCGCTCGCCCGCACCGCGGCGCCCTGATCCGCCGCCGCGGTGAAGCCAAGGCTGGCCCGCGCCCTCGCCGTCTTCGCCGCGCGTCCATGCGCGGCGCGATCTCCTTTCCGAAAATAGCCGATAATCGGCACATCAACGCGCTTCATGCCGCGCGCGCTTCGCGGCGATCGTCCATCGTTTCGTCATGCTTCATGATCTCGTCGCCCGTTTCGGGCCGCTCATCGTGTTCGTCAACGTGCTCGCGGCCGCGATCGGCCTGCCCGTGCCGGCCATGCCGACGCTCGTGCTGTTCGGCGCGATGGCGACGCTGCATCCGGACGCGCTCGGCGCGCAGCTCGCGCCCGTGCTCGCGCTCGCGGTGCTCGCGGCGCTGATCGGCGACACCGTGTGGTACGTGGCAGGCCGGCATTTCGGCGGCCGCGCGCTGAAAACCTTATGCAAGCTTTCACTGTCGCGTGACAGTTGCGTGAAGAAGACCGAGCGTTTCTTCGGCCGCTGGGGCGTGCGCGTGCTCGCCGTCGCGCGCTTCATTCCCGGTCTGTCGCTGATCTCGGTGCCGATGGCGGGCGCGCTCGGCACGCGCTATCGCACCTTCGTCGGCTACGACGGCCTCGGCGCGCTGTTGTGGGCGGGCTGCGGCGTCGCCGTCGGGTTCGTGTTCGCGCGGCAGATCGACTGGCTGTTCACCGGCGCGAACCAGCTCGGCCGCGCGGTGCTCGCCGTGATCGTCGCGCTGCTCGCGCTCTATACGGCCGTGCGCTGGATGCGCCGCCGCGCGCTGATTCGTCAGCTCGCGAACGCGCGGATCGACGTCGACGAGCTCGATCGGCTGCTGCAAACCGATTCCGCGCCGATCGTCTTCGACACGCGCTCGGCGGAGCATCGCAAGCTCGACCCCTATGCGATCCCCGGCGCGCAATTCGCCGACGAGCGCGATCTGCGCGACATCGTCGCGCGCTATCCGGCGACGCAGAAATTCGTGATCTATTGCTCGTGTCCGAACGAGGTGTCGGCGGCGCTGATGGCGCAGCGCCTCAAGCAGGCAGGCTTCGCCGATGCGCTCGCGCTGCGCGGCGGCCTCGACGCATGGCGCGACACCGGCCGGCAGTTGATCGAGCTCGATTCGCAACTGGCAAGCGAAGTGGGGCTCGCGCCCGCGCACAAAACCGCCTGATCCCACTTCCGCTGATCGGAGCGATCCGTCCTGGCTGCCCGATTCGCGTGATCGGTCGGGCGCGCGGCCGCACACGCGCGCATCACGCGAATCAGGCCGAACGGTGCCGGCCGGCGCGTGAACACTCACGTCGAACGCCGTCGCCGAACACCGATGCCGATGCCACAACCGCCGTCGCCGCGGCCGAAAGCGCGGACGCCCCGTCGGCCGCCTCGCGCTCGCCGCCGCCCGAATCGTTTCGGCGTGCTCAGAACACCTTCACCGGCACGTTCACGACGAGCCGGTATTCCTGGTTGGTGCTGTCCGAGTAATGCGCCGAACCGACGTGCCACATCGCGATGAACGTGATCTTCGTGTCCTTGAACTTGCCGCTCTGGATCGTGTACGACGGAATGAAGCCGAACTCGTGATGGCGGCCCTGCACCGGCGCGCCGTCCTTCCAGTAGATGCTCGAGCGCGTCGGATCGAGCGCCGCGCTCGCGGAGCCGTCCGCGCCCCAGCCCGTCACGCCCCACACCGTCGCCTTGAAGCCGGGCAGGCCCGCGTCCTTGCCGTAGAACGTGTAGCGCAGCTGCAGCGATTTCTCGTGCGGCGCGTTGTAGTCGACGTCCATCGAATCGACGAGGAAGACGCCGTTCGTTTCGTTCAGGTAATCGAAGAACTGGTCGCCGAGCACCTGCTGATAGCCGAGCAGCAGCTCGTGCGGGCCATGCTGCGCGGCGAGCGACAGGCTGTATGCGTTGTTGTCGATCTTGCCCTGGCGCGCATCGCCCGTGTCGTGCGTCGAATAGAAGTTGCCGAAGCCCGTCCACTTGATCGTCTGCGGCGAGCCGTAGCTCTGCTTGACCGAGCCGTAGTACTGGCGCCATACGTCGTCGGCCTGGCCTGCGTAAAACGTCGCCGAGCCCGTCGACGAATAATCCCACGTGCCGCCCAGATACGTGAAGCGATCCACGCGCGTGCCGCCGTATTGCGTCGTCAGGTTCGTGAGCGTCGTATGGCCGCGCGCGTTGGTCTTCGTGAAGCTGCCCGCTTCGAGCATCACGTTCTTGAATTCGTTGCTGACGATCGTGGCGCCGAGGAACGTCGGCGGCAGCGCGCGGTTGTCGTGCTGCTCCATGAACGGATTGTCGACCGCCTGCAGGCCGTACTTGATCACCGTGTTCGAGATGCGCGCCTTCACGTCGTAGATGCCGGGAAAGGCCCACGCGAGCTGGTTCGAGCCGCCGCCGCCCTTCGCGATGTGCACCATGTTGCCCGCGCCCGCGCCGCCGTCGAGCTTCAGCGCCGCGTAGATCGACGCGTCGACGCCGAAGCCGATCAGCCCGCCCGTGTAGCCGGACTCGAAGTTCGCCATCACGCCCTGCACCCATGCATGGCGATGCGGTCCGCCCTTCGCGTCGAGCACGTCCGCGTAGTTGCGCAGCAGCACGTCGAAATGGCTGTCGGCAATGAAGCCCTTCGACTTCGCCTGGCTCGACACCGGTTCCGCCGGCATGACCTCCTGCGTGGCGTCGGCGTTGATGACCGCGTTCGGCGTCGTCGCCTGCTGCGCGAGCGGCGCGGCGGGCGCCGCATCGTCCGCGCGCGCCGCGCCTGCGATCGACACGCCGGCGAGCACCGGCAGTCCCCACGCGAGCATGACTGCCCGCGCGACCCTCTTCATCGGTTGATGTTGTGTCATTGCGCTTCTCTTTTTATGTTGACTACCCACGCGCCGGCCGCGATGCGCGGCCGGCGACACCCCAACGCGCCGCCGTAACGGCGCGTCTTCCCACGGCGCGAAGTTCTTTCGCGCCGTCCACACCCCTGTTGGCTTATTGTGTCTTTGTCGGTACTGCTCAGCGCTGCGCGCCGGCGACGCCTGCCCGGATGCACGCGACGCGCGCGGACGATCCGCCGCGCACCTCCGGCTGCGGCACCTCGCGCGCGCATGCATCGATCGCATCCGGGCAGCGCGTGCGGAACACGCAGCCCGATGGCGGATCGAGCGGAGAAGGCATCTCGCTCGCGAGCAACAGCGGCCGCCGCGCGCGTTCGCGCGCGGGCTCCGGCGTCGGCGCGGCGGCGAGCAGCGCGCGCGTGTACGGGTGCTGCGGCGCGCCGTACACGTCGCGACGCGCGCCGAACTCCATCACGCGGCCGAGATACATCACGAGCACGCGCTGGCTGATCGCCTTGACGACCGCGAGATCATGCGCGACGAACAGATAGGAGAGCGACAGTTCACGCTGCAGATCGCGCAGCAGATTGACGATCTGCGCCTGGATCGACACATCGAGCGCGGACACGGGCTCGTCGCAGATCACGAGATGCGGCTCGCCGATCAACGCGCGCGCGATGCCGACGCGCTGGCACTGGCCGCCGGAAAATTCATGCGGATAACGAAGCAGATGATGCGCGTTCAGGCCGACGCGCTCGAGCATCGTCAACACGCGGCGGCGCACCTCGTCGCGGCCGATGCCTGGCCGATGCGTGACGATGGGCTCGGCGACGACCTGCTCGATCGTCATCCGCGGATCGAGCGACGCGAGCGGGTCCTGAAAGATCATCTGCATCTCGCGGCGGATCTTGCGCGCGTCGCGGCGCGCGCCCGTCACGATCGGCTCGCCGCGCCACTGCACGGTGCCCGCCGTCACCGGCGCGAGGCCGATCAGCGCGCGCGCGAGCGTCGACTTGCCGCAACCCGATTCGCCGACGAGCCCGACGGTCTCGCCCCGCTTCACGTCGAACGACACGCCGTCGACCGCGCGCAGCGTGCCCTTCGGCGACCACGGATAGCCGCCGAGCGGCACGCGGAAATGCACTTTGAGATCGCGCACCGACAGCAGCGCATCGGCATCCGGCGGCGCGCCGTCTCGTTGCGCATCGGCATTGGGCGCGCCGATGCCGGCGGCGCCCACGCCGCCCGACGCATCCGGCGAATCCGGCGAATCCGGCGCGAACGAGGACGTAGAGGAAATGAGATCAATCGCGGCGCTCATCGCAGCCCTCCCATGATTTCCGCGATGGGTCGATGACACGCGCGCACGGCGCCCGCGTCCGAATAGGCGGCCAGCTCGGGGCGCTCGGCGCCGCAGCGATCCGACGCGTGCGAGCAGCGCTTCGCGAACGCGCAGCCGCGCATTCCCTGGCCGGGCAGCGGCGGATTGCCGGGAATCGCGACGAGCGGCGCGCCGTCGGGCGCATCGAGGCGCGGCAGCGCGTTCAGCAGCCCGATCGTGTACGGATGCGACGGCGCGGAGAAGATCGCGTCGGCGCTCGCGTACTCGACCGTGCGGCCCGCGTACATCACCATCACGTCGTCGGCGAGCCCCGCGACGACGCCCATGTCGTGCGTGATCAGCACGATCGACGTGCCGCGCTCGCGGTTCAGCTCGCGCAGCAGCTCGATGATCTGCGCCTGCACGGTGACGTCGAGCGCGGTCGTCGGCTCGTCGGCGATCAGGATTTCGGGCTCGAGCAACAGCGCCATCGCGATCATCACGCGCTGGCGCATGCCGCCCGAGAATTCGTGCGGATACATCCGGATTCGGCGCGCCGCGTCAGGAATCCTGACCGATTCGAGCGCCTCGACCGCGCGTCGGATCGCATCCCGGCGCGACATCTTCCGATGAAGCTGCAGGCTTTCCGTCATCTGCCGCTCGATCGTCAGGAACGGATTGAGCGACGTCATCGGGTCCTGAAAGATCATGCCGATCCGGTTGCCGCGCACTTCGTTCAACTGCCGCGCGCTCATCCGCAGCAGGTTCTCGCCGTCGAACAGCGCCTCGCCCGATGTCGAGCCGTTGCCCGCGAGCAGGCCGAGCAGCGCCATCACCGTCTGGCTCTTGCCGGAGCCCGATTCGCCGACGATGCCGAGCGTCTTGCCCGCTTCGAGCGAGAACGACACGCCCGACACCGCGTCGACCGGCTCGCCTTCCCTGCGCGTGAAGCGCACGCCGAGATTCTTGACTTCGAGTAGCGCCATATCTCAGCGGTCCTTCGGGTCGAGTGCGTCGCGCAGACCGTCGCCGACGAAGTTCACGCAATAGAGCGTCACGCACAGCATCACGGCGGGCGCGAGCAGCAGCCACGGCATCGCTTCGAGCTTCTGCGCGCCGTCCTGGATCAGCACGCCCCAGCTCGTCATCGGCTCCTGCACGCCGAGCCCGAGAAACGACAGCACCGATTCGGTCAGCACGATCGCCGGCACGCTGACGGTGGCATAAACCACCACCACGCCGAGCAGGTTCGGCACGATGTGGCGCCGGACGATCGCGGCCGGCGTGACGCCGATCGCACGCGCCGCGTCGACGAACTCGCGCGTGCGCAGCGACAGCGTCTGGCCGCGCACGACGCGCGCCATGTCGAGCCACGAGAACGCACTGATCGTCAGCACGACGAGGATGAACGAGCGGCCGAACAGCGTCATCATCAGGATCGCGATCAGCAGATACGGAATCGCGTACATCATGTCGACGACCCGCATCATCGTCGCGTCGACGCGGCCGCCCGCGAAGCCCGCGATCGCCCCCCACGCTACGCCGAAGAGCCCCGACACGAACGTGCCGAGCAGGCCGACTTCGAGCGACACGCGCCCGCCGATCAGCGTGCGCACGAGCAGATCGCGGCCGAGCTCGTCGGTGCCGAACCAGTGCATGTTCGCGACGGTCGGCGCGAGGCTGATCGACGACCAGTCGCTCGCGGCCGGATCGTTAGGAGAAAGAAGCGGCCCGACGAAGCACGCGAGCGCGATCAGGACGAGCACCGCGAGGCTCGCGAGCGCCGCGCGGTTGCGCACGAAGCGCCGTGCGGCGAGCTCGAGCGGCGTGCGCGAGCGCGGCGGCGTATCGGCCGGCTGCGGCACCTCGATCGAAGAGGAAACAGGCGTCATCGCGTCGCCCTCTCAATAGCGGATGCGCGGATCGAGCCACGCGTACGCGAGGTCGACCAGCAGGTTGAACAGCACCGCGCAGACGGTGGTCAGCACGACGAGGCCGAGCACGAGCGTGTAGTCGCGATTGATCGCGCCGTTGACGACGAGCTGGCCCAGGCCCGGCAGCGCGAACACCGATTCCGTCACGACGGCCGCGGTGATCGACGAGATGCAGACCGTGCCGAACAGCGACACGACGGGCATCAGCGCGGGCTTCAGCGCGTGGCGCAGCACGATCGTATGGCCGGGCAGGCCCTTCGCGCGCGCGGTGCGGATGTAGTTGCTCGACAGCGTCTCGATCATCGAGCCGCGCATCACGCGCGCGAGCAGCGACACGTTGATCAGCGTGAGCAGCGTGACGGGCAGCACGCGATAGCGCCAGCCGCCGTCGCTCCAGCCGCCGGCAGGCAGCCAGCCCACGCCCTCGGAGGTCTTCAGCAGGATCGCGAAGATCAGCACGAGCACGGGGCCGAGCACGAACGGCGGTATCACGTTGCCGAAGTTGCCGATCAGCATCACGAAGCGATCGACGAAGCTGTCGCGCCGCACCGCGGCGATCGTGCCGAGCAGCACGCCGAGCACGATCGACAGCGGAATCGACACGCCGCCGACGCCGAGGCTCACGGGAAACGCCTTGCGCACCAGATCGTTGACGGACCAGTCCGTATAGCGGAACGACGGGCCGAGATCGCCGTGCAGCAGGGAGCCAAGATACAGCAGGTACTGCTTCCACAGCGGCTCGTCGAGATGGTATTTCGCGTTCAGGTTCGCGAGCGTCGCGGCGGAAAGCTGCTTCTCGCTGTCGAACGGCCCGCCGGGCGTGAAGTGCAGCAGCAGGTAGCAGACGGTGACGACCGCGAGGATCGTCGGCACCGCCCACAACGTGCGCCGCAATGCATAGGCCAGCATGGTCGGCTCCGCTCAGTGCTTGGTCAGGTACATGTCCTGCGAGGCGCGCATGTCGATGTAGTTCGTCAGCGTGTAGCCGCCGACGTAAGACTTCACGAGACGGTCCGCCGAATACTGGAACAGCGACAGCATCGGATAGTCGCTCATCGCGAGATCGTGCGCCTGCGTGAGCAGCGCCGTGCGCGCGCCTTCGTCGAGCTTCTGGTTCGCGTCGGCCACGAGCGAATCGACCTTCGAATTGCAATAGCCGACCGTGTTCTGCGGGCTGCCGCAGCGGATCAGATCGAAGAACGTCATCGCATCGTTGTAGTCGGCGAACCAGCCGTCGCGCGCGACCTGCACCTTGCCGTCATGACGCTGCTTCATCAGCACCTTGAACTCGACGTTCTCGAGCTTCGCCGTCACGCCGAGCTTCGTGCGCCATTCGGACGCCGCGAAAAGCGCGACCTTCTTGTGCAGGTCGTTCGTGTTGTAGGTCAGCGTGAACACGAGCGGATTCGCCTCGCCGTAGCCCGCCTGCTTCAGCAGATGCTTCGCGTAGTCGACGCGCTTGGCCATCGGCCACGACGCCCAGTCCGGCGTGAACGGCTTCTGCACGCCCTTCACGCCCTTCGGCATCAGTCCGTACATCGGCACTTCGCCCGCCTGCGTGATCTTCGACGTGAGGATGTCGCGATCGAGCACCATCGCGAGCGCCTCGCGCACGCGCTTGTCCTTCAGCGCCGGATCGCTGTTCTTCAAGTAGTAGTAGTACGTCGCGAGCTGCAGCCCCGGGCGCAGCTCCTTGCCGAACTGCTTGTTGACCTGGCCGAAGGCGCCCGCGGGAATCGAATACGTGTAGTCGATCTGGCCCGCCTGGTACATGCGCAGCGCGGTTTCGTCGTTCTCGATCGGCAGATACGTGACCTTGCGGATCACGACGTTGCGCGCGTTCCAGTACTTGTCGCTCTTCGCCATCAGGATGCGGTTGTTCGGCTGCCAGTCGACGAGCGTGTACGCGCCGTTGCTCACGATGTTCTTCGGGCGCGTCCACGCATCGCCGAACTTCGCGACCGCGTCCTTGTTGACGGGCGCGAGCGGCGCCATAGCGGTGAGCTCGGGGAAGTACGACACCGGCACCTCGGTTTGCACTTCGATCGTGTACGGATCGGCCGCGCGAATGCCGAGGCTGCTCGGCGGCTGCTTGCCCGCGATGATCGCCGATGCGTTCTTCACGAACTCGACGAGGATCGTGTACTTCGAGCCCGTCTTCGGATCGACGAGACGCTGCCACGAATACACGAAATCCGCGGCCGTCACCGGCTGTCCGTTGCTCCACTTCGCGTCGCGGCGCAGCTTGAAAATCCACGTATCCGGCGCCTTGTGCTCCCACGATTGCGCGACGCCCGGCACCACGCTTCCGTCCGCCGCGATACGCGCGAGCCCTTCGAACAGATCGAGGCCGATCGTGTTGCCCGTCCACGATTCGATGTGCGCGGGATCGAGCGACTCGACCTCCGCGGGCATCTGTCGCGTCATGTCCTGCTGATCGGCGAGGACGACGTTCGAGGGAACGGAGACGGCCGAGGCGGATTGCGACGTCGTCAGGGCGAGCGCGGCCAGCACGGCCGCGAAGGCATGCGTGTGTTTCATCGTGTGCGATTGGTAGTGATAGCGGGAATGCAGCGCGCGACACGAGGCCGTGCGCGGCGCGGCGCGAAGAACGCTTATGGGCGCGCGAAAACGGGAGGCCCCTGGTTCCTGAATTTCATATTAGTCATCCTTACGTTCCTTTCGACAGGCACCCCGTCGAAAGAACGAAGGAATGCCCCGTCTTAGAACAGCCTCGGCGTCCCGACCCAGACCACCACCGACTCGATCTTCGCGGTGTTGACCCAGCTGTGCGGGACCGTCGACTGGTAATGCGCACTGTCACCTGCATACAGAACGAACGACTTGCCTTCCAGCGTCAACGAAACTTCACCCTCGATCACATACAGGAATTCCTCGCCTGCATGCGTCGTTACCTCGGAGCGCTTCTGCCCGGGCGGCATCCGCACGAGAATCGCCTCGAGCTGGCGCCCTTCCGGCACGTTCGTCAGCCGCGCGAACAGGTTCGCCGAATCGGCGAAGCTGAAGAAGCGCAACTGATCGCCGCGGCAAACCGAACGCTCCTCGCTCGGCGTCTCGACGAAGTACTGCACCGTGACGCCCAGCGCGTGCGCGATGCCGGCCAGCGACGTGATGGACGGCGATGCGAGCCCGCGTTCGACCTGCGACAAAAACGGCTTGGAAATACCCGCGGCGGTCGCTGTTTCGTCGAGCGTGCGCTTCAACCTCTGCCGCAGCGCCCGAATCTTGCTCCCGAGCGCGATGCCGGCATTGGCAGGCCGCGTGTTTTCAGTGGAAGGAACCATAGCAGGCCGAAATCTTATCGTCAAAAAATGTTTGATGGAAAATAACGAAGTTTGATAGATATGACTTACTCTTCGTCGTCTCGCGCAGCGCTGTCGCCCCGAAGCGGACGCAGCAAGCCGTGGCGCCGAAATCGAGACAGCACGCTATCTTGCCAGACTCGCCGCCTTCACAGGCAAGCTGCAAGCGGGTTTGCGGGTGTTGCGGCGGAGCTCGACCAACGGCTTTCAACCCGCCCACGACCATGAGCAGCAAAGAAGACAGCCCTCTTTTTCGGGGATTACCCTGAGTGACGAAGATCCGACACGCCGCGAAAATCGCGGCCGCCCGGCGGACTGCGACGATCTCGCGGTCCGCATGTTTTTCAACGGTGAAGTCGCGCGGACCATCCGCCGCGCGCCGCGCCTCGTCTTGCGCCCCGATCGGTGCGCTTGCCCGCTTATCGACATGACGACCCTTTCCACTTTGCCGCGCGCCGCGCGCGCGCGCCTGAGCACCTCGCCCCCTTCACCGCGCAACCCTCCGGCCGGCACCGATCCGCCGGGACCGGTTCGCGGCCGCACAGCGGCCGGCGTCTCGCCCGCCATCCGCCGCGCCGCCGCGCGCGGCGTTTCGTCTGTTCAATCCAGAGGTGCACAATGAATACTCGCGTCTCCCAGACCCGCTCGTTCACGACGGTCTTCCTGATCGAAATGTGGGAGCGTTTCGGCTACTACGGGATGGCGGCCCTGCTCGTCCTGTTCATGGTCGACAAGCTCGGCTTCACCGACGGCCGGGCGAACCTGACCTGGGGCGCGTTCACCGCGCTCGTCTACGCGTCGCCGTCGATCGGCGGCTGGATCGGCGACAAGGTGCTCGGCGCGCGCCGCTCGATGATCATCGGCGCCGTCGTGCTGTGCGTGGGCTACCTGATGCTTGCGATTCCGAACGATCATCTGGCGTTCATGTACGCGTCGCTCGGCGTGATCGTCGTCGGCAACGGGCTCTTCAAGTCGAACGCCGCGAATCTCGTGCGCCGCATCTATGAGGGCGACGACGCGCGCATCGACAGCGCGTTCACGATCTACTACATGGCCGTCAACATCGGCTCCACCGCGTCGATGCTCGCGACGCCGTGGATCAAGGATCACTGGGGCTGGCACACGGCGTTCGCCGTCTGCTGCGCGGGGATGGTGCTCGGCATCCTCAACTTCGTGCTGATGCACCGCACGCTCGCGCGCATCGGCTCGCAGCCCGACGCGCAGCCCGTTCACTGGCGGCGCCTCGCCGCGGTCGCGGCGGGCGGCATCGCGCTCGGCCTCGTCACGATGTACGTGCTCGGCCACAAGCAGCTCGCGGTCGCGAGCGTGTGGGCCGCCGCGTTCGCGATCCTCGCGATCTTCGCGTACATGATCGCGAAATCGAACCGTTCCGAGCGCTCGGGCCTCATCGCCGCGCTGCTGCTGATCGCGCAGGTGATCCTGTTCTTCATCTTCTACGTGCAGATGCAGACGTCGCTCACGCTGTTCGCGCTGCGCAACGTCGATCCGCGCTTCATGCTGTTCGGCACGACGCTCTTCACGTGGAGCCCCGCGCAGTTCCAGGCGCTCAATCCGATCTGGATCATGCTGCTGAGCCCCGTGCTCGTCGCGATCTACAACGGGCTCGGCAAGCGCGGCCGCGATCTGCCCGTCGCCGGCAAGTACGCGCTCGGCTTCGCCGTCGTCGCGATCGGCTATCTCGCGTTCGCGATCAGCGGGCGCTTCGCGGTCGACGGCCGCGTGTCGTCGTGGTTCATGGTCGCGGGCTACGGCTTCTACTCGCTCGGCGAGTTGCTCGTGAGCGGCCTCGGCCTCGCGATGATCGCGCGCTACGTGCCGGCCCGGATGGGCGGCTTCATGATGGGCGCTTACTTCGTCGCGACGGGCGTATCTCAATATCTCGGCAGCGTCGTCGCGAATTTCGCGCAGATGCCGTCGAACGATCTGCCGGCGACCGCGTCGCTGCCGCTCTACATCGAGCTGTTCACGGGCCTCGGCTGGCTCGCCGCGGGCGGCACGGCGATCGGCCTGCTGATGCTGCCGCTGATGAACAAGCTGTCGCGCGAGCATCACCGCTGCGAGACGGAGCGCCGCGAAGCGCAGGCGGTTGCCGCGCACTAGTGAAATCCCTCGACATGTGACTTGCGCGCCACATTCTCCCTACGGTTCGCCCGCAAGCGTCCTACACTGAAACCAACTCGCCGGCACGGGCGACATCGGCAGGGAGAGAACGATGAAAAACAAGACTACGAGGCTTTGGCGGATGCTGTCGGACATCCGCCGCGCACAGCGCTGCACGGCGCTGCGCGCGGCGGCGGCCGCCGCCGACGTGGACGCGCTCCTGACCGAGCGCGACGACGATCCTCCCGACGCGGACGACGCGACTCAGGACGACGCGTCGAGCGCGAAGCGCGCGAGGACCGATCTGCGCCATTGACACCGCCGCGCCGCGCGCGCCGCCTGCGCGCGGCTTTTTCGTCCCGTCAGCTCGGCAACAGCATCAACGTGTCGCCGACGCCTCTCTCGCCCGTTGCGTCGGACGGATGTCCGACCGTTTTGCCGCCGATCACCATGTTGCTCGAGCCGCCCCCGTCGAGATTGACGGCCGACGTCGCGCCGAGCCACGCCATCACCGCCGCCGTCTCCGGAATGCTCGTGCCGACGCTCAGCGCCGGCTGCCGGCCGTCGATCTCGACGAGCAGGATCGTGCCGTCGGCCGCGACGCCCGCCGCCGTGCGCCCGTTGCGCGCGACGTACCAGCCGTTGTACCAGCTGCCGTTCGCGGCGCCGCCTTCGCCCGCGTCGACGCCGCCCACCGTCGGCGCAAAACCCTCCTGCGCGGCGCTTTGCGCGAGATTCGGCACCGACAGCGTCGGCCCCGCCTCGACGAGCGACGTGCCCGACGCGAGCGCGAGATCCGCGCCGTTCGCCGACAGCCGCTGCGATGCGGCGAGGCGCGTGCCCGGCGCCGCGTGCGCCTGCAGCCACGCGGCGCTCGCGCCGAGCCCCTGCAGCACGTAGCCGTTCGGCGGCGGCGCCGCGCCGAGCGTCGCGTGACCCGCGACGACGACGCCGTTCGCATCGACCACGAGTTCATATCGCGCGCCCTGATAGCCGGCGTCGACGAGCGTGTTCGATGCGCCGCCGCGCAGGTACAGCGCGTCGTACATCACGAGATCGTCGTAATTCGTGCAGACCGTGTCCTGCGCGGGCTCGCTCGTCGGCACTTTCGCCTGCACGCCGCAGTTGGCGACCGTGCCGAGGATCGGCCGATTCAGCGTCTGCACCGCGATCGCGCCGCCCTGCGCGTCGGTCAGCGTGATCGCCGTCGCGAGATTGCGCGCGATCGTCGCGCGCTGGCGGCCGTTCGCGTCGCGCGTGAGCAGCAGGCCGGGACGCTTGCCGATCGCCGCGGCGACGAGACGCCCGTCGACCACCGTCGCGCCGACGGGCGAGCGCGGCGGCAGCGGCGCGCCGAACGGATTGACGTTCGTGAAGAAGCCGCCGTTGACGCCGGCGAGCGCGTCGACGCGCGCCCGCGCGGCCGACACCGTCTCGCCGCCCGCGCCGAGATCGTTGCCGCCCGGCAGCGCAATCGACAGCTTCGCGCCGGCCTGCGACGGATCGATCGCGAGCACGTTGACGATCCACGGCCCCGTCGTCGGATTGCCGGCGAGCGACGTATGCCGCGTGCCGGGCTTGTAGCGGTTCTGCGTCGCCTGCGCGATCTGCGTGGCCGCGGCCGTTGCATCGGCCTGCGCCGCGTAGCGGCCGACCGACAGCCAGTAGCCGAGCACCTTGCCCTGCAGGTCGGTGCCCGCCGACGCGTCGACGCGCGTCGCGAAGCCGGCGGCGGCCAGGTTCGCCGCATCGGCCTGGGTTGCGGCCTGCGTCGCGTAGAAACCGATGTTGACGGTCCAGAAATCGGCCGCGCTCGGCGCGCCGCGCTTGATCTGGTAATAGGCGACGCCCGTCGCGACCGTTTGCGACGACACGTTCTGCGCAAGCCCTTGCGGACCGAGCGGCATTTCACTCGCGGGCATCGCCCAGCGCTGCGCGGCGGGCGTCAGATCGTCGCCGCCGCAGCTCGCGAGCGCCAGCGCGAGGGCGGGAAGCAGGCGCGCGGCAAGGATGCCAATTGAATTCGTAGTCCGCAAGATTCTTCCTCGGTCGATTTCGTCCGTTGCTGCCCATTGCGACGCAACGGCGGGGACCGAGTATACGAACCGCCCATGACGGCGCGGTTAAACGCAAGGCGACGCACGCGAGCGGGCGGGCGCGGACGCGTTGGTCAAATGGATCGATCGCGCTGGAGCGGCGAAGCCGGCGCGCGCAATTCGAGCCGAACGCACGACAGGCGCAATGCACGCAATGCGCGCTCGCGCCGCGCGACGTAACGCCTCGCGCCGCCCGGCCGACCGCGCTCGCCTTTTCGGGCAAGCCGCGCCGATCGATTTCGTCGACGATGTCCGCCATGCAATCGTGCGGCGATGCGTGCGCGACGCTGCCGTCGTCGTTCGCGACGATGCCGATGCAGCGGCCGCGTTACGGACTCCGTATCGAGCGGCGGTTTGCGGTTTGCGGTTTGCGGTTTGCGGTTTGCGGTTTGCGGTTTGCGGTTTGCGGTTTGCGGTTTGCGGTTTGCGGTTGGCGGTTGGCGGTTGGCGGTTCGCGGTTCGCGGTTCGCGGTTCGCGGTTCGCGGTTCGCGGTTCGCGGTTCGCAAACACTTGGCGCAAACGGCGCGGATACGTTCACGGCAAGCGGCAACGTATCGAGCATGCTTGCCGCGACGAGCCGGTGCGGTGCATCGACCGCGCGCGGCACAAGGCGCACATATCGGCGAGCATCGCGGCGATCAGGCGGCTGTCGGCAAGACTGATCGACACGTTGGAGCGTCGAGCGCGGCTAAGGCGTTCGAGCGTCAGCGGCTCGTGCGCGTCCGGACGACGGCGGCTCGACACGCAGACGAGTCGGCCCGGAAACGGCAACTGCGGCGAAATCGAATCCGGATGCGCGTCGCCCGCTTGCTTCACGCAATGACGCTTCTGCGCAAGCGCTGGAACAGGAGATCCGAGCTCGCGACGGTCAGCATCAGCGTGAGCGCGCACGCATCGGCGGCGAGGCCGACGCCGAATTGCAGCATCCGCGCGTTGCCTTGCATGCCGTGCAGCAGCGAATCGAACGTCAGCGAGATCGCCGCGCCGACGACGAAGCACAGCATCCCGCGCTGCCCGACCGCGACGACGGGCCACGCCGCCCGCGCGATCCGCGCGATCCAGCCGTGGCGGACGAGCTCGGCCATCAGCCACGCGAACGCGACGAAGTTCATCACGCGCGGCCACGCGAGATGGCGCTTGAGCTCACCCTCCGGCAGCGGCAGCCCGGCAAACAGCTTGTAGTACGCGCACGCGAGCACGACCGCCAGCGCGACCGCGGTGATCGCCGCGCCGCCCGGCCGCGCCGCAACGTCGCGATGCAGCGGCCAGCAGCGCACGATCACGCCGACCACGAACATCAGTTGCCACGCGAACGGGTTGAAGCTCCAGCGGAACGAATCGGTGTCGAGAAGGTCGGCCGCGAGCCACGGCGCGCAGCTCCACATCAGCACGCTGCCGAACAGCAGCCACCACGGCTTCGCGCGCGCGAGCGGCACGACCGCGGGCGTCGCGAGCGCGAACAGCACGTACATCGGCAGCACCGAAGCGAGATACGGCTGGCGCTTGAAGGTCAGCAGCTCGACGAGCCCCGTGAGCGGCGATGCGAGCAGCACGCTGATGTCGTCGAGCGCCATGTTCGGCGCGTCGATGCCGTAGTGATCGAGCGCGGCCGATACCACGAGCATCAGCGTCGACGTCGCGAGAAACGCGCGGTAGATCTGCGCGGCGCGGCGCACGAAACGGCGCCGCGCCGCGCCCGCGCCGTGGCGCGCACAGACCGCGAGATACGCGCTCGCGGTCGCGAAGCCGCCGAGGAACACGAACACCTCGGCCGCGTCGCACAACGCGAACGCGTGCAGCGTCACGCGCGACAGCACGCTCGCGCCGATGTGGTCGACGACGATCGTCAGCAGCACGAGGCCGCGAAAGAAATCGACCTCGATCGAGCGTCCGGCGGCCGCTTGGGCAGACATGACGGGAACGCTCATCGCACGGCCGGACCGATGCGCGCGGCGCGCGCCGGGCGATCTGCGGAAAGCGGGAAAGTCGGGCTTGCGAGCCGTTCTGCCGCGGCGCAATGCAAATGCCGGCTGAAAATCCGGCGATGCGCCGACGTGACGGAGCAACGCCCCTGCGACGTGAAAACATGACCGTTCATGGGCGGGCCCGTGGGCGAAAGAATTCGTCTAAAAATTTTAATCGCCGCTCAGGGTATGCCCTAAGTAACAAAATGCAACGAAATCTTTAGCCGGATTACAAGACGGATCGCGCATCGCGAATGCCGCCGGGCATGCGGCGTGCTCGGCGCAACGGGATTGATTCGCGTGCGTGTCATGCGGTCGGCGCGCGGTGGGCGTCGGCAAGCGCGTCGCCGCGCAGCAGCGAATCGCGCGGCGGACGCATCGTGTAATCGGCTGCAATGCGCCGGCTCGCATCACGGCCGTCGATTGGCGAATCCGTCAGCCGGGATCTCCGTGACGCAGCGCGTCACCGGTCGCCGGTCGTGGTTCGACGTTGATCGGTCATCGAATTGCGGAATTGCCGATTTGCCGATTTGCCGATTTGCGGAATTGCGGAATTGCGGAATTGCTAATTCAGCCGTTCAGCCGTTCAGCCGTTCAGCCGTTCAGCCGTTCGGCGGTTCGGCGGTTCGGCGGTTCGGCGGTTCGGCGGTTCGGCGGTTCGGCGGTTCGGCGGTTCGGCGGTTCAGCGGTTCAGCGGTTCAGCGGGTCGACGGGTCCGCAGGTCGATAGGTCAGCGCGCCGGCAGGTCGGCATGGGCAATCCGCTCCCATCGCCCAGCCAGCCAACGCCCGCCATTCGAGCCACGCGCCGCGCCATCGAACACGCAATCGCCATGCGCACCGAACGCGCGCGCCTACCTCCGTGCGAGCAAGAATCCGTGCCACGCGGTCAGCGCGACCGCCGCCCAGATCGGCACGTACGTCGCGAGCTGCTCCCAGCTCAGCGCCTCGCCGAGCACGAACACGGCAACCGCGACGAGCAGCACCGGCTCGACGTAGCCGAGAATCCCGAAGAGCGCCATCGGCAGCATGCGGCTCGCTTTCAGATAGCTGGCGAGCGCGAACGTGCTGATCGCGCCGAGGCCCGGCAGCAGCATCGCCCACAGGAGCGGCCGATCCGCGACGCGCGTGCCGCCCATCGCGAGCGTCGCGGCCGCGACCGGCAGCAGCGCGAGCATTTCGACCGAGAACAGCGCGAGCGAATCCGCATTCACGCGGCGTCGGAGCACGAAGTACGGCGGATAGCCGAGCGCGACGACGAGCGTCGGCCACGCGAACGCGCGCGTCGCCCAGATCTCGTGCGCGACGCCCGTGGCCGCGCACGCGAGCGCGAGCCATTGCAGCCCGCTCAGACGTTCGTGGTAGTAAAAGCGCCCGACGAGCACCATCGTCAGCGGCAGCAGGAAATAGCCGAGCGACACCTCGAGCATCCGGCCATGCAGCGGCGCCCACAGGAACAGCCATAGCTGCAGGCCGAGCAGCGCGGCGCTCGCCGCGAGCGACAGCGCGAGCCGCCGGTTCGCGAACGCGCGCGCGAGCAGCTCGCGCAACGCGGGCCAGCGGCCGCGCAGCGCGACGACCGCGATCGCGCCGGGCGCGGTCCAGACGATCCGCCACGCGAAGATGTCGAGCCCCGTGAGCGGCGCGAGCAGCTTCGCATACGCGGACAGCAGCGCGAACAGCGCCGACGCCGCCACCGACAGCGCGATCCCGCGCCCCGCCTGCGGATAATCGGCCGCGGCGCTCAATGCTGCTGGAAGCGCTCGAAGCGCTTGTCCGTCCGGCGCTCCTCGAACGTCACCTCGGTCACGCGCGCGGCGGGCGGCCCGTGCCGCAGCCACGCGAGCATCCGGTCGATCTGCGGCGCCGGGCCCTGCAGCATCGCCTCGACCGAGCCGTCGTCGAGATTCGCGACCCAGCCGCGCAGCTTGAGCGCATGCGCCTCGCGCACGGTCGCGTGCCGAAAGCCCACGCCCTGCACCACGCCGCGCACCCGCACGTAATAGGTTTCGATCCGCTCGTCCAGACGCTCGTCCAGATCGTCGCCGCTCATCGCATCCCCCGTGTCATCCAGTCGATCCAAGCCCGGCATTGTAGTCGCGCGCCGCGAACGATGCTCGACGAAACCGCGCGCCGCCCGCGCGAGGCGACCACGTACAATCTCGCACGACGCACAACACGCCGCGCTGCACGAGCGCGCGGCCATGAGGACTATGACTGACACACAACGCGATCTCGTTCTGGTGACCGGCGCCTCCGGTTTTGTCGGCTCCGCCGTCGCGCGCGCCGCGCGGCAGCAAGGCTATCGGGTGCGCGTGCTCGTGCGGCCGACGAGCCCGCGCACGAACGTCGCGGATCTCGACGCCGAGATCGCGACGGGCGACATGCGCGACGAAGCGTCGATGCGCGCCGCCCTGCGCGGCGTGCGCTACCTGCTGCACGTCGCGGCCGACTACCGGCTGTGGGCGCCCGATCCGCTCGAGATCGAGCGTGCGAATCTCGAAGGCGCGGTCGCGACGATGCGCGCGGCGCTCGCCGAGGGCGTCGAGCGGATCGTCTACACGAGCAGCGTCGCGACGCTGAAGGTGACGCCGTCGGGCGCATCGGCCGACGAGTCGTCGCCGCTCACGGCCGAGCAGGCGATCGGCGTCTACAAGCGCAGCAAGGTGCTCGCGGAGCGCGCGGTCGAGCGGATGATCGCCGAGGACAAGCTGCCCGCCGTGATCGTCAATCCGTCGACGCCGATCGGCCCGCGCGACGTGAAACCGACGCCGACCGGCCGGATCATCGTCGAAGCCGCGCTCGGCAAGATTCCCGCGTTCGTCGACACGGGCCTGAACCTGGTGCACGTCGACGACGTCGCGCACGGCCACCTGCTCGCGCTCGAGCGCGGGCGGACCGGCGAGCGCTACATCCTCGGCGGCGAGAACCTGCCGTTGCAGACGATGCTCGCCGACATCGCGCAACTGACGGGCCGCAAGGCGCCGACGCTCGCGCTGCCGCGCTGGCCGCTGTATCCGATCGCGCTCGGCGCGGAAGCGGTCGCGAAGATCACGAAGCGCGAGCCGTTCGTGACGGTCGACGGGCTCAGGATGTCGAAGAACAAGATGTATTTCACGTCGGCGAAGGCGGAGCGCGAGCTCGGCTATCGCGCTCGGCCATACCGCGAGGGCATTCGCGACGCGCTCGACTGGTTCCGGCAGGCGGGTTATTTGCGCTGAGCGGCGTTTCGGGGTTTCGGGGTTTCGGGGTTTCGGGGTTTCGGGGTTTCGGGGTTTCGGGGTTTCGGGGTTTCGGGGTTTCGGGGTTTCGGCAGCAATTCTGCGCGTGCCGTTCACGGTCCGCGCAACGTTCCGATTTTTCGCCGACTCATCGTGGACCGCGACGGGTTATCGACGCATTCGCCCCTCTTCCCGGAAAACGGGACGCCCGCATCCGCGTGCCGGATCGAAAATCGGCGATCGCGACGCATCGCGCGGCGCTCGGCTCGCCACGAGCGGCCCGCGGCTGCGATGCGCATTCGCGCCGTCGCTCTTCTTGTCGCCATCAGGCAAGATCCCCATCGATCTTGAAGCGATCGATGCGAACGCGTCGAGCATGTGATCGCCCGACGCTTTCGATCGAGAAAGACCCTCGAGCAGGCTGCCGCAGCAGCAAAGCGTGCGGCAACCACGGGGCAAAGGACATCTCGCCGCCCAACCAGCGTTCGCGCCGCGATCTCGCCGCGGATCTCACCGTATCGCGGCCGATACGACGACGAACCTGCCTAACGGGCCGCCGGCGGGGCCGCCGGCGCGCGTCGACCGCCCTTTCCGATCGCCGCTGACACGAAACGCCCCCATGCGGCCTCGAAGATCGAAGACGATCCGGGAGGCGCCGGCCCACACTTCGGGCACACGTCGACCTCGGCAGCACCATCCGTCGACTTCTCGCCCATTACGTCAGCCAATGTCGCCGAACCGCTCCAAGTGCGCGGTCCGACACGCGCTCGCTGCCGCGTCTGCCACGTTGCCAGCATTTTGTTACATGCAACGTTCGAACCTGGACAGGGCCTGCGGGTAAAATCGCGGGTCTTACGTAGAGAATGCACGCATGAACTTGAACGATCAGATCGATACGCTCGACAGCCGCGTCGATCAGCTCATCCATACGGTGTGCGACGTAGCGAGCGCCGCGCAGGAAGCCTCCGCGACCGCCGCCGAAGCCGCCGCGGCGAAGCACGCGGAAGCCGCCCGAATGTCCGTCGAGCAGTCGACGCTCGAATCCCTCGCCGCCCAAGCGGCCGCCGACAAGAAGGCGGCCGAAGCGTTCGCGACGCAAGCGGCCGCCGTCCAGGCCGCGGCCGAAGCCGCCGCCGCGCAGGCGGTCACCGACAAGACCGCGGCCGAAATGCTCGCGATGCAGGCGGCCGCGGATCGGGCCGCCGCCGAACAGGCCGCGGCACAAGCAGCGGCGGACAAATCGGCCGCCGAAGCGCTTGCCGCCCATACCGCAACGGAACGCGCGGCGACGGAACAGGCGTCGTCCGACAAGGCTGCCGCCGAAGCACTCGCCGCTCAGGCAGCGGCGGATCGCGCCGCCGCCGCGCACGCGACGGCGCAGGCCGAGGCTAACAAGACCGCCGCCGAAGCGCTCGTCGCGCAGGCGACGTCGGAGCGCACGGCGGCCGAGCATGCCGCCGCGCTAGCGGCCGCGGACCGAGCCGCCGCCGAACACGCTGCGACGCAGGCGGCCGCCGACAAGGCCGCGGCCGAATCGCTCGCGGCTCGAGCGGCGAGCGAGTGCGCAGCGGCGGATGCGGGCATCGCCGAGCGCGCAGCGGCCGATCGGGCCGCCGCCGAGCAAGCTGTCGCTCAGGCCGCCGACGACAAGGCAAAGGCGGACACGCTCGCCGCGCAAGCCGCGGCGGACCGTGCCGCCGCCGAGCAAGCCGCCGCTCAGGCGGCGGCCGACAAGGCCGCAGCCGAAGAGATCGCCGCCCAGGCGGCGGCCGATCGAGCCGCAGCGGAATTGCTCGCCGCGCAGGCCAGCGCCGAGCGCACTGCGGCCGAAACGCGCGCAACCGAACGAGAGACGGCGGAACGCAGCGCCGCCGACGCAGCGGCCGCACAAGCCGCCAACGACAAGGCGGAAGCCGAAACCCTCACCGCCCGAGCCGCGGCGGACCGCGCCGCGGCCGAGCAGGCCGCGGCCCAGGCGGCGGCCGACAAGGACGCGGCCGAGTCGCTGTTCGCGCAGGCCACGACCGAACGTTCGGCCGCCGAGGCCGCCGCCGCACGCGCGGCGAGCTACAAGGCGGCGGCGGAATCGCTCGCGTCGCAGGCCGAGCAGAACCGGGCGGCCGCCGAAGCCGCGGCGCCGGTCGCGGCAGTGCAAGCGGCGAACGGCGAGCTATCGCTGCACGTTGCGCGGCCGTCGCAGGACCAGATCACGCTCACGCTCGGCGAGCACTCGGTGTCGCTGCCGCCTCAGCAGCTCAGCCAGTTGATCGAGGAATTGGCGCACGTGCGCGCGTCGATGACGATCGAGCAGCCGAACGGGCTGCCGAACGGCTGGCGCTTCGTGACGACGCGCAATCCGCTGATGGCGGTGCAGAAGCAGGCGAACGGCGACCGCCTGCTCGTCGCGCGGCACAGCGGGTTCGGCTGGGTGCCGTTCACGTTCTCGCCGGAGGTCGTGATCCAGCTGTACATGCTGCTCACGCAGAAGTGACGCGGCGCGGCCGACCACGGCCAGCGCCGGCGCCGCACCGTCGGAAGGAAAGGGGAAGTGGTGACCGGAACGGCGGTCGAGACGGCCGCCGGCCGGGAAATGGCGAAGTCGCCCGATCGAGCGAGCGCATTCTCCTGAATAAACGCGGGGGACGCGCTCAATCGAGACCACTGACAACGGATAACGGCCCGCAGCAGCAACCGAGCCCCGCGGGTCCGCAAGCATCCGCAGTTTTCGCGGCGCCGGCGCCACGCCCGCACACTCACACGCACCCGGACGATCGGGGAAACCGGGCCGCGTGCCCCGTGCCGCGCCCTCGCACCCCGACGAAACGCTTCGCGCAACAGCTTGCGCGCGCAGTCCGGCAAAGATCGCAGTCGAAGCCAAAACCGACGAACAACCGGCCGACGCGGCCGCTCCCGAACGCCGCCGACCGGCCCGCAACGGTTCAGCGATCCTGCACCGGCGCCTGCACGCGCGCCTTCCACTGCCCGCCCTTGCCGCGCCAGTAGCGCACCGCCGACGCGAACGTCGCGCCGACATAGAACAGCGCGACGAGCGGCAGCGCCGGCGCCCACCACGGCGAGCGGCGGTAATAGCTCAGCATCGGCGCATACGCGGTGCACATCGACGCCCACGCGAGCCACGCCGGCCACGCGCGCGCGCCATACGCGAGCGCGGCGACGGGCGGCATCAGATAGATAATCGTCATCCCGACGAGCGTGCCGAGCAGCAGCACCGGCGAATAGCGAAGCTGCGTGAACGCGGTGCGCGCGATCATGTTCCAGATGTCGCGCCAGCTATCGTACGGACGCAACGACACGCTGCGCTCGGCGAGGTCGAGCCGGATCGGGTGATGACCGGCGCCGCGATGCTTGATCTGCGCGGCGAGGCTGCAATCGTCGATCAGCGCGCCGCGAATCGATTCGATGCCGCCCGCCTCCTCGAGCGCGTCGCGGCGCACGAGCATGCAGCCGCCCGCCGCGCCCGCCGTCTTGTTGCGCGGATCGTTGACCCACGAGAACGGGTACAGCTTCGCGAAGAAGAACACGAACGCCGGGATCAGCGCCTTTTCCCAGAACGAATCGCAACGCAACCGCACCATCAGCGACACGAGATCGCGCTGCTCGGCCTGAGCGCGCGTGACGAGCTGCGCGAGCGCGTCCGGCGGATGGCCGATGTCGGCGTCCGTCAGCAGCAGGTAGTCGGCGGGCAGCCCGAGCGAGCGCACCGCGGCGATCCCCTGCGACTGCGCCCATACCTTCCCCGACCAGCCGGCGGGCAGCGCCTCTGCGGTCAGCACGGTCAGCCGGTCGGCGCGGCCGGCGGCGGCCGCGGCCGCGCGTGCGGCGTCGGCGGTGCCGTCGGTGCTGTGGTCGTCGACGACGATCAGATGAAACGAGCCTGCGTAGTCCTGCTCGACGAGCGATTTGACGGCCTCGCCGATCACGTCGGCCTCGTTGCGGGCGGGCACGACGGCCGCCACCGCGGGCCAGCCGGCGCCGGCGGCCGCGCCGCGCGCGTCGGGCGGCAGCCGCCGCGCGGGGCGCGCGCGCCAGAAGCCGCCGCGCCCGAACAGCAGCACGAGCCAGATCACGAGCGACAGGCACGACAGCAGAAACACGACGATGAGCGTCATGCGCGGCCCTCCGCCCGTGCGCGGCGGCGGCCCGGCGCGCCGCCCGGACCGGCGGCCGCGCGCGCCGGCGCGCCCGTTTCGTTACGATCGACTTCCATGCAAATCAGCCCTTTAGGTGCCCTCCGGCGTCAGCGAGCCGAAAGGTTCGGTGAAAACCGCCTAGTTTACTGGGTTTGACGCGCGCAAGCGCCGGACCTCCGGGGTTGCTCCAATTGCCACAACGTCAGGAACGGTAAAGCACGCAAAAGCCGATAGGGTTAAAATGCGCGATTACTTCGGGGTGCCGGGCCCGTTCCTGCATTCATAACATCCAAGTTGGGGCGATCGGCCCGGCCTGCCGGCCGCTCGCACCCCGCGTCAGTCGTCGGAGTTCGCCCAAATATGCGAGTCATCCTTGCCCAGCCTCGCGGCTTTTGTGCGGGGGTTGTCCGCGCGATCGAGATCGTCGAGCGCGCGCTGCAACAGCACGGCGCGCCGGTCTATGTACGTCACGAGATCGTCCATAATCGGCACGTAGTTGAAAACCTGAGAAATAAAGGGGCGCGATTCGTTGAGGAGCTCGACGAAGTGCCGCATGGCGCCGTGGCCATCTTCAGCGCGCACGGCGTCGCCCAGACCGTCGAAAAGGATGCCGATGCCCGGGGCCTCGACGTCCTCGACGCGACGTGCCCGCTCGTCACGAAGGTGCACGTGCAGGGGCGCCAGTACGTCGCGGCCGGCCGCCGGCTGATCCTGATCGGCCACGCCGGCCATCCGGAAGTCGAAGGCACGATCGGCCAGATTCCGGGCGAGGTGATCCTCGTCCAGAGCGAAGCCGAGGTCGATACGTTGACGCTGCCGGCCGACGCGCCCGTCGCGTACGTCACGCAGACGACGCTGTCGGTCGACGACACGCGCGGCATCATCGAAGCGCTGCAGCGCCGGTTCACCGACATCGTCGGCCCGGACACGCGCGACATCTGCTACGCGACGCAGAACCGCCAGGCGGCCGTGCGCGAACTGAGCGAGCAGGTCGACGTGCTGCTCGTCGTCGGCGCGACGAACAGCTCGAACTCGAACCGGCTGCGCGAGATCGGCGCCGAAAGCGGCGTGCCGAGCTATCTCGTCGCGGACGGCTCGGAAATCCGCACCGAATGGTTCGCGAACGCGCGCACGGTGGGCCTCACGGCCGGCGCGTCGGCGCCCGAGGAAATGGTCGAGGACGTGATCGCCGCATTGCGCGCGCTCGGCCCGGTCGAGGTCGCGACGATGTCGGGCCGCGAGGAAAAAGTCGAATTCAAGCTGCCGGCGAAGCTCATGCAAGCTGTCGCCCGCGAAGTTTAAGGAGGACATCTCTTGTCTATTCCGCTGCTCCAGCAAGCCCGCGTCGGCGCGTACATCGTGCGCCAACACCTGTCCGGCAACAAACGCTATCCGCTCGCGCTGATGCTCGAGCCCCTCTTCCGCTGCAACCTCGCGTGCAACGGCTGCGGCAAGATCGATTACCCCGATCCGATCCTGAACCAGCGCCTGTCCATCGAGGAATGCCTGCAGGCCGTCGACGAATGCGGCGCGCCCGTCGTGTCGATCGCGGGCGGCGAGCCGCTGCTCCACAAGGAAATGCCGGAAATCGTCCGGGGCATCATGAAGCGCAAGAAGTTCGTCTATCTGTGCACGAACGCGCTGCTGATGGAAAAGAAGATGGACGACTACCAGCCGAGCCCGTATTTCGTCTGGTCGGTTCACCTCGACGGCGACAAGGACATGCACGACCATTCCGTGTCGCAGGACGGCGTGTACGACAAGGCCGTCGCGGCGATCAAGGAAGCGAAGCGCCGCGGCTTCCGCGTGAACATCAACTGCACGCTGTTCAACGATGCGATCCCCGAGCGCGTCGCGAAGTTCTTCGATACGCTCAAGCCGATCGGCGTCGACGGCATCACGGTGTCGCCGGGCTACGCGTACGAACGCGCGCCGGATCAGCAGCACTTCCTGAACCGCGACAAGACGAAGAACCTGTTCCGCGAAATTCTGAAGCGCGGCGAAGGCGGCAAGCGCTGGTCGTTCAGCCAGTCGTCGCTGTTCCTCGATTTCCTCGCCGGCAACCAGACCTACAAGTGCACGCCGTGGGGCAACCCGGCGCGCACGGTGTTCGGCTGGCAGAAGCCGTGCTACCTGGTCGGCGAAGGCTACGTGAAGTCGTTCAAGGAACTGATGGAGACGACCGACTGGGACAACTACGGCGTCGGCAACTACGAGAAGTGCGCGGACTGCATGGTCCACTGCGGCTTCGAGGCGACCGCCGTGATGGACACGATCGCGCATCCGCTGAAGGCGCTGCGCGTGAGCCAGAAGGGCATCAAGACCGACGGCCCGTTCGCGCCGGACATTCCGATCGACAAGCAGCGTCCGGCCGAGTACGTGTTCTCCCGCCACGTCGAGATCAAGCTCGAAGAGATCCAGCGCGCGGGCAAGGGCAAGCTGCAAAAGTCGCCGAAGCCGGCCGCGACGGCCTGACCCGACGATCGCCGGCGACGCGCGAGATTGCGCGCCCGCCGTCGACGGCCGAGGCGCCCCGAATGACATTCGGGGCGCCTTTTGTTTTGGCGCGCGTGTCGCCGGGGTCCGGCCGCGCCTTTGCGCAGTTCGCCGCGATGCATTTTTTCGGCGCGCCGTGCGTCGGTTGCGATACGTCGGTCGGCGCGCGACGGACGATGTTTTGGGATGAATGAGCGGTGTCAGGCCGGTGTCAGGCCGGTGGCGGTGGCGGTGGCGGTGGCGGTGGCCGTGGCCGTGGCGGTGGCGGTGGCGGTGGCCGTGGCGGCATCGGTACCGATATCGATGCCGATGCGATTTCGCATCGTCGAACGCCTCGACATGGAAATCCTGGCGCACGTTCAGCGAAATTCCCCGCTTCACGCGTCTTTGTCGCACTTTTTCGTCACGTCCGCTTGCGCAACCGATCGATGTCGCATGCGACGGCCGCCGAGCCGAGCCGGCGCCACACACACCACTTGCGCCACTTGCGCCGCGTGCGCCACTTGCGCCGCTAACCCGCAAGCACGCTTGCTCGCGCCGCGTTACGATGCGCGTTGAGCCGGCGCCAACGACGCGCCGCCACCGACAACGATGCGCACGGGCGCACGACGCCGCCGCGCACGCGCAGACATTCCGAGAACCGCCATGACATCTTCCGACGTCGCCGACATCATCGGCTGGCATGCCCACGTATATTTCGACGCATCGAGCCGCGACGCCGCGTGGGCGTTTCGCGCGATCGTCGAACGACGCTTCGGCGCGACCGTGCAGCTCGGCCGTTTTCACGAGCGACTCGTCGGGCCGCATCCGACGTGGTCGTATCAGATCGCGTTCGAGCCGGCGCAATTCGCCGAAGTCGTGCCGTGGCTCGTGCTGCACCACGGCGCGCTCGACGTGTTCCTTCATCCGAACACGGGCGACGAGCTGCGCGATCATCGCGACGCCGCGGTCTGGATCGGCCATTCATATGCGTTGAATCTCGATGCGTTGAGCGGCTAAACGACGCGACGCGCGCCGCATCGGCGTATCGCGCCGCGAAGTCGGCCACGTCGCGAAAGCGGCGAATCGGGCCGGATAGCGTCGGGTTCGACCGGGTCACGCTCGACCGGCGAACGCTCGACCGGCGCACGTCGAGCCGGGTTGGGTCGCGTCGAGCAGGAACATGTCGGACCGGGTCGGGTCGGGTCGAGCCAGGCCACGCGGGCCGAGTCACGTCGCGTCGCGTCGTGCCGAGCCGTGCCACGCCACGCCACGCCACGTCACGCCGTGCCGTACCGAGCCGGGCCGGGCCACGTCAGACCGAGTCGCGTCAGCCTCAAACCGGCGCACGTCAGACCGAGTCGCGCCGGGCCGAAGCACTTTCGCCCGCTCCGCATTCGATCGCGTCATATCGAGCTCGGCCCGCGTCGCAATCGAAGAAGTTCCGTCGAACGTCACGCCGCACCCACGTCGACGGCCCGTCATCCGGATCGCGCGTGCGAGCGCCGTGCGGCGACACCGATCGCCCATGCAGCCGAATACGCGCGGATCTGCGCGAATATCTCGCCGCGAGACCGACATCGCAACGGATTGAGCGGCGACGCAGTTCGCGCGCCGTCGCATGCCCGAACCGGCGAACGAAGCCGCCGATACGTTCATCGAGCGTTGCGCGCCGCGCAATCGATGCGTGCGCCGCGGTAACGCCGGACGATCGACTCTCGCACTACCATTGCGTGGCATGCACGCCACGACACGGAGAAGCCGATGGCCCCCGATCTGAATCTGCTGATTGCGCTCGACGCACTGCTCGAAGAAGGCAGCGTCGTCGGCGCCGCGCGCCGCATGAATCTCAGCCCGCCCGCGATGAGCCGCACGCTCGCGCGCATCCGCGAAACCGTCGGCGATCCGATTTTCGTCCAGGCCGGGCGCAGGATGGTGCCCACGCCGCGCGCGCTCGCGCTGCGCGGCGTCGTGCGCGAGACCATCGAGCGCGCGTCGCAACTGCTCGCGCCGAGCGCCGAAATCGATTTGCGCACGCTCGACAAGCAGTTCAACGTGCGCGCGAACGACATCTTCGTCGGCATGCACAGCGGCCGGCTGCTCGAGGAGATGGAGCGCGGCATGCCGCGCGCGATGCTGCGCTTCACGCCCGAGGAGGACGACGTCGACGACGACGCGCTGCGCAGCGGCCGCATCGACCTGTTCATCAGCGCGTCGCGCCGCCTCGGGCCCGAGATCCGCGTGCAGCCGCTCTTCACGACGACGTTCGTCGGGCTCGCGCGCAGCGATCATCCGATCTTCGGCGACGACATCACGCCCGAGCGCTTCGCGCGCTGGCCGCACATCGGCGTGTCGCGGCGCGGCAAGTCGTCCGGGCCGATCGACGCCGCGCTCGCTGAGCGCGGGCTGAAGCGCCGCGTCGCGCTCGTCGTGCCGACGCCGTACGCGGCGGTATTCGCGCTGCACGCGTCGGATCTGATTCTGCCGCTGCCCGAGCATCTCGCGTGCGGCGCAGTGAAGGCGGGGCTCGACGTGCGCGCGTTCGAGCTGCCGGTGCCGCTCGAGACCGTGCTGATCACGCAGGCGTGGCATCCGCGCTTCCAGAGCGACCCCGCGCATCAATGGCTGCGCCGCGTCGTGCGCGGGCTGTGCACGGGCCCGACCGCGTTGCAGCCGGCGCACGCGTGACGCGCGCGCGACGCGTGCGTCTCACGCATGCGCCGATTGCAAAGACTTCACTTTTCTGAACGCGAGCGACGCCCGTAGACTGCCTCCGTCATTCATCACGGAGCGCGATCAGTGCGTGACGCAGCAGATCAGACGGCCGCCGTCTCGGCGGCGCGCGGACGACCGAGCCGAGCGACGGCGGCGCTGCTCGCGCGCCTCGAGCGATTCGAATTCGATCTGTTCACGCCGCGCGGCGCGTATGTCGCGCGCTCGATCGCCGCGGCCGCGCTCGCGCTCGGCGTCGCGTATCTGCTGGCGCTCGAGACGCCGTATTCCGCCGCGTCGACGGTGCTGCTCGTGATCAATCCCGTGCAGGGCGCGGTGATCGGCAAGGGCGTGTGGCGCGTCGCCGGCACGATCGCCGGGATGCTCGTCGCGTTCGTGCTGATGGGCTGCTTCGCGCAGCAGCCGCTGCTCTTCATTCTAGGCTTCGGCTTTTGGCTCGGCCTGTGCGTCGCCGGCATGACGATGCTGCGGCACTTTCGCGCGTCGGGCACGGTGGTCGCCGGCTACACGATCGGCCTCGCGACATACGGCGCGATGCTGCGCCCCGAGCTCACCTTCGAACGCGTGATCGGCCGCGGCTCGACCGTCGTGATCGGCGTGCTGTGCCTGAGCCTCGTGTCGATGCTGTTCAGCGCCCGCGACGTTCGCGGCAAGCTCGAAGCGCTGGTGACGCGGCTCGCCGCGGCGGTCGCGCGCGCGATCGCCGCGCAGCGCGGCGGCATCGCGGCCGCGCCCGGCGACGACACGCGGCTCGCGCTGCTGGCCGACATCTACGGAATCGACGATCTGCTCGCGCTCGGCAAGGCCGAATCGGAGGACCTCGCGCAGCGCGCGATGGCCGTGCGGCACGGGATGGCGTCGCTGTTCGGCGCGCTCGCGGGCGGCACGCCGCCGCTGCCCGCGGACAGTCCGGGCGCACGCGCGATCGCGCGCCTGCAACCGCGGCTCGAGGCGGCGTGGCGGGCCGCCGCCGACGCGCTCGACGACGGTCCCGACGGCGCCGCGCACGCGGCCGCGCTGCTCGGCGACGCGCGCACGCGCTTGCGGAACGCGCTCGCCGGGATCGCGTTCGCCGACCCGCGCGACGAGGCGACGCTGCTGATCGCGGGCGAGCGCCTGATCGAGCAGATCGACGACTATCTCGCCGCGCTGCGCGGCCTTGCCGAGTTGCAGCGGCCAAGGCCGCAGGGCAAGCCCGCGCCCGTGCGCTTTCATCGCGACGCGCGCTCGGCCGTGCGCAACGGCGCGCGCTCGATGTGCGCGATCGTGATCACGGGCGCGATATGGTTCGCGACCGGCTGGGATCAGGGCGACATGATGCTGCTCGTCGTCGCGCCGTATTGCGCGCTGCTCGCCACGGCCGGCGATCCCGCAGCAGGCGCGAAGGCATTCATCAAGGGCACGGTCGCCGCGGTGCCGGCCGCGTTCGTCTGCGCATTCGGCGTGCTGCCGCGCATCGAGGGCTTTCCGCTCCTCGTCGCGACGCTCGCGCTGTTCTGGCTGCCGGGCATCTATGCGACGAGCACGCCGAAGACCGCGCTCGCGGGCCTCGCGTATCTCGTCGCGTTCAACACGCTGAACGCGGCGACCAATCCGTTTCGCCCCGACCTCGGCCTGTTCCTCAATCAATCGGTCGCGTGGGTGCTCGCGACGTTCGTCACGCTGCTCGCGTTCCAGCTGATCCTGCCGCGCAACCTCGCCGCCGACATCGCGCGGCTACGCCGCACGATCCGCGACGATACGCTCGGGCTCCTCGCTTCTCGCCACAGGCGGCCGGCGGCGGCCCAGTGGCCGCAGCGGCAGCAACACCGCATCGCGCAGCTCGCCGCGCTGCTGAAAAGCCGGCCGGCCGCGATGACGCAGGCGAGCGTCGAAGGGCTCGCCGCGCTGCACGTCGGCAAGGAATTGCTGCGCATCCGGCGCTTCGTCGCGCGCGGCGATCTGCCCGCGCCCGCGCTCGACTGCGCACGCACCGGCCTCGCGCGGCTCGCGCGCCGCGCCGCCGAGCCCGCGCGCGCGGCGCTGCACGCGCGCCGCGCCGCCCGTGCGATCGCCCGGCTCGCCGCCGCGCATCCCGGCCACGACGTCGAGCTGAAGCGGCTGATGGCCGCGTTCGCCGACGTGCACACGCTGCTGCACACGCACGCCGCGTACTTCACCCCCGTTCCGCCGAGGTCCCGCCGTGCTCAGTGAATTCGCCGTGGCCGGCGTCTACCTGCCGCCGTTCTTCGTCTATGCATGCGCGACCGTGCCGCTCTACCTGGCCGTGCGCGCCGCGCTCGCGCGCGCCGGGCTGCTGCGCCGCGTGTGGCACCCGGCGCTGTTCGAGTTCGCGGTTTCGCTCGTGCTCGTCGCCGCGCTGATCCTCTTTCTCTAGTTCGCCACATCGCACCATGTCGCTCAAACCCCTGACCCGCTCCGTGGCGACGCTCGTCGCGATCGGCCTCGCGATCGCGCTCGTCGCCGCCCTCTGGCACGCGTACGTGCTCGCCCCCTGGACCCGCGACGGCCGCGTGAGCGCGCACGTCGTGCGAATCGCGCCGGAAGTGTCCGGAACCGTGATCGGCGTCGCTGTCGCCGACAACCAGCGCGTATCGAAAGGCGACGTGCTGTACCGGATCGATCCGCGGCGCTTCGCGCTCGCGCTCGAGCAGGCGCAGGCGCAAGTCGCCGCGAGCGCCGAGGCGATGCGGCAGAAACGCGACGAGGCGCGCCGCCGCACCGGCCTCGACGATCTCGTGCCGCAAGAGGACATCCAGCGCTCGGGCCGCGCGGTGTCGATCGCGCAGGCCGAATACCGCAAGGCGCTCGCCGCGCTCGAAGTCGCGGAGCTCGATCTCGAGCGCGCGACGCTGCGCTCGCCGGTCGACGGCTACGTCACGCAGCTGCGCTTGCGTCGCGGCGACTACGCGGTCGCGGGCAAGCCCGGCATCTCGGTGCTCGACGCGCACAGCTTCTGGATCACTGGCTATTTCGAGGAAACGAAGCTGCGCCGCATCGCAACGGGCGCGCCCGCGCGGATCAAGCTGATGGGTTTCGATCCGCTGCTGAGTGGCCGTGTGGCAAGCATCGGCCGCGGCATCGCCGACGAGAACGGCGGCCTCGACGAACTCGGACTGCCGAGCGTCAATCCGATGTTCAGCTGGGTGCGGCTCGCGCAGCGGATTCCGGTGCGCATCGAGCTCGATCGCGTGCCGGCGGGCGTGCTGCTCGCGGCCGGCATGACCTGCAGCGTCGAGATCGGCGAGGCCGGCCGCCGCTCGACGCCGCGCGGCCGGCTCGCGTCGTGGCTGCACACGTTGATGTAGGCGGCGGCGATGCGATCCATTTCTTTCCGTCCGCCACGATGCGCCGCCGCGCTCACGGCCGGCGCCTGCGCGATCGCGCTTGCCGCGTGCACGGCGGTCGGCCCCGACTATCGTCCGCCGCGGCCCGCGCATCCGTCCGACTGGACGGCGCGCGGCGGCGACGCCGCGCCGGCCGATCCCGCGCAATCGCAGGACTGGTGGCGCGCGTTCCGCGATCCGCTGCTCGACAAGCTGATCGCGCAGGCGATCGGCGGCAATCAGGACCTCGCGATCGCGCGCCAGCGGCTGTTGCAGGCGCGCGCCGAGCGCGACCGGATCGCGAGCCGGCTCGGCCCGGCCGTCTCCGCGGGCGGCACGGCCGACGCGCTGCGTTCGTCGCGCGCGCTCGACTGGCCGCCGGGCATCGGCCAATCGCGAACGTATCGGCTCGGTTTCGACGCGTCGTGGGAGCTCGACGTCTTCGGCGGCACGCGGCGCGCGATCGAATCCGCGGATGCGCAAGTCGAGGCGATCGACGAAGACCGCCGCGCGATTCTCGTGAGCCTCGTCGCCGAGCTCGCGTCCGATTACGCGGAACTGCGCGCGAGCCAGGCCCGGCTGCGGCTCGCGGCGGACAACGTCGCGAGCCTCGACGCGACGCTGCGGCTGACCGAGCGCGCGCAGCGGCGCGGTCTCGGCACATCGTTCGAGGTCGCGCAGGCGCGCGCCGAGCTCGAGCTCGCGCAGGCCGCGCTGCCGCCGCTGCAGGCGAGCGTCGCGCGGCTCGCGCACGCGATCGGCGTGCTGACGGGCGGCTTTCCCGGCGAGCTGCGCGACGCGCTCGCCGCGCCCGGCGCGACGCTGCCCGTCGCGCCGCAGTTGCCCGTCGCGCTGCCGGCCGACGTGATCCGCGAGCGGCCCGACATCCGCGCCGCCGAGCGGCGCTTCGCGGCCGCCACCGCGCAGATCGGCGTCGCGCGCGCCGCGCAATTGCCGCGCTTCGCGATTCCGCTGAGCGTCGGCTCGACCGCGAGCCTCGTGCAGGACTTGTTCGCGAGCGCGAGCGTCGCGTGGTCCATTGCGCTCGAAGGCACGCAAACGCTCTACGACGGCGGCCGCGCGAAAGCGGGCGTCAGCGCCGCGCAGGCCGCCGCCGAGGCGGCGCGCATCGCGCATGCGCAGCGCGTGCGCGTCGCGTTCCGCGAGGTCGAGGACGCGCTGACCGCGATCCGCGCCGAGCGCGACCGGCAGAAGGCGCTCGTCGCGGCGGCCGACAGCAGCCAGGACGCGCAGTCGCGCGCAATGCGCCTGTATCGCGGCGGACTGAGCGATTACCTGTCGGTGCTGACCGCGCAGCGCGCGACGTACCGCGCGCGCGACGCGCTCGCGCTGAGCCGCCTCGCGCATGTGCAGGGCGTGATCGCGCTGTACAAGGCGCTCGGCGCAGGCTGGCGGCGCGATGCGCCGGTCGCGCAAGCCGACGGCCCGCCGGACGCGCGCGGGCCTTGACGGCCGCCGCGCTGCGCCGCTTCGCTTCGCGCCTCGTCGTGGCGTTCGCCTTTGCCTTTGCCTTTGCCTTTGCCATCGTCTTCGTCTTCGGATTTTTTTTTCGTCATCCATTCCGGGAGCATTGCCATGAATCTCGATCCGCAGGATTTCGTCGTGCACGACGTGAGCCGGTTTCCGATGTGCGTATTCCGCGAAAGCGCCGCGACGCCCGGCTACGCGACGCAATGGGAGAAGGAAATCGACGCGCTGATGCGCGGCGGCGCGCCGTTCGTCGTCGTGTACGTCTCGCTCGAAGCCGGCGAGAGCCACGACGACCGCAAGCATCGCGCGATGTGGCTCAAGCGGAACAGGACGGCGCTCGGCGCGGTGTGCAGGGCGCTCATCAGCGTCGAGCCCGATCCCGAGCGGCGCGCGGCCGTCGCCGAGCAAGGCCGGATGGCCGTCAAGGCGTTCGGGATTCCGCACGAGGCGGTCGCGTCGCTCGGCGAGGCGACGGCGCTCGCCGCGCGGCTCACGGCAGCGAGCGGCGCAACCGGCGTCGAAACGCACGCGCGGCGGACCTGATGCGCAAGGCGGCGATCCGGGCCGAAGTCGCCACGCTCGGCCGTCGGCGCCGGCGCGAACGTGCGCCGGCGATGCGCGGACGGCGCATGCCGGCGGCGTCGCTGCGGCGGCATGCCGATGCGACGTGGTCGGTTTCGACGCCGCGCCGCCGACGACGACGACACTCGCCGCCCGGCATAGGTGTCTTTCGGCGCGCTCGCCGCTCCGGTCTCGACGCCCGCAACGGCGGTCAATGCGCCGAGCGCCGGTGCCCGTCGATCGTCCGCGACGCACTGCGACCGACAACGCCCGTTCGCCCATCGCCTTGCGCGACGCTTCCGACATCTCGCGGCGCGTTTCGCCGTCCCCCGCCCGTCCCCGCGCGCCGGCTCGACCATCGCCTGTCGCGCCGGGCGCGCGCCGACGCCCGCCCGGCTCCCGCGGATCGACCAACTCGAATGAATATGCGAAGCTTTCGCCGACGTTCCGCGATTCCGTTTCATTCCGCAAAGGAGCCCACTTGGAAATTCGCCACGGAGTCAATCTGACGCGCGCCCGCGCGCTCCTCGCACGCGAACGCGACGCCTTCGAACGAGCCATGCCGACATCGCGCGCGCGCTGCGCCGAAGCGGCGCAGCACCTGCTGTTCGGCGTGCCGCTGCACTGGATGCGCGACTGGTCGACGCCCTTCTCGCTGCACGTCGATCACGCGCGCGGCGCGCATTTCACCGACGTCGACGGCCATCGCTACGCCGACTTCTGCCTCGGCGACACGGGCGCGATGTTCGGCCACGCGCCCGAGCCCGTCGCGCGCGCGCTCGCCGAGCAGGCAACGCGCGGCTACACGACGATGCTGCCGAGCGAGGACGCCGCGTGGGTCGGCGCGGAGCTCGCGCGCCGCTTCCGGCTGCCGTACTGGCAGTTCGCGCTGAGCGCGAGCGACGCGAACCGCTTCGCGCTGCGCTGGGCGCGCGCGGCAACGGGCCGCAAGCACATCGTCGTGTTCAACGGCTGCTATCACGGCACCGTCGACGACGTGTTCGTCGATCTCGTCGACGGCAAGCCGGCGCAGCGCGACAGCCTGCTCGGCCAGGCGCACGATCTGCTCGCGTACACGCGCGTCGTCGAATTCAACGATCTCGCCGCGCTCAAAGCCGCGCTGGAGAGCGGCGACGTCGCGTGCGTGCTCGCCGAGCCGGCGCTGACCAACATCGGCATGGTGCTGCCCGACCCCGGCTTCTGGCGCGAAGCGCGCGCGCTGACGCGCCGCCACGGCACGCTGCTCGCGATCGACGAAACCCATACGATCAGCAGCGGCCCCGGCGGCTACGCGGTCGCGCATGGGCTCGAGCCGGATCTGCTCGTCGTCGGCAAGCCGATCGGCGGCGGCGTGCCGTGCGCGGTGTACGGCTTCAGTGCGTCGTTCGCCGAGCGCGCGCAGCACGCGAAAGCGAGCGCGCCGCCCGGTCATTCCGGCATCGGCACGACGCTGACCGCGAACATGCTGGCGATGCGCGCGATCCGCGCGACGCTCGCCGACGTGATGACGGACGCCGCGTACGCGCACATGTTCGACCTCGCCGCACGGCTCGCGGCCGGCCTCGAACAGGCGATCGCGCGGCGCGGGCTGCCGTGGTGCGTGACGCGGATCGGCGCGCGCACCGAATTCCAGTTCGCGCCGACGCCGCCGCGCAACGGCGCGATCGCCGGAATGCAGCTCGACGGCGAGCTCGAGCACATCGTGCATCTGTATCTGCTGAACCGCGGCGTGCTGATCACGCCGTTCCACAACATGATGCTCGTGTGTCCGGAAACGGGCGCGGAAGACGTCGATCGGCTGGTCGCGGCATTCGATGCATGCATCGGGGAGATGGTCTGAGCGACGTCGCGCGGACGCCATGAAGAGCGATGCGAGCGTGCGTGCGTGCATGCGTGCCGCGGGAACGCTTGTCGGCGACGGGAACACGGAGGATGCCGAATAGCGCGCCAGTTCGCACGAGTAACCGGATGCCAGACACATTATCTCACGCGAGTTAATTAAAACCTGACAACTGGATACTCGTCGCGACACAATGCGGAATTCAATGTCAGATTGGGCGGCGAATAAAGCAGCCAAAATAAATCTTCTCAACCTTTCAACGCCAAGCCAAATATATCTCATATAGGCTATTAATAGCCTGATTGGTTGTCCGCTTCGATGATGTGCAGCCGCACAATGCGGCCATGCCGACGCTCGAAGAAAAAGCGGCGTTCGCAGAACGCCTCAAATTCGCCCTGCAGCGCAGCCCGGAGAAAATCTCCGGCGCGACCGCCCTTGCGCTGCACTTCAATCTGCGGCATCGCGGCGAACACCCGATTTCTCCGCAAACCGCACACAAATGGCTGACGGGCCGCACGATCCCGACGCCCGACAAGTTGCGCACGCTCGCCGATTGGCTGCGCGTCGATCTGCATTGGCTCCATTACGGCCCGCCGCCCGGCGCGCCCGGCGGCAGGACGCACGAGCCGGCGCGACGCGACGAAAAATACGCGCCGACGGCGGAGACCATCGAGCTGGCATCGAAGATCGAGGCGCTCTCGCCGCATCATCGCTATCTGATGCAGGAATTGATCGAGCATTTCTGCGGCGATCCGTCGAAGCGGCGCTGAGCGGCGCAGATGTCGGCGGATACTCATCGGGCCATCGTCCATCCATCCGCCTGGCCGTTCGCCGCTTCGATCCAACGCGTCGTCCCGCCGCATCCGCCCATGAAAAAAGCGCCACGGCTCGCACCGTGACGCTTTTGCGCGATCGCGACAAGCGCATCGCGAAACCGCCGCCGCCCGCGGACTACGCCGTCAGCAGCATTTCCCCGCTCCCGAACCGTATCGCACATTCTGCCGTTCGCGGAAAAACTCCTCGTACGTCATCACCGGACGATCGGGATGCGTCGCGCGCATGTGCGCGACGTAGCCTTCGTAGTCGGGCAGGCCGACCATCAATCGCAGCGCCTGCCCCAGATAACGGCCCGCGGTGCGCAATTCGCCGCCGAGATCGGAGAACATCGCGGCCTCCCGTCAGCGCCCGCTGCCGAGCGCCTGCGCGGCCGGCATCGGCTCGTACGGCGTCTCGCGCGATGTCGGCTGCGCGGCACGGCGCGCGCGCGCGACCGCGATCACGCCGTACGCCGCGATGCTCACGACGACGAGGATGAACAGCGCCGCGAGCGCCGCGTCGACGTAGTCGTTGAAGATGATCCGCTGCATTTGCGCAAGCGTCTTCGCGGGCGCGAGCACCTTGCCGTCGGCCGCCGCCGCTTGCAGTTTCGCCGCGTGCGCGAGGAAGCTGACCTTCGGGTTCGAATCGAACACCTTCTGCCAGCCGGCCGTCAGCGTGCAAATCAGCAGCCACGCGGTCGGCACGATCGTCACCCACGCGTAACGCTCGCGCTTCATCTTGAACAGCACGACGGTGCCGAGCACGAGCGCGATCGCGGCGAGCATCTGGTTCGAAATGCCGAAAAGCGGCCACAGCGTGTTGATGCCGCCGAGCGGATCGACCACGCCCTGATACAGGAAGTAGCCCCACGCGGCCACGCACAGCGCGGTCGCGATCAGGTTCGCCGGCAGCGATTCGGTGCGCTTCAAGGCCGGATGGAACGTGCCGAGCAGGTCCTGCAGCATGAAGCGGCCCGCGCGCGTGCCCGCGTCGACCGCGGTCAGGATGAAGAGCGCCTCGAACAGGATCGCGAAGTGATACCAGAACGCCATCATCGCCTGGCCGCCGATCACCTGGTGCAGGATCTGCGCCATGCCGACCGCGAGCGTCGGCGCGCCGCCGGCGCGCGCGATGATCGTCGTCTCGCCGACGGCCTTCGCCGTTTCGGTCAGCATGTCGGGCGTCAGCATGAAGCCCCATTGCGTGACGGTCTGCGCAACCGCCTCCGGCGTCGTGCCGAGCACGGCCGCGGGCGCGTTCATCGCGAAGTACACGCCCGGCTCGATCACGCACGCGGCGACGAGCGCCATGATCGCGACGAACGATTCCATCAGCATCGCGCCGTAGCCGATGAAGCGCGCGTTGGTTTCGTTGTCGAGCAGCTTCGGCGTCGTGCCCGACGCGATCAGCGAGTGGAAGCCCGACACCGCGCCGCACGCGATCGTGATGAACAGGAACGGGAACAGGTTGCCCGACCAGACCGGGCCCGTGCCGTCGACGAACTTCGTGAGCGCCGGCATCTTCAGCTCCGGCGCGACGATCAGGATGCCGATCGCGAGGCCGACGATCGTGCCGATCTTCAGGAACGTCGACAGATAGTCGCGCGGCGCGAGCAGCAGCCACACCGGCAGCACCGACGCGACGAAGCCGTAGCCGATCAGAATCCACGTGAGCTGCGTGCCGCTGAACGTGAACCACGCGGCGAGCGTCGGCGAATCGTGCACGTGCTGGCCGTACGCGATCGACGCCATCAGCAGCACGAAACCGATGATCGACACTTCGCCGATGCGGCCCGGCCGGATGTAGCGCGTGTAGACGCCCATGAAGAGCGCGATCGGAATCGTCGCGGCGACGGTGAACGTGCCCCACGGCGAATTCGTCAGCGCCTTCACGACGATGAGGGCGAGCACCGCGAGAATGATCACCATGATCAGGAACGCGCCGAACAGCGCGATCACGCCGGGCACCGCGCCGAGCTCCATCTTGACGAGATCGCCGAGCGAGCGGCCGTCGCGGCGCGTCGAGATGAACAGCACGATGAAATCCTGCACCGCGCCCGCGAACACGACGCCCGCGAGAATCCACAGCATGCCGGGCGTGTAGCCCATCTGCGCGGCGAGCACGGGGCCGACGAGCGGGCCCGCGCCCGCGATCGCGGCGAAATGGTGGCCGAACAGCACGTATTTGTTGGTCGGCACGTAGTCGAGGCCATCGTTGAACTTGACGGCGGGGGTCATCCGCAGGCCGTCGAGCTGGACGACCTTGCTCGCGATGAAGCGGCTGTAAAAGCGATACGCGATCAAATACACGCAAACGGCGGCGATCACGATCCATAGCGCGCTGACCCGCTCGCCGTGCGCGAGCGCGATCGTGCCGAACGCGAACGCGCCGAGCAGCGCGACGGCGATCCAGAGCAAATAACCGGAAGCCCGATTCATGGCGTCTCCTGTCTATTTTTTCGAAATATGCGCGGCGGGGAGCCGCGCGCAACGACGGCAAGCGTCACGCTCCGTCGGGACGTAGCGATGGGGCCATATTGTTCGCCTTCGATGCAAACCTAACAAGCGCATGACTACGTACGGCATCTACGTAGCATTGCGTAGGGGTTTGCGAGGGGGTGAGCGCCGTTCGATTCCTCGGAATATAAAACCGAACGGCGACAAAGGAAACCGCCGCCTCGCCGGCGCGCTGCGGCGCGACACTACGGTGCAAAACGCGTAAAGACGAAATCGCGATCCTTCACGCGGGCCTGATGGCACGCGAAGCAGGTCCGATGCTGCGCTTCGTCGGCCGGTGCGCCGTTGACGAAACGGCCGAAGCCCCAGCCTCCCGTCGACGCATACCGGCGCGAATCCTTGACCATCACCTGCACCGTCGTCGCCTGGCCCGGCACGGTCGCGGATTCGAACTCGGCGGACGGCTTGCGCTTGTACGCGAGCTTCACGAGCATCGCGCCGTCCGGAAACGGCAACGTCGCATGCTCGATCGCCTTCACGGCGGCGGGATTGCCGAGCACCACGCGCAGTTCGTCGAGCGGCGCCGCCTCTTCGGCCGGCGCGATCATCTCCCACTTCCGATAGCCTTCGGGAAGCGTCACACCGTAGATCGGCGACGCGGCCGGCTTCGATGCGTCCGCGAACGCGCCGCCGCCCCGCACCGCGAACAGCAGAAACGCGCCTGCGGCGAGCGCGCGGGCCATTCGAAAACTTCGCTTCGACATCGACTATCCTCCTCGCGTCACAGATGCGCGACTTGCAGGATCGCGTCGGCGAACGCCTTCGGCGCCTCCTGCGGCAGGTTGTGCCCGACGCCGCCCGCGACGTCGCGATGCAGATACTTGCCGACGAACTTCTTCGCGTAAGCGGCGGGCTCGGGATGCGGCGCGCCGTTGGCGTCGCCTTCGAGCGTGATCGTCGGCACCGTGATCGCAGGCGCGGCCGCGAGACGCGCCTCGAGCGCGTCGAATCGACGCTCGCCCTGCGCGAGCCCCAGACGCCATCGATAGTTGTGGATGACGATCGCCGCGTGATCAGGATTCCGGAACGATTGCGCCGAGCGTTCGTACGTCGCGTCGTCGAAACGCCACTTCGGCGACGCGAGCTGCCAGATCAGCCGGTTGAAATCGTCGCGGTTCGCCGCATAGCCGGCCGCGCCGCGCTCGGTTGCGAAATAGAACTGATACCACCACGCGAGCTCGGCCTTCGGCGGCAGCGGCTTGCGGTTCGCCTCCTGGCCGCCGATCAGATAGCCGCTCACCGACACGAGCGCCTTGCAGCGCTCGGGCCACAAAGCCGCGACGATGGCCGCCGTGCGCGCGCCCCAGTCGAAGCCGCCGAGCACGGCCTGATCGATCTTCAGTGCGTCCATCAGCGCGACGATGTCGGCGGCGATGACCGCCTGCTGGCCGTTGCGCGGCGTGTCGTCCGACAGCAAGCGCGTCGAGCCGTAGCCGCGCAGGTACGGCACCACGACGCGATAGCCGGCCGATGCGACGAGCGGCGCCACGTCGGCGAAGCTGTGGATGTCGTACGGCCATCCGTGCAGCAGGATGACGGCCGGACCGTCCTTCGGCCCGGCTTGCGCGTAGCCGACGTTGAGCGGGCCGGCGTCGATCTGATGGATCGTGTCGAACGTCGCGGCGTTCGCGGCGTTCGGGGCGTTCGGGACGTTCGGGACGTTCGGGGTGCTTGAATCGCCCGTTGCGCCGCTCGCGCCCGCCGAGCGCGGCGCGGACTGCGCGCGGGCGAGCCCGTCGAGACCGAGGTTCATCACGCCGACGCCCGCGAGCGCGGTTCCCATCAGCCGGCGGCGCCGGACGTTTATCGCATTGGACATGATCAGTCCTCCTTCAAGGTTGCCGGAAAACGCCGCATCGCATGCGGCGGCGAAATGCGCGGCGCATGGCGCGCCGCATGAACAGGCGATCGATCGGCATTGCGCGGCATCGCCCGGCCTCCCGGAACGAAGCAATGCATCGAATCGACGGACTGCGAACCATCGGCGTCACCGGACACGCGGGCCGCGCCCGCATTCGCGGAACGGCGGGCGCGAGCCGGGCCGGCAGGCGGACGTCGCGCGCACCGGTGACGTGCAATCGAATGGAAACGGAAACGAACTAACGCATCGCCGCGCGAAACGCCCCGAAGGTCTGCCCGTTCGGCCGGAGGCGAATGTCCGGATCGAGGCGCGCCCACGCGAGATCCGCGGGATCGGCGGCCATCGGCCCCGGCGCTTTCGCGACGAGGATCGCCTCGGCGATCGCTTCGAAGTCCGCACGAAAATGAACCGAGCTCTTGTTCACGACGATCCGCATCCGCTCGGGCTCGATGCCCGCGACACGGAACTGGTTGCGCTCGAAGGTCTGCATCTTGTTCGTGCTCACCGCGATCCTGACGCCTTCGATGCGCAGGCAGGCCACCGCGCCGAGATCGCCGCGCGCGCCGTTGAACATCGGGCCGTCGAAACGAAAACACCCGTCGGACAGATGCTCGACCTCGAAATCGGCCGCGAGCGGCGCATCGCCGCGCACGCCCGAGCGGCCGCCGAGGCTCAGGCCGATGCGCGCGCCGACGCCCGCGCGGTGCGCGGCGGCCGCGGCGTCGGGGTCCCAGATCACGCCCACCGCCGCGTCCGTCGCCGCGCGGCGAAGCAGCGCCCGCACCATGCCCATCGTGTCGGCGTCGCCGCCCGCGCCGGGGTTGTCCTGCGTGTCGGCGATGACGACGGGTTTCGTCGCGCCGCGGCTCAGGCGAATCGCTTCGGCCACGGCGGCGTCGGGCGTCAGGAACGGCACGCCCCAGCGCGTTTCGTCGTCGACGAGTTTCGCGCACAGCACGTCGACCGCACGCTCGGCCGCGTCGCCATCGAACGCGTGCGCCCACACCGTGGGCCCGCATTCCGGAAAATCGGCGGCCGGAAAACCCGGAGCGAACGACATCGATACGACGCCGTCCCGTTCGAGTTGCGCGAGCAATCGATACGCGCCGCCCGCGGGCTCCGCGTGCGTGCACATGCCGTTGATCGGGATCAGGAACGGCAGCCGGCGCATCGCGCAATGCAGCGGCCGGCGTTCGGACACGATTCGCTCGAGCACCTGCGCGGCGCGCTCGCCGGTTGCCGCCATGTCGACGTGAGGATAGGTGCGATACGCGACGAGCGCGCTCGCGTGCGCGGCCATCCGCGCGGTGACGTTCGCGTGCAGATCGAGCGACGCGACGATCGGCATCCGGCTGCCGACGATCCGCCGCACGCGCGCGAGGATCTCGCCTTCGCCGTCGTCGTGCTGCTCGGTGACCATCGCGCCGTGCAGGTCGAGATAGATCGCGTCGAACCCGCCCGCCTCGACCGCGGCGACGATCTCGCCGCCGATCCGCTCGAACGCGTCGGCCGTGACGTGCGCGGACGGGCACGCGCCCGCCCAGATCACGGGCAGCAGCGCGTGCCCGTTCGCCTGAGCGGCCCGGATGAAGCCGCCGACCGGCACGTTGACGTCGCGCAGCGACAGCACGTCCGCGCCGCGCGCCAGCGGCGGAAAGCCTTCGCCGCGAACGAAGCTCTGATACGACGCCCGCGTCGGCGCGAACGTATTGGTCTCGTGCTGGAAGCCTGCAATCAGAATGTTCATTTCGCCTTTCCGTGTGGAGGACGGCATCTCGTGCGTGCCTTCGCCGGACGATCGCTGCATGGCGTTCATGTTGGCAGCGCATGGCGCTACTAGCAAGAGCAACTAAGTTCACATATCGTTGACTCGTGAGCAACGACAGATCGACACGGGAGCCCTCGATGCGAGACATCAACCTCCAGCGCCTTCGGTACTTTCATGAAGTGCTGACGCACGGCACCATTCGCGGCGCAGCGGAGCACATCAACACGTCGCCGTCCGTCATCACGCGGCAGATCAGGCTGCTCGAGGAAGAGCTCGGCACCGCGCTGTTCGAGCGGCAGGCGCGCGGCGTGCGGCCGACTGAGGCCGCCGCGCATCTGCTCGAGTTCTGGCGGGGCTACCGGTCGCAACAGGAAAAGCTCGAAGACCAGCTTCACGCGCTGAAGGGCCTGCAGCAAGGGCACATCCGGATCGTCGTCAGCGAAGGATTCGTCGACACGCTCGTCGACGACGTGCTGGCGCCGTTCTGCGCGACATACCCGAAGCTCGCGATCGGCGTGGACATGCTGGCGGTCGATTCGATTCTCGAAGAGGTCGCGCAAAGCCGCGCGCACATCGGGCTCGCGTACAATCCGCCGCCCCATCCGCAGATCGCGTATCGCGCGAGCTCGCCGCAGCCGGTCGTGCTGTTGCTGCGGCGCGATCACCCGCTCGCGCGGCGCAAGCGGCCGGCGGCCATCGACGATCTTCGCGCGTACCCGCTCGCACTGATGCCGCCGACGTTCGGCATCGGTCACGTGGTGAAGATGCTGGAGCTGGCCGAGAACGTCGCGATCCGGCCGACGTTGACGACGAATTCGCTGACGGCCTTGAAGCGCATCGTCACCGCGGAGAACTTCATCACGCTGATCGGCGAGTTCGCCGCCTATCGGGAGATTGCGAACGGCGAGCTGACGACGGTGCCGATCGCGCATCCGCTATTCGAGGGGACGCATGCGCGGGTGCTCGTCAAGTCGGGACGGCCGCTCGCGCCCGGTCCGCTCGAATTGCTCAAATGGATCGAGACTCGGTTGGCGGTGTTTTCGGGGCCGGCTGCCGGCGGCGGCGAAAAACGAAAGAGTCGACACGGCAAGCATTGAATGCTTGCATTCAGTGCTTGCTTCGTTTTGTCACGGTGGCTGACATGGGCGAACGCGTCGATTGCAATGGGATTCACGGGCCACACGAGGAGCCGCGGAGATCCATGGTTTTCCTTGGCGGCCCTCAGGCGTCGCTGCCGGCCTTGCGTCGCGAGCCACGGAGCGCCATCGGCAATCCTGCGACATTGGCGCGTCAGCAAGAACCTCGTATTCGCCGCGAACGTATCGCGTTCGCACAAACAACGCCATCGCGCGCATGACCGTGACGAGTATCACCGGTGCATCGAATGGCGAACTCGCAACCGTCGCGGGTGGCTCATCGGGGCCGCGATGCGGCTTGGCCCGGCTTGTCGCAAACGCCTCCGCTCGAAATCGGGCAACTCCGATGGCGGCTCGAAATTCGCGAGACGCACCGGCCGAGCGGTTGCGGGCGGTTGCGGGCGGACGGCTCCGGTCCGCACGATAGGAATGTCTGCCATGTTCGGCAACCTGTTCTTATCGAGCCTGAACAGCAGACCGGACCTTACCAGCACGGGGACGTAATAGTCGCCGGCGATCACGACGTCGTACCCACGGCGTGTCGACCATGATGATGCAAGCGACGCAGCGTTGCCCTTGCTGCTTGAGCATCGCCTGTGCGAGCAAATCGGCACGGGCCGGTCGCCCGGCCGATTCGCCATCGTGAAGCCCGCCCCATGGGCGGCGCTGAAACACTGATCGTTGATTCCGTTCATCGCCGTGAATCTGCGTGACCGACAACACCGCCGCGTCGAGCGGATTCTTGTTGCGTGTGACGATTCCTTGCAGCGCGGTCAGGATCTGCACGACCGCGAACACCAGATCGCAGCCGAGATGCGGTATCGCGCCATGGCGGCCGGCGCCGCGCACGTCGATCCGGAACAGGCTCGTCGACGCCTTCAGCAGCCCCGGCCGCACCGCGAAGTGCCCGGCCAGTTGCGCAGACCGAACGCCGCGTCTTTATGCATGTGTCGTGCTGCCACTCTATGACGCCGCCGGAAAAGCGCGGATTGCGACCGCCGTCGACACCTCCCCCCTCTTCGATTTCGCTGACTTTCTTTTCGATTCCGATCGGTCAATTGATTTTTCTCACTGTAGCGCCGACGAAACACATCGCTGCATTTCCATTTCATCTAGACTATTATCTGGCGCCAAGAAATTCCATTCAAATTGATTTTGAATGGCCATTCTTCGGAATCCATCTTTCGAGTTAGTCCGATTTCTATTGATATAGATTGTTGACGCAGGCTGCGTGGCACGGGTGGCCGGAATCGTTCTGCCGTCGTCTTTTGCCGGCAACGACCTCGTCAATCTTTCTGGATCGACTTCCCTGAGACTGTTGAGGCGGCATCGCCGCATCTGATGACGAGACAATTGACTCATTCAAAATTCATTGCACGATTGTTTTTCAGTTCAATAAGTTTCTGAAATTCTAAAATCAAATAAATCAATATTTCTTTGGAAAATTCATTTCCATTGATTTTCCGCATATATCACGCATTCATCATCCATGTCTGAATCCGTATTTCGCCCGTTGCTGGAAATTTCCCGCCGTCAAGACGTGCTGTTCTGTCTTGCGCTGACCACCTTCGAACTGCTCGCCCATCTCGCCAGCGATATGGTGATGCCCACGATGTTGCAGGTCACCCACGACTTGTCCGCCGCGCGGCACCACGCGCCTGTCGCACTCCATGCCTTCCTGTTCGGCGACATCGCGTTCCAATGGCCGCGGGGGCCGCTGTCGGACCGCATCGGCTGCTGGCCGTTGCTGCTCACCGGCACTCTAGTGTTCGCAGCCGCCTGCCTGGCCGCGGTCGCCAGCCGGCATATCGGCGGCTTCAACCTGCGGCGCTTCGTCAAGGGCACCTTTTCGTCGTGGTCAGCTACCCGGCGCTGCAAGAGACCTTTGCCGAGCGCGACGCGGTACGGCTGATGGCGCTGTTCGCCGATATCGCGCTCCAGTCGCCACTCGCCGGACCGTTGGCCGGCACGCTGCTGCTGCGGGCACTGTCGTGGCGCGAGCTGTTCGTCGCGATCGGCGCCGTTGGCGCGCTGGTCACACTGGGCCTGTGGCGCTGTATGCCGGAAACGGCGCGCGCCGCGCCGCCGCCCCGGCCGCCGCGCGCGTGGGCGGTGCTTGCCCACTACGCGACGCAGCCACGTCATCGAGACCCCGTGTACGGCAGCCTCACGCTCGGCCTGTTGCCGCTGCCGCCGATCGTGTCGATCGGCCTGCCGCCGCGGTTGATCCGCGATCCGGGGTACGGCGGGCTGGCCTACGGACTCTGGCAGCTTTCCGTGTTCGGCGCCGTGATCGCCGGCAACCTGGCATTGAACCGGCTCACCGTCCGGCCCGACGTGTCCCGCTTGCTGCGCATCGCGCTGTACCCGGCTACCGCTGGCTTGCTACTGCTGGGCGCCGTCGTGCCGCTGTCACCCACGCTGCCACTGCTGCGTGCCGGCCTCTCCGTCCACCCATTCGGCGTGGGCCTGGGTAACGCGACGCCTTATCGGCTGACGCTATACAGTACCGACGAGGCCACGGGCAGCGTCGCCGCGCCGCTCGGCATGCCGTCCGTCGCGATGCCGGCGGCCGGCGGCGCAGCCCTCGCGTGGGTCCGCGCCGGGGATTCGCCGACCCGCTTCGGCATCAGCGTCAGCCTGGTCTCGCTGCTGGTCTCGCTGCTGGCCGCGCCGCTGCTCTGGCGCGTGCTGCGCCAAGCGCGCCCTGCTCCCACCGTCGCCCGATTTCCACCTTCCCCGCTCCCCCTCTCATGACTACGCTGCCCCATGTGGACGCGCTCTGCGCGCTCGAACACCCATACCGCGCCGACGACGCCTGCGACCGCCTGTTCGACGCCGCGATGCGCGAACTGGTCGCTTACCACTGCGACGCAAGCCCCGGCTACCGCCGCTGGCTGGAGCGGAACGGCTGTCCGCCCGCGGACCTGGGCGCACTGTCCGATTGGTCGGCATTGCCGCCGATCTTCGCCAACTACTTCAAGCGCAATCTGCTGCTCAGCGAAACCGGCCAGGACGCACTCGAGCTGACCTCGTCCGGCACCACCGGCCAGAAGAGCCGCATGCGCTACGACGCGCGCAGCATGGGCGCCGCCCAGCGGATGGTGGACCGGGTCTTCGAGCATTACGGCTGGCATACGCCGGATCAACCTTGCAACTACCTGCTGCTCAGCTACGAACCCCGCGGCGCGATCACGCTCGGCACGGCCTATACCGACCAGTTCCTGTGCAAGTACGCGCCGGTCAATCACGCGGTCCATGTGCTTCGCCATACCGGCACGGGTCATGAGTTCGACCCGTTTGGCGCGATCCGCGCGCTGCAGCGTTTCGCCGACGAAGGCCTGCCGGTGCGCATCTTCGGTTTTCCCGCGTTCCTGTGGTTCACGCTTCGGCGCATGGGCGACATGGGCGTCCCGCCGCTGACGCTGCATCCCGACTCGCTGGTGTTTCTCGGCGGCGGCTGGAAAACCCATGCGGATGCCGCGATTCCAAAGCCCGAGCTGTATCGCCGCCTGGGCGAACAGCTCGGCGTGCCGGATTCGCGCTGTCGCGACGGTTATGGCTCGGTCGAGCATCCGGTGCCCTACGTCGAGTGTGCCCGCCATCGCTTTCACGTGCCGAGCTGGGCGCGCGCGTGGGCCCGCGACACCGCCACGCTGGCCCGGCTGCCCTATGGTGCGCCGGGCTTTCTCCACCTGGCGTCGCCCTTCATTTCCTCCAGCCCGGCGCACAGCCTGCTGTTGAGCGACCTGGCCGTGTTGTGGCCGGCCGAGCGCTGCGGCTGCGGCGCGCCCACCGACTGGTTCGACCTGCTGGGCCGCGCCGGCACCAGCAAGAACCGGAGCTGCGCGATGGCGGCATCCGAACTGATCAAGGAGCGTTGACATGTACCTGCTTCACGGCGTGCTGCACGCCGACCACGACCTCGACACGGCGCTCGCGCTGCTGCGCGAACGGCTCGCCGACACGCTCGCCGATCCGCTCGACAGCGAGACCGTGCTCGCCTGCGCCGAACGTTTCGCCGAGGCGCTGCAGGAAGGCGCGCCGTCGGCGCTGCCGGACACCGCCGCGCGCGCCGAACTGGCCGCGTTCTGCCGGCGCCCGGCACTGCAAGCCAAGCTCTCGCGGGAATTGGGCGAGCAGCCCGGCTCGCTGCGTCGTCCGGATTACCGCGAGCCACGCTTCGAAGCATGGCGGCCACTCGGCGTGGTGCTGCACGTGACGCCCGCCAACGCCGCACTGCTGCCCTTCATGGCCGTGCTGGAAGGTCTGCTGGCGGGCAACATCAACTGGCTGCGCCCGAGCAGCCGCACCGACGACCTGAGCGCGCGCCTGCTCGCCGAACTGCTGCGACACGACGCGAGCGGCCGGCTCGCCGCGCACATCGCCGTGCTGCCGGTGCCGAGCGCGCGACTCGGTGCGTTGCTGGCCTGCGCCGACGGCGTGTCCGCGTGGGGCGGCGCCACGGCGCTCGCGGCCCTGCGCGCGCAATTGCCGCCCGGTTGCCGCTGGATCGACTGGGGGCACCGGATCAGCTTCGCCTACCTGGCTCCGGACGCCCTCAGCGACGCGCAACTCGACGCGCTCGCCGACGACGTGTGCCGCCACGACCAGCAGGCCTGCTCCAGTCCGCAGGCCGTGCTGGTGGACAGCGACGATCCGGCGACGCTCGACACGCTTGCGCGCCGGCTCGCCGCCGCGCTGCGACGCCGGGCGCCCCATTGGCCCGCGCTGCGCGCGGATCGGCAGGAGGCAGCGGAGATCAGCACCCGCATGGCCTTCCATCGGCTGGACCAGGCGTTCGCCGACGCGCCGGGCGAGGTCATCGACGGCGACGGTTGGCGGATCGCGTGGACCTTGCGCGAGGAATTGACGCCATCGCCGCTGTTCCGCACCGTCGAGCTGCGCCCGGCCCCGCGTGCGAGACTGGCCGGCATCCTGCGCCCGTGGCGCACTCGTCTGCAAAGTTGCGGACTGGTCGCCGCCGCCCGCGTGCCCGAGCTGAGCCGGCTGCTGCTCGCGGCGGGCGTGAGCCGCATCACGCCCGTCGGTCGCATGCACGACGGTTATGCCGGCGAGCCGCACGACGGCGCCTATGCGCTGCAACGCCTGTCGCGCCGCGTGTCGGTGAGCCTCGACCCCGCCACGCTGCCCGGCCACGCCCACCTGGACGCACCGCCTGCCATGCCGGAAGGCCTGCACGCGTCGCCGGTGATGGACAAGGCCGCGTTCCAACACCAGCCCGATCACGCGCGGGCGCAACTCTACTTCCGGAGCGGCGGCAGCAGCGGCACGCCCAAGCTGGCCCGCTTCAGCTATCGCGACTACCACCGCCAGATGCGCGCCGCGGCCGACGGCCTGTTCGCCGCCGGACTGGACCCCGCCACCGATCGGGTGATGAATCTCCTCTACGGCGGCAATCTGTACGGCGGCATGCTCAGCTTCTTCACGATCCTCGAAGCGCTCGGGGTGCCGCAGTATCCGATGGGCGGCCCCGTCGACGATGATTTCAGCGAGATCGCCCGGCTGATCGTCGAACAGCGCATCGACACGCTGATCGGCATGCCGGGCACCGTGCACCGGCTGTTCGAACGCGAAAGCGACGCGCTGCGCCGCTACGGCGGGGTGCGCAAGGTGTTCTGCGGCGGCGAGCATGTCAACGCCGGGCAACGCACGTATCTGGCGAGCTTCGGCGTCGAGCTGATTCGCTCGGCGATCTACGGCTCGGTGGACGCCGGTCCGCTCGGCCATGCGTGTGCGAGCTGCGCCGACGGCGAGTTCCACCTGCTGGCGGACACGCAATGGCTGGAAGTGCTGGAGCCTGCGCGCGACGTCCCTGCCGCGCCGGGCGAGACCGGCCGGCTGGTGTTCACGTCGCGCCACCGCGAAGCCCAGCGGGTGCTGCGCTACGACCTGGGCGACCTGGGCCGGTGGTTACCGGGGGTCTGCCCATGCGGGCTGGAGACGCCGCGCTTCCGGCTCGCCGGCCGCCATGGCGCGCTGTTGCGGGTCGGCACGATCTTCGTCGATCCGGAGCAACTGAGCCGGCCCATCGGCCAGCCGATGCAGTGGCTGATCGATCGTGATGACGGTGGGCGCGACCGCATCCGGCTGCTCGTCGACGGTGATCCGGCCTCGATCCGCGCACGCGTGCTGGACGACGCCATGCTGAACCAGGTCGTGAGCGGCGGGCTGCTGCGCCTCGAGGTGAGCGCCGTTGCGGCCGCCGCGTTCCAGCGCCATCCACACAGCGGCAAGACGCCGTTCGTCATGGATCTGCGCGGCTGAACTTCCGTCGTCCATACATTGCTCATCACCATGCATCCACGCCTCATTCCCCTCGTCGAGCATGCGCGCGCGCATTCGCCTCACTACCGCGCGCTGTACCGTGCGTTGCCCGCCCACGGCTGGCGCCTGACCGACCTGCCGACGATCGATCCCGCCGATTACTGGCGGGATTCGCAGGACCTGACGCGCTGGCGCGCGCTGACCGCCGCGCCGAACGACGGCCACGTGTTCAAGACCGGCGGCTCCACCGGCGACGGCAAGCTGTCGGTGTTCAGCCGCGCCGAATGGCGCGCGTTCGTGCAGGCGTTCGGCGCGGGCCTCGCGCGCCAGCTGCGCGACGGCGACCGGGTCGCCAACCTGTTCTTCGCGGGCGACCTCTACACCAGCCTGTTGTTCATCCACGGCGCGCTGTCGCATGCGCCCGTGGCCCTCGTCGAGTACCCGTTCACCTGCCATGTCGACCACGACGTGCTGGCGGCCGCGATTCGCCAGCACCGCATCAACGTCCTGGCCGGCGTGCCGGCGCAGTTACTGCGTTTCGCCCGTCACCTGGCGGCGCATGGCCACACCTTGCCGGACGTGCGGGCAGTGCTCTACGGCGGCGAGACCTTGTTCGACGAGCAGATCGCGCTGCTCGCACAGGTATTGCCGCGTGCCCGCGTCGGCTCGGTGGGCTGCGCAAGCGTCGACGCGGGCCTGATCGGCTATGCCGATCAGGCTTGCGGGCACGGCGAACATCGCGTGTTCGACGACGACAGCATGATCGAGATCGTCGACGAGGAGAGTGGTGAGCCCATCGACGAAGCCGGGCGCCGGGGCGTCCTGCTGGTCACCAACCTGCAGCGCCGGTTGATGCCCGTGATCCGTTATCCCAGCGGCGATCTCGCGTGCTGGCGCGAACCGCCCGGCCCCGCGCGCAAGTTCGCGCTGCTCGGGCGCGCCGCGCATGGCCACCGGGTCCGTGTCGGCACGCTGTCGCTGTTTCCGGAGGCGCTCGGGCGCGTGCTCGACGCAGCATGCGCGCTGCTGGGGTGGCAACTGGAAGTCGCGCGCGCGGACGGCGTGGATTGCCTGACGCTGCTGCTGGCGGCGCGCGCGCCGCTGGATCTCGAACGAATCCGCGATGCCGTATTCATGGCTCAGCCGGCGATCGCGGCACTGTGCGCCGAACAGCAATTGCGCGTGGCGCTACGGCAGACGCCACTGGAACGGATGCGTACCCATCCGCGCTCGGGCAAGCTGCTGCGGATCGTCGACCAGCGCGACTACGCGCATGCGGAGGCCTGGCGATGAGCGAGCGCGATCCGCTGGAGGCATTGGTGCGCGACTATCAGGCGGCCGATGCCGAACCCGTCAGCGCGTTGTTTCGCGCGGTCTATGGCGAGCATTACGTGTATCCGGACGTCTATCTGCCGAGCCGGATTCACGCGCACAACGTCAGCGGCCGATGGCGCTCGGCGGTGGCGGTCCGCGACGGGCGGCTGCTGGGCCACGCGACATTGTGGCGGGATGCGGCGCGGCCCGGGCTGGCGGAACTGGCGCTGAACGTTGTGCATCCGGACGCGCGCGGCCAGCGCATCGCGAGCCGGCTCGCCCGTCATCTGCACGCGACGGCGGGACGGCTCGGCGTCGGCATGGTGACGATCAAGCAGGTCTGTTCGCATCCGCGCAGCCAGCATGTCGCGCTGGCGCTGGGGTTTCGCAGCACGGCGCTGCTGATCGACTACGTCGAATCGCCGTTCGGGCAGGCGGAACGGGAGAGCATCGTGGTCGGGTGCCTGCCGCTGCGTGCGTGGCCTCTGCCTCGGCTCGACTGGCCGGCGCACTGGCGCGCATGGCTGGACAGTTTGCGCGCGGCGTTCGGCGAGGCGCCGCCGGCACCGGACTCCGCCGCGTCGGACTTCACGCTGACGCGGGACGGCTTGCGGGTCGTGCTGGAGACGTCGCGGGCAAGTGAAGCGCAGATCGCCGAGATTGCCGCGCTGCCCGCGCGTTCGTTGCTCGATCTGAGCTTGCCGGCCACGGCGGAAAATGTGGCGCACGCGCCCGTGTTGACGCGCGGCGGATTCCGTTTCGGCGGCTTGTTGCCCGCCGCGAACGGCGGCTGGCGGCTGCTTTGGCTGCGCGGACGGGGGCCACGGGAGCTACATCTGTGCGATCGTCAAGGCGAGCGTTTGTATCGGCTCTATGCGGAGGCGGAGCCAGGTGCGCGCGAATCAGGGAATCGCTGTCCATGAATTAGGCCTCGGCGTGCGACGGTCGTTGCTCGAAGTGGATCACGTTGCGGCGCGCGAATGTCACGCGCTCACCGAGCAAAAAGCCTCGGCGCGCCCGCGCGCGACGCCGGCCGGCGAGCAGACGGATTTCGTCGCAACGACGGAGATCGGGAACGGCCCGATTCGGCGGCACCGCGCGTAGCGGGGCCGGCACGGCGTCTCGATCATCGAGGCCGACGCCGGTCGCCGGGGCGGCCGATGAGCCTCGCGCCGCGCGACATCGCATCGCGCCGCAACGAAGGCCGCTCGCGGATCAAGCCGCGCCGATGCGTTGCACCGCGATCGACGCGACGTCGACGCGGCGCGGCAGGATCGCGTCGCGCACCGCGCGATCGGCCACCTGCTGCAGCGTCGCGATGTCGGCCGCGCCGACCGCCCGCTGCGCGAGCGCCGCGCGGCGCGTGATGTCCGCCGCCGTGTCGAGCGATAACCGCGTGAGCGCCGCATAGACCTTCGCGTATTCGTCCGGATGCGCGAGCGCCCAGCGCCCCGCCCGTTCGAGCCGCGCGAGCGCGTCGGCGAGCGCCGCGCGCTTCGCGCGGTCGTCGAGCGTACCGACGGGCGACGTCAGGAACGCGAGGCCCGAGTTGATGCCGCCGCCGTCGCGCACGACGCGCGCGCCGCGTCTCACGACATGCCCGTAATACGGATCGAACGTCGCCCAAATATCGATACGCTTCGCCTCGAACGCGGCGAACGCATCGACGGGCAGCACGAATCTCACGTCGACGTCCTGCCGAGACAGCCCGCGCTCGGCGAGCGCGCCGTAAAGCTGGTACTGCGAAATGCTGCCGCGCGCGGACGATACGACAACCGTGCGCCCCTTCAGGTCGGCCACGTCGCGCACCGGCGAATCGGGCTGCACGACGATGCCGAGCGACGCCGGCGAGCCGACGCGCGTCGCGACGATCCGCAGCGCCGGATCGCCGAGCGCGGCGGTGAGCACCGGCAAGTCGCCCGCGGGCGCGAGGTCGATCGCGCCCGCGCGTTGCGCTTCGAAGAGCGGCGCCGCGCCCTGGAAATTCGCCCAGCGGAATCGATACGGCGTGTCGTTCAGCACGCGCGCCGCCTCGGCGAGCGCACGCAGGCCGCCCGCCTGATCGCCGAGCACGAGCGTGACGCCGGACACGTCGACGCCCGCCGTCGCGGCCGCCGCCCGCTGCGCCGCCGTTGTCGGCGCAACGCGGCCGGCGAGCGCCGCGGCCGACGCGACGGCAAGGCAGCGCAACGCGCGGCGGCGGGCGGCGAACGGCGGCGGGAAAGCGTGACGATTCATCGGCGGAAGCCTCTCGAACGAACGTCGCCGCGCACGATCGCACGACCGACGAAACGCCAAGCTTATGGAATCGCCCGAAGCGGAACAAACATCGATTTGCGAAATGCTTATTGCAAAGCGCTATCCGGCAATGAGCGACGTGCGCGGACATCGCGCCGCACGCATCGCACTCATCTCACTCATCGCACTCGCCGCGTGCGGCCCGCATCGCGCTCAGTCCGCACGCTCACGCGTCGCCACACGCGCTCGACCGAACGCCGCAGCACTCGGCGCCGCGTCCCGGCGGTCTCGACGCCGCACGCGCGCGGCTCATCCGCGCGGGCGCATCGTCAGGCGCATCGAGATTCGGTTCGTCGAGCAGCGCGACAGGCCGCGCGACGTAGTCGCACGGCGTGAGCCCGACCGCCCGCCGGAAATGCCGGCCGAGGTGGCTCTGGTCGAAGAAGCCGACTTCGGTCGCGACGACGGAAGGCGGCACGCCCCGCAGCAACAGATCCTGCGCGCGACGTATCCGCACGCGGCACAGATAGCGATGCGGCGACAGGCCCACTTCGTCTCGAAAGCGCGCCGCGAATCGCGACACGCTCAGGCCCGCGACGTCCGCGAGCATGTGCAGATTGAGCGGCTGCGCGAAGTGCGTGTCGATGAAGCGCAGCGCGCAGCACACGGCGCGCGATACGGGGCGCGACTCGGGACGCGATACGGCGCGCGACTCGGGACGAGACCCGTGACGAGACTCCGGGCGTGCCCCAGGGCGCGCCGCCGCGCACGCCGCAGCGGGCGCGGCGGCGTCGATGCGATCCGGAACGTTCGCCATGCGCGCTCCGTCACGCCGCCGCTTGCGCGACCGTTGGCGGCGACACGAAGCGCGCGATCGAAAACGGCTCGATCGGGGTGCGCGTCGCGCCGCTGTCGATCAGTTCGGCCATCGTATCGCCGACGCCCGGCCCGAGCTGGAAGCCATGCCCGCAAAAGCCGAATGCGTAATAGAGGCCGTCGACCTTCGCGCTGCGTCCCATGATCGGGCGATCGTCGGGCATGTAGCCTTCCACGCCGCTCCACACGCGGATGATGTTCAGCCGCGCGAGCGCGGGCGCGACGCGCGCGAGCTGGCGAAACTGCAGCAGCGTGCTTTCCGGCAGCACCTTCGCGCGGCGCTCGTCGAGATACGCGCTCGCGCGCGCGCAGCCGCCGATCACGATGTTGCCGCGCTCCACCTGCCGGAAGTACACGACTTCCTCGATGTGCGGCGAAGATACGCCGACAACCGGCCGGATCGCGTACGGCACGGGCTCGGTGACGGCCATCTGCGGGCCGTTCACTTCGATCGGCACCGCTTCGCCGAACTGCGCGCTCAACTGGCTGCCCCACGCGCCCGCGGTCACGAGCAGATTCGGCGCGCAGAACACGCGGCCGTCGGCGGTGCTCGCGCGGAACGTGTCGCCGTCCTTCTCGACGGTCACGATCGCGGTGTTCTCCTCGATCCTCGCGCCCGCGCGCGCCGCCGCGCGGCCGAACGCCGGCGCCGCGAGCCGCGGGTTCGCATGGCCGTCCATCTCCGAATGCGACGCGCTCAGGATCTCGGGGCCGAGAAACGGAAACTTCGCGCGCATCGCCGCGCCCCGGTACAGATCGAGCTTCAGCCCGTAATGGCTCGCTTCCTTCGCGTAGGCCTCGAACGTGTCGTCCTGCTCCTGCCGGTAGCACACGCGAATGTGCCCGGTCTGCAGGAACTCCGCGCTGTGTCCGATCAGCTCGGGCAGCCGCCCCCAGATCTCGCGCGACCGGTTCGCGAGCGGCAGTTGCGGCAGGTAGCGGCCCTGCCGGCGCACGTTGCCGAAGTTCGTGCCGCTCGCCTGCTGTCCGATCAGCGCGCGTTCGATCAGGATCACCGAACGTCCGCGCCGGCGCAGGAAGAACGCGGCCGCCGCGCCCATGAAGCCGCCGCCGACGATCACCACATCCGCATCGGCCCGCATCACGATTCCTCCACTGTTTCGTCCGTCGCGCGGGTGCGCGGCGTGTCCTCGCTCGCGCGCGTGGCGATCGCGAGCGGCTTGACGGGCGCCTGCCCGCGCAACCGGCCGACCGCCTCGAGCGGCAGCTTCGTCGCGTCCGCGATCACCTCGGCCGCCGCGTGGCCGCAATAACGCCCCTGGCAGCGCCCCATGCCGACGCGGCTGAACGCCTTCGCGCGATTCGCCTCGCACGCGCCCTCGTCGCGGATCACGCGGCGCAGCTCGCCCGCGCTGATGCCCTCGCAGCGGCACACGATCGTATCGTCGGACAGTTGCGCAGCCTGCCGCGCGGGCCACGGAAACGCTTGCGCGAGGCCCGCGCGAAAGCGGTCCATCTTCGCGAGCGTGCGTTGCAGCGCGGCGATCCGGCGTTCGTCGACCGCACGCCCGAGGTCCTTCAACGCGGCGAGCGCGGCGAGCTCGCCCGCCGCCTCCGCGCCGTCCGCGCCGAGAATGCGCGCGCCGTCGCCCGCCAGATAGACGCGCTCGACGGTCGCCCGCCCCATGTCGTCGCGCTGCGGCAGCCACTGGCGCGTGCCGGCGTCGAAGCGGAACGCGCACCCCGCGAGATCGGCCAATTGCGTCTCGGGCCGCAGGTGATAGCCGAGCGCGACCGCATCGCAGCCGATGCGGCGGGCTTCGCCGCGCGCATCGCGATAGCTCACGCCCGTCACGCCGCACGCGTCGCCGCCGTGGATTTCGACGGGCGTCACGCCGGTTTCGATCGTCACGCCGCGCTCCTTGAGCGACGCGACGAGCCGCGCTCCCTTGAACAGCGCGTCGGGCCGCGCGAGCAGCTTCGGCAGCGCGCGCAGCCGGTTGCGCGCGGGCGACGTGTCGAGCACCGCCGCGACGTTCGCCCCCGCCTGCACGTACTGGCTCGCGACCAGATACAACAGCGGCCCCGTGCCCATGAACACGACTTCCGAGCCGATCGCGCACGCCTGCGCCTTCAGCGCGATCTGCGACGCGCCCAGGCTGTATGCGCCCGCGTATTGCCAGCCCTTCACGGGCATCAGCCGATCGGTCGCGCCGGGGCAGAGGATCAGCGCATCGTACGGATGGCGCGCCGAGCAACCCGCGCGCATCGTGTAGAGCGCGCCGCCCGACACGTTCCACGCGAGCGTGTCGGGCGAGTAGTCGACCATCGCGCGCAGCCGCTCGAACGTGCCGTGCAGATCGAGCGCGCGTCGCGCCTCGGTGCCGTACAGCTTCGCATACGGCCGCGAGAACTGTTCGGGCTGCCGACGATAGATCTGTCCGCCGTCGCGGCGCCCTTCGTCGATCACGAGCGCTCGCACGCCCGCCTCCGCCAGCGCCGCCGCGCAGCGCACGCCCGCCGGCCCCGCGCCGACGACGATCACGCGAGGTTCGGCCATTGCGCCTCCGGCTGTCGCGTGACGACGTCGAGCGACGCGTCGACGAGCGTCGTGCACGCGCGCACGCGCCCGCCGTCGGCCGTCCATACCCAGCAGTCCTGACAAGCGCCCATCAGGCAGAAGCCCGCGCGCGCCTCGGGGCCGAATTCCGATTGCCGGACATGGCCCGTGTGGCAAAGCATCGCCACGAGCAGCGTGTCGCCTTCGAGCGCGTCGACCGCCCGCCCGTCGACGCGAAACGTCACGGTTGCGCGTTCGGTTTCGGCCAGCCGAACGAATCGCGATTTCATGGGTGCCCTCCAGTCGCTCCGCGTGAACGAAGCGCATCGTGATCGGAAGCGGCGCGGCGCGCGCCGGGCGTCGTCGGCTTCAATGCAGGATGTCCTGCAGGCGATAGTACGCACCGACGAACGGCAGGAACCACGCGTGCCCGAAGTGGCCCGGCATCGCCGGCCAGTCGAGCTCGCGCCACGGATTGCTCGCGGCCGCGCCGTACAGCACGTCCGCCATCACGCGGCCCATGTGCACCGACATCTGCACGCCGTGGCCGCTGTAGCCCATCGAGTAGTACAGCCCTTCGTGCTGGCCCGCGCGCGGCAGGCGGTCGGCCGTGATGTCGACGAGGCCGCCCCAGCAATAGTCGAGCCGCACGTTCGCGAGCTCCGGAAAATACGCGGCCATCCCCGCTCGCAGGATGTCGCCGCTCTTCGCGTCGGAGTGCGGATTCGACAGCGCGAAGCGCGCGCGGCCGCCGAACAGCAGGCGATCGTCGGGCGTCACGCGAAAGTAGTTGCCGATGTGGCGCGTCGTCACGTACGCGCGCCGGTTCGGAAACAGGCGATCGAGCTGCGCCTTCGGCAGCGGCTCGGTGACGACGATGAAGCTGCCGACGGGCGCGATGCGGCGGCGGAACCACTGGAACGGGCCGAGCTGCGACGCGCCCGTCGCGACCAGCACGCGATCCGCGCGAATCGTGCCGCGCGTGCTCGTGATCTCATGGCGCTCGCCGTCGAGGCGCTTCAACTGCGTGACGGCCGCGTGCTCGTAGACGCGCGCGCCGCGCGCGACGGCCGCGCGCGCGAGCCCGACGCCGAACTTGCCCATGTGCATCTGCGCGCCGGTACGTTGCAGCAGGCCGCCGTAGAAGCGGTCCGAGCCGACTTCGTCGCGCATGTGCGCGGGTTCGATCAGCTCGACGTCCGGATCGACGTCGCGGCGCAGCAGCTCGAAAGTCTTCGCGAGCCCGGCGAAATGCTGCGGCTTCGCCGCGAGCTTCAGCTTGCCGGTGCGCAGGAAGTCGCAGTCGATCGCATGCTCGGCGACGATCGAATCGACGGTCGCGACGGCACTCGCATAAGCGCGATAGAACGCCTGCGCGCGCGGCGCGCCGACGCGCGCGGCGAGCGCCGCGTAATCCTGCGCGAGCCCGGTGTTGCACTGGCCGCCGTTGCGCCCGGACGCCTCGGCCGCGATCTGCCCCGCTTCGAGCACGACCGCCTGCACGCCGCGCTTCGCGAGTTCGAGCGCGGCCGACAGCCCGGTGAAGCCGCCGCCGATCACGACGACGTCCGCGCGCCCTTCGACGGGCGCCTCGCAGCCTTCGCAAAATTCCGGGCGCGTATCCAGCCAGTACGATTCGAATTTCATCGGTTCCTTCACACGATTGACCCACGCAGGCGAGCCGGCGTCGCGCGACGCCGGCTCGCGCCGATCACAGCCCGACGACGCCCGCGAGGCCGCCGATGTCCTTGATCTCGGTGTAGCCGTAGAACGGCGTTGACGGCTCATGGCCGCGCGCGACGAACACCTTGTTCCGGATGCCGATGTCGTGCGCGGACATCAGGTCGTAGCGCAGACTCGACGACACGTGCAGGATGTCCTCCGGGCCGCAGCCGAGGTTGTCGAGCAGATATTCGAACGCCTGCAGCCGCGGCTTGTACGCCTGCGCCATCTGCGCGGTGTACACGCGATGGAACGGCGCGCCGAGCTTGTCGACGTTGCGCTGGATCTGATCGTTCGACGCATTCGACAGGATCACGAGCGGAATCTCCTTGGCGACCTTCGCGAGCCCTTCCGGCACGTCCGGATGCGGGCCCCAGGTCGGCACCGCGTCGTAGAACTTCTGCGCCTCGGCGTCGTCGTACGCGATGTGCCAGCGCTTGCAGGTGCGGCGGACCGCGTTCTTCACGACGTCCTGATAGGGCTTCCATGCGCCGAGCACTTCGTCGAGCCGGTACGCGGCGAAGTCCTTGACGAACTGCTCCATGTTCTCGGCGCTCACGCGATCGGCGAACAGCTCGCGCGCGAGGTCGCCCATCCGGAAGCGCGTGAGCGTGCCGTAGCAGTCGAACGTGATGTATTTGGGCTTGAATCGGGTCATGTCCTTGTCCTGTAGCTTGTCCAGTAATCAGCAAAACCAGGCCCGTGCGACGGGACCATTCGAAACTCGGAAACCGCGCGGCGGCGGGTGCGCGACGCATGCCCGCCGTCCGCCTTCGCGAAGCCGCGGCGCACCGCGATCACGCCGCCGGTCACGCCTGTTGCCAATCATTTAATCACCTTCAAAAAGCCGAGTTGCCTTGTATTGGCGCTCGCGCGGCACAGAATCCACCGTTTTTTCCGATCCGCGCAGCACACTATGCGGCGCGGATTTCGGCGCGGCGGCGCGGTGTTTTTCGGCCGCTGTCCGGGCGCTGCCCGGATGCTGTCCGAAAGCCGTCCGGCCGACGCCCGGCAGCTTTTCCGCCAGCGTCGAACGCTTCGCGATCGCGCAAGCGCGAGCGCAAGCGCACGCTCGCGCGATCGATCGGCGCATCGAACCGACACGTACCCGACGATGCACGCCGCGCATCCGCATCCGCATCAGACGTTCTCGCCGAAATCGATCAGCACGCTCTTCACGCGCAGGTTCGCTTCGTAGGCGTGACGGCCGAGATCCTTGCCGATCCCCGAGCTCTTGTAGCCGCCCGTCGGAATCGCGAAATCCGCGGTGCGCCCGTAGCGGTTGATCCACACGGTGCCCGCCTCGATCGCGCGCATCATCCGCAGCGCGCGGCTCAGATCGGCCGTGTGCACGCCCGCCGCGAGCCCGTACCGGTCGTGCGCGGCGAGCGCGAGCGCCTCGTCGTCGTCGTCGAACGCCTGCACGGTCAGCACCGGCCCGAAGATTTCCTCGCGCACCGCCTCCGCCTGCGGCGTCACGCCGGTAAGGATCGTCGGCGCGTAGAACGCGCCGTCGCCCGCCAGCTCGATCCGCGCGCCGCCCGCGGCCGCGTGTGCGCCGCCGTCGAGCGTGCGCCGCACGATGCCGTCGATCCGCTGAAGCTGCGGCGCGGAGATGATCGGCGGCAGCGTCGTGCCGCGCGCCCACGTCGCGCCGGGGCGCAGCTCGGCGAACGCGGCCGCCACCGCGTCGACGAAGCGCGCCTGAACCTTGCGCTCGACGATCAGCCGCGAGCCCGCGACGCACACCTGCCCGGCGTTGCCCGCGATCGCCGCCGCGACGCGCCGCGCGACGCGCTCGAGATTCGGCGCGTCGGCGAACACGAGCTGCGGGCTCTTGCCGCCCAGCTCCAGCGTCACGGGCTTGGTGCCGTGCTGCGCGCACGCGGCCATGATCGCGGCGCCCGTCTGGCTCGAGCCCGTGAACGTCACTTTGGACACCTTCGGATGCCGGCACAGCGCATCGCCCGTCGTGCGGCCGTCGCCGTGCACGACGTTGAAGACGCCGGGCGGCACGCCCGCCTCGATCGCGAGCTCCGCGAGCCGCACCGACGAGAACGGCGTGAGCTCCGACGGCTTCAGCACGACCGCGTTGCCGGCGGCGAGCGCCGGCGCGATCTTCCACGACGCCATCACGAGCGGAAAATTCCACGGTGCGATCGCGGCGACGACGCCGTACGGCTCGGTGATCGTCATCCCGAGATGGTCGGCGCGCGTCGCCGCGACTTCGCCGCCGACGCGGTCCGCGCACTCGGCGAAGAAGCGGATGCCTTCGGCCGTGAACGGCACGTCCCAGCGCGCGGCGTCGGCGATCGGGCGCGTCGAGCCGACCGCTTCGAGCGGCGCGAGCGTCGCGACGTCGGCCTCGATCAGCTCGGCCCAGCGGCGCATCGCGCGGGCGCGTTCGCGCGGCGCGCGGCGCGCCCAGTCGCTCGTCCTGAACGCAAGCCACGCATCGTCCACCGCCCGGTCGACGAGCGACGCGTCCGCCGCCGGCAGCGCCGCGTAGGCGACGCCGTCCGACGGCCGCTTCACGTCGATGACGCCCGGGCCGTCGACATGCCGGCCGCCGATGAAGTGCGCGCTGCGGACCGCGACGCGCGCGGGATCGAAACTGTCCATCGTGTGTGTTCCTGAAACATGGAGAAAAAACGGCGCGACGCGCGCGGCGGCAGCGCTCGCGATGCGCGGCGACGACGGCGCATGCTCGCGCCGCGGGCGACGCCGTCGATGCCCGCAACGCCGGCCATGCGCGCAACGCGGCCGCCTCTTGCGGCACAAACCGAAACCGCGCCGCGAGAGACGCGTCGCGCGAGGCCCCGCGACGCCGTCAGCGCCGCTCGCATCGTGTGCATTCGTCGCGCGGCGCCGCGCATCGCGCTACGCCGGCCGCACCCGTGGCGGATGCGCGCGGCGCGGCCCGGCGAACGACGCATCGACGAGTTCGCCGCCCCTGTCCGCGCGGCCGCCCGGATCGTCCGCGACGTACGCATCGGGCGCAGCGTTCGCACGACGCCGCGCATCGCGTCACGCCGCCTGCGTCAATTGCGGATACGCGCGGCACAGCTCGGCGAACAGCGCATCGACGAGTTCACCGCCGCCGCCCGCGCAACCGGCCCGGTCGGCTGCGATGCGCGCATCGAGCGCGTCGAACAGCCGATGCTTGATGAAGTGGCGCCATTGCACCGGCACGCCGGCGAGGATGCGCGTGAGCGCCGCGTAGCGCGCGGCCGTCCACTTCGCCTCGAACGCGTCGCGGTACGCGCCGAACGCGAACGCCGGCGCGGCGTCGCCCGCTAGCCGCGCACGCGCCGCTTCGCGCAGCGCGGCCGTTCCTTCGACGTCGATCTCGTCGCCGTCGAGCGCGACGCCGTACACGTCGCGCGCATCGTCGGCGCTCACGTAGCCGCGCAGCACGTCGTCGCGCACCTTCGCCGGCTCGCGCTCGATCGGCCGGCCGTAGCCGCCCGCGCCCGCGCCGACGAGCCGGATCACGTCGCCCGGCGCGCAGACGACGAGATCGTTGTTGTCGAGCGCCTCTTCGCGCGGCGTGCCCGGATTGCGCGTGAAGCGCGCGTTGCCGCCCGGCCGCCCTCCGTGCAGCCCCCACGACGCGAAGCGCGTGCGATCGCGATTGCGCGCGGTCACGAGCGTGTTCGGCGCGAACACCTGGAACTCCATCACGAGCCCCTGCCCGCCGCGATGCCGCCCCGCACCGCCCGAGCCCGGCGCGACGCCGTAGCGCGTGATCCGGATCGGCACTTCCGTCTCGTTGATCTCGACCGGCGTGTTGCGCAGGAACGCGTTGTTCGCGCCGGAGCCGTCCTCGCCGTCGTCGGCGGCGCTGCCGCCCGCGCCGCCGCCGATCGGCCCGATCGACGCCATCACCGTCTGCCCTTCGCGGTTCATCGTCTTCACGCTGAGAATCGACAGCCCGCCCGCCGGGCACGCGGCGAGGCGCTCGGGCACCGCGCGCGCGAACGCGCCGAAGGTCAGCAGATGCAGCAGCTTGCACGTGAGGCTGCGCATGCCGACCGCGGCGGGCGGCACGGCGTTGACGACCGAGCCTTCGGGCAGCACGCAGCGCGCGACGCGCAGCATCCCGGTGTTCAGCAGGATGTCGGGATCGAGCGTATAGAGCACGTACACGAGGCCGACGAGCGCGAGCGCATGCCGCTCGTGTCCGCCCGTCGGCATGTTCAGCGACGATTGCAGTTGCGGATCGCTGCCCGAGTAGTCCATCTCGACCTCGCCGCCGCGAATGCGCGCGGTCAGCGCGACGCGCATCGGCTTGCCGTTCGCCGAATCCTCGTCCGCGTATTCGGCGAACGAGTAGTCGCCGTCGGGAATGCCGCGCAGGATCGTGCGCGCCTGCTCCTCCGAATAGTCGAGGAGCGCGCGCATCCCGGCCTTGAAGCCGTCGATGCCGAAGCGCTCGACGATCTCCAGCACGCGCCGCTCGCCGGTGTGCAGCGACGCGAGCTGCGCGAGCAGATCGCCGACGTTCTGCTCGGGCGCGCGCACGTTCGTCGCCATGATCCGCACGAGCGCGTCGTCGACGACGCCCGCGCGCACGATCTTGCAAGGCGGAAAGCGCACGCCTTCCTGCTGGATCTCGGTCAGCGTGCGCGACAGCGACGCCGGCACCGCGCCGCCCATGTCGGTGTTGTGGATGTGCCCGCCGACGAAGCAGACGATCTCGTCCGCGTAAAACACCGGCTTCCAGATCACGATGTCGGGCGTGTGGGTCGCGACGAAGCCGCTGTACGCGTCGTTCGTCATGCAGACGTCGCCCGGCGCGTAGCTGTCGATCATCCGGATCACCGAGCCGTAGTCGAGCCCGACGTACCACGTCGCGCCGAGCGTCTTCGGCGACGCGAACGTGAGCCCGTCCGGCGTCATGATCGCGCACGAAAAATCTTCGGTTTCCTTCACGAACGTCGAATGCGCGGTTCGCACGAGCGTGTACGCCATGCTTTCCGCCGCCGCGACGCAATAGTTCGCGAAGATCTGCAGCACCGATTTGTCGAATTGCATTGCGTTCTCCGGATCAGTTCGCGCGCAAGAGGATCAGCTGGCCGAGCGCGTCGACGCGGCCGCGGTAGCCCGGCAGCACCGTCGTCGTGCAGTCGTCCTGCGCGATCACGGCCGGGCCGTCGAAGCGCTGGCCCGCCTTCAGGTCGCGGCGCAGGTAGAGCGCCGCGTCGTGGAACGCGCCGTTCATGAACACGCGGATCGTGCTCACGGGCGCGGGCGGCGCGTCGCTCGCGTCGACGGCCTTCAGCGCGGGCTTCGGCGTCGCGGCCGAGATCACGAGCCGCAGCGCGACCACCTGCACGCGCGCGCCCGGATCGCCGTGGCCGTACAGGCGCGCGTGCTCGCGATGAAACGCGTCGCGCAGCGGCGCGGGATCGCCGCCGTGCAGCCAGTCGAGCTCGAGCGGCGTGTCGATCTCGAACGACTGGCCCTTGTAGCGCATGTCCGCCGACACCGCGATTCGCGCGTCGCGATCGTCGCCGATCTGATCGGCGATCCACGCGCGCGCCGCGCGTTCGAGCGCGCGCGCGTCGTCGGAAAGGCGCGCGAGCGACGCCGCGTCGAGATCGTAGTAAGCGGTCTTCACGAAATCGTTGCGCGTATCGGCGATCAGGCCGCCCAGCGCGCTCAGCACGCCCGGCGCGATCGGCACGACGATCTCGTCGATGCCGATCGCGCGCGCGAAATGGCACGCGAGCATCGGCCCCGCGCCGCCGAACGGCAGCAGCGCGAACGCGCGCGGATCGATCCCGAAGCGCGACACGATCCGGCTCACGCCCGCGTACATCCCCGACACCGCGACGTCGACGATCGCCTCGGCGGTGCGGTATGCATCCGCGCCGAGCCGCTCAGCGAGCGCGTCGATCGCGCGATGCGCGGCCGCTCGGTCGACCTTCACCGAGTCGTAGCCGAGGCTCGCGTTGCCGATCACGCCGAGCACGACGAACGCGTCGGTGATCGTCGCGCGCGTGCCGCCGCGCCCGTAGCAGACGGGCCCCGGATTCGAGCCCGCGCTGTCCGGGCCCACCTTCAGTACGCCGAAATCGTCGACCCACGCGATCGAGCCGCCGCCGTCGCCGATCGACGACACGGACACCGAAGGAATGTGGATCTGGAAATCGCCGATGTATTCGCCGCTCGCGTACTGCGGCTCGCCGTCGACGATCAGCGCGACGTCGGCCGTCGTGCCGCCGATGTCGAGGCTCATGCAGCGCGCGAGGCCGCTCTGCCTCGCGACGTACGCGGCGCCGATCACGCCGGACGCGGTGCCGGACAGGATCATCTGCACGCAGTTGGTCTTGCCCGCTTCGGCGCTCATCACGCCGCCGTTGGATTTCGTGACCTTCATGTCGCACGCCACGCCCGTCTGCGCGAGCGCGCGCTGCAGCGAGCCGAGATAATGCGACACCTTCGGCTGCACGTAGCCGCCGATCACGGCGGTCGACGTGCGCTCGTATTCGCGGATGATCGGCCACACGTCCGACGAGCACGACACGAAGAAGCCCGGCATCTCGCGCTCGACGATCGCCTTCACCGCGTGCTCGTGCGCCGGATTGCGATACGCATGGAGCAGCGCGATCACCACGCCTTCGCACTTCGCGCGCCGCAGCCGCGCGATCGCGTCGAGCACGCTCGCCTCGTCGACGGGCGTCTCGACGCCGCCGTCGGCCGCGAGCCGCTCGATCACGCCGAACACGCGCTCGCGCGGCACGAGCGGCGCGGGGCGCTTCGACAGCAGGTTGTACATGTCGGGGCCCTTCAGCCGCGCGAGGTCGAGCACGTCCTCGAAATGGCGCGTCGTCACGAGCCCGAGCCGCAGGCCCTTGCGCTGCACGACCGCGTTCACGCCGACCGTCGTGCCGTGCGTGAAGTACGCGACGTCGCGCGGCGCGATCCCGTAGCGCTCGCCGAGCGCCTCCATTCCGCGCAGCACTTCGCTGCCGGGGCTGTCCGGCCGCGAAAACACCTTCAGCGTCTTCAATTCGCCCGTCGCGTCGTCGAGCACCGCGAAATCGGCGAATGAGCCGCCGATGTCCACCCCGATTCGGATTCCCACGAAGATTCCTCGTTCATTGATGCCCGGCGGACGCGGCCCGCCGAACGACCGGAAAGACCATCCGAAGCCGCGCTTCGGGACGCGCGGCCGCGCGCCGGCGAGCGCCGCGCCGCTTGCCCGCCCGCTTCACGCGCGCTCCGCGCCCGCGAGCGCCGCCGCCGCGGGCAGCGCCTGGAACTGGATCAGGTCGGCCTCGCTGCGATGGCAGAGCACCTGCGCGCCGTTGTCGAGCGTGCGCATCGACGGCGTCGCCCGGTTGCACACGCCGTCGATGCGCGCCGCGCAGCGCGGCAGGAACGCGCACAGCTCGGGGTTGTCGGCCGGCGGGCCGATCGGCGCGAGCGGGCGGCGGCAGCGCTCGGTCGCGTCGTCGAGCCAGCCCGCGCGCAGCTCGGGCGCGGACGACACGAGCAGATGCGAATACGGATGGAACGGCGGCGCGCACAGCGCGTCGCGGCTGCCCGTCTCGACGCGCCGGCCCGCGTACAGCACGACGATGTCGTCGCTGATCGCGCGCACCTTCGCGATGTCGTGCGTGATGAACAGATACGACACGCCGAGCTTGCGTTGCAGGTCGCGCAGCAGCTCCATGATCGCCGCGCCGACCACCGTGTCGAGCGCGGACGTCACTTCGTCGCAGAGGATCAGATCCGGCTCGGCCGCGAGCGCGCGCGCGAGGTTCACGCGCTGCTTCTGTCCGCCGGACAGCTCGACCGTGCGGCGCGCGGCGATCGACGCCGGCAGCCGCACGAGCTCGAGCAGCTCGGCGACGCGCCGCCGCGCGCGCTCGCCCTTCATCCCGTGATAGAACGCGAGCGGCCGCGCGAGCGTGCGCTCGACCGTGTGCGCCGGATTGAGCGCGGTATCCGCGTTCTGGAACACGATCTGGATGCGCCGGTACTGCTCCTTCGTGCGGCGGCCCAGATCGCCCGGCAGCGGCGCGCCGTCGAGCAGCAGCTGGCCGCCCGCGGCCGGCACGAGGCCCGCGATCACCTTCGCGAGCGTCGTCTTGCCCGAGCCCGATTCGCCGATCACGCCGACGGTTTGTCCGCGGCCGATCGACAGCTCGACGTCGTCGAGAATCGTCTTCGCGGGCCGGCCCTTCGCGTCCTTGCGGCCGTAGCCGGCCGTCACGCGCCGCACTTCGAGGAGCGGCCGCGCGGCGGCCCGCGCCGTCGCGCCCGAGGCCGCGCGCGCGAAATCGCTCGGCGTGACCGCGGCGATCAGGCTCTGCGTGTACGGATGCGCCGGCGCGTGCAGAATCTGCTCGGTGTCGCCGATCTCGCGGATGCGGCCGTCGCTCAGCACGACGATCCGGTCCGCCATCTGCGCGACCACTGCGAGATCGTGCGACACGTACACGGCCGTCATCCCGCACTGCCGGATCACGCGCTTGAATGCCTGCAGCACGTCGATCTGCGTGGTCACGTCGAGCGCGGTGGTCGGCTCGTCGAGGATCACGAGCTCCGGATCGGTGATGAGCGCCATCGCGGCCATCAGCCGCTGAAGCTGCCCGCCCGACACCTGGTGCGGGTAGCGCGCGCCGATCTTCTCCGGCTCGGGCAGCGCGAGCGCGCGGAACAGTTCGACCGCCTTCGCCTCGGCCGCGCGCCGCGTCAGCGTCTTGTGGATCAGCGCGCTCTCGATCACCTGATCGAGGATCGTGCGCACCGGATTGAACGCGGCGGCCGCGCTCTGCGCGATGTACGCGACCTTGCGGCCGCGCAGCGACGCGAGCGCCGGGTCGGACAGCGCGCGCACGTCGGCGTCGCCGACGCGGATCGCGCCGCCCGCGATCCGGCAGCCGCTGCGCGCGTGGCCCATCAGCGACAGCGCGATCGTCGTCTTGCCGGAGCCCGATTCGCCGATCAGCGCGAGCACTTCGCCGCGCCGCACGTCGAAGTCGACGCCGTGCACGATCGTCGTGACGGGCTCGCCCGGGCGGCCGCCGACGACGCGCAGCCCGCGCACCTCGACGAGGTTTTCGCGATTCGCGTTCATTCAGTGTTCTCCTGCGGCGAGCGCCGCGTCGCTGCGGCGGCCGCGGTGCGGCAGGCCGTCGATCAGCAGGTTCACGCCGACCGTGACGATCGCGATCGCGAGCGCCGGCATGATGACGACGGGCGAGCCGTCGCCGAGCCCGGCGATGTTCTCGCGCACGAGCGAGCCGAGGTCCGCGTACGGCGGCTGCACGCCGAGGCCGAGAAAGCTCAGGCCGCTCAGGAGCAGCACGACGAACGTGAAGCGCAGGCCGGTGTCGGCGAGCATCGGGTGGATCATGTTCGGCAGCATCTCGACGCACGCGATGTAGACCGGGCTCTCGCCGCGCGCGCGCGCGACCTGCACGTATTCGTACGTGCTGATGTTGAGCGCGAGCGAGCGCGCGATCCGGTACGAGCCCGGCATGTAGCTGATCGCGGCCGTGACGATCAAAAGCGGCAGCGACGAGCCGAACACCGCGACCAGCATCAGCGCGAACATCTTCGACGGGATCGACGTGATCGCGTCGAGCAGGCGGCTCATCGTTTCGTCGACCGCGCGGCCCGCGACCGTCGCGAGCAAGCCGAGCGACGTGCCGGTGATCGCGGCGAGAAGCGCCGCCGCGAGCGCGAGCAGCACCGTCAGGCGCGTGCCGTAGATGATGCGGCTCAGCATGTCGCGGCCGAGGTAGTCGGAGCCGAGCGGCAGCTTCGCGCTGAACGCGGCGAACACGTCGGCCGACACGATCGAGCCGACCGAGTGCGGCGCGAGCCACGGCGCGAACACCGCGACGAACAGCGCGACGCTCACCATCGCGAGGCCCGCCCAGCCGCCCTTGGACAGCCGCAGCCGCGCGGCGAGCGGCTTGCGCGCGGCGCGCGGGGCGGGCGCGCCGGGCGGCGAGCCGCCGTTCCACGCCGGCTCGCGGCCGTCGGCGGGCGTGGCGCTGCTGCGTTGAATCAGATCGGCGTGGTTCATGGGCCGCGTCTCCGTCGAAAGAGGTTCGGGGGTCGTCATGTCCGCAGCTTCGGATTCGAGACGATCGAGCACAGGTCGGCGAGCAGCACGAGCGCCAGATAGCCGGAGCAGAAGATCATCGTGCACGCCTGGACGAGCGGGAAATCGCGGTTCGACACCGCGTCGACCATCAGGCTCGCGAGGCCCGGGTAGTTGAAGATCGTCTCGACGACGATCACGCCGCCGAGCAGATACGACAGGCTCAGCGCAACCGCATTCGCGATCGGGCCGATCGCGTTCGGCAGCGCGTGGCGCAGCACGACGCGCGCGGGGCTCGCGCCCTTGAGCATCGCCATCTCGACGTACGACGCGCCGAGCTGCTCGATCACCGCCGCGCGCGTCATCCGCGCCATCTGCGCGATCACGACCGCGCACAGCGTGAGCACCGGCATCGCATACGCGCGCAGGAAGTGATCGACGCTGTCGATCTCGCCGCCGTACGACAGCGCGGACAGCCAGTGCAGCTTGACCGCGAGCACGAGCACCGCGACCGTCGCGATCAGGAACTCGGGCGTCGCGACGAGCGACAGCGTGCCGAGGCTCACGATCCGGTCGATCACGGTCTCGCGTTTCACCGCCGCGAGGATGCCGAGCACGAGCGCGACCGGCACCGACACCGCCGTCGTGATCGCGGCGAGCGTCAGCGATTTCGGCAGCCGCCCGTCGATCATCTCGGCGACCGGCAGCCCGCTCGACAGCGACTTGCCGAAATCGCCGTGCAGCACCTGCGCGAGCCAGTGGCCGTAGCGCAGATGAACCGGCTGATCGAGGCCGAACTGCTGGCGCAGCGCGGCGACCGTCTCCGGCGTCGCCGACTGCCCGAGCGCCGCTTGCGCGGCGTCGCCCGGCAGCAGGTTCGTGATCGCGAAGATGATCACCGACACGATCAGCAGCGTGAGCGCCGTCAGCGCGATCCGCTTGCCGATCAATTCGACTATGGTCTGGTTCATGCTCGAAGCCTCTTCGATATGCGGCGAGCCGGGCCCGGGAGCGACGCGCGCCCGGCGATGCCGGCTCCATCACGTGCGCATCACGCGCGCGTCACGCTTCCCACCAGACATGCTCGGCGAACTGGAAGCCCATCAGCGCGCCCGTCGGGATCGAGCCGAGCCCCTTCAGGCGCTTGTCGTGCGCATCGAGCAGGCTGATGAACGCCGGAATGCCGATCCCGCCCTGCTCCGATACGAGCGCCTGCATCTCGCCGTACATCTGCTTGCGCTTCGCCTCGTCGGTTTCCGAGCGCGCGGCGAGCAGCAGCTGGTCGAACTTCGGGTTCTTCCAGCCCGACTCGTTCCACGTCGCATCCGACTTGAAGAACTGCGTGAACAGCACGTCGGCGCTCGAGCGCGGGTTGATGCTGCCGAAGCCGATCGGATGCTTCATCCAGTGGTTCGACCAGTAGCCGTCGGCGGGCACGCGGTTCACCGTCAGGTTCACGCCGATCTTCGCGGCCGTCTGCTGCAGCAGCACCGCCATCTCGACCGAGCCGTTCGCGTCGGTCGTCGCGTAGATCGGCGGCAGCGTCGTGCCGATCGCGCCCGCCTTCTGGAAATGGAACTTCGCGCGGTCGAGATCGAACGGCCGCTGCGCCAGCGACGCGTTGAAGTAGCGATGCCCGGGCGGAATCGGCTGATCGTTCGCGATCACCGAATAGCCGCGGAACACGGCCGAGCGGATCTGCTCGCGGTCGAACAGGTACTTCATCCCGTTGACGAAATCCATGTTGCCCGTCATCGCGTTGTCGCGGCGCAGGATCAAGTCCGTGTAGAGGCCCGACTTCGTCTCCTTCACCACGAAGCCCGCCGTCGACGCAACCCGCTGCGTCGAGCGCGGATCGACGCCGTTGATGAGCTGCACATCGCCCGACAGCAGCGCGTTCACGCGCGCGGCCGCGTCGCCGATGCCGATCAGCTCGATCTGGTCGAGATACGGCGCGCCCGATTTCCAGTAGCCGTCGTTGCGCACGCCGACGGTCGACACGCCCGGCTTGAACGATTTCAGCTTGTACGGGCCCGTGCCGATCGCCTGCGAGAAATCGGTCGTGCCGTCCTTCACGATCACGAACTGCGGCGTCGCCAGAATCACCGGCAGGTCGGCGTTCGCGTTGTCGAGCGTGAGCGTGACCTCGTTCGGGCCCGTCGCCTTGACGTCGGCGAACTGGTCGGCGAGCGACTTCACCTTCGACGCGGTCGCCGCGTTCTTGTGGCGCGTCAGCGAATAGACGACGTCGGCGGGCGCGAGCGGCTTGCCGTCGTGGAACGTCACGCCGCGGCGCAGCTTGACGACCCAGGTCTTCGCATCCTTCGTCTGCACCGATTCGGCGATGTTCGGCTGCGGCGTGAGGCTCTCGTCGAGCTGCGTCAAGCCGCTGTAGAACAGGAAGCAGCGGATGTAGTCCGCGCCCGTCGAGCCCTTCGCCGGATCGAGCGTGTCGGCGGTCGAGCTCGCGTCGTACGCGACGCGGATCTTGCCGCCGCGCTTGGGCGCCGGAGCGGCGAACGCGGATCGCGCGCCGGCCAGCAGCCCGCCCGCCGCGCCCGTCGCCAACACGCCCCCCGCGGCCATCACGCGCATCATGTCGCGGCGCGTGAAGCCGCCATGCTTGATTTCGTCGCTCATCCGAACAGCTCCTAACAAGAAGGTTGATCCTGGGTGTCCAGCAGTTTTTTTGTTCCGACGTTTGGCCCGGGTCCGCCTGCTGGCGCCGGTTCCCGCGATGCGCGTTTCAAGACGATTTAAGCATCGAAAAAAATGCCGAATGTCGCGATTAGACGCGCCTCGACAACACGATTCGACCGTTTTGGGTGGTCCGCGCAGCACGATTTGCTGCGCATCCGCGAAAACCCGCCGGCGAACGGCGTCCCGGCGGCGCGGTTTCGGCTCGTCACGTCCTGGCGTAAATCGTAATGGGGCGCGCATCGCGGCAATCGTCGACAAAAAAGCCGATTCGGCACAACCGCCGCGTTCTTGCGCGCCGGACCATGCGTTTCGCATCGATTCGCGCGCCCGGCGGCGAGCGCCGCGCAAACGGGAAGATCGTCCTAGGCGGGCGCCGCTTCGGTGTGCCAGTGGCCGAAGCATCGGGGCGAGCGAAGGCGCCGCCCGACGCCGCGCGTGCGGTGCGCGCCGCGTCGCCGCTCGGGCCTGCGCGCGGCGGCCGCGCGCTTCGCATTCGCCGATGGCGACGGCAGCGACGGCGACGGCGGCGGCAGCGGCGGCGGCTTCGACGGCACACGCGCGCGAGCTGCCGCGAACGGCTCGGCTTCGTTCGCGCCGCCGTTGCGTCGCGCCGCGCGTCGCGGCGAGAGCGGGCGCCGATGGCGCGCGCGGCTGCGTCGAACGCGTGCGACGCGAAGGCCCGATCCAACGCCGCTTCGCGCACGACAAATGCGCGCGTTAGCCGATCTCCGGCCCATTCGCGAGCGTGCGCGCGGCAATGCATCGAAAGGAGGAGAGGAGAAGCGAACGAAAGGTGACGAAAGCTGCGCAACCGCGGACGAACGAACGCGCGGCGGCGAGCGTGCGCAGCCGAATGCGCCGTGCAGGGCAATCGATGCGGCAGACGTGGCGTTTTCGCGAGCGGCGCGCGCGACACCGCCGACGCCACGCTGTTCGGCGGCCGCCGGCAGTGAGCGGCGCGCGCCCTCTCGCGCGATCTCGCCCCTCCAGCACCGGCATGCGCCGCCGTCAGCGATACGTCCAGCGCCGATGCATCGCGAACGTCAACGGCGGCACGAGCGCGACGACGGCCGCGATGCTCCACGCGGCCGCGACGCCGAGCGCCTGCACGCCGCGCGAGATCGCCATCGTCAGCATCAGGCCCGCGGCCGACACCGCAAGGAAGCGCACGACGTTGCGCCAGCGCAGCGGCGCCGAAAAGCTCCACAACGTGTTCAGCAGATACGACGCGCCCGTCGCGCAGACGAACGCGACCGCGTTCGCCTGCACCGCGGTCGCGGCGAACGCACCCATCAGCGCGCCGGCGATCGCCGCGTGCAGCGCGGTGGACAGCGCGCCGGACACGCCGAAGCGCACGAGCCGCGCGCGCACGCCGATGTCGGTGACGGCGCTCATTGCGGCGCGCTGTGCTTCGTCAGGACCGCGAACAGCGACACGCCGAACGGCAGCGAATGCTTCGGCAGCCAGCCGCGTTCCGCGCGGAAGATGCGGTACAACGCGGAGTTGACCGCGCGCGGCCCGATCGCGTCGCCGCTCGAGCGCGCGCGATGCAGCAGCCGGTCGGTCATCCGCGCGGCGACGGCGACCGGAAACAGCAGCGTGTTGAAATACGAGCTTCGCACGATCTTGCAGCCGGCCGCCTGCGCGCAGCGCTCGAGCGCCGCGCGGTCGTAGCGGCGGTAGTGATGGAGAAACGTGTCGTGCGCGCTCCAGAGCCACTGATACGCGGGCACCGTGACGACGATCGCGCCGCCCGGCGCGAGATGGTCGCTCGCGCGGCGCAGCGCGGCCGCGTCGTCCTCGATGTGCTCGAGGCAATCGAAGAAGCAGATCAGATCGAAGCGCTGGTCGCCGAACGGCACGTCGTCCGGGCAGCGGCCCGCGCGAATGTCGAAGCGCCAGCCGGTTCGGCGGTTCGCGATCGAGCGCGCGGTGTCGTCCATCTCGAGTGCGCTCACCGCGCCGAATTCCTCCAGCATCTCGAGATTGCCGCCCGTGCCGGAGCCGATCTCGAGTATGCGGGCGCCCGCCGGCAACGCGAGCTTCGCGAGCAACGCATGCAGGATGTCGCGCCGTGCGCGGAACCACCAGTGCGTGGATTCGGTGGCGGCCATCTGCAGATAAGCTTCGGGTGACATGGCGTCCTCCTGTCCGTCAGCGGCTCGCGGCGCGGGCGCGCGGCATCGCGCGCCGCCGCGCGAAATCGATCCGCGCGCCGTGCGCGGCGCGCGTCGCGGCGCTGCCGACAGGCAGCGCGCTCACCTTGGTGCGCGCCTGATAGCGGCGGCGCACGAGGTAGATCGGCCGTTCCTTCGATTCGTAGTAGATGCGGCCGATGTACTCGCCGACCACGCCGATGCCGACAAGCTCGATCCCGCCGATGAACAGCATCACCGAGATCAACGAAGCATAGCCCGGCACCGGATTGCCCATCCACAGCGTGCGCGCGACGATGAAGCCGCCGTACAGGAACGCGAGCGCGGCGATCCCGAGCCCGATGTAGGTCCAGCTGCGCAGCGGCACCGTGCTGAAGCTCGTGATTCCTTCGAGCGCGAAGTTCCAGAGCTTCCAGCCGGAGAACTTCGAATGCCCGGCGCAGCGCGCCTCGCGTTGATACTCGACGATCACGGTCCGATAGCCGACCCACGCGAACAGCCCCTTCATGAAGCGCCGGCGTTCGGGCAGGCTGCGCAGCGCGTTGACGACCTGCCGGTCCATCAGCCGGAAATCGCCGACGTTGACGGGCAGCTTCACTTCGGACAACGCATTGTGCACGCGGTAATAGAGCGCGGCCGCGGTGCGCTTCGCGAACGTGTCGCACGCGCGGTTGCTGCGCTTGGCCGCGACCACCTCGGCGCCGCCGCGCCAATGCTCGATCATCACCGGAATGAGGCTCGGCGGGTCCTGCAAGTCCGCGTCGATCGGTATCACGGCGTCGCCGTTCGATTCGTCGAGGCCGGCCGTCAGCGCGGCCTCCTTGCCGAAGTTGCGCGTCAGATCGATCACGCGCACCCGGGCGTCCTGCGCGCTCACGGCGACGAGCTGATCGAGCGTATCGTCGCGGCTGCCGTCGTTCACGCAGACGATCTCGAAGCGGATCGATTCGATCGCCTCCATCAACGGCACGACTTCCGCGAAGAACCGCGTGACCGCAGCGCCTTCGTTGTAGAACGGCACGACGAGCGAAATGAGCGGTGTGTTTATTTGATCCCGCATGGTGTTTCTCCCTGATCCCCGTGACGACCGCGGCCGGCCAGCGGCGGCGCCGCTCGCGTGTGCCGCGCGGCGGCGTCCGATGCGCCGCGCGCCGTCATGAAACGAACTGAATCGATCGCGTCCGCCGCGTCTTCGTCGCCGGGCAGACACGGTGCGCTGCGGCGCTCGTGCGCGATGCGGCTCACGATCGCCGCGAGCGCGCCCGCCGTCACGAGCGGCAGGAACTGGAACCGCAGCGGGCCGGCCGCGAAGAGTCCCGCGAGCGGCATCCACGCGAGCAACGCGAGCCCTTCGCGTTCGAGCGGACGCCAGCCGTCGGCGCGCGCGTGGCGCACGGCCCACGCGATCACGATCCCGTACCACGCGAGGTCGTAGTCGTACAGGTACGGGCTCACGAGCAGGCTCGCGCAGACGAGCGCGGCCGAGCGCAGCGCATGCGAGCACGCGCCGCGCCACGCATAGATCACCGCGGCGGCCGCGAACGCGATCGAGCACGCCTGCAACAGCTGCGCGGCGGCGGGCGACAGCCCCGCGAACGTCGCCAACGCGAAGAACGTCGGAATCCGCGCGAGCGGCGCCTGCCCGGCGCCGATCGTCTGCATCACGGACGCGGCCGCGTGCGCGAACGCCGTCCACGCGCCGAAGCCGAACGCGAGCGTGCCGAGCGCCAGGACGAGCGCGACCGTCACGGCCCATGCGCGCAATGCGCGCCATTGCGACGCGCACAGCAGCGCGAGCGGAAACAGCGGCGCGAGCTGCGGCTTGATGACGAGGAGCCCGAAGCAACAGCCGGCGAGCGCCGGGCGGCGGCGCAGCGCAACGAGGCCGAAGCCCGCGAGCGCGGCCGTCAGCAGGCTGTTCTGGCCGACGAGCGCAACGAAGAACGTGCCGGGGAACGCGAGCGCGCAGAGCGCCGCGAGACGGCGCGGCACGATCGCGCGCACCGTCGCGACGAACAGCGCGCCGGTGCCGGCGATCCACACGAACGCCGCGACCGGATACGGCAGCCAGCCGAGCGGCGACACGAGCAGCAGCGTCTGCGGCGGATACAGCCACAACAGCACGCCGCGCATGTCGCGCATCGAAGGCACCGCGTGCAGCTCGACCGCATGCAGCGTCGAGAATTGCCAAGCGTCGAGCGCATGACCGCGCACCGCGAGCCACGCGGCGCTCCAGGTCGGCACGAAGTCCATCGTCGGCGGCATCGGCGAGTCCGGTCCGCCCGACAGCCAGCGCATCACGCAGACGCCTGCGAACGCCGCATAGCAGACGAGCGCCGCGATCGCATAGGTGCGCACCCGCTTCGCGTCGAGCCAGTGCGGACGGCGGCGCGGCCCGGCCGCCGGCAGCTCCGGGCACTCGACGTCGAGACGCGTCGGCGCATGGCCGTGCGGATGCATTTTCATCGCGCGGCTCCCGGCATCGCCCGCGCGCGGCGCACGACGATCAGCAGCACCGCGAGCAGCACGACGGGCCCGATCTGCGGAAAGCGGGTCGCGCGATTGAAGAACTCGAAGAACGGCAGCAGCCAGCCGGCGACGAGCACCAGCTGCTCGCCGGGCAGCCAGCCGGTATCGAGCGCGCAGGCGAGCACGCAGAACAGCGCGATGCCGAGCCACGCGAGTTCGTAATGCCACAGATACGGCGTCGCGAGCAGCGTCGCGACGGCAAGCGCCGCCGCGCGAAGGCGCGCGTCGCTCGTGCGCAGCCACACGTTCAGCGCGGCCATCGCCGCGAGCGCGCCGATGGCGATCTGCACCGCATACGAGACATGCAGCGAAGCGCCGGCGAGCCGCATCGTCGAGAACGGCGCGGGGGACGCGAGCCAGTATTGCGTGCCTTGCTCGAGCACGAGCTCGCGCAGCATCGTCGTGCCCGACAGGAACGCGTGCACGGACGCCGTGCCGCAAACGGCGACGCTCGCCGCCGCGAAGATCAGCGTGCCGGCGGCGGCGAAGAAGAACGCGCGCCACGCGCGCGTCGCGACGAGCAGCAGCGGAAACAGCAGCGCCATCTGCGGCTTGACCGCGAGCAGGCTGATGCAAAGCCCCGCGATCGCCGGCCGCTTCGCGAGCGATCGCACCGCAAGCGCCGCGCACGCGGCCGTCAGCAACGAGTTCTGTCCGATCGCGGCGGCGACGAGCACGCCCGGAAACGACAGGATCGCGAACGATGCGAGACGCGGCCGCGCCAGCCGATCGCGCAAGCCCGACAGCGCGCCGACACCCTTCGCATAGGCGGCGAGGCCGAGCGCGCAGAAGAGCAGCAGCGACGGCACATAAGGCAGCAGCGCGAGCGGCGTGACGAGCACGAGCAGCGTCGGCGGATACACCCAGGGCAGGAAGCTGCGGTTCACGTACGCGCCGAGCTGCGCCGCCTCGACGCGCGAGAACGCCGGATAGTCGTAGACGCTCGCGGGCGCGCCGTGCAGCATCACGTGCGAGCCGCTCCAGAACACCGTGAAATCGATGCCGGGCCGCACGGTCGTGTTCGCGGTGAAACCGTGTGTCGTCCATCCCCACGCGCCCAGCAGCGCGATGCTGAGAATCAGCGTCGCGCCGCCGTATGCGAGCACGCGATCGCCGGTCAGCCATCCGCTGGAACGCAACATGCCGAAGCATGTTCCCCGATTCGCAAGATCCATGATGCCCCGATGTGTGATTAAGCGTTTTGTTTAAACACGTCGAATTCTTTTATCGATTCATTCGGACGGCGTTCTTGTTTGCATGACGTCGTCGCGCTTCCATTGATAGATAAAAAAGCGAGTCGATGCAAATCGCGGCGGCGCGCGATATCGCCGCGCGCAAGCCTGAAAAAGCGAATTCCGCATGAAAAATGACGAACGGCGGTGTCCGCGTTTCGGCGTTGAAACACTTTCCTTCGCCGGACGTCTCCGCCGAAGTCGGCCGGCACGGCCCGATTCACGGAATGCCGGGTCAGGGAAAATCCCGACAAAATTTTTATGGCCTTGCCTGGCGGGCGTTTGCGGGCGGCGGCCACGCGCCGGCACGCGTTCGCGTGTATCAAATCCGAAACCTTCTGCACCGCGTCATGCCCGCCGCGTTACACCGGTGAGCCGCTCGTCCTTGTCCCGCCGTGCGTTCCCGAAAGCTGGCCCACTCCTTGCGAAATGTCCTGCGCGGCAAACGACGACGCGACGATCGAAAGATTCACGGCATCCAGATCAACAGACAGAATCCGCCGACGTCACCCACGGGGTCGCATCCGGTGCAACGCATGCAAGTGCAAGTGCCGCGCCGGATGTGTACAGGGCAGTCGCCGTTCGACCAGCGGGGCGCCGGCTGCGGCCGTGCGCCAGGAAAAATTGCTCGTTGTGAATACCGGGGTGAAGGCAATGTCCACTTATTCCGTCCAGCGGCCCGTCGGCCGCTCAAGCAGTGAAACGGCGCGCACCTGCGCCGTCTCCCGCTATCCCTCCGCCGGCCGCAACGGCCGCCGGTTCCGCACTTTCCCAGGCTGGCGCCGCACGGCGCGCATCGATTCATGCGCGCGCGCCGGCAAGCCTCATCCCGCCGATCGCTCCGCTCGCGCAGGCGCATGCATTCGCGTGCAGGCCCCGCTGCGGCTGTTCTGATCCGCGGCCCGTTTTTTAGCAGTGCCTTGCAGTGCCTGTAGTGCCCTGTCGTGCCAGCAGCACCCGTAGTGCCTTGTAGTACCAGCAGTGCCTCGTAGTACCCGTAGTGCCTTGCAGTTCCGGCAGCACCTTGTAGTCGAAGCAGTTCCCGTTGTACGTCCCGCGCCATCGATGGCAAGGGGTTTTTTTGTTATCCGAAAGGAGAGAGTCATGTCCAGCCTCGTTCAATACGTGAAGCAGTTCGTTCGCGACGAGGGCGGCGTCAGTGCCATCGAATACGGCCTGATCGCTGCTCTGATCGCGATCGTGATCATCGGTGCGGTGAAGACGGTCGGTACCAACCTCAACACCGTCTTCTCGACGATCGGCAACGATCTGTAAGGGCGCGTCGGCGGAAAGACGGATGGCTATGTCCCCACTCGCCGTCCGTCGCTTCCCTTCCGTTCGTTTCCTTTAGATGTTCCGTTCGATACCGCTGAGGAGCGATTCATGAGAACCCATTCCTTTTGCCGGGAGTCGACCCGTCCGCACCGGATCGACGCGCAACCCGCCCATGCCTTCATGCATTGGCTGCGCGACGAATCGGCGGTGTCCGCGATCGAATACGCGCTGATCGCATCGCTCATCGCGATCGTGATCATCGGCTCGGTACAGATCGTCGGCACCAATCTGCAGTCGGTGTTCAGCACTATCGCTTCGGATGTGTGAACTCAAGCCCGCCTGGTTGCGCCAGTCCGGCATGCCGGCTGGCGTCACCAAAGCAGCTCATCGAACGATCGAATACGACACGAGGCCTTCAATGTTCTCCGCCCTGCCGCCGCAACCGATCCCGCTCTGCGTGACGTTGCTTGCAATCGCAGCAGCCAGCATCGATCTGGCGAGCCGGCGCATTCCCAATCGACTGATCGCGCTCGGCCTCGTGGGCGCGCTCGTCGCGCAGTGCTGGCTGCCCGGCCCGCACACCGGCTTCGCCGTGTGGCTCGCCGGAGCGGCCACGGGCGCCGGCCTGCTGCTGCCGTTCTACCTCGTGCGCGGGATGGCCGCGGGCGACGTGAAGCTGATGCTCGCGATCGGCGCGTGGGTCGGCCCTTCGCTCGCGCTGCACATCGTGCTCGCGACGTTCGTCGTCGGCGGCGCATGGGCGCTCGCGGTCGTGCTCAAGCGCGGCCGGTTCCGCAAGCTGCTCGCGAACGTGCGTCATCTGCTCGTGAGCGCGGCGCTGCTGCGCAATCCGTCCGCGCCGCGCGCCGCACCCGAGTTCGACTCGGTCGGGACGCTGCCGTACGGCGTCGCGATCGCGATTGGCACGCTCGGCGTGCTGTTCACGGCGGCGGCCTGATGCGCATGCCGCCTCCCACCCAACGATTGGAGCGACCATGAACCTGGATCAAGCAGAACCGCGGCATGACGCGCAGATCGCCCATCTGCCGGAGCCATCCGCACTGCGCGCATACCGCGCAAGGCACGCCGCGCGCCTGCCCGCCGCGCCGCGCACGCTCGCGGAAACCGGCCTGGACGAAGCCTTCGTCGCGGCGCTGCTGCTGAAATCGATGCTCGCGCACGGACGCTCGAGCCTCACCGAAATCGTCGAGCGTCACGGCCTGCCGCCCGTCGTGCTCGACGAAGTGCTGACGTTCCTCGCGTGCGAGCGCCTGATCGAAGTCACGCACCGCGGCCTGTCCGACATCGACATGACGCTGCGCCTGACCGACCTCGGCCGCGCGCTCGCGCTCGAGGAAAAAGCGCGCAACAGCTACTGCGGCCCGGCGCCCGTCACGCACGAAGCGTACGTCGCGAGCGTCGCCGCGCATTCGGTGCGGCACGTGACGATTTCGCGCGCCGACGCACACGCGGCGTTCCAAGGCGTCGTGATCGAGCCGTCGATGCTCGACGCGGCGGCCGCGTCGATGAACGCGGGCCGCCCGCTGCTGATCTACGGCCCCGCGGGCAGCGGCAAGACCTATCTCGCAGAGCGCCTCGGCTCGCTGCTGCGCGGCAACGTGCCGATTCCGTATGCGATCTATGCGTCGGGCGAGGTGATCAAGATTCATGATCCGCACGCGCACGTCGACGCGCCGCGCCCAACCGACAGCGCGAACGGCGACCGCCGCTGGCGCCTGTGCCGCCGGCCCATCGTGCTGTCGGGCGGCGAGCTGACGCTCGCCGAGCTCGACCTGCGCCGGGACGACTCGACGGGCTACTACCAGGCCCCGCCGCACGTGAAGGCGAACATGGGCCTCTACATCGTCGACGATCTCGGCCGCCAGCGCATCGCGCCGCGCGATCTGCTCAACCGCTGGCTGCTGCCGCTCGATCGCAACGTCGATCAGCTGACGTTCGCGAGCGGCGTGCGGCTCGAAATGCCGTTCGACGTGTGGCCGGTGTTCTCGAGCAACCTCGCGCCCGCGCAGTTCAGCGACGAAGCGTTCCTGCGCCGGCTCGGCTCGAAGCTGCACGTCGGGCCGCTGCCCGTCGCCCGCTATCGCGACCTGTACGACGCGAGCTGCGCATCGCTCGCGCTGCACTCGGACGCATCGACGTTCGACTACCTGCTGCAACGCCTGCACGCGCCCGCGCGGATGCCGTTTCTCGCGTGCTATCCGGGCGACCTGCTGCGGCTCGTCGCGGCGTCCGTGCACTATCGCGGCGACACGCCCACGGTCACGCCGCAGGCGCTGCACGAAGCGTGGCGCAGTTTCTTCGGCTCGGCGCCCGACGAACCGCCGCTCACCCCGCCGGATGCGGATCGCGATTGGTAGCGTCCGGCCCATTGGTTCTTGATACGACTAGCGAGGAGTACCGCCATGAAAAACAGTCGCGCATTCACGATGCTCGCCATCGCCATCCTGGCGGGGCTGGCCGCCGTCGCCTTCGCTTCGCGATGGCTCGTGCAAACCTCGAGCAGCGCCATCACGCCCGTCGCGGTCGCCGCGACCGACGTGAATCTCGGCGAGCCGCTCGGCCCGAACCAGCTGCGCATCGTCAACTGGCCGACGGCGAGCGTGCCGCCCGGCGCGTTCAACGACGTCAAGTCGCTCGAAGGCCGCGTCGTGCGCACGAGCCTCGCGCGCGGCGAGCCCGTGCTCGGCTCGAAGCTCGCGCCCGTCGGCACGAAGGGCGGCCTGTCCGCCGTGATCGCCCCCGGAGACCGCGCGATCACCGTGCGCGTGAACGATGTCGTCGGCGTCGCGGGCTTCGCGCTGCCCGGCAATTACGTCGACGTGATCGTCAACACGCAGGAACAGGCGAAGGCCGATCCGCAGCAGAGCATCTCGAAGATCGTGCTCGAGAAGATCCTCGTGCTCGCCGTCGCGCAGCAAGTGAGCCGCGACGACACCGCACCGAAGGTCGTCAACGCGGTCACGCTCGAAGTCACGCCCGACCAGGCGGAAAAGCTCGACCTCGCGCGCAGCGTCGGCACGCTGTCGCTCGTGCTGCGCAACCAGGTCGACAAGGACGCGCTGAACACCGGCGGCGCGACGAAGAACACGCTGCTCGGCCAGCCGGCGGCCGCGGCAGCGCCCGTCGCGGCGCCCGCCGCGCAACCGCGCACCGTGCGCACGCGCGTCGTCGTCGCGCATGCGCGCGCGGCGGCCGGCCGCGACTGCGTCGGCGTGCTGTCCGGCGTGACGGGCAGCGTCGAATGTTTCTGACATAAGCGGCAAAGCACTGACGATGCCTGGCGTTTCCGCTGCCCGCTTGCGTTCCGGCAGCTTTCGATAGTCAAACCCGGCGCACTGCGCCGGGCACTGGGGGACCACACGAAATGGACACCAAATCGCAACTTTCCCGGCCGACGCCGACGCGCATGCGCGTCGTGCGCGGCGCGGCGCTCGCCGCCGCGTGCTGTGCCGGGCTCTTCACCGTCTTCGCCGCGTCCGCGCAGGACGCCGTCGAGAACGCCGCAATCGCGAAGGGCGCCTCGGCCGCGCCGATGGCGATCGGCCGCGGACCGATGCAGATGACGATCAGCATGGCGCCCGCGCCCGTCGCCGGCGCCGCGGGTGCGGCGGCCGCCGCGCCGCTGCGCGGCCCGAACTGCGTCGGCGAGATGCGCGAATCGACCAGCGTGAGCGTGCCGCTCGGCAAGTCGCTGCTCGTGCCGCTCGACGAGCCGGTGCGCAACCGCACGATCGGCAATCCCGCCGTCGCGCAGGCGACGATGGTGTCGCCGCGCACGCTCTATCTCGTCGGCATGTCCGTCGGCACGACGAACATGATCGTCCAGGGCAAGAGCGGCGCGTGCCAGATCATCGACGTCGCGGTGGGCGCGGACGCGGGCGGCCTGCAGGCGTCGCTGCGCCAGCTGATGCCGCACGAGCGCGACATTCGCGTGTCGACCGCGGCGGACACGATCGTCCTCGCGGGCAACGTGTCGAGCGCGCAGGCCGCGCAGCAGGCGGTCGCGATCGCGAAGGCGTACAGCGACCGCACGAACGCCGGCGCCGCCGCCAATGGCAACGGCAACGGCAACGGCGGCGGCGGCGGCCCGCGCGCCGACGTGCTCAACATGCTGACCGTCACGTCGCCGCAGCAGGTGATGCTCGAGGTGAAGGTCGCCGAGGTATCGAAGACGCTGATCAACCAGATGGGATCGGCCGTCAACATCCAAGGCGGCTTCGGCTCGTGGACGGGCGCGCTCGTGACGAGCCTGCTCACGGGCGTGGGCAGCGGCATCTCGGCGAGCAAGTCGAACAAGCTGCCGCTGAACGGCTCGATCGACGCGCAGAACACCGACCAGCCGGTGAAGATCCTCGCCGAGCCGCAGCTCGTCACGATCAGCGGCCAGGAAGCGACGTTCCTCGCGGGCGGCAAGATCTTCATCCCGGTTCCGCAAAGCAGCGGCATCGGCACGAACACGATCACGCTGCAGGAAGAGGAATTCGGCGTCGGGCTGAAGTTCACGCCGACGGTGCTGTCGAACGGGCGGATCAGCCTGAAGGTCGCGCCCGAGGTGTCCGAGCTGTCGCCGACGGGCGTCACGCTGTCCGCGGCGAACGTGGGCAACGTGTCGATCCTGCCGCTCATCACGACTCGGCGCGCGTCGACCACCGTGCAAATGGGCGACGGCGAAACGTTCGCGATCGGCGGCCTCATCAAGGACAACGCGCAAGGCTCGCTCAAGGCGCTGCCCGGCATCGGCGAGCTGCCCGTGCTCGGCGCGCTGTTCCGCAGCACGTCGTTCCAGCAGGACCGCACCGAGCTCGTGTTCGTCATCACGCCGCACCTGGTGAAGCCGCTCGACACCGCCGACGTGCCGCTGCCGACCGACAGCTTCACGAAGCCGAACGAAATCGACGTCTATGCGACGGGCAACATGGAAGGCCGCGGCGGACTGCGCCAGCACGCAACCGCGCCGGCGAACGCCGCTCCCGCGAACGCCGCGCCGATGAGCGCCGCGCCCGCCGGTGCCGCGCCGACGGCCACGGCGCCTGCCGCGCCCGCTACGTCCACTGCGCCTGCCACGTCCGCTGCGCCTGCAGCACCTGCGGCACCGGCGGCCGCCGCGCCGGCGCCTGCCGCGCCGCCCGCCGCGCCGGCGAGCGTCGCGCCCGATGCCGCGCAGCCGGCGAAGCCCGCGGCACCCGCACCGGCACCGGCGCGCCCGTCGGCGACCGTGCAGGCGCCGCCGCCCGCAACGCCGGCCGCGGCCGCGCTCGCGCAGCGTCAAGGCGTGCGCGCCGCATCGCCCAACGCCGCCGCCACCGCGGCCGCCGTGCCCGCCGCGCCGGCCGCCGCATCGCCCGCACCCGCCGCGCTCGCGGCGCCGGCCGCAGCCGGCGCGACCGCGAAGCGCCAGGGCGCGCTGCCGTCGCAACAACTCGCCAACACCAGCGCGATCGCGCAAGACTTCGATCGCTGAACCATCGCAAGGGGACGCTCATGAACCTCGACTACTTCACGCTGACGCGCCGCCTCGTGCTCGCCGCGTCGCTCGCCGCCTCGCTCGGCGGCTGCATGACCAGCACGCCCGTCTGGGACAGCCGTTTCGGCGACTCGGTTCGCACCGTGATGCAGGCTCAGATCATCGATCCGCACGCGGCCGAACACGCGAAGTCGGCAGCCGGCGTCGACGGCCGCGCCGCCGCCGCCGCGCTCGACAACTACGACAAGTCGTTCCAGCAGATCGAGCCCACGCCGAACGCGTTCGTGATCGGCGTCGGCGGCGGCAAGGCGGGCGGCCAATAACCACCATTCGCTCAGGGAGACCGTCATGTCTCGCGTCACTTCCTCGTCAGGCGCCGCCCTTCACGGCGGGCGGCGCCGCCAGCGCGGCGTCGTGTCGATTCTCGTCGCGCTGATGCTCGCGGTGCTGATCGGCTTCGTCGGCCTCGCGCTGGATCTCGGCAAGCTCTACGTGACGCGCAGCGAGCTGCAGAACAGCGCTGACGCGTGCGCGCTCGCCGCGGCGCGCGACCTGACGGGCGCCATCAGCCTGTCCGTGCCGGAGGCGGCCGGCATCACCGCCGGCCACCTCAACTACGCGCTGTTCGAGCAGTTTCCCGTTCAGATGCTGACGAACTCGAACGTCACGTTCACCGATTCGCTCAGCAATCCGTTCCAGCCGAAGAGCTCGATCGCCTCGCCGTCGTCGATCAAGTACGTGAAGTGCACGACGTCGCGAACGGGCATCGTCAACTGGTTCATCCAGACGCTCAACATGGTGCCGGGCGTGAGCGTCGCGAACGCGTCGGTGTCCGCGACGGCCGTCGCGACCGTCGGCGCCGCGCAGACCACCTGCGCGATCCCGGTGTTCATCTGCAAGGCCGGCACGCAAACGAGCCCGCCCGTGGCCGGCGCGTCGTACAACATCGGCGACTGGCTCGCCGCGAAGACGGGCTCGCCGCCGTCGTTCGGCTCGGGCAACTTCGGCTGGTCGGCGCTCGACGGATCGAACAGCGCGTCGTCGATCGCCAACGAGCTGACGGGCAACTACTGCTCGCTGCCCGCGACCGGCTCGCAGGTCGGCACGCCCGGCAACAAGGCGGCGACGACGAACGCATACAACACCCGCTTCGGCATCTACGCGAATCCGTACAAGAATCCGTCGTACGGCACGCCCGATTTCACCGGCTACGCGTACGACGCGACCACGTGGCCCGCGCAGAGCAGCGCGTACTCGGATTTCGTCAGCAAGCGCCTGACGTTTACGAGCTATCAGGGCGACCTGATCACCGGCATCAACACGGGCGGCTCGTACAACGCGAGCTACTACCCCGCGGGCGCCGACCGGCGTCTCGCGCTCGCGCCGGAAGTCGACTGCTCGGTGCTGCTGAACGGCCACAGCGCGCCCGTGCTGTCGTGGGACTGCGTGCTGATGCTCGACCCGATGGGCTCCGGCGGCAGCGCGAGCCCCGTGCACCTCGAATATCGCGGCTCGTCGACGGCGGCCGGCAGCCCGTGCGCGACGCAAGGCACGCCCGGCAACGGCAGCTCGGTCGGCCCGCAAGTGCCCGTGCTGCTCCAATGAACGCATGATCAACCGAGACGATCATGAACCGACTCTCATTGCCTCCCCGCGCGTCGCGCATGCGCGGCGCCGTCGCGGTCGAATTCGCGATCGTGATGATTCCGCTCGTGCTGCTCGTGACCGGCGTCGCGGAGTTCGGCCGCGCGATCTACCAGTACGAGGCGCTGACGAAAGCGACGCGCGACGCGACGCGCTATCTGTCGACGTACCTGTCGACCGACCCCGCGTATCCGGTCGCGCAGGCGCAGTGCCTCGCCGTCTACGGCAGCACGACCTGCGGCTCGACCGGCAGCGAGCTCGCGCCCGGCCTCACGACGTCGATGGTCGTCGTGTGCGACGCGTCGCACACGACGAACTGCGGCGACGCGTCCGATCCCGCGCAGTTCGCGAACGTGCCGACCTACGACACCAACAACGGCTCGCCCGATCCGGCGAACCTCGCGGGCAGCATCAATCTCGTCGAGGTCAAGATCAAGGGCTATCAATACCGCCCGATCCCCGCCTTCCCGGGGCTGCCGACGCTGACCTTCGGCAACATCGTCACCGTGATGAGGCAAGTGTCATGAACGCGCGCCCCTTCTCCCTCGCCCGGCGCCGTGCGCAGCGCGGCATGGCGGCCGTCGAGTTCGCGCTCGTCGCCGCGATCCTCTGCACGATCCTGATCGGCATCTGCGAGTTCAGCCGCGTGCTGTTCTACTGGAACACCGCGAGCGAGGCGGTCCGGCTCGGCGCACGCACGGCGGCCGTCTGCGACGCCGACGCGTCCGTCGTGAAGACGCGCATCAGCCAGCTGATGCCGCTCATCGGCAATGCGAACGTGAGCCTGTCGTACGCGCCCGCCGGCTGCGATTCCGACGCGGCGACGGCGCGCAGCACCTGCACGTTCGTCACCGTGTCGGTCACGAACGTGACGGTCAAGACGCTGATTCCGTTCGTGCCGCTCACGCTCGCGATGCCCCCCTTCGTCACCACGCTGCCCCGCGAAAGTCTCGCGACGTCGACGGGCGGCACGGTCTGTCAATGAAATCCACGCGAGGTCAACGACCATGATCAACATCCTCGTCGCTTCCGAAGACGCATCGCGGCTCGCGCATCTCGCGCGGCTCGTCGGCGATGCCGGCCGCTATCGCGTCACGCGCACGGTCGGCCGCGCCGCGCAGATCGTACAGCGCACCGACGGCCTCGATGCATTCGACATCCTGATGATCGACGGCGTCGCGCTCGACACCGCCGAGCTCGCCGCGATCGAGAAGCTGAGCCGCCTGCATCCGGGCCTCACGTGCATGCTCGTGACGACCGACGCGTCGTCGCAGACGCTGCTCGACGCGATGCGCGCCGGCGTGCGCGACGTGCTGCCCTGGCCGGTCGAGCCGCGCGTGCTCGACGCCGCGCTCGAGCGCGCGGCCTTGCAATGCACGCAGCGCGACACGCCCGACACGCGCGTCGTGTCGTTCATGTCGTGCAAGGGCGGCGCGGGCACGAGCTTCATCGCGGGTAACGTCGCGTACGAGATCGCCGAAGACTCGAAGCGCCGCACGCTGCTCATCGACCTGAACCAGCAGTTCGCCGACGCCGCGTTCCTCGTCAGCGACCAGACGCCGCCGTCGACCATCGCGCAGCTCTGCGGGCAGCTCGAAAGACTGGACGGCGCGTTTCTCGACGCGAGCGTGGTGCGCGTGACCGAAACGTTTCACGTGCTCGCGGGCGCGGGCGATCCGCTCAAGGCCGCAGACCTGCGCGAGGACGCGCTCGAATGGATTCTCGGCGTCGCCGCGCCGCGCTACGACTTCGTGATCTTCGATCTCGGCGTGAGCCTGAACGCGGTGTCGATGGTCGCGCTCGACCGCAGCGATCACATCGAAGTGGTGCTGCAGCCGAGCATGCCGCACGTGCGCGCGGCCCGGCGCCTGCAGGAGCTGCTCGTGTCGCTCGGCTGCCCGCTCGATCGCATCCAGCTCGTGTTGAACCGGCAGACGCGCGCGTCCGAGCGCGCGCGCGCGGCGCTCGAGGAAGTGCTGAGCATGCGCGCTTCGTATGTGATACCCGACGATCCCGCTGCGGTCGGCGAGGCCGTCGACCAGGGCGTGCCGCTGTCGCGGCTCGCGCGCGGCTGCGCCGTCGCGCGCAGCCTGCAGGCGTTCGCGAAGCATCTCGTCGACGGCGCGCAGCGCCCGCGGCGCGACGCCGAGCACGACGCGCCGCTGTTCGCCCGGCTCTTCAGCCGCGGCGCGACGCCCAAACTCAAATCGATGTAATACCCGTTCGAGGAGACCATCATGTCATTGCGAGACCAGATGTCCACGCGGCGCGCGCCACCGTTCATGTCCCGAAACGAGGCCGTCGGCGCGGCCACCGCGATGGCGCGCGAAGCGTATCAGAAGCTGCGCCGCCAGATGCACGGCGCCGTGCTCGAGCGCGTCGAGCTCGAGCGCCTGTCGCGGCTGCCCGCCGAGCAGGTGCGCAACGAGATCGCGACGCTGATCGCGCGCATTCTCGACGAAGAGAAGCTGCTCGCGAACGATCTCGAGCGCCGCCAGCTGACGATCGACATCTACGACGAAATGTTCGGCTTCGGCCCGCTCGAATCGCTGCTGCGCGACCCGACCGTGTCGGACATCCTCGTCAACACGGCGAGCGCCGTCTACGTCGAGCGGTTCGGCCGGCTCGAGCTGACCGACGTCACGTTCTACGACGACGCGCACCTGATGAAGGTGATCGAGAAGATCGTGTCGCGCGTCGGCCGGCGCATCGACGAATCGAGCCCGATGGTCGACGCGCGCCTGCCCGACGGCTCGCGCGTGAACGCGATCATCCCGCCTTCCGCGATCGACGGCCCGCTGATGTCGATCCGCCGCTTCGCGGTCAACCCGCTGAAGATGGACGATCTCGTCAACTACCAGACGCTCACGCCGCCGATGGCGCAGCTGCTCGAAGCGCTCGCGCGCGCGAAGGTCAACGTGCTCGTGTCGGGCGGCACCGGCAGCGGCAAGACGACGCTCCTGAACATCCTGTCCGGCTACATTCCGGATGCCGAACGGATCGTCACGATCGAGGACGCCGCCGAGCTCCAGCTGCAGCAGCACCACGTGCTGCGGCTCGAGACGCGCCCGCCGAACATCGAGGGCAAGGGCGAGATCACGCAGCGCACGCTCGTGCGCAACGCGCTGCGGATGCGCCCCGACCGCATCATTCTCGGCGAAGTGCGCGGCGCCGAAGCGCTCGACATGCTCAACGCGATGAACACCGGCCACGAGGGCTCGCTCGCGACGATCCACGCGAACACGCCGCGCGACGCGCTGACGAGGCTCGAGAACATGATCGGCGTCGCGGGCCTCTCGCTGCCGCCGAAGACGATGCGCCAGCAGATCAGCTCGGCGCTGTCGGTCGTCGTGCAGACCACGCGCCTCACGGACGGCAAGCGCAAGATCGTCAGCATCCAGGAGCTGACCGGCATGGAAGGCGAAATCATCAACATGCAGGAGATCTTCACGTTCAAGCGCACCGGTCTCGACGCGAACGGCAACGTGCTCGGCCACTTCACCGCGACGGGCGTGCGGCCGAAGTTCACCGAGCGTCTGAACGCGTTCGGCATCCAGCTGCCCGACGCGATGTACGATCCCGCGCGCCGCTTCGAAGTGGCGTAAAGCCCGCGCCGCATGAAGGAGCCTGTCATGGACCCGATCTTCTACGGTTTCATCCTGCTGCTGTTCGTCGCCGTGGTGCTGGCGTTCGAAGGCGTCTATCAATGGTGGAACGCCCGCCACGGGCCGGCCGCGCGCCGCATCGAGGCGCGCATCCGCGCGATGTCGGCGGGCGGCCAGGTGCAGAAGGAGCGGCTGTCGATCCTCAAGGAGCGGATGCTCAACGACGCGAAGCCGTTCGACCGCCTGCTGATGCGCCTGCCTCGCGTGCAGACGCTCGACCTGATGATCGAGCAATCGGGCCTCGCGTGGTCGGTCGTGAAGCTCGCGTGGATTTCGCTGGCGATGCCGTTCGTCGTGTTCGTCGCGCTCAGCTTCGCGCCGCTGCCGCTGTGGGCCGCCGCCGCGGTGTCGGTCGCGATGGTGAGCCTGCCGACGCTGTTCGTGCTGCGGTGTCGCACGCGCCGCCTGCGCAAGCTCGAACGCCAGCTGCCGGACGCATGCGACATGATCGCGCGCGCGCTGCGCGCCGGCCACGCGTTCTCGAGCGCGATCTCGATGGTGGGCGGCGAATTCGCCGAGCCGATGGGCGGCGAGTTCCGGATCACGTTCGACGAGATCAACTACGGCGTGCCGCTTCAGGAAGCGCTGCTGAATCTCGCGACGCGCGTGCCGGTGCCCGACCTGCGCTACTTCGTGATCGCGGTGCTGATCCAGCGCGAGACGGGCGGCAACCTCGCCGAGCTGCTCGACGGCATTGCGCTGCTGATCCGCGAGCGCTTCAAGCTGTTCGACAAGATCCGTGTGCTGTCGGCGGAAGGCAAGCTGTCCGCGCTGATCCTGACGCTGCTGCCGTTCGGCACGGCGGGCCTGCTGTCGATCATGAATCCCGACTTCATCGCGGTGCTCTGGCAGGACCCGGCCGGCATGCTGCTCGTCGGGGTCACGATCGCGTCGATGGCGTTCGGCATCCTGTGGATGCGGCACATCATCCGCATTCGCGTGTGAAGCGGCGCGCGGCACATCCGGCAATCAATCATTCGTTGAACGACATTCGGGGACTGTCATGGAAAATCTCAACGTCACGCAAATCCTGCTGCTGTTCGGCCTGTTCGCGGTCGTCGTCGCGGGGGTGATGGGCGCGTGGCTCGCGCTCGCGCCGCGCGGCTTCGCGCGCCGCCTCGAGCAGATCGGCGGCGCCGCGGTTGCGACGGGCGACGGCCCGGCGCCGCCGGCCGTCTGGGTCGAGAAGCTCGCCGAAATCTCGCAGCCGATCTCGAAGCTGTCGCTGCCGAAGGCCGGCTGGGAGAATTCGCCGCTGCGGCTGCGCCTCATCAACGCCGGATGGCGTTCGCCGGGCGCGGCGCACCTGTACTTCGCCGCGAAGACCGTGCTCGCGCTCGCGCTGCCCGCGGCCGCGATGCCGTTCATGATCGGCACCGCGCTCGGCGACAGCCCGTACTCGGTGTCGGCGATGCTCGTGCTGATCGGCGCGTTCGGCTTCTATCTGCCGAACGCCATGCTGGCGCGCCGCATCGCGTCGCGCCAGCGCATGATCGTCGAGGATTTTCCGGACGCGATCGATCTGCTGACCGTGTGCGTCGAAGCCGGCCTCGGGCTCGACGCGGCGCTGACGAAAGTCGCCGACGAGCTGCGGCTGCGCAGCCCGGTCGTCGCGGACGAGCTCGGGCTGATGCTGCTCGAGATGCGCTCCGGCTTCTCGAAGGAAGCCGCGCTGCGCAACCTCGCGCTGCGCACGGGCGCCGAGGACGTCGACGCGTTCAGCGCGATGCTGATCCAGGCGGACCGTTTCGGGACGAGCATCGGCGCGTCGCTGCGCGTGCTGTCGGACACGCTGCGCACGCAGCGGCGGATGCGCGCGGAGGAGCGCGCGGCGAAGATCGCGCTGAAGCTGCTGTTTCCGCTGATCTTCTGCATCTTCCCGGCGCTGCTGACGGTGCTGCTCGGGCCCGCGTTCATCCATATCTACCGGACGCTGCTGCCGACGATGACGGGCGGTTGAGCGGCGCTCGCGGCGGCGCCGGGTGGTATCGCCGTGCCGCCGGCGCCGCGCGGGCGGCCGGCCCGCCGCGCCGACGACAAGAATGCGAAAGCCGCGCGGCGGGCGGGGCGGGGAAAGCCGGCCGCGCGCCGCGTTCGGCGGCCGCACGTTCGCCGCACGCCCGCGCCGTCCGATTGCACGATCACCCGATCACCCGATCACCCGAAAGAAGACACGCCGCGCATGCGGCGTGAATCACGTACGGAAGGCGCTCGCGCTTGCCCCGCCGCGCGCCGCGCTCAGAGCCCGTTTGAAAATGGATGAAATGGCGAATTCCAGCTCATCTGGCCCACGCCTGCATTCCTTGCCCACGGGCCACTTTCAAAGCAGCGCTCTACATCAGCGTGGCTACGAGGGCGGAAATTTGCATTTCCAAACGGGCGCTAAGCGGGCTTGGCCGCGAGATCGAGCACGGAGCCGTCGCGCTTGAGCGTCGCGAGCACGATGCTCGAATTCGTCGACATCACGCCGCGCGCGCGGTGCAGCTTGTTCATCACGAACTCGGAGAAGTGATCGAGGCTGCGCGCCCGCACGGTCAGCACGTAGTTCGATTCGCCCGTCACCACCTGCGCGGCGACGACTTCCGGCCACGACTGGATCGCGGCGACGAACGAATCGTGCCAGTCGTCGATGTCGGGCCGCATCGACACATGCACGAGCGCCTCGAATTCGACGCCGATGCGCTTCGGCGCGATCACGCACCGATAACCTTCGATCACGCCCTGCTCCTCCATCAGCTTGACGCGCCGCAAGCACGCGGACGGCGACAGCGCGACCGACGTCGCGAGGTCTTGATTGCTGATGCGCCCGTCGCTCTCCAGCTCGCGAAGAATGCGCATATCGGTACGATCCAGGCTCATTTCGCAGAATCCCGCAAAAAAACAATCTCAATTCGCAGACTCTATCACGACGAAACGTAGGCAAGCACGATTTCCGAAGCACATTTCATTTTTTCGTCGATAACATGCGCCCCATGAATCGTGCAGCGGAGGCGGCCCGCAAGGCCGCACGCGGCGCGGCGGCGCGGCCCGCGGGCGATGCGACGCGCCGCGCCGAGCCGCTGTTTCCGCCACCGTCACCCGCAAGCCGCCTCCACCATGTTCGAACACATCCACGCGTACCCCGGCGACCCGATCCTGTCGCTGTTCCAGGCGTTCCAGCGCGATCCCGAGCCGCGCAAGGTCAACCTCAGCATCGGCCTGTATTACGACGAAAGCGGCGCCGTGCCCGTCCTCGACAGCGTGCGCGCGGCGGCGGCGCGCCTGAGCGAGCGGCACGACGCGCACACGTATCTGCCGATGGAAGGCATGGCCGACTACCGGCGCGCGCTGCAATCGCTGCTGTTCGGCGCCGACAGCACCGCGTTGCGCGACAAGCGGATCGCGACGGTGCAGACGGTCGGCGGCTCCGGCGCGCTGCGTCTCGGCGCGGACCTGCTGAAGCGCTATTTCCCCGACAGCGCGATCTGGATCGGCGATCCGACATGGGACAACCACCGCGTGCTGTTCGCGGCGGCGGGCCTCGACGTGCACACGTACCCGTACTACGACGCGGCGACGAACGGCATCCGCTTCGACGCGATGACGGCGACGCTCGACACGCTGCCCGCGCGCGCGATCGTGCTGCTGCAGCCGTGCTGCCACAACCCGACGGGCATCGACCTGTCGCGCGAGCAGTGGCGCGAGCTCGCCGCGCTGTGCGGCCGGCGCGGGCTGATCCCGTTCCTCGACATCGCATATCAAGGCTTCGGCGACAGCCTGGACGACGACGCCTGGCCGATCCGCGCGATGACCGACGCGGGGCTGCCCGTCTTCGTCAGCCATTCGTTCTCGAAGAATTTCTCGCTGTACGGCGAACGCTGCGGCGGGCTGTCGATCGCGTGCGCGAACGAAAGCGAGGCGGCCCGCGTGCTGAGCCAGATTCAGGCGGGCGTGCGCCGCATCTATTCGAGCCCGCCGCTTCACGGCGCGCGGCTCATCTCGACCGTGCTGAACGACGCAGCCCTCGCGCAGCAATGGGCGCGCGACGTCGCCGCGATGCGCGAGCGCATCAAGCGGATGCGCTCGGCGCTCGCCGCGCGGCTCGCTGCGCTCGTGCCGGGCGCGTCGTTCGACTACCTCGTCGAGCAGCGCGGAATGTTCAGCTACACCGGCCTCGCGCCCGCCGAAGTCGACGCGCTGCGCGAGCGCGACGGCGTGTACCTGCTGCGCTCCGGGCGCGCGTGCATCGCCGGGCTGAGCGACGCGAACGTCGATCATGTCGCGAACGCGATCGCCGGCGTGTTGAAGACGCGCCGGGCGCGCGTCGCGGCGTGATGCGCGATGCGCGATGCGTGATTCGTGATGCACGGCATCCGGGCTGAAATCGAAAGGCAAAGCCGGATGCCGCAGCCGAATTCCGGAACCGAAGCCGGGTCCGGGTCCGGGTCCGGGTCCGGGTCCGGAGCCGGAGCCGGAGCCGGAGCCGGAGCCGGAGTCGAAGTCGAAGTCGAAGTCGAAGCCGAAGCCGAACCCGAACCCGAACCCCAAGCCGAACCCGAAGCCAGCCGGCGCCCCGAGCCGCGGCGCGCGAGCGCCGCGACGCCCGCGGCCCCGCTCCAATAATCAGACATCCGAAAGAGTCTCCCATGCCCGCACTGATTCCCGTCGATCTGCCCGCACCCGCACAGCCGTTCTCGTGGGCCACGCACGCGCACGGCCTGATGTTCACCGCGCACGGTCCCGTCGATGCGACGGGCGCGATCGTCGGCGGCGACATCGCGCGGCAGGCGCGTCTCACGCTGTCGAACCTCGCCGCAACCGTGCGCGCCGCCCGCGCGCAGATGCAGGACGTCGCCCAGGTGCTGCTGTACGTCGCCGACGCACGCGACATCCCCATCATCGATGCTGTCTACCGCGAGTTCTTCGACGCACCGTACCCGAACCGCGCATGCGTCGCGGTGCACGGCTTCGCGCATCCGGACATGCGCATCGAGCTCGTCGCGCACGTCGCGCTCGGCCGCGCGTCGAGCCGCGCGGCCGACTAGTTTCGCATTCGATCCACGCGCCGCCGCCCGCCGACGAGGCCGGCGGCGGCGCGCGCGGAGCGCGTCGCAACACGGACGGCGGCGGCCCGCTCGCCTCGCCGCGGCAGTTTGCCGCGCGGCGAGGGCTTCCCGCCGTCCGGCACAACGACACATCGACAAGGAAACGAAGATGAACAGGTTTGGAGCAACGACATGGCCGGTCGCGATCGGCATCGCGCTGTCGGGCCCTGCATTCGCGCAGAGCTCGGTCACGCTGTACGGGATCGTCGATCAGAGCATCCGCTACACGACGCACGCGGACGCCGCGAACGGCGGCGCCGTGCAAATGGCGAACGGCGCGATCACGAACAGCCGCTGGGGCCTGAAAGGCGCCGAGGATCTCGGCGACGGCCTGAAGGCGATCTTCCGCCTCGAGAACGGCTTCGAGCCGCAATCGGGGCAAGCGGACGGCGCTCGCCTGTTCGGCCGCTACGCGTACGTCGGCCTGTCGGGCCGCTTCGGCACGGTCGAGCTCGGCCGCCAGACCACCGAGGGCTTCAACCTGTTCGGCGATCTCGATCCGCTGACGATCGGCAACTACACGGCGAACATGTGGCCGTACTTCCTCACGCAGGGCTACGCGAACAACGTCGTCAGCTATGCGAACACGCTCGGCGGCCTCGCGCTCGGCGCGAGCTACGGCTTCGGCGGCGTCGCGGGCAGCATGAGCCGCAACGCGTACTGGGGCGTGCGCTCCGCGTACACGCACGGCGCACTGACGATCGGCGCCGTCTATCAGCAGACGCGCGACGCCGGCGGCCGCGCGCAGCAGATGTGGGGCGCGGCGGGCCGCTACGCCGTCGGCCCCGCGACGCTGTTCGTCGGCTATCTCGGCGGCAAGGACGCGACGGGCACGATCGATCGCGACTACCTGAACGATCCGGGCCGCACGGTCGCCTACGGCTCGTTCGCCGATCATCCGCGCTACGACACGATCGGCTACGCGGGCGCCGCGTACCGGATCGATCCGGCGATCACGCTCACGGGCGCGTTCTATTACGATGCGATCCGCAACGTGAACGGCATCGACGGCAACGGCGGCAAGCGCTACGCGGGCGTGCTCGAAGCGGAGTACGCATTGTCGAAGGCGACGCAGGCGTACGCGAGCGTCGACTACAACAAGGTGTCCGGCGGCGCCGTCACCGAGATGCCGGGCCGCGGCAATCAGACGGGCGTCGCGGTCGGCCTGCGGCACATGTTCTGACGAACGGTCCGGATCGTTCACGCCAATCGCGCGGGCGCGCCGCAGCGCGCCCGCCATCCATAACGACAATCGGAGGAGCATTCAATGAGTTCGGAAGGGCAATTTCACGCGATCGCGGCCCGCGAAGGCGGGTTGCGCCGCACGCTGAGCGCCAGCCAGATGACGATGATCGCGATCGGCGGCGCGATCGGCACGGGCCTCTTTCTCGGCAGCGGCTTCGCGATCGGTTTCGCGGGGCCGAGCGTGCTGATCAGCTATGCGATCGGCGCGCTGATCTCGCTGCTGCTGATGGGCTGCCTCGCGGAGATGACGGTCGCGCATCCGACGTCGGGCTCGTTCGGCGCGCACGCCGAGCACTACCTCGGCCCCTGGGCGGGTTTTCTCGTGCGCTACGCGTATTGGGCGTGCATCGTGCTCGCGGTCGGCACCGAAGTCACCGCGATCGCGCTGTACATGAAGTACTGGTTTCCCGCGGTGCCCGGCTGGATCTGGATCGCGGGCTTCTCGGCCGTGCTCGTGCTCGTCAACGCGCTGAGCGTCGACGTGTTCGGCTCGGTCGAATACTGGTTCTCGGTCGTGAAGATCGCGGCGATCGTCGCGTTCATCGCGATCGGCGGCTACGTCGTGTTCGTCGATCCGTCGCTCGTCGCGGGCTCGAACGCGGGCGCGCCGGGCCTGCGCCATTACGTCGCGCACGGCGGCTTCTTCCCGAAAGGCGCATGGGGGATGTGGGTCGCGGTGATCGTGTCGATCTTCAGTTACCTGAGCATCGAGATGATCGCCGTCGCCGCGGGCGAGGCGCAGGACCCGGAGCGCGCGGTCACGCGCGCGTTCCGCTCGACGGTCGTCCGCCTCGTGCTGTTCTACCTCGTCACGCTCGCGCTGATGCTGGCGATCGTCCCGTGGACCGCCGCCGGACGCGACGAGAGCCCGTTCGTCAAGGTGATGACCGCGATTCACCTGCCGGGCGCGGCGGGCGTCATCAACTTCGTCGTGCTGATCGCCGCGCTGTCCGCGATGAACAGCCAGCTCTACATCACGACGCGGATGATGTTCAGCCTCGCGTGCGCGGGCCACGCGCCGCACGGCCTCGGCCGGCTCAGCGCGCGCGGCGTGCCGCTCAACGCGCTGCTGCTGTCGACGGCCGGCATCGCGATCGCGACGCTCGTGAGCATCGTCTACCCGGACGCGTCGTTCACGATCATGATGGCGATCTCGATGTTCGGCGCGATGTTCACGTGGATGATGATCTTCGTCACGCACTACTTCTTCCGCCGCAAGCGCGCGGCGAGCGGGCGGCCGGCGGCCGGCTTCCGGATGCCCGGCTTCCCGTTCGCCACGCTCGCCGGCGCGGCGCTGATGCTCGCGATCATGGCGACGACGTACTTCACGCCCGAGTTTCACATGACGCTCGTGTTCGGCGTGCCGTTTCTCGTCGCGCTGAGCGTGCTGTATCTCGCGCGATATCGCCGCCGGCCGGAAGCGCTCGCCGACACGCAGACGCTGCCGCGATAAGCGCGCCGCCGCCGTGCGCGAAGCGCGGGGCGCGAGACGTGGAGCGCGAGGCGCGAAACGTCAGACGCACGCCGCACACGCGGCGGCGCGGCGGCGCGGCGGCGCGCATCACGACGCCCGGCCCGCTCAGGCCGGATCGAGGCTCGCCTCGCTGACGGCCGCGCGCAGCGCGACCATCGCCGTGCGCGCGCCGTCCCCGTCGCGGCCGTCGATCGACGCGACGAGCTTGGCGGCGGCGTCGCGGATCGCGTCGTTGCGCTCCTGCAGCGTCGCCGCGTCGAGATCGATCGCCATCACGCCCGCACGCGCGACCTCGGCCATCTGCCGGATGAACTGATTGCGGCTCGCCTCGACGATCGACGCATGCAGCAGCTCGAGCGCGCGGCGCAGCGCGTCGGGCTCGATCGCCTCGCGCAGCGCCGCATGCGCGGCGCGGATCGCGCGCCGCTGCGCGTCGTCCGAATGCACCGCCACCTGCGCGGCCGCCTCCGGCTCGATCAGGTCGCACATCGCGGCGACGTCGAGCAGGAAATCCGTGTCCGACGCGATCCGCATCCGCCACTGCATCACGTGATCGTCGAACAGCCGCCATTCGCTGCGCGGCGTGAGGCGCGTGCCCGCCTTGGTCCGCGCGTGCAGCATCCGCCGCGCGGTCAGCATCCGCGTGACCTCGCGCATCACCGAGCGCGGCACGCCCAGCTCGCGCGCGAGCACGTCCTGCGGCGGCAGCAGGCCGGACGTGTATTCGCCGTCGACGATGCGCGTGACGAGCTCGTCGAGCACGCGCTGCACGCGCGGGGACGCCTTCAGCGAACGGCGCTCGGCCGAATCGCCGAACGGTCTCGCCAGCGCGCGCGCCGGGTTAAGGAGATGGTTGGTATCAAAGGAGTTCATCGTACTCATCCAAGTTCGGAACGGGGTTCCTTCGCTGAAAACGGAAGGCGCGACGACGTGAACGCATCCGCAACGCGACGAACGCATGCGAAGGCGGGACCGGCTGCGACAATCGCTGCCTCGGGAATAAAAAGCGCGATCGGAGCATGTTCCGATCGCAAGGCCACTGCCGCAGACAACCGGGCCACCGGGCGGCAGATGGGGCGCGACGCGCGCGGAGCGCGTCGTGACAATCGATTCGATGCGCCCGGGCGCGTGCCGGGCGCGAAGGAGCGGAAAGCGGGCGAGCCGGGCGCGCGCCGGGCCGGCGCGGCGGCATCGGCGCGCAGCGAGGAAATGACCTGTTCCTGTTCCCGCGCACACGGCGATCGGCGCGCATCCGGCGAGTCCGGCGCGCGCGACGGTTTGGCCGCCGCATGCGCGGCGCCCGCGCGCGGCACGAGCGCGAGCGCGAACGCGTGGGCCGCGGCCGGACGCTCGCCGCGACCTCGCGCCTGCCTCAGGAAACGCAACGCGCAGCGCCGTCGCAGCGGCGCGCGCGCGACGAGGCATGGACGTTGCCGTACAATGCCGACAGCCATGGTGGGGTCTTCGCTGAAAGTCTTCCGTGGTCAGGCCGCGCCGGGTGTTGGCGCACCTTGCGCGGCCGCTCGCATCACTGCATTCGTCCTATATCCGCATCTCTCCCGTGATCCCGTCCGCGTGCGTCGAGCACGGCGCGCCGCAGCCGAAGAACGGCGCGCCGCACGGGCTCACGCGCATCCCGTCGGCAAGCGACGTCCAGCGCAGATCGGCCGGGTCGGCGGCCATCCAGCCGCCCGCTTTCGCAATCAGCACGCAATCTGCGATCGCATCGAAATCCGCCCGAAAATGCACGGAGCTCTTGTTAACCAGAATCTTCATCGTTTCCGGCGCGACGCCTGCGATCCGGTAGAAGCTCCGGTCAGTCATCTGCACGCGCGCCGACGTGACGACGACGCGCACGTCGCCGATCCGCAGGCACGCGGTCGGGCCGAGCTCGAGCGTCGCGCCCTTGAGCATCGGGCCATGGCAATGGCAGCGGCCGTTCGACAGCGACTCGACGCGAAACGTCCCCGTGAACGGCAGCCCGCTCTCCGCGCCGAGCGTGATCTCGAGCGACGCGCCGAGCCCCGCCGCGTGCGCGGCGCACGCGGCCGCGGGATCGAAGAACAGCCCGAGCGCCGTATCGGGCGCGCGATGCGTAACGAGCGCATGCAGCAAACCCGTCGTGTTCGAGCCGCCGCCCGCGCCCGGGTTGTCCTGCGTGTCGGCGATCACGACCGGCTTGTCCGCGCGGCGCGCGATCCGGATCGCTTCCGTCACCGCCTCGTCCGCCGACATGAAGCGCACCGACCACTCCGATTCGATCGACACGACGTGCTCGTACAGCGCGTCGACGGCGCGCGCGAGCTGGACGGGATCGGCGCCGTAGCCCCAGATCGAAGGCCCGCATTCGGCGAAGTCCGCGGCCGGAAAGCCCGGCGCGAACGAAAGCGACCGCACGCCGCCCGTTTCCAGCCGGTCGAGCAGCCGGAACACGCTCTTCGAAGGCTCGAGCGACGTGCACATCGCGTTGACCGGAATCAGGAACGGCACGCGCCGCGCGGCCCGGAAATGGCGATGACGGCCGCGCTTGCCGAGCAGCGTGTCGAGCAGCGCGATCGCGCGGCGCCCGGTGTCCGCCATGTCGACGTGAGGATAGGTGCGATATGTGACGAGCGCGTCCGCGCTGTCGAGCATTTGCCGCGTGACGTTCGCGTGCAGATCGAGCGACGCGACGATCGGCACCCGCGCGCCGACGGTCTCGCGCAGCCGGCGCAGCAGTTCGCCTTCGCCGTCGTCGTAATGCTCGGCCGCCATCGCGCCGTGCTGGTCGACGTAGATGCCGTCGGCGTCGCACCGCTTCGCCGCGTCGACGATCTCGCCCGCGATCCGCTCGAACGCGACCGATTCGACGACGCCCGACGGCGCCGCGTCGGCCCAGATCGCGGGCAGCGCGACATGCCCGGCGTCTTCGATCGCCGCCAGCGCGCCCGCGATCGGCAGGTTCATGCCCTTCAGCCGGTGCATCTCCGCGCCGCGCGACAGCGGATAGCGGCCGCCGTCCGCGACGAAGCTCGCGTAGGACGCCCTGCTCGGTGCGAACGTGTTCGTCTCGTGCCGGAATCCGGCGACCAGGATCTTCATGATGCGGCGGCGCTCCATTTCTTCGCGTCGACGCGGTTCGCGAGCAGCACGATCGCGCCCGCGACGAACAGCGCGACCATCACCATCAGCCCGGCCTGCAGGCTGCCCGTCGTGGTCTTGATCCAGCCGATGACCGTCGGGCTCACGAAGCCGCCGAACAGGCCGATCGAATTGATGAGCGCGATGCCGCCCGCGGCGACGTCGCCCTTCAGATAATCGGCGGGAATCGCCCAGAACACCGCGTAGGCCGAATACATCAGCGCGGTCGCCGCGACGAGCGCGACCATCGCGACGACGAAGCGATCGCCCGCGACCACCGTGACCGTCAACGCGGCCGCGCTCAGCAGCAGCGCGATCGCGCTGTGCAGACGCCGCTCGCCGCGCTTGTCGGAGCGCCGGCCGATCACCTGCATCGCGACGATCGCCGCGAGATAGGGCAGCGCGGTCAGCGCGCCGATATGCAGCAGGTTCTTCACGCCGGCGCCGCGCAGCAGCGTCGGCAGCCAGAAGCTGACCGCATAGAGACCGCAGATGATCGCGAAATAGGAGAACGCCATCGCATAGATTCGTGGATCTTTCAGGACCTCGCGAAACGCGGTGTGCCGGCTTGCCGCACGCGGCGCCGAACCGATCTCGGCGAGCAGGATCGCCTTCTCGCTCTCGCTCAGCCACTTCGCGTCGGCGGGCCGCTCGCTCAGCGTGAAGAACAGCACGACGCCGAGCAGCACCGCCGGCAACCCTTCGAGCAGAAACAGCCACTGCCAGCCGGTCAGACCATACACGCCCGCGAGCTGCGTCATGATGAGCGTCGACACCGGCCCGCCGATCACGGCGCCGACGGGTCCCGCACACAAGAGCATCGCCATCGCGCGCGCCATTCGCGCCTCCGGATACCAGCGTGTCAGACAGAACAGCATGCCGGGGCTGAAACCCGCCTCGAACACGCCGAGCAGGAAACGCAATGCGTAGAACGTCGTCACGTCGGTGGCGAACATCATCGCGACCGATGTCAGCCCCCACAACACCATGATGCGGCTCAGCGTGAGCCGCGCGCCGATACGGGTGAGCCAGAGATTGCTCGGCACCTCGAACGCCATGTAGCCGAGAAAGAAAATTCCGGCGCCGAGGCCGTACACGGCCTCGCTCCATCCGAGGTCCGTCTGCATCGCGAGCTTCGCGAAACTGATGTTGATGCGATCGATATAGGCCGTGACGTAACAGACTGCGAGAAACCCGAGGATGCGGATGTCGACCTTTCGATAGATTCGCGAGCGCGCGTTTCCGGAAGCGTTCTGTTCTCTCATATGGCCCGTATTGGAATCTGCGTGCGCGTACTCCCGCGCTCATTTGTCGTGGCCATTATCTCCATACTGTATGATCCCAGTGACAGCAACTTTGGTGTACGGCCGTTGCTTTGCAAGGCAACAAGTGTATGGATCAATCGTTCCAGGTCAATCTCAACCGCCTCCGCTACTTCCACGCAATCCTCGACCACGGATCGATCCGCGCGGCGGCAGAACGGCTGAACACCGCGCCATCCGTCGTCAGCCGGCAGTTGCAGCTGCTCGAGAGCGAAATCGGCGCACCGCTGTTCGAGCGCCGGCAGCACGGCATGATCGCGACCGAAGCCGCCACCCTCCTCGTCGAATACACGCACGCGTGCCGAATCGGATTAGAGCAATTCCACGAATCCTTGCACGGCGAATTGCGCGGGCGCGTCGAGATCGCACTGACGGTCGGCTATGTCGAAGACCTGATGGATTCCGTTATCACACGTTTTTTGCATCGGCATCCGCACGTATCGGTCGCATTGAACGTGCGCACCGCGGACGGCGTCGTAGATGACGTATTACGCAAACGTGCGCATATCGGCCTCACGTACAATCCGTCGCTGCCGCAAGAGATTCGCGAGTGCCTGAGCGTCGCGCATCCGACGTTTCTCGCGGTCGCGCCCGATCATCCGCTCGCGAAGCGCGGCGAGCCGCTCGAATTGCGCGAGGCCGTCAGCTATCCGCTCGCGCTGATGCCCGCGCCGTATTACGGCGTCGGGCAGATCGTGCACACCGTCGCGCATGCGGAGAACATTCCGCTCGCGCCGCGGCTCGTCACGAACTCGGTGCCCGCGATGCGGCGCTTCGTGCGTTCGGGCAACGGCGTCGCGTTCCTCACGCGCCTGCTGATCGAAGACGATCTCGAATGCGGCGAGATCGTCGCGCTGCGGATGCGCAATCCGCTGTTCAACTCGCCCTGCGGCAAGGTGCTCGTTCACAACGAGCGCGCGCTGCCGCGCGCGGCGAACGAGATCCTCGCGCAGATCGTGCGGGATTTGCCGTCGTTCAAGGTTTGACGCGCGGCGCGCGAAGCGCCGCCGGCGCGCGATCGTTGATGCGCGCCGACGCGGCACGCGCACGCGCACGTGAGCGCGGGAGCGCATGAGCGCCGGCGCGTCGCGCGAACGATGCGCTCGGCCGATGCGGCAATCGAAAACGCTCCGCTCGATCGGTTCTCCGAACGAATCCGCACGCCGAAGCGGCCCCGCGATCGGGCGCACGAACGTTCGGGCTGCAACGCGCAGATGCGATCGTCGGGCTTGCCGATCGCGAAGCGTCGTTTTTCTCAACGCGCCGGCATATGCGAACGTCGAGCGGCGGCATGCATTCGCGGACGGCGCTCGACAGCGCGGCCGACTCGCTCGAAGCCGGCGATGCCCGATATCCAGCCGAACCGCGATCGCCGCTCGATCTCGCGCCGACGCACGCAATGTGTGCACATTAGCCGTCGCGCCCGAAGCATTAAAAACATATCCGCCGCACCGTTTCCTGAAATGAAACGATGCGCGCCGTGCGCCCCAACGCCGCATCGTCCCGCAAGCGCGCACAGCGCAAGCCGAGCGTGACCGTTCCCTCGACCATCACCGCGCGGGCGCGCCCGATTTCGCTCATTCATCTGCGCGCGGAAGAATTTATATGCGATATATGCGACGATGGACATCGCCGCCGTTCGTCGCGACGCACGTGCGCCTCGCGCGTCGGAACATCCGTTGCCTGCATTCTCGATTCACGGCCGGCCGCCTCGTGGCCGGCCGAACGCCAACGCGGCGAGCGCGCGGCGCGCGAGCCGAGACTCGCGCATCTCGCGCATCTCGCGCATCTCGCGCATGCTCGCCGCCCGTCAGGAGCACGCGATGCGGATATTCGAAACGATCGCCCTGCTGTTCTCGCGCGCCGCCGGCCGGCGGCCGCGTTCCGAAGGCTTGGCCGGTTCGCGCGTCGGCGCGCGCGCGGCGTGCCGCGCCTGTCCGTCGCGCCGCGCGCATGCGGGCCGTCCGCACGCCGCGCACATGCATGCGCCGCAGGCGTCGCGCACGCGGCGGCCGCCGTTCGAGCCTCGGCGTCCCGAGCGGTTCGGCGCCGGCGACGTCGAGCCCGGCTCGTCGAACGCGCCCGAGGCGGGCGGCATCAAGCTGTGAGCGCGCGATGGCTACCGGCAAGACGCCCGCCCGCAAAAGCGCCCCGCGCAAGACCGCGCCCCGTCCGCCCGCGTCCGGCCGCAAGCGCGCCCGCACCGCGCAGGAAAAATCCGGCCGTGACTGGTCGAACGACGTGATGCGGCACAGCAACGCGCTCGATCTCGAACCCGACATCTTCAAGTCCGACGACCCCGAAGCGATCGCGCAATCGCTGAAACGCTCCGCGCTCGACAGCACGCGGCGCAAGGCCAATCCGTTTCAATCGGCGATGTCGATGCTCAATTTCTACGTGAACCGCGCCGGCCGAAACCTTCCGAAGGCGCGCCGGGAAACGCTCGAGCTCGCGAAGAAAAAATTGCGCGAGGCGTTCGGCCGCAAGCCCTGACGCATCCGCCGAGACGAGCGCCGATCGGCCGTTGCGGACGGCCGGCCGGCGTTGCACCGAGCGCGCTTTCCCGCTCGCGGCCGTCATCGTCGTGCGATGCCCAGCGCGAGCACGACGTGAAAGATCACGGCGAACGCATAGAGCAGGATCTTCGCGATCTCCGCCGCGCCGCCCACCGGCGGCGACGCGCCACCCCGCTAAAACTGGTAATTGATCGACACGTCGACGGCCGAATCCGTCGAGCGCTGCGTGAGCGGACTGCGCGCGGCGCTGCCGACGAGTTGTTCGACCGCGCCGTCGGCCGTCACGAACCAGTGCTTCGTGACGAACCAGACGAGCGTCACGCCGCCGCCGACCGACTTCACACCCGCGCTCGGCGCATAGCGCGAATAGCCGGAGCGCGCCGCCTGCGCGTCGTTCACGCCGAACCAGCTGTTCATGTAGCGCGAATCGGCGAACGTGACGGTCGGCCCCGCGAACCAGTAGAACGTTTCCGAGCTGCCGGGCAGCGGCATGTACGCGGCGAGATCGGCGACCCACCCGTTCGCGCCGCCGACGCTGCGGCGAACGTCCGCGCGCAGCACGAGCGGGAAATCGCGCGAGATCACGTAATCGGCCGACAGCTTGATCACCGCCGCCGGATTGACGTTGCCGACGCCCGTCAGATGACCGCGGTCGTCGGCCTCGCGGCGGCCGAAGTCGTAGCCCACGGAGATCGTCGCGCGCCAGTTCGGCCCGCGCAGCACGTTGACGCCGATCCCCTCGCCCGTCGACACGAACCACAGGTCGCGATAGCGGACGTCGAGGGTCGGCCCGGCCATCGGACGATACTGGTTCGAGCCGTCGTAGCGCGGCTGCAGCGTCGCGGCCGCGCCGACCGCGATCTGCCATGCCGGCTGCTGCGGATCGAAAAGCTTGTCGAGCGGCACGCCGGCCGAATACTGCCACTCGGCGGCCGGCGACGGCGTCTGCGCGCGCGCCGAAACGGCCGCCGCCGCGCACGCGATGCAGACGATGCCGCGCACGGCGCGATCGATGCGATCGATGCGCCGTCGCGCCGGCGCGCGGCGCGGTGCGACGGCTCCCCGGATTGGAACGGCTCGTGCGTCGGCCATGTGCTGTCCTCGTTGTTCGGATTGTTGTCGCCGCGGCGAACCCGCGCGCGAACCAACCTTTGCCGGCACGCGATTGCAGCACATCGCGCGCCCCGACGCCACCGGCGCCACCGGCGCCTCGAGCGCACGCCGGCGCGTCAGCTCAAGCCTCGCGCTCGACGCGATCCGCGAACAGATTCAGCGCGCGCGCGACCTGACGCCCGAAGTAGCCCGGGCGCTCACGCTCGTACGCGCGCAGCAGCGTCGTGCATTCGCGTTCCGCCCAGCGCCAGTATGGCCCCTGCTTCGCGAAAGCCGGATGATCCCGCAATTCGGCCGGCACCGTGTGCTCGTCGTCCCATCCCCAGAAATACGCCTGATGCGAACGCGAGAACGACATGCCGACCATGCTCGCGACAATTTCGTCGTGGCGCATCGTGAAGTCGATGACCTCCGTTCGCGCGAGCCCGGCGGCATCGGTGTGGCGCGCCTCGATCCAGCAGTGATAGCGCGCGAGCTGCGACAGATGCTTCGCGGCGCGGCGCCGCTCGCGCGTCGAGCAGAGCACGAAGAGTGTGTCGTCGCCGAAATCCATGACCTCGCCGCCCGCGACGGGCCGATACCGCGTGCCGGTCAGCATGGTCAGCACGCGCGCGCCGACGATCGCGTAATCGGCGCAGCGCATGTAGCCGTTCTTGGTCGTCGCCTCCGACACGCTTCGATGGACGACTTCGTCGATGACGGGACGCAGCGCCAAGCTGATCGGCACGGTCAGAATCGGGGAGTTTGCTGCGGATTCGTGTTGCATCGGGACTGAACGCATTCAGCCGATCATCGGTCGGCGCGGGTGGGAGCCGCGGAATTATTACTTTTCGTTACATTCGGCTGTGTCGATTTTGGAAAAGATCTGTGTACTTTTGTCAAGATCGGCGCACGAAATGCTGCCTGCCGCGACAACCGCTCCGTCGCACGCCAAATCGTTCGTCGCCGCCCTCATTCGCGGCCGCGGACGGCCCGGCCCGGCCGTTCGTTCGCCCGTTGGCCCGTTGGCCCGTTCGTCCGTTCGTCCGTTGGTCCGTTGGTCCGTTGGTCCGTTGGTCCGTTGGTCCGTTGGTCCGTTGGTTCGTCCGTTCGTCCGTTCGTCCGTCCGCCCGTTCGTCCGTTGGCCCGTCCGTCCGTTGGCCCGTCCGTCCGTTGGCCCGTCCGTCCGTTGGCCCGTCCGTCCGTTGGCCCGTCCGTCCGTTGGCCCGTCCGTCCGTTGGCCCGTCCGTCCGCCGCGCGCCGCGCAAGCGGCCGTGCCGCTCACGCGGCCCCGCGCGGCTCGCTGCTCCATGCACACGCGCGAGAACCTGAAGTTCGACCGCGGAGCGGCCCTTCGCGCGCCCGCTCGTTGCGCGATGACGGCTGCGTCGCGCATTTTTTTACCAATGCGCTGTAACGAAAGTGTCGGCCGGATGGATCAACGATCGCACGCTCGGCCACGGCGAACGGATTTCCGCGATGCCGGCCGAAGAGAAGGCGCGCGCGCCGCGGCCGGTCTCGACATCGCGCACGCACCGCACGCCGGCGCGCAAGCCGCGCAACGCGATCGGGCACGCGTTCACCCTCGCCGACGATCAGATCGAGGCGGCGCCGTCGCGGCGCACGCCGCGTCACGGCGACGTGCGCCGCGACGCGCTGCCGCCGCCGCTCGGCGCGACGCTCGCGCGCTCACGGCAGCGCTTCATTGCCGCGTCGCTCGAATACTTCAACGGCGACAAGCCGCGCATCGCCAAGGCGCTCGGCATCGGCCTCGAGCCGCTGCACAACCGGCTTACGCCGATGCGCGTGCGCGAGACCGAAGCACCGCGTTAGCGTGGGCGCGGCGCGCATCGTCTCGCCGGATGCTTTTGAACGAAAGCGCCATGTGGGCGATGCGCCGCCGAGAAACGCTTCGGCATGCAAACGATCCGATCCGAGATCAAGCGGTCAGGTCGAAACGAAAGACGGTGCCGCCGTTTCTTTCGAGCCACACGACATCGGCCGCGCCGACTGCGGCGATCGCGCGCGGCCAGAAACGCTGCGCGGGCGCGTTCCCGCGCATCACGCTCACTTCCCAGCGCCCCGGATGCGCGCGCCACAGCGCGCAAGCCGCCGCGGCGCCGCAGCCGTGGCCGCGCGCGTGCGGCAGGATGAAGAACTCGGCAATCGAATGGTCGACCTCGGGTTCGTCGTGCGCGCGCACGAACGCGAAGCCGATGCGCGCCGTTCCCACGTCGAGCAGATAGGGCCAGCGCGCTTCGCCGGGCTGCCAGTAAAGATCGAAATAGGGATAGTCGAAACTCACTTCGTCATGCTGACCGAGTTCCGCCAGATAGCGATGCAACATCGATCGGACGAGCGGCCGGTCCGCCGCCGAGGCGACCGTCAATGCGACCGGCGGGCCGTTCGGATGCAAGTTCGTCATGCGCGGCATCCGTCGCCAATCGACGCGGCGCAACGCGCCTGCGCCGCTTCGATCGCGTGCCGGCGAGCCGATCGACGCGTCGGCGGGCTCGCCGATCGATCCGTTTCACGCGCGCCGCACGCCGTTCGCGCGCGAGCGCGCGCCTGCGAGCTCGCGCGCAAATGCAAACGGCGCGCGGCGCGCCGATCGCGAACGGCCGCGACGATCCACCGTTCGCGCGCACGATCCTCGCGTCGAGAGCGGCAAGCCATTGCAAACATGCGGCGCACGTCGCGGCCCATTCGATGCACGCGCGCGCTCGTCAGCCGCCCGCGTTGCGCGCCGCGCTGCGCGCCTCGATCGCGCGCACGACGGCCGCCATGTCCGCCTGCCCGTGCCCGAGCGCCTCGGTCTCGCGATACAGATCGCGGCAGACGTCGAGCAGCGGCGACGCAAGATGCGCGGCGTGCGCGGCCTCGGTCGCGAGCCGGCTGTTCTTGAACACGTCGGTAATCGACGCCTGAACTTCGAAGTCTTCGTTGACGAGCTTGTCGATCTTCACGCGCGACACGCTGCTCGCCATCGGCCCCGCGTCGAGCACCGCCTGGAACTGCTTCATGTCGAGCCCGAAGCCGCGCGCCGCGTGCGCGGCCTCGGCGAGCCCCGTCACCATCGAGATCAGGAACGTGTTGACCGCGAGCTTCATCAGCAGGCCGGTCGGCACCGGTCCCGTCACGACGATCTCGCGGCACATCGGCGCGAGCAGCGAACGCACTTCGTCGACGGCCGCCGGATCGCCCGCCAGCATCGCGACGAGCTGCCCGGCCTCGGCCGGCTTGCGCGAGCCCGACACCGGCGCCTCGACATAGCGGCCGCCCGCCGCGCGAATATCGGCTTCGAGGCCGCGCGAATATTCGGCGGACACCGTCCCCATATGGACGATCGTGTGCTGCGCGACGTTGCCCGCGAACGCGGGCGTGCCGCGGCCGAGCACCGCGTCGAGCGCGGCGTCGGTCGCCATCATCAGGATCACGACGTGCGCGTGTCGATAGACGTCGGCCGCCGATTCGGCGACCTGCGCGCCGGCCGCGCGCAACGGTTCGCAGCGCTCGGGCGTGCGGTTCCACACGACGAGCTCGGTGCCGGCGCGCGCGAGATTGAGCGCCATCGGCTGCCCCATCACGCCGATGCCGATGAATCCTACTTTCATGAGCGTCTCCATGATTTCGCCGCCGCTCGTGGCGGCGGCGCATCGGATAGGTTGCGGGCGACCGGTGCGCTGGCGCCGGCCGGGCGCCCTGGCTGGCGGCGGGTTGCACGCCGCGCCGCCGGCCAGTTTAGCTAAATTGCCGCAACCTGTGCGTCATGCGCGTAGCGGCTCTCCTTGTAGGGCAGACCGAGATGGTCGCGCAGCGTCGCGCCGCGCAGCACCGGATCGAAGTAGCCGCGCGCGGTCAGCTCGGGCAGCACGCGGTCGACGAAATCGTCGAGCCCGAAGCCCGTCACCGGCAGGCCGAGCATGAAGCCGTCCGCCGCGCCCTCGTCGACCCAGCGGATCATCTCGTCGGCGACCTTCTCCGCCGTGCCGATGAACGCCTCGGACGTGCCGATGTTCGAGCGCCGCGTCGCCACTTCGTATGCGACCTCGCGCAACGTCAGCTTGCGCTCGCGCGCAAGGCGCTTGATGTTGTCGGTGGTCGACTGGAACCCGTCGCTGCCGAGATTGCCGATGTCCGGAAACGGGCCGTCGAGCGGATAGGCGCTGAAGTCGTGCTGCTGGAAGAAGTGACCGAGATACGCGAGCGCCTCGCGCGGGGACAGCAGGTCGCGCACCTGCCGGTACTTGTCGTCGGCCTCGTCCTGCGTCGCGCCGACGATCGGGCCGATGCCCGGAAACACCTTCACGTGATCGGGATCGCGGCCCGCGGCGGCGGCCGCCGCCTTCACGCGGCGATAGAAGACGCGCGCGTCGTCGAACGTACCGCCGTTCGAGAACACCGCGTCCGCGCAGCGGCCCGCGAAATCGATCCCGTCGTCCGACGAGCCGGCCTGGAAGATCACCGGCTGCCCCTGCGGCGAGCGACGGATGTTGAGCGGCCCCTCGACGCAGAAGAAGCGGCCGCGATGATCGAGACGGTGCAGCTTGTCCGGATCGAAGAAGCGGCCGGCGGCGCGATCGCGGACGAGCGCGTCGTCGTCCCAGCTGTCCCACAGGCCCTGAACCACGTCGAGATGCTCTTCGGCGATCGCATAGCGCTGTGCATGATCCGGGTGCGGGCGGCCGTAGTTCTTCCCGGTGCCCTCGATCGACGACGTGACGACGTTCCAGCCGGCGCGCCCGCCGCTGATCAGATCGAGCGACGCGAACTGCCGCGCGACCGTGTACGGCTCGCTGTACGACGACGACACCGTGCCGACGAGACCGATCTTCGACGTGACGGCCGCGAGCGCGGACAGCAGCGAGATCGGCTCGAGGCGATTAAGGAAATGCGGCGCCGACTTCGGCGTCACGTACGCCGAATCCGCGATGAACGCGAACGCGATGCCGGCCGCCTCCGCACGGCGCGCTCGATCCACGTAGAAGTCGAAATTGATGCTTGCGTCCGGGGGCACGCTCGGATGCTTCCATGCGTTCATGTTCGCCCCTGCCCCTTGAATCAGGACGCCGAAATGGATGTGTTTTCTGGTCATGGGAAGGCTCTATCGAAACGTTCAAACAGCGCGCGCGAACGCCGCGGCGCAGATGCCGCCGGGCCGCGCGCCCGGGAAGGCCGCGTGCGACGTCGCGCGGCCTCGCGGCGCCGCCGTCCGCCGAACCCGGACTTCGTCACGCGGCAGCGCCTGTCTCGAACATCGGGCGAACGTCGCCCATCAGTTCGCGATGCTAAATAAATCGGCAGGACCGCTCCGCTTGCGGTGCGGCCGGCGCTTCGTCAAGCGCTTTCAGCACATCGGCGCTTCGGCGCGCTCAGCCGATCGCGGCTTCGCCGTGCAGGCTCGCCGCCGGGTCCGGCACGATTTCGCGCATCCGGACGTCGAACGGTCGCGCCGCCGCGTGCGCGTCGCGAATCCCGAGCGCCATCCGATGCTCCGCGCCGATGCCGAGCAGCGCGAATTGCCAATGGCTCGCGTCGTCGTCGACATGCCGATCGAACGCGATGCGGATCGGCTGCGCGGGCAGCGCGAACGAGAACTGACCGAGATCGATCGACAACCCGACGCCGCGCGCCTTGATGTACGCCTCCTTCAGGGTCCACAGCTCGAAGAAGCGCTCGCGCCGCCGCTCGGGCGGCAGCGCGAAGAACGCCGCGCGCTCGCTCGCCGAGAAATGCGACGCGGCGATGCCGTCGAGATCGTTGCTGCGCGCCACCTCCTCGACGTCGATTCCCGCATCGGCCGCCCGCGTGACGACGCATGCGACGACGCTGCGCGCGTTCGACAAGTTGAAGCGCAGCGGCGGCCGCGCATCGCCCGCGTCGATCTCCGGCCGGCCGTGCGCGTTCGCGCGAAACCGCCATTGCGCGGGCGAGACGTCATTGACGTACGCGGACAGCACGGTGCGGCACAACGCGCGCGTCACCAGGTACTCGAGCTTCAGGTGATCGAACGCGAAGCGCTCGAGGCGCTCGTGCTCGGCGGCGCTCAGCAGCGCGCGATACCGTTCGCGCAGCGCGGGCGCATCGCATGCGGCGGTGCGCGCGTACCACACGTGCGCGTCGCGTTCGCCGAGCGGCAGTGCGGTCGGTGCGTTCATCGTCGGGTCGGTCGTCGAAGCGTTTGTCATTCGGGTTGCCGTATCGTGCGCGAGTGCGCCGTTCGCGCGCGCACTCGCGTCCACATTCACGTTTTCAGGTTCGCACTCGCGTTTTCGATCGCGATTGCATCCGCGCCGCCGCGTGTACGCACCGCATCGTCACGCATGCGTGCCGGGCGTTCACGTCGAGCGCGCGGGCGCTGTCCGTCGTGCGCAAGGCGCGAAGGCATCGTCGCACGACTGCGGCGGCGCTCACGTGCGCCGCGGCCCGGCGCATGCCGGTCACGCCCGCGCGAGCGCCGCGCCGCCATGCGCGGGCGCGTCATCGATCGGGAAATGCAGCAGCGCCGCGAACAGCCCCGCGAGCGCCGTCGCGCCCCAGATCAGCGAATACGACCCCGTCACGTCGAACACGTAGCCGCCGAGCCACGAGCCGAGGAACGACCCGATCTGATGGCTCAGGAAGCAGACGCCGAACAGCGTGCCCAGATGCCGCGTGCCGAACACCTTCGCGACGAGCCCGCTCGTCAGCGGCACGGTGCCGAGCCACGTCAGCCCCATGATCGCCGCGAAGACGACGACCGACGCATCCGTCTTCGGCGCGAGGAAGAACACCGCGATCGTCGCGCCGCGAATCAGGTACAGCCAGCCGAGCACGTGATGCTGCCGGTAGCGCCCGCCGAGCCAGCCGCACGCCCAGCTGCCCGCCATGTTGAACAGACCGATCAGCGCGAGCGCCGTCGCGCCGAGCCCGACCGGCATGTGACATAGCAGAAGATAGTTCGGCAGATGGGTCGCGATGAAAGCGAGCTGGAACCCGCACGTAAAGAAGCCGACCGTCAGCAGACAATAGCCGCGATGCCGCACCGCGTGCGACAGCGCGTCCTTCAGCGACACGGCCGCCGCTTCGTGCGCGCTCGCGTGGCCCGCGCCCGCGTTGCGGTCGAGCAGCACGCCGAACGGCGCGATCGCGATCAGGCAGCCGGCGAGCACGAGGAGCGACGCCATCGTCCCCGAATGCGTCGTGAACCACTGCGCGACCGGCACGAGCGCGACCTGGCCGAGCGAGCCGCCCGCGCTCGCGATGCCCATCGCCATGCTGCGCTTCTCGGGCGGCGCGCCGCGGCCGACCGCCGTCAGCACGACGCCGAAGCTCGTGCAGCTGATGCCGATGCCGACGAGCACGCCCATCCCGAGCACGAGCATCGTGCCCGACGGCACGACCGCCGCGATCGCGAGGCCGAGCGCGAACACGAGCGCGCCGATCGCGACGAGCGGCCCGGCGCCGTAGCGGTCGGCGGCCGCGCCGGCGAACGGCTGCGCAACGCCCCAGACGAGATTGTGCAACGCGATCGCGAATGCGATCGTCGTGACGGGCAAGCCGTGGTCGAACGAGAACGGCCCGATGAAGAGGCCGAAGGTCTGCCGCACGCCCATCGCGGCGCTCATGATGAGCGCGCCGGCGAGCACGGCGATCATCGCGGGATTGAAAATGCGTGGGGAACCGTCGCGTCGATGCGTTTCGGGTGCAAACATGTCCGCTCCTGTTATGGCGGCTGCCCACGGCGCGCGCGCGTCGCGGGCAACGCGATTCGTTTTATGTCGATACGGCGTCGCACCCTCGGTCACGCGGCGCGGACAAGTGCGCGTACTCGCGAACGCGGTGGCGCGTCGTGCGGCAAGCGGTTTGTCGCCGGCCCTCGGTTGCACGCGACGATCTCGCTTGCGCTCGCACCGCGCGCGAGCCTCGGAGCGATCGAAGACTTGGCAGCGCAACAATCCGGCGCGCATCGACGCGCCGCGCGGCGGCCAGGGAACCATCGGATGATTCGCTTTGCAGTCTATATGAGCGTTTCGCATTTGTGCAGGAAATCCGCCGTCGGCGTCGTGTCATTGCGCATCGTGCGCGATTGGGGTCAGGGCGCGTGCCGCGCATGGTCCGCCGTCCTGCCACAACAGCGGCGCGACGGGCCCGGCGACCCACACCGAATCGACCCGGCCGATCACGATCGTGTGGCTGCCGTAGCCGAAATCGCCGTCGACCTCGCACAGCAGCGTCGCCTGCGCGCCGGCGAGCATCGGCACGCCGTGCGCGTCGCGCCATTCGCCGTGCGCGAAGCGCGCGTCGTGATCGAGCTTGCCGCTGAACGGCGCGATCAGGTCGAGCTGCCGTTCGTGCAGCAGATTCAACGAGAAGCGGCGCGTGCGCATCAGCGGCGCATGCAGCGTCGCCGCGCGATTGATGCACACGAGGATCGCGGGCGGATCGGTGCTGACCGCGCTCACCGCGGTCGCCGCCATTCCGAAGCGCGCGCACGCGTCGCGCGTCGCGACGATCGACACCGCCGACGTCAATCGGCGCATCGCGGCCTTGAAATGCTGCGTCAGCGCGTCGGGCGCGCGCGATGCGGCGCCGTTCGACGCCGGCGCGTATCCGCTCGGCGCCGATATGCCGTGCTCGGCGCGCGGCGCGTCGCGCCGCTCGCGTTCCCGCTCGAGCATCGGCAGCTCGAGTGCGGCGTGCGCGTCGGTTGCGGCGCGCGCCGCGCGGTGGGTCCATGGGTTCGCCATTACGTCTCCTCCTTCGGATTTCGGGCGGTCGACGCGACGGGCCCGTCGAACAGCGCGAATTCGCATGCGCCCGGACGCGAAGCCGCGCCGCCGATCAGGAACCAGCCGTCACCGATGTACAGCGGACCGGCGGACGCGATGCGGGCGTCGCTTCGACACCGTGCATCGCCCGCCCCCACCACGGCGGCCGACAGCGCGCGCGTTCCCGCGCCGCGCACGATCCGCCGCAACCGCCGCGCCCATTCGGTGCATGTCGCCATCTGACCGGACCCTCGCTGCGAAGCGTCGACGCGGGGCGCGTTCCCGTCGCGATTCAGCCGACATCGCGCACGGGCGCACGGGCGAACGATGCCGCGCGCGTCCGTGCATTCGTGTGCGCGATCGTTCGTCGATGACTTCCGGCCCCTCGTCGTTCGATTGCCTCTCGTTCGAACCTGCTCGTTTCTGTTTCTCGGCGTTCGATGCGGATGCGGATACGGCCCGCGCCGAACGCGCTGCGTCTTTCGTTCAGCTTGAATCGTGAAGCAATGGATACGGCGGCAAACTTGACCGCGCATCCGGACGGCGCGCCGCGCGCGTGCGCGGCGTTGGTCCCGAGACGCATCGCGCTTGGCGGCCGATGCATGCGATACAGGCTAACGGAAAACGCCCGCGTAATGCGTTAGATCGTTTACGGCATATGACGGGCGAGGTTCCGCTCATTTCGAGATATAGCCTTCGGCGAGCAATCCCAATCGCTTCGCCTTCGTCGCGCTGCTCTTGATGTGCTTGCTGTCCATCTTGCGGTTGATCGCGGTAAACAGCTGATAGACCGCGCGCTCGTCGAGCCGCAGTTCCTCGGCGACATGACGCGCGCCGCCGCCGCGTGCGACGAGCCGCAGCGCGAGCACGTCCTGCGCGGCGAGCGACAGCTCCTGCGCAAGCTCGCGCCGTCGCCGCACGACGCGCCATTCGAGCATCTCGTTCGCGAGCCCGCGCAGCAGGCGCCGGTTGCGCCATGGCATGTCCTCGCCCTGCGGCGCCGGCAGCGGCGTCGCGACGTGCAGCAGTCCGAACGTCGAAACGTCGCGGCGGTGCGCGGGAAAGAACACGTTGCTGCCGAGCCCCTGCGTCTGCGCGTAATGGTTCAGCCAATGATCGGGCGGCAATTCGGCGAGCGTCGAGCCGCGCAGCGGCTGCGTGTTGTCGCGCGCGTGCGCGACGGCCGGATCGTTCAGATACCAGTGCTGATGCACGTAACGCTGCGCCCATGCGGGTGCGCCGCCGATCAGCAGATCGTGGGTCGAGAACTCGTCCGTCTCTTCGTCGACGACGAACCAGTGATAGAAGCACTGCGTCGCGCCGCACGACGCGCAAATGCGGCGCATCAGCGCGAGCAGCGCGCCGTCGTGCTCGCATTCGGCCGCGAATTCCGGCTGCGTCGCCGGCGCGGCCGCCGCAGCCGCCGCGCCGGTGCGCTCCGATGTGCGGGATGCATCGAGCGCGTCGTTCGCCGCACGCGCATGTCGCACATCGTGCGCTGCGTGCGCGCCGTGCGGAGCCGCCGCGTCGGCTCCGCGATGCACGTCGAGCAGCGCCCGGTAGTCGATTCCGAGCTGCGCCGCATACGGATCGTGTTCGACGAACGCCGCGACGGCCGCCGGGTCGCGCAGGCCGACGCGCTGCGTCGATACCGGCTCGCCGGGGCTCTTGCAGCGTCGCTCGAGCACGAAGCCGCACAGCGCGTCGCCTCGGACGCCGAGCGAAATGCGCTTGCCGTCGACGATGCCGTCACGGGTGCGCGCGAGGTCGGGTGAAGAAAGTTCGAACGAAACAGAGGTGGATTGTCGAGCCATGGCGCCGATCCATCGGTTGGGGTAGGAAGGCGATGGCGGTTCGGCCCGACGGCCGCAAAGCGCACGACGACCGGGCGGCTCACGGCAGCAGGTCAAATTGCGAACGGTGACGTGAACGCGTCGTGCGGAGTCGGGAAAGAAAAGAGCTGCTCCTGCATCACGGCCACCGGCGGCCATCGGTGGTGATCAGTCGCGCGGCAGCGGCGCTGCCGTCGTCAAGCGGAGTCGAGCAAAGGAAAAAGGGAGGGCGCGCCCGCGCGATGCGCGGGCGAGTCGAACGCCGGCGGGCCCGGCGGGCCTCGTTATCGGAGCTGGAACCGGTACGCCGACACGGCGCACCGAAGGCGAAAACGCGCGCGAAGCGCGCGGCAGAGGCTGCGTTCGCTCACGCCGCACGCCGCCGGCGCGAGGCACGACGCCCCACGCCGGCGGCGCGCGCCGGAATGGCGAACGAAACGCGTCGGCCGGCGCAGCCCGCGACGCGCGAACGCGTCCGGCACGTCGCCGTACCGCTTAGTTTTCGTCGTAGTGGATGTTGAAGATCGCCATTCGCCCTCGCTCGCCTCTGTGCCTGATGGCCGGGATCGCGACGCGTCCCGGCGTCGTTGATATCGGACGCGACCGCGCGGCGTGCGCGATCGCAATTGCGTGCTTCAGATGTGCAACGCGTGGCCGAGCGCGCGAAGCGCGGCTTCCATCACCGCTTCTCCGAGCGTCGGGTGTGCGTGAATCGTACCACCGACGTCTTCGAGGCGCGCGCCCATTTCGAGCGATTGCGAGAACGCGGCGGCGAGCTCGGACACGCCGACGCCGACCGCCTGCCAGCCGACGATCAGATGATCGTCGCGGCGCGCGACGACGCGCACGAAGCCGTCCGCGCTTTCGAGCGTGAGCGCGCGGCCGTTCGCGGCGAACGGGAACGACGCGCTCAGGCACTCGCCGAACTCGCGCTCGGCTTCGTCGGGTGCGAGCCCGGCCGACACGATCTCGGGATCGGTGAAGCAGATCGCGGCAATCGCCGCGGGCGTGAAGTGCCGCCGCTTGCCGGCGACGAGCTCCGCAACCATCTCGCCCTGCGCCATCGCGCGATGCGCGAGCATCGGCTCGCCCGTCAAGTCGCCGATCGCCCACACGTTGCGCATCGACGTGCGGCACATGTCGTCGATCCTCAGCGCGGCGCCCGCGCGATCGAGCTGCAGCGCCTCGAGCCCCCAGCCCTGCGTGCGCGGTCGGCGGCCGACCGTCACGAGCACCTGGTCGGCGGCGAGCTCGGTCTGCGCGTGCTCGCCGTCCTGCACGCGCACCGCGTCGCCGCGCGCGTTCAGCCCGAGCACCTTGTGGCCGAGGTGCACGCGCACGCCAAGGCGCTTGAGCGACGCCGCAACGGGCTTCGTCAGCTCCGCGTCGTAGATCGGCAGGATACGCTCGCGCGCCTCGACGACGGTCACGTCGACGCCGAGTTTCCGGTACGCGATGCCGAGCTCGAGCCCGATATACCCGGCCCCGACGACGACGAGCCGCTTCGGCAGCTTGCCCGGCGACAATGCGTCGGTCGACGAGATCACGCTGCCGCCGAACGGCATCGCCGGCAGCTCGACGGGCTCGGACCCCGCCGCGAGCAGCAGGTGCTCGCACTGGATGCGCACGCGCGCGCCGCCGCACGCGTCGACTTCGACGGTCTTGCCGTCGACGATGCGCGCGTCGCCGTGCACGACTTCGACGCCGTTCTTCTTCAAGAGCGCGCCGACGCCGCCCGTCAGCTTCTTGACGATGTCGTCCTTCCACGCAACCGTGCGCGCGATGTCGATCGCGGGCGCTTCCGTGCGGATGCCGAGCGGCGAATCGCCGGCGAAGCCGCGCACCTTGTCGAATTCGCCCGCCGCGTGAATCAGCGCCTTCGACGGAATGCAGCCGATGTTCAGGCACGTGCCGCCGAGCCTGTCGCGCTCGACGAGAATCGTGCGCACGCCGAGCTGCCCCGCGCGGATCGCGGCGACGTAGCCGCCCGGCCCGCCGCCGATCACGAGCAGGGTCGTAGTCTTGTTGTCCGTCATCGGGTCATTCCACGAAAAGAAGGGCGGGTTGCTCGAGCCGCGCGCGCACGGCCTGGATGAACTCGGCCGCGTCCATGCCGTCGATCACGCGATGATCGAACGACGACGACAGGTTCATCAGCTTGCGCGCGACCACCGCGCCCGCGCGGAACATCGGCCGCTCGACGATCCGGTTCACGCCGACGATGCCGACCTCGGGCGAATTGATGACGGGCGTCGACGCGATGCCGCCGAGCGCGCCCAAGCTCGTGATCGTGATCGTCGAGCCCGACAGCTCGTCGCGCTCCGCGCGGCCCGTGCGCACCGCGTCCGCGAGCCGCGCGATCTCGGCCGCGAGCGACCACGGATCGCGCGCCTCAGCATGGCGCACGACGGGCACCATCAGGCCCGCCTTGCTCTGCGTCGCGACGCCGAGATGCACCGCGCCGTGACGCGTGACGACGCCGGCTTCGTCGTCGTAGCGCGCGTTGATCTGCGGGAAATCGCGCAGCGCGATCACCATCGCGCGCGCGAGGAACGGCAGCACCGTCAGGCGGCCGCGCGACTCGCCGTACGTGCGGTTCAGCTCGGCGCGCAGCGCTTCGAGCTCGGTGACGTCGATCTCCTCGACGTAGCTGAAGTGAGGAATCCGACGCTTCGCGTCCTGCATCCGCTGCGCGATCTTGCGGCGCAAGCCGATCACGGGCACCGCCTCCTCGTCGTGCCGCTCGACGTAGGCCGCGTGGCCGCCGCGCGCGCCCTGCGCGGCCGCGCCGCGGCCTTGCAGGTACGCGTCGAGATCCTCGTGCAGGATGCGCCCCGCTTCGCCCGTGCCATGCACGAAGCGCAGCTCGACGCCGAGATCCCACGCGCGCCTGCGCACCGCGGGCGACGCGAGCGGGCGCTCGCCCGGCCGGCGCGCGGGCGGCGGCGATGCGACATCGCGCGCGACGCCGCCGCCCGGCGGCGATGCGCGCCGCGATGCTTCGTCATGCGATGCTTCGGGTTCGGCCCATGCCGCCCGATCGCCGTCCGGATGCGACGCGGCGCGCGCGTCGTCGGCATCGCGCCCGGCGCGAGCCGCCCTCGCGGCGGCGTTCGCGCGCGCATGCGCCGCGTCGGCGAAGCGTTCCGGCCGCGCCGAGGACGAGGCCGTTTCGCCGCGCGCGATGTCATTCGAAGCGCTGCTTGCAACTTCATTTGCAACGCCGTTCGCGGCGGCGCCGACGCGATCGTCTCCGTGGCCGCTCCTCTGATCGCCCTGGTGATTGCCCTCGCCCTCGACCTCGAGCCGCACGAGCTCGCTGCCGACGGCGAGCACGTCGCCTTCCTTGCCGCCCAGCGCGACGACGACGCCCGTCACGGGCGACGGAATCTCGACCGACGCCTTGTCGGTCATCACATCCGCGATCGCCTGGTCTTCCGTCACGCGATCGCCGACCTTCACGTGCCACAGCCCGAGCTCGACTTCCGCGATGCCTTCGCCGATATCCGGCATCTTGATGACGTGGATGCCCATATCAATTCTCCATCACGCGCCGCAACGCATCGCCGACCCGGTTCGGGCCCGGGAAATACGCCCACTCCTGCGCGTGCGGATACGGCGTGTCCCAGCCCGTCACGCGCTCGACGGGCGCTTCGAGCCAATGGAAGCAGTGCTCCTGAACGAGCGAGATCAGCTCGGCGCCGTAGCCGCACGTGCGCGTCGCTTCGTGCACGACGACGCAGCGGCCCGTCTTGCGCACCGATTCGACGATCGTGTCGAGATCGAGCGGCCAGAGGCTGCGCAGGTCGATCACTTCGGCGTCGACGCCGCTCTCGTCGACGGCCGCGAGCGACACGTGCACGGTCGTCCCGTAGGTCAGCACCGTCACGTCGCCGCCGGGGCGCACGATCGCCGCCGAATCGAGCGGCACCGTGTAGTAGCCGTCCGGCACGAGGCTCGCGGGATGCTTGCTCCAGGGCGTCACCGGCCGGTCATGATGGCCGTCGAACGGGCCGTTGTAGAGCCGCTTCGGCTCGAGGAAGATCACCGGATCGTCGTTCTCGATCGAGGCGATCAGCAGGCCCTTCGCGTCGTACGGATTCGACGGCATCACGGTGCGCAGCCCGCACACCTGCGTGAACATCGCCTCGGGGCTCTGGCTGTGCGTCTGGCCGCCGTAGATGCCGCCGCCGCACGGCATGCGGATCGTCAGCGGCGCGATGAACTCGGCCGCCGACCGGTAGCGCAGCCGCGCCGCCTCCGACACGATCTGGTCGGACGCCGGATAGAAATAGTCGGCGAACTGGATCTCGCAGACGGGGCGCAACCCGTACGCGCCCATCCCCACCGCCGCGCCGACGATCCCGCCTTCGTTGATCGGCGCGTCGAACACGCGCGACTTGCCGTATTTGTTCTGCAGTCCTTCGGTGCAGCGAAACACGCCGCCGAAGTAGCCGACGTCCTGCCCGAACACCACCACGTTGCCGTCGCGCTCGAGCATTACGTCCATTGCCGAGCGCAAAGCCTGGATCATGGTCATCGGCGAAGCCGCCGGACCTTCTTTGCTTGCTGTCGTCATCGCTGTCAAACCCCGAGCTGTTGGCGCTGCCGGCGCAGGTGCGCGGGCATCTCCTTGTAGACGTCCTCGAAAATGCTCGCGACGTTCGGCACGTGCTCGTCGGCGAGCGTGCCGTAGCGCTCCGCTTCCTTCTGCGCGGCGAGCACTTCCGCTTCGAGCGCTGCCTTCGTGTCTTCGTGCTCCTGCTCGGACCACGCGCCGATGCCGATCATGTGGCGCTTCAGGCGCTCGAGCGGATCGCCGAGCGGGAAGTACGTCCAGTCGTCGCCGGGGCGGTACTTGGAAGGATCGTCGGACGTCGAGTGCGGGCCCGCGCGATACGTGACCCACTCGATCAGCGTCGGCCCGAGGTTGCGGCGCGCGCGTTCGGCCGCCCAGCGGGATGCGGCGTAGACCGCGAGGAAATCGTTGCCGTCGACGCGCAGCGAAGCGATGCCGCAGCCGACGCCGCGCCCGGCGAAGGTCGCGCCTTCGCCGCCCGCGATCGCCTGGAACGTCGAGATCGCCCACTGGTTGTTGACGACGTTCAGGATCACGGGCGCGCGATACACGTGTGCGAACGTGAGCGCGGTATGGAAATCGGCTTCGGCCGTCGCGCCGTCGCCGATCCACGCGGAAGCGATGCGCGTGTCGCCCTTGATCGCCGATGCCATCGCCCAGCCGACCGCCTGGATGAACTGCGTCGCGAGATTGCCCGAGATCGAGAAGAAGCCCGCTTCGCGGCTCGAATACATCACCGGCAACTGGCGGCCCTTCAGCGGATCGCGCTCGTTCGACATCAGCTGGCACATCATGTCGACGAGCGGATAGTCGCGCACCATCAGGATTCCTTGCTGCCGATACGTCGGGAAGCACATGTCGCCGCGTTCGAGCGCGAGCGTATGCGCGACTGCGATCGCTTCCTCGCCGAGGCACTGCATGTAGAACGAGATCTTCTTCTGGCGCTGCGCGATCTGCATGCGCGCGTCGAAGACGCGCGTCTTCAGCATCGCGCGGATGCCGCGGCGCAGGATGTCGGGATCGAGATCGAGCGCCCATGGCCCGAGCGCCCGTCCGTCGTCGTCGAGCACGCGCACGAGGCCATAGGCCAAGTCGCTCGTGTCGGCCGGGGCGACGTCGATGGGGGGTTTGCGCACCTTGCCGGGGGACGACAGGTGCAGATAGGAAAAATCGGTCTTGCATCCCGGACGCCCGGTAGGCTCCGGCACATGCAATCGCAATGGCCCGTACTGGCTCATTCAATTGTCTCCACGTTTGATTTTGTCGCACGCTTCGCCGCAGAGCGTAACAAAGTTATCGCACGTGGTGAAAGTCTCTTCGGACTCGGAGTCGCCCCGATTCTCAAACGGACGCCGGAATGTTATGACGTATTTCAGCACGCTCGTTCGCGGCGGCGCGATCGCGGCGGCCGGATGCTGCGAATGCGATGCCGCGCCTCGTCTTGCTGCGCGCGCCGCCGGCATGTTCGCCGGGCTGTATTTTGTGCGACGCGCAAATGCTTGCGGATGAATGCGCGTTCGATGTCGCGGCGCATTCGCGCGCCGATAATCGGCGCGCGCCCCCGCCGATCTCCCCACTCTCGTCACGAGTTATTCGCTTGCGCCCGATCGTCGGCGACGCATAGCGATTCGAATATCGCTTATCACCATTTTCAATTTCCGCCGCTTCGCGTTTCGTCCTAGACTCACCAAAACATGACATCGATCGATGTAATGGTCGACCGCACGGAGGCCGCGCCGGCCGTTCGCGCCGGTCGCGCGCCGGTCGCGCAGCTCGCACGGCCGCGCGATATTCGATTCATTCACGACATGGAGACCGCACGAGCGCGCGACGTCGTTCGCATCCCGAATCGTCACGACTTCGCCGCTCGCGCCACCCGCCCGACTCATCGACCTCTCTCGCCATGAACACAGTCATCGCCCCGGGCAACGCCCCGCCCACCTCCGCCGCACGCACGAGCCCGCTGATGGCGGCGATCGCCCGGTTCGTCGTCGCCGCGCTATTGCCGAGAATCGATCGCGCGGCCGACGCGTCGACGCATCCGTTCCGCACGCCGGAGATGCTCGTGCCGCACGTGCGCGAAAAGCGCTACGGGCTCACGCATTACGGCATCTTCTTTCCGAGCCTGCCCGAGCCGCACCGGTACTGCAACGTGATGACGCTGCTCGGCGCGACGGGCAGCGTCGCGTTCGACAACGACTATCTGGTCGACGGCGATCCGCGCGACGTCGCGACGGTGCTGTCGTCGACGGCCGCCGACGACGCGCATCACTACCGCGCGTATTCGATCAAGCGCGAATGCGCGGCGCGGCGCGCGGACACGGTCGTCGCGTTCGGCGACGACCTGACGATCTCGGGCGCGTACCCGCGCTACACGGTGAAGGCCGACTACGCGCACTTCGGCCTCGATATCGCGATCGATTGCACCGACGTCGTCTCGTGGTTCGTCCGCAATGTCGCTTACGACCACCTGAGCCTGCTCGCGACGTGCTCGGGCACGATCCGCCACGGCGATCGCACGATGCCGGTCGACACGATGTGCACGTTCGAATACGCGCGGATGACGACGCCGCAAGCGTGGTTAGCGCGGCCGTTGAGCGAGCGCTGGAAACTGCCGCTCGATTTCTTCACGTACCAGATCGTGAATCTCGACGAAGGCGTGCAGTTGCTGCTGACCGAAGTCCGCGTGCTCGGCGAGAAGGCGTTCAAGGGCATCCATCTGCGCGCGCTCGACGGCACGGCCGAGATTCACGAGCGCGGCGTCGCGTTCGTCGTCGACGAATATCGGGACGCGCTCGCGACGTCGCCGGACGGCAAGCGCATGCGGCTGCCGCATCGCTTGTCGTGGACCGCGCGCGACGACGCGGGCCGGCCATGGCTCGAACTGCACGGCACGATCGACAGCCCGTGGCGCTTCGGCCACGGGCGCGGCTACGTCGCCAGCTATCGCTTCGAAGGAAGCGTCAAGGGCCGCGCGTACAGCGGGCGCGGGTACATCGAGTACGTCGATTGCGAGGTGTCGTATCGCTGATGCATCGCGTTGCGTTGCATCGCCTCGCGTCACGTGGCTGCACGTCGCATCGATCGTGAGACGCTCCTCCGCGCGCGTCTCGCGCTTCTCGCGCGCCCGCTCGCCGGCGCGGTGGAACCGGATCGGATCGCGCGCCGCGACGGTATCAAAGACGGCATTTCAACGTCATCAACAGGGAGAGAAAACATGGAGACTTCAGTCGTTCCGGCCGCTCGTCAACCGGCCGCGCAATCGCCGGTCATGGGGCGCGCCGTCGTCGCGGCGCTGATCGCGGGCCTCGGCATCTTCAGCGTCGGCGATCACTTCTATCACGTGTGGAACGGCATCCTCTGGTACAACTGGGCGCCGCGGCTCGACGGTCAATCGCTGCTCGTGTGGCCGATCTTCGTCGCCGGCGCGGGCGCGATACTCGCCGTGACGTATCCGTTCACGCGCGGCACGGCGCCGCCGCCGGCTTCGAGGCTCATCGCGCTCGTCGCCGTCTCGCATCTCGTCTATGCGGCAACCGGCGTGTTCGGCAATACGCATCCGCTCGCGCTGTCGATCGCGCTCGTCGCGCTGTGGCTCGCGCGCATCGCCGCGACGGCCGAACATCGCGCGCGGATCGCCGCGCTGTCCGTCATGGTGGCCGCGACCGGGCCGCTGATCGAGGGATTCGTGTCGTCGCTCGGCCTGTTCGACTACGCGTTGCAGCAGTTCGCGCGCGTGCCGTATTGGCTGTTCGCCGCTTATCTGCACGCCGGCCCGCTCGCGTTCGCATTCGGCCGGTGGGTGCGCAACGGCCGGCTTGGCGGCGGCGCCTGAACACCGCGTTCGCGGCTTCGCGGCCGCCACGGCTCGCCATGCGCGTGCGGTCCGCCGCGCGTCGGATGCGATGTCACGCGGCGCGGCGCTTGCTTGCTCGGGCATACGGGGCCGCGGCGGTTTTGCATTTCGCATTTCGCATTTCGCATTTCGCATTTCGCCGTTCGCCGTTCGCCGTTCGCCGTTCGCCGTTCGCGGCAACGGCAGCAACGGCAACGGCAGCAGCAGCAGCAGCAGCAGCAGCAGCAGCAGCAGCGAGCATGCACGCACCGCGCTTGCGATACGACCCCGCATTCGCACGCGCAATCACCCCGATTGACGATGACATTGATCAATGTCATCGTCATTGCATGCGCGACAACACCGGCCATCGTGACGCACCGCAGCATCGGCCGCCGCCCGATCGAGCGACACGCCGCTCGACCGCCCGCCGGCCGCTCCTCAACCCTCGACAAGCGACCTTCGTATGAAACAGCAACGCATTGAAATCGCAGAAGAGTTCGACGCCCCGGTCCAGCAGGTCTTCCGCTTCTTCAGCGAGCACGAGAATCTCGGGTCAATCTTCTCGCCCGCGAAGATCCGCCGAATCAGCGACGGCGAGCCGGCGCGCAACGGCGTAGGCTCGGCGCGCGAAATGCGCGTGCCCGGCGCGCCGCCGTTCGTCGAGACGGTGACCGCCTATCTGGAGAACGAACTGATCGAATACCGGATCACGCGCGGCAGCCCCCTACGCGACCATCACGGCGTGATGCGCTTCGTTCCGATCGACGAGCGCCGCACGTATTTTCATTACGTGATCACGTTCGAAGGCAAGGTGCCGCTCGTCGCGCCGATCGTGCGGCACGTGCTCGAGGGCAGCATTCGCCGCGGGATCGGAAAAGTGACGCGGCGGCGGCTCTGGGCATGAGCGTGCGGGATGCGGCAATGGGCGTGTCCGCCGCGCGGCGCGCGGAGGACACGGAGGGCGCGGAGCGCGCGACGTGCCGAAGGTGCGAAACACGCGCGACGCGGGCAGCCGGAACGATTCGAGCGACGCAAGGGGCAACATACGCAACATACGCGACATGCGCAACATTGCACCTTGCCCGGCATGCGTCGCCGCGCCGGCGAACGCATCGTCGAACGGCCGCGCGCGCCCGACGTCATTCGTCGCGCGCCTCTTCGAGCCGCCGCTTCAGCAGCATGAGCGAATGCGCGGACTCGCGTTCGACGCGCCTGCGCATCACGAGCGCATTCGCGAGCCGCAGCAGCGGATTCGGCGAATGATAGTGCAGCGTGCGGACGAAACGCGCGCCGTGCGCGCCGCCGCGACACTCGTAGGTCAGCAGGATGCGCAGGCTGCCAGCCGCGTTCGCCGCGCGCGCCTGCCAGATCACGCCGGGCTCGTGGCGAACGACGTCCCAGCGCAGATGATCGACGCGCCCGGCCGCACGCACGTCCTCGTCGAAACGGCTGCCCGCCGCGAGCGATCCCGCCGGCCCGTCGACGCGCAGCGACGACGGATGCCATTGCGGCCAGCACGCCGCGGTGCTCGCATACGCGAGCACGTCCTCGGGGCGGCGCGCGATATCGATCTCGTGCCGCATGCGCGTCGAGAACTCCGCGCCGGGCTCGGCGCTCCAGCGCAGCGTGCCGTGCAGCCAGTCCATCAGCGGCCAGACGACGTCGAAGTTGCACGCGCGCATCAGGTCGCGGCGATGATGAATCCGGTGCAGCGTGCGCATCTGCCGAATCCATGGCCAGTTCGCGAGCGGATGCGCATCGGGCAAGTGCTCGCACGCGTGCATGCATTCGTAGAGCAGATAGCCGCCGAGCATCGTGCTCGCGAAGAGCCCCGCGACGTTCGCGTCGACGCGGCTCAGCAGCGCATGCGCGACGAACAGCCCGATGCTGAACGCGACGATCAGCCAGGCCGGGAACAGGATCACGCGCCAGTCGCGCGCGTCGCGGTACGTCATCTGTTCGTTCACGAAGAAGCTGTGATGATCGCCCGTATGCCGCCGATAGAACATCGCGCCGAAGCGGCGCTTGAAATGGCCCACATGCCGATGAATCGAGAATTCGAGCCAGTTGAACAGCAGGAACGCGACGGGCACGGTCGCCCATTGATATGCGCTCACGTGCGCGACGCCCTTCAGGAAAAACGCGATCGCCGCCGCGCCGTATGCGAACACGAAACCGCCGTGCCGCCAGGCGTTGTAGCGCGAATGAACGTTCGCGCGATAGTGCGTCCGGAACGCGGTCACGTCCTGGGTCATCGTCGTCTCCTGTCGTCGGGCAAGCGCGGCGCATCCGATGCGCGCCGGCTTGACGGCAGATTAGAGTAGCCTCGATGATTTCTCCAATGGAGAATCGTGATTTGACTTATTCATCGACCTGAATTCGATCATGCGCCGCTCCGATATGTCGAACGATGCATTCGATTGCGAACGTCCGCCGCCCGTGTCGGCGCGACGGCGCAACGCGCGCTCGCGCCGTCGCGCGAGCGGCGGGCGTTGCGCGAGCGGCGCGCGCACGCTCCGGAGCGCCGCCGAATGATCCGGAACCTGCGACAACTGGACTTGAACCTGCTGCTCGTCTTCGACGCGCTGATGCAGGAGCAGAACCTGTCGCGCGCCGCGGTGCGGCTGCACATGAGCCAGCCGGCCGTCAGCAACGCGCTGACGCGGCTGCGCCAGCAGCTCGGCGAATCGCTCTTCACGCGCACCGCGCGCGGGATGACGCCGACCGCGCAGGCGCGCGCGCTGTACGAACCGGTGCGTCAAGCGCTGTATCTGCTGCAGATCGGGCTCGGCCCGCAATCCGGTTTCGAGCTCGACACGCATCACTTGTTCAGGCTGTCGATGAACGACTACGGACAGGCCGTGCTGCTGCCCGATCTCCTCGCGCACATCAAGGCGCGCGCGCCGAACGTGATGCTGTCGGTGCAGAGCGACGACGCCGGCTCCATTCCCGCTCAGCTGACGACGGGCACGCTCGATCTCGCCATCGACTACCTGCATTTCGACAATCCCGAGCTCTGCTACGAGCCGCTGCACGAGGAGCATCTCGTCGTGATCGGGCGCGACGGCCATCCGGCGTTCACGAACGGTCTCACGCTGCGCGGCTACGAGGAAAGCGGCCACGTGTCGATCCAGCCGCGCGACCGGCGCGGCTCGCCGCTCGAGATCGTGCTCGGTTCCGCCCGCGTGCGGCGCGTCGTGCATCTGCAGGTGCCGCACTATCTGACGATTCCCGCGCTCGTCGCGAAATCGGACTTGCTCGGCACGATTCCGCGCCGGCTCGCCGAACGGTTCGCCGACGTCTACGCGCTGCAGATCGCGCCGCTGCCGGTCGATATCGCGCCGATCCAGGTAAGCCTCATCTGGCATCGGCAGCAGGATGCGCAGCCGGGCCTTCGCTGGTTGCGCGAGCAGATCGTGCACACGCATCGTGCGATCGTCGCGAATGCCGAACGCGCGACGGCGTGACGCGCGCCGCGGCGGCGGCGCTCAGGCGTGCCGCAGCGCGACGACGGTGTAGCCGATCGCGAACAGCGCGATCAGCACCAGGCCCGCGATGTCGCCCGCGCGCAGGCTGCGCGTCTCCGGCGTCGGCCGCTGCGCGGCCGCGAGCGCGCGCTCGCGATGGATCAGGAACAGCGGAAACGCGACGCTGATCGCAACGGCCACGCTCAGCACGATGTAGATCCACGCGCCGCGCATCGCGAGACGGCGCGCTTCGAGCACGAGCCACAGAAACAGCGCGAGCCCGAGCAGCACGATGTCGACCGTGATCGATCGGCTTGCGGGATTCGCGAGCGTGTCGAGCAGGAAGCGCGGCCCGGCGTTCGCCGCGCCGAGCGGCAGATATTGCAGATTGTTGGCCCACGTGCCGATCAGCGCGACGAGCGCGATCACGCCGTAAGCGGTGCAAAGCAGTTTCCTCGAGATGGGCATGGCGGTCATCGTTCGTGTGGTGGCGGCAAATTCCGCATCGGGCTGATGCTGGTGCAGGAACCCTAGATCAACACGGCCCGGCCGGCAAGCGCGCGCGCCGATCCGGCCGAACGCTTCGTCGCCGCCCGTTTGAATCGCCGCGTAAACGAATTCGAATTCAATGCGATAACGCGCGCGCCGTGTTTCGAATTGATGCTCGGCGAAAGGCGCTCGAAACTAAACGGTTCGCGCGGGCGGACGCGCATCGGATCGACGCGCATGTGCGTAGCGCATGCGCATCCGGCGCCCGGCGCGCGTCGTGCGCCGGATCGCGCGACGAAGAAGACAGGGAGACGAACCGCACGCGCGTCGTCGCGCACGCCGGGCAGTTCGAACAATCATAAAAGGTGAACCGAATGAAGCAGCAGTCCTACGATTACGACTACGTCGTGGTCGGGTCCGGCTTCGGCGGCAGCGTGTCGGCGCTGCGTCTGGCCGAGAAAGGCTATCGCGTGCTCGTGATCGAGCAGGGCCGTCGCTGGACGCCCGAGAACCTGCCCGAGAGCACGTGGAACCTGTCGCGCTGGCAATGGCGCCCCGCGCTCGGGCTGCGCGGCTTCTTCAGCATGCGCTTCTTCAAGCACGTCGTCGTGCTGCACGGCAATGCAGTAGGCGGCGGCTCCATCACTTACGCGAACACGCTGCTCGTGCCGCCCGACAAGGTGTGGCGCGAAGGCACCTGGGCGGGCCTCGCGGACTGGGAGCGCGTGATGCCCGCGCATTACGCGACCGCGAAGCGCATGCTCGGCGTCGTCACGAACCGGCGAATGGACGCGGCCGATTTCCGGCTCAAGGAGATGGCGAAGCTGATCGGCGTGGAGAAGAGTTTTTATCCGACCGAGGTCGGCGTGTTCTTCGGCGACGACGCGCACGCGCCCGGCACGCGCTACGCCGATCCTTACTTCGGCGGCGCGGGCCCGGAACGCACGTCGTGCATCGGCTGCGGCGGCTGCATGGTCGGCTGCCGCCACGGCGCGAAGAACACGCTCGATCGCAATTACCTGTATCTCGCCGAGCGCCTCGGCGCGCAGGTGGGCGAGCAGACGAAGGTCGTCGACGTGAGCCCGCTCGGCGCGCGCGACGACGGCGCGGCGGGCTACGCGGTGCAAACCGTGTCGCTCGCGGCCGGCACGCGCGGCGCGAAGCGCCGCATCACGTGCCGCGGCGTCGTGTTCGCCGCGTCGTCGCTCGGCACGCAGGATCTGCTGATGCGCCTGCGGGAGAAGCGCTCGCTGCCGCATCTGTCGGGCGCGCTCGGCAAGCGCGTGCGCACGAACGCCGAATCGCTGATCGGCGTGCGCTTTCCGAAATCGAGCGTCGATCTTTCGAAGGGCGTCGCGATCGGCTCGGGCATCTATATCGACGAGCACACGCACATCGAGGCCACCCGCTATCCTTCGGGCTCCGATACGATGGGACTGCTGACGACCGTGCTCACGCGCGGCGCGCCCGGCGGGCTGCGTCCGCTCGTGTGGCTCGGCTCGCTCGCGAAGCTGCTCGCGACGCGGCCGCTGACCGCGCTGCGGATGATCGATCCGCGCGGCTTCGCGCGCGAGACGATGATCTTCCTGTGCATGCAGACGCTCGACGGGCACCTGACGATGCGCCTGAAGCGCCGCTGGTTCTGGCCGTTCTCGAAGCAGCTCGCGACGTCGGGCGCGAAGATCCCCGCGTACATCCCGGCCGCGAACGACTTCGCGCAGAAGGCGGCGCGCGCGCTCGGCGGCGTGCCGATGACGTCGCTGACCGAGATCCTGCTGAACGTGCCGATGACCGCGCACTGCATGGGCGGCGCGGCGATGGCGCGCAACGCGCGCGACGGCGTGTGCGACGGGCGCAACCGCGTGTTCGGCTATCACAACATGTACATCTGCGACGGCTCGGTGCTCGGCGCGAATCTCGGCGTGAACCCGAGTCTCACGATCACCGCGCTCGCCGAGCACGCAATGAGCCACGTGCCCGCCGCGGGCGAGCAGCGCTGGGACAGCATCGGAGAAGAGCTCGCGGCGTGAGTGGGGGCGGCGTGGGGGGGGTGTCGACGCGGCGCATGGCGCACGGTGCGTGTGGTGCGTGGCGATCGACGTGCACGCATGAAACCCAGGCGCGACGGTATCGCGCGCGGCGTCCGCCGCGCGCGATACACGTCACACGTCACACGTCACACGTCACACGTCACACGTCACACGTCACACGTCACACGTCACACGTCACACGTCACACGTCACACGTCACACGTCACACGTCACACGTCACACGTCACACGTCACACGTCACGTGCCGCGACGCCTGCGCCGATGATTCGCGCGGCCGTTCGCGAGCGCGACGAGCGCCGCGTCGTAGCCCTGCTTCTGCAATTGCGCGACCGCGTCCGACGAAAAATCGTAGTCCTCGATGAACGACAGCCGCCCGTCCCGATTCAGCGTGATCCGCGCAATGTCGAGCGCCCCGCGGTTGCCCATCAGCCGGATGTACAGCGGCTGCTGACGGATCTCGTTCGCGCTCTGCGCGTCGACGTGCGCGAGGATGCCGTCGACGAGATCGCCGAAATCGCTCGCGTATTCCTCGAAGCGCAGATCGTTGCGCACGCGGTCCATGTAGGCGATTTCCTCGCGGCGCAGCATCACTTCGACGACGTTCGTCGGCAGCGTCTTCGTGCCCGAGAACAGATCGACGATGAATACGCGCCCGCCGATCTGCCCGCACCGCTCGATCACCAGATCGAGCGGCGAATTGCTGACGACGCCGCCGTCCCAGTACGGCCGGCCGTCGACGACGGTCCACGGCATCCCGGGCGGCAGGCTGCCGCTCGCGAGCAGATGCGCGGGGCTCAGGCGATCGACGTAGCTGTCGAAGATGCGCGGCTCGCCCGTCTCGACGTCGACCGCGCTGATCAGCAGCCGCGTCGGGCTCACGCAGAGCGAATCGAAATCGACGTAGCGCGTGATCAGCTTCTCGATCGGCGATGCGTCGAAGAAGCTCGTCCATTTCGCGCGCAGCCGGTCGAGGTCGAAGCCGAGCCGAGACCATTGCGGCTTCAGGAAATTCGGCACGCCGAACCACAGCACGTAAGTGGACAGCCACGCCTCATGCCACTGCGAGCCGTACGGCGACGGCAGCGCGATCGACAGCTCGCGCCAGAACGCTTCGAGCGCCTTCGCCGCGCCCGTCGGATGGCTCGCGACGATCGCGCCGTTGAACGCGCCGATCGACACCGCGGAGATCACGTCGGGCCGCACGCCGTGCTGCTCGAGCGCCTTGATCGCGCCGCATTCGAACGCGCCGAGCGCGCCGCCGCCCTGCAGGATCAGCATCGTCTGCACCGGCAGCTTGTCGAGCGAAAAGTTCGGATCGCTCAATGTCGCCCGCTGCGCGGCGACGTTCACGTGCAGCCTGATCGCGTCGCTCAGCGCGGCGATCTCCACGGCCGGCCGGTCGATCGTGAACGCGGCGCGCAGCACGTCGTCGGCGAGATAGAGCAGCGCGTACGAGCGATCGTCGAACGCGCCGCGCTCTATCGTCTCCGTCGCGCCGACCGGATAGCCGACCAGGTTGTACGACAGCCCGAACACGCTGCCGTAAAAGATCGATATGTCGCGATACGGCAGCCGGTGGCCGAGCATGTTGCGCGCCGCGATCTTGCCCTGCCGCACCGCGTTGTCCCAATGCTCGATCCGCCGCCGCACGCCGAAGATCGGATCGTCGAAGTGCGCGGCGTCGCCCGCCGCGAACACGTTCGGATCGGCCGTCTGCAGGAACGCGTCGACTTCGATCCCGTTGCCGAGCGCGAGGCCGCTGCCTTCGAGCCAGCCGCAGTTCGGCGCGACGCCGACCGCCGCGACGAACAGGTCGCACGGCCGCGTCTCGCCGTCGCTCGTCTCGACCGCCTCGACGCGCTGCGCGCCGAGCACGCGGCGCACCTCGCGGCTCGTCAGCACGTCGATGCCGCGCGCCGTGCACAGCGCCTCGAAATGGCGCGCGAGCGCCGGCGCGCGCAGCGGCGGCATCAGCTCCGGCGCATGCTCGACGAGCGTCACCTGCAGGCCGAGCGCCTGCAGCGTCGCGGCGATCTCGACGCCGAGGAAGCCGCCGCCGAGCACGGTCGCGCGGCGCGCGTGCGCGGCTGCGTCCTTCAGCGTCTGCGCCTGCGCGATCGTGTGCAGCACGTGCACGCCGTCGAGCTCGATGCCCGGCAGCGCGGGCACCTTCGCGCTCGCGCCCGTCGCGATCAGCAGCTTGTGATAGCGGTACGCCGCGCCGTTCGACGCACGCACGACCCGCTTCGCGAGATCGAGATGCTCGGCGCTCGCGCCGAGCACGACGTCGATGCGCTGCGACGCGTAGAACGCCGCGTCGTGCAGCGCGATGCTCGCGGCCTGCGCGGTGCCCATCAGGAATTCCTGGCTGAGCGGCGGGCGCTGATACGGCAGCACGGGTTCGCCGCACAGGATCGCGATACTCGCCGAAGCGTCCTCGCCGCGCAGCGACCGCGCGGCGGTGACGCTCGCGATGCCGCCGCCGACGAGCAGATAGTCGAATTCACGCATCGGCGCCTCCCGTCGAGCAGACGCGCGCGGCGAATGCGGCGGGCGGCCGGGCCCCGCCGCTCACAGCGACGACCTCGGCAGCGTCGCGAACCGCCGCTCGTGCGCGTGCTGGCACGGCGCGCAACGCGACGCGGTCGGACGCGCGAGCAGGCGCTCGTATTCGATCGGCTGCCTGCAGTCCGCGCAGTAGCCGTAGCCGCCCCGCGCGAGCCGCTCGAGCGCGGCGTCGACGGCGCGCAGCTCGGCGAGTTTCATGCCGATCAGCGCATGGTCGACGTCGACGAACAGATTCGCGTTCGCCTCGTCGCCTTCGTCGGGCGCCGTGCCCGCGAGGTTCGCGTACGGTTCGTCGGCGCGCTGCCGCTCGCATGCGCGCACGTCGGCCTGGAGCACCTGCCTGCACGCATGCAGCAGATCGCTTAGAACCTGGAGTTGATGCTCGTCGAACGCTGCCATCCGATCCTCCGCGTATTGCGTTGCCGCATCGGGTCCGCACCGACGGGCGGACGAGGCGGGCTGGTTGCTAGCCGCTCGTGCGCGTGTTTCGTGCGCGCGACAGGTTCGCGGCGCATGCGCCGCCCCTGTCGCGCGCGCCGCATGCGCCGCGCCCGACGAACGGGCGCGCCGGAACGCCGGACGCCGATCCGTTTCCGTTTCCGTTTTTCGGACGCGGCGGCTCGGCGCGGCCTTCGGCCGATTGCTGCGCAAGCGTATGCCGAGCCGGCCCGCCGGCGTTGACTTGAGTCAATCGGCGCTCGCCGATGCGGCGGCTACGCGCCGCACCGCAGCGCGTTCCCGCCACGATGCCACCGCGCCGCGTCCGCCGCAACGTGTCGCGCCGCATGTGCGCGGTGCAGCCCGCCGCCGCTTGCCGTCCGCGGCGCGGCGGCGCCGCCGCGCCGTATCGCCGCGCGGCCGTTCGCAGCGCCGCGACCGCCTGAACGCGAGGCGAAGCGCGACGCCGGTCCCCGCCGCGTTCCGCCGAGCCGAGGCCGCAACGGCGCGTCACAGCCAGCCGCCGCGCGCCGCGGCGAACGTCATCCGCCGCCTGCTTGACGATCGTCAAAAACCCCGCGAGCCCGGCTTTTAATCTGGTCATGCGGCGCCCGCCGGCCTATTCTTTCCCCATCCGATGCGCAGCAAATCCGGCGCGCGGCGGCAGGCGCGCGGCGCTTGGCCGCCATCGCCGATGTCGCCTCGCGACAGCGGGCGCTTCGGCGCCGCAAGCGCCCCGCCCGCCGCAAGCGCCGCCCTCGCCGTCGCGCGCATGCCGCCACCCGCGGCCTACGCGCGACGCGGCCGCGGCGCCCGATCCCGCGCCGCCAGTAAGGAGATTCGATGCTCTACGCGTGGCTTGAAGCGCAACGTGAATTCGTCCGGGCATGCCAGCCCTGGGCGGGCGCCGCGCAGCGCGCGGACACCAACTCGCGCCCGGCCGGCTGGCCGACATGGGGCCCGATGGCGCGCGCGGCCGACGCCGTGCCGGTGCCGCCGCCGTTCGCGATCGCGGCGGTCGCGAGCGGCGGCGCGGTCGTCCCGATCGACGAGCGCATCGTCGGCGACACACCGTTCTGCGCGCTGCGCAAGTTTTCCCGCCGGCTCCAGGGCGCAGCCGCCGCGCGCCCCGCGGTGTTTCTGTGCACGCCCCTCGCCGGGCACCACGCGGTGATGCTGCGCGAGACCGTCGAAACGCTGCTCGCGACGCGCGACGTCTACGTGACCGACTGGCGCAACGCGCGCGACGTCCCGCCCGAGGCGGGCGCGTTCGGCCTGGACGACTACGTGCTCACGCTCGAACGCTTCATCGCCGGCGCGAACGCGAACGGGCTGCACGTGATGGCGGTCTGCCAGGCGACGGTGCCCGCGCTCGCGGCGGCCGCGCTGCTTGCCGCGCGCGGCGTCCACGTCGCGAGCGTCGCGCTGCTCGGCGGCCCGATCGACACGCGCACGAGCCCGACGCTCGTCGATCGCTTCGCGCTCGAGCACGACCTCGACTGGTTCCGCCGTGCGGCGATCGACGTCGTGCCGCCGCCGTACGCGGGCGCGGGGCGGCGCGTCTATCCCGGCTTCGTTCAGCACGCGGCGATCGTCGTCGCGCACCCGCAGCGGCGCGTGTCGCTCGAAAGCCGCCTTTGGGCCGCGTGGATGACGGGCGACTTCGCGGGCGCCGCGCGCTGCCTGCGCGAGATGAACGAATACGGCGCGGTGCTCGACATGACGGAGCGCTATTTCCTCGACACGATCCGCGTGATCTTTCACGAATGCCTGCTCGCGGAGGGCCGCTGGTCGATCGGCCGCCGCCGCGTCGCGCCGGAGCGGCTCACGCGCACCGCGCTCTGCACGATCGAAGGCGGCCGCGACGACATCTCCGGCGCCGGCCAGACGCACGCCGCGCAGCGGCTGTGCAACGCGCCGCCCGACGCCGCGCGCGAGCGGATCACCGAGCCGGACTGCGATCACTACGATCTCTTCCTCGGCCCGCGCTGGCAGCGATCGATCTATCCGGCGCTGGAGGCGTTCTGGACGCGCGCCGAAACGCCGGACTCGGACCACGCGCGCCGCGCCGCGCATTGAATCGAGCATCGCGCCGCGCATCGGGCCGCCCGGCCCGGCCCGCGCACACGCCGCTTGCGGACGATCAACAAACGCACGCGCGCCGCTCGCCACACGGATTCGTTCGTCCGCATGATCGGCGTCATGGACGACCAACCGATCTGCGACGCCGTATTCGCCGACCGCTATGCGCTGCCGGGCGAGAACTCGCGCTCCCAGGCGTTCGCGCGGGTCGCTCGCGCGCTCGCGCTCGCGGAGCCGGTCGCGACGCGCCCGGGCACCGCGCGGCGCTTCTACCGCAATCTGCTGACCGGCGCGCTCGGCGCGGGCAGCATCATGGCGCGCGCGGGCGCCGCGCAGGATCAGACGATGGCGAGCTGCTTCGTTCATCCGATCCGCGCGCCCGCCGCGCTCACGCGCTTTCATCCGGACCTCGACCAGGCGATCGACGAGGCTCGCCTCACGCTCGCGATGGGCGGCGACATCGGCTACGACTTCTCGGAGATCCCGCCCGCGAGCGCGCGGCCCGAAACCGACCGGTCGACGTCGCCCGGCGTGTGCGCGGCGCTCGACCGGTTCGACCGCATCGGCGCGCAGGCGGGCGAGCGCGACGGACGCCGCCGCGTGCAGCTCGCGGTGCTGCGCTGCGATCATCCGGACCTGCTCGCGTTCGCCGCCGCGAAGCGGGAGCACAAGCGGGAGCGCGCGTGCCGGGCGACGCTCGATCTCGCGGTGGCCGCCACCGATGCGTTCATGCTGGCGGTCGAGCAGGATCTGCCGTGGACGCTGCGGCATCCGGCGCCGCCGCAGGGCGCGCCGAGCGGCGCGCTGCCCGCCGCCGACGGCGCATGGACATACGCGACCGTGCCCGCGCGACATCTGTGGCGCGAGATCGTCGCGGCGGCGCGCGACGGCGCGGGGCCCGGGCTCGTGTTCGTCGACGCGATCGACGCCGCCGGCCCGCTGCGCGGCCGCGAGCGGATCGACGCGACGAGCCCGTGCGGCGCGCAGCCGCTGCCGCCGTACGGCAGCAGCATGCTCGGCGCGATCGATCTGTCGCGGTTCGTGCGCAATCCGTTCGGCGTCGGCGGCGAGCCGCGCTTCGATTTCGCCGCATTCGACGCGGCGGTGCGCGTCCAGGCGCGCTTTCTCGACAACGCGCTCGACGTCACGCGCTGGCCGCTCGCCGCGCATGCGCGCGAGTCGTATCAAAAGCGACGGATCGGCGTCGGCGTGACGGGGCTCGCGGACATGCTCGCGATGATGCGGCTGCGCTACGACTCGCCGGCCGCGCGCGAGATGGCGCGCTACATCGCGTCCGATCTGCGCAATCATGCGTATGCGGCGTCGGCCGAGCTCGCCGCCGAGCGCGGCGCGTATCCGCTGTGCGACCGGCACGCGCACCTCGACGCGCTGCACGCGGGGCCGCCGCTGCCGCACGCGGTTCGCCACGCGATCGAGCGCGACGGGCTGCGCAACAGCCATCTGACGTCGTTCGCGCCCGCCGTCGGCGTGAGCCTCGCGTTCGGGGACAACTGCTCGCCGGGCGTCGAGCCGGCGCACGCGTGGATCGAGCACCGGGCGGTGCGCGCGGGCGCGGCGGGGATGCGCGCGGAGAACCACGCGCACCGGCTGTTCCGGTCGCTGCGCGGCGATCGCGTCGCGCTGCCCGACTATTTCGCGACCGATGCGGACGTCGCGCCGAGCGAGCGCCTCGCGATGCGCGCGGCGCTGCAGCCTTATGTCGACGCGGGGGTCGAGAGCACGCTGACGCTCGCGAAGCATTACTCGCTCGAAGAGATCAATGCGCTGCTGTTCGGCGCATGGCGCGCGAAGCTGAAGAGCGTCGCGATACGGCGCACGGATCTCGCGCGCGACGCGGGGGCGGGGGCGGGGGCGGGGGCGGGGGCGGGGGCGGGGGCGGGCGGCGAAGGCAGCGGCGTCTGAGGCCACGGGCGGCGCGCGCGAGCGCTTGACCCACGTCAAGCCGGCGCTCGCCGCAATCGGGTCGAATGACAACGGGCGCAATCGCGGCGCGGCGGTTTCCATGGCACGTCGACCGCGCGGCCGGCTGCGTCCCGTCCCGCGTGATCACGAACCCCGGAGGTGACGAGATGCGCCGTGCGCGCCGACCGAAGCTCGCGCAATCCGCCGACATGCCGCGCCGCGCGCGCGCAGCCGCCATGCGCGGCAACGGCCCGCAGCGGCGGGCCGTGCGCGAGCGTGCGGCCCGCCGCCTGTCGCGCGACATCGACGCGACGCTGCGCCGCGCGTCGACATACCCGCATCCGGCCGGCCGCATCGTGCGCATCGAAACGCACATCTCCGTCGTCTACCTTGTCGGACGCTTCGCGTACAAGCGCCTGAAGCCGTTCGACTTCGGCTTCGCGAACTTCGGCGATCTGGCCGCGCGCCGCCGCGCGTGCGAAGCCGAGCTCGCGCTGAACCGCCCGCTCGCCGCGCCCATATATCTCGCGGCCGGCCCGATCGTGCGCCGCGCGCGCGGCCTTCGCCTGTTCGACGCGGGCGTCGCCGTCGATCATGTCGTCAAGATGCGCCGCTTCGACGAACGGATGCTGTTTTCCCGATTGCTCGCGCGCGGCGAGCTCGGCGCGGCGGACATCGACGCCGCCGCGACGCGCATCGCCGCATACCATCTGCACGCGCCGCGCGACGTTCCGCGGCGCGAGTACGGCGGCGCGCGCGAGCTGCGCAGGCAGATCGCGGACGTGTTCGCGCCGCTCGAGCGCGCACTCGGCACGGCGCTGCCCGCGCCGCTGCGCGCGTGGTGCGTGCGCCGCTGCGACGAGCTCGCCGCGCATCTCGACGTACGCCGCGCGAGCGGCTATGTCCGCGCGTGCCACGGCGACCTGCATCTCGACAACGTCGTGAAGCACGGCCGCGACGCGCTGATGTTCGATTGCATCGATTTCGACGACGCGCTGCGCTGGATCGACGTGATCAACGACCTGTCGTTTCTGCTGATGGATCTGCACGCGCACGGTCGCGCCGATCTCGCGCACCGGCTGCTGAACCGCTGGCTCGACGAGACGGGCGATTTCGCGGGCCTCGCCGCGCTGCCGCTGTACGTCGCGTACCGGGCGCTCGTGCGCGCGCTCGTCGCGACGATGCGCGGCGGCGGCGACGCCGCGGCGCGCGCCGCGCACATCGAGCGCGCGCGCAGGTATGTCGACGTCGCCGCGCGCGAGGCCCGCGCGCGCCGCCCGTGCCTGCTGCTGTGCCACGGCTATTCGGGCTCGGGCAAATCGGTGGCGAGCCGCGCGCTCGCCGACGTATGCGGCGCGATCCGGCTGTCGAGCGACAGCGAGCGCAAGCGCGCGCGACCGTTCGCGGCGGTCGACGCGCGGCCGCTGCCCGCCGCCGCGTACACGCCGCAACAGATCGATGCGCAATACGAGCGCCTGCGCGCGCTCGCGCGCGACGTGCTGCGCGCCGGCTACACGGCGCTCGTTGACGCGACGTTTCTCTCGCAGGCGCGCCGCGCGCGCTTCGTCGCGCTCGCACGCGAAATGGGCGTGCCCGTCTTCATTCTCGATTTCCGCGCGAGCCGCGCGTGTCTCGAAAAGCGCGTCGACGCGCGCGCCGCCGCGCAAAACGACCGTTCGGACGCGGGCGCGGCCGTGCTCGCGACGCAGCTCGCGAGCGCCGATCCGCTCGACGCCGACGAACGCGCACACACGATCGGCTTCGATACCGACGTGCCGCTGCAAGCAATCCGGTCGGCCGAATATTGGCGGCCGGTGCTCGACGCGCTCGATACGGCCTCACTTGATGCCGCGACGACGAGTTGATGCCGAAAAGGCCCCGCGCCGGAAACGCTCGCCACTGTCGGATGAACCGCCTGGGTCTGATCAATTGCGCTGCCGCGGCCGCCCATTTCATACCGGCAATACGTCGTACCGGATCGTATGATCTGACGAAGCGCGCCGCAGCGATACAGCGCATCCCGCCGACTGGCTCTGGTGCGACGCGAGCGCTCGCCCAACAGCTCAGCCATGCGGGCCGACGTTATCCACGACCCAGCCTTTGCAGGTCATCTCGACAACGTGCCGGTGCCCGTCGCACCCTATATGGAACCTTCCATTGCACGACATCGCTCGGATATAAAAAATATTCATCGAAGTCAATTCTTGGATTCTTGTTATTTCGATACGCGTACCTCGCGATTTTTTATTTAATCTCCTGTCGCGTCGTATCGGGGCAAACTCCATCGCCTCCGTCGCAGACTTTCGCGTACATCATGGCAATCACCAACCCGGCAATCGCCATAACAAGAACAACGGCGGGCCCGTCACCAATTTTGCCTTCCGGGATCGATTTGAATTCAATTTACCATCCATCAAAGCAATTCACTCACCGTCACACAATTCAAATCCACGCCCCCCGAAATACCTGACTTCCCGTCAAAGTTCGAATGAATCCCTCAATCGCATATGAAGCATTACAGGCCCGCTTTCCATATTTACCACCTCAATTAAAACAGATCGGTCTCGATGAGAAACGCACGCACCTTTGCTCCGGTTACAACGGGCGTCCATTCGGGCAGAAAGACATGCGTCCGCCAGCCCTACGACCGAGTGCGCGCTCCACCCGCCGCCCATCCCCCGTTGATCTGGGTCAAGCTCCGCCGGACGGCCGCTCCATAGACTGAAATCGGTCCTACACGATCCGCCCCGCCCTCGAATTCCGGCGCGTCGTACCCGCCCGCGCGCGGCCCCGCGCTTCCCGACAGGAGACCTGCAACATGGAAACATCCCCGCTCCAGACGACGACGCACGACGACATCCCCCCGTTCGATCCGTCGGCGAGCGTCGAGGACCAGCTGCGCCTCGCGATCCGCTACGCGATCCTCGCGCCGTCGAGCCACAACACGCAGCCGTGGCGCTTCATCCTCGGCGACGCGTCGGTGATGCTGTGCGCGGACCGGCTGCGCGCGCTGTCCGTCGTCGATCCGTACGATCGCGAGCTGCTCATCAGCTGCGGCGCGGCGCTCTTCAATCTGCGCGTCGCGTTGAGCCGCTTCGGGTTCGCTTACTCGATCGACATGTTCCCGTCGACGTCGGACCCGGACGTGATCGCGCTCGTGCGGCTCGATCCCCACGGCTACCACGACGAAAGTCTCGTGCCGCTGTTCGACGCGATCGTCGAGCGCGTGACGACCCGCGCGCCGTTCGCGAGCGAGGCGGTGTCGTGCGAGGTCCAGCGCGCGCTCGTCGACGCCGGCGAGGCCGAAGGCGCGGAGATCGCGTGCGTGGACGCGCCCGGCGCGCGCGACGAGATCGCCGAGATGATCGCCGACGCCGACCGCCTGCAGTTCGCCGATCCGCGCTTTCGCCGCGAGCTCGCGAACTGGGTGCATCCGCGCCGCCGCGACGACGGGATGCCGGCGTTCGCGGCCGGCGTGCCCGCGCTGCTCGACTTCGCGACGCCCGTCGTCGCGTCGGTGGTCCGCACGTTCGATCTCGGCGGCGGCATGGCGGCGATGCATCACAAGCTCGTCGACGGCTCGCCGCTCATCGTCGGCATCTCGACGGCGAGCGACGATCGCGACGCCTGGGTCGCGACCGGCCAGGCGCTCGAGCGCGTGCTGCTCGTCGCGACGGCCGCGGGGCTCACCGCGTCGTATCTGAATCAGCCGATCGAAATCGACACGCTGCGCGAGCGGCTGCGGCCGCTGCTGCACGTCGACGCGCATCCGCAGTTGCTGCTGCGCGTCGGACGCGGCCCGGTCGTCGCGCACGCGCCACGGCGTCCGCTGACGGACGTCGTGTCTTGATCGAGCGGGAACGCGCCGCGCGCGGACGGGACGCCGCGCGGCGCGGCGGAAGCGGCGGAAGCGGCGGAAGCGGTGGTGGCCGCGGCGATAGAGGAAGCGGCGGAAGTCGCGGCGATAGCGATCCTAGTGGCGGCGGCGACAGCGGTGGCAGCAGCGGCGGTAACGGAAGTGGCGGAAGTCGCGACGATAACCGCCGTATTGGCGGTAGCGGTGGCAGTGGCAGTGACAACCGCGGCGGCGGCACCGAATCATGGCGCCGCTGGCTGCCCGGCGTCGCGACGCTGCGCACTTACCGGCGCGCGTGGCTCGCGCGCGATCTGTTCGCGGGCGTCGCGCTGACCGCCGTCCTCGTGCCGGTCGGCATGAGCTACGCGCAGGCGGCCGGCCTGCCCGTCGTCTCCGGCCTGTATGCGACGATCGCCGCGCTCGTCGGCTACGCGATCTTCGGGCCGAGCCGGATTCTCGTGCTCGGCCCCGATTCCGCGCTCGCCGCGCTGATCGCCGGCGCGGTCGCGCCGCTCGCGCACGGCGATCCCGCGCACGCGGTCGCGCTGTCGGCCGCGCTCGCGCTGATGTCGGGCGGCTTCTGCGTGCTCGCCGGGCTGCTGAAGCTCGGCTTCGTCACCGATCTGCTGTCCAAGCCGATTCAATACGGCTATCTGAACGGGCTCGCGCTGACGCTGATCGCGAGCCAGCTCCCGAGCCTGCTCGGCGCCGCGCCTTGCGGCGGCACGTTCGTCGACGAAGCGGCGAGCATCGCGGGCACCGTCGCGCAAAGCCGGATCGATATCGCATCGCTCGCGCTCGGCGGCGGCTGTCTTGCCGCCATCGTGTTGCTGCGGCGCGTCGCGCCCGCGTGGCCCGGCATTCTGATCGCGGTCGCCGCCGCGTCAGTGGCCGCCGCGTGGCTAGGGGCCGCGCCGGATCTGCACGTCGCAAACGCGCATGTCGCAAACGCGCACGTCGCAAACGCGCATGTCGCCCTCGTCGGCTCGCTTGCCGGCGTCATGCCGCCGCCCGGCCTGCCGTCGATCGCGCTCGCCGATGCGAGCCGGCTCGTCGCCGGCGCGCTCGCGATCGCGCTGGTGTCCGTTGCCGACATCAGCGTGCTGTCGCGCGTGTTCGCCGCCGACGACGGCCGCGAGACCGACCGCAATCAGGAGCTGATCGCGCTCGGCGCGGCGAACCTGCTCGCCGGCGCGCTGCGCGGCTGCGCGGTCAGCAGCAGTTCGTCGCGCACGCCCGTCGCGCTCGCGGCCGGCGCGCGCACGCAGCTGACGAGCGTCGTCGCGGCCGGCTGCATCGCGCTGCTGCTCGTCGCGCCGCTGCTGCTCGCCCGCGTGCCGCTCGCGGCGCTGTCGGCGGTCGTCGTCTATTCGGCGAGCGGCCTCGTCGACGTGCGCGCGATCGTCCGGCTCTACCGCGTGCGGCGCGGCGAGTGCGCGGTGTCGCTGCTGTGCTTCGCGGGCGTCGTGCTGCTCGGCGTGGTGCCGGGCATCCTGCTCGCGGTCGGGCTCTCGCTGCTGTCGTTCGTCTGGCGCGCGTGGCATCCGTATGACGCGGTGCTCGGCCGCGTCGAAGGCATGCACGGCTTTCACGACGTGTCGCGCCATCCGGACGCGGCTCTCACGCCCGGTCTCGTCGCGTTCCGCTGGGACGCGCCGCTGTTTCATGCGAACGCGACGATCTTTCGCGACCACGTGCGCGACGCGATCGCCGATGCCGATGCGCCGGTGCGCTGCGTCGTGATTGCGGCCGAGCCGATCACCGACGTCGACGTCACCGCCGCCGACATGCTCGCGACGCTGCGCGACGAGCTCGCCGCGCGCCGCATCACGCTGTACATCGCGGAGATGAAAGGGCCGGTCAAGGACCGGCTGCGCACGTACGGGCTCTTCGACAAGATCGGCGCGGATCACTTCTTTCCGACTGTGACGGACGCGGTTGCGCGCTTCGCGCAGGTGCGCAAGGACGCGGCGGCCGCGCGGCGGGCGCGGCGATGAAATTTCGCCGAGCGTGCGGCGCAGGCGCGGCGCGTTGCGTTGCGCACGCATGCCTGCGATCGCGCGCGGCGGAATCGGTCGAAACCGCGTTGTTTCGCTCGTCGAACACCACCCGGATCGCATGGCGCGCATGCGGCTCGCGACGGCAGTGCGGCCGCCGCGCCGATTTCGGCGCGCCGCGAAGGCGTGACGGCGATTGCCTGATTCAGGCCGCGTCGGGCGGCGGTCCGCCCCTCGCTCCGCGAGGATGAAACCGGTTGCTCGCATGCGGCCCGCGGCAACGCATCGTGCATCGTTCGCAAGACCGCAGCACCGCAACGAAGCCCGGCGGCGGCGCTCGGCGGCGATCGCGCGAAACAGATGAGATCGATTGCAGACATGCCTCCGTCATCCGCGAGCACGAAACGATCGCGTGAAGGCGGCGCGCGCGATCGCGCCGCGCACGGCGTCCGCGCAGGGTGCGACGGGACATACGACCACGACCGCGCGACACGGCACGCATCGATCTCCGGCGAATCGCCCGCAATCCGCGGACATGGAACCGGTTGCGCGAACGCAGCGCGAAACCGACCGGCAACGGCGCTCGCGCGCAGGCGATCGATGCGGCGGCGAGACTGGCCGCGCGGCGCCCGCGACGCAACGCCATTCCAGCGAAACCGCTCCGCGCATTCGCTGGCGAAGCCGCGGCGATGACGGCGCGCGGAACGTCGCACCCGGCCAGAGCCGGGTCACGCTGATCGCAGGTTCTGGCGGGCGGTTGAAAACGGGGTTGCGAAGTGCTCGCATGCGGTTTTTGGGGCTTCCTTACCGACGCCGCACGAGCAATTCGTCGCGCATTCCGAGAGGTCGACAATTTTCTCCGGCATCTCGCCGCAGAGAATATCTATCGCCTGCCGGAAGCGCACCCGCTCGCCTTCGCCCCGCGCGCGCGTCAACTCCGCGCCTTCTCCTCGAAGTGAATCTGGCGCCGGGAGATCGACGCGATCTCGTCGAACAACGACGCCGCGCACGCCAGCACGTCGTCCACGGACACCATGCCGACGAGCGCGCCGCCCGCGCTCACGACCGGCATCCGGCGCGCGCCCGTCAGCCGCATCCGGTGCGCGATCGTCCACAGGCTGTCCTGCTCGTGCACGACGGTCGCCGGCGCGGACATGATCTCGCCGACGAACAGCGCGGCGGGGTCGATCTCCTTCGCGATCAGCGACAGCACGATGTCGCGGTCGGTCAGCATGCCGACCGGCTCTTGCGCGCGCCCCGCGTCGTCGACGACGATCAGGTCCCCGACATGGCGGTCGCGCATCAGGTGCGCGGCGTCGAGCACGGTGTCGGTGCGGCGACACACGGCGACGTCGCGGGTGCAGATTTCGGCAGCGTTCACGATCGGCCTCCGTTTTCATATGCAGGGCGCCCGCGCGCGGCGCGGCCGGCGCGCGACGGCGTTCCGGCAGCGCGGCGCGCAACGGCACGACACGAAACGAAACGAGATGCGGTGAAGTGCCCGGTCCTGCGAGCGCTAAAGCGAACGGTCAGCGTCGCACGCGCGACCTTCGCGCATTCTGACGCACATCAACGTCAACGTCGGCGTCGGCGTCGGCGTCGACGTGGCGACGCGCACGCGCCGGCGCGCGACGCTTGATCGGGATCAGTTCGGCATCCGGCACACTCGCTATCGTTGACGAACGGACGCGCTCGCGCGCGGGTGCGGCGCGGCTTTCCCCTGTCTTGGAGACGGACATGAGCGAACCCGAATTGCTGACTTATCAACCGATCGCCGTAGCATTGCCCGCGCCTGCCGAAGCGCAGGCGCCCGCGATCATCGACCTGCCGCAACCCGATCTCGGCGCGGGCCTGCCGCTGATGGCCGCGCTGTCGCTGCGGGCGAGCGCGCGCGAATTCTCGTCCGCGGCGCTCGCGCCGACGACGCTCGGCGAGCTGCTGTGGGCGGCCGACGGCGTCAACCGCCCGGCAACGGGCGGCCGCACCGCGCCGTCCGCGCATGCGTTCAACGAAATCGACGTTTACGTCGCGCTGCCGGACGGCGTCTATCGCTACGACGCGCCGCTGCACCGGCTGCTGCTCAAACGCTCGATCGACGCGCGCAACCTGACCGGCTACCAGGATTTCGTCGGCGCCGCGCCGCTCGATCTCGTGTACGTCGTGCGGACGTCGCGGCTGCTGTCGATGCCCAAGCCGCTGCGCGAGGCGTTCCCGGCGGTGGCGGCGGGCGCGATCGCGCAGAACGTCGCGCTGTATTGCGCGTCGGCGGGACTCGGCTGCGTCGTGCGCGGCTGGATCAACCATCGGCTGCTCGCCGACGCGCTCAGCCTGAACGAAGACGAACTGCCGATCCTCGCGCAGACGGTCGGCAAGCCGGCGGCGCACGCGGGCGGCGCGCGGCACGCCTGAACGCATGACGATTCGGCGGCGGCGTCGCGGGTGGGAGCGGTGCGTGACGCCGCGCGTCGATCGGGGCTGGCGATGACGGGCGGTGGATGACCGGCAACGGATGACCGGCAACGGATGACCGGCAACGGATGACCGGCAACGGATGACCGGCGGCGCTCAGCACGCGCCGCGCGCCTCGCGCCGTAGCATGGAGCACGCGCCGCATTCAGCGCGCGCTTCGCCGTGCGCGACATATGCATCGCAGATCAATTGCGCGACGGCAACCGCGCGCGGGCCGCGTCAGGCCAAAAGGCACAAGCGGCACAAGCGCGGCCGACGCGCCGCCGAACGCGCGCCGGCCCGCATCGCGCAACGCCGCGTCAGCCGCGGCGCGCGCATGCTCAACTGATCGCCAGCTTCTTTTTCTCCGCCGTCGCCTTCTTCGGCAGCGTCAGCGACAGCACGCCGTCCTGATACTGCGCGACCGCCGCGTCGCGGTCGATTTCGTTCGCAAGCGAGAAGGTCCGGCCGAACTCGCCCGAATAGCGCTCGCGCCGGATCACGCGCTCGCCTTCCTTCAGCTCCTTGTTGCGCTCGACCTTCGCGTTGATCGACACAGTGTTGCCTTCGATCTGCACGTTGATGTCGTTCTTGTCGACGCCGGGCAGCTCGGCCTTGACGATGTAGGACTGATCGTTCTCGGTCACGTCGATCTTCATCGACGCGAGCTTCTCTTCTTCGACGTCGACCATGCTGCGCAGCGGACGGAACAGACCCTGGAACAGGTCGGACACGGGCTCCAGCGAAAACGGGTCGTAACGCGTCAAATTGCTCATTGCTCTCTCCAGGAATTCGCAGCCGCGCACGATGCGCGGCCGACGCCGCACACGGCGTCCGGCGCTCGCCGAACGCCTCTCGATTCGTTGATGCAGGCCGGATCGATACCGGCCGATTTCAGCGTAGCGCCGCAGGCCCGGCCGGCATTGACATGAGTCAATCAGCGCTCATGGGTGTCCGAACGGGCCGCAGCGGCATCGATGTCTCGCGTCGGCGCGCCCGGTTCGTTTCGGTTCGTTTCGTTCCGTCCGCGCGCCGCGCCGGCTCGGCGGCGACCGGACGGCGAGCATCCGCCGCTCGCTCGCGCGACGTGCCCGGCCGCGCCGCACCGCACCGCGTATGAGGCTTGTGTGTGCGCACGCTCCGCCTGCATCGGCGATCTATCGGCCCCGCTGATGACTTCCGTTCGAAATCGCGATTTTTCATACGAGAACGTCGCACGTAGCATGCAAAGCGCGAGTCGACCACGGTCGCGCTCGCTTCGACAGGCCCCACGACAAAGAGCGAACATGAACGATCGTGTGCGATCCGGCAACGAGAAACTCGAAGTCAAGACGACGACCTGCTACATGTGCGCGTGCCGCTGCGGAATCCGCGTGCATCTGCGCGACGGCGAAGTCCGCTACATCGACGGCAACCCTGATCACCCGCTCAATCAGGGCGTGATCTGCGCGAAGGGCGCATCGGGGATCATGAAGCAGTACTCGCCCGCGCGGCTCACGCAGCCGCTGATGCGCACGGCGCACGCCGAGCGCGGCAGCGCGCAGTTCGAGCCGGTGTCGTGGGAGCGCGCGTTCGGCGTGCTCGAAAAACGTCTCGCGCACCTGCGCGCGACCGATCCGAAGCGTTTCGCGCTCTTCACCGGCCGCGACCAGATGCAGGCGCTGACGGGCCTCTTCGCGAAACAGTACGGCACGCCGAATTACGCGGCCCACGGCGGCTTCTGCTCGGCGAACATGGCGGCCGGAATGATCTATACGGTCGGCGGCTCGTTCTGGGAATTCGGCGGCCCCGATCTCGATCGCGCGAAGCTGTTTTTCATGATCGGCACCGCCGAGGACCATCATTCCAATCCGCTGAAAATCGCGATCTCGAAGTTCAAGCGCGCGGGCGGCCGGTTCGTCGCGATCAATCCGATCCGCACCGGCTACGCGGCGATCGCCGACGAATGGGTGCCGATCCGCCCCGGCACCGACGGCGCGCTGTTCATGGCGCTGATCCGCGAGCTGATCGAGACGCAGCGCTACGATCGCGACTTCGTCACGCGCTACACGAACGCGGCCGAACTGCTCGACATGCGCGCCGACGCCGACACGTTCGGCCTGTTCGTGCGCGACGCGGCGACGCCCGAGCGCAATCCGCTGTTTCCGCAAAACCATCTGTGGTGGGATCTCGGCAGCGGCCGGCCCGTGCCGCATCACACGCGCGGCGCGACGCCCGCGCTCGAGGGCCGCTACGCGCTCGACGACGGCACGCCCGTCGCGCCGTCGTTCGCGCTGCTGCGCGAGCGCGCCGCCGAATGCACGCCGGAATGGGCGGAGCGGATCACGGGCATCCCGGCCGCGACGATCCGCCGGCTCGCGCACGAAATGGCGGACGTCGCGCGCGATCACCGGATCACGCTGCCGATCCGCTGGACCGACGCATGGGGCGAGACGCACGACACCGTCACCGGCAACCCGATCGCATTCCATGCGATGCGCGGCCTCGCCGCCCATTCGAACGGCTTCCAGTCGATCCGCGCGCTCGCGGTGCTGATGTCGCTGCTCGGCACGATCGACCGGCCGGGCGGCTTCCGGCACAAATCGCCTTATCCGCGCGCGGTGCCGCCTTCGGCGAAGCCGCCGAACGGCCCGGACGCGGTGCGCCCGAACACGCCGCTCGCGGCGGGCCCGCTCGGCTGGCCGGCCGCGCCCGAGGATCTGTTCGTCGACGAGCACGGCGGCCCGGTGCGGATCGACAAGGCGTTCTCGTGGGAATACCCGCTCGCCGTGCACGGCCTGATGCACAGCGTGATCACGAACGCGTGGCGCGGTGATCCCTATCCGATCGACACGCTGATGATCTTCATGGCGAACATGGCGTGGAATTCGTCGATGAACACGGTCGAGGTCCGCAAGATGCTCGCGGACAAGCACGAGAACGGCGAATACAAGATCCCGTTCATCGTCGTGTGCGACGCGTTCCAGTCCGAAATGACCGCGTTCGCCGATCTGATCCTGCCCGACACGACGTACCTCGAGCGTCACGACGCGATGTCGATGCTCGACCGCCCGATCTCCGAATTCGACGGCCCGGCGGACTCGGTGCGCGTCCCGGTGGTGCCGCCAACAGGCGAATGCAAGCCGTTTCAGGACGTGCTGATCGAACTCGCGAGCCGGCTGAAGCTGCCGGCGTTCACGAATCCGGACGGCACACGCAAGTTCCGCGACTATCCGCACTTCGTCGTCGACTATCAGACCGCGCCCAATTCCGGCGTCGGCTTCCTGATGGGCTGGCGCGGCGAGAACGGCGGCGACGCGCTCGTCGGCGCGCCGAATCCGCGCCAATGGGACGAATACGCGAAGCACGGCTGCGTGTTCCACCACACGCTGCCGGATACGCTGCAGTACATGCGCGGCTGCAACGGCCCGTATCTGAAATGGGCGGTCGAGAAGGGCTTTCGCAAGTTCGACGAGCCGATCGTGATCCACCTCTATTCGGACGTGATGCAGACATTCCGCCTCGCCGCCCAGGGCAGGACGAGCGGCCGGCAGCCGCCCGACCATTTGCGCGCGCGCATCGCGCGCTATTTCGATCCGCTGCCGTTCTGGTACGAGCCGCTCGAGCTCGGCGCGACCGATCTGCAACGCTACCCGCTCGCCGCCGTCACGCAGCGGCCGATGGCGATGTATCACTCGTGGGATTCGCAGAACGCGTGGCTTCGCCAGATTCATGGGGAGAACTATCTGTTCGTGAACCCGAAGGCCGCGCGCGAAGCGGGCATCGGCGACGGCGGCTGGATCTACGTCGAATCGCAATGGGGCAAGGTGCGTTGCCGCGCACGCTACAGCGAGGTTGTCGAGCCGGGCACCGTGTGGACCTGGAACGCGATCGGCAAGGCGGCGGGCGCGTGGAATCTCGGCCCGCACGCGAACGAATCGCAGCGCGGCTTCCTGCTGAACCACGTGATCACCGACGAGCTGCCCGGCGACGCCGCGCGTGCGCCGCGCATCTCGAACTCCGATCCGATCACCGGCCAGGCCGCGTGGTACGACGTGCGCGTGCGCATCTACCCGGCCGAAGCGCACGCCGACCACACGCTGCCGCAATTCGCGCCGATGCCGGCGCTGCCGGGCGTGACGGGCGCGGTGCGACGCATCGTGCAGGGCTATTTCGCGGGCCGCGGCGAATTCGCCGCCCGGCTGCGCAACCCGGCGAAACGCCGTTGACGAGGAGCATGCGATGACGCAAATGGCGCTCGTGATCGATCTGAACGTGTGCGTGGGATGCCATGCCTGCGTGACGAGCTGCAAGGAATGGAACACGTCGGGCGCGGCGGGCGCGCTGTCGGACGTGCGGCCGTACGACGCCGATCCGTCCGGCACGTTCTTCAACCGCGTGCAGACGTTCGAGGCGGGCGAGTTTCCGCTCGCCGACACGATCCACTTTCCGAAGTCGTGCCTGCATTGCGAAGACCCCCCGTGCGTGCCCGTGTGCCCGACGGGCGCGAGCTACAAGCGCAAGGAAGACGGGCTCGTGCTCGTCGATTACGACAAGTGCATCGGCTGCAAGTATTGCGCGTGGGCGTGCCCGTACGGCGCGCGGGAGCTCGACGAGGCGCGCAAGGAAATGACGAAGTGCACGCTCTGCGCGGACCGCATCCATGACGACGCGCTGCCCGAGCGCGACCGCCAGCCCGCCTGCGTGCTCGCATGTCCGACGTCGGCGCGCCTGTTCGGCGACATTCACGATCCTGATTCGGCCGTATCGCAAGCGATTCGCGAGCGCGGCGGCTATCAGCTGATGCCGGAATGGGGCACGCGGCCCGCGAATCACTATCTGCCGCGCCGCACGACGACCGCCTGCGGCGGCGGCGGCAACGCGTGCGCATGCGGATCGGCGGACGCGGCGGTCTCGCCTGCGCCCGCGCCCGCTTCCGCCGACGACGACTTCGCGTACGCACCGGTGAATCTCGCCGCGCTCGCGAAGCGCGCCTGAACGCGCCGGACGCGCGCGTCACCGGCCATCGCCTTTGATAACGAATCCGGAGCACCACGCATGAAACCCGCTTTCTCGGTCATCTTCCTGACGACGCTGTGCGGCGCGAGCCAGGGGCTCATGATCGCGCTGTTCGGCGTCGAGCTCGCGGCGCGGCTCGGGCTGTTCGCAGCGCCGCCGCAGGCGTTCTTCGTCGCGAACGCGGCGCTGTCGGTGCTGCTCGGCTCGCTCGGCCTGTTCGCGTCGTTCTTCCATCTCGGGCATCCGGAGCGCGCGTGGCGCGCGATCGCGATGTGGCGCACGTCGTGGCTCGCGCGCGAATGCATCGCGCTGCCGGTGTTTCTCGCGTGCACGACCGCCTACGGCGGCGCGCATCTGCTCGCGCTGCCGTACACGCTCGCGCTCGGCCTGCTCGCGACGATCGCGGGCGGCGCGCTGTTCGTCTGCACCGGCATGATCTACATCTGTCTGCGCTTTCTGCAGGAATGGGCGACGCCGCTCACGATGACCAATTTCGTGCTGCTCGGTTGCGCGTCCGGCTTCACGCTCGCGACCGCCGGCGCCGCGTGGTTCGTTCCGCCGCTCGTGCCCGCGCTCGCCGCGTGCGCATGCGCGCTGACCCTCGCGGGCGGCGCGACGCGCGTCGCGTCGCTCGCGCGCAACGCGCGGCTGCGGCCGCGCTCGACCGTGCAGAGCGCGACCGGCATTCGCGCGCGGCAGGTCGTCCAGCGATCGCGCGGCTTCACGGCCGGCGCGTTCAACCTGCGCGAGTTCTTTCACGGGAAAACGCCGCGCACGCTGCAACGCGTGAAGTGGACGTTCCTGATCTGCGCGTTCGCGTTGCCGTTCCTGCTGCTCGCGATCGGCGGCGCGGCCGCGCCGGCCGTCGCGTCGTTCGCGCTTGCGTGCGGCGCGTTCGCGATCCAGTATGCGGGGCTCGTCGCGGAACGCTGGTTTTTCTTCGCCGAAGCGCGGCATCCGCAAAACGTCTATTACCAGAGCGCCGCGTGACGAACGGCGCGTGCGCATCGAGCGCATCGAGGTTGCGCTCGATGCGCGCGTCCGGCATGCGGACGTTGCGCTCGGCCGAGGCGCTCGCCGCCTGACGTGACGCATGCGCCGCCCCGCAGCGCCCCGCCGCCCCGCCGACGCCGCCTGCCGATGTCTTTCGCGTCGCGCCCCGGTATCGTTCGTCTTTCCTCTTCGCTCGCGCCGCCGTCCGCGCGACCCGCGTCCGTCGAATTCGCGGCGCCAAGGCCGGCGTTATTGACCACGATCAATCGCCGCCGCTCAAACCATAGCAGCATGTTCGACATGGCGTAACCGGTTCGATTCGATGCGATCCGCCCGGCCACGCGCGCCGGCCGCTCACGTGGCCGCCGCAACGGCGTTCGGCGCCGCGGCGGTGAGTCTTTACGGGAGCTGACGTGAGCCTTTACGGGAACCGGTGGCGTCCACCGGCTCCGCTCGGCGCGCTGCCGTGACGGTCGCCCCCGGGCCGCCCGCAAGAGCGGGGTGAATCGGCCTCGTCGCGCTGCCGTGGCTCGCCGACGGCGAATCATCGTGCCGCATGATGCATCGGGCATGCTTGCGCGGCGGGCATGCTTGCGCGGCGGGCTCGGTGAGCGCGGCCGCATGGCGAAAGCACCCGCCGATCGAGGCGAAGCGCACGGCGACGAAGCGTGCGCACGCATGCTCGCCGCCACTCGCGACGCCCCGGCGCAATCGCGATCGGTCCGCCCGAACAAGTTTCGAACAACCGAAGGAACGCCATTGCGACACTCAGGCTCCCGCTTCACCCGATTCCGGCTCGCGGCGGCGGCCTGGTGTCTCGCATCGGCGGCGAGCGTCGCATCGCCGGCGTTCGCCGGGGCAAACGCCGATGCCGCCGCACCGCCCGCCGACGGCGCGTCGCGCCCCGCGATTCTCGTCTATCACCGTTTCTCGATATCGGCGCCGCCCGACTCGATGACCATCCGAGTCAGCACATTCGAAGCGCAGCTCGCATTCCTCCGCTCGCATGGCTACACCGTCGTGCCGCTGCGCGAGGTCGTCGCATGGGCGGCGTCGCCGTCCGCGTCGCTGCCGGACAAGGCGGTCGCGATCACCGTCGACGACGGCCATCGCTCGGTGTACGAACTATTGCGGCCGATCGTGCTGCGCGAGCGGCTGCCCGTCACGTTGTTCATCTATCCGTCCGCGATCTCGAACGCATCGTACGCAATGACGTGGGACGAGCTGCGCGCATTGCGCGACACCGGCCGCTTCGACATCCAGTCGCACACGTGGTGGCATCCGAACTTCCGCACCGAGCGGCGGCGTCTCGCGCCGGACGCGTTCCGCCGCTTCGCCGCGACGCAGTTCGCGCATTCGCGCGCGTTGCTCGAGCGCGAAGTCGGCGGCCGGATCGATCTGCTCGCATGGCCGTTCGGCCTCTACGACGACGAACTCACGGCGCTCGCCGCTCAGGCGGGCTACGTCGCGGGCTTCACGCTCGACGCGCGCAAGGCCCGGCGCGGCGACGCGCCGCTCGCGCTGCCGCGCTTCCTGATCGTCGAAGGTTGCACGCCGGCCGCGCTCGCGCGGCTGCTCGGCGAGCGCGACGATGTGCATGCCGCTTCTCACACCGCGTCTCACGCCGCGTCTCACGCCGATACTCATGGCGACATGCACGCGGAGGTTCCGCAGTGAACGAAATCGACTCTCGGCCACGGGTGCGCGATCACTCGCACGCTCACGGCAACCACCTCCGCCGTAACCGCCACGGCGAGCGCCGATATTCACTCGAAGCATCGCTCATGCCCGAGTTCGATCATGGATCACGGACCAACGCCGCTGCGGACGCGCTCGCCGTCACGGCCGCCGCATCCGCCGGCGCGCTCGCCGCGACGCATGCGGGCGGGCCGGCGATGAACGCGTGTTCGCAATGGCTGAAAACCTGCGCATGTGCGCGCACATTCGCCATCGCCGCCCGCACTCATCGATGCGATCGCCGTGACGCACGCGGGAGATCGACCATGAACGGGCTCGCCCGACGGCTGCGAACGAGCCCTTGCACACGCGCGCTCGCCATTGCCGCCGCCGCGCCTACCGACGCGTTCGTCGCGACGCATGCAGAGGACCGCACATGAACACAATCGCACAATGGTTGCGTACGAGCGCCCGTGCGTGCGTGCTCGCCGTCGCATTGGCAGCCGTGCCGCCGGCCGGCGATGCGCTCGCCGCCGACGCATCATCCGGCGCACCGGCGGCCGCATCGCCGACGCCGACGCCGACACCGACGCCAACTCCAACGCCCGCGCCCGCCGTCCGCGGCACCGTCGTCGACGCGCGAACCGGCAAGACGATCGCGGCCGCGGTCGTGACGATCGGCGGCCGCCCGATGCGCGCGGACGACCACGGCGCGTTCTCGAGCGGCGCGGCCGCCGCCGACATCGCCGTGCGCGCGCCCGGCTATCTCGCGACGCGCGCGGCCGTCGAAACCGGCAAACCCGTCACCGTCGCGCTCGCGCCGTTCCGGCCGAAGGCTGTCTATCTGTCCGTATTCGGGATCACGAGCAAGACGCTGCGCGACGCCGCGACGAAACTCAAGGGCGACACCGCGATCAACGCGCTCGTCATCGACATGAAGGGCGATCGCGGCATCGCGCCGTATCCGAGCGCGGCGCGGCGCGCGTCGGGCGCGGCCGCGCAAACGCCGAACGCGCCCGTGGTGCGCGACTTCGCCGCGCTCGTCGGCGATCTGCATCGGCGCGGGTTCTATCTGATCGCGCGGATCGTCGTGTTCAAGGACGATCCGCTCGCCGCCGCGCATCCGGACTGGACGGTGCGCGATGCGGACGGCGACGTGTGGCACGATCGCGAGAAGCTGCGCTGGATCGATCCGACGCTGCGCGAGGCGTGGACGCACAACCTCGACGTCGCCGAGGAAGCGGCGAAGCTCGGCTTCGACGAAATCCAGTTCGACTACGTGCGCTTTCCGGACGCGCGCGGGCTGCGCTTCAGCGTGCCGAACACGCGCGCGAACCGCACCGCGGCGATCACGGGCTTCCTGCAGGCGGCGCGCGGCCGGCTCGCGCCGTACAACGTGTTCGTCGCCGCCGATATCTTCGGCTACGTCTGCTGGAACGAGGACGACACCGCGATCGGTCAGCAGATCGAAATGCTCGGCGGGCCGCTCGACTACATTTCGCCGATGCTCTACCCGTCCGGCTTCACGTGGGGATTGCCGGGCTGCACGCAGCCGACTGCCGATCCGGGGCAGATCGTGCGCCGCTCGCTCGCCGAGGCGCGCTCGCGGACCGGGCTGCCGGGCGTGCGGTTCCGGCCATGGCTGCAGGCGTTTCGCGACTATGCGTTCGACCGCCGCGATTTCGCGGCGGAGGAGATCCGCGCGCAGGTCGACGCCGCCGAGGCCGCCGACACCGACGGCTGGATGCTGTGGAACGCGCGCAATCGCTACGATCCGCAACAGTTGCCGAAATGAGCGCGCGGCGGCACGGCGTGGCCGCGCGGAGCGGATCGACACGGCCGCTCTCGAACTCGTCTCGAGGCCGCAGTGTTTGCGTGTGCTCGACGGCGGCACGCGCCGCCGCGCCGATGTCCCGCGCCGCCGCGCACCGCCTGCTTGCGCGCCAGCCGGCGCGGGCCGATCCGGCGACGCGCACGCCGCCGGCATGCGCGGGCGCGTCGCGACTCCGCCCCTCCTTCGCGCGGCGCCGCTAGTTGCCTGCGCCCGTTCCGCTCGCCGCCGGCGCGTCGGGCGTCGGCGTCGGCGACATCGGCGCGCTGTCGTTCGGCAAGCCGTTATCCGGCTGCGCGGCGGGCGGCGGCTGCACGGACGAAGGCGGCGTGGGCTGCAGCAGCGGCGGCATCTGAGGCGCGGATGCGCCGCCCGGCGCGAACGGCGCAACGCTCACGGCCGACGCGGCCGAGGCTGACGCTTCGGACGCGGCGCGCGCCGCCGCGGCTGCCTCGGAAGCCGCTTCGACCTCGGACGCCGGCATCACCTCCTCCACCGGCGCACGCGGCGCCTTCGGCGGCGGCGCGGCCTTCTGCGGCTCGGGCTTCCCGAACAGATAGCGATACCAGTCGCCGAGCTTGTCGCGGAACGTGTCGAACGCGCCCGGCGGCGCCTCGGTCGCGAAGCGCTCGCGCGTATCGACGATCCGCGCGCGAATCGCCCGCTGATAGAAGTCGCCGACGATCGGCAGCGCGCTCCTCGCCCCTTGCCCCCAGTCGCTGCCGAGCGTCACGTGGCCGTCGTCGAAGCCGACCCACGCGCCCGCCACGAGCTCCGGCTGCATCAGGATGAACCAGCCGTCGGTGTCGCCCTGCGTCGTGCCGGTCTTGCCGGCGACGTCCGCGCGAATGCCGTAGCGCGAGCGGATCGGCGCGCCGGTGCCGCGCTCGACGACGCCGCGCATCACGTCGATCAGCGTGCGCGCCGCCGCCGCGTCGAGCGCGCGCTCGGGCGACGCGCTCGCGAATTCGGCGAGCACCTCGCCGTTGCGATCCTCGATGCGCGTGACCATCCGCGGCTCGACGTATTCGCCGACGTTCGCGATCGTCGCGTACGCGGACACCATCTCCTTGAGCGTGACGGGGCTCGTGCCGAGCGCGAGCGCCGGCACCGCGTCGAGCTCGCTGTCGCGCACGCCCATCGCGCGCGCGAGCCGCGCGACCTTTTGCGGGCCGACTTTCATCATCAGCTGTGCGGTGATCCGGTTGCGCGAATACGCGATCGCGTCGCGCAGCGTCATCGGCTTGCCGGTCGGCGGCGCGTCGTCGTCGGGCCGCCAGATCTCGCCGCCCTTCAGCGCAATCTCGACCGGCTGATCGACGAACGTGTCGTCGGGCGTCGCGCCCGCCGCGAACGCCGCGCCGTAGACGAACGGCTTGAACGTCGAGCCCGGTTGCCGGCGCGCCTGCTGCACGTGATCGAACGGCTCGGTCGTGAAGTCGCGGCTGCCGACCCACGCCCTGATTTGCCCGTTGCGCGGATCGATCGCGAGAAAGCCCGCCTGCACGTCGGCCTTCGTCTTGCAGAGCGCGCGCGCGAAGCCGCGATCGGCGAGCAGGCGCTTGAGCGCCGCGCCCTCGGTCGCGCCGCCGTCGAGCGCCGCACGGAACTGCGGCGTCTCGCGCACGAACGCGCGGAATAGCGGATTGCCCGGCGCGCAGCCGCTGCCCGCGTTCCACATCCCGTTCGCGACGCCCTGAAGCTGATTCGTCTGCCGCGCGAGTGCCTGCGTCGCGTACGTCTGCAGCCGCGAATCGATCGTCGTGCGCACGACGAGGCCGTCCGAGTAGATGTTGTAGTCGTTGCGGTCGGCCCACGCGATCAGCCACTTGCGCAGTTGCTGCGCGAAATGCGGCGCGGGGCCGGGCGGCTCCTTCTGCCGCTCGAAGTCGATCCGCAGCGGCTTCTTCTGCAGCGACGCATACGCGGCGGGCGACAACTTCCCGTACTTCACCATCTGCGCAAGCACCGTGTTGCGCCGCGCGAGCGCGCGCTCGGGGTTCAGCACCGGGTTGTAATAGCTGTTGCCCTTCAGCATGCCGACGAGCGTCGCGGCGTCGAGCGCGTCGAGCTGATCGGCCGATTTGTCGAAGTACGTGCGCGCCGCCATCTCGACGCCGTACGCGTTGTACAGGAACGGCACCGTGTTCAGATACGTCTCGAGAATCTGCGGCTTGCTGTAGACCGCCTCGATCTTCAGCGCGGTGATCGCCTCTTTCAGCTTGCGCGTGAGCGTCGGCGCGCGGCCGATCTCGTCCGGATACAGATTGCGCGCGAGCTGCTGCGTGATCGTCGAGCCGCCCTGCCGCTCGCCCGAGAACGTGCGCAGCGCGGCGCCCGCGGTGCGGCGCCAGTCGAGGCCGTGGTGCTCGTAGAAGCGGTGGTCCTCGGTCGAGATCAGCGCATCGACCATCTTCGGCGAGATGCCCGCGAGCGGCACCCATTCGCGGTTCGACGGCTTGAACTCGGCGAGCAGCTTGCCGTCGGCGGACAGGATCTGCGCGGGCGCGTCGACGCGCGCCTTGCGGATGTCGCCGATGCCCGGCGTGAACGGGATCAGCGCGAACACGTAGATCACGAACAGCGCGGGGACGGCGGCGAGCGCGAGCAGGACGCCGCGTCGCGTCGGATGACGCAAGCGGCGCAGGACGTTGGCGGCGTGCGGCTTTGCGGCGGCGAGCCAGGCCGCGCAACGGTCGAGGAGGGACGACACGATTCGGCGATTCACGCGGTGATGCGAATGGGTGGGAAAGCGTGCATCGTACCAAACGCGGCGACGCGCCCGAAGGATGGCGGGGCCGGAGCGGCATCGCGATGCTGCCGCCGATGCCGCCGTTGACGCCGACGCGTCGCAACTGCGGCCCCGCCCGCGACGCCGCGGTTCACGCCCGTCGTTCCGGGCAACGGGCGCGCACCGCGGCGACGGCGGCGGCCGTCATCCGCGCCGCCGCATCGGCGTCAAAACTTGTCGTCCTTCTTGACCGCGACTTCCATGTACCGGTTCGAGAAGACGCGGCGCGCCGCCCCGATCTCCGGGCGATGCAGGGCGTCGGCGAGCTTGTTGACAGGCACGTCGTCGACGCCGCCGAGCACGCGCGCCCGCGCGTCCGGCGGCAGGTTCGCGCGCCCGTCGCGCACGACGGACAGCGCAGTGCCCGCCTTCATGACCTCGCCGGCGAATGCCGTCCGGAGCGGCTGCGGCGTGCGCCCGGACAAGCGCGCGCATTCGTCCCGGCTCGGGCCTTCGATGTGCCGATCGAGCTTCGGCGTGCGCGCGAAACACATTTCGACGAGGCTGAGCCACGCGGTATCGCGCAAATGCGGATCGTCGAAATCGAAGCGAAACGATGCGCCGCCGAAGCGATCGTGCGCGGCGCTCCGGCGACGTCGAGACGCCCGGCGTTGCGCTCGGCCGCCGCGGCCGGGCCGACGCCGGATTGCGTGGAAACGAACGGGGCCGAATCAAGCTCAAGCATGGGCGAGCGCATCGTATTCGCGGGTCGAGCGAAGCGCATCGTGCGACGCGGAAAACGCCTGTTGCTCGATCGCGCAAGACTCGCGGCTCCAGGCCGCCAGCCATTCGACGAGCCCGGCGAATGCGCCCGTCAGACGTTCGAGCGTCAGGTTCGCGGGCGACAAATGACGCATCGCCACGAGCGCATCCGTTTGCGGATTCAGGCCGATGGTCGGCACGTGCTCGTGCAACGCGTCGAACTGGCGGGCGAGCACGAAGCGCGTCCACGCTTCGCGTTGCAGCGTGTCGACCGTCGGCATCGGCAATTCGGCGAGCAGCGTCAGACAGTCGAGCGCACGGTTGTCGTAAAGCGCGAGCTTCAGATCGTCGATTCGCAGCTGGCATACGCCGGTCGCGTCGAATTTCAGATCGGATAGCCCGATCCGCGCGCCGAATTCGCCCAGCAGGGCGTTCGTCATTTCCATCGATTGGCTCTTGGTTGCTCGTACGGCGCCAATGTTAGGCAGTCGGGCGCGAACCTCTTTCGAATACCGGGCGCTTGTTTCGATTTTGACCCGGAAAGTGCGTGGGCCGGCCGCGCGAACCGCTTCCGGGCACCGGCTTCGCGTGGCTTCAGTGCGGCCGGGCGGGCGCGGGCGCATTGCCGGCTCGCGCGACAAACGATTTCGCATGAGCGACGACGCATGTTGCTTCCGGCCATGCGCCACGGAAATGCGCGACGTCCGCGCGCAATGCGCGCTCGCGGGCGCGCCGCTCAAGCGCGCCAACCCAGCGCGTCCCCCTCTCGCGCCCCGCGCGCGCCTGCACGCGAGGCGTCGTTCGACGCCGTCATGCCCTCGCGCTCCTGATCAAGCTCTCGCAGGTCCCGACTTGCGGATCGCCCGCCGGCAGCTTCCCGCACACGCCTTCGAACTGCCTGACGACCGCGAGCGCCGCCACGTCGTGCGCGCCGCCCTGCCGCCAATGCGCGAGCTGCGTGACGACGCGCGTCAGCGCGCGCCGGTTCGCGCCGTAGAACGCGTTGCGCGTCTGGCTCGCCTGCGTCAGCACGTCGCTTGCGATCGCGCGGATTCGCTCGGCGTCGTCCGGCGCGAGATCGACCGCGTTCGCGAAGTACGCCGCGCCCCAGCGCAGCCGCGTCGCCGGGCCGGTCGCCGCTTCATACGCCTTCCTGTACCAAGCGAGCGCCGCCGCGCGGTCGCCGCGCGCCTTCGCATTCGCCGCGAGCCCCGACATGAAGTAGTACGGCGTCGGCGAACGTGCGATCTCCGCCTTCAGCAGCGCGTCGGCCGCATCGAACTGGCCGGCGTCGGTCAGCGTGTCCGCCGCCTCGCTGACGACCGCCTGCCGCCCATAGACGTTCGTCGATTCGGCGAGCGCCGACGCGGTCTGCCGCCGCACCGCGTCGGCGAGCGCGGACGGCAGCGGCGCGCCCGGCTTCGCGTCGAGCCGCGCGATGCGCACGCGGCCGTGCAGCGCCATCGTCCGGTCGATCGCGGCGAGCGACCTATCGGTCGACAGCCGCGCGAGCGCCGCATCGTACTGCTTCGCGAGCGTCGCGCGCGCCGCCGCGTCGCCGCCCGCCAGATACTTGACGACGTCGTCCGGCGCGGCGACGAGCACGTCATAGTCCGCGCGCGCAAGCTTCGGGTCGCGCAGCGCGTCGCGCACGGCGGCCGCGCCCGCCGCCTTGTCGACATCGCCCCGCTGCGGCGGATCGCCGAGCGCCGCCGACACGACCGCCTTCAAATCGAGCCGCAGCCCCTCGGCGCTCGCATGGCCCGCGCGCGCGTGGCGGGCGAGCGTTTGCAGCGTCGTCGCGACGCGCTCGTTCGGCACCGGCAGATCGCCGTCGGTGTCCCACGAGTAGTCGGCGAGCACGCGCCAGTCGTCGGGCGTGACGCGCGCGCCGTCCTTCAGCGCGGCCGCGAGCGTCTGCTTGAACGGATGCGCGGCGTTCAGCCCGATCGACAGCGCCTGCATGTAGCGGTCGAGATCGACTTCGCCCGGCAGCCGCGTGACTTCGGCGCCGTCCGGCCGGAACAGGATCATCGTCGGATAGCCGCGCACCTTGAAGCGCTCGCCGATCTTCTGCGCATTCTCGGTGTCGCCGTCGAGATAAACCGGCACGAAGAACGACGAGCGCGCTTTGAACGCCTGCTGGCTGAAGATCGTCGACTTCACCTGATTGCACGACGGGCACCAGACCGCGCCCCAATACAGGAACAGCGGCTTGTTCGTGCGCTTCGCCTCGGCGAACGCGGCGTCGACGTCGCCTTGCCGCCACGCGATGCCGGGCGGCAGATGCTCGGGCGCGTGCGGCGCGTCGGCGGCGAAGCACGCGCCCGCGGCGGCGACGAGCAGCGACGCCGTCAGCTTTCGAATCGCAGTTTTCATCGATGAGAGTCCGGTTGGGGCGGCGCCGCGTCGTTCGGCATCTTGGTGGCGGCCCGCATCGGGTTGACGTTCGAGCGCGCCGGCCGCGCGCTCCGTTCTTTCACGGCGCAATCGTATGAAGTATAGAAACAATCTCGGGCGCTGCGGGAGGCCTCGATGTGTGACGCGAGAGACTCGGCGGGAACTCGGCGAGGGCTCGGCAAGAACGCGGCGAGAACTCGGCGAGAACTCGGCAAGAACGCGGCAAGGGCTCGGCGGGAAAAGGGTCGCGCAACGGACTCGCCAATGGGATCGGGCAACGGGCTCGTGTGCCGCGGCGGCTTGCTTGACCGCCGTGCCGCGGGCGCGGCGGCCGTCGACACGAGCGCGTCGTTCACGACCAGCCGGGCAGCCGAGACGTCCGCGGCGGCGGACGGAGCCGACGTCGTCGCGATGGATCGACATCATCGACACGCGCGCGATTCGCGACGATCGCCGCAATGGCAGTCGGAGCGGCGGCGACGTAGATCTTCTCGATCGCTTCCCGCCCTTCGATCCCGACACCCGATCTGCGCGGCTCCGTCGCGCTTTCGTCCGCCGCATCGCGAGCATCGCTTGCGCCGATTCGCTCGATTCCATCGACGACGCGACGCGACGACGCCCGCGCGCAACCTCCCGCCCGGCCCGTCGCGCACCGCGAATCGCGCGCCCGGATCAGAACTTGTGCCGAATCCCGACGATCGCGAGCTCCTGCGAATCGGTGCCCGAGTTCACGCCATACGAACCGACGGACGCCTGCGCATCGACCACCGAGCCGTTCGCGCCGAGCGTGCGGCCGCTCGCCTTCTGATAGCCGAACAGCGCATAGAGATCGGTGCGCTTCGACAGTGCGTAGCCCGCGCCGAGGTTCACCTGGTGATAGTGCGCGGAAGCGGGCCCCGTCAGCGACGTGTAGTTGTAGCCGACGCCCGCGCGCAGCGCCGGCGAGAACTGATAGTTGAAGAACGCGGAGCCGCTGTTGAACTTCGCGGTTTCGTTGAACGTCGACAGCGAATCGCGGCCGTAGTGCGTGTTCGAATACGCGAGGCCGAACGTCGCCGAGCCGAGCACGTACTGGCCGCCGACGCGCACGATCTGAATCGACTTCGCGCTCGCGAAGCCCTGGTTGATCACGGTGTTGAACAGCGTGTCCGAGCTGCCCGTCCACGTGCGCACGCCGTTCGCGGCGGTCGTGCCGCCGTCCGCGTACAGATAGCCGGCGCCGAGCGACAGCGGCCCGTTCGCGTAGCTCGCCGCGAAGCTGTACGTGCGGCCGCTGCCCGTCGCGCCGGCCACGCCGCCGAAGCCGTACAGCGCTTCGAACTGGAAGCCCGACAGCACCGGGCTCGTGTACTTCACCGAGTTGCTCACGCGCAGGCTGTTGTCGTAGTTGTCGAGGTCGCCCGGCGTCGCGAACACGCCGCCGAAGTAATTGTCCTCGGTAAGCCCCTGCACGAGATCGACGACCGGATCGTATTGGCGGCCGAGCGTGACGGTGCCCCACGTGTTGCTCGCGAGGCCGACGATCGCCTTGCGGCCGAACTCGCGATTGCCGTTCTGCTGGCCGGTGCCGAGATTGAAGCCGTTTTCGAGCTGGAACAGCGCCGCGAGGCCGCCGCCCAGATCCTCGGTCCCCTTCAGGCCCCAGCGGCTGCCGGACAGGTTGCCGCTGCTGAATTTCACGAGCGACGACTGATTGCGGCCGTCGGTTCCCTGCGCGTTGTGCACGTATGCGATGCCCGCATCGACGATCCCGTACAGCGTGACGCTGCTTTGCGCGTGCGCGCCGGCGCAGAGCAGGAGGCCGGCCGGCACGGCGAGCGCGGCGAGGTGCTTCGTTTGCTTCATGTGGTGGTTGTCCTCGTAGTCGACTTGTTGTTGGAATCGCTGAACGATACGGACAGGACGACGAACCGAAAACCAATTAATTCTGCGATGGTTATGATGGGCGCCGGATCGCCGAACTCGGCACGCGCCCGCGACAATGTCGCCGGCGCCGCGCCCGCCCGATTCGCCGCGCGCGACACCGACACCATATATCGGGCACCGGAGCGTGCGCGCGCACGAACGCATCAGCCGAATTCACGACGCAACCGACGCGCATTGCAGATTTCGAATAGGCCAGTTGACGGCCGCGACGCGGTCATTCAAGTCGAAATCGGGTTCGCGCGCGCCTTACTCGGCCACATGACGGCGAAGGCCTTATTGCCCCAACGGCCCGCGCCGATCTTGATTACGCGGCCCCAGCCGCGCAATGCGAGCATCCCCGATCCACTTCGAACTCGATTCGCGGCGACCGAAGTCGATTAATGCCCACCCGACACATCAATCATAAATCCACGCGCGGAAGCCGCATTAGCCGCCGACAGGTCGCAAAAGACAGCCGTCTCACATATCTCGGACAAGGATCACCATTCAGCTTCCACGAATCCCACATTACCCTTTTAAATCAACCACTTCAAATACGATCAAAATTTTAGTTTCTAATTAACATCGGCTCTAATTCCGCTTTCAACACGTTATTGTCACAGATCAATTACAAGATCCTTAAAAATTCATTAGACAGTTACGAGAATCCTATGGTTAAATTCACTCGACTCGCCGGGCCATCGTCTCTCATCGATTGAATTCATCCTGTTTGCAGGATTCAGTCGAATAACCGATATAACGATAAATTCCGGCAAAAGTGCCTCCGACATTCCTTCGAAAATAACAATAAATTCCAAGCTGTCAAATGTTGTGCGGGAAAGCAGCCTGCGGCAAGCGGATTATCAATGTCTGCTCATTTGATCTTGACTTCGACGGATATTTAGCAATGCTAATCGAGACGCAAACCCTAGCGGAAACATCCGGCTCCACACACGGAGGCATTCGAGGAAAGTTGCAACAGCAAGGTTGGGCCAGATTCGACGCCGCCGATCTCGACCACGTCGAAGCAAAATCACACTGCCTCGCACAGCTCAGCCGTTACGCCGATCAGTTGCCTGTCGATCGCCACGGGGGTGCCGGCCGGCACCGCAGCTATGCGGAAGGCGTTCTCGCGCCGAACGACGGCCACGTCGCATGGAAGCCGGGCTTCGTCGGACTCGACGGCGCGATCGAAATCGAATATCGCCAGGAAATCGGTTTTCAACCCGAATACGGCGGCGTGCACCGCCGTTTCCTGCGAACGAGCGACAGCATTCTCGCACTGCCGCTGATCCGCAAGCTCATCCGCTTCGATCTCGCGCTCACGCCGCTGAGCGAACTCGACGAGCCGCTCCTGTGCGGTCTGCACGTGCTCCGGATGCGCGCGTTGCCGGGCGTCATGTCGAGAATCACGCCGGACTGCCTGCACCAGGACGGCCAGCCGTTCACGGCCGTCCATCTGATCGACCGCACCAGCGCGGTCGGCGGCGTCAATTACATCGCGCCGCCGCAGTATGCGGGCCGCCAGGTGGACGACGTCCCCGACGAACAGGTTCGCGCATTCTCGCTTCACGTGCCGCTCGAGAGCTACATCATCGACGACGCAGCCGTCAGCCATCACGTGACGTCGATCTCGTGCGCGCCCGGCGCGCCGTGCGGCATGCGCACCGTCATCCTCATCGATTTCACGCCGCTCGATGCAGTCGTCCGCTCACCGTCGGACGCCGCTCGCCCAATCGTGCCAACATCCAATCCGGAGCCCGTCCGTGACTAATCGCTCTACTCGATTGAAATCGCTCGAAGAAGTCGAGCGCGACACCGCCGCTGCCGGACACGGGGTGCTCACGCTCGCCCCAACGGCGGCGCAGCGTCGTCTGTGGTTCATCACGAGCGGCGACGTTCGCTCGGCCACTTACAACATCGCAGCGGCATTTCGAATCCGCGGTCACCTCGACGAAAGCGCGCTCGGCAGCGCATTCGTCTTCGTCGCGAACCGGCATCCGATTCTCGCGTCGCGTTTGCGCACCGTGGACGGCGAGCTCGTCATCGACGTACGCCCCGCCGGCTCGCTGCTGCAGGTCGCGGACCTGAGCGAGCTCGCGGCCGACGCACAATCGGCCGCCGTGCAACAGCACGAGCGCGAGCTGGCCGCGCATCTGTTCGATCTCGAGAACGAAGCGCCGCTGCGCGCGACGCTGCTGCGCATCGGCGGCGATCGCCACGTGCTGCTCGTCAATATTCATCACATGGCGATCGACGCATGGTCGCTGGATCTCTTTTATCGCGAACTCGGCGACGCCTATCGCGCGCTGCGCGACGGCCGCGAGCCGGCGCTCGCCGCCGTGCGGTACGCGACGGTCGACGAGGCCATGGATCAGCTCGCCGACGCGGCGCTCAAAGACGAATCGCGCCAATACTGGCAGCGTCGTCTCGAAGGCATTCCGAACCTGCACAAGCTGCCGACCGACCGGGCCCGCCCGCCGCAGCAGCGCGGCGCGGGGGCCGTCGTCGAGCACGCGTTCTCGCCGTCGATCGCCACCGGCATCGCGCGCCTCTGTCGCACGGCCGGCGTGACGCCGTACACGATCGGCGTCGCGGCGTTCGCCGCGCTGCTCCATCGGTATTCGAACGAAAGCGATATCGTCATCGGCAGCCCGTTCGCGAACCGCGCGACCGAGGATGAGCAGCGGCAAATCGGCTTTTTCATCAACTTGGCGCCGCTGCGCTTCGACTTCAGCGGCGCACCGAGCTTTCTCGAGCTGCTCGCGCAAGCGACGACCACGGTGCTCGATGCATTCGAGCACATCGGCCTGTCGTTCGACGAAATCGTCGACGCCGTGCAGCCGCCGCGCTCGCTGAGCCACGCCCCTGTCTTTCAGGTCATGTTCGATTACCTGAAGGGCTCGTCGCACGCGCTGTCGCTCGCCGGCGCGCAAGTCGAGGGGGCGCTGATCCACAACGGCACGGCGAAATACGATTTGACGTTGTCGCTCGAGGAAATCGACGACGCGTTGATCGGCTATCTCGAATACGACACGGACCTCTACGACGAAGCGACGATCGCGCGCCTCGCCGGCCATCTCGATCAATTGCTGCAATCCGTGCTCGACGCGCCGAACGAGCCCGTGACGAAGGGCTCGCTGCTGAGCGATGCCGAGCTTGCCGACATTTTGCGGCTCGCCAAACCCGGCGAACCACTCGTGTCGGACGGATTCTCGCCGATTCCGCAGCGCATTCGCGCTGCGGCGCGACGCACGCCAGATGCGGAGGCCGTCGTTCATCGCGAGACGCGGCTCACGTACGCGCAACTCGATCGGCTGTCGGATCGCGTCGCGGCGCAGCTGCGCGCGCGAGGCGTGACGGCGGGCAGCCGCGTCGCGTCGTTCGTCTCATACTCGCACGAGGTCCCGATCGCATTCGTCGCGATCCTGAAAGCCGGTGGCGTCTATCTGCCGATCGGACCGGACGATCCGCGCTTTCGCGACAAGATCGACGACGCGAAGCCGTTCGCGATCGTCACGACGGCGCACGATCTCGCGCGGCTCGACGGCGACCTTCGCGCGCTCGCGCTCGTGCTCGACGAAGCAGCCGGCGACCCGGCCCGCGACACCTCGAGCGCGCCGCCGTTCGAAATCCCGGCATTGCAGGAGGATGATCCCGCCTATGTGATCTATACGTCGGGCTCCACCGGCAAGCCGAAGGGCGTCGAGGTGTCGCACGGCAACCTGAATCTGTCGTATCACGCGTGGCGTCAGGCCTATCGCTTCGATCAGCCCGGCCATCCGATCGCGCTGCAGCTCGCGGGGCCGACGTTCGACCTCGGTATCGGCGACCTCAGCCGGACGCTCGGCTCGGGCGGCAAACTCGTGATGTGCCCGCGCGACTGGATGCTCGACGCATCCAGGGTGCATGCGCTGATCGAGCACGAGCGCGTCACGTTCGGTGATTTTCCGCCCGTCGTGCTGCGCGAGCTGATCCGCTACTGTCACGATCACGATGCGCGACTCGACGGCCTCGCGACCCTCGTGTGCGGCGCCGACGTCTGGTTCGGCCACGAACTGCAGGCGGCGCAAGCGCTGTGCGCGCCGCACGCGCGCGTGCTCGGCTCGTACGGCGTAACCGAAGCGACGATCGACAGCTCCGTGTTCGATCCGGCCGAGCACGATCTCGCGCCCGGCAGCGTCGTTCCGATCGGCCGGCCGCTGTCGAGTTGCGAGCTCTACGTCGCCGACGCCAGGCTGCAGCTCACGCCGATCGGCGTGCCGGGCGAACTGCTGATCGCGGGCCCCGCCGTGTCGCAACGCTATCTGAACAACCCCGAGCTCACGCGCGAGAAGTTCATCTCCGGCGCGTTCGATGCGCGCGGCCGCCTCGCGCAGGCCCCCGGCCAGACGCGCTTTTACCGCACGGGCGACATGTGCCGCATGCTGGCGGACGGCACGATCGAATTCCTCGGACGGCGCGATCATCAGGTCAAGATTCGCGGGTTCCGCGTCGAACTGGGCGAAATCGAAAGCACGCTCGCCGCGCATCCGGACGTGCGCCAATGCGCGCTCACCACGAAAAACGAGCAGTTCGACGACGCCGTGCTCGTCGCATACGTCGTCAGCGACGCGCCGACTGCCGCGCTCTATCACTTCCTGCGCGAACGCCTGCCCGCGCACATGTTGCCGACAGTGATCGAACAACTGCCGGAGCTGCCGCTGACGGCAAGCGGCAAGATCGATCGAAAGCGTTTGCAGGCGCTCGAGCTGTCGCCGCTCGGCGGCAGCCGGGCGGAGCCGCGCACCGAGACCGAGCGCCGCGTGCTCGAGCTCTGGCGCGCCGTGCTGCCCGCGCCCGTCACGGGCGTCGACGAAAACTTCTTCTTCTGCGGCGGCCACTCGCTGATCGCCGCGCGCCTGATCTCGCGCGTCAACGACGCATTCGATGTGCGTCTGCGGGTCGCGACGTTGTTCAAGCACCCGACCGTCGCCGAAATGGCCGAGCACGTCGACGACGCGCGACGCGCGTGCCCGCGGGCGAGCCACGCGCCGGAAGCGCCGCTCGCGAGCGCCGCGGACGCGCCGGCCCCCGGATCGGCCGCGCAGCGATCCGGCGATCCCCGCCGACTCTCGCTCGCGCAGAACAGCCTGTGGCTCGCGGCGAAGCGGCGGCCTCGGGATTTCACGTACAACATCCCGATGGTCTGGCGCCTCGACGGCGCGCCGGATCGCGACGCGCTCGCGCGTGCGCTCGACGATATCGCACGCCGCCATCCCGCGCTTCGCACGACGTTTTCCGCGAAGCTCGTGCCGCTCGACGACGAATCGGGCAACGCATCGCTCGAACCGGCGCAGATCGTCGCCGACGCGGCGCACGCGCCGTTGCGCATCGTCGACGTCGCCGACGACGAGACACTGTCCCGCCTGCTACACGACGAAGAAACCGCGCCGTTCGACCTGACGACGGGCCCGCTCGTGCGCGCCGTTCTGTTCGCTCGCGGCGAACGCTGTCACCTGCTATGCGTGACCGTCCACCACATCGTGTTCGACGGCCCGTCGCTCAGCATCTTCTGGCGCGACCTGCAGGCTGCCTACAACGCCCGCGCGCGCGGCGAAGCCTTCGATCCGCCGCCGCCCGACGCGACGTACGCGGATTTCGTCGCGCGACAGCGCGCACTCGCGAACGCGCCCGCGCTCGAACGGACGCTGTCGCACTGGCGTGAATGCCTGCGTGAACTGCCGCCGACGCTGCGCATTCCCGCCGACGACGCCGCGCGTGCGCAACCCGGATCGTCGAGCTTCGAGATTCCCGCGCCGCTCGCGGCGCGAATCGAGCAAACATCGCGGCAACTCAACTGCACGCCGCTGATGTTCTATCTGAGCCTGTTCGCGCAGGCGCTGCGTGACGAAACGGGCGACGACGACCTCGCGATCGGCATCCCGATTTCATTGCGCCCGACCGAGGCGTTCGACTCCGTCATCGGTTTCTTCACGAACACGCTGCCGCTGCGCGTGCGCTTCGGCGAAGCCGGCACGTTCCGGAGCCTGCTGGAGCAGGTCAAGCAAACCTGCCTCGACGTGTTCGAGCACCGGGACGTTGCGTTCGAGCAATTGGTCCAGGCGCTCAATCCGGCGCGTCATCCGACGCGCAGCCCGATTTTCCAGGCGGGATTCTCGTACGACCTCGACGAAGTCGGCTCGCTCGATCTCGATGGCGTGCGCGCGACGCCTCATCCGCTCGAGACTTACGTCGCGAAGCTCGACCTGGAGTTCGCCGTCACGCGGCAAGGCGACGCCGTGTTCGGGCACCTGATGTCGCGGCCCGGCTCGTTCGGCGGCGCGTCGCTCACGCGGATGCGCGATCGCATGCTCGCGCTCGCGGCACGCGCGGCGGCTGACGTCGACTGGCGCACCGATGCGGCGCCGAACGGCCATGCGGCGGCCGCGATCGCCGACGCGGACGGCGAAAGCGACGCCGGGCATGCCGACCTCTACGCGCTGTTCGCCGCGCGCGTCGCCGACGGCGGCGAGCGCGTCGCCGTCGAAGCGGACGATCTCTCACTGACGTATCGCGAACTCGATGCGCTGTCAGCGGCGATCGCCACGGCGCTGCGCAACGTCGGCGTTCGCGGCGGCGACCGCGTCGGCATCTGCGTGGGCCGCCATCCGTACGCCATCGCGGCGATGCTCGCGATCGCGCGCATCGGCGCCGCATTCGTGCCGTTCGATCCGGATCAAAAGCCGCAGTGGAACCAATACATCGCGCACGACGCGGCGCTGCGCGCGATCGTGAGCCGCAACGCGCTCACCGCCAAGGTGTCGCACCTGAATCTGCCGCTCGTCGATGCCGATCTCGTCGACGTCGACGCATCCGCCGGCGCGCCCGCGCCCGACGCCGCGATCGCGCCCGGCGACACCGCTTACGTCATTTACACGTCCGGTTCGACGGGCATGCCGAAGGGCGTCGCGGTCCCGCATCGAAGCGTGTGCCACAACGTGCTCGCGATGCGCGACGCATTGGGCATCACGCACGGCTCGCGCATCGCGCAGTACCTTTCGCCGATCTTCGATGCGGTGCTCGCCGAGATATTCCCCCCGCTCGCGTCGGGGGCGGCGATCGTCTTCGGCGACCGCCAGAGGCTGCTGCCCGGCAGCGATCTCGTCGAATGGCTCGCGCAACGGCGCATCACGCATCTGGTTATCGTGCCGTCCACGCTCGCGCTCGTGCCGCACGCGCCGCTGCCCGCGCTGGAGGCGATCGTCGTCGGAGGCGAAGCGTGTCCGCGCGAAGTCGCGCAGCGCTGGGCGGCCGGGCGACGCCTCTTCAACGGCTATGGCCCGACGGAATGCGCGATCGCCGTCTCGATGGCCGAATACTGGGCCGAAGGCGAACGTCTCGTGCTGCGCCCGCTCGGCGGCGCGCGCTTTTACGTGCTGGACGACGCGCTCGAGCAAACGCGGGACGGCGCCGCGGGCGAATTGTTCGTCGGCGGCGTCTGCGTGTCGCACGGCTATCTGGGCAAGCCCGCCCGCACGGCGTCGGCGTTCGTCGCCGATCCGTTTGCCGCGCGCCCGGGCGCGCGGATGTATCGCACCGGCGATGTCGTCAGACAGCTCGACGACGGCAGCGTCCAGTTCATCGGCCGCGCGGACCGCCAGGTGAAGATCCGCGGCTTCCGGATCGAGCTCGACGCAGTCCGCGCCGCGTTGATGGAAGCGCCGGGCGTGCGCGCGGCCGAAGCGCTCGTCCATCCCGATGCGCGCGGCCAGTCGGAGCTTGTCGGCTACGTCGTCGGCACGAGCGACCGGGATGCGATCGCCGACGCGCTGCGCGGCAAGATACCCGACGTGATGATTCCAACCGCATTCGTGTTCCTCGACCGCCTGCCGACCGGACGCACCGGCAAGGTCGACCTGCAGGCGCTGAAGGCGATCAAGCCGACGGCGGACGGCGCTGCGCGCGCGATCGCGCGCACGCCGCCCGACAAGCCGGCCTCGCCGCGCGCAACGCCCGCGGCCACGATCGCCAAGGTCTCGGCCATCTGGCGCGAACTGCTCGGACGCGCCGACATCGGCGACGACGAGAATTTTTTCGAGGCGGGAGGCCATTCGCTGCGCGCGGTCGCGCTGCATCAGCGCCTCGGCGAAGAATTCGGCAGTTGGGTCACGCTTACCGACGTGTTCGAATATCCGACCATTCACGCACTGTCCGCGCAAATCGACGTGTTGCGACGCCGGCACGAACCGGCCGCGAGCGAAGCGCCGCCGCCGGCGGAAACGGCGGCGGCCGCCGTCGACGAGCACGCGATCGCCGTCATCGGCCTTGTCGGGCGCTTCCCGCAGGCGCCGGATCTGCAAACGTTCTGGACGCGCCTGCTGTCGGGCTACGACGCCGGCGCTGATCTGTCTGACGACGAGTTGCGCGCCCGCGGCGTGCCCCCCGAGGTCATCGCGCATCCGAACTTCGTGCGGCGCGCGAAAGTGCTCGACGGCGTCGCGGATTTCGACGCCGAGTTCTTCGGCTACTCCCCGCGCGAGGCTCAGGTGATGGACCCGCAGCAACGAATCTTTCTCGAGCTCGCGTGGGAACTGCTCGAGGAGGCGGGCTACGGCGACCGCGACGCGCAGCGGCCCGTCGGCGTGTTCGGCAGCGTCGCGTTCAGTTATTACCTCGTCGAGAACGTGATTCCGAACATCCGCACGCACCGCCTCGACGCGGGTCAGTGGATGCTCGGCAACGACAAGGATTTCGTCGCGACCCGCACCGCGTACAAGCTCGATTTGCGCGGCCCCGCCGTCAGCGTCGCGACGGCCTGCTCGTCGTCGCTGACGGCCGTTCACATGGCTTGCGCGAGCGTGCGCGCCGGCGAGTGCGCACTCGCGATCGCGGGGGCGGTCGGACTCGATCCGGAGCAGGCCGGCTACGTCTATTCGGAAGGCGGCATCATGTCGCCGGACGGCCGCTGCAGGCCGTTCGACGCCGCCGCCAACGGCACGGCGGGCGGCAGCGGCGCGGGCCTCGTGCTGCTCAAGAAGCTATCCGCCGCGATTCGCGACGGCGACACGATCCATGCGGTCATCAAGGGCTCGGCGATCAACAACGACGGCGGCAGCAAGGTCAGCTACACGGCGCCGAGCGTTAGCGGCCAGGCGGCCGTGATCGGCGACGCGCTGCGCGCCGCGGGCGTCGCCGCCGACACGATCGACTACGTCGAAGCGCACGGCACCGGCACGCCGCTCGGCGATCCGGTCGAAGTGCGGGCGCTGACGCAAGCGTTCGCGGCGGCTTCGAGCGAGGAAGCGAACGCCGCCGCGCCGTCCGCCCGCAAGTGCGGGATCGGCTCGGTGAAGGGCAATATCGGGCATCTCGACGCCGCGGCCGGCATCGCGGGCCTCATCAAGACGATCCTCGCGCTGCGCCACGAGACGATTCCGCCGAGCATTCATTGCAACGAGCCGAACCCGGAAATCCGCTTCGACGAAACGCCGTTCGAGGTCGTCCGCGCCGCGCGTGCGTGGGCGCGCGGCCCGAGGCCTCGGCGCGCGGGCGTGAGCTCGTTCGGCGTCGGCGGCACCAACGCGCACGTGATCGTCGAAGAAGCGCCGATCGCGCCGATCGAACGGCAGGACGCGGACGACGGCGCACAGTTGCTCCCGGTGTCGGCAAAATCGCCCGAGGCGGTCGGCGAGGCCGCGCGACGCTTGTCGGCGCGCCTGTCGAACGGCGTCGAAGGCGCGACGCTCGGCAACGTCGCCCACACGCTTCAGGCCGGACGCACCGCGTTCGCGCATCGCGCCTTCGTCGTCGGCGACGACATGAGCGCGGTCGCCGCGCAGCTTGCGCGCGCCGCGGACCTGCCGATCGTCGGCGCGCGCAAGTCGGCGCCCGTCGTCTTCATGTTTCCCGGCCAGGGCAGCCAGCACGCGGGCATGGGACAGGCGCTGTATCGCCGGTATCGCGTATTCCGCGATGTCGTCGACCACTGCGCGGACATCCTCATGCCGCATCTTCACGTCGACATCCGCGCGCTGATCCGCGGCGACAGCGACGGCGGCGGCACGGCCGGCGCGGACCGGCTGCGCGAGACGCGCTACGCGCAGCCCGCGCTGTTCACGGTCGAATACGCGCTCGCGCGCCTGCTCGAGGATTGGGGCATCGCCCCCGACGCGCTGATCGGCCACAGCCTGGGCGAACTGGTCGCCGCGTGCGTGTCGCGCCGGCTCGCGCTCGACGATGCGCTCGCGCTCGTCGCCGCCCGCGCATCGGCAATGCAACGGCAGCCGGCCGGCGCGATGCTCGCCGTCACCGCGTCGCCGGAGCATCTCGACGCGCTGTACGCGACCGGCTGCGAGCTCGCCGCCGTCAACGGCGACGACCAGTTCGTGCTGTCCGGCGCGCCCGGCGACATCGCAAAGCTCGAAGACGCGTGCGTGCTCGCCGGCCTGCCGTGCCAGCGCCTCGCGACCTCGCATGCGTTCCATAGCTCGCTGATGGAAAACGCGGTGGGCGAGATCAACCGCGTCGGCGCATCGCTGCGGACCGCCGACGGCACCGTGCCGATGATCTCGAATCGCAGCGGCCGGTGGTTCGACGAAAGCGACCGACGGGACCCCGGCTACTGGGGTGACCACGTGCGCCGCACGGTTCGGTTCTCCGAAGGGTTGTCGACCGTGCTCGCCGCATTCGATCGCCCGCTGCTGCTCGAAGTGGGTCCCGGCCGCGCGCTCGCATCGCTTGCGGCCGGCGTCGACGGCCTCGAGCGTTCGCGCGTCGCGACGACGATGCGACATGCGCGCGAGCCGCGCACGGACGACGTGGCGTTGCTGACGGGCGTCGGCTCGCTGTGGGCGCACGGCGCGCACGTCGAATGGGAACGCCTGCGCGACGGCGCCGCCGCGCGCCGCGTCGCACTGCCCACTTATCCGTTCACCCGCAAACGCCACTGGCTGAGTCGCCCGGCAGCCGACGCCGCGCCGGCTCCCGCACCGCCGTCCTCGCCGGACGACGGCACGCTGCGCTTCGAGCGCAAGGAAATCGACGCGCAGCGCATCGACGTCTGCTTCACGTTGAGCGAGCGTTACTGGTTCGTCGACGAACATCGCATCTTCGGCGGCCACGGCGTGCTGCCGGGCACCGGCTGCCTCGAGCTCGTGCGGCGCGCGTTCGTCATCTCGCACGGCGCGTCGCAGCCCGTGCTGCGCGACGTTTATTTCCCGTCACCGCTCGTGTTCGACGCCGGCGTGCAGCGCAGCCTGCGCGCCGTGTTCAAGCAGCGCGACGGCGCGCTGGATTTCGTGCTCGAGAGCCGCCCCGACGACGCATCCGGCGCCTGGACGCCGCACGCGAGCGGCAACGTCTCGGCGACGCGCCTCGCCGACGCGCCAACGCTTTCCGACGGCTCGATCGACGCGCTGTGCGCCCGCCTGTCGCTGCAGCCGCTCGCCGATGCGCCGGCGCAGTTCCGGCGCGCGTTCGCGGAGTACGGCCCGCGCTGGCACTGCATCGACGCGGTGTGGCTCGGCGAGCGCCAAGGCCTCGCCCGCCTGCGCCTGCCCCACACGTTCGAGCGCGACCTGCCCGCGTTCGCGCTGCATCCGGCGCTGCTCGATCTCGGCGTTGCGTTCCTGCATGCGTGCCTGCGCCCCGCCGACGCATCGCTGCCGTTCCGGTACGAGACGCTGACGGTTCATGCGCCGCTGACGGCCGAGTGCTACAGCCTCGCGATCGAACGCGCGCCGCGGACATTCGACGTCACGCTGTTCTCGTGGAACGCGCAAGCGCGGCGCGCGACGACGCTCGTCGAAGTCCGCGGATTCGGCCTGCGGGAAACCAACCGGGCCGGCGGCGCGACGCCGGCCGACTGGTGCCGCACGCCCGCCTGGGCGCGGGCGCCGCTGCCCGCGCACCAACGCGATACGGGCGCCTGGCTGACGTTCGCCGATGCGCCGGACGAACCGCTTGCCGCGCACGCGCCGCCGCGCAGCGTGCTGGTCGTCAAGGGCGACGCGTTCCGGCAGCTCGACGACGCGCGTTTCGCGTTGCGTGCCGGCTCCGGCGACGACTACGCCCGGTTGCTCGACGCGCTCGCCCGCGCCGGACGGCTGCCGTCGCAGATCGTCTACGCGTGGCGCGCCGACGAATCGCGCCCGGCGCTCGACGCAACGCTCGACGGCTTCACGCATCTCGTCACGCTGATTCAGACGCTCGCGCGCCGAGCGATCGCGCCGCGCGTGACGCTCGTCACGCGACGATGGCGCCGCGCCGACGCGCCCGCCGCCTGCGCGACGGCAGCGACGGCGGCGTCGCTCAAGGCGGTGCAGTGGGAGTTTCCCGACATCGTCTGCCGGCATCTCGACGTCGACGACGACGAGCCGTCGACGCAACAGGCGCTGCACACGGAACTGTCGATCGTGCCGGAGATTTCCGAGAGCGGCATCGGCTACTTCGACAAAGCGGCGACCGTCTGCCTCGCGGCCGGCTCACGCGAAACGCTCCGGTTCGTCGATGCGCCGGCGCCCGATACGACGCAAGGCGCGCCGCTGCGCGACGGCGGCGTCTATCTAATCACGGGGGGGCTGGGCGGCATCGGCGGCGAGCTTGCCCGGCACATCGCGGAAACGGCGCCGGGCGCGAAACTCGCGCTGATCGGCCGCCAGCGCGAAGGGTTGACCGACAAGCAAGCGGCCAGGCTACGCGCGCTGGAAGCCGCGGGCGCCGACGTGCTCGTGCTGCGCGCCGACGTCGCCGACGCGCGGCAGATGCGTACGGCGATCGCCGAACTGCATGCGCGCTTCGGTCAGGTGAACGGCATCGTCCACTCGGCAGGCGTCGAGGCGAGCGGCCTCATCGAGACGGGCGCGCCCGACGCGTGGCGGCGCGTGCTCGCCGCGAAAGTCGCCGGCACGCACAACCTCATCGATCTCGTCGCAGCCGATCGCCTCGACTTCGTCGTGCTCTGCTCGTCGCTCGCGTCACTCGTCGGCGGCCTCGGTCAGGCCGATTACGCGGCCGCGAACGGCTACCTCGACGCGATCGCGCGCCACTGGAGCCGAGCGCGCATCCCGGTCGTTTCGCTGAACTGGGATGCGTGGACGGAAACCGGCATGGCCGTCGACTACACCGAGCGCACCGCGCATCGCGGTGCCGACTCGGTGCGCGGCCTCACCAATCGCGAGGGCCGCGCGATCTTCGACCTCGCGATCCGCATGCCCGGCTCGGGCATCGCGCAACTCGCAGTCAGCAAGTTCGGCTTCGATCGCCAGCCATCGAACGCGCAGCGCAAAACGGCCGCCGCGCCGCCTTCGAGTGACGTGGAGCGCACGCTCGTCGGCCTTTGGCGCGACCTGCTCGGCGTCGACGACGTCGGCATCGACGACGATTTCTTCGATCTCGGCGGCCATTCGCTGCTGGCGACGCAGCTGATTTCGCAAGTGCGCGATCTGTATGGCCGCTGCCTGACGCTCGGCGAGTTTCTCGACGCGCCGACGATCTCGCGAATCCTGCGCTCGATCGACGCGACGGGCAACGCGACAAGCGACTCGCCGCAATCGAACGACGCGGCGATCCGCTATTGCATCGTGCCGATGGTCGACGAGGGCCGCCGGGCGCCGTTCTTCTGCATTCCCGGCATGGGCGGCAACATCACGCAACTGCTGCCGCTCGCGAAGACGCTGCGCGCGGACCGGCCCGTCGTCGGGCTTCAATATCTCGGGCTCGACGGCATGGCCGAGCCTCACACGTCGATCGAACAGATCGCCGCGCATTACATCGCCTGCATGCGGTCGGTGCAGCCGCAAGGCCCGTATCACTTCGGCGGTCATTCGCTCGGCGGCAAGATCGCCTATGAAATCGCCCGGCAGTTGATCGACGCCGGCGAACGCATCGGGCTCGTCGTGCTGTTCGATTCCGCCGCGCCGCCCTATGCGCCCATGGTGTATCAAGACGATGCAGAGATGGCTCGCCTCATCCTCGGCATCTTCGCGTATTACGCGGACAAGCCCGAGCTCGTCGACGGCATCGACGCCGCGCTCGCGCCGCTTTCGCGCGCCGCGCTGCTCGAGTTCATCGGCGAACGGCTCGCGGCATCCGGCGTCGTGCACTCGCAAGCGGACAGCAATTCGATCCGCGGGCTGTTCAACGTCTATCGAGCGGCCGCCGACCTGTCGCCGAAGTACGATCCGCCGCGCGTGCAGCGGCCGATTCCGATGCTGCTGGTGAAGGCGGCGGGCCCGACGCCGGAAGGCTTCAATCTGCCGGAGATCCGCGACACCGCCGCGTGGGGTTGGGAACGGTTCACGAGCCTGCCGGTCGAGTGCCGCGAAGTGCCGGGCAATCACTACTCGTGCCTGATGCCCGACTACGTCGAGCACGTGTCCGCCTGCGTGCGCGCGGCGCTCGCTTCGGCCGACGCGGCCTCTGCCGCGAATCCCGCCGTCGCATGAGCGCGCCTCCGACGCAAAGGCGTGCCCCCCGCCCGCCTAGGCAGGTCGCCGTGGTGCTGCTGACGCTCGCGGTGGATGCGATCGGCATGGGCGTCGCGGTGCCTGTGCTGCCGCAGCTGCTGCGGGCGATCGGGTACGGCGCCGCGAACGTGCCACTGCTGATCGGCGTGCTGATGACGTGCGCCGCGCTCATGCAGTTCGTGTTTGGGCCGCTGCTCGGCACGCTGAGCGACGCAAAGGGAAGGCGGCTGGTGCTGCTGGCAGCCCTGTTCGGCAACGCGACGGCATTCCTGCTGCTCGCCGCCGCGCGCGACTTCGCGTGGTTGCTCGCCGGCCATTTGCTCGTCGGCGCCACCGCGGCCAGCACGGGCGTCGCGACCGCCTATCTCGCCGACGTCACACCGCCCCACCTGCGCGCCGCGCGGTTCGGCTTCGCGAGCGGCGTGGTCGCCCTCGGTCTCGTGGCCGGCCCCGCGTTCGGCGGCCTGCTCGGCACGCTCGGGCCGCGCGCGCCGTTCTACGCGGCGGGCGCGCTTGCGCTCTGCAACGGCGCGTGCGCGCTGTTCGCGCTGCCCGAGAGCCTGCCCGCGACGCGGCGCAGCCCGTTTGCGCGGCGGCGCGCGAATCCGTTCGGCAGCCTCGCGCTGCTGCGGCAGGACAGTGACTTTCGCCGGCTGTCGTTCGCCGTGTGCTGCGGCATGATGGCCTACGGCATCTTCCTCACCTGCTTCGTCATCTCGAACGAGCAGCGGATCGGATGGGGACCGAGAGAGAACGGCCTGGCGCTCGCGATGCTGGGTCTCGGCATCGCGCTCACGCAAAGCTTCGTGCTGCCGCGCCTCGTGTCGCGGCTCGGCGAGCGCGGGACGGCGGCCGCCGGCTATGCGCTGTTCGTGCCGGCCTATCTCTGCTACAGCATCGCCGCGTCGCCTGCCGTCGTGATCGTCGCGATCGCGCTGCACGCTCTCGCGCTCGTCAGCGATCCCGCCGTGCGCACGATGATCTCGCTGCGCGCCGGCAGTGACCGGCAAGGCGAATATCAGGGCGCGCTCGTCTGCCTGATGGGATTGGCCGCATCCTGCGCGCCGCTCGCCGGCGCGAACCTGTTTCACTTCTTCGCGGGGCCATCGTCCCCGCTTCGCCTTCCCGGTGCACCCTTCCTGGTTGCCGCGGCGCTGTACGTGCTGTCGCTCGCCGCCATCCTGCGCGGCGGCTCCGGCGCGCACGCGCGCGCTCCGGCACCGTCGCTCCCACCCTACGCTAGAGAGGATAGCCATGACTAATCTGCTCGACGATCCCGACGGCACGTTCGTCGTGCTGTCGAACGCCGAAGGACAACACTCGCTCTGGCCGGCGTCGATCGCGCCGCCCGCCGGCTGGAGCGTCGTGTTCGGACAAGCCGCGCGTCAGCCCTGCGTCGACTACCTCGATGCGCACTGGACCGACCTGACCCCGCGCCGCCCGCACGCCGCCTGACGTCGCGCACGCGCACGCCGACGCTTCACCGCGGAACGCGGACGCCGCGCGCCGCCGTCGCGGCGGCGATCGCCCGATCACGCGCCGCCCAACGAGGACACGCCGACATGACGAACGAGTTCGCCCCCCCATCCCACCCGCTGCTGCCTGCGCAGCAGGAAATCTGGTTCGCGGAGCAGCTCGCGCCGGGAACCAGCGCGTACAACACCGCCGCCTATCTCGACATCGACGGTCCGATCGACGCCGGACGCTTCGACGCGACCGTCCGCCGCCTCGTCGCCGAAACCGAGTGTCTTCGCGTCGCGTTCGCGGAGCGCGGCTCGATACCGGTGCAGATCGCGCGCGCACGCGACGACCGGGACGTCGTCCATCTCGATTTCGGTTTCGCGGACGATCCGCACGAAGCCGCCGAGGCATGGATGGCCGCCGATCGCGTTCGCCCGACGGATCTCACCCGCGATCCGCCGTTTCGCTTCGCGCTGCTGCGCGTCGCGCCCGACCGGTTCTACTGGTATCTGTTCTTTCATCACATCGTGATCGACGGGTTCGGCATCTCGCTGCTGATCCGGCGCGGCGCCGAGATCTACACGGCGCTCGCCGCCGGCGAGACGCCGGCGCCGACGCCGTTCGGCACGCTCGCCGACCTGCTTCGGATCGACGCGGCATATCGCGCGTCGCCGTCGTTCGCGCTCGACCGCGAGTACTGGAGCGCGCGGCTCGCCGGCCGGCCGTCGCCCGCGAGCCTCGCGAGCGACGCGAATCCCGGCGAGTTCTCGCCGCTCGGCCGGTTTCGCCGCGAATGGGAGCACCTGTCGGCCGACACGAGCCGCGCGCTGCGCGCGCTCGCGCAGGCCGAAGGCACGGGCGTCCCGCAATTGATGATCGCGCTGGCGGCCGCCTATCTGCATCGCGCGCTCGGCCAGGACGAAATCGTGGTCGGCATGTCCGCCACCGCGCGCACCGGGCCCGACCTGCGCAAAACGCCGGGCATGTGCGCGAACGTGCTGCCGCTTCGTTTCGCGTTCGACGCGGCGACGTCCCTGCGGGCCGTCGCGCGCCAGGCCGCGCGAGAGGTTCGGCAGGCGCTGCGCCATGCGCGCTACCGCAGCGTCGAGCTGTTCCGCGACGCGCAGCAAAAGGGCGAGAGCACCCGGCTCTTCGCGCACGTCGTCAACGTGATGACATTCGACTTGGACGCCCATTTCGCCGGCCATCGCGCGCGCTTTCGCCACTTGTCGGCCGGCCCGGTCGACGATTTTTCGTGGACCGTCTACGCCCACGGCGGCGACGAGGAGCTGTGCATCGCGTTCGACGCGAACGCCGCGCAGTACGGCGACGACGAGCTCGGCCGCCACCGGGAACGCTTCGTGCGGCTCATCGAGGCGGCAGTGGCCGAGCCCGCGCGGCCAGTCGCGACGATCGCGCTGACGAGCGCCGCGGAGCGGCACCGCATCCTGCACGACTGGAATGCGGTCGTCACGGCGCCGACGGGTACCGTGCCGGCCGCGTTCGAGCAGCAGGCGGCCGCCACGCCGGACGCGATCGCGCTCACCTTCGGCACGCAGCACCTGTCCTACGCGACGCTCAACGCACGCGCGAATCGCATCGCGCACCGGCTGATCGCGCTCGGCGTCGGTCCCGGCGCGATCGCCGCCGTGTGCGTGCCCCGCTCGGCCGAGCTCATCGTGGCGCTGCTTGCGATCCTGAAGGCGGGCGCCGCCTATCTGCCGCTCGATCCTGACTATCCGCCGGAGCGGCTCGCGTTCATGCTCGCCGACGCCAGGCCCGCTGCGACGCTGACCACCGCGGCGCTTGCGGCGCGCGTCGGCGGCGGCGGCGACGTGCTGTACGTCGACAGCCCCGCCGAAAACGACGCATCGCCCGCCGCCGCACACGATCCGGCCGACGGCGACCGGCTCCGGCCGTTGCTTGCGTCGGACCCGGCGTACGTCATCTACACGTCCGGGTCGACCGGCAAGCCGAAAGGCGTCGTCGTGCCGCACGCCAACGTGATCCGTCTGTTGACGAGCACCGATCGATGGTTCGGCTTCGGCGCCGACGACGTCTGGACGCTGTTCCATTCGTGCGCATTCGATTTCTCGGTATGGGAATGCTGGGGGGCGCTGCTACGCGGCGGCCGGCTCGTGATCGTGCCGTTTCCGGTCAGCCGCTCGCCCGTCGAATTTCTGAGCCTCCTCGCGCGCGAGCGCGTGACCGTGCTGAATCAGACGCCGTCGGCGTTCCAGCAGCTGATGCAGGCGGATCGCGACGATCCGGCGCTCGGCCGGTCGTTGCGGCTGCGCTACGTGATCTTCGGCGGCGAGGCGCTCGACATGCGCAAGCTCGACGACTGGTACGCGCGCCACGCCGAAAACGCGCCGCAACTGATCAACATGTACGGCATCACGGAGACGACCGTGCACGTCAGCTATCTCGAGCTGACGCGGCGCATGGCCGCCGAGCCCGCTCACAGCCTGATCGGCAGCAAGATTCCCGACCTGCGCCTCTACGTCCTCGACGGCGCGCTCAATCCCGTGCCGCCCGGTGTCACGGGCGAAATCTACGTCGCCGGCGCGGGACTCGCGCTCGGTTATCTCCGACGACCAGGCCTGACGGCGCAGCGCTTCGTCGCGGACCCGTTCGGCGCGCCGGGCGCGCGCATGTACCGCTCCGGCGACCTCGCGCGCTGGCGCGCCGACGGCACGCTCGACTTCATCGGCCGGCAGGATGATCAGATCAAGATCCGCGGGTTTCGCGTCGAGCTGGGAGAAATCGCCCACGCGCTGATGCGGCACGAAAGCATCGCGCAAGCGGAAGCCGTCGTTCGCGAGGACCGGCCCGGCGAGAAGCGCCTCGTCGCCTACGTCGTCGCGGCGGCGGGCTTTTCCGCGCAGCCGCAGGCGCTGCGCGAGGATCTCTCGCGGCATCTGCCCGAGCACATGGTGCCCTCCGCGATCGTCGCGCTCGATGCGCTGCCGTTGACGCCGAACGGCAAGCTTGATCGTCGCGCGTTGCCCGCACCTGTTTTCTCGAGCCACGGCACGCGCACGCCCGCCGGCGAGCAGGAACGCGCGCTTTGCGTGCTGCTCGCGGACATTCTCGGCGTCGACACCATCGGCCCGGACGACAATTTCTTCGAGATGGGCGGCGATTCGCTGGCCGCGATGCGCGTCATCAATCGCGTGCGGGCGACATTCGGCGTCAAGCTGTCGATCCGCGATCTGTTCGCCGCGCCGAGCGTCGCACGGATCGCGCCGATCCTCGACGCGAAACGATCACCGCCCGCGCGCGCCGAGGCGCACGTCGTGCAGAACGCATGAGCCGGCACGGCATCGGGCCGTCCGATTTTTCAACGAAGCCGGTGACCGCCGATCAACGAACGTCGACCGCAGCCTGCTCGCTCGGTTGTGCGCGCGGCGCATCGAGTCCGCTGCGATTCGTCCTGCGCGTGACGTTCTTTCAGATCGCGGAATCGGCAGTCATCCAAGGCAGCGCCGGGCTTGCCCGGGGCACGCGGCGCGCCGTTCAGACGAGGAGCAAACGTGGTGAGGAAAAGCAAATACACCGACGAGCAGATCGCCGATGCGCTGAGGCGCGCGCAGCAGGGCGCACCGATAGCGGACGTGTGCCGCGATATGGGGATCAGCGAAGCGACTTTCTACAACTGGCGCGCCAAATTCGGCGGCCTGACGCCGACGAAGGTGAATCACGTCAAGCAACTGGAGAAAGAAAACGCGAAGCTCAAGCGGCTCGTCGCAAACCTCTCGCTCGACAAGGCGATGTTGCAGGATGTCCTGTCAAAAAAAGCCTGAAGCCTTCCCGGCTGCGCGAACTCGCCGTCGACCTGATGCATCGCTTCGACGCGAGCCAACGCCAGGTGTGCGCGGCGCTCAAACTTTCGCGTTCGGTCTTCAGCTATCGGCCGATCGCACCCGACTCGAGCAAGCCTGCGGCGCGCGTCGGCGAAATCGCGCAGGCAGGCAGACGCCACGGCTACCGCCCTCTGCATCTGCCGAGCCGGGAAGGCTGGCGAGACGCTCACGCGCGCATTCCGCGCGCGCATGGCGAGCAGGGCTCGCCGCAGGCAGGCAAGCGGCCGCGTTCCGAAGAAACCGACTAGCCGGGCAACCCGAACAACCAGTGAACAGGTTCGTCCGAGCGTCGGTGGCCCGGGCGCGGCTTCGCGCCGGCCGGGCGTGCGCTCTCTTCATGCGCGCGTGAAGCGGCGCGACGCCGGGTTCTTGCCGTGCCAAGAACCCGCGTGCTCCGCCGTCTCGGCGGCCGCCCGCCAATCGATCGGCCGCGTTGCGCAAATGCGCGTCGCGTTTGTCCCTCGATCGGGCGGTGGCCGGCAAATTCGTTCGACGACGCCTCGCGCCGCCGCACATCCGCCGAACGGTCCGCATGGCATGCGCATCACCGGCACCGAGGCGGGTCGCGGCCGGCCGCCGCCATGCGGCCGGCCGACATCGCCCGCGCGCCGAGACGGCGCGTCGCGCACGCCAGGCAGTCGCGGGCGGCGAGCCGCCCGTCGCGCATCACGCATCGACCGCCGGCACGTTCGAGCGCTCGACGAACCGCGGCTCGCGCCGCCACTGCGTCGCCTGCTCGAACGCGTAGCCGAGCGCGAGCAGCCGCGCCTCGCTCCACGGCGCGCCGACGAACGACACGCCGACCGGCAAGCCGCGCACCAGCCCCGCGGGCACGGTCAGATGCGGAAAGCCCGCGACGGCCGCAGGCGTCGAGAAGCCGTCGGTGCCGCTGTCGCCGTTGATCAGGTCGATCAGCCATGCGGTGCCCTCGGTCGGCGCGACGAGCGCGTCGAGCCGCGCGTCGCGCAGCACGCGCGCGAGCCCCTCGTCGCGGGCGCGGCGGCCGCAGCGAGCGAGCGCGTCGCGATAGGCCGCCGCGTCGAGCCCGCCCGCTTCCTGCGCGCGCAATAGCAGCTCCTGCCCGAAGTACGGCATCTCCTTCGCGCGCTGCGCCGCGTTGAACGCGATCACGTCGGCGAGCGTGCGCACGCGCGCATGCGGCGCGAACGCGTGCAGCCACAGCGGCAAGCCGTGCTTGAACTCGTGCAACAGCACGGTCTTCTCGTCGTCCTCGTAGTCGGGCTTCGGCAGGTCGACGGGATCGATCACCACCGCGCCGAGCCGCTGCATCCGAGCGATCGCGCGCTCGATCTGCGCGTCCACCTCGTCATGCCCGGTGAAGAACGCGCGCGCGATGCCGATCCGCGCGCCGCGCAGCGCGTTCGCGTCGAGCGCGGCGACGTAGTCGGCGGGAGGCGGCGCGCCCGCCGTCGCGGGATCGTTCGCATCGCCGCCCGCGAGCGCGCCGAGTAGCCGCGCCGCGTCGCGGACCGTGCGCGCGATCGGCCCCGCCGTATCCTGCGTGTGCGACAGCGGCACGATCCCGTCGCGGCTCACGCGCCCGACGGTCGGCTTCAGCCCGACGCAGCCGTTGATCGCGGCGGGCGACACGATCGAGCCGTCGGTCTCGGTGCCGACCGCCATCTCGACGAGCCCCGCCGCGACCGCCGCCGCCGAGCCCGAGCTCGATCCGCTCGCCGTCCGGTCGAGCGCGTACGGATTGCGCGACAGCCCGCCGCGCCCGCTCCACCCGCTCGTCGAGCGCGTCGAGCGGAAGTTCGCCCACTCGCTCAGGTTGGTCTTCGCGACGATCACCGCGCCCGCGCGCCGCAGCCGCGCGACGAGATGCGCATCGCGTGCCGCGCGCACGCCGTCGAGCGCGAGCGAGCCGGCCGTCGTCGCCATCCGGTCGCCCGTCGCGATGTTGTCCTTCAGCGCGACGCTCACGCCGTGCATCGGGCCGCGCACGGCGCGCGCCGCCCGCTCGGCGTCGAGCGCGTGCGCGATCGCCTCGGCGTCCGGATTCAGTTCGATGATCGCGTTCAGCCGCGGGCCGCCGCGATCGATGCGCGCGACGCGCTCGAGCGTCTCGCGCACCGCCTGCGCCGCGCTGCGCTCTTCGCGCGGCGACACAAGCGCCGATTGGCCGCCGCGCTCGCCGCCAGCGGTCGTCGCCGATGCCGGCGCGCTCGCGAGCACCACATGCGCCGAACTCAGCGCGCCGAGCGAGTGAAGGAAATGGCGTCGTTTCATTCGAGTACGTCCTGAGTACGTCCTGTTGTCGTGATGCGGCCGGGGCCGGGCCGGGGCCGGGGCTGACGGCGCGGGTGTCGCGCGTCGCCGGGCGCACGCGCCGGTGGAGTGTAGGCGAAAGGCAATCGATGCGCACGCAACGTTCGCGCGCCGGGCGAAGCGATCTCGCCGCTTCGCGCCGTTCATAGTGAACTTCCGCGACGAATCGCGATCCCTTTATCGCGTGTCGTCGCGTGTCGTCGCGTGTCGTCGCGTGTCGTCGCGTGTCGTCGCGTGTCGTCGCGTGTCGTCGCGTGTCGTCGCGTGTCGTCGCGTGTCGTCGCGTGTCGTCGCGTGTCGTCGCGTGTCGTCGCGTGTCGTCGCGTGTCGTCGCGTGTCGTCGCGTGTCGTCGCGTGTCGTCGCGTGTCGTCGCGTGTCGTCGCGTGTCGTCGCGTGTCGTCGCGTGTCGTCGCGTGTCGTCGCGGGTCGTCGCGGGTCGTCGCGGGTCGTCGCGGGTCGTCGCGGGTCGTCGCGGGTCGTCGCGGGTCGTCGCGGGTCGTCGCGGGTCGTCGCGGGTCGTCGCGGGTCGTCGCGGGTCGGCGCGGGCCGGCGCGGGCCGGCGCAAGTGCGCGAGTCACCGTCGGCGGCCGGCTTCCGCTGCGAAACCGGCCGCATCCGCCCACGGCGCGCGCACGATCATCGAAAGCCACTGTTTTTTTGAAGGACTCAATGAAGAAGATTCTCGCTGTCATCGCTTTTCTCGCCGTCGTCGGCTGGCTCGCCGCGACGACGACCATCCTGCTCGCGCCCACCTCGCAACCGTGCACCGACGCATGGTTCGACGCGGTCGACAAGCAATTCCACATCACCGACGACGGCGGGCACGGCCCCGATCCCGGCAGCGGCGAATGGCTCGGCGCGGTCGAGCGCAAGGCGAAGCTGCCCGAAAACGACCATCTGCCCGAGCAGCAGCGTTGCGAGGCGATTCAGCGCGAGCTTTCGCATCGCACGTACATCGTCAACCCGCGCCTCGGCCTGCGATTCTCGCTCTGACGCTCGCGCACCCTTGCTCGCTCGCCGGCCGCGTCGCCGTCGCGAGCCGGCGAACGGGCGAGTGCGCGAGCACAACGCCGATGCGCGCCCGCCCGCATCGGCGCGCTCATTCGTTCGCCGCTACCCCGTGCTCGCCCGATTCGCGATCGCGCTCGACAGCCCGCCGCCCGCGCCGCCCGAGCGACGCGACCACCTGAAACGCGACCGGCGCGAACACGAGCCCGAACAGCGTCGCGGCGAGCACGCCGCCGAACGCGCCCGTGCCGATCGAGCGGCGGCTCTCGGCGCCCGCGCCCGTCGCGCTCACGAGCGGCACGACGCCGAGCACGAACGCCATCGACGTCATCACGATCGGCCGAAAGCGCGCCGACGCCGCGTCGACCACCGCCTGGCGCAGCGCGACGCCGCGCGCGTGCAGATCGCGCGCGAACTGCACGATCAGGATCGCGTTCTTCGCGGACAGCCCGATCACCGTAATCATCGCAACCTTGAAATACACGTCGTTCGGCATGCCGCGCAACTGCACGGCCGCCACCGCGCCGATCACGCCGAGCGGCACGACGGTCAGCACCGACAGCGGAATCGTCCAGCTTTCGTACAGCGCGGCGAGCGCCATGAACACCGCGAGCACGGATAGGCCGATCAGCAGCGGCGTCTGCCGCGCGGCGACGGTTTCCTCGCGCGCCGCGTCGACCCAGTCATAGCCGACGCCCGTCGGCAGGTTCGCGGCGAGCCGCTCCATTTCGGCCATCGCCGCGCCGAGGCTGTATCCGTTCGCCGGACGGCCGACCACGTCGAGCGACGGATAGCCGTCGAAGCGGTTCAGCGCGACGGGCCCGACGCTCCAGCGCCGCGACGCGATCGCCGACAGCGGCACCATGTCGCCCGTCTTGTTCGGCACGGAAAGCGCCATCAGTTGATCGTCGGTGCTGCGCGCGCCGGCGTCCGCTTCGATGATCACGCGCCGCATCCGCCCCGCCGCCGGAAAATCGTCGACGTAGTTCGAGCCGAGCAGCCCGCCGAGCAGGCCCGCGATCCGCTCGAACGGCACGCCGAACGCGTACGCCTTCGCGCGGTCGACGTCGAGCTCGACGCGCGGCGCGTCCGGCAAATCCTCGGTGCGCACGGACGCGAGCGCCGGATCGGCCTTCGCCGCGTCGGCGAGGCGCTCGCGCGCCGCCTTCAGCACGTCGACACCGATGCCGCCGCGATCCTCGAGCCGCAGCGTGAAGCCGTCCGAATGCCCGATGCCGGGCACCGACGGCGGCAGCGACGCATCGACGTCGCCGTCGCGAATCCGCGCGAACGCGCCGTTCAGCCGATCGCGCAGCGCGGCCGCATCGACGCCGCGCTTCGCCCAGTCCTTCAGCTCGACGAACGCCATCGCGACGTTCTGCCCGCTGCCGGCGAAGCTCCAGCCGATCACGCTCGTCACGTTCGCGACGGCCGGCTGCGCGTGCAGGATCGCCTCCACCCGCTCGACGACCGCCATCGTGCGCGCCTGCGTCGCGCCCGCCGGCAGCTGGATCATCACCTGCAGTTGCCCCTGGTCCTCGGTCGGCAGGAAGCCGTTCGGCATCGCCCAGTACAGCGCCGCGCCGCAGACGAGCAGCGCCGCGTAGATCGCGGCCATCGGCCCGATGCGCGCGACCGTGCGCGCGGTGAGCGAGCGATAGCCCGCCGACGCGCGCGCGAAGCCCGCCGCGAAGCGGTCCGCCGCCCACGCGCCGAGCCCGCGCACGCCGCGCCGCCGCCCGATCCGCGCCCGCGCGCCGCCGGGCGGCAGCGGCTTGAGCAGGTTCGCGCACAGCGCGGGCGTGAGCGACAGCGCCATGAACGACGATACGAGCATCGACGCGATCATCGCGACCGAGAACTGCCGATAGATCCCGCCGACGCCGCCCGGAAAGAACGCCATCGGCACGAACACCGCGGTCAGCACGGCCGTCACGCCGACGATCGCGCCGACGATGCGCTTCATCGCGCGGCGCGTCGCCTCGCGCGGCGACACGCGCTCCTCCTCCATCACGCGATGCACGCTCTCGACGACGACGATCGCATCGTCGACCAGAATGCCGATCGCGAGCACGAGGCCGAACATCGTGAACACGTTGATCGACAGCCCGAACGCCCACATCGCGACGAACGCCCCCATCAGCGTGACCGGAATCACGATCGTCGGCACGAGCGTGCAGCGCAGGTCGCGCAGGAACAGCCACATCACGAAGAACACGAGGACGATCGCCTCGACGAGCGTCAGCACGACCTCGTCGATCGCGATGCGGACGAAATGCGCGCCGTCGAACGGAATGGCCACCGCGACGCCGGGCGGCAGCCGCTTCGACAATTCGGCGAGGCGCGCGCGAATCGCGTTCGACGTCTCGAGCGCGTTGCCGCGCGGGCCGAGCTGGATGCCGACCGTCGCGGCCGTCTTGCCGTTCAGCCGCGACGAGAACGAATAGTCGTCGCGGCCGAGCTCGACGCGCGCGACGTCCGCGAGCCGCACGACGGAGCCGTCCGGCTTCGCCTTCAGCACGATCCGGCCGAACTCGGCGGGCGATGCGAGCTGGCCCTTCACGATCACCGACGCGGTCGTCTGCTGGCCGGCGACGAACGGCGCATCGCCGATCGCGCCCGCCGTCACCGCCGCGTTCTGCGACGCGACGGCCGCGATCACGTCGTCGGCGCCGAGCCCGTACTCGCGCAGCTTCATCGGGTCGAGCCAGATCCGCAGCGCCTCGTCGGCGTCCCACAGCTGCGCGGAGCCGACGCCCGGCGTGCGCTTCAGCTCGCGCAGCACATAGCGGCTCAGGTAGTCGCTCAGTTGCGCGGAATCGCGCGTGCCGTCGGTCGACGTCAGCGCGACGAGCATCAGGAACGTGTTCGCCGCCTTGAACACGCCGATGCCCTGCTGGACGACCTGCTGCGGCAGCCGCGGCTCGACCTGCTTGAGCCGGTTCTGCACGTCGACGAGCGCGAGGTCCGGATCGGTGCCGGGCGCGAACGTCACGTCGATCTCGAGGTTGCCGTGGCCGTCGCTGCTCGTCTCGTAATAGAGCAGCCCGTCCGCGCCGTCGAGGCTCTCCTCGATGATGCTGCCGACGTCGCCGTCGACCGTCTCCGTCGACGCGCCCGGATAAGTCGCGTTGATCACGACGCGCGGCGGCGCGAGGCGCGGATACTGCGCGACCGGCAGTTGCGGAATCGCGAGCACGCCCGCGACGACGATCGCGAGCGCGACGATCCACGCGAAAACGGGGCGGTCGATGAAGAACGACGGCATGCGTGCGGCTCCGTCAGCGCGACGCGTTCAATTCGGCGCGCACGGTCGCGCCGATCACGCGGCGCGCGGCGGCCGCGCTCGCGCCGAGGCGCCCGAAGCAATCGAAGCAATCGAAGTACTTGAAGCGCCTGAAGCGCTCACCGCGGCGCAGATCCGCGAAGAGCCCGCGCGGATCGCCGTGAAAATGCAGGAACGCCTTCGCGCGACGGGCGAAGACGCCGCGCGCCCGCTCGCTCAGCCAGGGCAGCCGGCGATTCTCGCTCGGCAGGTTTTCAAGCCGGTCCAGCGCCGCTGCGTCGGCGTGCTTCATCGATGTCTCCGTGATTGCGCAATCGTCGTTCGAATGGGGCGCGCCGGCATCCGCTCGCGCGCTCAGCGCGGCGCAAACGGCGGCGCGTCGGCGAGCCGCGCCATGTGCAGCACGTCGACCAGCTCGCCGGCGCGGATCGCGTAGCCGCGCGAGCGCCCCTCCTCGGTGAAGCCGAAGCGGCGATACAGCGCGATCGCACGCGCGTTGTCGGCGAACACCGTGAGCTCGACGCGGCGCAGGCCGAGCGCGCGGTCCGCGCAGTCGACGATCGCGGCCATCAGCGCGCCGCCGACGCCGCGCCCCGCATACGCGTCGTGCACGCCGATGCCGAGCAGCGCGCAGTGCGCGCGGCGGCCGGAAAACGTCTCGAGCCCGCCGTGACCGACGACGCGCCCGTCCACCTCGGCGCACAGGTTGACGCCGCCGCCTCGCCGCGCCGCGACCCGCATGAGCCACGCGGCGACCGCGTCGGCCGACGCGTGCGGCATCGCGAGCGTGCCGCGCTGCACGAGCGGCTGGTTGCGCATCTGCGCGATGGCCGCCGCGTCCGCCAGCTCGGCCGCACGCACGATCACGCGGCTCGCGCCCGCGCGCGACGGGTTCGCATCGGTCCGATCGCCTGCTCGTTGCGTCGTCATGCCGGAGTCTCGGAGGGGGCCGCCGCAAGCGGCGGCGAGTCCTTCAGGCGCGCGATCAGACAGCCGTCGACGAGCACGCCGTCGCGCAGCGCCGCACCGCGCTGCGTCGCCTCGATCTCGAAGCCGAACTTGCGATGGAACGCGAGCGCGACGAAATCGTCCGCGTAGAGCTGCGCCTCGATCCTGCGCAGCCCGAGCCAGTCGTCGGCGATCGCGAGCGTCTCGCGCATCAGCGCGCCGCCGACGCCGCGACGATGCCACGCGTCATGCACGGCGATCGAGATCGACGCCGCATGCGAGCGCCGCAGCTTGCCCGGCGCGAGCTCGCTCCAGCCGACGAGCGCCTCGCCGATCCATGCGCCGAGCGCGTATTGCTCGCGCATCAGCGCATCGAGCCATTCGCGCCGCCTGTCGAGCGATGCGTGAGGCGCGCTCGCGAAGCGCCCGTCGATCGACGGCTGCCGCGCGAGCGCGTGCAGCGCGTCGGCGTCCGCCGCGCGCAGCGCGCGGATCGTCACGTCCGGCGGCGGCGGTGAACTCGCGGCGCGCTCCATCACGTTACAGCGTCAGCTCGAACGAGCGCGCGAGCAGGCCCGGCAGCCTCGCGCCGCCCGTCGGCCGCTCGCCCCACGATTCGTCGCTCAGCAGCACTTCCGGCGTCGCGCCGAGCTGCTCGAGCTCGCCGCCGAGCAGCCGGTACAGGCTGTCGTCGAAGCGCATCGCATCGACGGGCGCGACGATCCTGCCGCCTTCGGCCCAGAACGTCGCGAAGCGCGTCATCCCGGTGATCCGGCAATTCATCTTGTCCGAGAAATTCAGATACCAGAGATTGCCGATGTAGAGGCCCGTGTCGAGCGCCGCGAGCACGTCGGCGTCGGCGAGCGCGCCGCCCGCGATCGACAGCGTCTCCGGCATCTCGTCCGCAGACGCGCCGTTCGGGCTCAGGCCGTGCTCGCGCGCGGTGCGCGCGCTCACGAGCCGCCCCGCGCTGCGCCCCTCGACGACGAGCGGCACGCTGTCGCGGCGATAGCCGTCCGCGTTGAACGCGGGCGCGACGCCGAGCGAAAAATCCTCGGTGATCGTCACGCGCGGATCGAGCGCCGCCTCGCCCGCGTGCAGCCGGTGCAGGCTGCTGCGCGCGCTCGCGTTCGCGCGCGCCGAAAAGCCGTCCCAGCGCAGCAGGCGGACGATCTCCGCGACCGCGGCCGGCGCGAGATACGCGCGGTAGCGGCCGGGCGCGAGCGCCTTCGGCGCGCGGCCGAGCACCGGCAAGCGCGCGGCGGCCTCCTCGACCTTGCGCGCGAACGCGGCGTCGCTCCACGCGTCGCCCGCGTAGACGGTCTTGATCGCACGGCCGCTCGGGTCGTACAGCGACCAGCTGAAATCGAAATTCTCCACCTCGTGCCAGCCGCGGCTGCCCGCCGACGACGCGAAGCCGCGCACGAGCGAGCCGCCCGCGTAGAAGCCGACGAAGTCGAGCCCGCGCGCCGCTTCGGCGACGACGCGCGCGAGCGCGTCGGGGTCGGGCAGGCTGCCGGCGCGGCGGGTCGACTGCCGCCACGTCGACGTATCGAACAGCAGATGCGGATCGTCGGGCGCGTCGCGCAGGCCGTCGCGCAGCGTCGCGAGCGCATCCGCGAGCTCGGGCACGTCCGTCGCCGGATCGCCGCTCACCGTCTGCGTGAACGACGCCTGCCGCGCGTGCGCCACGAGCCGCACGCCGAGCTTGCCTTGCAGCACGCGCCCGGTCTGGCGAATTCTGCCCGCGTTGAAGCGGATGAAATCGGACGTCTCGCCGGCGAACCACAGCAGCACCGTCTCGCCCGGCTGCTTCAGTCGTTCGGCTTCGTCCGCGAGCCGCGCGAAATGCGCGTGCCAGTCGATCGGGGCGATCGGGGCCGCGCGCCCCGGCTTCGCGAAGTCGGTCATCACGCGCCTCCGAACACGTCGACGTCGGCGAACACGCAGGCGGGCGACGCGTGGCCGACACGGATGATCTGCGCGGGCTCGCCCTTGCCGCAGTACGGCGTGCCGTACACGCGGAACGTGCTCGCGTCGCCGACCGCGCGCAGGCTGCGCCAGAAGCTCGCGGAAACGCCGCGATAGTTCGGCCGCTTGACGACCTGCGTCAGCTCGCCGTTTTCGATCAGTTGCCCGAATTCGCAGCCGAACTGGAATTTGTTGCGGTGATCGTCGATCGACCACGACGTGTTCGTGCGCATCATGACGCCGCGCTCGATGCCCGCGACGAGCGCCTCGAACGAATGCGAGCCGGGCTCGACGTTCAGGTTCGCCATCCGGTCGATCGGCGGCCGGTTCCAGCTCGACGCGCGCGCGTTCGCGACGCCCGGCAAGCCCGCACGCGCCTGCGACAGCGCGCCGCCGAGCGGCCGCTCGAGCACGCCGTCGCGGATCAGGTATTGCTTGCGCGCGGCGCTGCCGTCGTCGTCGAACGCGTACGACGCCGCCTCGCCGGGCATCGCGGGATCGAACGTGACGTTCAAGAGCGGCGAGCCGTACCGGTACGAGCCGAACATCTCCGGCTTCACGAAGCTCCAGCCCGCGAAATTGCGCTCGTCGCCGAGAATCCGGTCGAGCTCGAGCGGGTGGCCGATCGATTCGTGGATCTGCAGCATCATCTGGTCCGGCATCAGCAGCAGGTCGCGTGTTCCGGCGGGGCAGTTCGGCGCGGCGAGCAGTTGCAGCGCCTCGCCGGCGACGCGCGCGCCCGCGCCGTCGAAGCCGTAGCGCGCGAGCACGTCGAGGCCGCCCTGCGCGAGCGTGCCCGCGTTGCCGAGCGTGCGCACCTGCGTATCGCCGCGCGCGTGCGCGACGACGCTCAGCTGCGGCATCACGTGGCGAAAGCGCTGATCGATCCGCACGCCGTCGCTCGTCACGTAGAGCTGATCGGCATGCACGAGCATCACGCCCGCCGTGCGCTCGACGATCCGCGCATCGACGGCCGCCGCCGCGCATTCATGCGCGAGGCGCTCGATCCATTCCGCGCGGGACGGCAGCGCCTCGTCCGCGTGCGGCGACGCATAGCCGCCGCTCGCGTCCGGCCGCGCAACCGCGCGATGGTCGATCAGCGACAGCGCCGCGCTCGCCTTCGCGCGCGCGGCGGCCGCATCGAGCGCCGCCTGCAGGCCGGCCGCCGACAGATCGGCCGTCGCCGCGTAGCCGGCGCCCGCGCCCGACCACGCAATCAGCATCGCGCCGCGGTCGCGCACGCTCGCGAGCGGCTGCGCGACGTCGTTGCGCACCGCGTGTTCGTCGATCCGTTCGTCGACGACGCGCAGCGACCAGAAATCGGCGTCGCTGCGCAATAGTCGGGCGGCTTGCGCCCAGCGTTCGTCAATCATCCGCCCTCTCTCGCACACTGCGCCGCGGCGTCAGCATCGACGACGCCAGCAGCGACCGCGTATACGGGTGCGACGGCGCGCCCAACACGTCCAGCGTGTCGCCCGCCTCGACCACGCGCCCTTCCTTCATCACGAGCACCCGATGGGCCATCGCCCGCATCACCGCCAGGTCGTGCGTGATGAACAAGTAGCTGAGTTTGTACTTTTTTTGGAGATTCGTCAGCAGGTTCAACACCTGTTTCTGGATCGACACGTCGAGCGCGCTCGTCGGCTCGTCGAGCACGAGCAGTTCCGGCTCGACCGCGAGCGCGCGCGCGATCGCGATCCGCTGCCGCTGGCCGCCGGAAAACTCGTGCGGATAGCGCAGCATCGCCTCGGCAGGCAGGCCGACTTCCTGCAACAGCCCGGCGATCCGCGCACGCCTCGCGTCGCCGGTGACTTCCGGCCGATGCACGGAAAGCCCCTCGCCGACGATCTGCTCGATCGTCATCCGCGGCGACAGCGAGCCGAACGGGTCCTGGAACACGACCTGCATGCGCCGGTACAGGCCGCGCCGGCCGCGCGCCGAGCGCAGCGCTTCGAGCGGCAGCCCGTCGATCTCGATTCCGCCCGCCGCCGGCCGCTGCAGCCCGAGCACGGCGGACGCGAGCGTCGATTTGCCCGACCCCGATTCGCCGACGATGCCGATCGTCTCGCCGCGCCGCAGCGCAAACTGCGCGTCGTGCACCGCGCGAAACGTCGTCTTGCCGAACAGCGCGCGCCAGCCTTTCGGCGCGATCCGGTAATCGACCGCGAGCGACTTGACGTCGAGGATCGTCCGCGCGGACGGCGCGACGGTTTCGATCGCGCGCTGCGGCTCGCTGTCGAGCAGGCGCTGCGTATACGGATGCTGCGGATTCGCGAACAGCGCATCGGTGTCGCCCGTCTCGACGAGCTCGCCGTGCTCCATCACCGCGACGCGCTGCGCGAAGCGCCGCACGAGATTCAGATCGTGCGTGATCAGCAGCACCGCCATCCCGCGCGCCGCCGCCTCCTGCTCCTGCAGCTCGATCAGCAGATCGACGATCTGCTCGCGCACCGTCACGTCGAGCGCGGTCGTCGGCTCGTCGGCGAGCAGCAGGCGCGGCCGGCACGCGAGCGCCATCGCGATCATCGCGCGCTGCCGCTGGCCGCCCGACAGTTGATGCGCGAAGCTGTCGATCCTGCGTTCGGGCTCCGGAATGCCGGTGCGCCGCAGCAGCTCGATTCCGCGCGCGCGCGCCTCGCCCGGCCGCAACCCTTCGTGCAGCCGCAGGCTTTCGGCGATCTGCTTGCCGATCGTGTAAAGCGGGTTGAGCGCCGTCATCGGCTCCTGGAACACCATCGCGATGTCCGCGCCGCGGATGCCGCGCATCTGCTGCTCGGTCTTCGTCAACAGGTCTTCGCCGTCGAACAGCATCCGTCCGGACAGCGTCGCGTGCTGCACGAGCCGCAGGATCGACAGCGCGGTGACACTCTTGCCCGAGCCGGATTCGCCGACGAGCGCGACGCGCTCGCCGCGCGCGATCGACAGACTCAGTTCGCGCACCGCGATCTTCTCGCCGAACGCCGCGGAGAAACCGTCGATTTCGAGAAGCGGCCGGTTCATCGCGGACCTCCTCCGAACGCCGAGCCGCGCGTGCGCGTATCGAGCGCGTTGCGCAGCGCGTCGCCCATGAACGTGAGCAGCAGCAGCGTGACGACGAGCGCCGCGAACGCCGACATCGAGATCCACCACGCGTCGAGATTGTTCTTCCCTTCCTGCAACAGCTCGCCCAGGCTCGGCGTCGGCGGCGGCACGCCGAGACCGAGAAAATCGAGGCTCGTCAGCGACAGGATCGCCGCGCTCATCCGGAACGGCAGGAACGTGATGACGGGCGTGAGGCTGTTCGGCAGCACGTGCCGCCAGATGATCTGCCAGTTCGTGAGCCCCATCGTGCGCGCGGCCTTCACGTAGTCGAGCGCGCGGTTGCGCAGGAACTCCGCGCGCACGTAGTCGGACAGCACGAGCCAGCCGAACATCGACAGCAGGACGAACAGCAGCCACAGCGTCGGCTCGAAGATCGCCGCGAAGATGATCAGCAGGTACAGGTCGGGCAGCGCGCTCCAGATCTCGATCAGGCGCTGCCCGATCAGATCGGCGCGGCCGCCGTAGAAGCCCTGCAACGCGCCCGTGAGCACGCCGATCGTGACGCCCGACACCGTCAGCGCGATCGCCATCAGCACCGACAGCCGGAAGCCGTACAGAAGACGCGACAGCACGTCGCGGCCGAACTGGTCGGTGCCGAGCCAGTTGCTCGCGGACGGCGGCGCCGGATACGGGCGCGACGCGAAATAGTCGATCGTGTCGTAGCGATAGCGGTTCGGCGGGTAGATCGCGAAGTTGCCGTTCGCTTCGATCTTCGAGCGGATGTACGGATCGAGATAATTCGTCTTCGCCGGAAAATCGCCGCCGAACTGCGCCTCCGGATAATCCTTCAGGATCGGAAAATAATAATGCCCTTCGTAGCGGACGACGAGCGGCCGGTCGTTGGACAGCACGTCGGCGAACAGGCTGATCGCGAACAGCGCGGCGAAGATCACGAGGCTCCAGTAGCCGAGCCGCTGGCTGCGAAAGCGCAGCCACGTGCGCCGCCACGGCGACGGCGACGCCGCGCACGCGACGCACGCGGGATCAGTGGTCCACGCGGTGGAATTGGATGCGGGGGTCGACGAGGACATAGCAGACGTCAGCGATGAGTTTAGTGACGAGACCGATCAGCGTGAACAGGAACAGCGAGCCGAGCACGACCGGATAGTCGCGGCGGATCACCGAGTCGTACGACAGTTGCCCCATGCCGTCGAGCGAGAACAGCGTCTCGATCAGCAGGTTGCCGTTCAGGAACGCGCCGACGAACGCGGCGGGCAGGCCGGTGACGAGCGGAATCGCCGCGTTGCGCAGCACGTGCTTCCACAGCACGTCGCGCTCGGGCGCGCCCTTCGCGCGCGCGGTCAGCACGTATTGCCGGCCGATCTCTTCGAGAAACGTGTTCTTCGTCAGGATCGTGACGATCGCGAAGTTGCCGACGACCGATGCGGTGACGGGCAGCACGACGTGCCACAGATAATCGAGCGCCTTGCCGAGCGCGGTGAGCTCGTCGAAGTTGTCCGACGTGAGGCCGCGCATCGGGAACACCTGCCAGAACGTGCCGCCGCCGAACAGCATCAGCAGCAGCACGCCGAGCACGAAGCCGGGAATCGCGTAGCCGGCGAGCACGAGCACGCTCGTCACGGTGTCGAAGCGCGAGCCGTTGCGCACGGCCTTCGCGATGCCGAGCGGCACCGAGATCAGATACGTGAGGATCACGGTCCAAAGCCCGAGCGTGATCGATACCGGCAGCTTCGAGCGGATCACGCCCCACACGCTCTCGTGCGCGTAGTACGACTGCCCGAGATCGAACGTCGCGTAGCTCTTCAGCATCATCACGTAACGCGTGAGCGGCGGCTTGTCGAAGCCGAACTGCTTCTTGATCTGCTCGATCTGCTGCGGATCGACGCCCTGGCTGCCGTGATAGCCGCCCCCGCCGCCGCCCGCCTCGCCGCCGCGCGCGGTGCCGTGGCGCAGTTGCGTCAGCACCTGCTCGACCGGGCCGCCCGGCACGAACTGCGTGACGACGAACGTGATCGTCACGACGCCGACGAGCGTCGGCACCATCAGCAGCAATCGTCTGAGAATGTATGCAAGCATCGTCGCTCCCCGCTAGGCGGCCGGTTCCGGCTCTTGCGCAACCGCGCCGGCCGCCGGCTTCTTCCTGAACCAGTAATCGATGATCCAGTCCTCGTATTGATAGGATGCCGGAATGACCGGCGGATGCCCATACGTCGTCTTGTAGGCGATCCGCGCGTTCGGCAGGTAATACTGCGGCACGAGGATGTACAGGTTGATCAGCACGCGGTCGAGCGCGTGCGTCGCCGTCTTCAGCTCGTCGAGCGTGTTCGCCGCGAGCGCCGCTCGGATCAGCGCGTCGACCGCCTTCGAGCGCACGCCCGGGTAGTTCTCCGAACCGACTTCCGACGCCGCCGCGCTGCCGAAGCGGCGCACGAGCTCGGCGCCGGGAATCGTGACGGGCGGATAGATGAGCGTCGTCATGTCGTACTGGAAGTTGTCGAGGCGCTTCTGATACAGCGCGCTGTCGATCTCGTGCATGTGCGCATGGATGCCGAGCATCCCGAGCGCCTGGATGTACGGCAGGATCAGCCGGTCCATGCCCGGCTCGTCGTCCATGATCTCGATCGTCATCGCCGTGCCGCTCGCGTCGCGCAGCGCGCCGTCGCGATAGTGCCAGCCGGCCTGCGCGAGCAGGTCGCGCGCCTCTTTCAGGTTCGCGCGCAGCGAGCCGGGCGGCACCGTCGACGGCTGCTTGACCATCGGGCCGAACACTTCGGGCGGCAGTTCCGCGCGAAACGGTTCGAGCAGCGCGAGCTCCTCGCTGCTCGGCATTCCGGACGCGCCGAACGGGCTCGCCTCCCAGAAGCTGTTCGTGCGGCGATATTGCCCGTAGAACATCATCCGGTTCATCCAGTCGTAATCGAACGCGAGCGCAAGCGCATGACGCACGCGAGCGTCGCGGAACTTCGGTTCGCGCATGTTGATGAGGAAGCCCTGCATCTGCGCGGGGCCGTCCGGGAACTCACCCTTCTTCAGCATGCCGTTTCGGAAGTTCTTGCCGACGTAGCGGCGCGCCCATTGCGTCGAGCTGTATTCCATCCGCACGTCGACATCGCCCGCCTTGAACGCTTCGAGCATCGTGTATTGATCGAGATACAGCTTGAACGACACGCGCGCGAAGCGGAACATCCCGCGCCGCGTCGGCAGATCGGCCGCCCAGTAACGCGGATTGCGCACGTAGGCGATCTGCTTGTCGTTCTTGCGCTGCTCGATCAGGTACGCGCCGCTCGCGATCGGCGGCTCGCTCACGATCTGGTCGAACGGCGGCCGCGTGCCGTCCGCCCGCATCCCCCATTTCGGCGAGAACACCGGCAGGTCGCCCGCGATCAGCGGAGCCGCGCGTTCGGGGCGCTTGAAGTCGAAGCGCACCGTCAGCCGGTCGACAACCGTCGCGCGCTTGATGACCGCGAACTGCGCGTTGACGAGCGGCGACGCCTGCGGGCTCGTCAGCATGTCGAACGAATACTTGACGTCGGCCGCGGTGATCGCCTCGCCGTTCGAGAAGCGCGCGGCCGGATTGATGTGGAACGTCGCCGAGCCGCCGTCGGGCGCGACGTCGACGTTGTCCGCGATCAGCGGATATTCGGAGGCGAGCTCGTCCCAGCTGCGCTGCATCAGCGTGTCGAACATCAGGTTCTGGATGTCCGGCGCGGGCGAGCCGCGCACGAGGAACGGATTCAACGAGTCGTAGCTCTGCGCCTCGTTGTAGTTTTCGAAATTCAACGGGCCGTCGTTCGGCGCGTCGGGGTCCGCATAATCGAAATGCGTGAAGGTCGGCGGATACTTCGGCTCGCCGTATTGCGCGAGCGCCGTGGCGGCGAGCGCGTGCGACGGCGCGGCGGCGCTTGCGACGAGCATCCCGCACGCGATGGCCGCGATCCGCACGGCCGCCCAAGCGCGCATCGCCCAGCTCGCGTCGAACGGCAAACGCAACTTCGTTGGTCTCATCGTCACCTGCGTACGATCGCATCGGCGCTGTGCCGACGCAGAGTCAATTCTCGCGCGACGCGGCGGCATGAACAGCAACGCGCGTCCAGTCCCGTTTCGTCGCTGTTTGCCTGCTGCATCGCAGTACTCCGGCATCGGATAAAAAGAGGCCGCTCCAAAGGGGTGGTTAGGGAAGCGGAGCGGCCCGTCGAATGCCAAAGGACGATGCGAAACGGCGTCAGAACTTATAAGTCGCGCCGACCTGGATCACCCGCCCGTAGTACATGTACAGCGACTGGTCGTAGCCGTTCTGGTTGAGCGCGTTCTGCCAGACCGGATCGAACGGCGGCGCACGGTCGAAGATGTTGTTGATCCCGCCGTACAGCGTCCAGTTCTTGAAGCCGGTGTAGCTCGCGTACAGGTTGAACTGGCTGTACGAGCCCACGTGGTCCGCCGCCTGCGTCGGCGCGGCCACGCCGAGCGCCTGTGCGTACGGGCCCGTGAATTCCCAGCTCAGCGTCGCGTTCCACTTGCGATACGCCCAGTTCAGCGACGTATTGCCCTTCCAGCGCGGGATGCTCGCGCCGAAAGGCTGCGTGATCGCGAAGTTGTTGCCCGCCGAATCGACGGTCGCCGAGCCCGGGAAGCCGATGTTGAAGTGATGCACGTATGCCCAGTCGGCCGACAGCGTGAACGTGCCGTACTTCGTCGGCAGCGCCTGGCGGAACGTCATCTCGAAGCCATCGGTTTCGAGCGTGCCGAGGTTCTGATACGGCAGCACGACGTATGTGATCTGCCCCGTCGCCGGATCGCGCACGACCTGCGACGGGTTGTTCGCCGCGATCACCGAGTTCAGGCTCGCCTGGCCGATCACGTTGTCGATGAAGATCTTGTAGAAGTCGAAGCCGAAATCCGTATAGCGCGTCGGCGAAGCCTGGAAGCCGAGGTTGATGTTGCGCGTGCGTTCGGGCTGCAGGCTCGTGTTGCCGGTCTGCAGCGTGTTGACGAGCGTGTTGCCGAACGTTTGCAGGCCGATGTTCTGCGACGGCGTGTTCTCGACGAACGTCGGCGCGCGGAAGCCGCGATTGTACGAACCGTACATCGTGAATTCCTTGATCGGCTGGTAGCGCAGCGCAAAGCGGGGCGAGAACGCGCCGCCGAAATCGCTGTAATGGTCGTAGCGGCCCGATTGGCTGAACGTCAGGTTCTTGATGATCGGGATATCGAACTGATAGTAGACCGCCGCGACGTTGCGCGAGCCGTTCACCGATTGCGTCAGCGGGTTCAGCACCTGCCCGCTCAGCGCCTCGGAGCCCTGCCCGATGAATTCGCTTTCGTGCAGGAACTGCGCGCCGAGGCCGAAGCCGACGTCGCCCGTGGGCAGCTTGAACAGGTTCGGCGTTGACAGCGTCGCATCGACCGCGTCGAGCTTCGACACGCCGAGGTTGGTCGTCGACATGTACAGCCCGTTGAACGCGTTGGGCGTCGCCGACGGGTTCGCGAAGTTCAGCGTGCCGTTCTGATAGATGTCGTTGACGACGGACGCGTTCAGCACGTTATTGAACGTGTTGGACACGACGCTCTGCGAATGCGAGTAGGCCGCCGACCAGTCCCAATCGCCGTACGGCAGCGTGAACGAACCCTTGACGCCCGTCGCGGCGCGCCAGAAGTTCGAGCTCGTCCGGTCGGACGCCGCAGCCGGAAACGTATAGGCGAGCGGCGTATCGACGCCGAACGGGTTGTACGGATTGCTCGCGGGCACGACCGAATTGAACTGGCTCAGCTTGCCGGTCGCCGGATTGAGGACGAGGCTCGGCGACGTCGGGCTGCCCACCGTCAGCACGCCGTTGTTCTGCACCGTCGTATTGTTGCTTTCCCACAGATCGGCGAACGCTGTCGTCTTGTCGTCGATCTTGAAGTCCGCATGCACCTTCGCGCTCAGACGCTCGGTCCACGGCGCGATCGACGTCGATTCCGCCGAATTGAAACTGCACACGGTGCCGCCCATGCCGGCACCCGCGCTCAGATAGTTGCTCGCGGCGGGGCGCACGGCGCCGCCGAACGGGCAGCCGCTGAGCGCCTGCGCGGTCGCGCCACCGTTGGTCTGCCAGAACGACGGCGCGAGCAGCGAGAGGCCGCCCGCCTGGTTCGTGAAATCCTGGTTCTTCGTCGTGTCGCGATCGGCGATCGTGAAGCCGTTCGCCTTGTAGTAGCTCGCGGCCGCCGTGATGTTGAAGCGGTCCGAGTTCAGATCGCCGAAGCCGCCGAGAATGCTGAACTTCGTCGTGCCGTCGCCGCCTTGCGTCGCGCCCGAGTAGCTGCCGTCGAGCTGCAGCCCCTGATAGTTGTGCTTCGTGATGATGTTGACGACGCCCGCGATCGCGTCCGAGCCGTACTGCGACACGGCGCCCGTCTTCACGATCTCGATGCGGTCGATGATGTTGAGGGGAAGCGTGTTGAGGTCGAAGAACGTGTCGGTGCCGTTCGACGCGAACGCGTACGGCGCGACGCGCTGGCCGTCGACCATCACAAGCGAGTATTTCTCGCTCAGGCCGCGCAGCGCGATGCCCGCGCCGCCCGCGGCGAAGCCGTTCGTCTGCCCTTCGCTCCAGCTGCTCGCGGAGTTCGCCGACACGCCGCGCAGGAAGTCCGCGACGTTCGTGTAGCCGCTGTCCTGGATGTCCTTCGCGGTGACCGTCTGCACTTGCTGGAAGCCGACCTTGTCGGCACTGCGAATCAGCGAGCCCGTCACCTCGAAGCGCTTGATCTGCGCGACGCCGTTCTTCGCGGCCGGTGCAGCCGGTGCAGCCGGCGTCGCGCCCGCCGCTTCGGCGGCGCCCGAGGCGGCCGCGGGCGCCGCCGCGGCCGGCGCGGAAACCGCGCCCGTCGCGCTCGCCGCCGCATCCGCCTGCGCGAGCGCGACGCTCGCGCCTTGTGCCGATGCCGCCGCGCCGGCAGATGCCGGCTGGCTCTGCGCGAACGCGGGCGCCGCCAGCGTGGCCGTCAACGCCAACTCGGCCCAGACGATCCGCTTGATCGCCAACGCCAATGCTCTTTGCTTCATCTTTCCCCTCTCACTCGTCAGTAAGACCCCACCCGTTGCGCGCGGCAATCTTGTGAACCCCGCGCCCGACTCGCGGCACTCGCGTACCGCCCCCGCTGCCGCCCGACTGCCCGCCGGACGCCGCCAAACGATCGACGCGCTCGCGTCTTCACGGCCCTTCGCTTCTTTTCAATTTGTTAGGTTCACGAAATTTCTACGAAGCGAGCCCTGTTATTCGTTTCTTTTCATCCCGTCTGCTTCGGCATCTCACCGCCTCATGACATCAGGATTCCTTACATTTACATTCGAAGATCAAACCGAGTTGCCAGGCTTGCTCAGAACAACCTGGGCGTCCCCACCCAGACGACCAGCGCCTCGCTGTCTCCGCCGTTGCGCCACGCATGCGGCGTCGTCGATTCGTAATGCGCGGTGTCGCCCGCCGCCAGCGAGAACGTCACGTCCTCCAGCGTCAGTTCCACGCGGCCGCTCACCACGTACAGAAACTCCTCGCCCGCGTGCGTCGTGACTTCCGAAAGCGGTTGCGCGGCCGGCATCCGCACGAGAATCGCGTCGAGTTGCCGGCCGTCGACAACGTTCGTCAGGCGCGCGAACGCGTTCGTCGAGTTCGCGAGGCTGAAATACTGCAGCGCCTCGCTGCGGCATACCGAACGCGCTTCGGTCGGCGCATCGACGAAGTAATGCATCGTCACGCCGAGCGCACGCGCGATCCCGACGAGCGACGTGATAGACGGCGTCGCGCGTCCGCGCTCCACCTGCGACAGAAACGGCTTCGAAATGCCGGCCGCCGCCGCTGCTTCGTCGAGCGTGAGCTTGAGCCGCTGGCGCAGCGCTCGTATCTTGTTTCCAATCGAGGCTGCGACTACCGCCGATTCGTCGAGTGGCAAAACCATGGCAACACACAATCCCGCGATCAAGAATCGTTTTTGATGAAGAAGCCGGCTGCGCTGCGCCCGCGCAGCCCGCATCGCGAAGCGGCGACCCGCCATACGCGATGCGGGCCGCGCGGGCGACGTGCACGCCTTGCGCAAGCTGTCCGGGAACGTCCCGAGCCCGGATGCGCCGCGCAAGATGGCACCGTTCGTTTCACCGATCAGCAAAGCCGCTCCTTTCCCCGTGTTTCGCCGATAACCGCCGTTCCCGCCCCTCCAAGCGCGCGAGCGCCGCTATCTCGCCGCGACGAGCGCCCACAGTCTTGCGAGATCCGCCGAGCCGTCGCCGCCCTGCACGCTGCGGAAGGTCTGCACCGCGCGCGCCTTCTCGCCCGCCACGTAGTACGCTTCGCCGAGCCGCAGCCGCGCTTCGTCGACATGCTCGATGCCGCCCTTCGCAAGCGCCGCCTCCATCGCCGCGATGCCCTGCTTCGTCTGCCCGGCGAACACGAGATTCATCCCGGCGTCGATCGGCGCGACGGGATTCGCGTTGTCGGCCGGCGCCTGCGCGCGCTTCGCCGCGAGCGCCTGCAGCCGCTTCTCGCGATCCGCGCCGGCATCGCGCCCGAGCGTGCCGGACGCGAAGCCCTGATCGATCACCTGCTTCGCTTCCGCCGCCGAACCCGCGACGAGCGCCAGCTGCGTCATCTCCATGTATGCGTCGGCGCCGTTCAGCGCGCCTGTCGCGCGCCGCAGCCGATACATGTCGAGATCGAGCGACGACAGATAGCCGGGCTTGTCGCGAATCGAACGAAACAGTTCGTCCCAGTACGCGGGGTTCGGGTGATACGCGACGAGCTTCTCGAGCGACGCCCGATAAGTCGCCCCATCCTTCATCTTCTGCGCGCATGTGCCGAGCATCTGCAACTGCGCCTCGTCGGGCGCGTGTCCGGCGCGCGCCTGCGCGTCGACGCTCGGCTTGAGCTGGCCCATCACCGCCGCGCAATCGTTCGACAGGTAGTACGACTGAACCAGCAGCGTGCGCATGTCCGGATCGCCCCCCCCTGCCTTCAGATAGCGCTGCGCGATCTTGATCGCCTGCGGATAATTCCGCTGCTGGAAGTAGACGCCGGCGAGCGCCGCCGTCGTGCGCTGCTCGTCGTCCTTCGACAGCCGGCCGGAACCCAGCACCGCCTCGTACGCCTGGATCGCCGCGCCGGTATCGCCCGCCGCCATCGCCGCCGCGCCGCGCATCTCCTCGACCATGTAGGTCTCGTACGGCGTCTTGTTCGGCACCGCTGCGGCCTGCGCGATCTTGCCGAGCGCATCGCGGTACTTGTGCGCTCGATACAGGTCCTGCGCGGCGCCGAGCGGCCGCGCGACGTCCGGGCGCAACGTTTCGGCAGCGGCCGCCGCGCCGAACGGCGCGGCGACGACGCAGCAGCCCCCGAGCGCGGCCGCCAGCACGGCGCACTTCAACCATCGTTGGATCATGGGACACGCTCGCTTCGTTATTGCATGTACTGCTCGTTGCCGATCAGCCCGATCTTCGTCGCGCCGATGCGCTGCGCGGACGCGAGCACCGCGGCGACGTCCCTGTACGGCACGAGCTTGTTCGGCCGCAGGTGAATCTCCGCCTGCACCGGCTCGGCCGCGACCTGCGCGAGCTTCGCCTCGAGCGCCGCGCGGTTCGGCACGGGCGCGCCGTTCCACGTCGTCGTGCCGTCGAAATCGATGTCGATCTGCACGATTTCCGGCTGCGTCGCGGGCGGCGGCGGATTGCCGACCGGCAGATTCATCTTGATCGAGTGCATCTGGATCGGGATCGTGATGATCAGCATGATCAGCAGCACCAGCATCACGTCGATGAGCGGCGTCGTGTTGATGTCGACCATCACGTCCGGCTCGCCGCCGCCCGAAGATACGTTCATTCCCATCGTCGCCTCCTAGCCGCCGCGCGCGGGCGGTTCCGTGATGAACGAGACTTTCGCGATGCCGGCCCGCTCGCATGCGGTGATCACGCGGCCGATGAACTCGTAGCGCGTGCTCTGATCGCCGCGCACGTGCACGTCCGGCTGCGGATTCATCACCGATACGGTCTTCAGCTTCGACAGCAGCGTCGAAGCGTCGACGAGCGTCTCGTTCCAGAAGACATCGCCGTCGCGATTGACCGCGATCTCGACGCTCTTCGGCGTGGTCTGCAGCGGCTGGATCGTTTCCTTCGGCAGTTGCAGCTGAATCGTGTGCGTGACGACCGGAATCGTGATCAGGAAGATGATCAGCAGCACCAGCATCACGTCGACGAGCGGCGTCGTGTTGATGTTGGAGATCACCTCGTCGTTATCGTCCTGCCCGACGCTCATGCCCATGGCGCACCCCGCTTCAGCGAACGAGCGACGCGGCCTGCACGTTCGCTCGCGAGGCCCGCTTTCCGCCCGCGAGCAGCACCGTGTGCAGTTGCGCGCCGAAGTTGCGCACGCGCTCCATCACCGATTTGTTGCGACGCACGAGGAAGTTGTAGCCGAGCACCGCCGGCACCGCGACAGCGAGGCCGATCGCGGTCATGATCAGCGCCTCGCCCACCGGCCCCGCGACCTTGTCGATCGACGCCTGGCCCGCGATGCCGATTGCCGTCAGCGCGTGATAGATGCCCCACACGGTGCCGAACAGGCCGACGAACGGCGCCGTCGAGCCGACCGTGCCGAGGAACGCGAGCCCGTCCTGCAGGCGGTTCGACACGTTGGTGATCGCCCGCTCGACCGACACGTCGATCCACGTATTGCGATCCACCGCTTCGAGCAGCGCTTCGTCGTGATGCTCGCCCGCCTCGATCGCCGTTTCGGCGATGAAGCGGAACGGCGACGCTTCGTCGAGCCGCTTCGCGCCTTCGGCAAGCGACGGCGCGCTCCACAGCTGCTCGTCGGCGACCTTCGCGCGGCGGTTCGCGCGCAGCTGATCGAGGAACTTGGTGATCATGATGTACCAGCTGCCCATCGACATCACGACGAGCAACAGCAGCACGAAGCGAGCGACGAAATCGCCGTTCTTCCACAACGCGCCGAGGCCGTACGGATTCTCGACAGCTTCGGTCGCCGCGGGCGCGGGCGGCGGCGCGGGTTCTGCCGCCGTGTTCGCCGTCTGAGGTGCCGTGGCCGCGGACACCGCGACCGCCGCGTCGCTCGCCTGCGCAAAGGCCTGCTGCGGCGCGACAAGCGCGTCAACCGCAGCGACGGAGATCAACATGCTTGCCGCCAGAGCGGCCAGTGAACGCTTGGTCATACCCCACTCCAAATTTTTCGTTGAACTGATTAACCGGGTTCGCTCCCGATCCTGTCCGGCCCGCGTACGGGCTCAGTTCAGGTTGAACGAGAACGGAACCTGCACGCGCACCGACTGCCCTTGCGCTACGCACTTGAACTGCTTGACCGCATTGAACGCCGCACGATCGAGCACCGGATCGGCCGATTGCGCGACGCGCTCGCTCGTGATGCGCCCTTCCGCATCGACGACGAATTCGATCGTCACGTCGCCCGTGATGTTGTTCTCCTGGGCTTCCTTCGGATACTGCATCGATGCGCGGATCTGGTCGGAATTCGGACACACGACGCCCACTTCATGGCTGACCGCCTTCGCCGGCGCGGGCGCGGCGGCCACCGGCGCCTGCACGGCGGGCGCGGATTGCACGGGCGCAGCTTGGTGCGTGATCGTCGGCTGGGTCGGCGCCTGCACCGGCACTTCCGGCGGCGGCACGAACGGAGGCGGCGGCGGCGCGAACTTCGGCGGCGGGAGCTTGACCGTCGGCATCGGCGGCGGGGGCGGCGGCTTCACCGGTTCGATGATGCGCGTCTCGATCGGATGCTGGATGACTTGCACGACCTTCGTCGCGAGGCCGTTGAGGAGCGCATAAACCAGCACGATGTGCAGCGCGAGCACGATCGCGAGGCCGCCGAAGCGCCGAGCCGGGTTCTGCTGCCTTTTGCCGAATTCGCGCGGACGACCGAGCCGAGCGAGTCCGTCGTTTGAAACAGCCAAGCCTTCGTCGACTTTCATACCCACTTTCACCCCCAAAGCACGATTCGTCCAGCCGTCCAGCTGCGACGCGATGCGCTGGACTCTTCATTCGCCATCGGCCCGCAAGCTTTCAATTTGTTTTGGAATCCAAATTATTAGCCGCGGTGTACGATGCGAATTCAATCGATACGACGCTATTGATTTATTCCCCGCGGCCGGTTCGCCGGTTTTGATGTTGCAGCAACGCTTTTCAGACAGGTATTCGTCAGGTTGAGGCCCGCACCCCATTTCTCAGACGAAACGCCGGTTCTTCATTCACTTTCTTCGATCAGCCTGTATGTAGCGCGTGTCTTGGGAGCAGAAGATAGCAAGGAAAAAATTTTGCCGTCAAACTTTATTTGATGTGCCCACACAAAATTTGGAGCAATTATTCGAAAAACGATTTAGTAAGGAATTTGAATTGAAATTGTCGATAAAGTAATTGATTTGTATGGGTTGGCAATTCGATTATCTTCTAAGCCGCGTAATTCTCTTATTTGGTGCGCTGCAATTTCAAGTCTTCTTTTACGGCGCATCCTCGTATCTCAAAAATACCCTCCTTCGACCGCATCTCTTCAGGCGCATTCCCCCCCATCTCATTACTTCGCATTTCTAATCAATATGCCGAGAAACGAAACCGCGAGAGCCCGCATCGCCCTTCCGGGCAGCCGTCGCGCACATGGCGGCGAGCGCTCGAATCGGGATGCCGGCGGCATCGCATGACGCTCGGCGCGACTTGTCGATTCGCATACGAAGCAGGTGGTTGCAGCCTGACCGGCATGGCATGAGCGTCGCGGCTTCGATCGCCGCGCCGCCGTCGTGCCGATCGACTCGCGCTTGAGACGCCGGAAGGCCCCCTCTTCGCACGCGCTTGTCGCCACGCGAGCGATACACGCAAAACGACGCGGGTGAACGCCGCCCGTTTCCGACCGCTTCTTCGAGCATCCGCCGCGCGCATACCGCGCGCCGTCAAGTCGAGGCCGCGAATCTTCCGCTAGAATGCGCTCGGCGGAACGATCGGCGCCGAACGACAACCACAAGCCGCTCGCCGACATGTGCCAATCCCGGCGATGGAACCCAGATGAGACTCGCGCGCGACATCATTGAAGGCGGCGCGCCGCCGACCAGACAGACAATCGACGGCGCGCCCCCGCGCGCGGTCCGCCGCGCGTGCGCGGCGCGCGCCCCCACGGCCGGATGCCCATTGCGATGAGGCTGAAGTTCAAGATCTTCCTGCTCGCGATCGTGCCCTTCCTCGTGACGATCGCGGCGATCGGCCTGGGCGTGCGCCAGCAAGCAACCTTGCTCGCGCGCACGCAGCACGCGACGATCGAGGCCGCGTACCTGTCGAGCAAGGAAATCGAGCTCAAGCACTACGTCGATCTCGCGACGAGCGCCGTCGCGCCGCTGTACGAGGCAGGCCGCGACAACGCGCGCGACGACGCGATGCTCCGCCAGCAAGCGCTCGCGATGCTGCAAAAGATGGAATTCGGCCCCGACGGCTACTTCTTCGTCTACGATCTGCACGGCAATTCGCTGATGCATCCGCGCGAGCCCGAACGGGTCGGTCACAATTTCTGGTCGCTGCGCGACCCGCGGGGCTCGCTCGCGATTCAACAGCTGATTGCGGCCGCGTCGCGCGGCGGCGGCTACGTGCGCTACGTGTGGCAGCGCCCGTCGACAGGCAAGCTCGCGCCGAAGCTCGGCTACGTCGTTTCGCTGCCGCGCTGGGGCTGGATGGTCGGCACCGGCATCTATCTGGACGACGTCGACACCGCGCTCGCGCGGATCGACGCGCGCGCATCGGCGAACATCGAGCGCACGATGACGTGGTTGAGCGCGATCGCGCTCGCGGGCGCCGCGGTCATCGCGCTGTGCGCGCTCGTGCTGAACGTGAGCGAGTCGCGCAGCGCGGACGCGAAGCTCAAGCGCCTCGCGCAGCAAGTCGTCGAATCACAGGAACAGGAGCGCGCGCGCCTTGCGCGCGAGCTGCACGACGGCATCAGCCAGATGATGGTGTCGGCGAAGCTGATGTTCGAATCGGCGCTCGAACGCTTCGCGCGCCTGCCGACGCGCGAGACCGCCGCGGAAGCCGCGCTGTCGAAAGGCATCGCGCGGCTCGGCGACACGCTGCGCGAAGTGCGCCGCATCTCGCACGCGCTGCGCCCCACGATGCTCGACGACCTCGGCCTCGCAGCCGCGCTCGACCAGTTGGTGCGCGAACTCGGCGTGGAGACGGGCGTCGAGCTCGGCTTCACGCGGGTCGAGCACGGCGGCGCGCCGTCGTTGCCGGCACCCGTGAAAACCGCGCTCTTTCGCATCGCGCAGGAGGCGCTGACCAACATCCTGCGCCATGCGCATGCAACGCGCGCGGCCGTTACGCTCGAGCTGTCGTCGCGCGAAGCCGCGCTGACGATCGCCGACAACGGCCGCGGCTTCGACGCCGAACGCGCGCAGGCGGACGCGCGCGGCGGCGTCGGCCTGCGCAACATGCGCGAGCGGCTCGACGCGCTCGGCGGCGCGCTCGCGATCAGCTCGCAGGTCGGACACACGGTCGTCGCCGCGCGCGTGCCGCTGTCCGGCGCCGACTCAACAGGAACCACGCGATGACGACTTCCTCCTCGACGACGCGCCCCGCGCGCCTCCTGCTCGTCGACGACCATCCGCTCGTGCGCGACGGCCTCAAGATGCGCCTCGAAGCGGCGCCCGGCCTCGCCGTCGTCGGCGAAGCGGGCAACGCGGACGAAGCGCTCGCGCTCGCCGAATCGCTCGAGCCCGATCTTGCGCTGATGGACATCGGCATGCAGGGCATGAACGGAATCGCGCTCGCGGGCGTCTTTCACGAGCGCTTCCCTGCGATTCGCGTGCTGATGCTGTCGATGCACGACAACGTCGAATACGTGACGCAGGCGGTGCGCGCGGGCGCGAGCGGCTATCTGCTGAAGGATTCGCCCGCGACCGAGATCGTGCGCGCGATCGGTGCGGTGCTCGCCGGTCAGACGTTCTTCAGCGAGGGCATCGCCGCACGGATGATTCACGCGAGCGCGGAAGCGTCGCCGCTCGACCGGCTCACGCCGCGCGAACGCGACATCCTCGATGCGCTCGCGCACGGGTTGTCGAGCAAGCAGATCGCGCAGCGCAACGGCCTGTCGGTGCGCACGGTCGAAACGCATCGGCTGAATCTGAAACGCAAGCTCGATATCGAAGGCCAGGCGGAGCTGATCAAGTTCGCGGTCGAGCATCGCAGGCGCTAGGCGAACGCGCGACACAAGCATCAGCGGCGAGCGCACGCCACGCGCAGCGCGCAGCGCGCTCGACACACCCCGCATCTTCATCGCGCGACATGAAAAAGGGCGCCGAAGCGCCCATTTGCATGACGAATGACGAATGCCGAACGAATCGGCCGGCGCGCTCAGTTCGCGCGCGCGTTGTGCTTCGTCAGGAATGCGATCAGACCGTCGATGCCGCCCTGCGCGAGCTGCGCCTTGAACTGGCCCTGGTAGACCTGGATCAGCCACGCGCCCGACATGTCGATGTCGTAGATCTTCCAGTCGTTGCCGATCTTGCCGAGCCGGTAGCCGACCGACTGGCTGTCGCCCGGCGTCGTCACCGTCGAGCGCACCAGCGCGTCGGCGCCGCCCGCGCCCGCCGCCTTGAAACTGAACTTCGCGTCCTGGCTGCCGAGCTGCGCGAGCGATGCCGCGTACGTGCGCGTCATCAGAATCCGGAATTGCTTGTACAGCTCCTCTTGTTGCTGCGGGCTCGCCTGCTTCCACGCATCGCCCACCGCGATGCGCGTCGTGCGCTCGAAGTTCGTCGCGGGCAGAAAGCGCGCTTCGACGATCTGCGTGATCTTCGCCATGTCGCCGCCGCGCGCGGCGGGGTCCGCCTTCATCGCGCCGACGGTGCCCTCCACGGCGTTCCTGACCACCTCGACGGGCGCGGTTTGAGCGATTGCCGAAACGGACACGACGGCCGCGGCCACAAAAGCAAACAGATGACGTTTCATGCGTGTAGCGTGTATCGAACTAGGAAGAGAACAAGCCGGACGCGACACGGCGCCGGCGCAGACAGGACAGTATACCGAGCTTGGCGCGCTCGCGCGGCGCCGTGACGGTCTGTTACCGAATAGACGAAATATTTACGACGCGGCCGGCGAAGCGGTGCGCCTCTCCGTCGCCGCCACGCATGGACACGCATGCGCGACCGATCGACGCGCGCCACCGCGGATCGCCCGCGAAGCGGGCTCGCCTCGCCGTCGCCGGCCGGGCTTGCGTTCGCCCGCCGCCAGACGACGACGCGCGGAGCTCACGCGTCGAGGCAGCATGAAAGGCTCATCTCGAAATAACGGAAGCTGCGCTCGATGCCGGCCGAGACGTCGCGCACCTGCTCGGTGCTCGGCGATTGGCCGAGGATCGTCGCGACGATGTCGAGCGCCTCCCACGGATGCTTGTCGTCATAGCTCGAATGCAGCTTCAGCCAGCGCATCGCACGGCCGCGCACATGCTCGGGAAAACCCATTTCATAGACGTCCGAACGGCACAGGTCCGCGCTCCATTCGCCCGTCACGCCTTCGATCGCGTAGTTGGTCGCCGCGATGCTCGCCGCGAGCGAATCCGCGCTGCTGCTCTTCCAGCACCAGTGGCTGAGCGCGAGCGCGGCGGGCGGGCTGTCGCCGTCGATCAGCTGCCGGCGCGGCAAGCCGCTCGCCTCCGCCCAGTTGACCCAGTGCTCGACGTGGTTCAGCTCGACGCGAATGTTGCGAATCAGATAGCGGCGCGCCTTCTCGTCGCCGGACGAACTCGTGCCGTTCGCCTTCAGCAGGTTCATCGACATGTACTTCGGAAACTGCTCGACGACGGGCCAGCCGTTCACGAAGAACGCGGCGAGCTGCCGCGGCGCGAGGCGGCCGTCGCGCATCAGCGAGAAAACCTCGTGGAAGCGCACGCGGTCGCGCGCCGCCCGCACCGTGCCGACCACGTCCTGTAGCCAGTGTGGATAGCTCCCGATATCCATCAAGTCGCCTTCGCGTTCAAAAGGGATATGCAATTTCCTCTCCTTAGATAAAGTCACCCAACCACGTCAATAGCCGCCCTCGCGCCACGGCGAAGGCTGAGCAAAGAAATATCCCTGGCAGAAGTCGATGCCGAGCTCGCGCAGCATGCCGAGCTCGGCGTCGGATTCCACATGCTCGGCGACGGTGCTGCAACGCATCGAGTGCGCGACCGCGTTGATCGCGCTGACGACGCCAAAACTCACCCGGTCCGACATCATGTTCGACACGAATTCGCCGTCGATCTTCAGGTAATCGATCGGCAGGTTGCGCAGATAGCGAAACGACGACATGCCCGCGCCGAAATCGTCCAGCGCGAAGCGGCAGCCTATCGTGCGCAGCTCGCTCATGAAGCGCGACGCAAGCTCGAGATTCTTCACGGCGATCGTTTCGGTGATCTCGAAGCAGATCACCGATGGTTCGAGACCGGAGCTCAACAGCTCGGCGATCACGAATTCGAGAAAGCGCTCGTCGGAAATCGACGCGCCCGACAAGTTCACGTTGTATTCGTGGTACTCGCGTACCGGCATCGCGCTCAACTTGTGGAACACGGTGCGGACCACCCAGCGGTCGATGAGCCCCATCAGCCCGTAGCGCTCGGCGGCCGGCAGGAACGCGGCGGGCGAGATGTCGCGGCCCGCGCCGCCCGTCATGCGCAGCAGCACCTCCGCGCGCTCGGGCGTGCCGGAATCCGGGCGCGTGTGGACGATGGGCTGCACGTACAGGCGGAAGCCGTCGGTTTCGAGCGCGGTCTTGATCCGGCGGCTCCATTGCACGTCGCCGACGTGGCGCGCCTGCTGCAAGTCGCTCGGGTCGGCGAGCTGGATGCGGTTGCGCCCGCGCTCCTTCGCGATGTAGCACGCGATGTCGGCAAGCTTGACGGCCATCTCGAGATTGCGCGGCGCCTTGCAGAGCTCGAGCACGCCGATGCTGACGCTGACCGTGAAGCGCTCGCCCTCCCACAGGAACACGAAATCCTCGAGGCTGCGGCGCAGCCGCTCGGCCTTGTTCTTCGACGGCCACGAGCCCGCGCCGTGCGGCAGCAGCACGCCGAACTCGTCGCCGCCGAGCCGCGCGAGCACGTCCTCGTCGTCGAGGCAGCTCTGGAAGCGCTGCGTAACTTCACGCAGCATCGCGTCGCCCGCCGCGTGGCCGCACGTGTCGTTGATCTCCTTGAAGCGGTCGAGGTCGAGCATCAGCAGCATCGAATCGATGCGGGCCTTGCCGGAGGTCGCGTCGGCGAGCGCGACTTCGAGACGGCGCTCGAACTCGACGCGGTTCACGAGCCCCGTCAGCACGTCGTGCGTCGCCTGCCATGCGAGGCTTTCGAGGAACTGCTGCTCGCGCGTCATGTTGCGCAGGATCAGCACGTAGCCGATGTGGCCATGCACGCGGTCGCCCATTTCCGAGATGGTTGTCTGTACAACTATCTTCGAGTGATCGCGGCGCAGCAGATGCACCTCGCGCTTGATCGGCGTACGCTCCTCGCGCGCCCAGAGTTCGTCGACGATGTCGACCGCGTTCCCCGTCTCCTTGTCGAGCAGCATCAGCACGCTCGACACCGGCGCGCCGACGCACGCGGCGGCCGAATAGCCGAGCAACTGCTCGGCCGCGTTGTTGATGAAGTCGACGTTCTTCGCGAGCCCCACGGTGATCACGGCCTCCGCGACCGAGCTCAGCGCCGCCTCGGCGAACGCCTCGCTGCGGTCGAGCGCGTACTGGATCGACAACCGTTGCAACGCGGCCTTGCGCGCCCAGACGAGCGCGAGATACATCAGGAACATCGACGCGACGAAGTAGCAGACGAGCAGCAGCGCGACGCTCGAGCGGAATTCGTCGCTGAACGCCTTCGAGAAGCGATCGGGCAGGCCGGACACGCGCTCGTTGATGTCCCACGCGCGATATTCGAGCTCCTTCACGCGCGGATCGTCGCGATGGCCGCTGCTGACGAGCGCGTGCAGCTGGCTCGCGACGCTGCGGAACTCGGCGAGCTCGACGTCGGCCTGCATCCAGCACTGCAGCGCGTAGTTGATCTTCGCGACCCAGCTGAGCGCGGGCAGCAGCAGCGCGGCCGCCGCCGCGTCGGTAGGGTCGATGCCGCTCGCGATGATCGCCTCGCGCGCGGTCGCGCGATCGGGCGGCTTGCGCTGCAACGCGGCGCGCGCGAGGCTCAGCCGATAGGGTTTGTCGATCGCGGCCTCGTAGAGCTTGTATGCGCGCTCGTCGCCCGTCTCCGCGTAACGGATCAGATAGATGACCGCGTCCTTCTGCGACTTCGACCACGTGCTCTCGCCGCCGATGTACACCCTAAGGAAGGACACCACCGTCAGACTCACGATCACGACGCACACGAGCACCGACACCATCAGCAGGATCGGCCAGACGTCGAGCGCCGGCCTCAGTTCGGCCGCCTGGCCTCTTGCGTCGTTCAAGCCGAGCGCCTGTTCGCGCATGCTGGAAGTCCCGTTCATCGTCCACCTTGCCTCAGCCCCGCCGCCGCGCCGCTTCACCGCGGCGGTCTCGTATTCCCCCGGCGCGCGCTAACGCCGGAAACGAACCGGCGGCGACCCGTTGCCGGTCCGCCGCCAGATGCTCGAAGCGTGGCCTGTCTCGCAGATCCTCGTGGAGGTCGTGCGTAGACTGGCCATCTTGCGCGCATTCGTCTGCTCGTCGCGTTACATATGACGCGTCCGCTGCATGAATGCGCGTGCGCCGCCGCTCGCGCAAGCGGCGGCGCATTCGTCGGACAATCATACGACGCGCGGCGCGCCGCCGCTCAACCTTCTTTCAAACGCCCTGTAATTTCAGCCGGTTCGCATGCGTGCGCAGCACCGCGACCGGATCGGGCGCATACGCGCCGCGAACGCCGAGCAGTTGGTTGATCTCGTCGAAGTGATTCCATTTGTAATCCGTCGAGATCGACGTTCCGTAGAGCGAGCTGCAGGTCGACGTGAAGCCGTCGTTCGGCCCCGCCTGCTTGAGCGCCATGATGTTGCCGGCCGTCAGGAACACGAGCGTCGACGGATCGAGCACGTTGGCCGGATCGACGAGCGCAATGGTGCTCGTGTCGATCGCGCCCGTCGTGACGCCGAGCACCTTGATCGGCTGGTACGCGCTGCCGCTCCACGAATACAGCAGGTGCACGTTGCCGCCGACCGTCTCGCTCGGCACGCCCGACGCGCACGCGCCGGCCGCGCCGAGGCTCGCGCTCGGGAACAGCGTGTTGAATTGCGTCGCGTATGGCGTGCTGAGCGCGTTCAGCGCGGCGATTGCATCCTGATTCGTGTTGTGTGTGTGGCTTGTCAGGATGCCGAAAATATTCAGCAGTCCGCCGAAAATCGGCGTCGACAGGCCGGTCGGATCGAGACTCAGCGCGCCGAGCACGAAGTCGGCGAACTGCGAGCCGCGATGCGGCGTCGCGATCGTCGTCACCGAGGCAACGAGATCCGGCGCAACCGCCGCGACGTAGCGCGACGTCAGCCCGCCCTGGCTGTGGCCGATCAGGTTGACCTTCTGCGCGCCGGTGACGGCGAGCACCTGCTTCACGTACGCGAGCAGCTGCTCGCCGCGCCCGTTCGGGCCGATGTCGCTCTGGAATCCTGACAGATCGGCGACGAACACGGTCGCGCCGTGCCGCTGCAGATCGGATTGCATGCCGTACCAGTAAGGCACGATGCCGAAATAGTCGTCGGTGCCCGTCAGGCCGTGGACGAGGATGATCGGATAGCGCGTCGCCGCGTAATCGTCGACCGCGCCCGCCGCGGTGTCCGCGTGCACTGCCGGCGCGGCGATCGCGCACATCGCGGCGACGATCGCCGTCGCCCAGGCATTCATCAGACTTTTTCTTGCTGCCCGCGCCGCGTCGGCGACGCATTTGAACATCGACTCCATGAACGATTCCCCTGCATGTAGCGTTACTTGAACGATGCCGCACGCCCGTTCGCCGCAATCGCCACGATCGCGACGCCGGACGGCGGCTCACCACCCCAAACAGAATCCGCGCAAGTGCGCGCCGCGATCCTCCATCGCGACCGCGGCGCGCCACTGCGCGCCGAGCGCGACGTCGGCGACCGCCCACCGCACGCCGTCGCTCACGCATTCGTCCCGCGCGCCCGGCGACACGGGCCACGGCATCTCCAGCTCCCGCGGATCGCGCCGCAGGCCCGCGCCGTGCGCCTTCAAGAGCGCCTCCTTGCGCGTCCACAATTGCAGCAACAGCCGCTCGCGCGCGTTTTTCGGCGCGCGCTCGAACAGGTCGCGCTCGCGTTCGCCGAGGCTCGCGGCCGCGAGCGCGTCGACGTCGAGCTTTCGACCGAGCGATTCGAGATCGCAGCCCACCCGCTTTTTCGCGACCGCCATCAGCACCGCGCCGCACGCATGGCTCACGCTGAATTCGAGATCGCGGCCGAACAGCACCGGCTTTCCGCCCGGCTCGACGTCGAACACGAGCCGCGCCGGATCGGCGCTCAGGTATTCGCCGAGCACGACGCGCACCATCGCGCGCGCGAACACGAACAACTCGCGATGCGCGCCGAACTTGAGCCGCGCGGCGCGCTCGTATTCGCTCAGCGACAAGCAATCGCGCTTCAGATACGAACCCGCTTCGTCCGCGCGTGCGCGCCACACGTGCGCCTCGCCGCGCATCAACCGCTCCGTCAGTGCCGCCGACGGCCGCGCGACGCTGAACCGCAGCGCCGCCGCGTCGTCATGCGGTGCCGCGCGCGGCAATCCTTCCGCCATCATTTTTGTCAGTCAACCTAAGTGTTTCAAACGCACGCCGACGGCGCCGGCCGCGCTGCGCGCTCGACGTCGCCCGTCAGCCGGCCGTCGCCGCGACGCGGCGCTGCCACCAGACGAACAGCGGCGCGCCGACGATCTCGAGTACGGTAAAGCCGATGAACGGCGGGAACGGTGCGCCGAGCGACACGAGTGAGATGAGACGCCCGATTCCGCCGACGAAGATCATCGTCCACAGCGCGCGGAACAGGACGCCGTTGCGCTCGATGTTCGGGATCGTCCAGAACGCGCCGAGACCGAGGCCGAACCAGACGCCCGCGTAGAAGCGCAGGTTGCTGTCGAGCGTCGCGTCGGCGGGCAGCGCGACGCCGAGCGATGCGTACAGCGGATCGTGAATGCCCATCATGCCGAGCGCGCCGGTTGCGACCGGCACGGCCGCGAGAATCGCGGTGGCGATTTGCAGAATGCGTTTGCTCATCGAAGAGTGGCCCTTGTCCTTGTTATTCGACGATTGACGACGTCTCATTGATAAAAAATGCCCAGCACCTGAACGCTGCTCGCCTCGGGCATCGCGCCGAAGCGGCTCCACGACGGTCCCGTCTGCCGCAGGAACTGCACGGCGACGTCGAACGTGTCGAAGCGCCGCCGCAGCTCGACCCAATACTGCCGCCCCGCGCCGAGATCGAGTTGCGCGAAGCCCGTCAGGTCGAGGCGGCGCACGAACACGTTGCGCCATGCGGCCATCAGGAACAGCCCGTGCCGCGACGGCAACTCCTGCGCGGCGATCGACGTACGAACCGCGCGGCCCCACGCGTAAGGATCGCTCGCCTGCAGCGCGCGCCATTGCGATGCCGACGCGCCGCCGCTGTTGCCTTGCAGCTCAGCCGTCAGCGACAAGTCGATCGGTAGCGTCCACGTAAAGCCGACCGCCGAGCGCGTGCGAAACGCGCGGTTGCCGTTGCCGCCGCCCGTCGCCGAGCCGATCAGCGACGGCCGCCAGCCGAGCGTCCATTCCGCGTACGCGACCACCGCGTTGCCCAGCAGCACGCTCAGATTCTGCCCGAACTGCGGCGATTGCCCGCTCTCGCCGTACAGCACCCACTGCGGCTGGATCGCCGGCGTGATCCGCTGGCTGCCGATGAGCATCCAGCGATCGACGCCGTTCGTGCGCCGCAGGTCCGACGACGCGAACGGATCGCCCGGCACGCTGCGGCTCGCGAGCCGCGGCGACAGCATCAACGCGATCGATCCCGAATCCCAGACGCGCTGCGCGCGCACGCCGACGCTGCCGAGCCGGTTCGTGTGGCGGCTGTCCGGATCGGGCGGCACGTCGAGGCTCACCGCGCCCGCCTTGAAGAAATCGGTCGGGTTGTAGCCGATCGCCGCGCCGATGCGTTCGTTGATCCGGCCCGCGTCGATCGCCAGCAGCGGCGACGGCTTCCAGCTCGCATACGCCTCCTTGACGAGCATCACGTCACGGTGCGACGCCGCGCCGGACGACAACGGATCGAAACGATCGAACCGCATCGCGAAGTTCACGTTCAGCGTCGGCGTGAGCGCGTGCTCGAACTGGAATTCCAGCGACAGCTGGTTACGCCACGATGAAGCGGCGTCACGGTCGTCGCTCCAGCGCACCGCATCCTGCACGCTGAATTTCCACGATCGCGCCGCTTCCGGCGCGGCGACAGGCGTTGCGTCAGCCAGGTCCAGCGCCGCGTTCGTCGCGTCGCCCGGCGCGTCAGCATCGCCTGCCGCCGCGGCGCGCAGCGGCATCGCCGCGGCCGCCGCGCAAATCAGGACCGCCAACGATCTGAGCGTCATTGCGCCTGGAAGCGGGGCAGATAATCTCGCTGCAGCCACGCGTCCGGAATGTCGCGCCACGCGTATCCGGAAAAGCGCATCACCGTCACCCAGTTCGGATCGAGGCCGTCGATGATCACCGTCTCGGTCGGACGCTCCACGCCGAGCTCCATCGTATAGCGCCGATAGAACGCGCTCTTCAGCAGCCGGTCGCTTTCCGAATAGAACTTCGCCTTCACCGGCCGGCTGTTCGACGCGTCGAGCCACATCTCGATCCGATGGTACGTGAGGCCCTGCGCATTGCCCTTCAGCGACAGCTTGTAACAATGCCGCGTCTGCCGGTCGCCGTCCATCACGTCCTCGGCGCCCTCGAGCTCCGCCTGATAATCGTGCGCGAGATTGACGGTCACGACGTCGCCGTTCGCCGCCTGCCCGAGCAGCCGCTGGTCCGGCGAGATGCGGATGCTCGCCTGGTTCGCCGGATCGTAGAACCACAGGTCGTTGCCGTTCTTCAGCATCAGCTTGCCCGCATCGCGCGCGGGCGCGACGAAGCGCACCAGCGTGCGGAACGCGCCGCCCGGCGCGTCGGGCTTCGAATAGATCGACAGCGTGTTGCCGTCGACCTGCTTGCCGGACCGGTATTCGGTCAGCGTCGCGGTGAGCACGAACGACTTCGCCGGCGTGCGGATCGCGTCGCTTTCCGCGAGCAGCTTCTGCGGATCGGGCGGCGTCTGCGCATGCGCGAGCGCCGCCGCGCCGAGACTCAATCCGATCCACCATGTACGAAACAAGCGACGCACGCTCCACCTCCCGATCGATTCGATCTTTCGTTGTTCAAACTGAAAATTCACGAAACTCATACGTAGCGCAGCGCGTCGACGATCGACAGCCGCGCCGCGTGCCGCGCGGGCAGCCATGCGGACAGCCCGGCGACGAACGCGAGCCCGACGAACGTCAACGCGATGAGGCGCCATTCGCCCCACACGCGCACCGTCAGCGCGACCGAATCGATCCGCGCGGGCGGCGTCCACGCGAGCCCGCTGTGATTCACCGCTGCCGCGAGACCGAGCGCGACGAGCACGCCGACCGACGCGCCGACGATGCCGAGCAGCGCGCCTTCGCAGACGAACAGCGCCTGGATGCCGCCGCGGCGCACGCCCATCGAGCGCAGCGTGCCGATCTCGACGGTCCGCTCGAGGATCGCCGTGCTCATCGTGTTGCTGACCACGAACAGCACGATCGCGCCGATCAGCACGAACACGAAGCCGAAGATCATCGAGAACATGCGGTTCGTCTGGTCATAGAACGGATTGAGCGCGGCGAAATCGAGCATGTCGAGCGGCTGGCCTTCGAAGCGGCCGCCGAACAGCTGGTCGATCCGCGCGCGCGCGGCGGGCAGTTGCGCGGTGTGCTTGAACTGGATCTCGATCGCCGTCACGCGCGGCGCGTCGCCGCCGTAGACGAGCCGCTGCGCGCGCGGCAGATGCATCGCGAGATAAACGTCGTCGAGCTCCTTCACGCCCTGCTGCTCGGCCTTGACCACCGTGAAGCCGCCGACGTTCGGCGCGCCGTAGGCGTTCGCCGCGAGCACCTCGATGTGCGTCGCGCCCGCGCCGTCGCTCTTTCGCTCGCGCTTTTGCGCGTCCGCCTCGGCCGCGGCGAGCGCGAGCACGTCGGCGGGCGCGTCGGCCGCGGCGGGCGCGAATGCATCGGACGTCGCTGCGTCGGGCGTCGCCACGCCGGACGCGGCCGTTGCGGCCCCCTTCGCGATGCCGCCGTCGCCGCAATCGGGCACGCGCAGCGGCCCGCATAGATGCAGCACGCGCGCGACGCCGTGCCCGACGATCGCCGCATCGGGCACGGTGCCGACGAGCGGATACGGCTTCGGCGTCAATGGAAAGCCGTAGTCGTTCCACTGCTGCATCCGGTCTTGCTCGTCGGCGATCGCGCCCTGCGCGAGCACCGTGCGCGACACGCCCGCTTCGAAGTTGCCGGCGATCCCGCCGAACTGCAGCGTCGGCGTGATCACCGCGATCATCGGCGCGAGCACCGGATCGTCGCGCAGCTGCGCGATCAGCCGCTCGTAGCCGCCGATCCCGTACGCGACCGGGTTGCCGCTGCCGTACTGGAAATAGCCGTGCCGCTGGATCTGCAAGTGCCCGCTGCGCCGCACGAAATCCGTCTGCAATCCGAACGTGATGTCCTTGCTGAAGCCGCCGAACAGCAGGATCGCGCAGACGCCGACGATCATCGCGAGCAGCGTCGTGATCGAGCGCCGCCGGTTTCGCTGCAGATTGCGCAGCGCCAACATGAAGGTATGCATCAGCTCTGCGCCTCCTGCGCGACGCGGCGGCGATCGACGATGCGCCCGTCGCGAATTTGCACGACGTCGTCGGCCGCATCCAGCACCTGCGGATCGTGCGACGACACGATGAACGACACGCCGCTCTCGCGCTGCATCTTGTGCATCAACGCGATGATCGCCTGGCCCGTGACGCTGTCGAGGTTCGCGGTCGGCTCGTCGGCGAGCACGAGCGACGGCCCCGCCGCGAGCGCGCGCGCGATCGCGACGCGCTGCCGCTGGCCGCCCGACAGCTGGCTCGGCCGGTGCGCGCCCTTGCCGCTCAAGCCGACGGCATCGAGCAGATACGCGACGCGCTCCGCGCGCTCGCGTGCAGGCGTGCGCGCCATCAGCAGCGGATATTCGACGTTCTCGTACGCGGACAGCACCGGCAGCAGGTTGAACGACTGGAACACGTGGCCCACCTGTCTCGCGCGGAAATCCGACAGCGCATCGTCGGACAACGTCGCGGTGTCCTGCCCCGCCACGCTCACGCGCCCCGCGTCCGGCCGGTCGATGCAGCCGATCATGTTGAGCAGCGTCGTCTTGCCGCTGCCGGACGGGCCGCTCAGCACGGTGAAGCGATTCGCGTCGATGTCGATCGACACGCCGGCGAGGCCGGTCACTTTCACGCTGTCGAGCAAGTAGGTCTTGCTGACGTTCTCGACGCGCACGATCGGCATCACGCGTCCCCCGCCTGCACGCGCGCGGCGGCTTGCGCCGGAGGCGAAGCCGAAGCCGCGACGGCCACGGGCCGCGCCTGCCGCGACGCGACGCGCGAATCGGGCAGCGAGCGAATCAGCCGCTTCAGTTGCAGCCGGTACGCGAAGTGCTCGACTTCGATCACGTGCCGCTGCGTAGCGCTGAAATGAATTCCGCCGTTCCAGTTCGAGCGGTCGCGGCCGGTCAGCCGGTCGATCCGAGCGGCTTTGCGCGGCGCCGCATCGCGCGCGCGCAGGTAGCGCGCGACGAGCTGCGCCTGATAATCCATCAGCGGCCAGTTGCCGGTCGACGTCTGGAACAGGCCGATGAAGAACAGGTTCGGATGCGCGCGATCGAAGATGTTCAGGTAGAGGCGCGGCTGCATCTTGTCCCATTGAAGATACGACTGGTCGAGAAACGGGAAGCTCAGCTGGAAGCCCGTTGCGTAGACGATCGCGTCGATCTGTTCCTCGCTGCCGTCCGCGAACGCCACGCGGTCGCCCTTCAGCTCGACGACGTCCGGCTTCGCGGCGAGATCGCCGTGCCCGAGGTGATAGAACAGCGTCGAATTGATGATGAAGTGCGCTTCGAACAGCTTGTGGTCCGGCTTCGGCAGCCCGTAGTCTTCCGGCTGGCCGGCCGTCGTCAGACGCAAGAGCCGTTCGCCGAACAAGCGCCGCGCCCACAGCGGCAGACGCAGCTTCAGCGGCCACTCGGCCCAGCGATCCGCAGGAATCCCAAACAGGAATTTCGGCCAGTAGAAGTAGCCGCGCCGCGTGCTGTGAAACACCGCGCTCGCGTGATGAGCCGCCTCGACCGCGATGTCGCAGCCCGAATTGCCCGCGCCGACGACGAGCACGCGCTTGTCCTTCAGCACGTCGGGCGTCTTGTACAGCGCCGAATGCAGCTGCAGCCCGTCGAAGCGGCCCGGATAATCCGGCACCTGCGGCTTCGACAGATGGCCGTTGCAGACGAATACGCCTTTGTAGTGGCGCACGTCGTGGCCGTCGAGCTCGACGCGCCACAAGCCGCCTTCCGCGAGCGGCGCGACTTCCAGCACGGTCCGGTTGAACTCCGCGTGCTCGTAGACGCCGAAGCGGCGCGCGTAGTCGCGCAGATACGCGAGCGCCTGATCGCCGCGCGCGTACGTCGGGTAATCGGCCGGCATCGGGTAATCCGTGTATTCGGAGAACTCGCGCGAGCTGATCATGTGCACCGATTTGTAGATCGCGCTGCACGGCTTGCCGTAGTACCAGGTGCCGCCGATGTCGTCCTCGCGCTCGATCAGATCGAACGCGATGCCGTGTTCGCGCAGGTTCTTCGCCGTCGCGATGCCGGCCGCGCCGCCGCCGATGATGCAATAGCGGCCGCTGCAATCCCGGTGCGCCGACGTCGCTGCCGCTGCCGCGCTCGGTTCCGTCGTCGTGTTCGTCGTCGTCATCGTTGTCGTTCCTTCACTTGTACGGTCGCGCATCATGCCGTCAGCGGATCGGCAAGCGCGCCTGTTTCGGACTGCGTCGCATGTGCGGCGTCGGCATCGGCGCCGACGCGCGTGTCGTCGACACGCAGCAGCACGTAGCCGCGCGCGTCGAGCACCGCGAAGCGGCCGGTCGCGTACTCGACGACGCTGTCTGCCGACGACGCCGGCAGACGCGCGAGCTTCGCGCCGCCGATCCGCCACACGGCCGGCGCGTCGGGCTGCGCGGCGCCCCATTCGGCGAGCAGCACGCGCAGCACGTGCTCGACGTGATTGACGGGCAGGCGCAGTTCGAGCGGAAACGGCAGCGCCCAGAGGCTCAACACGGCGGCGGGCGGCACGCGGCCGATCCGCACGATGCCGGCCGACGCGTCGTCGGGCACGCTCCAGTCGCCCGCCGGCAGCAGCTCGCCGTTCCACGCGGCATGCGGCGCGCTCGTGAGCCGCGCGGGCTCCGGCGTCGTGCCGGGCGGGCGCGCATACGCGGCGCCGATCTGCTCCGGCTGCGGCCGATAGACGAGCGTCATGCTGAGCAGCTCGGCGCGCGTGCGCGCGTCGCTGCAGCGCACGTCGACACACCAGACGTCGCCGATCATGTAGCCGGCCGCCTCGCTGCCGATCTCGACGGGCTCGCCGCCGCCGGACACGTCGGGCAGCGCGTCGAGACGCAACACGACGTTCGTCATCTCGCTCAGGTCGCGCGGCTCGCCCGTCGGCGGCATCACCCAGTCGCCGACCGCGCACGCGTGCTCGAGCACGAGCGACGCGGGCAGCACCGCGCGGCCGTTGAAGCGGAACGCGTGCGAGTACGGCGCGACGGCGGGATCGATCGCGTAGCGGCCCTCGAAACGCTTGAACGGCCGAAAGCGCAGCGGCTCGCCGACGTGATGCCGGCGCGTGACGAGCTCGCCGATGTTCGGCAGCTCGCGAATCGGCTGGAAGCCCTTGATCTGCACGGGCGTCGGCGCGCGGCCGACCGCGCCCATGAACATCGCCTCGCCGCTGCCCGGCGACGCGAGCTCGCGCAGCCAGTGGCGCACGCCCTCGTCGACGTTCATCGGCGTGATGTAGCGCTGCGTGACCGCGAAGTTCGTGATCATCCCGACGCCTTCCCACGTCGGCCACACGAGCGTCTTCACGCCGCACGCGGGCGAAAGCGCGTGCTTGGCCGCCCACAGGCCCAGACGCGCGAGCGCCTCGTTCGCGGCCGCATAGTCGGTCTCGCCCGTCATCCCGCCCCAGCGGCCCGTCAGCGAGCCGACGTTGCAGAACTGCACGAGCCGCGGCCGCGCGCGGACCGCATCGCACAGATTCGCGAAGCCGAGCACCTTGGTGCGGACCGTGTGCGCGAAATCGTCGGCGCGCTTCTGGATCAGCCGCACCGGCTGGTCGACGCCCGCGTTGTGGATCACCATCCGCAGCGAATCGCCGAGCTCGTCGCACAGCGCGCGCACGGCCGCGCGGTCGGTCACGTCGCATACGCGGTAATGCACCGCCAGACCGAGCGCGGCCATCTCGTCGAGCGCCGCCTTCAGCTCGCGCCGCCGCTTCAGGCGCTGCAGCGTCGCGCGGATCGACTTCGGCGGATTGTCGGGCGTCGCCGCGCGCAGCTGTTCGAGGCCGTATCGCTTGAAGCCTTCGTCGTCGAGCGCCATCCATGGCTCGCTGCCGTCGGGCGGCGCCTCGCGCCCCGTGACGATCACCGCGCAGCCGTGGCGTTCGGCCAGCGCACGCGCGCACAGCAGGCCGATCCCGCGCGCGCCGCCCGAGAACAGCACGGTGTCGCCGGGCGCGAGCGCCGTTTGCGCGTCGACGGCGAGCGGCGGCAGTTCGTTGCGCTTCGCGTGCAACGTGTAGCGCACGCCGTTGCGATAGCCGACCTCGAACAGGCCCCAGCGATACAGCTCGTTGACGACGTGCCGGTCGACGCGGCCCGTCTCGTCGGGCGCGATGTCGAGCACGCGCACGTTGCAGTTCGGCAGCTCCTGCGGCAGCGTCTTCGCGAGCCCCGCCCACAGGCCGCCGAGCGGCTGCGCGCCGGCGTCGCCGCCGTAGCCCATCTGCCCGTCCATCCACGTGAGCGCGACGTAGAAGAGCCGCGACGTGTCGTCCTCCGCCGCCCAGTCGCCGTAGCATGCCTTCAGCAGCTCGACCGTGCGGCGCATCGGCGCTTCCCATGCGCTCGCGTCGTCGAGCGCGAACGGCGTTTCGAGCCCGAGATCGACGATGCCGTCGAGCGGCCCCGCTTCGTTGACGAAGGTTCGCGCGGCTTCCGCGTGATCGGCGCTCGCGGCGGGCGCGAACACCGATACCTTCGCGCAGGTCCGCGCGAGCGCGGCCGCGACGCGCTCGACCGTGCCGCCGCGCCCGTTGACGAGCGCGATCCGCTTGCCGCTCAACGCGGGCGACGGCTCGTCGGGCACCGCATCGACGGGCACCGGCTTCCACGTGAAGCGCCACGCGGGCACGCCGCGCGCATTCGCGTCGGCGGCCGCGTCGTGCGGCGCCGCCGCGGGCGCGGTAGCCAGCGACAGCCGCGCGGCATCGGCAGGCTGCCCGGCCGCCGCATGCTCGTGCTCCGCGGCGACGGTCGCGCCGCCCGCAGGCGCGCAGGCGAGCGCGCCCGCCTCCGCCGCCGCGGCGGCGGTCGCGTTCGCGCCGATCTCGTGCGCCGCCGTCATCGGACACACAGCGCCCGTCGGTTCGACCGAATCGCCGAGCGGCCGCAGGGCGCGCACCGATTCTTGCTCGCGCACGCGCGCGAGATGGCTCTGCTGCCGCTCGCGCGGCTTCACGATCAGACGAATGCCGTGCACCGGCCGCAGCGAGATCGTCGCGCCGAGTTCGATCGGATGGCCTGGCAGCACGTTCAGATCGAAGTGCTGCGCGACCACCGCGACGAGCACGCGCATCTGCAAGAGCGCGGTCTGAAAGCCGATGCACTTGCGCATCCCGCCGCCGAACGGGAAATAGACGAAGCGATGGCGCGCCGGCGCGTCGCTCGCGAAGTTCTCCGGATCGAACGCGTCGGGATTGCGCCAGAACGCCGGATGGCGATGCGTGACGTACGGCGACATGAACACCGACGTGCGCGCCGGAATCCGGTAGCCGCCGATCTCGTCGTCCTCGACGAGATCGCGCGTGAAGCCCCAGATCGGCGGATAGACGCGCAGCGCCTCGTCGACGACCTGCGACAGGTACGGCAATTGTTCGAAGTCCTGCATGGTCGGCGCGCGTCCGCCGAGGCGCGCGTCGAGCTCGTCGCGCAGCTGGCGCAGCACGGCCGGATGCTGCGCGAGCGCGTACAGCGCCCACGCCAGGCCCGCGCCCGTCGTCTCGTGCCCCGCGAGGAACACGGTCATCACTTCGTCGTGCACTTCCTGCTGCGTCATCGGCGCGCCGGTGTCGGGATCGCGCGCGTTCAGCAGCAGCGAGATCACGTCGCTCGGCTCGCAGCGTTCTTCGCGGTGATCGGCGATGATCTTCGCGACGATCGTGTCGATCGCGCGGCGCGCGTGCGCGATCCGACGATTGAAGCGCGTCGGCGCCCAGCGCGGGATGAAGTCGTTCATGTTGCCCTGCGGCATCATCGCTTCGATGCCGAAGCGCACCGCCGGGCCGACCGCCTCCGCGTGCGACGACACGTCAGTGTTGAACACCATCAGCCCGAGCATCCTCAGGCTCAGATGCATCATCTCCTCGACGACGTCGACCGACTTGCCGGGCGGCAGCGCGCTCCAGCGATTCGCGAGCGCGAGCGCGGCGTCGCCGACCGCGGCCGTGTGCGCATCGACCTGCTTCTTGTGGAAGAGCGGCTGCACCGCGCGCCGATGGCGGCGCCAGAATTCGCCGTCCGTCGTCAGCAGCCCGTCGCCGAAAAACATCTTGAAGTTGTCGTAGAAACGCCCGCGCACGTAGTTGCGATGGTTCTCCTGCAGCACGTACTGGATGTGGTCCGGATGCGCGAGCGCATGCGTGACGAACGGTCCGAGCCGGTTGCGCGCGACGTCGCCGTACTGCTGATGCAGGCGCAGCAGCATCGTGATCGGATTGCGCTTGTACGCGGCGAGGTTGCCCATCACGAGGCTGCCGCGCGGCCCCGGCGCCTGGCGGTGCTTGCTCATGCCGTCTCCCGCTCGGTTGCGAGGCGCGCGGCGAGCGCGTCGACCTCGGCCTTCGTCGCGTACGCGCCCGTCGTCCGGTGCACATAGCCGATCACGACGCCCGACACGTCGCTCATCTCCATCAGCATGCGGCCGTCGGGCCGCACCGCGGCGAAGCGGTTGCCGCCGTGCGCACCCTCGAGCGCGAATGCGCGGGGCGTCGCGTACAAATCGATCCGCTCGTAGCGGCGCGCGAGCTCGCAGTCGTTGCCGCTTTCGTACAGTTCGATCCTGCCGATCGACACCGGCGCGGCGAGCGGAATGTAGTCGTCCGCCACGTAATTCAGCACCGCGACGCGCGCGAGGCCGTCGAGCATGATGCTCGGGACGATGAAACGCGAGAACACCGGATCGTCGGCGGCGACGTTCAGCTGGTAGCGCGCGACCTTGCCCGACGCGGTGACGCCGGTATCCGCGGTCGACACGAACATGCCCGTCAGGCGCACGGGCGCCGATTCGAAATGATACGGATCGGCGACCGGCGTGCGCGGCTCGTCCGGCCGCATCGGCCAGGCGGGCGCGCTCGCGTGGCGCGGCGCGACGAGCGCCTTGATCTCGAAGTGCAGCTTGTCCTGCACGAGCACCTGGCCGTTCGGCGCGAGCACGTCGCCCGTGATTCGCACCTGCACGACCGCCGCGTCGCCTTCGCGGCCGACAACCTGCGCGTGGATGCGCTTCGTGCTCGGCCGCTGCGCGTCGTACACGCGCAGGAAGTGGCGGAACGCGGCGTCGCGGAAGCCGACGACGCGCAGGCCCGGCAGCAGCTTCATCGCCGCCTCGGCCGCGAGCTCGGGCACGAACGTGCCGGGCAGCGTCGCGAAGCGGTTCACGACGTGGTGCTGCAAATACGCGTCGGTGCGCAGATCGAAGATGCGCTCGAACGTCACGCTGTCGCTCGTGCGGCGCACTTCGCGGCCGAGATAGAAATCGTGGCTCGGCGGCTGCGCGATGCGCTCGCGCGGCGGCGGCGTCGGATGCGATTGCGGCGACGGCCAAGCCGCGTGCCCCGCATGTGCGGCGACGACGGCTTGCGCGTCGGCCGCGCCGCTCGCCGATTGCACGGGCCGCTGCGTTGACGCGGCGCGCACGGATGCGGGCGGCGCATCGAAGAACGTCGGCAGATGCGTCTCGATCGCGCGCCGCTCGGCCGCGCCGAGATGCACGGAGCTCGCCGCGCGCTCGGTCAGATTGATCTCGCGCAGGAAGTGATGAATGCCCTCGTTGGTCCGCATGCTCGTGAAGAGCCCGCTCTTTTCGAGGAACGCGCGCGTGACGGGATTCGCGCCGAGACCGACCGAGCGCCACAGCGTCCAGCCGATCGTGAACTCATCGCGCGCGAGCGCCGCGCGATGGTAGGCGGCCTGCGTGTTGAGGAAATCGTTGCCCGATGCGTAATCGGTCTCGCCCGCCTGGCCCGTCAGGCCGATGAACGAGCCGAAGTTGCACCACGCGCGCGGTTGCGCGGCGCCGAACGCGTCGCGCACGTTCCAGTAGCCGCGAATCTTGATGTCGCGCACCGCGACGAAATCGTCGAACGATTTCACGTTGACCGACGCGGAGCGGTTCAGGCCCGCCGCGTTGACGACGAGATCGATCGGCTGGCCCGCCGCCGCGATCCGGCCGACCGCCTCGCGCACGCTGCCTGCGTCGAGCACGTCGGCGCGCAGGTAGAACACCTTGTTCGGGCCGCAGTACGACTTCATCACGTCGATGTTGCGGCGCGCGGCGCGCGCCTCGACCTGGCGCTCGAACGCCTTGATGATCGCGGGCAGCGGCAAATGCGGATGGCGCGCTTTCTGCTCGCGGATGTAGTCGGGGCGACGGCGCGCGAACGCCTCGTCGCTGCCCGAGAACACGTCGGGGCCGTATGCGTCGAGCGCGCTGCTGCCGATCAGATGGATCGTCGGCTGGAAGTGCTCGGCAACCGCCTTCATCAGCTCCGCGGTGATCCCGCGCGCGCCGCCGAACGCAACGACGACCGAGTCGGGCCCGAGCCGCGCGAAACCGTCGGCGGGCAGCTCGCCCGCGTCGCGCGTCACGCGCGGCGTCAGGCGCCGGCCGCCGCACAGCGCGACGACGGGCAGCAGATGCTGCGCGCCGCTCTCGCGCTCGGCGCGCGCGACGCCGTGCCGGATGTCCGCGTCGTCCGTCAGCACGGCGAGCGAGCGCGCATGCGGCAGCTCGATCGCGAGCGCCTTCACGAGGCCCGTGAACATGCCCGCGTCCGGATGCAGCACGTCGTCCTTCACCGCGTCGAGCAGCAGCGCGATGAACGAGCCCTGCTGCGCGACGCCGTCGTAGCACTGCTTGAGCGCGAGGAACGCGAGGTCGTGCAGCTTCAGCAGCTCGGGCGCAGGCGCGGACGAGCGGTCCGGCGCGAGCGCGCCCGCGTGCAGCGACGTCAGCAGCCGCACGTGGCGCGTGCCCGCCGGAATCAGCCCTTGCAACGCGGCTTCGCCGAGCGTATCGACGACGACGAGCCGCGCGCGCGCGAACGCCGTCGCGCGCGTCGACAGCACGAGCAGATCGGCGGGCAGCATGCCGATGCCGTCGAGCAGCTCGGGCGCGTCGGTCACGACAACGCTGCCCGCGGGCAGATACGCGATCGCGCCCGCGCCCGCGTGCCACGGCGTCTCCTGCAGATCGATCCGATAGCGGGCGACGCCGAGCGGCTCGCCGTCGGCGGCGACATCGGTCGCCTTCAGCGTCGAGGGAATCGGCACGCGCTTGTCGGCCGACGCGCCGGCAATCGGCTCGGCCGTCGCGACGGCCACCGGCGGCTCCGCGTGCACGGTCGTTGCGAGCGGCGCGACGAGATGCGCCGGCGGCGCCGACGCAACGGCGGGCGTCGACGACGGTTCCGAAAGGTGAGAAGAAACGGGAGCCGGCGATGTCGATGTCGATGTCGATGTCGATGTCGATGTCGATGTCGATGTCGATGTCGATGTCGATGTCGATGTCGATGTCGATGTCGGCACCGGCACCGGCGCCGAAGTCGACAAGCCGCTCGCGTCCGCAGCGTCGCGTGCGCGTCCGCCGTCGCCGCTCACCGGCGGCGCGTTGCGATCGACGCGCAGGCCGAAGCGCACCCGATCGCGATCGTTGCCGAACGCGATCGACGCGGCGTCCTCGCGGCCGACGAGCGCGCGCAGCACCGCGAGCGCGCCGTCGGCGCCCGCGTACGTGACCGCGCGGCCTTGCGCATCGCGCGGCGCGAGCGCCGCTGCGGCGGCGTCCGCGAACTCGCGGCCGCTCTCGATCCACGCGAGCGCCGGCAGCCCGGCTGCGTCGGCCTGCGCCTTCGTCGTCACCGCGAACAGCACGATCCCCTCGGCGAGCGGCCGGTCGAACGCCGGCTGCACTTCGTCGGCCGAATTGCCGTTGATGCCGCCGACGATCACCATGTCGAGCTCGCCGCTTCTCAGGAAGCGCGACGCGACCTCGAACGCGGCGAGCGTCGATGCGTGCCCGGCGTCGACCGTCATGTTCATCCCGTGCAGATCGTGATAATTCGCGACGCGCGCGGGAATCACATTCGGCATCATGCCGGGAAACGAATTCTCGGTCGTCGGCGGCACGAGGCGCTTCGTGTGCTCCGCGACGCGCGCGAGCGCATCGTCGAGCGGCGCGCGCGATGCGTCGTCGAAGCTCGCGCGCACGGCGGTCGCGATGTCGTCGAGATAGCAGCGGCTCGCGTACAGCGCGGCGTTGCGCGTCGGCCCCATGTGGCCCATCACGACGCCGATCGTGTTCGCATGCCCGCTCCAGTAGTCGCGCAGTTGCTCGCGCATGTCGTGCGCGGCGTCTAGCGCCATCAGTTGGCAACGATCGAGCGCGCGCAGCACCGCGGGCGGCATCCGTACGCGGTCGAAACTCGGCAGCGGATAGGTGAGGCCGAAGCTCGCGCCGGGCGCCGCGCCCGCGCCGTTCAGCCACGCGGCGATCGCGTCGCGGCCGTCGAGCCCGGGAAAATTCGCGGACCAGCCGACGATCGCGAGCGGCTCGCGATTGACGCGCGCGGCAGGCATGGACGCGCCCAGGTCTGGCCGGTATTCGCAGACGATCAGATGGCCGTTCGTGCCGCCGAAGCCGAAGCCCGACACGGCGGCGACGCGCGCCGCATCGGCCTTGCGCGGCCAGTCGACCGCGCGCGTCGGAATCGTGAAGCCGCTCGCGCCGATGTCGAATTCCCGCGGCGGCTCGGAGAACCGATGCTGCGGCGGAATGCGGCCGTGCTCGAGCGCAAGCAGCACCTGGATCAGCGACACGACGCCCGCCGCCCAGCCGGTGTGACCGACGAGCGACTTGTTCGACGTCACGTACACCGGACGGTCGCGCTTGAGCATGTCGCGCAGGCTCTGGAATTCGGCGAGGTCGCCCGCGGGCGTGCCCGTCGCGTGCGCGACGACCCAGTCGACCGCGGCCTTCGGCACGTCGGTCTGCCGATACGCGCGCTCGATCGCGATGCTCTGACCGGCCGAGTTCGGCGCGTAGATCGCCTTGCCCTTGCCGTCCGACGATGAACCGAACGCCTTCAGCACGCCGAGCACGCGGTCGCCGTCGGCGAGCGCGCGCTTCAGGCGCTTGAGGATCACGACGCCCGCGCCGTCGGCGAACAGCACGCCGTCGCACGCCTTGTCGAGCGGCCGCACTTCGCCGCTCTTCGACAGCCCGTGCAGCTTCGAGAACAGGATCGAGCCGCGCGGCGCGAGCGCGAACGCGCCGCCGCACGCGACGACGTCGTGCTTGCCGGCGAGCAGGCTCTTGATGCCGAGATCGACCGAATAGAGCGACGACGAGCACGCGGTGTCGACCATCATGTACTCGGCGTCGTCGGGCAGCACGCCGCGCATCGCGTTCAGGCCGACGCGATGCGGAAAATACTCGGACAACTCGCCCGTGCCGCGCGCATAGCGCGCGCGCAGCACCGCGTCGATCTGCGCGATGCGGCTCTCGCGCTCGTCGGGTGACGCGCCGGTTTCGTCGAGCGCGTCGCGCAGCCGTGCGCGCATCGCCGCGAGCACCATCCCTTCCTCGAGATGCTGGCTGCCGTCGGCCGTGTAACCGACGAGGAACGAGGTTCGGTCGCCCGCGCGCACGCGCACGCCGTCGAGCGCCTGGCGCAGCGAATGGCGCAGCCACAGCGTCGTCAGCTCGTCGGGCGCGGCGGCCGCTTCGATTTCGGCGCGCAGGCGCGCCTCGGGCTCGAAGCGCTCGATGAACACCGAGCGCGACTGGTAGCTCTTGTCTTCCGCCGACGAGTCCGGCGAATAGAACGATCTGTAATCCCAACGATCGGGCGGCACGTTGCCGAACAGCTCGGGGCCGTTCAGCAGCGCCTGCCAGAATGCTTCCGGGTCGCTCGCGCCGGGCAGCGCGACGCCCATGCCGACTACGGCGATGTCGTCGGCTTCGGTGTCGTCGGATGCGCGTTCGGCATGCGGCGCGTCGATCTCGCCGGCCGGCGTCGCGGGACGAACGCCGTTCGCGTCCGCGACGTTCGCGTCAGCAAACGCGTGCGATGCCGCGACGGCGAAAGACGACGGCGCGTCGATGCCTGCGCCCGCCTGAGCCGAAGCCGGGCTCGAAACCCGCGGCAACGCGGAACCCGTCGACGATGCCGAAACGTCGGCGCGCCCGCCGGACGCCGATGCGCTCGGCTCGACCGGCGCATGCGCCGAAGCGGAATCGTTCGACGGCGCGCTCGCACGCTCGCTCGCGACGTTCCGCGCAATCGCCGACGCCGCCGACGACGCCGCCGCACCGGCAGCGCCAACGCCGGCCATCGCCGCCGTCGCGACGCCGACATCCGCAACGTGCGACGCAACCGGCGCAGCCGCCGCACCGGCGCTCGCCCGGCTCGCAAACGCGGCCGCCGACGGCGCGGCGTCGCCACCCTGCACGCCGTTCGCCGCGCCGCTCCATTCGCGCCGCGGCGACAGCGCCTCGCTGCACAGCGACAGCCCACCGTCGGCGACGATCACCTGCCCCGTGATCCAGCGCGCCGCATCCGACGCGAGGAACAGCACGACGTCCGCGAGATCCTCGGCGGTCGCGAGGCGGCCGAGCGGCGTCGCCGCGATGCTCGAGCGCTTCGTGTTGTCGGGGTCGGGAAACTGCGCGGCCACGTCGCCGTCGATCAGCGTCGACGACGCCCCGTTCACGCGAATGCCGAGGCTCGCGTACTCGACCGCCAGATAGCGCGTCAGCGATTCGAGCGCGGCCTTCGCCGTGCCGACGACGAGATAGTTCGCCGGCACGAGCGTCGAGCCGACCGACGACACGTTGACGATCGCGCCGCCGCCCGCGCGCGCCATCAGCCGCGCGGCGCGGCGCGCGCACCAGAACGCGCCCTTCAGATTGGTGTCGAGCGCACGGTCGAAGTGCGCGGCCTCGATGTCGTCGACGGGCAACAGCGCGCCCGACGCCGCGTTGTTGACGAGAATGTCGAGCTTGCCGTACTTCGCTTCGATTTCGTCGAACATCCGCTCGACCTGCGCCGGCTGCGCGACGGACGCGCGCACGACGTCGACAGTCGCGCCCAGCGCGCGCAGCTCGGCCGCGGTCTCTTTCGACGCGTCGAGCGAATGAAAGAAATTGACGATGACGTGCGCGCCTTCTTCGGCAAAGCGGCGGCAGATCGCCTTGCCGACATTCTTTGCCCCGCCCGTCACCAGAACCCGTTTCCCCAACAGATAGGAATTCGACATAAATCGCAGTGGTCAGGATTACCAAACATTCGGACGAGACTCTCCGTCTGATCCGGCCCTCTCCTCTCGTTCTTCTCGTGGCGCGCGGTGCGTGTGCGGCGCTTCAGCTCGTGACGAGCGCCGCCGCCTGGCCCTGATGCTCGTAGACGAAATCGACGATCTGGCCCATCGCCTTGAAATCGCCGGCGCGGAAATTCGCCGGCAGCGGCGGCAGCCCGTAGCGGGCGCTGATCCGCTGAATGATCTCCGTCTGCTTGACCGAATCGATGCCGAGCTCCGCTTCGAGCTCGACAGTCTCGGTAAACACTTCGACCGGGTATTCCATCGCCTCCGCATAGATCGCGACGAGCTCGGCGAAGAGCCGATCGCGCGGCACGCGCGCGGCCGGCGCGTCGGCGGGTTCGGCGCCCGCGCCGGGCGCGGCCGGCGCTTGCATGACCGGCGCGGCATGCGCTGCATGCGCAACGGGCGCGGCCGGCGCCGCGGGTGCGACAGCCGGCGTGGCCTGCGTAACGGGCGCAGCAGGCGCAGTGGGCACAGCGGGCGCAGCCGACGCAACCGGCGCGAAACCGGCCGCGGCGCCGCGAGCAGTCACGATGTGCGGCGCGGGCGTCGCCTGCAGCCCCCGCGCGTCGAAGAAGCGCTTGAGCTCGCCCTTGATCTTCTCGACGATCCCCGGACCGCTGTTGCGCCAGAACTCGTCGAAATCGAGTTGCAGATTGCTTGCGCGAATGTCGTCGTTCATGACACTACCCCCATTGAAATATGCGAGAACGTTCTCCAGGCCGCCGAGTTCGCCTCCCACGCTCGACGCGCCCGAAAAGGTCTTGATGGCGCCGGGCCCCAGCGCGCGCACCGCGATCCTGCTGAGCGCGTTCAGCGCCCCGCACTCGACGAGCGCGCCGATGCCGGCGGCTTTCAGTCTTGCGACCCCATCTCCGAACCGGACCGGCAGCACCAGGTGGCGCGCGAGACACGCGCCGAGATCGTCGGCCGCCGCGTAATAGCGATTCAATATCGGCGAATAAACCGGATATTCGAGCGCTTTATTTTTATAAGCTTTCAGACGCCGTCCAAATTCGATGCGCACATTTTCCAGATCGTCATGATGAAATGCGTAAGGCGAATTTAATATTTGCGCGGAGATATTGTGTCTCGCGCAATAGGCCGTGAATTCGTCGACATATTCGCGCGCACCCGACACGACCGTCTGCGACGAATGATTTTCGACTGCGATCTGCACGCGCCCCGGGCGCCCTTGCGGCGCGCCGCGAAAGCACGCGGCGAGGTGCGCGCGCACCGCGTCGGGCGATGCGCCGACGGCCGCCATCCGGCCGTCGGCGGGCGCCGCTTCGCGCAGCGCGTCGATGCGGTCGCAGACGATGTCCGCGCCCTGCTCGAACGAGAACGCGCCGGCGCACGCGAGCGCGGCGACCTCGCCGAAGCTGTGCCCGACGAGCACGTCGGGCCGCACGCCGCGCGCGCGCAGCGCTTCGAAGTACGAAACGGACGTCGCGTAGATCGCGAGCTGCAGCAGGTCCGGCGCGTATTGCAGGAGATCCTCCACGCCGATGTGCTCGTCCCACACGGTCGCGAGCAGCGGGCGGCGCAGCCGCCGCACGGAAACGGCGTCGATGGCTTGCATGGCCCGCTGTACCACGGGGTACGCGCCGCTCAACGCCCGCGTCGCGCCCGCATAGAATGCGCCTTGCCCGGGAAACAGAAATGCAACTTGCGCCATGTGATTGCCTTTACCCACCACCAATGCCAAACGGCCCGATGTCGATCGGTCGAGAATCTGTCTCCCCAGCCTCCTGCCGTCCATTTATTCGATTACGCATCGCGGGGCGATATGCAATCCTTAAATCCATTAATGCATTGGCGTAAAGTAACATACGTGCTTACACACCTATGTTCGCCAAACTACACATCTTCTGTGCCCATTTACGCATCGAATATGCATGGCGCCGCGTCGCGCGGGCCCGATCTTAAAGTCAGATTCACGACAATATTTGTTAAAAATCTTGAATTAACCGACTGAAAATCGATATTCGCGCGCGGCACTCCAGATTGGCGGCCGTCGCGAACGAATCGGTGCGATTGCGGGCGGGCGCACGCGCGGAATTCCCGCGTTTCCCTCTGCCCGCATTCGCATCGCGCTCCGGCCCCGGCCCGCGTTCGATATGTCCCCGCCTTTTTTCCGCCGCATTCCAACCCCGGTTCGCAACAATCCGGCGGGATTCGCACGCGCCCGAACCTAGCCGACTCTCAAACCCGCGCGCCGGTATACTTGGCTACTTTGCCTTTTCGCAGCCCCCAACCCGCCGCCTCATGCTGACTTCCGTCCTCGTCCGACTCGTCGCCTGGTCGGTGCGGCGCCCGATCTGGGTCGTCGTGCTGTCGCTTGTCGCCGCCGCGCTCAGCGGCGTGTACGTCGCGCACCATTTCAAGATCAACACTGACATCAGCAAGCTCGTCGAGAACGACCCGCAATGGGCCGCGCTCGGCAACGCGATCGACGATGCGTTCCCGCAGCGCAGCCAGACGATCCTCGCCGTCGTCGAGGCGCCCGCGCCCGAATTCGCGACCGCCGCGGCCGATGCGCTCGCCGAGGGCCTGCGCCGCGAAACCGAGGCGGGCCGCATCGGCCAGGTGTCGGAGCCCGCGGGCGGGCCGCTCTTCGAGCACAACGGGCTGCTGTTCCTGCCCGAGCAGGACGTCGCGACGACGACCTCGCAGCTCGCGAGCGCGCGGCCGCTCGTCAACGTGCTCGCGAAGGACCCGAGCATCGCGGGCCTCGCGACGACGCTGTCGACGACGCTCGGCGTGCCGCTGCAGTCGGGCCAGGTCAAGCTCTCGGGGATGGCGAAGCTGCTGTCGCGCAGCGCGGCGACCGTCGACGACGTGCTCGCCGGCAAGCCGGCCGCGTTCTCGTGGCGCGCGCTCGTCGACGCAGACGCCGCCCGCGCACCCGCGCGCGCGTTCGTCACCGTGCAGCCGGTCGTCAACTACGGCGCGCTGAAGGCGGGCGAGCAGGCGTCGCGGACGATCCGCGCGACCGCGCGGGCGCTCGAGCTCGACAAGCGCTTCGGCGCCGCCGTGCGGCTGACGGGCGAGCAGCCGCTCGCCGACGAGGAATTCGCGTCGGTGCAGGACGGCGCGCTCGTCAACGGCATCGCGACGCTGGCGATCGTGCTCGTGATCCTGTGGATCGCGCTGCGCTCGAAGCGAATGATCGCGGCGGTGTTCGTCACGCTGTTCGTCGGCCTCGTCGTCACGGCCGCGCTCGGGCTGATGATGGTCGGCTCGCTGAACATGATCTCGGTCGCGTTCATGGTGCTGTTCGTCGGCCTCGGCGTCGATTTCGCGATCCAGTACGGCGTCAAGTATCGCGAGGAGCGCCACCGCTATCCGAATCTCGATCACGCGCTCGTCGGCGCCGCGCACGCGATGGGCATGCCGCTCACGCTCGCGACGGCGGCCGTCGCCGCGAGCTTCTTCTCGTTCCTGCCGACCGCGTATCGCGGCGTGTCGGAGCTCGGCCTGATCGCGGGCGTCGGGATGTTCGTCGCGCTCTTCACGACGCTCACGCTCCTGCCCGCGCTGCTCAGGCTGTTCGCGCCGCCCGGCGAGCGCAAGCCGCCGGGCTTTCCGCGCCTCGCGCCCGTCGACGACTATCTCGACCACCATCGCAAGCCGATCCTGATCGGCACGCTCGCCGTCGTGATCGGCGCGCTGCCGCTGCTCGCGCATCTGCGCTTCGATTTCAACCCGCTGCATCTGAAGGACCCGAGCAGCGAATCGATGGCGACGCTGCTCGCACTGAAGGATTCGCCGGAAGCGTCGGTCAACGACGTGTCGATGCTCGCGCCGTCGCTCGCGGCCGCCGACGCCGCCGCGAAGCGGCTCGACGCGCTGCCCGAGGTCGGCCGCACGACGACGCTGTCGACGTTCATCCCCGACGCACAGCCGCAAAAGCTCGCGACGATCGCGGCGGCCGCGCGCGACCTGCTGCCCGCGCTCACGCAACCGGCCGCGGCGCCCGCGTCGGACGCGCAGCGCGTCGCGGCATTGAAGCGCGCGTCGAACCTGCTCGAATATGCGTCCGAGGATTACCCGGGCCCGGGCGCGGCGGCCGCGAAGCATCTGTCCGAATCGCTCACGAAGCTCGCCGCCGCCGACGCCGCGACGCGCGACCGCGCGGAGCACGCGTTCTCCGCGCCGCTGCGGATCGCGCTGAACCAGCTCGCGATGCTCTTGCAGCCGTCCGAGATCACGCGCGAGAACCTGCCGCCGCAGATCGCGCGCGACTGGATCGCGCCGGGCGGCCGCGCGCTCGTGCAGATCTCGCCGAAGGTGCCCAAGGGCGTCGATCCCGGCGACGACGCGATGCTGCGCCGTTTCGCGAAGGCCGTGAAGGCGGCGGAGCCGGGCGCGATCGGCGGCCCGATCTCGATCCTGCATTCGGCGGACACGATCATCCGCGCATTCCTGCAGGCGGCCGCGCTGTCCGTCATATCGATCACGGCGCTGCTGTGGATCACGCTGCGCCGCTTCGGCGACGTGCTGCGCACGCTCGTGCCGCTCCTCGTGTCGGGCGTCGTGACGCTCGAGCTGTGCGTGCTGTTCGGCATGCCGCTGAATTTCGCGAACATCATCGCGCTGCCGCTGATGCTCGGCGTCGGCGTCGCGTTCAAGGTGTATTTCGTGATGGCGTGGCGCGCGGGCCAGACGGGCCTGCTGCAGTCGAGCCTCACGCACGCGGTGCTGTTCAGCGCCGCGACGACGGCCACCGCGTTCGGCAGCCTGTGGCTGTCGCATCATCCGGGCACGGCGAGCATGGGGCGGCTGCTCGCGCTCGCGCTGTCGTGCACGCTGATCGGCGCCGTCGTCTTCCAGCCCGTGCTGATGGGCAAGCCGCGCACGAAGCGTGTGACGAATCAATCGCAAGGAATCGATGAATAAAATGCGAATTACCACGTCGGCGCTCGCCGTCTGCCTGCTTGCAAGCGGCTGCGCGACCGGCCCCAACCGGCACCCGGGCGATCCGCTCGAGCCGATGAACCGCGCCGTCTTCAAGTTCAACGACGCGGTCGACTCGACGATCGCCGTGCCGATCGCGAAGGGCTATCAAAAAGTGACGCCCACGCCGCTGCGCACGGCGATCAGCAATTTCTTCTCGAACCTCGGCGATCTCGGCAACATCGCGAACAACCTGCTGCAGCTCCGGATCACGGATGCAACGGAGGACGTGATGCGCGTCGCGATGAACTCGTTGTTCGGCGTCGCCGGGCTGATCGACGTCGCGACGCTCGCCGGGCTGCCGAAGCATCACCAGGACTTCGGCCTTACGCTCGCGCGCTGGGGCGTGCCGGCGGGCCCGTATCTCGTGCTGCCGATCTTCGGGCCGAGCTCGATCCGCGACGGCGTCGGCCGAGCGGTGGACGTCCGCTTCAATCTGCTCAACTACATCGAGCCCGCCGCGCGCAATCCGATGTATATCGCGCAGTTCATCAGCGCGCGCTCGGATCTGCTCGGCGCGACCGACCTGCTGCAGCAGGCGGCGCTCGACAAATACTCGTTCGTGCGCGACGCGTACGTGCAGCAGCGCCGCTCGCTCACGTATCACGGCAAGAGCGAGGAAGAATCGCTGCCGAACTACAACGAACCGGGCGGCGAGGGCGCGGGCGGCAACGCGCCGGGCGGCTTGCCGCAGTACGAGGACCCGGGCGAGGGCGCGGGCGGCATGCCGTCCGGCGGCGCGCAAGGCGACGCACGCGAGCCGGCCGGGCTGCCGCGGTATCAGGACCCGGGCGACGCGGGTGCAAGCGGCGCGGCGCCGGCTGCGGCATCCGCAACGGCTCCCACGCCCGCATCGGCGGCTGCGCCGGCGGAGCCTGCATCCGCGCCCGCCGCGAACGCCTCGCCGAAGACGAACTGACGCTCGCGCTGCGCAACGACACGGCGGCCGCGTCGAATCCGAAACGGCCGCCGTTGTCTTATCCGGATCAGGCACGCACGCGCGCCGCACCATGTCCTTCGCGCTTCGTCTTTCCGCCGATCAGCCGGCGTGCGGCAACGCCGTGCGCCCATCGATCTTCGGCCTTCGGCCGTCACACGAACCGAACGCGGCGCGCGCATTGTCCGCCTCATCGGCACTTCTTCCCGCCGCTCACTCCGCGAACGGCAGCACCGTCTGCCCGTCCGCGCGCATCGCGAACACGTTCAGCGTCATCGCGACAAGCGCGTAGTAGCCGAGCAGCGCGACGAGATTCACGACCACCTGATGCCCGAAACGCGCAACCGCCTCGTCGTATGTCGCATCGCACACGCGCTTCGTCTCGTATAGCTCGGTCGCGAAGCGGAAGATCAATGCGTCGTCCGCTTCGTCGAACGCCGGAGCCGTGCAGGTGCGGATCGCTTCGGCAACCGCGGCGGGCACGCCTGCTTCGAGCGCGATCGGATGATGGATGTGCCATTCCGCCTGCGAGCGCCAGCGCGCCGCCGTCACGAGGATCGCGAGCTCGGACAGCCGCAGCGGCAGCCCCGTTCGATACCGGCAGAACGCGCCCAGCCGCTGCGCGTGCTGCGCGAGCTCGGGGCTCGCGATCCAGCCGAGAAACGGCCCGTTCAGGTTGCCGCGCGGCCCGCTCAGGATTTCGTCGAGCACTGCCTTCTGCTCGTCGGTTGCAGTCTCGCGGTGGAATTCAGGAAGCCTCATCTTCGCTTTCGTCATGTCGGTTCATTGGGACCGTGCAAACGCACGCAATCACGCATCAGCGCGCCGCCGCACCGATCGACGCGAGCGCCGCGTCGATCGCGTCGCCGAGCCGCTCGACGATCGTGTCGATCTGCGGCGCGGTGCAGATGAACGGCGGCGCGAGCAGGATATGATCGCCGAAATTGCCGTCGACGGTGCCGCCCATCGGATACACCATCAGCCCGCGCTGCATCGCCTCGCGCTTCACGAGCGCATGCAGCTTCAGCTTCGGATCGAACGGCGCTTTGGTGTCGCGCTCGCGCACGAGCTCGACACCGACGAACAGCCCGCGCCCGCGCACGTCGCCGATGTGCGGATGATCGGCCTGGCGCTCGCGCAGCCGCGCGCGCAATTGCTCGCCGCGCGCCTTCACGTTGTCGAGCAAGCGATCCTCGGCGATCACGCGTTGCACTTCGAGCGCCGCCGCGCATGCGCTCGCGTGGCCGATGTACGTGTGGCCGTGCTGAAAGAAGCCCGAGCCGTCGACGATCGTCCGGTAGATCGCGTCGCTCACGAGCGTCGCGCCGATCGGCTGATAGCCCGCGCCGAGCCCCTTCGCGATCGTCAGGATGTCCGGCGCGACGCCGTCCTCTTCGCACGCGAACAGGTAGCCGGTGCGCCCCATCCCCGACATGATCTCGTCGAGAATCAGCAGGACACCGTACTTGTCGCACACCGCGCGGATCTTGCGGAAATATTCGCGCACGGGCGACACCGCGCCCGCCGTCGCGCCGACGACCGTCTCCGCGACGAACGCCGCGACCGTGTCCGGCCCGAGTTCGAGAATCTTGCTTTCAAGCTCGTCGGCGAGACGCTGCGCGAATGCCTCTTCGGTTTCGTCCGCGCGCTGCTCGCGATACGCGTAGCACGGGCTCACGTGATGCGCTTCGATCAAGAGCGGCAGGAACGGCTCGCGCCGCCATGCGTTGCCGCCTATCGCGAGCGCGCCGAGCGTGTTGCCGTGATAGCTCTGCCGGCGCGCGATGAAGTGCCGGCGCGCGGGCTCGCCCCGCTCGACGAAGTACTGGCGCGCGAGCTTCAGCGCGGCTTCGATCGCCTCCGACCCGCCCGACACGAAATACACATGCTCGAGCCCGGCGGGCGCGGCCGCGACGAGCCTGTCCGCGAGCTCCTCGGCCGGCTGCGTCGTGAAGAACGACGTGTGTGCGTACGGCAGTTGCTGCGCCTGCCGCTTGATCGCGTCGATCACGCGCTGGTTGCCGTGCCCGAGGCACGACACGGCCGCGCCGCCGCATGCGTCGATGTAGCGCTTGCCCGTCGAATCGATGATCTCGATGCCGTCGCCCGCGATCGCGACCGGCAGGTTCGCGCGCGGCGCGCGATGAAATACGGTGGTCATGCGTGTCCTTGTCCGTGTCGAAGCGCCGAAGGACGCTGCGGGTCCCGCGGCACGAATTGCTGAAAGCGCACCGAGCCTTGCTCGCGCACCTCGAACGCGACGCCGTCGTCGCCGATCGAGAACAGCGCGGTCGCGAGCGTGTTCTCGTCGTCCGGATCGCGTGGATCGTCGCGATAGATCGGCAGGCCGTCGCCCGCGCGATCGGCAAGCACGCGCCACAGCGCGGACGCGTCGGCCGCGCCGCCGAGCGGCGGCAGCAACTGAGCGAGCCGCGCCTGCCGATCGGCGGACGACGCGGTGACGATCTGCGCTTCGCCGTCGCAGCCCGGGTGGATCAGATGGTTCGCGTGGCCGTACACGCCGTCGACGTCGAGCGTCGACGTGCGCGCGACGCTCGCCTCGACGCTGACGACGCGCGCGTCGCCCGCGCAGCCGAGCGTGTGATGGAAGCCGCTCGCGCGCGGCGTATCGCGCAGCACGCGCAGCGCGCCGTCGAGCGACACCGCGTCGAGCACCGCGCGCGCGAGGATCATTCGCGGCACGCCCGCCGCCGGGCGGCGGATGCGCACGTTGTTGATCGTCTGCACGAGCCCCGCGCGATTCACCGCGAACGTATGGCCCGGCAGCGAGCCCGGATAGTAGAAGCTGACGAAGCCCGGCTTGCCGTCGGGCCGCACGTCGACAAGCCTGCATTTGCCGCGCAGATGCGGATCGCCGTCCTCGTTGTGCGCGATCATCCGCTCGCGCGGCGTGCGCACCGCGAGCGTCGTGCAGCCGTCCGACGCGTTGTGGATCAGCTCGCCGCGGCAGTTCCAGACGAACACGTCTTCCGCACGCCAGCCGAGCCCGGCCGCGATCCCGTCGAGTTCGGCGACGAGCGCCGGAAACGCCGCCTCGGCCGCACGGCGCAGCTCGGCGACGAACGGATGGCCGCGCCAGCGCGCCACTGCGCGCCACGCGCTGCTCTGCGAGAAATACGCGTCCATCGCCGGCCGCGCGAGCTCGCCGAGCTGCCGGCCGATGTCATGCGGCGAACCCGTCACGACGGCGGGCGTGAGAAACTTCATCGGTTGTCCTGATCACGAAACGTGTTTGAGAAATTCCCTCAGGCGCGGCGTCGGCGGTTGATCGATCAGCGTCTTCGGATCGCCGTCCTCGGCGATGCCGCCCTGGTCCATGAACAGCAGGCGCGTGCCGACCTGCTTCGCGAAGCCGATCTCGTGCGTGACGACGATCATCGTCATGCCCTCGTTCGCGAGATCGCGCATCACCTTCAGCACTTCGTGGCGCAGCTCGGGATCGAGCGCCGACGTCGGCTCGTCGAACAGCATCAGCTTCGGCTTGATCGCGAGCGCGCGCGCGATCGCGACGCGCTGCTGCTGGCCGCCCGACAGCTCGGACGGATAGTGGTTCGCGCGCGCCTCGAGGCCGACTTTCGCGAGCAGCGCCACCGCCTGATCGCGCGCCTGCGCGCGCGACGCGCCGCGCACCTGGATCGGCCCGAACATCACGTTCTCGAGCGCGGTCATCTGCGGAAACAGATTGAACTGCTGAAACACCATGCCGGCTTCGAGCCGGATGTTGTGGATCACCGCGGCCTTGCCCTTCACGCTCTGCCCGTCGACGAGCAGATCGCCGCCCGTGATCTTCTCGAGCGCGTTGATGCAGCGAAGCATCGTCGACTTGCCCGAGCCCGACGGCCCAACGACGACCACGACCTCGCCCGCGTCGATGCGCAGGTTGATGTCCTTCAGCACCGGCACGTGGCCGAAGCTTTTCGACACGCTGCGGAATTCGACCATGCTCATAGGATACGCATCCTTTTCTCGACGAAGCGAAGCGTGAGCGTCATCACGCCGGTAAGCACGAGATAGATCGCGGCGACCGCGGTCCAGATCTCGACCGCCTGGAAGTTGCCGGCGATGATCTCCTGCCCCTTGCGCGTCAGTTCGCCGACACCGATCACGATGAACAGCGACGTATCCTTCAGGCTGACGATGCACTGATTGCCGAGCGGCGGAATGAGCCGCCGGAACGCGAGCGGCCCGACGATCTTCACGAGCACGCGCGGCATCGGCAATCCCATCGCGAGCCCGGCTTCCGTCAATCCTTTAGGAATAGAAAGCAGTGCGCCGCGCACGACTTCGGCGAGATACGCGCCGGAGTTCAGCGTGATCGCGACGACCGCGGCCGTCAGCCCGTCGATTCGAATGTGCGCGAGCAGCGGCAGCGCGAAATAGAGGAACATCACCTGCACGACGATCGGCGTGCCGCGGATCAGTTCGATGTATACCTGCGCGAGCACGTTCAGCGCGGCGGGGCCGTACGCGCGAAACATGCCCGCGATCATGCCGACGAGAAAACCGCCCGCCAGCCCGAAGAACGCGATGAAAACCGTGAGCCGCACGCCGTCCATCAAGTCCGGCAATGCAGCCCATATCGCTGACCAGTCGAATTGCACATCCAGCTCCCGATTGAGTTCCGATCGACGCGGCGCGGCGCGCCGCGCCGGCGCGATTCATCGCTTAGGATTTCGGCGGCTCGGAGCCGAACCACTTCTTGTAGATCTTCGCGTAGCGGCCATCGGCCTTCATCTTCGCGAGCTCCGCGTTGACCTTCGCGACGAGCGGGCTGCCCTTCGGGAAGCCGATCCCGTACTTGTCGCCGCTCACCGGCGTGCCCGCGACCTTCACGTGCCCCTTGCCCTCGTTGTTCACGAAGAACAGCACGTTCGGCGTGTCGTGCATCGCGGCATCGACGCGGCCCGCCTCCAGCGCGAGATACGCCTGATCGATGTTCGGGAACTGGCGGATTTCCTTCGGCTTCAGGTGCGCCTTGATCCAGTCGATCGTCGCGGTGCCCGTCTTCGCGGCGATCACCTTGCCGTTCAGATCGTCGATCGACTTGATCGTCGTGTTGCCCGTCTGGACCATCGCGGCGAGGCCGCTGTCATAGTACGGATCGGAGAAGTCGATCGCCTTCTTGCGCTCCTCCTTGATCGTCATTCCGGACAGCGCGACGTCGATGTTCTGCGTCTGCAGCGCCGGGATCAGGCCGGCGAAGTCCATCGGCTGGATCTTGTAGGCCCAGCCCGCGTCCTTCGCGATCTCGGCCCACAGATCGAGGTCGAAGCCGACGTACTTGTCGCCCTGCTTGAACTCGAACGGCATGAACGAAGTATCGGTGCCGACGACGAGCTCCTTCGCATGCGCGCTCGCGAGGCTCGCGCCGGCAAGCGCAACCGCGACGACTGTCTTGATGAACGAACGGCGTCCCATGATTTCTCTTCTCCGCAGTGAGTGGCGATGCCCCGATCCGATCGGGGATTGGCGACGAACACCAGCCGCACCGCAACACGCGATGTCGTGATTGTAAATCGTGCAACATGTGTTGTCACGACGGATGCTAAGCCGCCAAAAAAGAATGCAACAGGAATTTGCGTCGCGAGAAACCCTAGGTTTGCGGGGAGGCTGGCTGGCTCGGCAGGAAGAGCGGGCCGATGGCCGGGCGCGCCCGCCGATGCGCGCGCGGGACCGGGGGATTCGGGTCGGGATCGGGGTCGGAGCGATTTGGCTCAGCGTAGGCGGCGCAACGGCGCGGCAAGCACGAGCAGCCGCACATGGAACATGAGGCCGCGGAGGCGGCCCGCCGTGCCGACGATGACGGATGGCCATGAGGGTACGGATCGCTCGTTGCGGCCTCGGAATTCAGATCGAATAGGAAGACGAAAAGCGCGAGACGGAAAGCGGAAAGCGGAAAGCGGAAAGCGGAAAGCGGAAAGCGGAAAGCGGAAAGCGGAAAGCGGAAGCCTAAACTCGACATCGCCGCCGTGCCAAGCGAAATCGACGCCGAGACGGCGCGCCGCAATCATTTCGAACGGCGAACCGATTCACGTCGCGCTCGCGCGAGAGACGCGCCCCATCGCAAGCCGCTGCGCGACGCACCGAAGCCCGCCGCGCACCGCGCTCAACCGATCCGCCACGCCCCCGCACGCTCGAACGCCCGCCGCGCTTGCGCGAGCGTCGAGCGCGCCGCGCGCGCATCGCCCGCCACCTGCAGCAGCGCGCCGAGTTGCGAAGGCTCTTTCGCGAGCTCGCGCAGGATCGGCAGGATCGCCGTGCTGCCGTCGTCGCGCAGCCCGGCCGTCGCCGCTTTCGGCAGCGTGCGCCATGCCGGGTCGACGATCGCGCGGCACACCGCGAACGGCACGCCGCGCGCCGCCGCGAACGCGCCGGCGATGTGCGATTCCATGTCGACCGCGAGCGCGCCCTTCGCCCGATGCAGCGTTTCCTTCTCGCGCGCGTCGACGACGGGCGCGCCGACCGCCGCGACCGTGCCGCGCCGCGTGCGCGACGCGACCGGCGTGCCCGCGAGCGCGGCGACGATGCGCGCGCTCCACGCGGAATCGGTGTCGAGCACGCCGAACGGCCCGTCGACCGCATCGGCGACGATCAGCGCGCCCGGCGCGAGATCGGGCGCGAGCCCGCCCGCCGTTCCGAAGCTGACGATGCCCGCGCAGCCGTGCGCGTCGGCCGCTTCGGCGAGCGCGCGCTCGAGCCGATCGGCGCGCGCCGCATAGGCCGCCTCGACGCCCGCGCCGCGCGCGATGCGCGCTTCGAACGCCATCCCGGCGACGGCGATCACGGGCGCGGCCGACCGGCCGGAACTTGCCATCGTCCGTTACATCCCGACCGTCACGCGCGTCGTGTTCGCGCGCTTCAGGTTGCGATAGCGGGCGAGCGCCCACAGCGGGAAGAACTTGCGGTAGCCGTGATAGCGCAGGTAGAACACGCGCGGGAAACCCGTTGCGGTGAAGCGCGTCTCGTCCCACAAGCCGTGCTCGCGCTGCGCGCCGAGCAGATGGTCGATCCCGCGCGCGACGGCCGGATTGTCGGCTTCGCCCGCCGCCATCAGGCCGAGCAGCGCCCACGCGGTCTGCGACGACGTGCTCGGCGCACGCTCGTAGCCGCGATAGTTGAGCTTGTAGCTTTCGCCGTCCTCGCCCCAGCCGCCGTCCTGATTCTGGATCGACAGCAGCCATTGCGCCGCACGCTTCACGCGCGGGTCGTCATGGCCGAGGCCCGCCGCGTTCAGCGCGCACAGCGCGGTCCACGTGCCGTAGATATAGTTCATCCCCCAGCGGCCGTACCAGCTGCCGTCCGGTTCCTGCTCCTTCAGGATGTAGTCGAACGCGCGGCGCGCGGGCTCGCTCGACGCGTTCGTCTCGCCGAGCTGCGCGAGCATCGACAGGCAGCGGCCCGACACGTCGGCAGTCGGCGGATCGAGCAGCGCGCCGTGATCCGAGAACGGAATGTTGTTCAGGTAGTACTGCGTATTCTCCGGCTCGAACGCGCCCCAGCCGCCGTCGCTGCTCTGCATGCCGACGACCCATTCGCGCGCGCGCGCGATCTGCTCGCGATACGCATCCGTCTGATCGAGCTTCGCGACGCGATCCATCGCCATCACGACGACCGCCGTGTCGTCGACGTCCGGATAGTGCGGGTTCGCGTACTGGAACGCCCAGCCGCCCGGACGCACGTGCGGACGGCGCGAGATCCAGTCGCCGCGCACGTCGAGAATCTGGCGCGGCACGAGCCAGTCGAGGCCGCGCACAGCCGCTTCGCGCGCACGCTCGTCGCCCGTTTCGAGGAGCGCGTGCGCGGCGAGCGACGTGTCCCAGACGGGCGACAGGCACGGCTGGCAATACGCCTCTTCTTCGCCGACGACGAGCAGCTTCTCGATCGACTGGCGCGCGATCGCGCGGTTCGGATGATCTTCGGGATAGCCGAGCTCCGCGTACATCATCACCGCGTTCGCCATCGCCGGATAGATCGCGCCGAGGCCGTCCTCGCCGTTCAGGCGCTCGTCGACGAACGCGACCGCCTGCCGGATCGCGCGCTCGCGCGTGTAGCGGGGGAACAGGCCGTCGACGAGGCGCAGCACGCCGTCGACGGCGCGAAAGAACGCAAACCAGCCGGTTCTCTGGTGAGGCTGCTTCGGCAGCAGGCCCGTGTTGACGGGCGCGCTCTTGAACAGCTCGTCGATGCGCACGCCGCGCGGGTTCTTCGCGACCGGGCGCTTCGCGTTCAGCACGAGCAGCGGCACGATCACGGTGCGCGCCCAGTACGACACCTTCGACAGATGGAACGGGAACCACTGCGGCAGCAGCATCACTTCGACCGGCATCATCGGCACCGCGTACCACGGCACGACGCCGTACAGCGCGAGCTGAATCCGCGTGAACACGTTCGACATCTCCGCGCCGCCCATCGCGTGGATCGCGCGGCGCGCGCGCTGCATGTGCTCGGCGTTTTCGTCGTCGCCGATCACCTTCAGCGCGAAGTACGCCTTCACGCTCGCGCTGATGTTCGGCGCGCCGTCGGTGAACAGCGGCCAGCCGCCCTCCGGCTGCTGGATGCGGCGCAGATAGCGCGCGATCTTCTGCTCCAGCTCGACGTTCGGCTCCTCGCCGAGATAGTGGACGAGCAGCACGTATTCGGCCGGGATCGTCGAATCGGCTTCGAGCTCGTAGACCCAGTGGCCGTCCGCGTTCTGCGCGGCAAGGAGCGCGTCGGTCGCGCGCGCGACGGCGGCATCGAGGCCTTCCGCCACGGCGGGCGCGGCGGCTGCGTCGAGCGTCTGCATTTCGGTCATGTCGTTCATCGGTCCCTCTCTTATTGACGGCGCGCGCGCCCGGCGATCTTGCCCGGTCGAAGCGCGCGCCCGTTCGTCGCGGGCCGGCCTGCGGCCGTCCAAGCGCCCGCGAGCACCTGGTTCGACACGCGCGTACGCGTGCCGGGGGGTTGCATCCGCCGCGCGGGAGCCGCGCGGCGAACCGTCGGCACGATGCGCACGCCGCATCCGATCGTCATGCGCTGCGTGCGATCGGATCGGCGCCGCCCGTGTGCGGCGGCAAATGGCGATGCGGTGCGCGGCGCGCGCCGCCGTTCGAGCGTCGCGATGCGGCCCGACGGGCGTGCGCGGCCCGCATCGACGGTGTCCCGCATCGAATCAGAACAGCGCGTAGCGCGCCGCGAGCAGCAGCATCCGCGCGCGCGGCTTGCGCAGCGGCGCGCGCGGCGGCGCGAAGCCGCGCGCCACCGCGGCTTCGAGAATCAGACGATACGCACCCGACATGATGCGCGGCGCGCGAACCTGCGCACGCCGCGACATATCCATCACCGCATCGGCCTGCGCGAAGTGCCGCCGCGCGCGCTCGACGAGCGTCGTGCAGACGCGCGGCAGATTCGGATCGCGCGCGATCGTCTGCGGATCGGTGATCGCGATCCCTTCGCGCGTGAGCAGCTCGCGCGGCAGGTAGCAGCGGTTGATCGCCGCGTCGTCGTCGATGTCGCGCAGGATGTTCGTCAATTGCAGCGCGCGGCCGAGGTGGTGCGACAGCACGCGGCCGGGCTCGTCCGGCATCCCGAAAATCCTCACCGATAGCCGGCCGGCCGAGCTCGCGACGCGGTCGCAATACAGGTCGAGCGTCTGTTCGTCGGGCGCGCAGATGTCCTCGGCGGCGTCCATCGCCATGCCGTCGATCATCGCGTGGAAGTCTTCGCGATGCAGACCGAACTTCCCGATCTCGCGCGCGAGCGGTGCGAGCGACGCGCGCGGCTTGCCCGCATAGCAGTCGTCGATGTCGGCGCGCCAGCGGTCGAGCTGCGCCGCGCGCTCGGCGCGCGGGCCGCCTTCGTCGGCGATGTCGTCGACCGCGCGGCAGAACGCATAGACCTGAAACATCGCGTCGCGCTGCTCCGCGGGCAGGATGCGCATCGCGAGATAGAAAGAGCTGCCCGATGTGGCGGCAGCGGCGTCGGTTTCGTTATCGTCCACGACGGGATTGGAAACGGCCAAGACGAGCTCCGCTATGGCGCCCTTGCGGGGCGATTGAAGAAGCCATGCCCGGCTGGGATGGTAAATGCGTGCGAGATGCGCGAACGATCGGCGCAGACAGGCACAAATTACCGGCGGGAAACCGGAATTGGGCGAGAGTATAGCAATCTTTAAGGGTCGCTGCCGCGCGGTTCGGCTGTCGAATACGGGCGGGCGGCGACGTGCGGCGGGTTCGTGGCGGGTTCTTGTCAATAGTGCGGCCAGTGGTTCGTTTTCGTTGACGATGCGGAACTGGATGGCTTGATGGAATAGGGGGCGCAAACGCGACGATGGCTGGGCGGTGGCGGCGGATTTCGTTTTCCGACGGCCTCGAATCGTCGGATTGGATATGGATTAATGGCTGTTCGAATTTAGTTGACGCCCTCTTTGGCGGATATGGTCCGCCCCCATCATTATTCGGCGGAATCCGTGCCTTTCTGCCGTCTGTTGCATTTCGATCGCCGTTGCCGTTGCCGTTGCCGTTGCCGTTGACTTGGGCTTGGGCTTGGGCTTGGGCTTGGGCTTGGGCTTGGGCTTGGGCTTGGGCTTGGGCTTGGGCTTGGGCTTGGGCGTCGGCGTCGGCGTCGGCTTCGGCGTCGGCTTCGGCTTCGGCTTCGGCTTCGGCTTCGGCTTCGGCTTCGGCGTTGAGCGTACGCCATCCGGCACACGGTGCTCGGTAGCCCGCAATCCGCGCGGCGCCGAACGATCCGCCGTCGGCGCCCGCATGCCATATGCCCGCAACAAGATACTTTCTCGGGGCTCGATCAAACGCGACACCGCGCCGATTCCTCACTAAGATGGCGCTGGCTTACGATCAGCCACAAGAACCATGACCGACAGGAGACAGACTTGCCGACCGAACCGCGCGACACCACCGCCGACCGCCGCGACCCCGCGGCCTCGTCCCCTCTGCCTTTCGTGCTCGTGCACGGCGCGTGGCACGGCGCATGGGCCTACGAACGGGTGATTCCCGCGCTCGCCGCGCACGGCCACGCGGCGCTCGCGCGCGATCTGCCCGCGCACGGCATCAACGCCCGCTTTCCCGCATCGTTCTTCCAGCGCCCGCTCGACGCCGCCGCGTTCGCGAGCGAGCCGTCGCCCGTCGCGGGCACGACGCTCGACGACTACGTCGACCACGTGCTGCGCACCGTCGATCAGGCTCGCGCGCTCGGTCACGAACAGGTCGTGCTGGTCGGCCACAGCATGGGCGGCATTGCGATCACGATGGCCGCCGAGCGCGCGCCCGAGAAAATCGCGAAGCTCGTCTACCTGGCTGCGTTCATGCCGACCGCGGGCACCACGGGCCTCGACTACGTGCGCGCGCCCGAGAACCAGGGCGAGATGCTCGCGCCGCTGATGATGGCGAGCCCGAAGGCGACGGGCGCGCTGCGGATGGACCCGCGCAGCGAAGACCCGGCGTACCGCGCGGCGGCGAAGCGCGCGCTCTGCGACGACGCCAGCGACGCCGACCACACGGCGATCGGCCATTTGCTCAGTTGCGACGTGCCCGCGGCGCCGTTCGCGACGCGCATCGAGACGACGGCCGCACGGTGGGGCTCGATCGAGCGTCACTACATCAAATGCCTGCGCGACCGGGTGTTGCTGCCCGCGCTGCAGCAGCGCTTCGTCGACGAGGCCGACGCGCTCGCCCCCGGCAACCGCACGCGCGTGCACACGCTCGACAGCAGCCACTCGCCGTTCATCGCGCAGCCGCACGCCGTCGCCGATACGCTCGCCGCGATCGCGCGCGGCTGACGCTCGCCGCCTCGCCGCTCACGCGCCGAAGCGGTGCGGCGCGCCGATCGCCTCGCTTCGTGCGCGCTGAAGCGTTTCTCGAGCGTATGCTGGTTGCCCGATTGATCGATTGATCGATTGATCGATTGATCGATTGGGCGATCGGGCGATCGGGCGATCGGGCGATCGGGCGATCGGGCGATCAGGCGATCAGGCGATCAGGCGATCAGGCGATCAGGCAGTCTAATCATTTGCCCCCAAAGCAAGCGCATCGCCCCCTCCCAACCCACCACCTCACCCAAACGCAACCGAACAATTGCGCCCCTGCCGCTTCGCGCGGTAAAGCGCGGCATCGGCTTCGTTGACGAGCGTCTCGTGCGTGAGCGCGCCCACGTGCGCGGCCGCGCCGCCCACGCTCGCCGTCACCGGCACCCGCGCGCCTTCCGCTTCGATCGGCGTGCTGCCGATCGTCTGGCGAATCTTCTCGGCCACTTGCATCGCCTCGTCGAGCGACGTGCACGGCAGCAGCAGCGCGAATTCCTCGCCGCCGAAGCGGCCGAACGTGTCCTGCGAACGCACGACGTCCGCGACGCGCTGCGCCATCACGCGCAACACGTTGTCCCCGACGACATGGCCGAAGCGATCGTTGATCGTCTTGAAGTGGTCGAGATCGAACAGCAGCACCGACAGATTGCCGCCGTAACGCTGCCAGCGCGAGAACTCGTCGCGCAGCCGCGCCTCGAAGAAGCGCCGGTTCGCAATGCCCGTCAGGCCGTCGCGGTTCGCATATTCCTGCAGCTTCGCGACGGCCTCCTCGCGCTCGCGCTGCATCACGCTCACGTGCGTGACGTCGGAGATCGTCACGCAGACGGCCTCCACTTCGCGTGCGCGCGCGATCGGCACGAACGTGCAGTCCTGCTGCATGAAGTCGACGCCGCCCGTGATCGGCCGGTCATGATCGAAGCGGAACAGATACGGGCGCTGCTCCCACGAACTGAACGCAAAGCTGCCGAGCTGAAACACGCTCTCGATCTTGCGCGACAGCCACGCGCGCGGCAGCTCCGGAAAGCAGTCGAACAGATTGCGGCCGATCACGTCGGCCGCGGCGACGCCGCTGTGGTCCTGCATGAACCGGTTCCACATGAGCACCTTCATCTCGCGGTCGAGCACGAAAATACCGAAGCTGACCCGTTCGATGACGAGATCGCTCAGCGAAGCAAGCAGGTTCATAAGCTGGACAGCAACGTATCGAGGGCGTCGCTCATGTGACGAATCGAGTCTTCCGCGAGCAGCATCACGAAATGCGTGCGGGCACCGTCGTCCGCGACGCCGAAATTCACTTCGAGCAGGAGCGTCTCGCTCCACGCGAGCACGTCGGGCTGAAACACGTCGTCGAGCGCGATGTCTTCGCCGAGCAGCCCCGGCGGCGAAAACACCGGCGTGCGCCCGAGTTCGTCGAGAATCGACGACACGCACGCGCCCATCAGCACGTTCGCCATGTCGAACATCAGCTCGGCCTGCGTGACGGTGCCGAACTCGCCGTCCGCGTACGCATCGTCGACGAGCGACACGAGCTGGCCGACGCCCGCGCTGCGGCACAGCATCAGCGCCTCGCCCTTGATGTCGGAGCGGAAGCCCTGACGCACGGCGGTCACGTTGTCGTGAATGCCCGTCATGTCGCGCAGCACGCGCCCGACGTCGGCCGCGCGCACGACGCGCACGCGCGGCACCGACAGCTCGATGAAGGTGCCGAGGAGAAGCGCGAGGCGCGCCGCCGCGCGTCCCATCGCGAGGTTGGCGATCTCCTGCAAGGCGTCGCGTTGCTCCGCCGTCAACACCGTCTCAGACATACAACCCATACTCCTTGAGAATGGGCAGCAATGCTTCCGAGGTGACGGGCTTGGCGACGAAAGCCGCCGCGCCCAGCTCGCGCACGCGTGCCTGCGCCATCGGTTGGATATCGGCGGACACGACGATCACGAACGTGTTCAGATCCTCGCCGCGCAACGTCTCGAGCACTTCGTAGCCGCTCATGTCCGGCATCGTCAGATCGAGGAACATCACCGATGCCTTGCCGTCGCGATACAGCATCAACGCGTCGCGACCGTTCGACGCATAGTTCACGTCGACGTCCCAATCCGCCGGCAGCGCCTTCGTCAGCAGCTTGCGAGCGAGCAAGGAATCATCGGCGATCACAATCGGCAGGGGCATGGCTGTCGTAACGGTAAACGGAGTCGTGTGTCTCGCGTTAACGACGGTTCGCCGCGCTTCTTTAGGCAAGGTGCGACTGGGCGATACGAGGGACGAACCACGCGCGAACCGCTCGGCTCGCAAGAACCGGCTCGACACGCCGGATGCGCCCGCCCGCGGATGAACCTCGCCGAGGCCGCGCCCGGGCATCGCGGGCATTTTCCGCATAGGAAAGCGATGCGGGATTCTGGGAGTAAACCCCGTGCGTTGCAACTCGCCATTTTTGCGGGTTCGAACAGAATTGATTAGCCCGAATTCGAATCCGGGAATAGCTCGGGTTGTTTTCGCGATAAGCACGCAAATTATTCCTTTGCTTACGTTTGCGCTTTTGAATTCGTCGCTGTTTGCGCGAAGCCGCCGCAAGCGAAGGAAATCCGGGCTTGCGCAATGCCCGCGCCGCATCGGGGCGCGCACGCGCGACTCGTTTATGATGCCGATCAATCCTCTTGCACTCGTTCGCCAACCATGACGCCCGAACGGCCCGACGCCTCACGCTCGACACCGCCCGACAATGATTGGGAGGACGATGCGTCGTTCGCATCCGGCGCGCCGGAGCACGACTTCGCGGTGCGGCGCGTGACGCTCATCGTGATGCTCGTCGCCGCGATCGTGCTGCCGTGCGTCTACGTCGCGGTGATGGCGTACAACGACATGCGCACGCGCGAAGCGACCGCGCGCGACGTGACGATGCGCACCGTGCGCGTCGCGGAAGAACACGCGCTGAAGGTGTTCGACCTGTCGGAGACGCTCGACGCGCGCATCGTCGATCTCGTTCAGGATCTCGACGACGCCGCGGTCCGCAACGCCGAAGCCGACATCCACGACGCGCTCAACACGATCGGCGGCGGCTATCCGCAGGTCGCGTCGGTGTCGATCTTCGGCGCGAGCGGGATGCTGCTCGCAAACAGCCTCTATTACCCGGCGCCGTATGCGTCGATCGCGAATCGCGACGATTTCGTCGGCATCCGCGACGGCAAGGTGATCGAGCACATCTCGCGCGTGATGCCGGGGCCGCTCAAGGCGGCGAATCCGGGGCCCGTGTTCAACACGGGCGTCGCGCGGCGTCACAGCGACGGAACGTTCGCGGGAATGGTGTCGATCGCGCTGAAATCAGCGTATTTCAATGCGTTCTATCGCGATCTGCTCGGCGGCGCGGACGCGCCGATGTCGATGGCGCTCACGCGCAGCGACGGCGCCGTGCTCGCGTCGTATCCGCCCGCGCCGCGCGGCGCGCCGGGCGACGCCGCCGCGCAGGCCGACAGCGCGACGCCGTTCGGCGGCGCGCAAGGCGATCAGCACGCGGGCGTCGTGCGCGTGAAGCGCGACGGCGACAGCGAGATCGTCGCGTACCGGCAGGTCGGCAGCTATCCGGTGTTCGTGTCGTGCGCGTACCGCACGTCGGCGATCCGCAGCGCTTGGTACGAACACCTGAGCGTCCTGTTCATCTCGATGTTCGCGCCGTCCGCCGCGCTGTGGGGCGTGATCTGGCTGTCGCTCAAGCGGCTGCGCGCGGAGGAGGAGGCGTGGGAGCGCTGGCAGGCGGAGGCGTCGATGCGGCGCTCGATCGAATCGGCGTACCGGCAATCGCGCAAGATGGAAGCGCTCGGCAATCTGGTCGGCAGCGTCGCGCACGACTTCAACAATCTGCTGATGATCATCTCGAGCAACGTGCAGATCGCGCGGCGGCGCGGCGTCCAGCATCTCGACACGGAGCTCGCCGCGATCGAGCGCGCGCTGAAGAACGGCCAGTCGCTCACGCGCCAGTTGCTCGGCGTCGCGCGCAAGCAGCCGCTGCGCAGCGAGACGATCGACATCGCGCAATGGCTCGCATCGTGCCGCGAATTGCTGAAGACATCGCTCGGCTCGAAATCGACGCTCGCCGTCGACGCGCAGCTCGACTTGTGGCCCGTACGCGTCGACGTCGCGGAACTCGAGCTCGCGGTGATCAATCTCGCCGTCAACGCCCGCGACGCGATGCCTCAGGGCGGCCGCTTCAAGATCAGCGCGCACAACATTACGTTTCGCCGCGAGGACGGCTTTCCGCTGACGGGCGACTTCGTGCGGATCTCGGTCGAGGACACGGGGCTGGGCATGCCGCCCGACGTGCTCGCGCGCGCGTTCGAACCGCTTTTCACGACGAAGGCGAAGGGGATGGGCACGGGCCTCGGGCTGCCGCAGGTGTTCGCGTTTTGCGAGCGTTCGGGCGGCCTGGCGACGATCGAGAGCGAAGTCGGCGCCGGCACGTCGGTGCGGCTCTATCTGCCGCGCACGATGGAGCTCGCGCCGCCCGCCGCCGCGCCGGACGCGATCGATAAGCCGGCCGCATCGACGCCGGCGGGCTTGAGAATCCTGCTCGTCGAAGACAACGGCGAAGTTGCGGCGGGCACCGAGGCGCTGCTCGAGCTGCTTGGCCACCAGGTCACGCACGCGCCGAATGCGGACGACGCGCTGCGCATGCTGAACGAAGCAGACGCCGAGCCGACCGCGCCCGGCGCATTCGATCTCGTGATCTCGGACATCCACATGCCGGGCACGATGAACGGAATCGATCTTGCGGAGGCGATCGAGCGCGGCGACGCGAAGCTGCCGGTGATTCTCATCACCGGCTATGCGGAGGAATTCGACCGGACGCGGCGCGTGCATGCGCGCCTGCTGTCGAAGCCGTTCGACATCGCGCTGCTCGACGACTTGCTGCTGAAGATTCAGCACGAGCGCGATATGGGGCACGCGGGGCGTGCTGATTGAGGTGAGCGGCGGCGCGCCGGCTGCCCGTTGGTCGATGAAGGATGGGGCGATGCGCGAGTGAGTCGGCGGGCGGTGGGCGGTGGGCGGTGGGCGGTGGGCGGTGGGCGGTGGGCGGTGGGCGGTGGGCGGTGGGCGGTGGGCGGTTGGCGGTTGGCGGTTGGCGGTTGGCGGTTGGCGGTTGGCGGTTGGCGGTTGGCGGTTGGCGGGCAGCATCGGGCCGCGATGGCGTCAGGCCAAGCCGTCACCCTTCCGTGGCAGTCGATGCCAAGACGAACGCTTGAACGCGCGCGCGCCTCGACATCCGTATGTCCCGATCGCGCCGCCAATCGCTCAGGCCGGCTTCGCGTGCCGGCGCACCCAGTCCGCGTAGCGATCGACGAAACCTTGCAGGAACTTGCGCGTGTCGTCGTTGACGAGGTTGCCCTGCGCGTCGATCTTCGACGCGTCGTGCTTGATGAAGATTTCGGGCTGTCCGAGCGTCGGGACGTCGAGATACGCGAGTACGTTGCGCAGGTGCTGTTGCGCGAGCGCCGTGCCGGTCGCGCCCGGCGACGTGCCGAGCACGGCGGCCGGCTTGCCCGTCCACGAATTGCTGCCCCACGGACGCGACCCCCAGTCGAGCGCGTTCTTCAGCACGCCGGGCATCGAGCGGTTGTACTCGGGCGTGACGAACAGCAGCCCCTGCGCGGCTTCGATCGACTGTTTGAAACGCTTCGCGACGTCGGGGAAATCCGCGTCGTAGTCCTGGCTATATAGCGGCAGCGAGCCGATATCGATCGATTCGAACGACAGATCGGCGGGCGCAAGCGAAATTACGGCCTGCGCGAGCGCGCGATTGAACGATTCGCGCCGCAGACTGCCGACAATCACCGCAATTCGATAAGCCATCTGATTCTCCTTCCGTTCAGTAGGTAATCAATCTGTTTTGTTTCTGATTTCGCATCAATTGGCCCTTTTATGAGCAAGCCAGCTTGAATCCCGGTAGATCGGGACTTCGAACCGGATTTCCACAAAGTTATCCACAGAAAATGTGGATAACTTTGTGAATATGTATAGCCGTTCCATTTATGTCGCCGATGTCAGTTCAGCGCGTATGTTGCCGATTGGCGGCATGGTCTACGATGAGAGCATAGCGCGCGACGGCGCGTCGAGAAACGCGAACGCGCCCGACAACGACACGCATCGCTTGCAACACCCTTGCAACGACGCGCGTCGCATGGATAATCTTGCGCTGCCGCCTGCGCGTGCCGTGTGCGCGGGCACGAACCGGAAGCCATCCCATGCAGCACGCGCGCCCCGCGCACGACGATCCCGCCTATCTCGCGCAATTGCGCCACGATTTACTCCGCTTCGCGCGCCTGCAATTGCGCGATGCCGATGCAGCCGAAGACGCCGTCCAGGAAGCGCTTGCGGCCGCGTGGGCTCAGGCCGGGCGCTTCGACGGACAGTCGAGCCACAAGACCTGGGTGTTCGGCATCCTACGCAACAAACTGATCGACACGATGCGGGCACGCCGGCGGACGATCAATGCGTCGGCGCTCGACGCCGAACTCGACGGCGAAGCACTTCTCGATCGCGAACTGTTCGCGGACAATGGCCACTGGGCGCCGCATGCGAAGCCGCGTCCGTGGCCGAAGCCGGAAACCGTCCTGCAGCAGCGGCAATTCTGGATGCTGTTCGAGATGTGTCTCGATCATCTGCCGGAGCAGATCGGCCGCGTGTTCATGATGCGCGAATTCCTCGACTTCGCCATCGAGGACATCTGCATGGAGCTCGAGTTGAAGGCGAATCATTGCAGCGTCCTGCTATACCGCGCACGAACCCGGCTGCGCACCTGTCTCACCGAAAAAGGCCTGACGACCGAAGATGCTACTGGGGAAATGTAAGGACATCACGCGGCTATTGTCGGACGAACTCGATCGTTCGCTGTCGCTCGACGAACGGCTCCGGGTGCGCGTGCATCTGCCGGCCTGCTCCGGCTGCCGCAACTATCGCATGCAGATTCGCTTGCTGCGGGAGGCCGCGCGCGTGTCAGGCGGGCGCGGGACGGAACAGGGCGAGTGAGCGCTCCTCGTTCCTCGATGCGCACGAATCGCGCGTGGCCGGGGCGGTGGAGAACCGCGTGGATCGTTCAATGCCAGGTCAGCCGATCTACAAGCGGCGCGGCAAATTCGACGTTCGCCTGAAATTGCTCGGGATCGGGCGAGCAACTACGCGCGCTCAAACCGCTTCTGCCACGCTGCGCTTGGACAACCACGATAGCTGACCTGATAAGCCTCAGGCCGGCTGCATCCGTAGCAAAGAAAGCTGCCGGACCGACACTCTCTTCGAAAGTTTATTTTTTCAATAATTATTCGAACAACGATTTCACTACTTCAGGCGGGCGACCGATCACTGCCTTATCGCCGTACACGACGATAGGGCGCTGCAACAGGACCGGGTGCTCCGCGATCGCGTCATACAGCTGCGTATCAGATATGGCGGGATCATCAAGATTGAGGTCCTTGTAAGGCACCTCGTTGTCACGGATCATTTCGCGCACCGGGCGCCCCAGTTGCCGATGGAGCGCCTTCAATTGCGCGACGGTCGGCGGTTGTTTCAGGTACTCGACGACATGAATGGCGTCCCCGGCCTGGTTGAGCGTTTCGAGCAACGCCAGCGTTTCACGCGATTTGGAGCAGCGAGGGTTGTGATAGATCGTGATCATCGGTCAGCGGATGAAAGTGGGTGAATGACGCGGGTATTGTAGCGGCCGCGGCATTAGGCGGCTGGGCGCTGGGGATTGCGGGCGAATCGCTGGTAGGTCTGGGCGTCAAGTGCTTAGTTGTCGTTGACCCACGGCGGTTGAATCGACGCGCATCGTAGGCTACGGACGCAACAGACGATATCGCGGCGGCGCCAGTTTATGCGCATAAAGTCCGACGCAATGCGATGACATTCGGCTTCGGCTTCGGCTTCGGCTTCGGCTTCGGCTTCGGCTTCGGCTTCGGCTTCGGCTTCGGCTTCGGCTTCGGCTTCGGCTTCGGCTTCGGCTTCGGCTTCGGCTTCGGCTTCGGCTTCGGCTTCGGCTTCGGCTTCGGCTTCGGCTTCGGCTTCGGCTTCGGCTTCGGCTTCGGCTTCGGCTTCGGCTTCGGCTTCGGCTTCGGCTTCGGCTTCGGCTTCGGCTTCGGCTTCGGCTTCGGCTTCGGCTTCGGCTTCGGCTTCGGCTTCGGCTTCGGCTTCGGCTTCGGCTTCGGCTTCGAACATCATCACATCAGCATCTGCGTGACAACGATGGCCGCTTCGCGCACAAGTTTGATCTCCCTCGACGCGCTACAGCCCACCAACTCAGATCGCAGTGTCGAACCTGCGTTATCGATCGGCCGCCCATCACGACCGCACCCCGTCGATTCGCCCGACACCCGCCTCGGCTTTATGCGCATAAACCATCGGCCAAATGGCTAGCGCGTGGTCAGTTCACAACAAATTCATTGAAATAAAAAATTCGTCCGGTAGAATTCTCCCGATCAAAATAGGAGTGAAAATTGGCAGCTGAAATCATTGCAGTCACTCAGCAAAAGGGCGGTGTCGGCAAGAGCACCATTGCGATGCACCTCGGCGCCGCATTCCACGAAAAAGGGCGACGCGTTCTGGTAATCGACGCCGATGGCCAAAACACCCTCGTTCACTGGTCCAGCGCCTCCGCAGATAGCGACACCGGCATCCCGTTCCCCGTCGTCAACCTCGCCGAAGCGGGCAGCCAGATTCACCGCGAAATCAAGAAATTCATCAACGACTACGACGTCATCATCGTCGACTGCCCGCCGTCGATCACCGAGAAGGTCTCCGGTGTCGTACTGCTCGCCGCGACGATCGCGGTGATCCCGACTTCGTCGTCGCCGGCCGACTATTGGTCGAGCGTCGGCCTCGTCAAACTGATTCAGCAAGCGCAGGTGATGAACGAGGATCTTCGCGCCGTGTTTCTACTGAACAAGACCGAAGAGAAGCGGATGCTCACGCGCGAATTGAAGCGTGCACTCGAAGAACTCGGCTTCCCGCTCCTCAGGACGCAAATTCCCACGCGAGAAGCCTATAAACAAGCGATGGCGCTAGGCCAAACCGTCTTGCAAATGAACGACCGCGGCGCAAAGCTCGCAGCGGCGGAAATCCGTGCATGTGCCGACGAGATCGGCGCGATGCTGCCCTGACTTTATGCGCATAAAGGACCCTGAATGAAACCCTCTCAATTCGCCAAAGGCTTCCAAGCGCGCCCCGACATCACAACCAGCGAAAAGCGCACGGCGCTCGACCGGCTCAACGCGATCGATGGTCTCGTCAAGTCCGACCCAGCCGCACCCGCTGCTCCCGCCAGCAAATCATCGAAGAAAAACATTCCTGTCACCATCGTCGAAACGCCTCCTACAGATCCGGCCGACGAATCGAGCCACTATCGCACGTGGCGAATCGAGAATCGCTATCAGCCCGGCCAGGTGATCGAACTGCCGCTCAAGACGATCAAGCCGAGCCCCTTCAATCCTCGGCACTTTTATCTGAAATCGTCGATCGCGGAACTTGCCGTCAATCTGGCAAAGCAAGGGCAGCAGCAAGCAATTCACGTCATCCCCGATTACGACAATCCCGGCTCCTACTTCGTCAGCGACGGCGGCCGCCGCGTCCGTGCGCTGAAGGAAGCGAACAAGGAATCGGTCAAGGCAATCGTCATCGATCTGCCGATCGGCATTCAGAGCTACAAGCTCGGCTACGACCTCAACGTCCAGCGCGACTCGCAAACGGTCTTCGACAATGCGATCGTCTGGAAGCGCTTTCTCGAGGAAAAGTATTTTCACAGCCAGAAGGAACTGGCCGAGCATCTCGGACTCGACGAATCGACGGTCGCCGTCGCGCTCTCGATCGGCAAACTGCCCGAGGCCGTGATGCAGGAGATGGTGGCGCGCCCGGATCGCTTTGGTTCGAACATGGCGTATCAAGTCGGCCGATACCATACGGCGCGAGGCACCGACTCAACGCTGCGCCTCATCAACAAGATCCTGTCCGATGATCTCAGCACCCGCCAGGTGGCCGACATCGTGAAGGGAAGGGCGACCTCGCAGGAAAGCCCGAAGCCCGCGAGCCGGCAACGATATGCGCAACGGCACGAGATCAAGCTAAACGGCGTATCGGTCGGCGATCTGAAGTCGTACGGCGAAGATCGACTGGAACTGCGGCTGCGCGGCCTGACGCGAGAAAAGCGGGACGAAATCCTTCAGCAACTCGAGCGGATGCTGTTGTCGAACTGAACGCGTGAGTCAAAAAGAAACGGGGCCCAGCGGGCCCCGTTTTTTGTTGCTCGTTACCGAAGAAGTCGAATCCGCGAATCGATCGACAATCGCTCAAGCCGCGCGAGATTGGCTGAGCGTAAAGGCAAGCAGATCGCCGTCGGTCGGTTCGCCCCAAGTCTTTTGAGCGAGCCAGTCGAAGAAGGCCGTTTCGACGAGCTTCGACTCGAGCCCGCGCCGGCACCAATCGTCGCGCAGATGCGAGCCCAGCGCGGGCAACACGTCGGATTCGAACGACTCGCGCGCAACCTCCCGCTCCGCGTCGCCTTGCTCCTCGTACAGCTGTTTCGCTTCCTTGCGCCGGTACGCGTCGTACTCGCTGCGCAGACGCGCCTTCGGATCGTCCGCTTGCCCGGCGTTGGCCGCCGCCGCAGCAGCGGCCAGTTTGCCGCTGCCTCCGAGCGGAGGCGTTTCGACCGTATCGACGGGCGGCGCATATCCCTTCTTCAGCGCGTCCTTGAAGAGGGCGGGCGCGCTGCGAATAGGCGGCAACGTCGTGCTGCGCACCCGCTGCTCGGTCAGTTGGAGCGCCGCGCGAATCCGGTTTTCCTCGTTGTCCGCGTAAAGCGTTTGCGCTTCCTTCAGTGGAATGCCAATCTTCACCATGCGGTCGACGAGCGTGCTGTCGAACACGTTCGGATGCTCGTCGAGGGCGAGCATCGGCTGCTTTCGCTCCGACACGCGGAACTGGATCTCGGCGACCCGGCGCCCTTCGCGATGCTCGACCAGTTCGACGAAGATGTTCGTCACGGCGTTCACCTCGGCGATCGCCGGACGCAGGTAGTCCCGCTTGAAATACTTGTATTCGCGCTTCGCCTCGTCGCCCGCTTCGGTATCCGGCGTGCCCGACAGAATCGGCCGCCACCATTCCCAAGGCTCGCGCATCGTCAGATGGCTCGGGTTCGTCAGATAGCGCACGCAGATTTCGTACAACGCAAGCCCCGCGCTGCTGCGCAGTTGGCTCTGGAATTGCAGGCTCAGGCGCGCGTACTGCACCGGGTCGAGCAGCTTTTTCTTGATCTTCGGCGCGAACGAGAATTCAACCCACACGCGCCGCGTCGCCGGATCTTCGAGAATTTCGGCGTCGGCGATCAGCGTGGAGATCCCCCATTTCCGGCCGGGCTTCTGGCTCGATGTGCCGGTACTCCATTCGACCTGCACCGACACCATGCGTCGCAAGTGCTCCTTGACGAGCGCCGTGTCGTTGGAGTCGAACGCGGAGTTGGCGACGATGTCCGACAGCAGCGCGCGATAAGTGTCGCCGGAATCGTCGGCTTGCTGGGCGACCGCAAGCAGCACGTTGAACAGCTTGCGAGTCAGCAGGGTGATCTTGCCGTTCTTCGGCTGAATTGCGATTGCCTCGACGGCCTTACGCAATTCGGCGGAACTAGCACTCACCACATCCACATCGGTTTTCTTGGCGCGCTTGGTGGCCATGCGTCGGGTCGGAGGAGAAGTTTCCGGAAGGATAGCGTCTGTGGTGATGTGCGTCCAGAACGGCTTGCTCACCATATGCGGTGAAGCTCGGCGATTTGCGCTCGCTCACCCGAGCGAGCTCCCGTATAGGCTCACCGGTCCAAAATTCGATCATCCCCGACTCACCTTTGCGCGCCGCGGCAGGCACCGAGAATGCCGGCTTTTTCTCGCGCACGTTTCGCGGCGCGGCTGTTCCCGTATCGTCTCACCTCAAATCCTGTCGCGAAATTGCTACGACGAATTTTCTGTGCGCGCGCGTTTCCGCGGCCGGCGCGCGGTGCCGAATCGGAAAGCAGCGCACAGGCGGCCGGCTTCGATGTCGGCCGAGTCACCGCCCGGGATGGCGCCGGACCATCCGTCGGGCAAACGGCTACCGAAGAGTTCAGGCGTCATGTATGTGCATATGCGGACTCGCAGGACGTCAGCCTCGGATCTTTGGGCGTTGAGGTCCGACTGACGCCGGCAGACGACGCGGAGCCCGCCCAAGCGACGCGCTTGAGCGGTTTTGCCGAGCCCGCCCGTACGGAACGGGCATCGGCGCCAGCCCTCGACGTAAATGACTGACGCGTGAGCAGCTGAAGACGATTTGACTCACCGCAATCACGCGAGCGCCCGTGCGATCGGACAAGTGACCGCAGCCGATCGCGCGTGACCTCGAGCATGGCACGTCACCACGCTCAGCCACCGCCGATGCAAACGACGTCCGTCAACGCATGGCGCACATTAGGACGTCGCAGGTCGACAACGTGAGCGTGCACGTCTTCGCTCGCCTCACCCCTCGCAATGCGACATGCACGAAAAAGCACCATCCAAGAGATATACGAGCCGCCGCCGGCGTCACGAACGCAAGCCTCTTCGTCCGCGCTGCAATCAGCCCGAAGCCGTGAGCGTGAGCGCCTCCAGACCGAATCGACTCACCCGAAATCCCGGCAAACGTGAGCGGATCGGACGTTTCGAACTAACCGAATAGCCCTACGAGGACCAAACGTGAGCCGCAACGGGTTGCTTCGACTAACCGACAGATCAGCAGGACGCAGCCGCCGGCGAATGGGGCGGCGTCCGCCGGCAGACGTCGAGACCGGCAATTACCATCCAAGACGCGCGACGTGAGCGACCAGCAACCGATGCGCCTCACCCCAAGCCGGTCTCGGAGCACGTCGATCGATATCCGAATAATCCCGCCGCCGGACTGCCGCTGCCCAAGCTGGGCAACGCGAACGGTCAATTCCACCGTTCGTTGGCGCCCGCCAGGCGACGTGAGTTCGCCTTGCCGCAGTGGCTCACCATCGGCACCGGCGGTGCTCTTCCACGCAGCATCGAACCAAACGATACCGATCCACATCAGCCGCAGACGTACGACACCGAAATGCGGCATGAACTGCCGGCGCCCATTCGTCCTCACCCGAATCGACTCCCCCGAACCAACCCGCGGCAACGTCCTGCTCGCGGCGCTCCCGCCAAAGAAATAGCTCGAGCAAGCACGCTCCGACTCGCCCAAACCCAAACACCGCCTCGCAGCGACCAACTCACTGTGCGCCGCAGGCAGCCAAAGCGAACGTCCGCATTTGACTCGCCTCACCGCCCCAAACGTCGTCGTTTTCTACCGCCCGCCGCCCTTCGGCAGGCCCGTCGAACGGATCTGAAAGAGATATTTCCCTCGTCGCCGGTCCCGCCATTCAGGCCTATTCCCGAAAAAGCTCACCGTTCAAATCCATCGAGCTCATCGACGATCGTTGCCACAGGACCAGCACATGGGCGATCGACGGCATTCAGCCCCCGTAAAGTCTCACCTCAAGCCGACTTTCGTCCGACTAGATAACGCACCGGATACTCCCGAAAAGCCTCACCATCGCATTCGAATGGCAAAAAACATAACTACATCAAGTAGTTACGAAACATGGCTGAGACGCCAGTCGAAATCTTCTTCTCCCGAATTCCCTCACCTTTACCAAAGCGGGCTGATGCCGCTCGCGCGACGCCATTTCCCGAAAATCCTCACCTTTGATGAAAAGCGGGCACGTGAACAGCGCTCGCCCGCCAATATCCACGGGCGTTCGCGACCAAGTAGGCGTCAACTTCTCCCGAAAAAGCTCACCTTTACCAAATCTCGGGAGCATTCCTGGTCCTGAAAAAGCTCACCTCGAGTTCAATCGACGCCATCGCATCAAACGCCCGAATACCCTCACCTTTGGCGGCAACCCTAGTTCCTGGGTCGACGAAGGTTTCCCGAAAAACCTCACCTTTGGCACATTTCAGGCTCGGAAGCCCCGCCGGACGGGCCTTTACAGGCGCTCCTTCCCGGAAACGCTCACATCAAAACAGGCTGGAATCCCGAGAAATCTCACCTATGCCCCAACTTTGCTTAAAAGAAGGGCAGAATCGCTACCTCGCACCCATCCCGAAAAGCCTCACCTGTGGCCACCCAACTGTGGACAGATCGAATCAGGCTCCACGCGGCTTCACCATCGCAGAGCCCCTGAAAAACCTCACCTTCGGAAATTTCTTCTGTGGGAAACTGTCCTGAACCCGCTCACGATCTTTCCTGCATCGGCTCACGCTGATCCCCGAACCCCATCACGTCGGCTCCCGAAAATTTTCACCTCATATCCCGTATAACTTCACCTTATCGGCCGCAATCCCTTGCTGGGCAAGGCTTCCCCGTGGCGTTAACGTTTTTAACGAAGGTTCAAGGGTGTTTACTTCTAATACTCTCAAGACGCCCCCGACGAGTTTTCCACAGAACCCCCTTGAGCCTCCAGAAAAGCCTCGAGAACCGCAGCGCCCAGCACGTGAAACAATTGCCGTTATTCGGGCCCTATCCGGTAATCTTTTAAAAACATGGGCTTAATGACGATTCTTCGCTTTGTTTCACGGATGTAGGACATCAACGTGAGCAAAAGGACTCGAGATTTCCCAACCCCGCTTCAGCAGTAGCAAAAGTACAACAAGCAGATCAAAAACGTATTGAAACAAACGTGTTTCGTTATGATTGATACGTTTTGATTTAGCACAACGACCATGACGCTCGATGAGATCCGGCAAACCATTCGCGAAGAACTCGATGCGTTGCGCGCATCCGGCGCCCGTCGGCAAGAACTGTCGCTACACGCATGCAAGCGGTTGTTCTTCGATCTCGGCATCCGCCCGTCCGCCGCGAACGTCCGTGATCTGACCCAGACCGGCAGCGCGAGCGACATCCCGAAGGACATCGACTACTTTTGGGAACGCATTCGTGCGGCGTCCAAAGTCAGGCTCGAGGGCGCTGCTTTGCCGAAGGCCCTCGAAGAAAAGGCCGGGGCACTGCTCGGCACGCTATATGAAGAGGCATTGAAGCAGGCGCGGGAGAGTCTCGATGTCGAGCGGCAGCAGGCTAGCGAGGACGTAGCCGCCGCTGAACAGAAATATCGCGACGCGCTGATTCGCCAGGAAGCGCTTGAAAACGCGCTTGGCCGGAGCGACGCGCGCGCCGAGCAATTACAGAATCGGTTGACCGAAGTCGAGGTGCAGCTGGCGTCCGCGTCGACGCAAGGCCTAGTCCATCAGGATTCGCTGCAGGGCTTGATCCATCGAATGGAAAACGAAAACGCGCTGCTGAATCAGCGCCTCGAAACCGAGCAAGGCCAAAACGCCGCGCTGCGCGAGCGCATCGACGCGCTGCACGCGGAGCTGCGCGAGAACACCGAGCACTACGCACAGCAGATCAAGGACGCGATCGCGGAAGCCGAGCGGCGCGTGAAGCCGATGCTCGTCGAGCTCGATTCCTTGCGCAGCATGGCGTCGACTTACCAGCAGGGGTTGCGTGACGTCAACCGCAAGGAATTCGATTTCCTGCAGCAATTGAGTACCGCCAAGGCGCGCGCGGACCGGCTCGACGCGCAGTTGAAAGAGCAAGGCGACGAATTGGCCGACGCGGTCAAGGAAGTCGAGGTATTGCGGGCCAGTCAGGGCATGACGCCCGAGATTGCCGCTCTGATTCAGCGTCTGGCTGACGCCGGGAGTCTGGATGCAGCGGCGTTCGACGCGATCGGCACATCACTGGATCAGCACGTGTCGCTGCCGGCGCGCTGTCCGAATTGCGGCGACGGCGAACCCGAGCTGTCACACGACGCACGCGGCTACGAATTGCTCTGCCCAGAATGCGAGCACACGTCGGGAGCGCGGTCGTCGCGCTTTGCGGCGGCCGCGTATTTCGCCCGGAAGCGGTGACGGCATGCGTCCGGATTTCTCAAACGTGAGGAAATTCGGGAGTCGAAAGGTGAGCGTTTTCGGGGGGTGAAAAATCCCGGCTTCAAGCCTGGCTTGACGCGGCAGGCGCATCATCGGTGAGCGGCTCGGCGTCGGGCAGCGCACTTGCGAGGTTCTCTCGCCAGTTTCTCCATGCGCGGTGCAGCCGGTTCGACGATATCGGCTGCGCGAATCCCAGCCACTGCCCGACTTTCTCCGGATCGACGCCGTTTTCGAACAACTCGGCCGCGAACGTGTTGCGCAGCGTTTGCGGACTGGCGCGCGCGGTGCGGGATTGCGCGATGTCCGCCGCGTCGATGATCGCGTCGACCGCACGCAGCATCGTTGCCTTGTGCATTGGCCGGCCGGATTGGGATGCGGGAAAGACGAGTTCGCCCGGAATGCCGCAGCGTTGGCGTTCGACGAGCCACGCGTCGAACAGCGCGATCGCGAACGATGCAAGATGTGTTTCGCGTGTGAATTCCGGCTGGGTCGCCGGGATCGTCAGCATCGTCGTTCCAAGTTTCACGCAACTAATCGTGAGCGTGCGCGCCTCGCCGGTTTTCAATCCGCCGCCGAGGAACGCGGCGATGAGCGCGCGATCGCGGCGCTCCTTCCAGAGCGCCGCGCCCATCGCCGGCAGCGGGGAAAACAGATACGCGAGCAGCGCCGCGCGTTCGGCCGGCGCAAGGAAACTGGTTGGTTCATTGTCTCGCGCGCTACGCCAAGTTGCTTCGCCATCCTGAGCGATGAAGCGAGCAGGATTCGTCGAGCCCAGCTCGCTCTTGCGCACGTGGTCGAGCACGCGCTCGATCAGCCTCAAATAGCGGACTCTTTGCGTCTTCTTGATCGGGAGTTCGCCGACGAAGTGGGCGATCGTCTCGGTGTCGACCGTCGCGAGGTTTTTCTGTCGTTTTGCGAGCCAGCCGAGAAACGCGCCCCACTGCGCGCGATAGACGTCGGCCGACGAACGGCGAAATTCCTGGGCGGCCAGCCATGCGTCGAACGCGGTGTCCGGACGGTTGAGCCAATCCGACGTGTCGCGATCGAACAGATCGCTCGGGATGTCGGGCGGCGATGTGGGGCTCGTCAAGGTGGGCAGCGACATGTCTATTGTCCCGTTAGTTGCAATTCATCATAGCGTGTCGCATTCGCTCGATAAAGTGTTTCGAGTCAGCGGCCGAACAAATTCGGCAGCCATCGTGCCGCCGGAAGCCAGCTGTCTGCGTGCGAGGCGCGAGCCGCTCGACGGCTTGGGTTGGGCGCGGTGGCGTCAGTCGCCCCACGCGCGCGACACGCGCATGGGGCGCGCCGGCGCTTCCGTCGCGTCGTTCCGCACGTTCGCGGCCCGCTCGTACGCGGCGACTGCGAACGAAAACACCGCAGGCAGCGCGTTCGACCGCCCGAAGTCGACGAGATCGTCGGTTTCGGGAAAGCACAGTTCGGCCGGGCGGTCGAACAGGCAGCGCACCATCGAATCGTGCCGGCTCGCGAAGCCGAGATCGGCGAGCGCTTCGGCCTCGACCGCGTGCAGGAGCCGCCACGTCAGCGGCACGCCTTGCCGGATATAGCGCTCGGCAATGTGGCGGACAATCGTTTCCATATCGTGCGCCGCAGCCTTGAAGCTGAGCGCGGCCAGATCCTGTTCGGTCATCGCGGGCTCCTGTTTTGCGTATAGTCGGGTAGCGACGACGCATTGCTGCGCCGCCGCCCCCTAAGAACCGTACGTGCGAGTTTCCCCGCATACGGCTCAAGCCTCTATAAGGCCAGTGGTTAAACTAACCCGGCGGCACAACGTACCGACCGGCGTGTGTACCTGCTTTATGGCAGCACGCGTACTAGCTGCGGCCGCTCCCCTTGCGGTGTGCGCGGGAGACCCGACTTCGGATCGCAGCACGCTGCGCGAAGTAGGTGTACCACTCACGGTCGTAGGGGTTGGCGTCCGACTGGACTTTCGGATGCCGTTCGATGGTTACGCTTGCCGCCGACCGAAGCGTCCGAAGCAGGGGATGTCCGCTATCGTCCACTTGGTCGGTGGCGGCGGCGAATACCCATCGTCGCAGGCCGATTTGGTGGAAGTACCGTCGTCGTACCCATTCCGGAGGTTTCTTGGGGTGGCGTCGCTTGGCCCATTGCCATATTGCGTACCAGATATGGCTGTCCACGTTCGAGAAGGTCTCCTGAGCAACAACGTGGCGGTGATACATGGCCCAGCCGGTTATCACAGGATTCAGGGCGTCGATCAGCAGATGCTGCGGCGCCGACCATAGCCGTCTAATGATGTCCCGAACCTTTTGCAGGAAGGACTGCACGTTCTTCCGCGCCGGTTTGATAAGCAACTTCTTGCCGTATCGCCGGATGTTCTGGCCAAGGAAATCATAGCCTTCTGTCAGATGGGTGATTTTCGTCTTCTCCGGAGCGAGTTCCAGTCCCCGATCTGCAAGAAACGCGGTGACTGCCGGAGTAACTGTGTCTTGCAACACTTCCCGGCTCACTCCAGTGATGACGAAGTCATCGGCGTATCGCACAAGATTGACCTTGTGGGCTATGCGATGTGACGGGTATTTGAAGACGGACGATAGAACCTTGTCCAACCCGTTCAACGCAAAGTTGGCGAGCACCGGGCTGATGATGCCGCCCTGTGGCGTCCCTTCGGTTGTCCTCGCGAATACACCGTCCTTCAAGTAACCGGCCCTCAGCCATTTCGCCAACACGGCCTTGTCCGTCGGCACGTGCTTTAGGAGCCACGTGTGGTCGATGTTGTCGAAGCAGCCGCGGATGTCCGCTTCGAGAATCCACTGCGCCGAAACCCGTGCGCCCCGGTCTTTTGGGTTGCCGTGGTATCGGGCGTTCATGAAGCATTGTGCTATCGCGTCATGAGTAGATCGCTCTTTTCGGAATCCATAGGATTGCCCGTCGGAGATCGTTTCGGATACGGGGTCGAGGGCGAGCAGGTGTAGGGCCTGCATCGCCCGATCTCGCATCGTGGGGATGCTCAGCGGACGCAGCTTGCCGTTACTTTTGGGTATATAGATTCGCTTCAGCGGCAGCGGTTGATAGCCGCTCCGTGTCAGAGAACCTATCGCCATGTATTTGGCATCCGGGGTCGACCAAAGCACTTTGTCGACGCCCGGTGTACGTTTGCCTTGGTTTTCCGTCACTCGTTTAACGGCTAACGCTTTGCCGTAGAACGAGGTGGTCAGTAGCCGCTGCAGGGCCTTGACCCTGTTCCAGCGACCGGCCTGTGTCGCCTTCACGATACGTGCCTGCATTCTTTTGACCGTGGTGTGGGCCGTGTCCCAGTCGATGCTGTGCCACGACGTACCTTGGTCGGCCAGTGCACACGTTGACTGCTCGTTCATTTGCTTTCTCGCCTTCAAAGATTACGCAAGTTATCTCGTGATGAGAGACCAGTTGGAAGTCTGCCCACTTTCGTGTCGAGCGATGTTTCAGCCCGTATCCCGGCCATTACGGTCAGGCGTTCGCTTTCTCCAACCTCCTTTACCCACTCCGCCACCAGCTTTCCTTGCGGTTGGCCTGCCCGGTACGGGCGACGGGATGGGCTTACCCTGTTCCGCTATCGCAACGAGATGACGAAGGTTTCCTCTTTACGCCGGCGATGCCATGTTCTGCGTGCACCCACTACAGACTGAATGCACCCGATCGCTTAGCTTTTGCCCTCAGCCTGACAGCACCTTTGGCTGGACTGTGCTCACGACGCTTGCGAGAATTCACTTCCGTTAACCATGCCATCCAAGCCCTTACGGCTCCCGCATCGGTGCTTGCAGGTGTCACCTTCACCTCGCGGCTCGGGCTAGGCCTCGCGGCCCCGGTTGTTGTCCCCGATGCTCCGCACCCCGCCGTTACCAGCGACGCACGATCGAGTGGGCTACTGCTGGCAGAACAGCAGGTCTTGTCCGGTTGCTATTGGCAAGACAGTTGTGATAGCGACTTTCAGGTCGCACCTGTACGAATATACAGTATTTTGCGCAACTGGCTGACGAGCCGGCTAGACGCCGTGCTGCCGATGGATCACGACGAGGAGCGCCTTCGCTTCGCTCTTGCCCGCGTTGCGGATCGCGTGCGGCCCGTCGGCCGCGTAGCGCGCGGTGTCGCCCGCCTTCAGGCGCCGCGCGATGCCCGCCGCTTCGATTTCGATCGTGCCGTTCAGCACGGTCAGATGCTCGCGCGTGCCCGGCTCGTGCGGATTCGATACGAGCGCGCCGTGCGCCGGCAGCGTCAACTCATACCACTCGAACTTGCCCGCGAGCTCGATCGGCCCCCAGACGCGCAACTGGTATTGCGCGTCGTGCCCGGCGAGCGTCGGGATGTCGTGCGGGCCGTCGACGCGGATCGTCTCCGGCGCCTTCGGCTGCGCGAACAACTCGTCGAGGCTGATGCCAAGCGCGTTCGTGAGCCGCCACGCAACCGCGATCGTCGGATTCGCCTTGTCGCGCTCGATTTCCGACAGCATCGATTTCGATACGCCCGCCGCGCGCGACAGATCGTCGAGCGTCAGCTTGCGCTCGTTGCGCAGGCGCTGAATTTGCTCGCCGACCCGCGGCGGCGCGACGCCGGCGGAAGCGGGCGCGGCTGTGCGCCGCGCGCCGGAAGAGCTTGCCATTTGAATTCCGTTCGCTTAGAGTTGTTCGGTATTTCGAATTTTAGTTCGAAATACAGGAAAAATACGCTGAACCCGACGGCCGACTATAACAGTAGCAAGCTGCTTTGCCGCCGCCACGAGCGCGGCCGAGCGCCGAGGCTTGCAGCCCATATCAGGAGCTTATGCGATGCGTGATGCCTATCTCGCCCATCTACGCGGCACCCTCGAGCAGATTCGCGCGGACGGTTTCTACAAGACCGAGCGTGAGATCGCGAGCCCGCAGGCGGCCGACATCCGGCTTGCCGGCGGCGCGCACGTGCTGAATTTCTGCGCGAACAACTATCTGGGGCTCGCGGACGATCCGCGCCTCATCGCCGCCGCGCAGGCGGCGCTCGAGCGGGACGGGTTCGGGATGGCGTCGGTGCGCTTCATCTGCGGCACGCAGACCGTGCACAAGCAACTGGAGGCGGCGCTTTCCGCGTTCCTGAAAACGGACGACTGCATTCTGTATTCGAGCTGCTTCGACGCGAACGGCGGCCTGTTCGAGACGCTGCTCGACGAAAACGACGCGATCATCAGCGACGAGCTGAACCACGCGAGCATCATCGACGGCGTTCGCCTGTCGAAGGCGAAGCGCTTTCGCTACAAGAACAACGATCTCGCCGATCTCGAAGCGAAGCTGCGCGAGGCCGACGCCGCGGGCGCGCGCTTCAAGCTGATCGCGACCGACGGCGTGTTCTCGATGGACGGCATCATCGCGAACCTGAAAGGCGTCTGCGATCTCGCCGATCGCTACGGCGCGCTCGTGATGGTCGACGATTCGCATGCGGTCGGCTTCATCGGCGAGCACGGGCGCGGCACGCCCGAGCATTGCGGCGTCGAGGGCCGCGTCGACATCATCACGGGCACGCTCGGCAAGGCGCTGGGCGGCGCGTCGGGCGGCTATGTCGCCGCGCGGCGCGAAATCATTGAACTGCTGCGGCAGCGCTCGCGCCCGTATCTGTTCTCGAACACGCTGACGCCGAGCATCGCGGCCGCGTCGCTGAAGGTGCTCGAGCTGCTCGCGAGCGACGAGGGCGCGCGGCTGCGCGAGCGCGTGCGCGCGAACGGCGCGCACTTCCGCGAGAAGATGAGCGCGGCGGGCTTCACGCTCGTGCCGGGCGAGCACCCGATCATTCCGGTGATGCTCGGCGACGCGCAGGTCGCATCCAGGATGGCCGACGCGCTCCTCGCCGAAGGCGTGTACGTGATCGGTTTCTCGTATCCCGTCGTGCCGCGCGGCCGTGCACGCATTCGCACGCAGATGAGCGCCGCGCATACGCCCGAGCAGATCGATCGCGCGGTCGACGCGTTCGTGCGCGTCGGCAAGACGCTCGGCGTCATTTAGACGGAGGCTCGCGATGAAAGCGCTTGCCAAGCTCGAACGCGGCCCGGGCCTTACGCTCACCCGCGTGAAGAAGCCCGAGGTCGGTCACAACGACGTGCTGATCAAGATTCGCCGCACCGCGATCTGCGGCACCGACATCCACATCTGGAAGTGGGACGACTGGGCGCAGAAGACGATTCCGGTGCCGATGCACGTCGGCCACGAGTATGTCGGCGAGATCGTCGAGATGGGCCAGGAAGTGCGCGGCTTCTCGATCGGCGATCGCGTATCCGGCGAAGGCCACATCACGTGCGGCTTCTGCCGCAACTGTCGCGCGGGGCGGCGCCATCTGTGCCGCAACACGGTGGGCGTCGGCGTGAATCGCGAAGGCGCGTTCGCCGAGTATCTCGCGATTCCCGCGTTCAACGCGTTCAAGATTCCGCCCGAGATCTCCGACGATCTCGCCGCGATCTTCGATCCGTTCGGCAACGCGACGCACACCGCGCTGTCGTTCAACCTCGTCGGCGAGGATGTGCTGATCACGGGCGCGGGGCCGATCGGCGTGATGGCGGCGGCGATCGCGAAGCACGTCGGCGCGCGCAACGTCGTCATCACCGACATCAACGACTATCGCCTCGATCTCGCGCGCAAGATGGGCGCGACGCGCGCGGTGAACGTGTCGCGCGAATCGCTGCGCGACGTGATGGCCGATCTGCACATGACCGAAGGCTTCGATGTCGGGCTCGAGATGTCGGGCGTGCCGAGCGCGTTCACGTCGCTGCTCGAATCGATGAATCACGGCGGCAAGGTTGCGCTGCTCGGCATTCCGCCCGCGCAGACCGCGATCGACTGGAATCAGGTGATCTTCAAGGGCCTCGAGATCAAGGGCATCTACGGGCGCGAAATGTTCGAGACCTGGTACAAGATGGTCGCGATGTTGCAGAGCGGGCTCGACTTGTCACCGATCCTCACGCATCGCTTTCCGGTCGACGAGTTCGAGAAGGGCTTCGCGGCGATGCTGTCGGGCGAGAGCGGCAAGGTGATTCTCGACTGGACCGTGTGACGCCGGGCCGGGAGTCACGAGTCACGAGTCACGAGTCACGAGTCACGAGTCACGCCGCGCTACGGACTGCGAACGATGATCCGAAAACCGCGCGAGGCGGCATGTCGAGCCTCGCGCGGCATTCAATGCGCGGCGCCCATCGTCACCTGTTCGACGATCGGCCCGAGCGCAAGCGCCGGCAGATACGTGAGCAACGTCATCAGCAAGACCGTTCCGATCAGCAGGACGACGAAGAGCGGGCCATGCGTCGGCAGCGTGCCGGGGCCGGCCGCGCGCCGCACCTTCGGCGCGAGCGAGCCCGCGAGCGCGAGCACCGGCACGATCGTCGCGAAGCGGCCGAGCCACATCGCCGCCGCGAGCGCCGTGTTGTAGTACGGCGTGTTCGCGGCGAGGCCGGCGAACGCGCTGCCGTTGTTGTTCGCGGCCGACGTGAACGCGTAGAGGATCTCGCTGAAGCCGTGCGCGCCGGGGTTCGCGATGCCGGCGACGCCGTCCGGCAGCAGCACCGATACGGCCGTGCCGACGAGCACGACGATCGGTGTCGCGAGGATCGCGATCGAGACGAGCTTCATGTCGTGCGGATCGATCTTCTTGCCGAGATATTTGGGCGCGCGGCCGATCATCAATCCCGCGATGAACACGGCGAGCATCGCATGCACCAGCATGCCGAAGAGTCCCGAGCCGGGGCCGCCGAACACCACTTCGCCCGTCTGCATCAACGCCATCGGCACGAGTCCGCCGATCGGCGTCAGCGAATCGTGCATCGCGTCGACGGCGCCGTCGCCGCTCGCCGTCGCGATCGCCGCGTAGAGCGCGGACGACGCGATCCCGAAGCGCGTCTCCTTGCCTTCCATGTTGCCGCCCGGCATCGCTACGGATGCGCGCGAGTCGATGCCGGGCGCCGTGAGCGTCGCGCTGCCCGCCTGCTCCGCGCGCATCGTTGCCGCGGCGCAGGCGACGAACATCGCGAGCATCGCCGCATAGATCGCCCAGCCCTGCCGCGTGTCGCCGACCATCGCGCCGAACGTGTAGCAAAGCGCGGCCGGAAGCAGCAGCAGCGCGAGCATTTGCAGGAAGTTGCTGAAGGGCGTGGGATTCTCGAACGGATGCGCGGAGTTCGCGTTGAAGAAGCCGCCGCCGTCGCCGCTCAACAGCTTGATCGATTCCTGCGACGCGACGGGCCCCATCGGCAGAAGCTGCTCGCGGCTCGTGATCGTGCGCACGACCGGTTGGCCGGCGGCGTTGCGCAACGGCGTGCCGCTGGCGTCGAGCGCGGGCTGCTGCCAGGTGACGCTTTGCGCGATGTGAACGGCGCGATAGGCGGAGAAGTTCTGGATCGTGCCTTGCGCGATGAACGCGGCGGCGAACAGCACGGACAACGGAATCAGGATGTACAGCGTCGCGCGCGTGAGGTCGGCCCATAGATTGCCGACGGAGCCGGTGCCGCGCGTCGCGAGCGCGCGGATCAGCGCGAACAGGACGGCGATGCCCGCGGCGGCCGACAGGAAACTCTGCACGGCGATGCCGCCCATCTGGCTCAGATAGCTGAGCGTCGTTTCGCCTGCGTAGCCCTGCCAGCTTGTGTTGGTGACGAAGCTGACGGCCGTGTTGAATGCCGAATCCGCACCGACGGCCGGCAGGGCCTGCGGATTGAGCGGCAGCCTGTGCTGGAGACGCTGCAACGCGTAGAGCGCGATCGTGCCGAGCACGCTGAACGACAACAACGCGACCGCGTAAGTTTTCCAGCTCATCCCCTGTTCGGGATCGACGCCCGCCGCGCGATACGTCCATCGCTCGACGGGCCGCAGCATTCGCATCGGCCAAGGCGGATCGCCGTTTGCGACGCGGGCGATGTAGCGCCCGAGCGGCTTGACGAGCAGCGTCAGCACGATGACGAAAAGGCTGATTTGCAGATACGCGTGCTTGTCCATCGATTCTCCCGCTTCGGCAGTCGGTTCGGCCGCGCTTCATGTCTCCATTACAGCGCGGCACGTGTCAAATCGATCGAAAGACTCGGGTGGCGGGAGTAAACATCGCATCAATATTTCCAAGCGACGCTCCGCGATTTCACGCCATGCGCACGTGCTCTATTTCGCTTCGTCGAGCAAATGCGGATTCAATTCAATGTTCAGGATGACTAGCCAACGTTTCGGGCAACCGGTCGGAACGTCGGGCAGCGTATCGACGGTCGGGGCCTTGCGCAGGCGCCCGCTTGCTCGTGCATCGAGATAGGCGCGCTGCGCATCGGATTGCAGCCAGAAACTGACGAGCGCGCACGTGACGAAATTGAAGAGCAGCAGCGGGCCGGGTTCGACGTCGTGGCCGAATGCGTGAGCGAGGCCGGCGAATGCCGTCGTCAACACCTGGCTCACCGCGATCGTGATGCACACGACCTTGGCGAGCCCGCGCGCGCGCATCGCGGCTCGCACGTTGGCCGGCTTGCGCGCGTTCGGATCGCCAGAATCGCCCGAATCGTGCGTGCGGTCGCGCCGGTGCGTTTCGTCGTCGGCGCTCATGCGACGCGACCGAGCGGTGTCGGCGTTGGCGTCGGTATCAGCGGCAGTTCGCGCATTTTCCATCCATACGAAGGCGATGCGTCCGTCGACTTGCTGAGGATCGCGCTGTCGTAGCCTTTGCCGGAAAAATGCATGACGTCGACGATTCGGAATCCTTGACGCGTATAGAACTCGACGAGATGCGCGGCGGGTTGCGGCGTATCGAGCGCGAGGCGCCGATAGCCGCGCGCGGCCGCCCAATGCGCGGCGAACGTGAGCATCGAGCAGCCGATGCCGCGCCCTTGCCACACCGGATCGACGCCGAACTGGCGCAGCGTCGCGACGTTGGCGCGGCGATAGAGCTCGCACGGCGACGACAAATCGCGCGTATGAAGCGTCATCGTCGCGACCAGGTGGCCGTTGCAGACGGCGACGAAGCACTCGCCCGCGAGCGCGCGCTGCCGCGTGACGGCGGCCGGCTGATCGACGCAAGGGCAATTGAGTCCCATTTGGCCGAGCCGCGCGAATGCGCGATGCAGCAGCGCGGTCAGCTCTTCGTACGAGTCGTGCGCCGGATCGAAACGCCTCAGCACGACACGGCCTTCCACGCGCTTCGCGCATGCGAAATGCATTGCTCGTTCGTTCTTCGCTCGTTGCTGTTGCATGACACCTCCCAAACCTCGACGGTTGCCCGAAGTGTAGGGAGGCGCGAGCGCGCCTTTCAAGAAAAAATGTCGTAAAAAATTTTCGTGACGGCGACGTGAGTCGCGGTGCATGAGGATCGAGTATCGTCGCGGATCGCGAGCGCCGTGAGAGGGTACGTCATCGGCGCGTCATTGCGCCGGCGCTACGCCTTCCTTGACGAATTCCGCCTCGATGCGCACGCGCACGTGGTCGCCGACGGCCGGAAACCAGCTCGTCACGCCGAATTGCGCGCGGCTGAACGTGCCGCTCGCGGAAAAGCCGAGCGTGTCCTGCTTCGTCAACGGATTGCGGCCGTAGCCATTGAACGTGACGGCGAGCGTGACGGGGCGCGTCGCGCCGCGGATCGTCAGGTTGCCGGCCAACGTGCCTTGCGTCGCGCTCGTGCGCGTGAAGTGCGCGCCGTCGAAACGGATCTGCGGATAGCGGGCGGCGTCGAGCGCGTCGGCGCCCGCGACGAGCTTGTCGAGCAGCGGCACGTTGGTGTCGATGCTTGCCGCGTCGATCGACGCCGTCACGCCGCTGTCGGCAAGCCCGCCCGCGCGCCAGTCGAGCTGCGCGCTCGCGCGATCGAAACGCATCGTGAAGCGCGAATACTTGAAATGGTCGACGTCGAACACGATGCTCCAGTGGTGCGGATCGAGCGTGTAGCGGCCGGCCGGAACGGCGGCTTCCGCCGTCGACACGCTGTGCGTGACGACCCGCAGCGGCGTGCAGCTCGCCGTCGCGCCCGCGAGCGCAACCGCGCATGCGATCCATCCCGCCCATCTCGCCGGTTTCATCCGAACCTCGTTTGTCGAACGCGTCGAAAGACGATAGCGCATCGATTCGAGGTTGACAAAGGAGAATGATCGTTCTACCGTAAACGCATGAACACGAAACCTGACCTTTCCCCCGCCGCAGCCGGCGCGCGCGAGCGCTTGCTCGACGCGGCCGAGACGCTGATCTACGCGGGCGGCATTCATGCGACGGGCGTCGACGCGATCGTCAAGCTGTCGGGCGCCGCGCGCAAGAGCTTCTATACGCACTTCGAATCGAAGGAGGCGCTCGTCGCCGCCGCGCTCGAACGTCGTGACGAACGCTGGATGACGTGGTTCGTCGACGCGACGGAAAAACGCGGCAAGACGCCGCGCGCGCGGCTCGTCGGCATGTTCGACGTGCTGCGCGAATGGTTTGAGCAGGCGGATTTTCATGGCTGCGCGTTCCTGAACGCGGCGGGCGAGATCGAGCATCCGGACGATCCGGTGCGTGTCGTCGCGCGCGAGCACAAGGAACGCCTGCGCGCGTTCGTGCGCGAGCAGCTCGACGCGCATGCGGCCGAGGCCGGCGCGGATCGCCGGCACGTCGCGCGGCTCGCGCGCCAGTGGCTCGTGCTGATCGACGGCGCGATCGGCGTCGCGCTCGTGAGCGGCGATGCATCGGCGGCGCGCGACGCGCGCGCGGCGGCGGAGCTGCTGCTCGACGCGACGTTGCCGAGCCGGTCCGGCTGACGCTCCCCCTTTTCCTTCACTCGAATAGCCGTACCTCGACCTGCCCGCCGTCCGTCGGCGAGCCGGGCAGGCCCTTTCACGTCCTCAATCTGGAGAACACGATGTCCGATTCAACCGAAATCCGCCCGCCCGTTCCGCCGTTCACGCGCGAAACCGCGATTCAAAAAGTTCGGGCTGCTGAAGATGGCTGGAACACGCGCGACCCCGAGCGCGTGTCGCTCGCCTATACGCCGCAGAGCAAGTGGCGCAACCGCGCGGAGTTCGCCACGGGCCGCGCGGAGATCGTCGCGCTGCTGCGCCGCAAGTGGACGCGCGAGCTCGACTATCGGCTGATCAAGGAATTGTGGGCGTTCACGGGCAACCGGATCGCGGTGCGCTTCGCGTACGAATGGCGCGACGACGCGGGCAACTGGTTCCGCTCGTACGGCAACGAAAACTGGGAATTCGACGAGAACGGGCTGATGGCGCATCGCCACGCTTGCATCAACGACATGCCGATTCGCGAATCGGATCGCCTGTTCCATTGGCCGCTCGGCCGCCGGCCCGACGATCATCCGGGCTTGTCGGACCTCGGGCTTTGAGCGACGGCGCGCGGCGCGCGACGTCGCGCCGCCATCGAGCGGCGTGCGTTGCCGAAGCGTCGCGCGATTCGTCATGGGTAGCGCGGGTGGTTGCGATGCGTCGGGGCGTTGCGTCGTGCGATGTTTGGACGCCGCGCGTAGAGCGCTGAACGCCGAACGCCGAACGCCGAACGCTGAACGCCAAGCGCCAAGCGCCAAGCGCCAAGCGCCAAGCGCCAAGCGCCAAGCGCCAAGCGCCAAACGCCAAACGCCAAACGCCAAACGCTAAGCATAGCGCGACGACCGCCTGTCGCGAGCGTCGAATGCGATCGGGCGCCGCTTCGGCGGCGCCCCGAACGGCGGCGCCCGGTGCCGTTCGCATCATCCTCGCTGCGGCACCTCGCGCTCCAGATGGCCGAGCCGAACGACCGTCACGCCCGGGCGCAACTGGCGCAGCGACGGCATCACGAGCACGCAGTCCGGATACGGCGTCGTGACGGGCTCGCCGTTCGACCAGCCGATCACTTCGCCCGCTTTCGCGAAATGCTCGAGGCCGGTGTATGCATCGGCGAAACGAAAGTCGTGGCTCGTCGCGACGACGGGTTCCGTCACCTGCACGACTCGCATCGTCTTTGCCAGCGGCAGGAACCAGTCGACGGGCAGATCCTGTCCGTCGACGATGCCCGAGGCGACCAGAAAGCGCGCGGTGCTGTCGCGCGCGACGGCCGCCGCTCGCGCCTCCCAGTGCTGACCGCATTCGATGAGGAGCGCATTTTTCGCGCTCGCCGGATCGCCGAAGCCGCCGTAATCGCGCATCCGCTTGCCTTCCGGATGGCCTTCGTCGCGAATCACCGTTGCCGGCGCGCCGATCCGCAGCGCGAGCGCGGTGCCCTTGTCGAGCGGCCCGGCGACGATCAGCGGCGCGCTGCGTTCGTGCATCGAATGCAGGTCGAGCAGCCAGTCGGCTTCGTCGACGAACGGCCGCATTGCGCGCGCGCGATCGAGCTCGACCGAGCGCTTCGACGGATCGTCCAGCACCGCGGGCGTCCATACGCGATTGAAATCCTGATCGACGAAGCGCGCAGCGTCGGGCTTGTCCGCATCGAAGCGCTCGTACGCGGCGACGTTCGCGAACGACAGCGTCAGCACGCCGCGGCGCGGCCGCAACCTCATCTTCAACAACGCATCCACGACGATCGCGCCGCACACTTCGTTGCCGTGCGTGAGCGCATTGATCATCACGTGCGGGCCGGGCGCGCCCGAATCGAAGCGATGCACGTAGTCGACGCCGGCGTTGCCGGCACGATGCGCATCGAGGTTCGGAAAGTCGACCTCGATCGAATAGTGAGGAAATACGGGAGCCGATTCGGTCATGGTGAGCTTTTTCGGGAGTCGATGAAAATGTCGCGGCGGATCACGTGCGCGCGCGATCGCGAACCTGGCCGGCGCCGCGCATACGGCGCCGTTCGGTGAGCGATTTCATGCGTGCGCGCGCACGTTTCATCGTGAAAGGCGTCAATCGAGATTGCCTTCGCACAGATACTTGATCGCGAGATAGTCGTCGAGCCCGTAGCGCGATCCTTCGCGGCCGTAGCCCGATTCCTTGACGCCGCCGAACGGCGCGGCCTCGCTCGCGAGCGCACCTTCGTTGACACCGACGACGCCGGCCTCGAGCCGCGACGACACGCGCGCGATCCGCCGCACGTTCTGCGTGTAGAAGTAGGCGGCGAGGCCGTACGGCGTGTCGTTCGCTGCGGCGATGGCTTCGTCTTCGGTCGAGAATCGGAACAACGCAACTACCGGTCCGAACGTCTCCTCGCCGCAAAGCTGCATGCCGGGCGCGGCGTCGGCGAGCACGGTCGGCGCATAGAAGTGCGGGCCGATCTCGGCGAGACGCCGGCCGCCCGTCAGCACGCGCGCGCCGCGCGTCACCGCGTCGTCGACGTGGCGCGCGATCTTGTCGACCGCGCGCGCGTTGATCATCGGGCCGATCTGCGCGGCGGAATCGGTCGCCGGCGCGACGCGCAGCGCGCCCACCCGCTCGGCGACGCGCGCCGCGAACGCGTCGTACACGCCTTCCTGCACGTACACGCGATTCGGACACACGCAGGTCTGCCCGCCGTTGCGGAATTTCGCGGCCATCAGGCCGCCGACGGCCGCGTCGAGATCGGCGTCGTCGAACACGATGAACGGCGCGTTGCCGCCGAGTTCGAGCGACAGCTTCTTCAGCGTCGCCGCCGATTCGCGCGCGAGGAACTTGCCGACGGGCGTCGAGCCGGTGAACGTGATCTTGCGCACGCGCGAATCGGCGAGCCAGTCGCCGACCGCTTCGACGCCGCGCTCGCGCGACGCCGAGATCATGTTCAGCACGCCGGGCGGCACGCCGGCTTCCATCGCGAGGAACGCGAGCGCGAGCGCGGTGAGCGGCGTGTCCTCCGCCGGCTTCGCGACGACCGTGCAGCCCGCCGCGAGCGCCGGCGCGATCTTGCGCGCGATCATCGCGAGCGGAAAGTTCCACGGCGTGATCGCCGCGACGATGCCGATCGGCTCCTTCACCACGCTCATCCGCTTGCCGTGGTGCTGCTGCGGGATGACGTCGCCGTACGCTCGCGTCGCTTCCTCGGCGAACCACTGCACGTACGACGCGCCGTACGCGACTTCGCCGAGCGCCTCGGCGAGCGGCTTGCCTTGCTCGCGCGACATCAGGCGCGCGAGGTCTTCGGTGTGCCAGACGATCGCCGCGTGCCACGCGCGCAGGATCGCGGCGCGTTCGCGCGCGGGCGTCGCGCGCCACGCGGGCAGCGCGCGGGCGGCGGCGTCGGTGGCGGCCCGCGCGTCGTCGGCGCCGCTGTCGGCGGCTTCGGAGATCACGTCGAGCGCGGCCGGATCGGACACGGCATAGCGGCTGCCCGACGCGGCGGGGCGCCATTCGCCGTCGATCAGGTTGCCGGTGCGGAGGAGTTCGGTGCGGGACAGCGTGAGCGGCATGGTGCGAATCCTGACGAAACGATGCGGTTGAAACGGCGCGCGGCGATCGAAGGCGATCAGCCGAGCAGGTGCGCGACGATCGCGTCGCCGACTTCGCTCGTCGACGCCTGGCCGCCCAGGTCGCGCGTGCGCGGGCCGTGCTTCAGCACGTGCTCGATCGCGGCGACGATCGCGTCGTGCGCTTCGCGGGCGCGGCCGGCGCCTTCGCCGAGGAAGTCGATCATCATCGCGGCCGACCAGATCATCGCGATCGGATTCGCGACGTGCTTGCCCGCGATGTCCGGCGCGGAGCCGTGCACCGGCTCGAACAGCGACGGAAAGTTGCGCTCCGGGTTCAGGTTCGCAGACGGCGCGATGCCGATCGTGCCGGTGCACGCGGGGCCGAGGTCGGACAGGATGTCGCCGAACAGATTCGACGCGACGACGACGTCGAAGCGGTCCGGCTGCATCACGAAGCGGGCGCACAGGATGTCGATGTGCTGCTTGTCCCACGCGATGTCCGGATAGTGCGCGGCCATCTCAGCGGCGCGCGCGTCCCACCACGGCATGCTGATCGCGATGCCGTTGCTCTTCGTCGCGACGGTGAGCCGCTTCGCGCGGCGCCGCGCGAGCTCGAACGCGAACTTCATCACGCGCTCGGTGCCGAGCCGCGTGAACACCGCCTGCTGGACGGCGAATTCGCGGTCGGTGCCCTCGAACATCACGCCGCCGACGGCCGAATACTCGCCTTCCGTGTTCTCGCGGACGATCATGAAATCGATGTCGCCCGCCTTGCGGCCGGCGAGCGGGCACGGCACGCCGTCGAACAGGCGCGCGGGGCGCAGGTTCACGTACTGGTCGAATTCGCGGCGGAATTTCAGCAGCGACCCCCACAGCGAGACGTGATCGGGCACCGTGTCGGGCCATCCGACCGCGCCGAACAGCAGCGCGTCCATGCTGGAAAGTTGCGTTTTCCAGTCGTCCGGCATCATCTGGCCGTGCTTCGCGTAGTACTCGCAGCTCGCCCATTCGATCGGCTGGTATTCGAAGCGCAAGCCGAAGCGGCGGCTCACCGCGTCGAGCGCGCGCAGCCCTTCGGGCATCACTTCCACGCCGATTCCGTCGCCGGGGATGACGGCGATCTTGTACGCCTTGTCGTTCATGCTGGATTCCTCGTCTCGTGTCGAGCCGCGCGCGTCGGCTGGGCCGGGCGCGGGCGGCATGGGCGGTGTGACGGGCGCGGTAGCTCGGGACGCGCGCCGTCGTCGATTTACGCATTCTATTTATTTCTGGAAGGATTAAAATCGGCCATCCGGTTAATCGACTTTCCACGCATCGTGAATAATTCGCCGAATCTCGACGACCTGCGCGTGTTCAGCATCGTCGTGCGGCTCGCGAGCTTCAGCGCGGCCGCCGAGCAGCTCGCGGTGTCGCCGGCGTATGTCAGCAAGCGCGTCGCGCTGCTCGAAAAGCAGCTCGGCACGCGGCTTTTGCACCGCTCGACGCGCCGCGTCGGGGTGACGGAGGCGGGCGAGCGCGTCTACGCATGGACCGAGAAGATCCTCGACGACGTCGACCATCTCGTCGAGGACGTCTCGACGACCCGCAGCGTCCCGCGCGGCACGCTGCGGATTTCGAGCAGCTTCGGCTTTGGCCGGCACGTGCTCGCGCCCGCACTGCTCGAGTTCAACGAGCGCTATCCGCAGCTCAACGTGCGGCTCGATCTGTTCGACCGGCTCATCGACGTCGTGGGCGAAGGCTTCGATCTCGACATCCGGATCGGCGACGAGATCGCCGATCACCTGATCGCGAAGCGGCTCGCGACGAATTACCGGGTGCTGTGCGCTTCGCCTGCGTATCTCGCGCGATACGGCATGCCGCGCCAGCTCGCGGATCTCGCCGCGCATCAATGCCTCGCGATCAAGGAGCGCGATCATCCGTTCGGCGTATGGCGGCTCACGGTGCGAGGCGAGACATCGACGGTGAAGGTGGGCGGCGCGCTGTCGACGAATCACGGCGAGGTCGCCGTGCAGTGGGCGCTCGCCGGCCGCGGGATCGTGCTGCGCTCGATCTGGGAAGCGGGGCCGCTGCTCGCGAGCGGCGCGCTCAAGCGCGTGCTGCCCGACGCGATCCAGCCGGCGAACGTGTGGGCGGTCTATCCGGCGCGGCTTGCGGCGTCGGCGAAGGTGCGCGTGTGCGTGGATTTTCTCGCGGACGCGTTCGCGCACCTGAACGAGCGCGCGAACGGCGGATAATCGTCCGGCGAACGGCGAACGGCGAACGGCGAACGGCGAACGGCGAACGGCGAACGGCGAACGGCGAACCGCCAACCGCCAACCGCCAACCGCCAACCGCGAACCGTGCGTGGAATGCGGCGAGAGCCGAGCGTCGTCGGCCGGCGCGCAGTGATCGGCGGACAACGAACCCCGATTTTTGATCGACAGTCGGGGCTCGGTTTGAAATCACCGACAGTTCCGCAACTAACGGGCCATTTCGTCCGTACGCGACATCGACGCGCAAATCAAAGCGCGTTGTACGACGCACGACGCATCGTGCATGCTTGTGCGCACGGCGGTCGCAGACGTACGGCTGGACGGTTGGACGACGGATGCGCATGACCGACGACGCAAACCACAAACCACAAACCACAAACCACAAACCACAAACCATACGAAACACACCGGCCCGCCCATCGACATCCCCCGCCCCAAAAGGAGGCCCCCGCAATGGACTCGCTGTCGAAGCGCGCGCTCGGCGCGCAGGCGCGTTTCGTCGCGATGCTCGCCGTGCTGATCTTCGCGCCGGCGGGCTCGCTGCGCTACTGGCAGGGCTGGATCTACTGGCTCGTGTTCTCCGGCTCGACGACCGTGCTCACCCTCTATTTCCTCAAGCGCGATCCGGCGCTCGTCGAGAGCCGGATGCGCGTCGGCGTGCGCGCCGAGCGCGAGCTCAGCCAGAAGATCATTCTCGGCGTCGTCAGCGTCGCGAGCGTCGGGCTCGTCGTCGCGATGGGCGCTGAATGGCGCGTCGCGCGCACGCCCGTCGATTGGGGCGCGGTCGCGCTCGGCAACGCGCTCGTGATCGCGGGCCTCGCGATCTGCTTCGCCGTGCTGCGCGAGAACCGCTTCGCGTCGAGCATCGTCGAGGTGAAGCAGGAGCAGACGGTGATCTCGTCCGGCCCGTATCGCTTCGTCCGGCACCCGATGTATTCCGGCGCAATGGTGATATTTTTCGGGAGCCCGATCGCCGCCCAGTCGGCCTGGGCCTGGCCGTTCGCCGCAGTGCTCGCGGCGGGCGTCGTCGCGCGGCTCGTCGACGAGGAACGCTACCTGAGCGTGCACCTCGACGGCTATCGCGCGTATTGCGAACGCGTGCGCTGGCGGCTTTTGCCGCGCGTCTGGTGACGGGTGGCGCGGCGTCGCCGCGAGAGCGCCGGCACGCGGCGGGCAGGCGCATCGGTCGATACGCAGCGAACCGTACCTGTCGGCGTCGCGCTCGCGCTTCTACAATCGTCCGAATCATCGTCGAACGAGGTGGTCCGTGATGCTGAAAGTGCTCGGCAAGGCGCCGTCGATCAACGTCCGCAAGGTGATGTGGACGTGCGCCGAATTGCAGCTCGGGTTCGAACGCGAAGACTGGGGTGCGGGATTCCGGTCGACGCAGACGCCCGAATTCCAAGCGCTGAACCCGAACGGCCTCGTGCCGGTGCTCGTGGACGGCGATTTCGTGCTCTGGGAATCGAACGCGATCATCCGCTATCTGGCGAACCGGTACGGCGGCGCGCATTTGTATCCGGCCGAGCCGCACGCGCGGGCGCGCGTCGATCAATGGCTCGACTGGCAGACGACCGCGCTGAACCGCGCGTGGAGCTACGCGTTCTTCGCGATCGTGCGCAACGAGCCGAGCCATCGGGATCAGGGCCAGATCCGCGCGTCGTGCGAGAGCTGGACGCGGCACATGGCGATCCTGAACGCGCGGCTCGACGCGACGGGCGCGTACGTCGCCGGCTCCGACTACACGCTCGCCGACGTCGCGATCGGCTTGTCGGTCAACCGGTGGCTGCGCACGCCGTTCGACGACAAGCCCGATTTCGCGGCGGTGTCCGCGTATTTCGCGCGGCTCGCCGCGCGAGCGGGCTTCGCCGAGCATTGCGCCAACGGTTTGCCGTGAGCGTCGGCGCCGCCGTGAGCTCACCTTCGATCCACCGATCGCCAAGACCCGAACGAAGAACGCGATGAACGCAGCGACCACGGCAAGCGCGCATGCCGATCGCGCGGCCGACCGGCCGATCTCGGCGCCCATCTATCAAGTCGACGCGTTCGCGAATCGCCGTTTCGCGGGCAATCCCGCGGCCGTCGTGCTGCTCGATCGCTTTCCCGACGACGCGACGATGCAGGCGATCGCGGCAGAGAACAATCTGGCGGAAACGGCGTTCGCCGTGCCGCACGCGTCCGGCTATCGGCTGCGCTGGTTCACGCCGCGCATCGAGGTGCCGCTTTGCGGGCACGCGACGCTCGCGAGCGCCGCCGTCGTGATGGAGCGGGTCGAGCCCGCGCGCGAGCGCGTCGTGTTCGACACGGCGAGCGGGCCGTTGACCGTCGAACGCACGCCGGACGGCTACCGGATGGATTTCCCCGCCCGGCCGACCGCGCCGAGCGACGCGCGTGCACATGCACGGCTCGCCGACGCGCTCGGCGCAGGCGCGCTCGAAGACGTGCATGCGAACGCGCACGTGTATCTGGCGCGGCTCGCGAGCGCGCAGGCGGTGCGCGCGCTGAATCCGGACATGGCCGCGCTTGCGGCGCTGGATCGCAGCGGCGTGATCGTGACGGCCGCGGACGGCGGCGACTACGATTTCGTCAGCCGCTATTTCGCGCCGGCGAAGGGCGTGCCGGAAGATCCGGTGACGGGCAGCGCGCATTGCGCGCTCGCGCCGTACTGGGCGGCGCGGCTCGGCAAGACCGCGTTTCGCGCGCATCAGGCGTCGCCGCGCGGCGGCGACGTGCGCTGCCGGCTGAACGGCGAGCGCGTCGAGCTCGAAGGATCGTGCGTGTTCTATCTCGAGGGGCGCGTGACGTTCTGACGAACGGCGGCGGCGCGGATGCGAATGCCGCTGCCGTTCGGTCCGACGGCTTGAGACAACCACCGCCGCCGCGCGTCCGGCGAGCGCGCCGACGGCTGCTTCAGCCCGCTTCGGCGCGCTTTCCGCCCAAAGGTGAGATTTTTCGGGAGCCGCCGCGAAGGCGTCCGAAACCGGCCGCCCGCTCTCCTATGTCGCCCGCGAAACGGGCGTTCCGCCGCGTCAATGCCGATCGGCGAACAGCGCTTCGAGCGGATAGTGCCGCTTCACGAACGGCGATTTGATGATCACGTAGCTGAAGTACTTTTCGATGCCGATGTTCCGTTCGAGCAGCCCTTCGATGATCGTCTGATAGTGGCTCACGCTGCGCGTGACGAATTTCAGCAGATAGTCGTACCCGCCGCTCGCGAGGTGGCATTCGACGATCTCGTCGACGTTGCGGATCGCCGCGACGAAGCGGTCGAAGTCCTCGCGGCGGTGGTCGGCGAGCGTGACTTCGGTGAACACGATCTGCACGTCGCCGAGCTTTTCGAGCTGAATGTCCGCGCCGTAGCCGGCGATGTAGCCCGCTTTCTCCAGGCGCTTGACCCGTATCAGGCACGGGCTCGGCGACAGGCCGACCGCATCCGCCAACTCCACGTTGGTGATGCGGCCGCGCTTTTGCAGCTGCGCGAGTATCCGCAGATCGATCTTGTCCAGCTTGCAGTCGCCCATCATCACGGCGTCGGAAGAATGAAGAGTAAACGTACGGTTACTTTACGGTCACAAAATTGCGGCCACAAGGCAGCGTTTTCCCACGTGTCCGCCGGGCTCCGGATTCCCGGCGTGGCTTCCCGGCGTGGCTTCCCGGCTTGACGTGGGAGCGCGTCACGCGGCTCGCGCGTGCGCTGCGTCGAGCGCGCGCCGCACGTCGGTTTGCGCGGACACTTCGTCGAGCGTCGCGCGCAGCCGCGCGAACAGCAAGTCGAAATCGTCCGCCGTGTAGCTGAGCGCGGGCGCGAAGCCGAGGATGCCGTCGCCGAACGCGCGGAACACGACGCGGTTGCGGTACGCCGCCGCCGCGATCCGTTCGGGCAGATTGAGCGACGGATCGAAGCGCGCCTTGCTCGCCTTGTCGGCGACGAGCTCGAGCGCGCCGAGCAGCCCGCGCGAACGCGCATCGCCGACGAGCGGATGCGCGCGCAGCGCGTCGAGCTCGCGCGCGAAGCGCGGCGCATGCGCGATGCCGTTTTCGAGCAGCCCGCCTTCGTGATAGAGGCGCAGCACTTCGAGCGCGATCGCCGCGCTCACCGGGTGCGCGGAATACGTGTGGCCGTGGCCGATCGCGGCGTCGGCGGCGCCGCCGTCGGCGATTCCCCGATAGATCTCGTCGGACATCAGCACCGCGCCCATCGGCGCGTAGCCCGCCGTCAGCCCCTTCGCGACCGTCATCAGATCGGGCTCGACGCCCTCGGCCTCGCACGCGAAGAGCGGGCCGGTGCGGCCGAAGCCGGTGATGACTTCGTCGGCGACGAACAGGATGCCGAGCCGCGAGCACGCGTCGCGCATCGCCTTGAGCCAGCCGAAGGGCGGCACGATCACGCCGCCCGAGCCCTGCACCGGCTCGCAGAAGAACGCGGCGACGCGCTCGGCCCCCAGCTCGGCGACTTTCGCCTCGAGCGCCGCGACCGACGCGGCGATCAGCGCCGCATCGTCGTGGCCTGCCGGATGGCGGTATGCGTACGGCGATTCGATGTGATGCTGGGTCGGCTGCGGCACGTCGAAGTGGCGATGGAACGTCGCGAGCGCGGTGAGCCCGGCTCCGATCGACGACGAGCCGTGATAGCCGCGCTCGAGCGCGATCACGTGCTTCTTCTGCGGACGGCCCGTCGCGTTGAAGTAATGCGTGATGAAGCGCAGCGCGGAATCGACGGCGTCCGAGCCGCCGAGCGTGAAGTAGACGCGTGCGAGCGACTTCGGCGCGAGCGCGGTCAGCTTCTCGGCGAGCTTGATCGCGGGCGCGGAGCCGAAGTGGAAATACGCGGTCGCATACGGCAGGCGCGCCATCTGCTCGGCCGCGGCCTTGACGATGCTGTCGCGGCCATAGCCGACGTTCACGCACCAGAGGCCGGAGAACGCGTCGAGGAGTTCGTTGCCTTCGGCGTCGCGCAGGAACACGCCGTCGGCGGAATCGAGCACGGTGACGCCGCGCGCCTCGTGCGCGCGGTAGCTGACGACGGGATGGATCAGATGCCGACGATCGGCTTCGATCAGCGATGGAATGATCATGGCGGTGCAGGCTCTCGTTCGAACAGGACGTGTGAGGCCATGCTACCGATCGGACGATTTACGCGCGCGTCCAATTGCGGCGCGCAAGCGTACGGATGCGGCGTTTCGACGGGGCGGGACGGCATTTTCTGCTGCGTCGGGCGCGGCGGATTCCGTGCGTTCGGGAACGGCGCGCCGCGTGCGGGCGCGGGCTGTTTCGGCCGCATGGCGTGTCGCCGTGGATCGTGCGCGCCGGCGTGCGCGTTTGGGGCGCGGAATGTCGGATTGGCTGATGATGCGTGGTGCCGAATTCGAACGCGGTGTTTTCAGTCACGCACGCGCGCGTTGCTTCGCACGCGATGGGGAAGGTACGGTGTCTTTGTCTTTGTCTTTGCTTCTGCGCATGCAAGTGCAAGTGCAAGTGCAAGTGCAAGTGCAAGTGCAAGTGCAAGTGCAAGCGCGCACGAACACGCGCCGAGCCCCATCGCCGCGCATCGCACCCGGCAAGCGCTCATCGGCCCCGCCCGATATCCGCCGACAACCGCCCGACAACCGCCTAATAGCCGCGCGCGCGATCGACGACGCCCACCATCGGCTCCCCCGCGCGATGCCGCGCGAGATTCGCGAGCACCGCGTCGACCGCCGTGTCGGGCCGCGTCGCGCTCGCGATGTGCGGCGTGATCCGGATGCGCGGATGCGTCCAGAAAGGGTGTCCCGCCGGCAGCGGCTCCGGGTCCGTCACGTCGACGATCGCGCTGTCGAGCTTGCCCGATGAGAGCGAGTCGAGGAGCGCCGCTTCGACGAGCTGCGGGCCGCGGCCGATGTGGATCAGCGACGCGCCGTCCGGCAGCGCGTCGAACAACGGCATGTCGAGCAGCCCGCGCGTTTCGGGCGTGAGCGGCAGCAGGCACACGAGGATGTCCGAGCGCGCGAGCAGCGCGGCGAGCCCCGTTTCGCCCGCGTAGCAGTCGACGCCCTCCAGCGTGCGCGGCGAGCGGCTCCAGCCCGCGCACGGAAAGCCGAAGCGGCGCAGCGCGTCGAGCACCGCCTGCCCGAGCATGCCGAGGCCGAGCACGCCGACGCGCCGCGACGCGGCGGCGCGCACCGGCTTCGCTCGCCACACCTGCATGCGCTGCAGCGCCGCGTAGTCGAACATGTCGCGATGAATCGTCAGCACGGCCTGCATCACGTATTCGACCATCCCCTCGACGATCCCCGGCTCGATCATCCTCACGACCGGGACGTGCGCGGGCACGCAGGACAGATCGAACTGATCGACGCCCGCGCCGACCGAGAACACGACTTCGAGATTCGGCATCAGCCGCAGCGGAGCGTCGGGCGGCTGCCACGCGGCCAGATAGCGGACGGCGGACGGATCGCCGATGTCGGGCCACAGACGGAACGGGACATCAGGCGCTTTTTCCGCGAAAAGGCGCGCCCACTGCGCGCCGCGCGCCGGATCGGCCTTGTAGACGAAGGTCATCGCATGAAGCGGGCGATCGCGGCCGAGCGCAATCAGCCGAGCGCCTGATTGACGATCGCGAACTGCCGCAGCGCAGGATCGCGCTGGGGCGCCGCGCCGCGCACCATCGCGACGACCGAGTCGACGCGCCGCAGCCCGAGCTCTTCGAGCCAGTCGGACAGGCCGCTGTCGCCGGGCACGTCGATTCGCACGAACATGCCGGCGTGCAGCGCGAGCCAGTGGCTGATCAGCGCCTGCGCGCGCAGCGTGTCCGGCGCGATCACCGGCCCGATCGCATGGCCGCGGCCGAAGCGGCGGAACAGCGCGAAGCCGAGCAGCTCGCCGTCGCGATCGAGCGCGATGCCGCTCGCGACGTCGAGCAACGCGTCGATCACGGCGCTGCGGTCGTAGCCGCACGCGCGCGATGCGAGCGCGCCGAGGCGCGCCGTGTCGTTGACGCCGATCGGACGCAGGCGCTCGCCGGGCGGCAGCGAAATCAGCGGCGGATGAAACGCGGCGCCCTGGTGCTGCTCGGTGATGCCGGTCGGCTTGAAGCCGAACTTCGCGTAGAGCGGCTTGCCGGCGGGCGTCGCGTGCAGGAACAGCGTGCGCTCGCCGAGATCGTCGACGATCCGCGCGAGCAGCTCGCGGCCGATGCCGCGGCCCTGCTGGTCCGGCGCGACGATCACCATGCCGAGCGACGCGTGCTCGCGGCCGTAGCGCCAGCCGAGCGCGGTGCCGATCACGCCGCTGCCGTCTTGCGCGACGAAGCCGCTGCCGAGCTTCGCGACGAAGCGCCAGTCGTCGACGCGATGCGGCCACTGAAAGCAACTGGACAGGCGCTGGGCAGTGTCGATGTCGTCCTGGGTAAACGGGCGAAAGGCGAGCGTGCGGGAGGCGTTGGTTTCGGCCACGCTGAACTCCGGTTCGAAAGTCTGACGCCGCTACTGTGGCAGGCGCGCCGGCGGGCGGATAGGACGATCCGCTTGTTTTCGGCGGCGCGGGCGCGTTCGCTCCGCGGATTGCCGATACGGGGATTTCGACCCCGATTGTGCGCTCCGTGCGGCGACGATCGACCGCCGGCCGTCGCGCGCGGCCGGCCCGTTACAGACGCTGCCGCTTCGCGAGCGTCAGCACGCGCGCCCAGCGCTGCGCGTCGCGCTTGTCGTCCATCGGCAGCTTCCACTCGGCGCGCCGCTCGTCGCGCACGGCGACGACGAGATACCAGCGGCCGTCGAGCGTCTGCGCGCGGCAGCCGCTCAGATCGGTGAGCGTGTAGCGGCCGGCGTCGCCGTCCTGCGACAGCCACAGCAGCCCCTTCGTCGCCGATATGCGCAGATCGCCCCATGCGCGCTGCAGCACGTGGGTCCAGCCGTCCTCTCGCGCGTTCGGCGCGACGTCGCGCCGCCGCCGGGCCCAGTGCGCGACCGCCGCCGCGATCGCGGCGGTCGCGACGACGGCGGCGCCGATCGCCATGGCGTCGCCGAAGCGCGCGGCGATCGCATGAAACGTGTAGACCGCGCCCCAGATCAAGGCGGCGAGCGCGAACAGGACGATGAAAATCGGCATGGCGAAGCGGCGAGCGAGAAAACGAAAGACGCGGCCGGCGCGCGCCGGCCGCGAGCGGGGAGCCTCACCGAATCCGGTGAATGTCGTGCGTGACGAAGCCTGCGTCGTTGTCCGGCAGCGCAAGGCCGTTCTTCACGGCGAGCGTCTTGCGGATGTCCGCGAGGCCCGCGGACCAGTGGTCGCGCATCGTCGACGCGCCGAACTGATAGTCCTTGTAGTGCTGCTCGTACGCCTTCTGCTGATAGATCAGATGCTGAACGTTGTAGCGCTTGCCGCACGACAGCGTCTCGGCCTGCTGGCACCACGGATCGTTCTTGCGCATTTCCTCGGGCACCTGATCGAGCACGCGGCGCAGTACGTTGCGAAAGCGCTGCTCGCGCTGCAGCGTGTCGGTGATGAGGCGCGTGCGGCTCGAATACTGAACGTCCTTCGTGCGCTCGGTCACGTCGTTCATCGATTCGGGCAGCGGCCCGCGCGCGCTCCACAGGTCGACCTGGAACGCGAGCGTGTCGCGTCGCGGCGACGCGCGCAGCACTTCCATCAGCGGCGTGTTCGACACGATGCCGCCGTCCCAGTAGAACTCGCCGTCGATCTCGACGGGCGGAAATGCGGGCGGCAGCGCGCCCGACGCCATGAAATGCTCGGGGCGCAGCGTCGTCTTCGCGTTGTCGAAGTAGATGAAGTTGCCCGTACCGACGTTCACCGCGCCGACCGACACGCGCGTCTCGCCCGAATTGATCCGGTCGAAGTCGCACAGCTTCAGGAGCGTCGAGCGCAGCGCGGACGTGTCGTAATAGCTGACCTTTTCCGGCGGATGCGTCGAGCCCGGCAGCGGCGGCGGGAAGCGCGGCACGAAGAAGCCGCGCTGTCCCTGCACGACCGCGCTCGCCGCCTGGCTCGCGGTGAAGAACGTGCGCACGTATTCGTGGCTGTTGAAGAGCGCGGATTCGAACATGGCCGGCAGCGCGGGGAAGAACGCGGGCTGGCAGATCGTGTTCCAGAACTCGCGCAGCCGCTCGACGCGCCGTTCGGGCGGATTGCCCGCGATCAGCGCCGTGTTCAGCGCGCCGATCGAGATGCCGGCGATCCAGTTGAGCGGAATGCCCGCTTCGTGCAGCCCTTCGAACACGCCCGCTTGATACGCGCCGAGCGCGCCGCCGCCTTGCAGCACGAGCGCGATCGTTTCGTACGGCAAATCATGGAACGGCGTGTGCGTGTGCGCGTGCTCTTGCTCGAGCGCATTCGGCACGCTTGCTTCGTTGTGCAGATCCGCCGGATCGACGGCCTGCTTTTCGGTGCGGGCGCGCGGCTTCATTGCATGAACCAGCCGTGGCTGACGACAAACGACTGGCCGGTGAGCGCCGCGCTCGGGAACGCCGACAGAAACAGCACCGTCTTCGCGACGTCCTCGACGGTCGTGAACACCCCGTCGACCGTCTGCCCGAGCATCACCTTCTTCACCACTTCCTCCTCGCTGATCCCGAGCTCTTTCGCCTGCTCCGGAATCTGCTTGTCGACGAGCGGCGTGCGCACGAAGCCCGGACACACCACGTGCGAGCGCACGTTGTGCTTCGCGCCTTCCTTCGCCAGCACGCGCGCAAGCCCCAGCAGCCCGTGCTTCGCCGTCACGTACGCCGACTTCAGCGGCGACGCCTCGTGCGAATGCACCGAGCCCATATAGATCACGACGCCGCCGCGATCGTCCCGGTACATGTGCTTGAGCGCGGCCTTCGTCGTGAGGAACGCGCCGTCGACGTGAATCGCCTGCATCTTCTTCCAGTCGGCGAACGCGTAGTTCTCGATCGGATTGACGATCTGGATGCCCGCGTTCGACACCAGAATGTCGACCGAGCCGAACGTCTCGGCAACCTTGTCGATGCCGGCGTTGACCGCGTCCTCGTTGGTCACGTCCATCGCGACGCCGATCGCCTTGCCGCCCGCCTGCTTGATCTGCTCGGCCACCGCGTTCGCGCCGTCCTGATTCAGATCGGCGATCGCGACCGCCGCGCCCGCACGCGCGAGCTCCAGCGCGATTTCCTTGCCGATGCCGCTTGCCGCGCCCGTCACGACTGCAGTTTTGCCATTCAGATTGCTCATGATCGAATTCCTGTCGAGAAAGAAGTAGGGAAGGATGCGGCTCGCGTCACTGCGCGAGGTAATCGTAGACGACTTCGCCGAGGCCGAGCGTCAAATCGGCGAGCAGGTGCCGCGCCTCGACGATCTCGAGCACCGGCAGATCGGCGACGGGCGCGAGCGCGTGCGGCGCGAGCTGCAGCGACGCGGGGCCCGTCCATGCGCCTTTCATCTTGATGTCCTGCAGGTAGTAGCGCACGAGCTCGCACACGCGCGCCGAGCCGTCGACGTGTGGAATGATCTTCAGCAGGAAGTTCGCGCCCGCGAGGCGTTTCGCCTGCTCTTCGAGATCGAGCTCCCGATGCTTGTAGCCCATCGTGCCCGTCGCGACGCGCACGGGGCCGTAGTCGAGCGTGCCGAGCAGCGTGTCGATGTGCGTCTCGAGCGTCGGCTGCGCGAGTTTCTTCGGGAATCCCCACAATTCGCGGCCGCCCGCGATCGGCGGGTGATCGTTCAGATACATCGCGAGCGTGTAGCCGCCCGGCTGGCCGTTGTACTCGACGGGGATCACCTGGCCGCTCTCGGTGTAATCGCCGAAGCCCGTCGAATCCGGCATGCGGATGAATTCGTAATGGACGAGCGGCTCCTTCACTTCGAGCGGCTCGGGCACGATTTCGCGGAGGCGGTCGATATCGGTGCGGTAGGTAATGATCAGGAATTCCCGATTGACGAAACGGTAGGGGCCCATCGGAAACGCGGGGCTCGTGAGCGGCATCGCGAATGCATTCGATCGGACTTGGCTGGGCTTCATGCGGACTCCTTGTTGATCGCTTCGTGGTCGGGGTGCCGATATCGTATGCCTCTGCGAATCGATTGTGCGATGCCGCAACTGGAAAAGATTATTGCGGAAATCGCGGCAACGAAATGACAAATATTGACAGTGTTGCAGAGGCAGTAACGAACGCGTATCGGCGGGCGAGGAAGACGGTTCGCTCCCGGTTCCGCTCCGGCGAAAGGTGAGGCTTTTCGGGGGCAATGGTGAGCATTTACGGGGCCCGTGAAACGGGTGTGAACGTCGGCCCGATGCAGCGTGTCGCGACGCGCGGCGCGTTCGATTGAACTTTTGGGGAGCGACCGTTCTCGAAGAATTGCGTTGTAGAATTTTCGATTTTCCTTTCGATCTCGATCTTGCGGCGCTTCGGGTTAAGCCTTCCTTAAGCGTGCGCGTCCTAGCATCGTGCGGACCGGTGACCCGGCGTCGTTCGATTCGCTACCGTTTCAACCCCATGCAAAACTTCAATCTCGCTGTTTTTTCCGCGCTCAATGCGGGTTCTGCGCCGCATCTCGCCGCCGTTCGCTTCGGCGTGTTCGCCGCCGACTGGCTCGTCTACGCGGTGCCCGCGCTGCTGCTGCTGACCTGGGTGATGGGCGCGCGTGCGACGCGTCGCCAGGCGATCGAAGCGGGCGTCGGCGCATGCGTCGCGCTCGCGCTCGCGCAGGTGATCGGCCACTTCTGGTATTCGCCGCGGCCGTTCGCGCTCGGCATCGGCACGCAATTGATTCCGCATGCGCCCGACGGTTCGTTCCCGAGCGATCACGCGACCTTCGTCTGCAGCGTCGCGGCGGGCCTGCTCGTCGCCGGCGCGACGCGCGCGGCGGGCGTCGTGCTCGCCGTCATCGCGGCGGTGGTCGGCTGGGGGCGCATCTATGTCGGCGTGCACTGGCCGCTCGATATCGCGGGCGGCGCGCTCGTCGGAACCGCCGGTGCGCTCGCCGCGCATCTGTACGGCCGCCCGGTGACGGCGCTGCTCGAGCGCGTCGGCGAATCGGTGCACGCTGTCGCGTTCACGCGATTGCACGAGCGCTCGATCCGCGTCGATTGACGACAATCGACGGGAATCCGAACTAACCGGGCGCTCTCGTTTGGGCGGCGTCGTTCGCCGAGCCGGACTCGACATCGGCGCCGCCGTGCAGTTCGACGTTCTCGTTGTGCATCTGGCGCGCGGCTTCGCGATCGAGCGCGCTGTCCTTGAGGATCGCGCACATCGCGACGAACAGCGCGATCGCGATCGCGCCGAGCCCGCAATAGCCGACGATTCTGAGGGTTCTCGGGATGCCTGCGTGGGTGTGGCGGCGAGTCATGGTGGTCGCGTATCCGGGTGACGACGCGCGAATCGCGCGATCTTTTCCTTTTGTCATTCGACGCGCGCAGGCGCCGCGACGCGTCGTGCTTGTCTCGATATCCGGCCACGGCGGCGCGGGCCGCTCTGTGCCCCATGAAATACGCCGTTGCGTGCCGCGACGGCTTCGCCGCACGGGCCGCATGCCGTCGAGATAGGTATAGAACACCGGCGGCGCGGATGCAACTCCGTGCGTGTAGAGACGCGATTGCGCCGATGTCCGCGCACCGAAAGGCGATCGACGGAATGCAAACGCGTGCGCGCCGGCGGATGCCGGTGCGGCATTCATCTGCGGGAAATCGGCCGCGAAACGAACGAAATGGCTTGGTCGACGCCAATCGGGCGCGCCGGGATGTGCGGCGCGGTTTGGCGGCGCGATGCGGACGGGTTCGAACCGCGCGGTTGCATGATTCAGTTCGAACGAAAAGCGTGCGCCGCGATCGGCGCATGGCGAGCGCCGCCAAGCGCGGCTATTTCGGGATAGGCCGGCGCGGCGGCGGCGATGCGGATGCGATGCAGTTCATACGAAAACGCGACGCGATGACCTGCGCCGCGTGAGGGCGTTTTCCGCCCTCGGCGGTCGCATGCGTGCGCGCATGCCGTCGCGCCGATCGATGCGTGGCGCGATGATTCAGGCGTGACAAGAGAGGCGTGCGTGTCGGCAACGAACGCCGCGCGCTTCGAGCGCATGCGCTCGAAGCGGGTGTGGCGCTGGCATGCGATGCGCGTCGCTACACCGTTGTCGCGAGTCGAACGCGTGCGCCGCGTTTTAGGCTCGCTTGGCGCATCAGTCTTCGAGCGATTCGTGCACCGCAACCGCGCCGTGCTTCCAGTAAGCGGACGCGCGAATCCGCGATTTCGCGACGCCGCGCTCGCGGCACAGGTGCTCGCGCACGCCGCGCATCGCGGCCGCTTCGCCGGCCGCCCACACGTAGCCGTCGCCGGCCGGCAGCGGCAGTTCCCGCAACGCGTCGACCAACCGGCTCGCGCCTCGCTCGCCATTCGCCGCATCGTCGCGATGACGCCACATGACGTACAGGTTCGCCTCGGTCGCGAATTCGATCTGCGCCGACGGATCGGCCACTTCCAGCACCGCGGCGACGCGCGTCCCGGCCGGCAATTCCTCGAGTCGCCGTGCGACGGCGGGCAGCGCGGTGTCGTCGCCGATCAGCAGATGCCAGTCGAAATCCTTCGGGATCACGAATGAACCGCGCGGACCGCCGATGCCGAGCGTCTGTCCGACGCGCGCCTGCGCGGCCCATTGCGACGCGGGCCCCGGATGATGCAGCACGAAATCGAGATCGAGCTCGCGCGCGGCGCGATCGTATCGGCGCGGCGTGAAATCGCGCGCGACGGGGCGCGGCTTGTCTTCGGGAAACACGATGCCGTTCGGGCCGAATTCGGGGCGTGCGGGCGCGTCTTCGCCGGGCGGCGGGAAGAAGACCTTCACGTGATCGTCGAACGACGCCGATTCGAAATCGTCGAGTTCGTCGCCCGTCAGCGTCACGCGCATCAAATGCGGCGTCACCTTGGCAACGCGCTTGACCTGCAACAGGCGGAATTTCAGCGTATGGCGCACGCGAACGACGGCGCGCTCGGTAGTCGGTTGGGTCATATCGATTGGTTCTCCTTGATAAACCGGACGCGGCGCGATCAGCCCTCGGTCCGGCCTTCGATGTCGGCGACGGCGCGCCGCAGGATCGCCGCAATGCGGCGCTGCTCGTCGGCGTCGGCGCCGCTTTTGCGAAAGAGCGCTTGCTTGAGCGCCATCCGCGCGTCGACGAATTCCGGCAGCCAGCCGTGCGTGTCGTCTTCGGCGGCGGGCGTTTCGCCGGCGAATGCGCGGCGCATGAACTCCATTTTGCGGCCGAGATGCGCGAGCTTCGCGAACAGCAGGTCGACGCGCTCGCGCTGCGCGTCGAGATGCGCGCGGCCCGCATCGGCGAGCGCGTAGCGCTTGCGGTTGCCTTCGGCCTGCACGGTCACGTAGCCGAGCTCTTCGAGGTACGTGAGCGCCGGATACACCATGCCGGGGCTCGGCGCGTAGAAGCCGCTCGAGCGCGTGTCGAGCGCCTTGATCAGCTCGTAGCCGTGGCTCGGCTGTTCGGCGAGCAGCGCGAGCAGCAGCAACTGCAGGTCGTCGGCGCTGAATTGACGGCCGCGCGGCATCGCATCGTCCCCGCCGAAGCCGCTGAAACCGCCCGGGCCGCCGCCGAAGCCGCCGAATGGACCGAAGCCGTGCCGGCCGCCGCCGCGGCGATGGCCGCCGATCATGTGGCGGAACATCTCGAGCGGACCGGGGCCGGACGAGGCATGCATGCCGCAATCGCGGCGCGAAAACAGGTGAGCGTGGCGCATCGCCGTCTCCTTTACGTCTTTAGATGTATCGAAAGATATATATCGAAAGATATAAAGTCAACGGGATTTTATGGGGGCGGATGGTGAGGCCGATCAGAGGTTCTTTGGGGCCGGTGTGCAAAGGAAGGCGGCTTCTTCGTGGCATTCGACGAGAGCTGTCGAATTATTGAATCGATCGCCTTTCGCCTGGTTTGAGCGCGCGATCCTCAACATGGTGGCCTACCAAGGCGTGGCGGACATTGCCGGGAAGTCGGCTTCCGCAACCAACGTGCGCATCATCATCGCGATCATGCCGCTGGTGCCGGCGTTGCTGAGCCTCGTGTTCGCGAGCGAGACGCTGACGGTCGGGGTGTCGGTGGGCGGCCTCCTGCCGATCATCGGGCCGGTTGTGCTGACCAGCCATGGTGATCCCGCGAGCCTGCTCCAAAGCGGGACTCGCACGGGGGATGCCTTGATGCTCGCGGCGAAGATTGCGCATGCCACGTGCGTCGTGCCGCCGAGACGCCGGGCCTGCCGTTGCCCATCTGGCAATCGCTCGCCGCGCAGGCCGGGTTTGCCGTCATGTTCCCTTTGCCGTGGTATCGGCTCGCGCCTTCGTCGCCAATGACCTTCGAGAAGCTGTCGCCGGTGCCGTATGCGGCGCTTGCGGTGTCGATCCTCGCGCCGTCTCCGTGGATGACGGGCGTGCGCCTGAGCGCTCCACGCCGAGCCAGCCGCTTCATGAATTTCCTGCCCGTATTCGTGGCGCTCACGCCTTGCTGCTGCTCGGCGAGCCGCTGTAGCGCCGCCATCGTGTTGGAGGGGGCATGGCGTTGGCTGGCGTGTGGCTGCGGCAGGCGATAAAGCCGCCGCCGTATCGGGTGCGATCCAGATGCGTGCAATGAGAAAGTCGCCGGCATGGCGGGCTTGGCGCGTACCCGTGGCCTCACGCAAGAATGCCTCGCGCGCACGATGTGCCGTACGATCGCTGTCCTAATCAATGGCACGTCGTCCGCAGCGCTCGTTTCGTTGCGTCAGGGCATATATGCCTCTGTCGAAGAAAGGGCGCCGAGGAAGCCGGCGACGCTGCCGTGCCCGCCCTCGACAAGCACTCGGCCGTCAGACAACAGCGTTGCGGCGTAGACGGCGCGGCCCTGATTCATACTGGCAACCGCCGTCCACGTATCGTTGTTCGGGTCGTAAATCTCGGCAGAAGACAGGGCGTTGCCTCGCCCGCCCGCCACCAGCACTTTGCCGTTGGACAGCAGCGTCGCGGTGTGTGCGCTGCGCGCCTGATTCATGCTGGCGGCGCTCGTCCATCCGTTACTGACGGGATCGTATATTTTTGTCGTCGACAGTGCGCTGCCGCTGCCGTCCACGCCGCCGGCGATCAGCACCTTGCCGTTGGGCAACAGCGTTGCGGTATGTGCGCTGCGCACGTCTGTGGTGGTGACGGCAGCGACGACGGGCGTCCACGTATCGCTGGCGGGATCGTACACTTCGCCGGAAAACAGGATGCCGGCTCCGCCCGCCACCAGCACCTTGCCGTTGGGCAGCAGCGTCGCGGTATGTGCGCGGCGCGCCTGATTCATGCTGGCGGCGCTCGTCCATCCGTTACTGACGGGATCGTATATTCTTGCCGAGGCCAGTGCGCTGCCGAAGTCGTCCACGCCGCCCGCGATCAGCACCTTGCCGTTGGGCAACAGCGTTGCGGTATGTGCGCTGCGCACGTCTGTGGTGGTGACGGCAGCGACGACGGGCGTCCACGTATCGCTGGCGGGATCGTACACTTCGCCGGAAAACAGGATGCCGGCTCCGCCCGCGGCCAGCACCTTGCCGTTGGGCAGCAGCGTCGCGGTGTGCGCGCTGCGCGCTTGAGTCATGCCTGCGCCGGCCGCCCACGTGTTGCTCGCCGGATCGTACAACTCCGTTGACGACAATGGGACGCCCAAGTTGTTGGCGCCGCCCGTAACGAGCACTTTGCCGTTGGGTAGCAGCGTTGCGGTGTGGGCGTAACGCGCCTGAGTCAGATCATCGACGGATAGCCACTGTCCGGTGGCGGTAAGGGTGATTGCAACCTGCGCCGTCACGCTGCCCGCGCTGTTGCTGGCGGTGACGGCATAGGCTGTTTGGGGCTGCGCGTTTTGAGGGGTGCCGCTGATCACCCCGGTCTGTGCGTCGACGCTCAAGCCGGCCGGCAGGGCTGGCGACACCGAATACGCGGTCGCGGCGCCGCCCGCGAGTTCCGGGACGTCCTGCGCAATCACGCGCCCGGCCACGTACACCGGCGCCGGGTCCGAATACGTCAAACTCGTCGGCGGGGCAGTCTGAGCCTGTACTTGGATGTTGACCTGCGCTTGCGCGCTTCCCGCGCTATTGCTGCCGGTGATGGTGTAGTTCGCCGGCGCGGTCACGGCGGCCGGCGTGCCGCTGATGACGCCCGTCTGCGGGTCCAGCGTCAGACCCGCCGGCAGCGCGGGCTCGACGGCGTACTGCGTGATCTCGCCACCCGAAGTCGTCGGCGTATTCGGGCTGATCTGTACGCCGGTCGTATAGATGACCGGATTGTCCGGATAGCTGAGGCTGTCCGGTGCCGCGATGCCGTCCTCCACTTCGATTTGCACACGCGCCGTCACGCTGCCGGCGCTGTTGCTGCCCGTGACGACGTAAATCGTCACGGGGGCGACGATGGACGGGGTGCCGGCGATCACGCCGGTTGCGGGATCGAGCGCAAGCCCGCTGGGCAGCGCGGGCGATACGCCGTACTTCGTGATGGAGCCGCCGCTGCTGTGCGGCGAATTGGGAATGATCGGCGTCCCCTTGTCATAGACGACCACCGGAACGCTGTAATTCAGGCCGGCGGGCGGTTGGGCAGTTGAATCGAGATCGCTGCCGCTGCACGCAGCAAGAAATGCCATCAGCAGCAGAGCCAGCACATGAAGGGCGTTTCCACGGGTCATGATTGCCTCGCGCCAAAGGAATCGGCTACTGATTCGGGTTCCTGGACAACTCGTGAAAGATTATTAACAATGCCAAGAAACATCAATAAAAATTGTTGACTGCAATGGTATGATCAATTGATGCCGTGACGCATGAATCGTCGTTGCGCGATCGATCGTTATTGTCAAAATGTTTTCGAGCATCGTCTTTAATTGATCTTGTTTATCGCTGGGCGATGCGCACTGGTTTAATCAGCCTGGCCATGCGGTGAAAGGGATGTGCGTCGCGTCGGATCAAATGGTGGTTCCGACGGCTCGGGATCGAGCATGAACCCGTGCTCCGGCCTTGCTCTGCGAGATTTTTGTTTGGATGGCGACGTCCTGCTGTTGGAGGGAAAGGGGAGTGCATCCGTCGATTCGAGAGTCGTCGGTGAATCGACGCGCACTCTTCAGGCGCTGTGCCGCGCTTTGTAGATTCGAATGCGTGGATCGCGTGTGCGCCATTTCGGTGCGAAAGAATTTATTTCGTAAGGATCATGTAATTGATTGGGAAAATAAATCCCAAATACTGGCATTCCGATAAATGCAAGTGAAATTTGCGCGATGCCTGCCGTTCGGATAAGGGCAACTCGCATTGAAGTGTTTGTTCGTGAAAAATGGTGACGTAAAGAATTGTGTCTCTTAAGATAGTTTCACCTATCCCTTTCGGATGGAACCGAGATGAAAGCAAAACGAATGCAACGCGGGGTAGTGGCCGTTCTGCTGTCGATGCTCTCCGTCGGCGCGGCTTATTCGCAAACTGCCACGACCGGTACGATCAATTTCACCGGTAGCATCACCGATGTCCCGTGCGAAATCGATACGACCGCCACCAGCAGCGCCGTCACCATGGCGAAGGTCTTTGCGAACGACTTCAGCGGCGTGGGATCGACCACCGGCACCACGGCGTTCAAGATTGTCCTCAAGAATTGCGGTGCGTCGACGTCGGGGGCGACGGTGCTGTTCACGGGCACCACGGACACGGCCAATCCCGAGGCGCTGCAAACGACCGTCGGCGGGGCGGGCGGCGTCGCGCTCCAGCTCGTCGACGACACGGGCACGCCGATCAGCATCGGCACGAGCAGCAAGGAATACACGATCGCCGAGGGTGACAACACGTTCAACTTCGCAGCGCGCTATATCGCGACATCGGCAACCGTGACGGGCGGCGCGGCGAACGCCACCGCCGTGTTTGCGCTGACGTACAAGTAGCGGACGCCGCCTCCTTCCGTGCGCGCGCAATCGCGCGCATCGAGGGCGGATTTCACCGACGCGGCACCTAGGCCAGTTAATTTTTCGGGGAGAGACGAGATATGCGCCTGTCTATCATTTGTCACGCCGCTTTTGCTGCCGCCCTCGCGTTGGGCGGCGTCGAAGCGTATGCCGGCATTCAGGTCGGCGGTACGCGCGTGGTGTTCGATGCAAAAGCCGACGCGCGCGATACGTCGGTTGCGGTGCGCAATAAAGGCGAGACGCCGTATGTGATTCAGATCTTCGTCGATGACGGAAACGGGAACACCCGGCGCATGCCGTTTACGGTCACGCCGCCGCTCTTTCGTCTGGACGGCGGCAAGGAGCAGCGTGTGAGCGTGCGCTACGTGAAACGGGGTGCAGGTTTGCCGCAGGACGCCGAATCCGTCTACTGGCTCAACGTGAAGGAAATCCCGCCCACGCAGAAGCGCAAGGCGGACGTCAACACGCTGAAGATCGCGGTCCTCACGCGCATCAAGCTCTTTTACCGGCCTGCCGGTTTGCGCGGCAGCGCGGCCGATGCGCCGCCGCAACTCAAATGGTCGGTCGTGCCGAGCCCGATCGGGCAGGGCGCGGCGTTGAAGGTCAGCAATCCGACGCCGTATCACGTGACCTTCTCGACCATCGAAATCCAGGCCGCGCAGAACGCAAGCATCAACGCGGACATGGTGAACCCCAAGAGCGAGCTGATTGTCCCGATTCCTCTCAGGGCGATCTCGCATGTCGGTCCGGTCAAGTTCAGCTATACGACGATCAACGATTACGGCGCCGTCACCCAGGCGACGGAGGTGACCGCGCAACCAGCCGGAACGCCGGACGCGCCACCGCAATAAGCTGCGATGGCTCGGCATCGGGGTGCCGACGTCGGCTTCTTGCGCATACGAGCGATCGTGCTGGCCGCCGCGCTGACCGCGCTTTCGTCCGTCGTCCGTGGCGAGCAAGCGTTCGAGTTCGATCCCGCCTTTCTCGAACTGGGCGGCGGCAGGGGCGGGGCGGACCTTTCCGTGTACGCGACGTCGAATCGCGTACTGCCGGGCGTTTATCTGGTGTCGATCTTCGTCAACGACGAGGCAATCGACAGGCGTGACATCGAGTTCGTGCCCGAAAGCCGGGAGGACGCGGTTCCTTGCCTGACCGCCCGGATGTTCGACGAGTGGGGCGTCAACGTCGCCGTGCTTCCGAGGCTGGCGCAGGCTCGTGAGGACGCTTGCGTCGATATCGTCGACAGCGTTCCCGACGCGCGCGTCGCGTTCGACAGCCATCAACTGCGTCTAAACGTGACGGTGCCTCAAGCCGCATTGAAGCGACGTGCGCGCGGATCGGTAGATCCGGCTCGCTGGGATCAGGGCATCAACGCCGCGCTGCTCGACTACCAACTGAGTGCCGCGCAATATGCGGGCGGCAACTACGCGTCCGCCAATTCGCGAACGACGCTGTACGCGGGCCTTCGCGGCGGCATCAATCTGGGCGCCTGGCGGTTGTCGCATACGTCGTCGTTTCTGCGCGGGCTCGACGGACGAGACCGCTTTCAGATCATCAACACGTTCGTGCAGCGCGATATCCAAGGCTGGAACAGCCGGCTGATGGCCGGCGAAGGCACGACGCCGTCCAACATTTTCGACGGCTTCCAGTTTCGCGGCGTACAGATCAATACCGACGAAACCATGCTGCCCGATAGCCTGCGGGGTTATGCCCCGACTGTGCACGGCGTCGCACAGACCAATGCGCAGGTGACGATCAAGCAGAACGGCTTCGTCATCTACAGCGCCTACGTGCCACCCGGGCCGTTCACGATCGACGATCTCTATCCGACATCGTCGTCGGGCAATCTGGACGTGACGATCACCGAGGCCGACGGGCATGTCACGACATTTACGCAACCCTACTCCGCGGTGCCCATGCTGTTGCGCGACGGCTCGTGGCGCTACAACGTCACGGCGGGCCAATATCGCGACGGCATTTCGGGCTCCCATCCGAATTTCGCGATGGCGACGCTCGCACGCGGCTTGCCGGGCGAATTCTCGTTGTATGGCGGTGTCATCGAGGCCGGCATGTATCAATCGGTGTTGGTCGGAATCGGCAAGAATCTCGGCACCGTCGGCGCTGTGTCGTTCGACGTGACGCACGCGCGAAGCGCGATCGATATGGCCGACAGCAGTACGGTATCCGGACAGGCGTTTCGCGTGCTTTACGCGAAGGCGGTGGGCGGTTGGGGTACGGATTTCCGATTGCTTGCGTATCGTTATTCCACTGCGGGTTATCGCAGCTTCGCCGATGCGGTGCAATTGCGCGACGGCAGCGAACCGGCCGCGCTCGGCGCGAAACGCCAACGCCTGGAAGGCAACGTGAATCAGCGTCTGGGCCGCTTAGGCTCGATGTACGCGAGCGTGGTCCTGCAGACATACTGGGGCAGTGCGGCGCGCAGCACGGTGTATCAACTCGGTTACAACGGCAATTGGGGCCGCGCCAGCTACGGACTTTATTCCACGTACAGTAAAGGAAACGGCGTGCCGTCGAGCTGGAACGTGTCGTTGTCGCTGTCGATGCCGCTGGAAGCGCTGTTCGGCGGCGCGAGAGCGCGTGCGACGAGCAGCGGCACGAATGTCACGTACTTCGCAAGCCGAAACAACGAGAATCACTTCAATCAACAGGTGACGGTTGGCGGCGGCAGCAGCGATCAGCAACTGAATTACAGCGTCGGCGTCGCGCATTCGAACCAGTCGGACGTAAGCGGAACGGCATCGGCGAGTTACCTTGCGCCGTTTGGCCGCTACGGCGCATCGGTCGGCAGCGGTCGCGGATATTCGCAGGCCGCGCTCACGGCGGCGGGTGGAATGCTGTGGCACGGGACGGGACTGCTATTCACGCAGCCGCTCGGCGATACCGTGGCGGTCGTGGGAGTTCCGAACGTGAGTGGAATCCACTTCGAAATGCATCCTGGCGTGAGCACGAATCGGGCCGGCGAAGCGGTGATTCCGCGTCTGAATCCATACCGCGTCAATCGCATCGTCATCGACCCGCGCCGCATGCCGCAGGATGTGGAAATCCGCAATCCGGTGAGCGAGGTGGTGCCGACTCGCGCCGCGGTCGTTCAAGCCCACTTCGATTCGGTCGTCGGCTTCCGGGCGATGTTCGCACTGACGCGCCCGGACGGCTCATCTCCTCCGCAGGGGGCGACGGCCGAAAACGACGAGGGGCAGGCGCTCGGCGTCGTAGGGATGGACGGCGAGACGTTCGTGGCCGGATTGCCGGATATCGAGGGGCGCTTTTTCGTTCGCTGGGGCGCGGAGCGGCAGAATCGATGCCACGTGAACTACACGCTGCCCGAGCAAGCGCCGGCCGGCGCGTATCCGGCCGTGGAGGCGACATGCAATTGAAACGGGAATCGCTCGTGCGGCCGCTTGGTTTCTTTCGCATGCGCAGGGTGGCGTGCTGCTTATGGATTGCCGCCGCCGCACTGCCGATGGGTGCGCGCGCGGCGACTTGCGAAGGCGACAAGACGCTCGTCACGCTTCCGGCCATCGCGGTCGCGTCCGATGCGCCGATCGGGACAGTGTTGTGGAGCCAGAGCAGTATCGGCTTCAGCACGTATTGCACGTTGGGTTGGATCGACACCAGCAATATTTATGTTTGGCGCACCGACTTGAGCTCGACGCTTCAGCAATACGGGCTGACCTTCTGGCTGACCTACGAGGGGCAGGGCGGAAACACTGCGCAGCAAATCAAGAGCCCGCTGGTCGTCGATCTCGGCGGCAAGGCCGGCTATGCGAGCGGAACTGTCGGCCTGGAATTGAGGAAGACGGGCGCGACGCCCGCGCAAGGCGTTGTCAGCGCGGCGGACATGCCGGCCTTCTATTTGGACAGTAATACGAACAACAAGAAAGGTTCGCATTACATTCGCGGTCTAGCCAGCATTTCGTTCGTTTCCTATACCTGCGACATCGATACGGGATCGCGCAGCATGACCGTTCCCCTCGGCGACGTGCGCGTCGACCGCTTCACGGGGATCGGCTCCTCCTTTGCGGACCGGAATTTCAGCATCGGCCTCACGTGCACTCAGCCGTCCGGCACGTACAACGTCGCGCTGACGTTTTCCGCGACGGCAGACAGTTCCGGCGCGCCCGGCGTTCTGGCGATCACGCAAAGCGAGGCGGCGGCGACCGGCGTCGGCATTCAACTGCTGATGAACGGCTCGCCGGTGACGTTCGGTTCCGAACTCGATGCCGGCAGCGCGACCGCAGGCACAACGCTGGCGATTCCGATGACGGCGCGCTATTACCAGACCGGCAGCGTCATCACGCCGGGCGCGGCGAACGGCATCGCGACGTTCACCATCAGCTACAAGTGATTCATGCCGCGGCGGCGGAAGATTCAGCGTGCGCGTCCGTTTGCGGGCGCAACCGGCTGTCGCCCGATTCGTTGCCGATACTCCTGCTGAGGCGCGGGCGCACGCTCGCACGGTGAGGGCGATGGCGAGGCAAGCGTCGGCATCGCGCTTCGCCGGTAGCGCGGATAGGTGCGGTGAACCGACGGTCCGGATTTCCATTCGATTTCTCGTTCGCTCCGGAACGGAAGCGGCCTAAGCGGCGCCGGAAATGCCTCGCCATATTCGTAGAACTTCGATATCCGATCGAATTGCCCGCCGCTAATCTTACGGGCGAAACACGGTTGCGCAAGCCCGCGTTCCGCGGCCGGGACACATTTTGGCGCGTACATGTCTCCATCCGGTCAATGCGCGCGGGACGTGCGTCTCCGCTTTGACCGATCTCGTCCATCGAATTGCAGACTCGTCATGAAATTTATCGTGCTGTTGCTCGTTACAGCTCTTGCAGGTTGTTCGTCCTTCTCCACGTCTCGAACCAATATCTACTCGATCAGGGCGGAAGACGGCATTCAGCGGTATCGGGTGACGTGTTCCGGGTTGTTCGGCGGAATGGAGGCCTGCAGGCAACGCGCGGCGGAAGTTTGCGAAGCGTCGCACGTCGTGAAGATCGGCCCTCAGGAGCCGGCTGCCGTCACCTTTATGTGCGAGGCGTCTCGGGCGGCGCGTTGACGCGCGACGTGACGCCATTGGATCGAACATAAAAATCATTTAGTAGAACATGAAAAATCTCATCATTGTTATTGCGCTGTCGGCGCTTGCGGGGTGTACCGTCTATTCCGGTCCGACGGTGAATGCGCGTCCGGTCGGTGATGCCGCAGGGAAGCAGTTTGAAGTCGAATGCACGGGCCTTTTTGTTGAAACCGGATCGTGCTTGAAGAAGGCTCGGGAGCTTTGTGAGATCCAGCCCGGATCGCCGTCCTTGCACGTTCTCGAGACGATCGGGCCGATTGGCCGTACGCCGGACCGGCTGGTGTTTCGTTGCGATGCGCCAGTCAAGCCCCGACCGCCGATCAAGCCTCAACCGCCGGCTGCGATTGTGCCGCCGCCTGTCCAGCCGCCGGAGAAGGTGCTGTTTCATGGCGACGCGCTATTCGATTTCGATCGCGCCGACCTCAAACTGCTTGGCAAGCGCGCGTTGGACGATGTCATTCGCCAAGCGAAGGGCAAGCGGTTTCGCGTCGTGCTGGTGTCCGGCTACACCGATGCCATCGGTTCGGATGCGTACAACAATGCGCTTTCAGCTCGCCGCGCGCGCACCGTTGCCGACTATCTGCGCGAGCGTGGATTGCTGGCGGATCGCGTGGTCGTGAATGGATTCGGCAAGTCGAATCCGGTTGCGTCGAATGCGACCGACGACGGACGCGCACAAAACCGACGCGTCGAAATCATTCTGGAAAGGGAATAACGGCGAACGTCGACGCTTCGACGCATCGGCGGTTTGCGCGGCGGCTTTCATGCGAATGCGAATTCGTCGGCGTCGTGCATCAGGCGTTCGTGCGGCGTACGGGCAGTGTTCGTGCGTGGCCCTTTATTTCACCGATGCGGACGTTCTCCAAATGCGCCGGCGCTGCATGTGCGGCCGTTCGTCGCGAAGAATGCCAAAACAGTGATCCGCACTCGTTGAGGGTCGCATTCCGATTCGATATTTCGTTATACGAATGGGAATTCGGTGTGACGACACGTCGCACATGAAGAACGGCGCTCGGCATCTTCACGTGCCCCGCCGTTTATTTCGAACTATTGAGATGTATCCGGAAGACTCGAATCTGTATCTTGATGATCAGAATCGGTAGTTCGGAAAAGACGTCGTTCGGATTTAAAAGACATCCGAAATTCACTCCGCAACTTCGGTTGGTTTTATCTGCGCCGTTCATTCAAGCGAGCAGTCGCATACCCAAGTCGGCGTTTTCTAATCAATTTATTCGTATAGCAGTACGAAATTAATATATTGGGGAATATCTCATGAACAAGATTTTCAAAACGGTATGGTGCGAAGAGACGCGTACGTGGGTTGCGGCGTCGGAGCACGCAGTGGGGCGCGGTGGTCGCGCTTCGAGCGTCGTGGAATCCGCCGGCGGACTGAAAAAAGTGCTCAAGCTGTCGCTGCTGGGCGCTGCATCGCTGGTTGCGATGGGCGTTGTCGGGCCGTTTGCCGGCGAGGCAATGGCTGCGAATAACACCGGTCTGTGCTTGACGTACAACGGCGGTAAAAACAATGTTGCCGGCAGCGGGGGCCTTATAACCGGGAACGGTTGTAATTCGGCCGGTTGGATCAATGGCATGGTCGCGGGTGGCTCGACGAACTGGATGGGGATGACCGCGGACGACACGCAGATCGTTCTCGACGGCAGTGCGGGCAGCATTTATTTCCGGACGGGCGGCGTGAACGGCAACGTGTTGACGATGTCGAATGCGACCGGCGGCGTATTGCTCAGTGGCCTTGCTGCCGGTGTGAATTCGACCGATGCAGTCAACATGTCCCAGTTGACCTCGTTGTCGACCTCGACGGCAACCAGCATCACTTCGCTTTCGACCTCGACGGCAACGAGCATCGCTTCGATTTCGACGAGCCTTCTTTCGGTCGGCGTGGGCGTCGTGGCGCAAGATTCAGCGACCGGAGCGATCAGTGTCGGCGCCAATTCGCCGGGCCTGACGGTGAATTTCGCGGGAGGCCAGGGTGCGCGCACGCTGACGGGCGTTGCCGCCGGCGTCAACGATACGGATGCGGTGAACGTCAGCCAGCTGACGTCGCTGTCGACGAGCGCGTCGACGGGGCTTTCCACCGCTGATAGCGGCATCGCGTCGCTGTCGACGTCGCTGCTCGGCGCGGCGAGCGATCTGACGTCGCTGTCGACGAGCGCGTCGACGGGGCTTTCCACCGCTGATAGCGGCATCGCGTCGCTGTCGACTTCGCTGCTCGGCACTGCAGACGATGTGACGTCGCTGTCGACGAGCCTCGGCACGGTCAACGCGAATCTGGCCGGCTTGCAGACGTCGATGGAGAATGTCGTGTCCTACGATGATTCGTCGAAATCCACGATCACCTTCGGCGGCGTGGGCGCCACGACGCCGGTCCTCCTGACGAACGTGGCGGCGGGCGCGATTTCGGCAACCAGCACGGATGCGGTGAACGGTTCGCAGCTCTACACGCTCCAGCAGGATTTCTCGCAACAGTACAGTCTGCTGACGTCGCAAGTCTCGTCGCTCAGCACGTCGGTGTCGGATCTGCAAGGCAGCGTCGCGGCGAACACGGGAACCGCTTCGGGCGACAACAGCACCGCGAGCGGCGACAACGCGACCGCGTCGGGGACGAACAGCACGGCCAATGGTTCGAATTCGACCGCGTCGGGCGACAACAGCACGGCGAGCGGCACGAATGCGTCGGCGACGGGCGATAACAGCACGGCAACCGGCACGGATTCGACCGCGTCGGGCGACAACAGCACGGCGAATGGTGCGAACTCGACCGCGTCGGGTGACAACAGCACGGCCAACGGCACGAATGCGTCGGCGACGGGCGATAACAGCACGGCGACCGGCACGGATTCGGCCGCGTCGGGTAGCAACAGCACGGCGAATGGTGCGAACTCGACCGCGTCGGGCGACAACAGCACGGCGAGCGGCACGAATGCGTCGGCGACGGGCGATAACAGCACGGCAACCGGCACGGATTCGACCGCGTCGGGTAGCAACAGCACGGCGAATGGTGCGAACTCGACCGCGTCGGGCGACAACAGCACGGCGAGCGGCACGAATGCGTCGGCGACGGGCGATAACAGCACGGCAACCGGCACGGATTCGACCGCGTCGGGTAGCAACAGCACGGCGAATGGTGCGAACTCGACCGCGTCGGGCGACAACAGCACGGCGAGCGGCACGAATGCGTCGGCGACGGGCGATAACAGCACGGCGACCGGCACGGATTCGGCCGCGTCGGGCAGCAACAGCACGGCGAATGGTGCGAACTCGACTGCGTCGGGCGACAACAGCACGGCCAACGGTACGAACGCATCGGCGACGGGCGAGAACAGCACGGCAACGGGTACGGATTCGACCGCGTCGGGCAGCAACAGCACGGCCAACGGTACGAACGCATCGGCGACGGGTGAAAACAGCACGGCGACCGGCACGGATTCGACCGCGTCGGGTAGCAACAGCACGGCCAACGGTGCGAACTCGACTGCGTCGGGCGACAACAGCACGGCCAACGGTACGAACGCATCGGCGACGGGCGAGAACAGCACGGCAACGGGTACGGATTCGACCGCGTCGGGCAGCAACAGCACGGCCAACGGTACGAACGCATCGGCGACGGGTGAAAACAGCACGGCGACCGGCACGGATTCGACCGCGTCGGGTAGCAACAGCACGGCCAACGGCACGAACGCGTCGGCGACGGGCGAGAACAGCACGGCGACCGGCACGGATTCGACCGCGTCGGGTAGCAACAGCACGGCCAACGGTGCGAACTCGACTGCGTCGGGCGACAACAGCACGGCCAACGGTACGAACGCATCGGCGACGGGCGAGAACAGCACGGCGACCGGCACGGATTCGACCGCGTCGGGCAGCAACAGCACGGCGAATGGTGCGAACTCGACCGCGTCGGGCGACAACAGCACGGCCAACGGCACGAACGCATCGGCGACGGGTGAAAACAGCACCGCCAACGGCGCGAACTCGACCGCATCCGGCGCGGGCGCGACGGCAACGGGCGAAAACGCCGCGGCTACCGGCGACAGCGCGACGGCGACGGGCAACAACGCGTCGGCGTCGGGCACGAGCAGCACGGCCAATGGCGCAAACGCAACCGCGTCGGGCGATAACAGCACCGCCAACGGCGCGAACTCGACCGCATCCGGCAACAGCAGCTCGGCGTTCGGTGAGAACGCGGCGGCAGCCGGCGACAGCAGCACGGCCCTCGGCGTCAACACGGTTGCTTCCGGTACGACGAGCACCGCTGCCGGCGCGAATGCTTCCGCCACCGGCGATTCGAGCACGGCGCTGGGCGGAAACGCGGTTGCGTCGGGCGACAACAGCGTCGCGACGGGCGCCGGTGCGACGGCGTCGGGCGCGAACAGCTCGGCGTACGGCACGAACTCGAGCGCGACGGGTACGGACAGTGTCGCCGTCGGTCAGGGCGCGATGGCGTCGGGATCGAATTCGGTCGCGCTTGGCACGGGTTCCGTTGCGTCGGAGGCCAATACGGTGTCGGTCGGTTCCGCGGGCAACGAGCGCAGGATCACCAACGTCGCGGCCGGCGTCAATGCGACGGACGCCGTCAACGTCGGCCAGTTGAACAGCGCCGTGTCGGGCATCCAGAATCAGATGACCGGCATGCAAAGCCAGATCGATACGCTCTCGCGCGACGCCTATTCCGGCATCGCGGCCGCCACCGCGTTGACGATGATTCCGGACGTGGACCCGGGCAAGACGCTGGCCGTGGGCGTAGGCACGGCCAACTTCAAGGGCTATCAGGCGTCCGCGCTCGGCGCGACCGCTCGTATCACCCAGAACATCAAGGTGAAGACGGGCGTGAGCTACAGCGGCAGCAACTACGTGTGGGGCGCCGGCATGTCGTATCAGTGGTAATCGCGTAGCGCTCCCCGCGCGCCGGCGCTCGACGCCCGGCCCGCGGGGCGTGGTTCGGGCCGTCGCATGCACGCATGCGGCGGCCCATTTTTTTTTACGACGTTCGTCGTTGCTCGCTTCGTGCGAAGCCGTGCGCGTAATCGGCTTCGTTCGGGCAGAGCAAGCCGCCCGAGCCGACACGTGTCGGATGGCGCTGCTCTTCGAATGTGCGGGCCTGCCGGGATGCGCCGCCGCCGTGCTTGCGGGTGCGTGGATCAATAAACGGCGCACGCATGCTGCGAAATGCAGCAGCCGCGCTTCAGTATCTCGGTCGACACGGACATGCGGGTATCCGGCAGGATGGCCTGCGCCGGAACGCGGGCTTTCTCGCAGCGTCCGCCCGTGCCTTCCTTTCGTTGCGACGATCGATGCCGAAAGATGCGGTGCGCTCAACCGCGCGGCGCTCGGCCTGCTGTGCAGCGGCTATTCGCCGATTCGCAACGCCGAGCGGACAAGATCGGCCGATTACCGCTATCCCGACAGTGACATCAAGCAAGCCTGCCGGCTCGTCGGCCGAGCGATCGTGCGCCCCGTGCGATTCGCCGGCGACTCCGAACGCGCCGCCGCACGATCCTTGCCGCTGTCGATCCGTTTCGCCGGAACAACTCGGTTCATAGGGATCGGCGCGTCAACGCCGGCGTTGGTGCGCCGGCATCTTCGATGCACGGCATGGGCGCAGGCAAGGCGCGCTTCGCTTCGATGCGCGGCTGCGAGCGCGCACATCACGCGTATCCGAACATGCTGGAAGCGGTCAACGTCTGCAACGCGCTTCATCCTGAATTCGCGGACTTTCGCATGCTCGCTCGATGTCGCCAAGCCAAGCCACGGCCTCGCGTCGTTCGGAGGAACTCATCCGGCATGCCGTGCCGTCGCGTCCCGCGTCGATTCGATCGTCGCCCGCCAATGGGAAAGCGCACAGAGCGATGTCGATTTCGACGCGTTCCCCGGTGATTGCCTGCTGTCGCACGATCCGCACCTGATCTCGCACCTGATCGGGAACCGCGGATGCCGACGTCGCAACTTCGATTGCAAAGGCGGCGCTACGGCGCACCTGCGCGCTTCACGGCGCTCGGCTCGGACACGATCGTCGAATCGCGCGCCGTTTCCCGGGCAGCCCCTCGCATCGGGCCGCCAAGACAACGCGTGCGCTTATCCCGGCGCAATCGTTTCGTTATACGAAGGTCCGTGAACGGACGAGCCGAGCGGCGCGCGCTCTGTTTGCGCCGGTTTCGGCGGAATTGGCGGAATTGGCGGGGTCGTCGGCGAATTCCGCGGCATCGATCATGCGCGTCGCACGCGCGCGGCGAGACAACAGGGCGAACACGCGCAGCCGGAGCGGCCAGTTGACGGAACGTCAGGGATGCAAAGCATGGGATGTGCCGCCATGCCGTATACAAGTCGGCCGGTTCGCGCCTGGGTCGTCCGGGCAGAAATTCTAACTTTTTTGATGTTCGTCGAATGCTCGTTTGCATAAAAATGGATATCGGCCGCAGCAAGGCGGCCGCATGAGACGCATGCGACGCATCCGATCAAGAGAATAGCGATACGTTGATCCGGATGCGGCCGTCGAACGACAACGAGATGTCGGCGCCGGCACGACCGTTTTCGGGGCGGACGCCATTCTGTCGCACGCACGCTCATTCGAAAGTTCGATCGCGAATCGCGCGGCGTTCGGACTCCAGAATTGGCGCGCTCCGGGGAGCGCGTCTTCTTGCGATGCGCGAATCGGCCGCTTCCCGCGGAAGCGTTCGGCCCGGCGCGCATCGATCGCCGCTCGCGGCGCTTTTTTCGGAACGCTATTTTTTTTCGGCCCGGATGCGTGTCTATCTTCGCGAAATCCCGACGTGAAGATCCGTGAATTTTCAAATCATGTTAATTCCCGTTCGATTCAACGAGCGGATGCTTTTTTCTCTGGGTCAGGATCGTATTGGGCAATTGCGCCGCTCGGCTTTCGCGGCGAGGTCGATGGGAGATTTACTTGATGGAGCAGACGACGTCGATTGAATGGACGACTCGCTCGCATGCGCGATCCGAGGACTCGTGGGATCAGATTTCGCAATGGATTCTTTTTCTGGTGCCGGTCGTTTTCGTCGCGTTTTGCGTACTCCTGCTGTCGCTTTGGTACGTCGATATCTTGACCGGATGGTTGATCGTGGCTTTTGCGTTGCTCATTGAAGCCATGTTGATCGGCATCGGGTTTTTCGTTTTCGTGACGGTGCGGATATCGCGTTGGCAGCGGCACGAACACGATGCGAAGACGGCCCCGTGCTGCGCGGATCAGCAGGCGGACGAGGATTCGCCGATTCCGGTGGGATTCGACGGCGTGAAGACGGTTCATTGCATGTTTAAGTCAGGGCGGGTCGGCGCGTTTCGGGTAAGCTGTTACAACACGAATTGCCCGCTCATGCGCGAAGCGGACGAAGCCGAACGGCTGCCCCGGCGGACGGAACGAGCGTATTCGCACGAAGCGCTGCTGTATGAAAAATGAAAGGCGCAATGGAAACTCGAATACCGAACGGACGCGTTCGTGACTCGAAGTCGATGTGCGGCGTTCGGGCGAATCGTGCTCGCGAAGCATAGGCAGGAAAGCAGGCATTCGATATCGTGTTGCATGGAATGCGCATGACGGCGCGCCGGACATCATTCGCGCGCCGCTTCCGCGCTTTCCGCTTTTTTCGGAGCCGCCATGTCCAACGTTGCCCTGCATACAAGAAGTGTCGTCGTGGCTGACGATCATCCGATCGTTCTCCGCGCGGTGACGGACTACGTCAACTCGCTGCCGGGCTTTCGGGTGGTGGCGTCGGTCTCGTCGGGCGACGCGCTGCTGTCCGCGATGCGGGAGCAGGAGGTCAATCTCGTCGTCACCGATTTCGCGATGCATCAGGCGGATGACGACAAGGACGGCTTGCGCCTGATCTCTCACCTGATGAGGGCGTACGAGCGCACGCCCATCATCGTTTTCACGATGTTGACCAATAGCGGCGTGATCAGCCAGCTGTGCCGCATGGGCGTGGCGGGGCTCGTCGGCAAGGAGGAGGAGATCACCGAGCTCGGGCGCGTGTGCCTCAACGTCGCGCGCGGCGCCGGCCAGTCGTTGTCTCCCGGCATGGCGCACCGCCTCGCCGTCGCCGGCAGCATCAGGCCCGGCGAAGCGGCGTTCAATGCATTGACGCCGAAGGAGCTCGAGGTCGTGCGGCTGTTCACGGGCGGCATGTCGCTGACGGACATCGCCCGGACGCTGAATCGCTCGCTGGGGACGGTCTCGACGCAGAAGCGTTCGGCGATGCGCAAGCTCCATGTGGACACCAACGTCGATCTCATCAACTGCGCCCGAGAGCAAGGACTGCTCTGATGCAAAGACTCATGCAAGAACTCGAGGGATCGCCGCTGAGAAAGTTCCATTCGCTCGAGTCCAATTTGAAGCGCGAGCGCCGGGTCTTCGCGACCGTCATCGTGCTGCTCGTCTCGGCGGCCATCAGTATCGCGGCCATGACCGTCACCGGATTGTTTCAGACGGCTTTCCGGCAGGAGGAGCAATCCGCGCGCATCCACGAAAAGGAAGTGGTCGACGCTTTCCTGCAGCGCCGCATGATGTTGACGACGGCGAGCCTCGTGCTGCAGCTTCGAATGAACGGCGCGCCTTCGGCGCTGAGCGCGCCGGCGCCGAACGCGTGCACGCCGATGGCCCACAACGCCCGCGACGACACGATCCTGCGCGAGAGCTGCGATTACACGGTGCAGTTGCTGGCCAACTCGGGGCAGACGCCGAGCGTCGAAATGGTGACGGCCGACAGTTCGGTCGGCTACGGATATCTGTTTCCCGCGGGCGACTTGAGCGCACTTCGCGCCAGCACCCCGTCCGAGCTCGTTTCGGCCGTGCTCGAGCGGTACAGAAAGCGCGGCCTTGATCCGCTCGACGCCGCGCGCAAGAAGCAGATTCTCTGGTTCGCGATCGGAAGCGGGGCGAGCGGCGAGGAGTTGCACATGATCGGCGCGTCCGTCGTGTTAAAGGACGACAGGCTTTACGCGCTCGTCCTGACCAGCGTGGACCTGCACAGCCTCGCTTCTCCGATCGAGCGCGCCGGCCGCGTTCAGCAGCCGGTCATCGTGGACGCGGACGGCGTGCCGCTCGTGAACGCGGACGACTCGGAAATGGTCCGCAAGGTCGACGAGCGGCTCGCCGCAAGACAGGACGGCCTGTACCACTGGATTCCCGGCTTCGGATGGGCGCTTCGCCGCCCGGCGCCGTTCTCCGGTTTCGGGCACATGATGTATCTGCTTCCGCTCGATCTGCAACTGCAGTCGATGCAGTACGAACTGGGTCTCGTCGGCGGCGCGACGCTCGTTCTGATCGTGTTGCTGCTCGTCGCGTTCCGATACTGGAACTACCGGTTTCTGACGCGCATCTACGAGGAGGCGTCGCGAGCGCTCGAAAGCGAAATGCTCAACCATCTGCTGGTTCATGCGACACCGGTCGGGTTGTGCATCGTGCAGCGCACGACGCTGGAAATCGTCGTCGCCAATCCGATCGCGCGCACGATGCTCGGCTTGCGGCTCTCGGACCGGCATTTGCCGCAGGAGCTGCAGAACGCATTCGAATCGTCGCTGGCTACGCAGGACACCCAATCGGACGACGCGCGCATTTTCCAGTTCCCGTTCACGCTGTCGCGCGCCGGGCATTCCGCCGTCCACATCGAAATCACGTACGCACCCGCGACGCTGAACGCGCGGGAGGTGTTCTTTTGCGCGATCACGGACATGACGGCGCACCACCAGGCGGAAATCCTGCTGCGCGAGGCGAAGCTGACGAGCGACGCGGCGGCCAAGGCGAAGGTGGCGTTCTTCGCGTCGATGAGCCACGAAATCCGCACGCCCCTGTCGTCGCTCGTGGGCAACATCGAGCTGATCGCGCGCGGGCCGCTCGCGCCGGAGCAGCAGGCGCGCGTGAAGGCGATGGAGACGTCGGCTCGCGGTTTGATGCAGATCGTCAACGACGTCCTCGATTTCTCGAAGATCGACGTCGGCGAGCTGAGCCTCATGGAGGAGTGGTCGAACATCGCCGATCTGCTCGACCGGTTGGCGCTCTCGCATGCGCCGCTCGCGACGCAGCAGGGGTTGAAGTTCTACGTGGTGTTCGAGCGAAGCCTGCCCGCGCGGCTTTACTTCGATCCCGTCCGGGTATCGCAGATCGTGAACAATCTGCTGAGCAATGCGCTGAAGTTCACCCCGTCGGGCAAGATCGTGCTGCGCGCCGGCTGGCATGCCGGCGAGCTCGAAATCAGCGTGACGGACTCCGGCATCGGCATTCCGGATGACCTGAAGCACCGGCTCTTCCTGCCCTTTACGCAGGGAGACAGCAACCGGCTGAGGCAGGCGCGCGGCACCGGCCTCGGCTTGTCGATCTGCGCGCGCCTTTGCGAGCTGATGAAGGGGCGCATCGATCTGGAAAGCACGGTCGGCGTGGGAACCCGCATCGCGGTGTCCCTGCCGCTCGACGCATCGGAGGGCGATTCGAGCAACGCGTACTGGACGCTTCCGTATCGCCGCGTCGCCGTGCTCGGCCGTGCACAGGAAAACCTCGAATGGCTGACCAATCTGTTCGACCCGGGCGTCACGGCCGTGACTGCCTTCGCGAATCCCGCCGATCCGATCGACGAGCATGCGCACGACTTCCTGATGGCCACCGACGAATTCGCGCCGGCCGAAGTGCGGGCGTGGTGGAAAAGGCCGGATTCGATCGTGTGGGTCGGGCAGACGGGGCCGCTCGTGCCGAGACGGCGCGACGGCGGCGGCGTGGAAATCAGCATATATAGCCTTGCGGGGGTGAAATCCGCGGCGCAGATGCTCGCCGCCGGCCGCACGGCGCTCGTCGATGCCGGGCAAGCGCCCCGAGGGGCGGAGGCGGGAATCACGGTGCTGATCGTCGAAGACAATCTTCTCAATCGCAGCCTTCTGTTCGATCAGCTCACGACGCTCGGCGTGCGGGTCATCGAGGCGAAGAACGGCGAGGAGGCGCTCGCGCTGCTGTCGAAGGAGCCGGTGGACGCCGTGATGACCGACATCGACATGCCGGTGATGGACGGCTTCCAGTTGCTCGCCGAGATGAGGAAGCTCGGCATGACGATGCCGGTGTACGCGGTGAGCGCGAGCGCGCGTCCTGAAGACGTCGCGGACGGCCGGGCGCGCGGCTTTACCGACTACCTCGCGAAGCCGGTTCCGCTGGAAGGGCTCGAGACGGTCGTTCGCGCGTGTTGCAGCGCGCAGACAGGCGAGCGCGCGCAAGACGACGCGCAGGACGATCTGCCCGACGTCCCCAACGTGCCGGCCGCGTATGCGCGGGTGTTCGTCGCGCAGACCGGTGGAGAAATCGCGGAATTCGACGCGATCCTGCACGAACGCGCGCTGCCGAAACTGAGACGATGGCTTCACGGCGTGTCGGGCGGCATCGCCGTTCTCGGGCCTTCCGCGCTGCATGAGCAATGCCAGGAGCTTCGGAGCTACGTGCGCGAAGCCGGCGAGTGGAATCGCGAGATCGAGCTGCAGGCGTTGGCCATTCGGGATGCGCTCGAGCGGATGGTCGCGGCGCTGACGAACGAATGATCGTCGAACGCCGGGGCCTGCCGGATCGGGGGGCGCTCCCCTGCGGGAAGGCTCCGCGCCGAGTTTCGCGCTTTGCTGCGGGTTCAGGCTCGGATTCGAAGATTTGTGATTCTCTTCACGCTCGACATGATTTAACGTTTCCTGAAGATTTGAGGGCGATCGGACCGGCGGGCGTCGGCGTCGTGCTGCGAGGCCGCCTTCCGGCGGGCGCGAAGCCGCGACGGACGCCGCCGCGACGGCGGCGTCTTTGGGAGAATGATATGGAAACGGGCATCACGCGTCGTAGGGGTGCATTCTTTGCCCGGGAACACGAAAAGGGACTTCCGTTGGATGAGGCCGATCTCGAGCGAGCGCTCGAGGCCGGAGAGCTCGTCATGGATTATCAGCCGATCGTTTCCGTCCGTTCGGGGGCCGTGACCGGCGCCGAAGCGACGATACGATGGGATCATCCGGATTGGGGGGCGCTGCCTCAGCGCGTCGTGTACGCCGTCGCGGACCGGCTGGGCGCAGCGCCCCGGATCGCCGGCCACGCCGTGGGCGAGGCCTGCCGGCAACTCGCGCGCTGGAAGCACGAGGGCGGCGGTGTGTCGGCGCTGTCGATGCGGTTCTCGGGCGCCCAGTTGTGCGCCGAAAGCGTGTTCGAGCGGCTCGCGCAATCGATTGCGGAATTTGACATCTCGAGCAGCCAGTTGACGCTCGAAGTGCCGGAAATGTCGGCGCCGGAGGAATCGCTGAGTCTTCTCGATCGCCTGAAGCGGTTGAGGCAGAAAGGATACGGCATCGTGCTCAGCGATTTCGGGGCGCATCACACGGCGATGTCGACGTTGATGGTGCTGCCCGTCACAGGCGTCAAGTTCGGCGCATCGTTCACCGAGCGTCTGCCTGGTTCGCCGACCGCGGAGGCGATATTGTCAAGCGTCTCGCGGCTCGCGCACGATCTGGGTTTCTCGTTGACGGTGTCCGGCGTCGCAAACGGGCGCCAGTTGGAGCTACTGCGTCGATATCGCGATATCGAGCTGCAGGGCGCCTATCTGTTCAAGCCGATGCGCGCGCAAGACTGGCACGAGCGCGTGAATCCGAGAGCGCTGTCGCAACTGAATCTGCGCGAGCCGCCGTTCTGACGCGGCGAGCGAGGCCGTTTGCGTTTCATCGCGCCGATCGCGATCGGGCGCGCCGGCAGACAGGCCGGCCACCGTTGCGGGCCAGGTTCCGAATCCGCTGCGCGAGCGCCGACGCAAGGGCTGCCGTCAGACGCGGCCGGCGCGATTCGCGCCGCACTCCGGCGCGCCGATGTCTGCGCGGGTCGTGGCGAACGGCGCTCATGCCGTTCTCGCGCGGCCCGAGAGCGCCTCGGTCGGCTCGGCAATGCGCGCGTGACACGCGCGGACGTTCTTCGGGCTGGACGGCGCGGGCAGCCGCTTTGCCGGCAGCGCCCGGCATGCGAGCCCGAATGCCGCGTCTCGCGCACGGCGAGCGCAAAGGCTGGGCGATTCGACTTTGTCGCGCGCCTGGTCGCGCGCGGCGAGCCGCGTGGAATCCGGATGCCGCGTCAGCGCCGCCGCGCGACATCGTCGCCGTTGCCGCGCGAGCGGTCCTTCGGGACCGGACACGGACATCGCGGCGGCCCTGGGCGGCGCGTCGAGGGCCGCGTCGAGGTCGGCTCGCGCCGGATCGCCGCCGAATACGCCGCTCGGCGCGCGCAACGCAACGCATGCGGGCCGCGACGAAAGCGCGCACGAGCACGCCGCGTGCGCATCGTACGACAAGGCGCGCCGCGCGGTCGCTCGCCGCATCCGAGCTTCGAAGATCCGGCCGCTCGGCAACGGCGCATCCGGCACCGGCGCGTGTTCCCGCGCTTGCAGGAAGTGCGGCGTCGCGTGATCGAAGCGGCCCGCGCGCGGCGCGATGTCGCTGACAAGGCGATACGGGGCCGGGGCTGACCCAACGCGGGGCCTCCCGGCCGCTCGAATGCCGTCGAGCCTGCCTGCGAGTTCGCATGCGATGGATGGGCGCAATGGCGCGACCGGCGAACGTTCGATGAGGTCCGTGCTCATTTTCCTGTCCTTACTCCATACGGTTGAACGGCGGATTCGCTCCCGCCGATGTCGGACGTTTCCGCCGAAGGCCGGGCTTGCGTTCGCGCCGATGTCCTCGGCGGTGCGTGGTGCGACGGCGTGCCGTTTGCAATCGGCACGAGCCGGCTCGTCCGGTGTCGACGAAAGCGGAGTGGCGACCGGCTGCCCCGCGCGTCGGCCGCCCGACCCCACGCCGGCGCAGCTCGGAGAGGCGGATGCGTTGCCCGGCCGCTCGCCGGCGACGCGGCGCGTTGCCCGACGCGCACGCGCTCGACGCCGCTCGACGAACGCGGCCGTGCCGAGCGCGAACCCATGAACAGACATTGCCTTTCTTTTCTTACCGCGGAAATCGCAATTGTTAGAGACGCGGCTTCCATGTCGCCGCGCGTTCGCGATTTCGTCGTTGGCTGTCGCGTTGGCTGTCGTCGGACTCGTCGGCCGCGCGCGTCGTGCCCGTGGGGCCGAAATTTCTAAGAACTCTGATTCAACGGTCGATTCGCGATCGGTACAGTCGAATCCGGATAGGCGATGCGGGTGCGTTGCGCGATTTCGCCGATTGCCGCGACGGCGCGGCGTGTCGGGCGCGTTGCGTTTCGTGCGTGCTTGGGCGCCATCGACGGGAAACGCGCGGATGCCGCGCGATTCGTCCGCGAGCGCATGAGCGCAGATGGGCGTGCGTTGCGGGTTGCGGGCCGTCGCGTTCGGCAGCTTCCCGTGCATTACGCGGCAACTGATTTCCCGCGCCATCATTCATCGGCGTTCGCCATGGAGCCGCGCGATACGCGCCGTGCCGACGCTTCCGGCACGGCACGTTCGCAAGCCCGTTATCAGCGTGAAAAGGCCCTGGCCCAATACCGGCACGTGATCGCGGCAGCGGCGGCGTGGCTTTCGGCCGGTTGCTGCAGTTTTGGCGCTCCGGTCCGCCCACACGACGAGACGCAGGGCGAGTGTGCCGCGGCTCGATACCCGCCGGCACGCCCCCTTGTCGCCGCTTCGTTCGTGCTCTCGCGAACATCCGCATGACTCGGGGCCGCCGTGGCGGGCCGCGCCTTCGGCACGCGTTTTTTTCATTCACGACATCTCGTCGGTCTCGACCGACACGCAGGAGGGCACATGCCGTCAGTAGTGGTCGCATACGCACCGAGGAACCGCGATGCCCGGCATTCTGATTGTCGATGATCATCCCGCCATCGGTTTGGCGATCCGTACCGTGCTGTCCGGAAGGCAGGAGTTCGGGCCGATCCGCGAAGCGGCCAACGCAGTCGATGCGATGGCGCTCCTGCGCGAGCACCCCATCGAGTTGGCCATTCTCGACATCGAGATCCCGGGCGGCGACGGTTTCCGTTTGTTGAAGCGGATTCGTGCGGAAGGGCTGAAAACCCGGGTTTTGATTTTTTCCGCGATGGACGAAAAGATCTATTCGGTGCGGGCGAGCCAGGCCGGAGCCAACGGCTTCCTGAGCAAGCGAAACGACATGGCCCAGATCCTCAACGCCGTGAAGACCATCCTGTCCGGCTATCTGTTCTTCCCCGCCGAGGCCGTTTCGGCGCTCTACCACGATCGAGCGCAGGAAGCCGCGAACAGGATCGGCGGGTTGACGAATCGCGAGCTGACGGTGCTGCGCGGGCTCGCGCGCGGATCGTCGAACAGGCAGATCAGCGAGGATCTGTGCATCAGCAACAAGACGGTCAGCACGTACAAATCCAACATATTCGAGAAGCTCGGGGTGTCGTCGGTCGTGGGCTTGGCCGATTACGCGAAAAAGAACGGTCTGATCTGAGAACGATTCGCGGCAAGCCGCACCGCCGATCAATGGCGCAGGCGAGCCTCGTCGACATGAATACGATGTCATCCTGCATTTGGTCGAAGATCGGCCGCGCCGGGCGCCGCAATGCCGTCCGGCTGTCGGCCATCTTGTGTTTCGCGTCGGTTGGCGCTCATGCGGGCACGGCGAACCCGGAATATCCGCCGCGCAAACTGCAGTTGCACAGCATCGAGGACGCCAATCGGCACTTGTCCGCGGAGCCCGGTGATCGGAGCCGACCGCATTTGCCGAGGACGGTGCGGGTGGCGGTCGCGCGCGACGGCGGCGTCCCGTACAACCTGTATCGCGATCGCGACCTGTACGAAGGCGTGACCGCGGATTATCTCCACGTCATCCAGCATGCCGGCGGGCTTCGCTTCGAGATCTGGATGTTCGATACGCGCGCGCAGGCTCGAGCCGCGTTGATGAGCGGCTCGGTCGATCTCGTCGGCGGCGTTCGGCTGGACGCCGATCGGCACCTGCTTCGGTCGCGCCCGTACTTCACGGACCGGCGGGTCGAAGTGCGTGTGCTCGGAGAAAAAGGCCGGATGGAATCCGCGTCGGCGCCGCCGGAAAGCTATGCCGTGACGGCGGACGATTTCGGCAACGCGGCTTTTCGCGCCCGCTACCGGCACGAAAAGATCACGGCCTATCCGACGGCGCTCGGCGCGCTGCAAGCGGTGGCCTATCGCACGGCCGACGCGTTCATCGGCCAGGCCACCGAAGCGAACTACCTGATCGACCAATTGCAGTTGCCGCTGTCGATCACCAATTTCGCCGACGTGGACGCGCCGCCGTTCGTGTTCGCCGCCCGCGCCGCGGACACGGACCTGATCAACCATATCAACGCGGCGCTGCGAGCCATTCCGATTCGCACGGCCGGCGAAATCCAGCGACGCTGGTTCGGTTCGGCGAATCATTTCAAGATCCGTCGAGACCTCGTGCTGACGGAGGAGGAGCGCGAGTACGTGAGGACGCATCGCACCATTCGCTATGCGAGCGCGATCGATCTGCCGCCCTATATGTTCGTCGAGAGCGGCCGCGGAAAAATCACGGGCCTGGGCGTCGACGTCATGGACTTGATCGGCGAGCGCACCGGGCTGAGTTTCCAGCCCGTGTCCTTCGGCACTCAGCGGGAATGCCTCGCGGCGCTCGCGGACGGCAGGGTCGATTTGCTGCCGAACGTCGCGATCGGCGACGCACGCGAGAACTGGATGACATCGACCGCGCCGTATGCGCAGACGCTCTGGGTCATCCTCGTGCGCGCGGGCGATGGCGCTATCACCAGCACCGCGCATCTTGGCGGCAAGCGTATCGGCATCATGCCCGAGACGCGCGGGTTCCAGCGGTTCAATCCGGAACCGCTCATCGGCGAGCCGCAGCTCGTCGAGGCACGCGATATCCCGACGCTGTTCCGCATGCTTCTCGACGGCAGCGTCGATGCGATTTCCCTGCCCGGCACCACCGCCAACTATTTCATCGCGCAGTACGAGCTCGCGAGGCTGGTGAAGGCGGTGACGACGGTCAACGAGTCGGTCACCAGCATTGCGATGGCGGTGCGGCGCGACAACGAGCTGTTGCTCGGCATTCTCGACAAGGTGTTTCAGGCAACGCCGCCGGAGGATCTCGACGCCTTGCGGCGCGACCGGATGCGCTACCGCCCGACCAACGTGATCGCCGGTTGGTCCACCATGCAGCGGCAGCGGGTCGTCAAGGCGCTCACGGCGCTGTCCGTCGTGCTGAGCTTGAGCGCGGCCGCGCTCGGCGCGATTCGCTACGGCCAGCGACGCCGCGCGCGCGAGCTGCGCGAGAGGATCGCATTGCAGGATGCGCTGATCAACGCTTTGCCCTTCGCGGTCTACCTGCGCCAGGCGGACGGGCGCGTGGTCAGCTGCAATGCATCCTTCGCCGAGGCCTACGGGTTGCCGCGGGATGCGCTCGTCGACGCCGACGCGCTGCCTGCGTCGACCCTCCGGCAACAGGCATTGAACGCGATGCTCGATGAATTGTTTCAGGCCACGCTGACGGAGCGCCGGGCGCAATTCGTCGACAGAACCTTGGCGGACAACGGCGGCGATTCGGATCTGTTCGTCTGGACGGTTCCGCTCGGGTGTTCGAGCTCGGGCGCCGGCGCCGTGCTCGGCGGCTGGATCGACATCACGCTTCGCAAGCAGACCGAGCGCGCGCTGAAGCAGGCGACGCTCGAAGCGGAGACCGCGAACCGGGCCAAGAGCGCGTTTCTCGCGACAATCAGCCACGAAATCCGTACGCCGATGAACGCGATTCTCGGCTTGCTCGAACTGGAGCTCGGCCTTCCAGGCGCGCCGAACCGGGACACGATCTGGACGGTGCGCGAAACCGCGCAGTCGCTGCTGCGCCTCATCAACGATTTGCTCGACACGTCCAGGGCCGAGTCGGGGCAGCTTCAGCTCGATCCCCGGCCGACCTGCGTCGTGAGCTGCGTCGAGCGGCTGTTGTTGATGTATCGGCGGCTCTGCGCGGAAAAAGGCCTGGCGCTGAACGCCGAAATCGATCCCGGCGTGCCGCAGACGCTGCAAATGGATGGCTTGCGGGTGCGTCAGGTGATCGGCAATCTGCTGGGCAATGCACTGAAGTTCACTGACCGCGGCGGCATCAGCCTGAGCCTGCGATGGCAATCTCGCGACGATTCCCGCGGGACGCTCGAGATCGTCGTGCGCGACACCGGCGTGGGAATACGCGCGGAAGACCAGGCCCGGCTATTTCAGCCTTTTGAGCAGGTGACGGGCGCCGGGGCCGGCCTCGACGGCTCCGGCCTCGGGCTCTGGATCTGCGGTACGCTGGTGGCTCAGATGCGCGGCCGGATCGCGCTGGAGAGCGAGTTCGGCGAAGGCACGCAGGTGCGCGTTTCGATTCCGCTGATGCGAGCGTCGTCGGACGATGCAATGCCGCCGGCGCTGCCAACACCGCGAGACTGGGCGCGCAAGCTGCGCGCGCTCGTGGTCGACGACCACGCGCCGAACCGCATGCTGCTGGTGCGCCAGCTGCACGCGCTAGGCTTCGAGGAAACGTTCGAGGCCGGCGACGGCGAGCAGGCGCTCGAACTGCTGGAACGGGAAACGGTGGACGTGATCCTCACCGATTGCTCGATGTCGCGCATGAGCGGCTATGCCTTCACCGCCGCGGTGCGAGCGGACGAGCGATGGCGTGATTTGCCGATCTTCGGATGCAGCGCCGACGCGCGCGCCGAAGCGCATGAGCAGGCGTTGTCCGCGGGCATGACCGCGTTCCTGGCCAAGCCGGTCGGCCTGCTGGATCTGGCGCATGCATTCGATGCACATCTTCGCGGTGCGGTGCTCGTCGCCCCCCGCGCCGCGGAAGCGGCCGCGGACCCGACATCCGATGCGATGGCGCTTGCCGCGCGCCACGCGCTGTATGCGATCGCCGGCAACGACATCGACGCGCGCAACGCGTTGATCGACACGCTCGTGCGGAGCAACGACGCCGATATCCGGGCCTTGCAGCAGGCGATGGACAACGGCGACGTCGAAACCGCGATCCGGACCGCGCATCGCATCAAGGGCAGTTCGCAGATCGTGGGCGCGGCGGAACTCGAGCATGGCTGCGTCCAACTGGAGCAGCGTCTGCGAGAGGACGACACGGCGGCATCGAGGGCGCACGCCGCGCGCGTCGTCGCGCTGTGTGCCGTCTTGCATGCGCATCTGCGCGCATTGCGGCAGCGCGCGATCGCATGAAAGGGCCTGCGCAGGGCAGGACGCCGATCTGACGCCGCGGCTGCATCGACCGAAGGCTCAATGCAGCGCGCCGCGTTGCTCGCTTCGTTCGTCGCGCTGCAATCATGAATCGGCGGCGAGCGGCACGTCGTGTTCGCCGCGTATTGCATCGAATCGCATCGAATCGCCACACGATCCTTCATACCCGAATGCGCGAACCGGTCGCGACGATCGCGACGATCGCGTGCAGCAATCGCGTTTGCGCGAGATCGTCGCGGCGCGCCGCCGCGCGTCGCGTGACGAAACCACGTTCGATGCGATTCGGCCGGCGCTGCGAAGTTCGGCGACGAACGCGCCTGCGCCCGACGCAATCGGCAACGTGCCGGCCTCGCGCGCGGCCTCGCCGCGCATATCGCGAGCCTGCAGCCTGGAGCGTTGTCGCTCCATCCGGATTTCCGGGCGAGGTCCGGCTGGCCGCTCCGCGTGACGACAATCGATTTCTCCATTGAACGCCGTCGCACGGCGGCCCGCCAGCCGGGCAGATCCGAACAGATTCCATCGAGCCGTGCGGGCAGGACGGCCTTGACCCGAGCCCGGCGACGCCCCGGAAAATTCCGATGCCGTTCTCGGAAAAGCGTCATCGCGTCTTCCGACGCGGCCTATCGCGTGCGACGGGCCTGAAGAAAAGAATAACGTCCGAGCCATTCAGCACCTGCGCCGACATCGACGGGCATGTGGGACAACCGCTCATTTCACGCCGGCCCCGTATTGGCCGGCGGCACGACTCACACGTTCCTTCATCCGGGATCTCACATGGCAGGCATCACGCTATCGATCGCCGACGATCATCCGATCGTCCTGCACTCGATCAAGCTGCTCGTCGAACCGCAGCCGTTGCTGCAATTGCGGCACGTGTGCAGCAGCGGGCGCGAACTCCTTTCCGCGTTGACTCGCGAGCCGACTCATCTGGTGCTGACCGATCTCACCATGCCCGCGCAAGGCGGCTCATACGACGGCCTGGCACTGCTGCGCGCGGTGCGCGCGGCGGCGCCGCGCAGCAGAGTGATCGTCCTGACCGCGCAGAGCAACGCCGCGATATTGACGAAGGCGATGCAGCTCGGCGCGCGGGCGCTGGTCGGCAAGGCCGATCCGGCGCACGAAATCATCCGCGCCTGCATGCACGTCCACGCGGGAGCGACGCGCCATTTGTCGCCGGTCATGCGCAGGAACATCGAAGACGGCCAGTCCGCGCACATGCGCAATTGCAACCTGACGCAAAAGGAGCTCGACGTCGTGCGTCTGACGGCGACCGGGCTTTCGTTGTCGGAGATCGCGTTGCAGTACCGGCGATCGGTCAGCACCGTCGCATCGCAGAAATCCACCGCGATGCGCAAGCTCGGCATCCATTCCACGGCGGACCTGATCCGCTACGCCACTGAAAACGGATTGACATGAAAGCGACTCCGAACGCCGCGGCGGCGCGACGCGGCACATCGGCATCCGAAAAAATGGACGAATTGCGATTTTCACCGCGCGCAGCGACGTTCAGACTGCGTGCTTCGAGCGATGCCGACGCAGGCATGAGCGCCGCCGCCGTTTCGCGTTTCTTGCCGCGCGGGCGCTGGGCGCTGCTGTGGTTCGCGTTCGCCGCACCGGCGCCGAGCGCGCATGCGACGACGCTGCCGCAGGCCGTGGCGGCCGCGCGCACGTTCGATGCGGCGATCTCGGCCGCGCGTCACGGCGAGCGGGCCGGCGCGCAGAAGCGTTGGGAAGGGCTCGCCGGGCTGCTGCCGAAGGTGCAGCTCGAGGGCGCGTATACGCGCCAGGATCAGCCGAGCGCGTCGTACGCAGCCGGCGTGCGGCGCCATTACTACGCGATCACGCTGACGCAGCCGCTGTTCGACCTCGGCCGCTATGCCGACTACCAGCGCGGCGCCGCGCAGGCGAGCGGGGCGGAGGTGGAGCTCGCCAGCGCGCAGCAGCAGCTCGTGAGCAACGTTTCCGATGCGTTCTTCGAGATCCTGTATCAGCGCGAGGTGCTGCAGGCCACGCGCGCGGCCAAGGAGACCTTCGGTCAGCAGCTCGAGCGTGCGCGCCTCGCGCTGAACATCGGTGAGGGCACCCGGACCGACGTCGACGAGGCTCAGGCCAATTACGACGACGCGCAGGCGCGCGAGATCGGTGCGCTCAACGATCTCGAAACCGCCGGCGGCGCATACGAGCGGCTGACCGGCCTGCGTGCGGCCGACGTCGATCCGCTTGCCGGCGTATGTCGCTCGCCGCCTTCGATGGCCGAACTGGAGCCGATGCTCGCGCGTGCGGAAGAGGACAACCTCGAAGTCCGCGCGGCCGCGTTCCAGCTCGACGAGGCGCAGGCCGACGTGACGACGGCGCGCGCGAGCCATTTGCCGGTGGTGAACCTTCAGGGCAGCTACGGCGGCAACTGGAGCCGCGCGCAGAACGGCAACGCGCTCGACGAGCTGTTCGGCACGACGTCGAAAACGCGAACGTCGATGATCGGCATCACGGTGACGATCCCGCTGTTCGCCGGCGGCGCGGCGGTGGCCACGTCGCGCGAAGCGTACAGCCGCCGCGCGCAGCGCCGCGATCAGTTCGAGGATGCGCGCCGGCGCGCGCGCCAGGATGCGCGCGCCGCGTTCCTCGGCATCGTCAACGGCGCGGCCAAGCTCAGGGCGCAGCAGCGCGCGGTGGAATCCGCGCGCAGCCGCGTCGAGTCGACGCATTACGGCCGCGAAGTCGGGCTGCGCACCAATGTCGACGAGCTGACGGCGCAGCAGAAGTATTTCGAGGCGGCGCGGGATCTTGCCGATGCGCGCTTTCGCTATATCACCGCGCGGCTGAAATTGTCGGCCGTGCTGGGCACGATCGCTCAGGACGACCTGAACGAATTTGGATGTTTGACCGTCGGCTAGGCGCATGCGGCCCGAGGTTTCATTGATGGATTGTCATGTCTGACTCACTGTTTCGCCCCGAGGCGCTCGAAGCCGGCAAGGGCAAGCTGATCGGCACGGTTGCGCTGTACTCGCCGCCTTACCGCTGGTTGCTCATCGCCATCGTGGCGGTCATCGCCGTTTCCGTCGCGGCGTTCATGGCGCTCGGCACGTATACGAAGCGCGAACGCGTGATGGGGCAGATCGTGCCCACCGCCGGCGTGCTCAATGTCAGCCCGCCCGTCACCGGCACGGTGGAAAAGATCGAGGCCCGCGAAGGCCAGCGCGTGCGCGCAGGCGAGCCGCTAGTCACGGTGTCGGCTGAGGTGACGACTTCGTTGGGCGACGCCCGCGAGATGGTTCGCACCCAGCTCGAGACGCAGCGCGAGCGGCTCCGGAGCGATCTGAGCGGCCAGACGGTGCTGGCCGACGAAGCGATTCGCGGGCTGAAGGATCGCGCGGCGACATTGGAGGGCCAACTGCGCGAACTTCAACTGCAGCACGCGCACCGCGTGCGCCAGGTGGAGCTCGCCCGCAGCCAGCTCGAGAAGCTGGCGATGATGCGAACTCAAGGCTATGCGTCGAATTCGCAGGTCGATCAGCAGGAAGCCAGCGTGCTCGACGCGGAGGCTCGCCTGCAGGATTCCGTGCGCGCGCGGCTCGACGTGCAGGGCCAGTTGATCCAGGTGCGACAGCAGTTGCGCGAGCAGCCGCTGAATGCACGGCAGCAGCGCAACGAAACCGGACGCAAGCTGGCGGAAACCGAACAGGCCATCGTCGAGAACGAAGCGCGCCGCTCCGTCGTGCTGCGCGCACCGGCCGACGGCGTGGTGGGGGCGATGCTGTTCAAGGTCGGCCAGATCGTCAGCGCCGGACAGACCGCGGTGTCGGTGCTGCCCGCCGACGGCAAGCTCGAAGCGCAACTGATGGTGCCGAGCCGCGCCATCGGCTTCATTCATCCGGGGCAGACCGTGGTGCTGCGCTACGAGGCTTATCCCTACCAGAAATTCGGCCAGCAATTCGGCCGGGTGTCGGGCGTGTCGCGCAGCGCGCTGTCGCCGCAGGAAGTCGCGGCGTTGACGGGCCAACCGAACGTGCAGGAGCAGCACTACCGGCTGACCGTCGCGCTGGATCGTCAGGACATCGCGGTCTACGACCGCACGGAGCGCCTGCGTCCCGGCATGGCGCTCGATGCCGATCTCCTGCTCGACCGTCGCACGCTGATCGAATGGGTGCTGGAGCCGATCTACGCGCTCGGCCGTCGCGCGAGCGCCTGAAACCGAACTGTCACGAACCACCGGCTTGCCGCTCGCGGCGCGCATGCCGGCACTGAAATCCGAACGATGAGTATTCTGAATGCCTTGCGCTTTGGCTGGGGACGCCGGCTGCCAGTGATCCTGCAAACGCAAGCGGCCGAATGCGGGCTTGCTTGCGTGGGAATGGTGGCGGGATTCTTCGGCCACGATATCGACATGATGCATCTGCGTCAGCGCTTCACCACGTCGCTCAAGGGCGCCACGCTCGGCGACGTGATGCGCATAGCCCAGCGCCTCGGGCTGGCGTCGCGCGCGCTGCGGCTCGAGCTGGGCGAGCTCGGCCAACTGCGGCGGCCCTGCATCCTGCATTGGGAGATGAGCCATTTCGTGGTGCTCAAGCGCGTCGAGCGCGATCACATCGTCATCCATGATCCCGCGCGCGGCGCGCGCAAGGTGCCGATGGACGAAGTCTCGCGCTGCTTCACCGGCGTCGCGCTGGAATTGCTGCCGACCGCCGCGTTCGAACGCAAGCGCGAGCGCGAATCGATTTCGATGCTGCGGCTGATCGGCAGCGTGCTCGGCGTGCGCTCGGCATTCGTCCAGGTGCTGACCTTGTCCGTCGCGCTGGAGTTGTTCGGCATCCTGACGCCGTTCTACATGCAGTGGGTGATGGATCACGTGCTGGTTTCGTCCGATCGCGATCTCCTGACGCTGCTCGGCATCGGCTTCGCGATGGTGGCGCTGTTCCAGACCGCCATCACGGCGCTGCGCTCGTGGGTCGTGACATGGTTCTCGAGCCTGCTCAGCGTGCAATGGAGCGCCAATGTCTGCGCGCATCTGCTGCGGTTGCCGATGACGTATTTCGAGCAGCGCCATATCGGCGACGTGGTGTCGCGCTTCGGTGCGGTGGGCACGATCCAGAGCACGCTGACCTCGCGTTTCGTCGGCACCTTGCTCGACGGCGTGATGGCCGTCGTCACGCTGGGCATGCTGTTCGTCTACAACCGCACGCTGACCTGGCTCGTGATCGCGCTGTTCGCCGCATACGCGCTGCTGCGCGCCGTCGCGTACCGTCCGTTCCGGCAGGCCAACGAAGACCAGATCGTCTACGCGGCGCGGACCGAGACTCAATTGCTGGAATCGATCCGCGGCGTTCAAGCCATCAAGCTCGCCAACAAGCAGGACGAGCGCGTGGCGATCTACGCCAATGCGATGGTCGAGACCGCGAACAAGGGAATCGCGATCCAGCGCTTGTCCATCGGTTTCTCCGCCGTTCACGGACTGGTTTCCGGTATGGGCCGGGTCGCGCTCGTGTGGCTGGCCGCGCAGCAGGTCATCGACGGCAGCTTCTCCGCCGGCATGCTGGTGGCCTACATCAGCTTTGCGGATCAGTTCATCGGACGCGGCTCCGGCCTGATCGACGCGCTGATCGATTTCCGCATGCTGCGGCTGTACGGCGAGCGCCTCGCCGATATCGTGCTGACGGATGTCGAGGCCGACATGGAAGGGAGCGTCGCGCACATGCCGAGCACGCAACGGGATGCGCCGCCCGCGATCTCCGTTCGCAATTTGCGCTATCGCTACGCGGAAGGCGAACCGTGGGTGCTCGACGGCTGCTCGTTCGATATCGCCGCCGGCGAATCGGTGGCCATCGTCGGCCCCTCGGGGCAGGGGAAGACCACGCTGGCCAAGCTGCTGCTGGGGCTGCTCGAACCTCAGGAGGGCACGATCGCGGTGGATGGCGTCGACATTCGCCACATCGGCTTGCAGCACTACCGCGACCGCATCGGTTGCGTGATGCAGGACGACATTCTCTTCGCGGGCTCGATCGCGGACAACATCGGCTTCTTCGATCTCGAACCGGATCTGGCGCGGATCGAGGACGCGGCGCGGCTCGCGCAGATCCACGACGACATCGCCGCGATGCCCATGGGCTATCAGAGCCTGGTGGGGGACATGGGATCGTCCCTGTCGGGCGGGCAGTGTCAGCGTGTGCTGCTGGCGCGCGCGCTGTATCGGCGTCCGGACATTCTGGTGCTGGACGAGGCCACGAGCCATCTCGACGTCGCACGCGAACTCGCGATCAACGAGGCCGTCAGCGCGATGCCGATCACGCGCATCCTGATCGCCCATCGCCCCGAAACCATCCGCAGCGCGCAGCGGGCCTTACTGCTGGAAAACGGGCGCGCCGCGTTCGTACCGTTGCCCGTCGCGACGCGGTGAGGCGCGCGTCGGACGCGCGTCGCGCATCGGTGCGCATCGGCGCGCGACCGACGAGCCCGCTGACGATTCGAGCCGCCGGCGAACCGGCCTTTCTTTGTTCGCCAATCCACTATTTCAAAAGGAGTATTTCAATGCGTGAACTGACCGTGATGGAACTGGAGCATGTCGCCGGCGCAGGCTTCTGGTCGAGTCTGGGTGCCAGCGTTCTCGGTGCGCTCACGGGCTTCGGCACGGGCTTCTTCAAGGGCGGCGTGACGGGCGGCAGCACGGGCGGCATCGTGGGCGCGGGCATCATTTCGGCCGGCGTCGGTGCAATCGCCGGTGCGATCGTCGGCCTCGTGGGCGGCGCCATTTACGGCCTCATGAACGACTGGGCCCCGACGGCGTCGTGGTTCAACGAGAACATGAACAGCCTGCTCGATCCGACCTATCCGGCACTGAAGTAAATCCGGCGGCCGTCTTGTCCCGCGCGGCGCGACCGCTGCACGCCAAGTGCCGGGGACGAGACGGCTCCGTGTCACAACGTCGGAGTCCAGACGATCCGACGCTAACGAAGGAGCTGAAAATGCGCGAACTCAACTACATGGAAACGGCGAACGTCGCAGGCGCGTGGAGCTGGTCGGATATCACGACGAGCTCGATCATGGCGATGTTTCGTCCGGCGTCGAACGCCGAGCTCACCGTGAGGGAGCCGCCGGAGTTGACGGGCGGCGCGGCCGGATTGGGCGACACCTTCGGCAAGGTTGCCGCGGCGCTGCTCGTCGGCGGCGTACTGCTCGCCGGCGGCATCGGCGCGGGCTTGCTGTCGCTCGCACGTCGCTGATCCGACGGCCTGTCCGCATCGTCCCCCTCGCGCCGCGGCACGCGAGCGCGAGGGGGCATGACGCTGTCGCCGCCGCTGTCTTCTGCGTTGCGTATTTGGACGTTTTGCGATTTAAGGACTCCGAATAATGGAACAGAATGAATCGTTGTCCGCAATGCCACGCATGGCGCGACAACGATCAAACCCTGTTCAATCAAACGGAAAACGTAAATCGAATGAACCAGAAAATCGCCTTCGGCATTCTTTCCGCCGCTCTCGCACTGCCCATGGCCGCTCACGCATCGGACGGCACCATCACGTTCAATGGCGCAATCGAGGCGCAGACCTGCACGATCAGCGTGAACGGCGGTAACCAGGACGCCACCGTTCAGCTTCCGACGGTGTCGGCAAGCACGCTGAGCACGAAGGGCAGCACGGCGGGCGCGACCAACTTCACGATCGCGCTGAGCGAGTGCTCCGGCGACGCCACGCAAGTCCGCGCCTTCTTCGAGGCGGGCCCGAACGTCGACGCCACGAGCGGCAACCTGAACAACAACGGTTCCGCCACGCAAGTGCAGGTTCAACTGCTGAACGCGGACGGCGTCGTGCTGCAAGCGGGCGACGAGTCGCAGCGCAGCAATGCCGCTTCCGCTCTGACGGACGGCGCGGCAACGCTGGTCTACGGCGCTCAGTACTACGCGACCGGCGCCGCCACCGCGGGTGACGTTCAAACTTCGGTGACCTACTCGATCGACTATCTGTAAGCACCGTCGGCGAGGCTCCGTCGTCTGCATGGAGCCTTTTACGGCAAGGGGGGCTATTCCAGCCCTCCTTCGTAGGCTGGAATTCACTATGCTCTCATTCAGAACGCCGAAGCGCGGCCGCTCGCGGTTGCATCTCTTCGTCCTTTCCCTTGCCCTTGTCGTCAGCACCGAGGCGGCAGCCAACATCGTTCTGTTCGGCACGCGCGTGATCTATCCCGAGGGGCGGCGCGAAGTGTCCGTGCGCATGAACAATCGGGGCGATCAGCCCGCACTGGTTCAGGCATGGGTCGATCGCGGCGACACGACGGCGACGCCCGACAAGGCGGACGCGCCGTTCGTCATCACGCCGCCGATTTCCCGCGTCGAACCCGGCAAGGGGCAGACGTTGCGGCTCTCCTTTCTCGGCGACGACGTGCCCGAGGACAAGGAATCGCTCTACTGGCTGAACGTGCTCGACATTCCGCCCAGGCCGAAGGCCGTCGAAGGTGAAAACCTGATGCAGCTCGCCATCCGTTCGCGCGTCAAGATATTCCTGCGGCCCGCGGCGTTGACCGACGAAGGGGCGATGGCCGCCGCGCAACAGGTGCGATGGCAGGTGCAGCGCGACGGCAACGGGCGCGTTCAAGGCGTCTTGGCGAGCAATCCCAGCGCTTACTACGTCAATATCGCGACGGTCGAGATCGGCCCCGAAGGCAAATCCGTCATTGCCGGCGAGGGGGCGATGATCGCGCCGGGCGCGACCCATCTGTTCCGTTTCGCCTCGTCGCTTCCGGCACAGCTCGAGAAGGCGCGCGTGGCGTTCGGCTATATCACCGACTACGGCGGCATTGCGCGCGGCGAAAGCACCCTCGGCACGCCCTGACACCCCCGGTTTCGCTCCGCGCCGCGCCTTGCCCCACAGCCGGCGGCGGCGCCCGGCGCGACGCACTTCAACCTTCAGTCACCATGGATATCAATCACTCGGCCCGTGCGAGGGCGGGGCGCGCTCGCGCGCGCCTGCCGGTTCTCAAACCACTTCCCGCAGCGGCGTTGCTGGCCAGCATGAGCGTGGCGCAGTGTGCGTCGGCCGCGAGCGATGGCGCATCCGCTTCCGCGCCGCGGCGCGAGCCGACGGCGACGCTCGCCAGCGCGAGCTTCGATCAGAATTTCCTGCGCTCCGGTTCGGGCGAGACCGTCGATTTGTCCCGGTTCGCCAACGGTAATCCGCTGCTGCCCGGCGAGTACCGCGTGGACGTCTACGTGGCGGATCGCTTCATCGGCCGAGAAACCGTTACCGTCAAGCAGGGCGACGGCTCCGAAGGCTCCGACGGCGGCGCCGCGCGCGTCTGCGTGTCGCGCACGCTGTTCGACCGCCTGGCCATCGACCCCGCACAGGTGCCCGCGGACACGCTCGCGCGGCTGGCCGACGCGGCCGGCTGCGTCAGCATCGAGGCGCTGTCCGACGATGCGCGCGCCAGCCTCGACACAGCGGAGCTGCGTCTCGACGTCAGCCTGCCGCAGGCGTTGATACGCCGCCATGCGCGAGGCTACGTCGATCCGGCGCTGTGGGATTCGGGCGTCACGGCGGGCATGCTGGGCTACAACGCCACCTTTTACCGCAGCGAATCCGGCAACCTGACGCAGCAGTCGGCTTACGTCGGCATCAATGCCGGCTTCAACGTCGGCGGCTGGATGTTTCGCCATAGCGGCTCCTACCAGTGGCGCGAACGCGAACCTTCACGCTACAGCTCGATCCGGACCTACGTGCAGCGCGACATCACGCCGCTGAAGGCGCGCGTGACGTTGGGCGAATCCAATACCAGCGGCGAAATCTTCGACACCTTCGCGTTCCGCGGCGTGCAGCTCGCCACCGACGATCAGATGTGGCCGGAGTCGATGCGCGGATACGCGCCGGTCGTGCGCGGCATCGCGCAAACCAACGCGCGCGTGACGGTGCGCCAGGGCGACGCGGTGCTGTACGAGACCTCGGTTGCGCCGGGCGAATTCGTGATCGACGATCTGTACCCCACCGGCTACGGCGGCAACCTCGACGTCACGGTGACGGAGGCGGACGGCCGCGTGCAGCAGTTCAAGGTGCCTTACGCGTCGGTCGCGCAACTGCTGCGCCCCGGCAGGACGCGCTACAGCGTGGTCGCCGGTATGGTGCGGTACGGCGGGTTGAGCTATCTGCCGAGGGTGATTCAGGCAACCGTGCAGCGAGGCTTGTCCAACAGCTTCACCGCGTATGCGGGAGCCCAGGTCACGAACGACTATGGGGCCGTGCTCGCGGGCGGCGCGTTCAGCACGCCCTTGGGCGCCTTCGCGCTCGACGTGACCAAGTCGTGGGCGTCGGCCGCCGGCTTCAGGCGCAACGGCACCAGCGTGCGTGCGACGTACAGCAAGCTGATCACCGCCACCAACAGCAATTTGTCGGTGGCGGCGTACCGCTTCTCGTCGTCGGGCTACATGGACCTGCAAAACGCGCTGCAATACAGCGATCAGGCGCGGCGCGGCACGCTGAGCGATACCTCGTGGGTGACGAGCAGGCCGCGCAATCGCCTGTCGGTCACGGCAAGCCAGGGCTTCGGCTCGCGTGCCGGCAATCTCTACGTCAGCGGCTACAGCCAGAACTTCTGGGACCGTTCGGGCAGCGATACCCAGTTCCAGATCGGCTACAGCAACAATTTTCGCGCGCTCGGCTATACGGCTTCGATCAGCCGCAGCCGCACGTCGCTTGGGCGGATGGAAAACCTCTACATGCTGTCGCTGTCGGTGCCGCTCGGCGGCAAGTCGCGCGCGCCGACGCTCAACATGGCGGTGACCAACGGATCGGACGGCACCAGCGTGCGTTCCACCGTCAACGGCACCGCGCTGAAAGACAGCTCGCTCGATTACAGCGTCGGCGTGACGCGCAATTCGAGCCGCGACGTCGGCGCCAACGGGTCGGTGCTGTACCGCTCGCACTACAGCGCATTGCAGGGCAGCTTCGATGTGGCCGATCGCTACCGCGCGATGTCCGCCGGCGCGAGCGGCATGCTCGTTGCCGATGGCGGCGGCGTCACGGCCTCGCCGTACAACGCGCAGTCGATCGCGATCGTGGAAGCGCCCGCGGCGGCCGGCGCGCGCGTGCTCGGGTATTCGGCCATCGTGCTCGATCGCAACGGCCATGCGGTGGTGCCGTACCTGAATCCGTACCGGCTCAACGAAGTGTCCATCGATCCCAATGGGCTGCCCGACGACGTCGAACTGCTCACGACGCGGCAGCAGGTTGCGCCCCGGAACGGCGCGATCGTCAAGGTTCGCTACGGCACCGTGGTCGGCCGGCCGGTCCTGATCCGGGGAACGCTGCCTGGCGGCAGCGTGCTGCCGTTCGGCGCGTCCGTGGCCGATCCGGACGGCAACGTGGTCGGCACCGTCGGTCAGAGCGGGCGGTTGTACGCGCGCCTCGCCGACGGGCTCGAGAAGCTCGTCGTCAGATGGGGCGAGCGAGACCGCAATGCCTGCACGCTTGCATTGCCCGAGCAGGCGCCCGACGCGCCCGACGGCAAGACCGGTCCGCTGAAACATCTGCAGCGTTTCGACGCGGTGTGTCAGCCGTTCTCGACGGACGCCGATCAGGCCGCATCGATGCACCCGCGCGCGGCGACGCGGACATCGGGTTGACCGTGCGCTCCCGCGGCGGAGATTGCCGCGCGCATGGCGTTTTCTCACGATGATGAAAGGACGATTGTGATCAAGGAATACACACTGAAGCTTGGGCGCACGTCGATGCGGCGCCTGCTGCCGTGGGTGGCGCTGAGCCTGCTCTGCGCCGGCGCGGCGCACGCGACGCAGAACTGTTCGGTAGGCAGCGGCGAAAGCGTCGTGCTGCTCGATTTGACCCAGAAAATCCTGGTGCCGGAAGACGCGCCGATCGGCACCGTGCTGATGAGCGCCCACGGCGTCAGCCGTACGGCTCAATGCATGCTGAACGTCACGTATCCGTTGACGAGCGAGTACGCGTACGTGCGTCGTCCCGATCTGACCACCAGCAACAGGATCGGCAGCGGCCTCGCGATCTACGTGACCTACAACGGCGACCGCGGCAATTCCGCGGCCAACTGGAAGACCGACGTGCTGGTCGACTCGGCGGTCAAGAGCGTTTCGGTGCCGTTCACGGTGGACATCGAACTCGTGAAGATCGGGGAGACGCCCACGAGCTCCGACACCAAGCTGCCGAGCAACTACGTGCACGTGCTCAGCGTGGCGGACCCGAACCAGAACTTGCTGGCCCAGGGCGGCAACGCGATGTACTTCATCAGAGGACTGCAAGATGTCGTGGTGTTTACCAAGAGCACGTGCTCGGTTGTCGGAGACGCCAATCCCGTCGTCAATCTCGGCACGTTCGCGGCCAATGGCCGCTCGGGCCTCGGCTCCGGCATCGGTTCGACATCGCCGTCGCGGGATTTCATGCTGGAGCTCGACTGCAAGCAGGGCAATACTGGCGCGTTTTCGGTCGCGCTGACGTTGGACGGCCAGACCGCATCAGGCTATGACAGCGCCGGTGTGCTGGCGCTGTCGGCGCAGGCGGGCGCGGCGACCGGCGTCGGCGTGCAGGTGCTGAAAGGCGATTCCGGCTCTCAGACGGCCGTGCAGTTCGGTTCTGCCTGGGACGTCACCTCGCGATGGCAATCGGACGGACGAATCCAGCTTCCGTTTTCGGCGCGCTATTACCAAACCGCCGACACCATCACGCCCGGCCCCGCCAACGCCACGGCGACTTACACCATCAGCTACATGTAGCCTCCACGCCCTTCACCGCGCTATCCGGCGACGTGGTCGGATAGCCGCGGCGGCGATAGCCAGGCCGCGTTTTCGACGCGACGGAGCGCGCGTAATCACATCGCCGCCGCGTGAGCTTCTTTCGCATTTGGGCTGCTTTCGGAGAAGAACCGGTCATCCCTCGTTTCCCCGTCATGCCGGACAAGACGAGAACGCATGGCATCCGCCCATCCGCCCATCCGGGCGCGAAGCGGTACGGCCGTGCAATGAGCGGCAGGCTTGACGGCAAGGTTCGCCAGGGAGGATCGGATTTGTATTCGCCTGTACCGAACATTACAATTTGGGACCGACTCCAGCTCGGCTTTCGCATTGTCCGGGTGCGAAGCGCCGGGTGCGCGCACGATCCGATTCCGTAATTGGACCGTGATTCATGCATCAATTCGCTCTGCGAAGCCTATGTCCCATTCATCGAACATGATGCGTCGATTCCGAATGGCTCGAGCCGCGCGCTTCGTGCTGCTTGCTCTCGCCCTGCTGGCCGCCCTGCTCCTCGCGCTGCGCGCCTACGATGTTCGCAACGGGCCCGCGCTCGAACCCTGGCATACCTTCGTGCCGGACGAACTCGACGTCGAGCAACTCGACCGGAGCGGTTGGGACGGCTATTTGCGTCGCGAGGACGCTCTGTTCGAACAAGTCAAAACGCAAGTGAGCGAGCGCTTGCCGCCGGAGGCGCGCGTGCCTTCGAATCGTTATTTCGAAGGCAGTCCGATCTATCCGCCGCACTTCGAGCACGATTGGAACCGTTCTTACGAAATGCTGCCGGCCGGCAAGCCTGTCGGCGCGGTCGTGTTGCTGCACGGCCTGACGGATTCGCCATATAGCCTGCGCCACATCGCGCGGCATTATGTCGAGCGCGGTTTCGTGGCGGTGGGCATCCGGCTTCCGGGTCACGGCACGGTTCCCGCGGGCCTGTCGAACGTCGATTGGGAAACGTGGATGGCGGCGACTCGGCTTGCCGTGCGCGAGGCGCAGCGCCGCGCCGGCCCCGGCAACCCGATTCATCTCGTCGGCTTTTCCAATGGCGGCGCGCTGGCGATGAAATATGCGCTCGACAGCCTCGAGGACAGTCGTCTTGCCCGTCCCGCGCGCATCATCCTGGTTTCGCCGATGGTCGGCATCACTCGCTATGCGAGGTTTGCCGGTCTCGCGGCGCTTCCCGCGCTGCTGCCGCCATTTGAGAGGGCCGCGTGGCTCGGCATCGTGCCGGAGTTCAATCCGTTCAAGTACAACTCGTTTCCGGTCAACGGGGCGCGCCAGTCGCATCGCCTCACCAGCGCGCTGCAGCAACAGATCGCGCGCCTCGCGCGCGCGGGCAGGCTGGACGGACTTCCTCCCGTACTGACTTTCCAGTCGGTGCTTGATTTCACGGTCAGCACCCGGGCGATTGTCAGGCGGCTCTATGCGATGCTTCCCGACAACGGCAGCGAACTGGTGGTGTTCGACGTCAATCGGCGCGCGAAATTCGGCGCGCTGATCGATCCGGCATCGACACGGGAACTGTCCAGGATACTGCCGACGTTGCCGGTGAACTACCGGCTCACGACGATCGGCAACGCCGCGGACAAACCGGAGGCGGCGCATGGGGGCGTGGTCGAGCGCACCGTCGAGCCGGGCGATATGGGAGATGCGGGAGATGCGGGCACGCACTTCCGTGATCTGGGGCTCCCCTATCCGCCGCAGATTTTCTCGCTGTCGCACGTGGCGCTGCCGTTTCCGCCCGATGACGCGCTTTACGGCTCGCAACCGGCGAATGCGGACAACCCGCGATACGGCGTTTCGCTCGGTGCGCTCGTGCCGCGCGGCGAGCGGGGCGTGTTGACGATCAGCCTCGATTCCATGTTCAGGATTTCGTCGAATCCGTTCTTTTCCTATCTGCTTGCCCGCATCGACGATGCGATTGCCACACCGGCGCGCGTGATCGGCGTTCGGCCCGACGCGACACGGCGCGCGAAAGCTCCGAACGCGATCGCATCGACGGAGCCGGACCCGGAATTCGAGGACATGCAGCGACGGGTGGTCGACCTCGAACTGGAACCCGCGACCATTCCCTGATCGCGCGCGGTCATGCGGCGGCCGTCCTGCACGGGCGAGCCGCCCGGCGCTTCCGCCACCTGAATGCACAAGAGACTCGGCGCGATGAATCCGAGCGTCATTTCCGCGCATGCCGAGGCGATTGACGCCCTGTCGCTATCGACCTGCGTCGCGATGGTGATGTTCGCGCTCGGCAAGCCGAGGGTTGGTGCCGTCGCGCTTTTCTCGATCGCCGCGCTACCGTTTCGCATGGAGCTCGCCGCGCCACACGGCGCGGCCCCCCCAACGTGCCGAATCACGATGCGTCGGGCGCAGCGAGCGAACGAAGTTGACAGTTGCTGCGTACCTTTTTTGAGCGTTCCTTGGGGCGTGCAGCCCGGTCGCGCGGAGCCTTCGTCATGAGGAACGCATACCGTCAATCTTCGGGCAAGCGAACCGACTTTTTCGAAATACTTCGATTCTCGAATTTCTTACATTTGAATAACCTAGGCTGGGTTCACGTCGTCCAGGTCGCGATCGTCAGGCGGCGGCTACGCGCCGTACGACCGCAATCGGCAAAACTCTTCCGGGCTTCATCTCGACCATCCATCTTGCTTCGAACCGGGAAGGCGCGGCATGCGAGCGCACCGCCGGGCAAATGGTGCGAGTTTGGCGCTGCGTTTGACGACATGCGACATCTCGCCACCGTATGACGCGAACCAATTATCTTGCCGCCGAGATGAAATCTCGTGGGAGATGGATTGTCATCGGGTTATGGAAAACAAGGCGGGGTTTGAAAAATCAGAGTGTGACGAAATGAACGCGTATCAACGATTTAAAGAGCTGAAAATCGAGCTCGAGGCACGTTTGGCCGAGGAGCGAGCGGCGGCTAGAGAGGCTGTTCTCGCGGAGATAAGGTCTTGTGTCGGCGAGTTTGGTTTTTCCCCGGACGACATATTTTCCGCTGACGGGCAACGTGGCAGGCGAAAGATTCGGGCCAGATATTATGACCCCGTCAGTGGAGCGACATGGTCGGGAGCAGGGCGTGAGCCAACGTGGATTCGCGGCAAGGATCGAACGCAATTTGAATTGCGGTGCAGCGGTACCGATGGGCAAGACGCGTCTTGAATCCGCGCGTACACGCGGCCTGATGCACGATGCAGATCTCGGAGCCGCCGCCGGCGAACACGTTGAATCACGCCGCCCGATAGGGGTGATGCCGCCGCTGGCGGCGTGACGACGCAGTTGCAGGAGCGCATGGCCGGCGCATTCCGCGCATGCCGAAAGAGCAGCGAAATCGGCGCGCGACTCGCGCGTCAAGCGACCGATGCGGCAGTTGATTCCTGCCTTCCTGTACACGCGATGTGCGCGACACGCGACGGCGATCCGGACTTGAGGCGACTTTCACCGGAAGTCGACGGCGAATGATGTCGATGCGCGGCGCGCGCCGTCGAGGCCGCTTTCGCCGCTCTTCGTCAAGCGTGCGCCGCGGCCACGCGGGCTTCGGCGGCGAGGCCGTCCGCGGCGGCGCGCCATCCATGTGCGAGCCGGCAAGCGATCATCAGGAAGAGCACGGCCAGCGCGCGCGCGGGATTGCGAATGCACGCGTCGACCTGTTCGCTTCGGCTTTGCCCGAACACGCACCACAAACAGAAGTGCTCGCAATTGTTGGAGAGCAGCCGGTAATCGCGCTCCCCGAGGCGCGACGTCGCACGATCGACGACATCCGGGCCGGCATAGGCCGCCGATGGATGCGACACGACTTCGACGCCGAAGCCCGCCGCGAATTGCTCGATCGACACGATCTCGACGGGGCCGCCGCGGAGTTTGCCGGAAAGGCCGGCGTAGTGAACCACGTCGCCGTTTCCGATATAGATGCCGTGGTGCGCATAGCCGACGCGTTTCGTCACCAGATGCGCGCCGCTCGGAAGACCGAGTTCGGCCGCGCCGCCTGCGGATTTCGGTCGAATGTGCTGGCTCATCGCGCGCTCCTGACGATCGCGAAGCCGTTCGTCGCGGCCGACGCGGCGGCCGGAACGTCAGCCCGACGCCGCGTGAGCGCCGAACGCTTCGCTTGCTGTCACGGTTTCAGTATTGGCGGCGCGGCGGCGCGTCTCAATCATCCTGGTCGGAGATCGTTGTCCGATGAGTGCGCGAGATGTCGGAAATATCCGACATCGGCGAGAGGATTCGCCGACACTCGAACACGTGTCGGACATGCGCGGCGAGAATCGGCGAATTGCATTGCATGGGTTCGGCCGCGCACGGTTTCGCCGGAGGCGGCCGGCGTGCTTGCACTTGCCCGACCGACCCGGCGGATGGAGGCAGGCAAGCGAATCGAGCCCGATCGATATGCTTCGCGTCGTGACGATGCGCCCGGGTCCCGCGCGTGCGCGCGACGAGCGACGGACGACGCCGGGCGCTTCCGTGCCGACCCCGCCGCCGAGATTCGTCACGGCGATCGTCGATTGCGCCGGCACGGCGCCATGCGGCGAGCCGATCAAGCGCGCAAGTTCTGCGCACCCGATCGGTGGCGATACGGCAAGCGCGGCGCGTGCGCCACGCGCCGGCGATTCAGAACGCAACCTGCAGCACGACGTCGAACGCGAGCACGAGCGCCGAGCAGATGATGCCGAGCGTGAGATTCGATAGCCGATGCTCGACGTCCGGATGCCGGCCGATCCACGCGATGATGAAGAACAGCCCGTCGAGGACGACTTGCAGCGCGAACACGATCAGCATCAGCGTGAATTCGTAGCCCGCCTGCGACAGCTCGCTGAAATGCCAGCCGTGCCGGCTGACCCAGTATGCGACGCGGTACGCTTCGTAGCCCGCGAGAAGCAGCGGGAACAGGTAGGAGACGAAATAGGTCGGCACCGTCGCATGCCGGAGTTCGGGAAAGAAATGATGTCCGGTCCGCATGATGGCCTCCGATCCGTGAATGCGCGCGCATCCCGCGATGCCGCTCACGGTTTCAGGGTATGCATTCCGACAAAGCGCCGATTGACGTGCGTCAATCGGCCGCCACGGCCGCGCGTGCGCGCGCATCGGGTGGGTTCGGCGCGTTGCCCGCAGACGGGCTGCATCGTCGGTCGCAATCCGCGTCGTGCGGCCTGCCGTGCGCCGCAACGCTTGCGACGCGGGACGAATGCGCGCGAAGAGCGGCGGGCGGGCGATGCCCGCTCGAACGCGGCGTTCGCGAGCAAGGCGCTTGCCTCGGGGCAGGGCATCGGCCGGGACCGTGCGATGCGCGTCGTGTGCGTGCTCGGGCGGCGCGCCGAATCGGCGGTCGAGCCGAGTGCGAGGCCGCGCGAACGGCGGCGGCGGCCGTCGTCGGGCATCTCATTCGTTCGGACCGCTGCGCGACGAGTCAGTCGAGCATTTCGTCCGCATGCATATAGGCGCGGCCGAGCGCGCGGGCGACCGCTTCGTGCGTGACGTGGCCGTCGCAGACGTTCAGTCCGGCGCGCAGATACGGATCATCGGCGAGCGCGCGCTTCCAGCCTTTGTTCGCGAGCGCGATCGCATGGCGAATCGTCGCGTTGCCGAGCGCGAACGTCGACGTGCGCGCGACCGCGCCGGGCATGTTCGCGACGCAGTAATGAACGACGCCGTCGACGACGTAGGTGGGCTGCGCGTGCGTCGTCGCGCGGGACGTTTCGAAGCAGCCGCCCTGATCGATCGCGATGTCGACGACGACCGCGCCGGCGCGCATCTTCGAGACCATCTCGCGCGTGACGAGCCGCGGCGCGGACGCACCGGGCACCAGCACCGCGCCGATCACGACGTCCGCGTTGCGCACCGCATCGTCGATCGCATGCGCGTTCGAATGGAGCGTCGCGATTCGGTTGCCGAAGATCAGGTCGAGCTGGCGCAGGCGATCGACGCTGGTGTCGAGCACGGTCACGCGCGCGCCGAGCCCGACCGCCATCTGCAGCGCGCAAGTGCCGGCGACGCCCGCGCCGAGCACGACGACGTGCGCGGCCGGCACGCCGGGCACGCCCGCCATCAGCAGGCCCATCCCGCCGCCGGGGCTTTCGAGGTGCGCTGCGGCGACCTGAATCGACATGCGTCCGGCCACCTCGCTCATCGGCGCGAGCAGCGGCAGGCCGCCGCCGGGCGCGGTGACGGTTTCGTACGCGATGCAGACCGCGCGCGACTTCACGAGCGCGGCGGCCTGCGCGGGATCGGGCGCGAGATGCAGGTAGGCGTACAGGATTTGCCCGCGCCGCAGCATCGCGCATTCGGCCGGCTGCGGCTCCTTGACCTTGACGATCATGTCGGCGCGCGCATAGACGTCGGCCGCGTCGTCGGCGAGCATCGCGCCGGCCGCCGCGTAATCCTCGTCCCGCAGGCCGATCGCCGCGCCCGCGCTGCGCTGCACAAGCACCTGATGGCCGTGCAGCGCAAGCTCGCGCGCGCCCGCCGGCGTGAGGCCGACGCGATATTCGTAGACCTTGATTTCCTTCGGCACGCCAATCAGCATGATTCGTCTCCTCGGGTGATCGCCCGGCGTCGAGCCGCTGAGCTCGTTACGATCGTCTTGTCCGTGTCGCTGCGTCGATTTCTCGCGGATCGCCGTGCCGTTGCGCGCAGGCCGCAACGGCCGGCGTGGCCGCCGTCGCCGGCCGTTCGTCGCCGCGAAGCGCGGCGGCGGGATTGCCGCGGACATCGCTCGAATGCGCGGGCCGAGGCAACGAATGTTTCGTTGCCGCCGCCGCGCGATTTATCTGCATTCCCGACGAAATGCCGCCGAGGGTCGGCTTGGCCGCCTATGTCCAACTGGCGTTCGGTGCGGCCTGACGTGAGGCGCGCCGCCCGCGCGTTCGCGCCGCGACGGATGCCGCACGCCGCCGGCCGATTCGACGCCGGATTGCGCACATGAATCGTCAACGCATCAATAACGGATTCTAGGTCGAAACGGACGGAAACCTTGCCGCTGCCGCATCGAACCTCGATGCTCGGCCCGACCGCTTGCTTTGCTTCTCGGCGCGCCTGTTTCGCGTTTCGACGGCGGCTCGTCGCCGGCACGGATGGCGCTGCGTCAGGCCGGCTTCGCTTTCAGGCATCGCGAGGGAGCGCCGTCCGGAACGCGCACGCGATTTCGCGTGATGGGCGTTGGACGGCGCGGGCGGCCGATCGGTCAGATCGGTCCGATCGGTCCGATCGGCGACGGAACGATGCGCGTGCCCGGCATCGGCGGCCGCCGCGTCGGGCGGACTCGCGCCGGCGACGTTGCCGATCGCCGGTGAACGGCCATGGTTGCCGTCGTTCGTCGACATCGATGTCGATCATCCGTTGCGCGCGACGATCGATGGACGCCGGCCTGCGTTCGATGCGCGGCGCGTCGGCCCGGACGCCGGCAGCGCCGCGACGCCCGGCTTCGACCGTTTCGTCGATGTCGATATCGACATTGGCGCTGGTGGCGGCGTAGGCGCCGGCATCGGCGTCGAGTCCGATCGACGTCACGCCCATTCGCGCCGCCCCGGCCGCCCTCCGATATCGACGCCCCTTCGCGACGCTCGCGCCGAATTCGTTTCGCTCGACGCCATCTGACGTATAACGAATGGTGGTGTCTGCTCTCCGGGAGGGAGACGATGGACGAAGTCCTTTTCGCAACGGATGGCGCGGTGTGCACGATCACCCTCAACCGGCCGGAGCGCCGCAACGCCGTCGACGGCCCGACCGCTTCGCAGCTGAGCGACGCGTTCGCCCGGTTCGAGGCCGACGCCGCACTTGCGGTGGCCGTTCTGACTGGCGCGGGCGGCAACTTCTGCGCGGGCGCCGACCTGAAGGCCGCCGGCGATCCCGCGCGGCGCAACGCGCTCGACGCAACGGGCGGCGGGCCGGGGCCGATGGGGCCGAGCCGCATGGCGCTGTCGAAGCCGCTCGTCGCGGCGGTGTCCGGCTACGCGGTCGCGGGCGGGCTGGAGCTCGCGCTGCTGGCCGACATTCGCGTCGCGGAGGAGGGCGCCGTCTTCGGCGTTTTTTGCCGGCGTTGGGGTATCCCGCTGATCGACGGCGGCACGGTCAGATTGCCTCGCGTCGTCGGCATGGGGCGTGCGATGGACATGATTCTGACCGGACGTCCCGTCGATGCGTCGGAAGCCAGGGAGATGGGGCTCGCCAACTATGTCGTGCCGAACGGCGAAGGGCTGGCTCACGCGACGCGCCTTGCCCGGCAGATCGCGCAATTTCCCCGGCAATGCATGTTGGCGGACCGGCGTTCCGCCTACGAGCAGTGGGATTTGCCGCTCGCGCAAGCGCTGCGCCGGGAAGGGGCGAGGGGCGTCCCGGTCGTGCTGGCGGAAGGCGTGGCCGGCGCCGCGCGCTTCGGCGCCGGGCAGGGGCGGCACGGCGCGTTTTCCGACTGAGGCGCGTCGCCGTCCAGCGTCGATAAAGGGGCGGCGATCGAACCGCCGGCGCGCTTTGATACCCGTTCATCGGGCAGGGAGGCGAACATGCCGAGGATTGCGAGAGAGCGTTTCGTCGCGGCGGCGCGCAGGGTGCTCGGCAGCGGGCCGGCCGCGTCGCTCGCGGCGTGCCTGGCGAGCGCGATGCTCGCCGTGGGGGCGGCGCGGGCGCAGCCGCCGTCGTTCGATTCGTACGCCGTCCCGGCCGGCAGCGCGCCGCACGATGTCGCGCCCGCGCCCGACGGCGCCGTGTGGTACACCGCGCAGGCGCGCGGCGCGGTGGGCCGCCTCGATCCGCGCGGCGGCAAGTCCGACTGGGTTCCGCTCGGCGAGGGAGCCGCGCCGCACGGCGTGATCGTCGGCCCGGATCGGGCGGCATGGATCACGGACGGCGGCCTGAACGCGATCGTCCGCGTCGACTCGAAGACGCTCGCCGTCACGCGCTTTCCGTTGCCGAAGGAGCGGGCGAACGCCAATCTGAACACGGCCGTCTTCGACACGCGCGGGCATCTGTGGTTTACCGGGCAAAGCGGCATCTACGGCGAGCTCGATCCGGCGAGCGCCCGCATGCGCGTGTTCGATGCGCCGCGCGGGGCCGGGCCGTACGGCATCTGCGCGACGCCTGACGGCAGCGTGTATTTCGCGTCGCTGGCCGGCAACTATCTCGGCCGCATCGATCCGGCGAGCGGCGCGGCGCAGGTGATCGAGCCGCCCACGCCGAATCAGGGCGCGCGCCGCGCGTGGGCCGATTCGACGGGGCGCGTGTGGATCAGCGAGTGGAACGCCGGAAAAGTGGGCGTGTTCGATCCCGCGACGCACCGATGGCGGGAATGGCGGCTGCCCGGTGAGCATCCGCATGCGTACGCGATATTCGTCGACGACCGCGACATCGTCTGGCTCAGCGAATGGAGCGCGAACGCGCTGGTGCGCTTCGACCCGCGCGCCGAGCGTTTCGACGTGTTGACGCTGCCGCGGCCGCACGCGAACGTGCGCCAGATGATGGGCCGTCGGGGAGAGGTCTGGTTGTCCGAATCCGGCACCGATCATCTGCTGCGCTACCGGTCTCGCGCGGCGGGCGACGGAAGCGACTGACGGCGTGCGCCGCCGCCGGAACGGCGCTCGATCGAGTCGCGGGGGCCCTGTCCGGGCTTTTGCGATGCTCGACGGCAACCCGGCCGCTCCCCGGCCGCGCCATGTGCCGACGTTGCCGCGCGCCGCGCATCGCTCGGGGCGACGCGCGGCTTCGCATGAGCATGAGCATGGATGCGTCGGATCGCGGATCGCGCATCGACGATTCTCCCGGCGCTGCATGAAGAGCCGGCGGCTCGCGGAGCGCGAGACGGCCAAACGCTGGCGGCGCGATGAACCCGCGCCGATCTCGACCCGCCCCGTCGAGAACGCGCAGCGCGAAGCCGGCCACGCGCACCGGCCTCCGCCTCGCACAAGACTTTCCACAAAAGCGAACAAACTTGTTCCGATTATTTCGCTTTCTGCGTCGGCTTGCTCCTCTTACCCTTGCCGTACCCGATTGCGCGCCGTCGCCCGCCGCCGGCATTCGCACGCGCAATCGAGATGACAATCGAAACCGGAGACATCACGTGTCGCAAGCCCGCCCCCTTGCAACTGCCCCCTATGCCCGGCCGGCCGGGACCTTCGCCCGCCTTCGCTCCATCTTCAGCGGCTCGGTCGGCAACCTGATCGAGTACTACGACTGGTACGTGTATTCGGCGTTTTCGCTGTACTTCGCCAAGGTCTTCTTCCCGGCCGGCAGCCAGACCGTGCAGCTCCTCAACACGGCGGCCATCTTCGCGGTCGGTTTCGTCATGCGGCCGATCGGCGGCTGGCTGGTCGGCCTGTACGCGGATCGCAAGGGGCGCAAGGCCGCGCTGCTGATCTCGGTGCTCGCGATGTGCGTGGGTTCGCTGATCATCGGCTTGACGCCCGGCTATGCCACTATCGGCATCGCGGCCCCGGTTCTGCTGGTTCTCGCGCGGCTGCTGCAGGGGTTGAGCCTCGGCGGCGAATACGCGAGCTCGGCCACTTACCTGAGCGAAATGGCCGACAAGACGAACCGCGGCTTCTATTCGAGCTTCCTGTTCGCGACGCTGTCGCTCGGCCAGCTGCTTGCGATGGCGGTGCTTGTCGCGCTGCAGCAGTTTTTTCTGAGCGCCGCGCAACTGGAAAGCTGGGGCTGGCGCATTCCGTTCCTGATCGGATCTCTGGCGGCGGGCGTCGCGATCTTCCTGCGCCGCAACATGGAAGAAACGGAATCGTTCGAACAGCATCGGCTGGGCAAGCGCAGCCGCACGCCGGTCGCGGAGCTGTTCAGGCACAAGCGCGAATGCCTGATCGTCGCGGGCCTGACGCTCGGCGGCACGGTCGCGTTCTACGCGTACACCACGTACATGCAGAAATTCCTGGTCAACAGCGCGGGGATGAGCAAGGCGGACGCGTCGATGGTGTCCGTCATCAGCCTGATCGCGTTCGTGCTGATGCAACCGGTGTTCGGCAGCCTGTCGGATCGGGTCGGCCGCCGTCCGCTGCTGATCGCCTTCGGCGTGCTCGGCTCGGTGTGCACGGTGCCGATCTTCAACGCGCTGACGACGGTCTCGACCATGGGCGGCGCGCTCATGCTGATCTCGGCCGCGCTCTTCATCGTCAGCCTGTATTCGTCCGTCAGCGCGGTCGCCAAGGCCGAGCTTTTTCCGGTCGGGATTCGCGCGCTGGGCGTGGGCTTGCCTTACGCGATCACGGTGTCGCTGTTCGGCGGGACCGCCGAATACATCGCGCTGTGGACCAAGAGCATCGGGCACGAAACCTGGTTCTTCTGGTATGTGTCCGCGTGCGTGCTGGCGTCGCTGCTGTGTTATCTGTGGATGCCCGATCCCAAGCAGGTGTCGCGCATCGATCAGGACTGAATCGGGCCGCGGCGCATGTGAAGGCGCGAGCGCGACGAATGTCCGCACCGGATTTCGCCGCTCGCGCATCACGCGGTTTCGATGCGCCGCGAGGGCGATCGCGGCGGGCTCACCCGAGTCGGCGACCGTGAAGCGGCGCGGCGGGCAACGGGCGCGCCCGGCGACTCGGCCAGCCGACGCGCACGCGCGACGGGTTCCGCCCAGCTTGCGCAGGGTTTTTCTCACGCAACGAGGACGTAGCGATGACCGGACTTTCCCGCTTTTCCACCGCATCTGCGTGCGCGGCGCCGCTGCCGGATATCGAGCCGCCGCGCTTTGCAATGCCGCGCGGCGCGGTCGACACGCATGCGCATGTCGTCTCGGCCGACCCCGCCTACCGGATGGTCGGCGATCGCAGCTACACGCCGCCGCCCGCGCCGGAAGAGAAGTATCTCGCGATGCTCGACGCAACCGGGATGACGTACGGGGTGCTGGTGCAGATCAGCGTGTACGGCACCGACAACCGCTACATGCTCGAGGTGCTCGGCCGGCATCCGCGGCGATTGCGCGGCGTCGCGGTGGTCGCGCCCGACGTGTCCGACCGCGAACTGGAGGCGATGCATGCGGCCGGCGTGCGCGGCCTGCGCATCAACGTGCTGTTCGGCGGCGGCATCGGCTTCGCGGCGATGGAGACGCTCGCGCATCGCGTGAAGGATCTCGGCTGGCATCTGCAATTCCTCATGGACGTCAAGGCGCTGCCCGAACTCATGCCGCGCATGATGAAGCTGCCGGTGACGGGCGTCATCGATCACATGGGCCATACGCCCGTGGCCGACGGTCTGTCGGCGCGGGGCTTCGTCGCGTTGCGCCATCTGGTGACCGAGCACGGTTACTGGGTCAAGCTCTCCGGCGCGTATCGCATCAGCGAGCGATTCCCGACCTTCGACGACGCGGCGCCTTTCGCGCGAACGCTGATCGACGATGCGCCCGAGCGCATGGTGTGGGGCAGCGACTGGCCGCATGTGTCGCTCGCGCCGGAGCGCATGCCGAACACCGGCGGCCTGCTCAATCTCGTTGCCGATTGGGCGCCCGACGAGACCGCCCGCCACAAGATTCTGGTGAGCAATCCGGCCCGTCTGTACGGCTTCGCGTAAGAGCGCCCGATAACGGGGGCATGGAGCCATGGAGCCAATGGAGCCATGGAGCAAATGGGGCAATGGGGCAGTGGAGCAAATGGGGCAGTGGGCCGACGGGCCAATGATTCAGTGAGGCAATGGGGCCGTGAGGCCACCGGGCGCTTTTCATGCGCCAATCGCCAATGAGGAGGAGACAACACATGAACGGCAACAGCCAGGTGTCGGCGGCCGGCGAAGAACGCTGGTTCGCACGGATGACAGTGGTCGAGAAGCGGACGTTCGTCGCCGCGTTCGGCGGCTGGGCGCTCGATGCGCTCGATTTCATGGTGTTCACGTTCGTCATCGCGACGTTGATCGACGTATTTCACATCGACAAGGCCCAGGCCGGCATGCTGGCGACGATCACGCTGCTGTTCTCGGCGATCGGCGGCTGGCTGGCCGGCATCCTCGCCGACCGCTTCGGCCGCGTCCGCATTCTGCAGTTCACGATCCTGTGGTTTTCCGCGTGCACGGTGCTGATCGGCTTTGCACAAAACTTCGAGCAGATTGTTGTGTTGCGGGCGCTTCAGGGGCTCGGCTTCGGCGGCGAATGGGCGGTCGGCTCGGTGCTGATGGGCGAGATCGTGCGCACCGAATATCGCGGTCGCGCGGTCGGCACGGTGCAAAGCGGCTGGGCGATCGGCTGGGCGGTCGCGGCGATCCTGTACACGCTGTCGTTTTCCATGCTGCCGGAAAATTACGCGTGGCGCGCGCTGTTCTGGGCGGGCGTCGCGCCGGCGCTGCTCGTCGTGTTCATCCGCAGGAAGGTGCCGGAGCCGGAGCTGTTCCAGCGCACGCGCAAGCGCGAAGCGGCAAGCGCGAATCCGATGCCGGCCTGGGCGATCTTTTCTCCCGCTCTCGTCCGGACGACGGCCCTGAGCGCGCTGCTCTGCACGGGCGTCCAGGGCGGCTACTACGCGGTCACGACATGGCTGCCGACGTTCCTGAAGACGGAGCGCCACCTGTCGGTGATCGGCACCGGCGGCTATCTGCTCGTCATCATCGCGGGCTCGTTCGCCGGATACCTGACGGGCGCCCATCTGACCGACCGTCTCGGCCGCCGCGCGAATCTTCTCGTGTTCTCCGTGCTGTCGGGCGCGTGCGTGTTCGTCTATACGCAGCTTCACCTGTCGAACCAGCAAATGCTGCTCCTCGGATTTCCGCTCGGCTTCTCGGCGTCGGGGATCTTCAGCGGCATGGGCGCGTATCTGACCGAGCTTTTCCCGTCCGCGGTGCGCGCGAACGGGCAAGGGTTCGCGTACAACTTCGGACGCGGCATCGGCGCGCTGTTTCCGAGCCTGGTCGGCTATCTCGCGAAAACGGGCGGCCTCGGCACGGCCATCGGCATGTTCGCGGGCGGCGCCTATGTGATCGTGCTGATGGCGGCGCTGCTGCTGCCCGAGACGAAAGGGCGCGAGATTTCCTGACGCGAGCCGCCGTGCGCCCGCTCAGCGAAAATCCGCATGCCGCCGCACCAGCGCCAGCATCGACGGAATCAGCCCGCGCATGTCGCCGCGCCGCCACTGGAACGCATAGTTGAGCGGCGACAGCGGCGGCTCGCTCGTCAATTGCACGAGGCCGCCGCCCGTTCGCGCATCGGCCCAATCGGCGGGCAGGAAGCCGATGCCGACGCCTTCGCGCAGCATGCCCGCCACCGCGCTCCAGTTGTTGCAGGTGATGCGTCGCGGATGGTCGATGCCGCAGGCGAGCAGCCATTCGTCGAGGATGCGCGTGACGCCCGAGCCGGAAGGCAGAATGACGAGCGCATGGCGCGCGATCAGCTCGGGCGTCAACGTGCGTTCGCCGTCGACCAATTTCTCCGCGGCCATCCACGCGAACCGCGCTTCCGCCACCGGCTGCGACAGGATGCTGCCGCGCGACGAACGGCCCGCGACCACCGCGAAATCGAGTTCTCCCGCATCCACTTTCTCTTCGAGCGCCGCGCCGACGTCGACATACGGCTCGAGGATCAACTGCGGATGCAGTTTCTGAACGGCCGCGACGAAGCGAGGCAGCCAGGTCAGCGCCGACAGCTCGCCGACGCCGAAGCGCAGGCGGCCCGTCAATCCCTTGTCTTCCGCGAACGCGTCCTGCAACGCCGCGACGGCTTCCAGAACGCGAACGGCGGCCGGCAGCAGCGTTTCGCCGTCCTCGGTCAGCACGGCGCGGTGGCCGCTGCGGTCGAACAGCGTGCGTCCCACGGCCTGCTCCAGTTCGTTGATCCGCTTGGACAACGAAGAGATCGACAGGTGAAGCCGCTGCGCCGCCGTCGAGAAATTGGCGCAGGTCGCCGCCCAATAGAAGGCGTCCAGTTGCTTGAGCGTCGGAGTTGCCATGGTTCTTCGCTTTTATCGAACGATTTCGTTTGAAGATTATCGCTTTTTATCGATACATCGGCTGCATAGAATGGCAGCGTCGCATCAGGAAAGCCCATAGATGAGCACCCTTACCTCTCCCATCGCGGAAGACGGCCGGCCTGCGGCCAGCACCGGCAAGCCGCCGCGCGTCCTGCACGACGTGCTGAGCCTGCAAGACTTCGAGGCCAAGGCGCGCCGCGCGCTGCCGCGCCCGATCTTCGGCTACGTCAGCGGCGCGGCGGAAGACAACCGCACCCGCGACGACAACCGCGACGTGTTCGACGAATACGGTTTCGTCACGCGCGTGCTGTGCGACGTTTCCCGGCGGCAGCAGGCGGTGGAATTGTTCGGGCGGCGCTATGCGTCGCCGTTCGGCATTGCGCCGATGGGCATCTGCGCGCTGTCGGCCTATCGCGGCGACGTCGTGCTGGCGCGCGCCGCGCAGCGCGCGGGGATTGCGTCGATCATGAGCGGCTCGTCGCTGATTCCGCTGGAGGATGTGGCCGCCGCCGCGCCGGGTACGTGGTTCCAGGCGTACCTTCCGGGAGACGCCGAGCGCATTCGCGCACTGCTCGAACGCGTGGCGCGCGCAGGCTACCGAACGCTCGTGGTCACCGTCGACATTCCCGTGTCCGCGAATCGCGAAAACAACGTGCGCACGGGCTTTTCGACGCCGCTGCGCCCCGGCGCGCGCCTGCTCTGGGACGGGCTGACGCGGCCGCGCTGGCTGCTGCGCACGTTCGCGCGCACGCTGCTCGCGCACGGAATGCCGCACTTCGAGAATTCCTTTGCGACGCGCGGCGCGCCGATCCTTTCCGCCAACGTGCTGCGCGATTTCTCCGCGCGCGATCACCTCAGTTGGGCGCACGTGCGGCAAATCCGCGAGCAATGGCAGGGCGACCTGGTGATCAAGGGCATTCTCAGCGTCGAGGATGCGCTGATCGCGCGCGACGCGGGCGCCGACGGCGTGATCCTGTCGAACCATGGCGGCCGGCAGCTCGATGGCGCAGCGTCGCCGCTGCGGATCTTGCGCGACGTCGTGCAGGCCGTCGGCGACGATTACCCGGTGATGATCGACAGCGGCTTTCGCCGGGGATCGGACGTGCTGAAGGCGCTGGCGCTGGGCGCGCGCATGGTGTTCGTCGGGCGGCCGTTCAACTATGCGGCGGCCGTGGCGGGCGAGGCCGGCGTCGCGCATGCGATCCGCCTGCTGCGCGAGGAAGTGGACCGCAACATGGCGATGCTGGGGGTGAACGGCTGCGGCGAGCTCACGCCCGACGTGCTGATCCGCAAGCGCTGAGCGCGCCGGGGCACGGCGGGCTGCACGGTCGCATCCGCCGTTACGTCGCACATGATGCGTGCGGCATGGCGGAATGCGACGGCTCGCGGCGCTGCGTGCCGTGTCGTGTCGTGCCGTGTCGATTCTCACACTGCCGCCGCGATCGCGATTCGATCGTCGGAATTCGGCACAATGCCGCGTCGCATGCGATTCGGCCGCATGCGCCGCCGCTCGGCCTGCGACGTCGCGATCTTTCGGTCGCGAACGCGCCGGGCTGCATCGCTCATCGAGCGTGCCGCGCCGCCGCCGATCGCGCGGCCGCCGCCCGATTCGGATCGAAGGATGAGTCAACCGGCGAATATCGAGACGAACCGTCTGATTCTGCGCCGTTGGCGCGATGACGATGCGCGCGCGTGGGCGGCGTTGAATTCGGACGCCGAAGTCATCGCGTGGCTCGGGCGGCGCGCGCCGATGACGCTCGCCGACGCGCGCGACGACATCGGCCGCTTCGACGCGCATTTCGATGCGTACGGCTTCGGCCCGTGGGCCGTCGAAACGCGGGCCGACGGTGCGTTGATCGGCCTTTGCGGGCTTCGTCGCGTGCTCGAGGGCGGGCATCCGATGGCGCCGTGCGTGGAAATCGCGTGGCGGCAAGCGCGCCTTGCGTGGGGGCGCGGATACATGACGGAGGCCGCCCGCGCGGCGCTCGCGGATGCGTTCGGCGATCATCGGCTGGCCGAAGCATTCGCATGGGCAGCCGCCACGAATCTTCGATCGCAACGCGTCATGACCTGGATCGGCATGCAGCGCGCGGCCTCGCGCGATTTCGACCATCCCGCGCTTCCCGAAGGACATTCGCTGCGCCGGCATGTCGTGTATTGCATTCGGCGCGAGACATCGCATGCCTGACGGATGCGCGCCGCGGCGCAAGTCACGCCCTGGCGCGTCGAAGTTCTCGATTCAGCCGATATTCAGCCGATATTCAGCCGATACGAGGCGCGTGCGCGGCCAATACGGCACGCACGGCTTCGTTCGCGCGCGAGCGCCGCTCGCTGCGCATTGCGCGACCCGGCGCGCGCAGCCGCGCCGTCACCTCAATTGCACCGCGGCGAGAAACAGCACCATGCCGCCGATCGCGCCGTCGAGCACGCGCCATGCGAGCGCCCGCTTGAACCACGGCGCGAGCAATCGCGCGCCGTAGCCGAGCGCGACGAACCAGATCGCGCTGACCGCCATCGCGCCGATCGCGAACGCGCTGCGCGCGCCTTCCGGTTCGCGCGCGCCCGCCGTGCCGATCAAGAGGAACGTGTCGAGATAGACGTGCGGATTGAGCCACGTGAACGCGAGCGTCATCAGCACGATCGGCCATGCGCGCTGCGCGGGCGGCGCGACGGCCGCGCCCGTTGCGTCGAGCGTCCCGTGCCCGGGCTTGAACGCGCGGCGCAGCGCGCTCAGGCCGAACCACGCAAGATACGCGAGGCCGACGTACAGCACCGCGTGAACGAAGGTCGGATAACGCTCGACGAGCACCGATGCGCCGCCGACGCCCGCGCCGATCAGGAGCATGTCCGACAGCGTGCAGAGCAGCACGATCTTGCCGACGTGCGAGCGCATGATTCCTTGCCGGAGGATGAACGCGTTCTGCGCGCCGATGGTGACGATGAGCGATGCGCACAGCATCGCGCCGTGGGAAAAAGCGATCCAGTTCATGTTCGTTGCTGATTCAGGCGATGGACTAATGGAACGAGAGGCGCTAGTCTGCGGTGATCGCCGGAATTAGAAAAGCTAAATAATCTAATGCGGATTAAGGAAAACTGATGATCGACTACGCGTTGCTCGATGCGCTCGCCGAAGTGATCCGCCACGGCTCGTTCGAGCGGGCGGCGAAAGCGCTCAATGTGTCGCCTTCCGCGGTGTCGCAGCGCGTGAAGCTGCTGGAGGAGCGAGTGGGCAGCGTGCTCGTCAAGCGCGGGCAGCCGTGCGTCGCGACGACGTCGGGCGCGCTGCTGTGCCGCCACACCGAGCGCGTGCGCATGCTCGAAGCCGAATTGTCGGCGCACGTGCCCGGATTCGCCGGCGCGGCAACGGGGCCGTGGCCGACGCTGCGCGTCGCCGTCAACGACGACAGCGTCGCGACCTGGTTCGTCGATGCGGTCGGCCCGTTTTGCGCGGAGAGCGGCACGCTGCTCGATCTCGTGATCGACGATCAGGACTACACCGCCGAGCGGATTCGCGACGGCAGCGTGCAGGGCGCGGTGACGGCGCTCGCCGAGCCGATCCAGGGCTGCCGTTCGACGCGCCTCGGCCGGATGCGCTATCACGCGGTGTGCTCGCCCGCGTTCCACGCGCGCTATTTCGGCAACGGCGTCAACCGCGACGCGCTGCGGCACGCGCCGTGCGTGATGTTCAATCCGAAGGACAGCCTGCAGGCGCGCTTCATCCGGCGCGTGACGCGCGTGGATCTCGATCCGCCGCAGCACTGGATTCCGCACGTCGCGGGCTACCTGCGCGCGTGCGAGGCGGGGCTCGGCTGGGGCATGTGTCCGGAGCGGATGGTCGAGCGTCAGATCGCCGCGGGCGAGCTCGTCGATTTGTCGGAGGGAAGAAGCATCGACGTCGAGCTCTACTGGCAGAGCTGGCGATTGTCGATCGGCTGGCTGGACGAGTTTAGCGCGGCGCTCAAGGCGAGCGCCGCGCAGTTTCTGGATTGATTCGGCGCGAGGAAAGGCGCGACGGCGGGCGCGGGATTACAGGCGATGCAGGCCGTCGAAATCGACGATGCGCACCGTCCGGCCCTGCATCTCGATCAGGCCGCGCTTGTGGAACTTCGACAGCGTGCGGCTGACCGTCTCGAGCGTCATGCCGAGATAGCTGCCGATGTCCTCGCGCGTCATCCGCAGGTTGAATTCGTTCGGCGAATAGCCGCGCTTCATGTAGCGCGACGACACGTCGAGCAGGAACGCCGCGACGCGCTCCTCGGCGTTCAGCGAGCCGAGCACCATCGTCTGCGACGTTTCGCGAACGATCTGCTCGCTCATCAGCTTGTGCATGCGCAACTGCATCGTGCCGGCTTCCGAGCACAGCGTCTTCAGCGCGCTGTACGGGATCACGCAGACCGAGCTGTCCTCGAGCGCGACCGCGGTGCGCGGATGCGCGTCGTCGCAGATGCCGTCGAGGCCGAGGGCTTCGCCCGCGAGGTGCAGGCCGGTGACCTGTTCGCGGCCGTCATGGCGCGTCGCGATGGTTTTCAGCGATCCCGAGCGGACCGCGTACAGGTTGTCGAACGAGTCGCCTTCGCGGAACAGCGTCTCGCCGCGTCGAACCGGGCGGGCGCTGCAGATCACGGATTCGAGGCGCGCGAGCGCTTCGGGCGCGAGCCCCTGGGGCATGCAGAGGTGGCGCATCGCGCACGTCGAGCAGTGTGCGGCCTGGCGCGGCGCCCACGTGCTGGTGGCATGGACGGGAGCCGCGGCGGCGGCGGGTCGGGCGACGGGCGTAAGCATGATGGATGACTCTGAGGTTGAATCGGTAAAGCCATTGTCCCATCGTGGGCTAAGCCTGTTTAGCGACAAAACGCCGCGACTCCCCGTGCGATTTCCTTGTTCGGCCGCAACGCGTGGTTGCGGCGAAACATCGCAGCCGTTGCGTTCGATCAGTGTTCCCGATCTTCCGGATGCGCGGCGGCCGGGATCAGCAGCACGGGCAGCGCCGAGTGCCGCACGCACTGTTCGGCGACGCTGCCGAGCACGAGCCGCTTGAAACCGCGGCGGCCATGCGTGCCGAGCACGAGCAAGTCCGCGCCGAACGCTTTCGCGCCTTCGACGATGAGCGACGGCACGTCGGCGAGCGACGTCGCCTCGCCGATCTTCAGCGCGCCCTTCACGCCGGCTTCGTGCATCTTCTGCGCGAATTCCTTCGCCAGATCGTTGCCCTGCTGAAGCAGTTGCGTGCGCAGGATCGACGGATCGTAGCCGGGCACGTTGTAGTAGATCGCGGCGTTCTCCACGACGTAGAAGGGCTGCAGCTCCGCGCCGCTCGTCCTGGCGATGCCGAGCGCCGCGTCGAATGCGTGGCGTGCCGTTTCGCTGCCGTCGACTGCGACAAGAATGCGCTGATACATGATGTCTCCGTGGTGCGGTTGAGAAAAGATCGGCCGTTCGGCCGGTTGGGTTTGACGACGTCTTTTTACAAAGTAAACGATTACTGACCAGGGCGCAGCGAACTCGATGCGCAGCGATCCGGCGCGGCGAAGTAAACGCGGCGCCGGACTTTTCAGGATTCCGTCGGTCGCGGCGGATTTTTTGCGCGCGATCGGCGTATCGGCCGGATCGGTTCGCGTCGCGTGTCGCGGCGCCGTAATAGACTTGGCCGAGCCCCGGGCACGTTCGCCGAGCGGCGCGAATCGATGCTGGTTTGAAACGCGTCGGGCGAGAGCGTTCCCGACATTTCTTACGACGATCGACGAAGGCCGCGTGCGAGCGCCGAGGCCGCATGCGCAAGGGCGCGGCCGCCGCGCCCGCCCGCCGCCCGTTTCGTTCGGTTTCGTCCAACCGGAAAAGGAGGACACATGCCGTATGTCGCACTCGAGGTGTTGACCGAAGACGCCAACCGGTACGCGCTGCCGGACCTGATCGGCGTGGGCGGCGCTTCGCCCGATGTGCCGCATGTCTGCGAGATGCTGCTCGCGGACGCCCAGTGGCCGACGATTCAGGCATATCTCGATCGGCAGGAGCTGCCTTACAAGTTTGCGCGGCCGAGTACCGGGCGCAGAGTCGGGAGGAACAATCCGAGCTGGTAGGGCGGCGGCCGCGGCGAAGCGGGCCGATCGCCGGCCGGTGCGGGCGATGCCGGCGGCGGCGCGGATGTCGTCGCCGTCGCCGTCGCCGTCGCTATCGCTCGCGCAGCCGATGGGCGGCGCGCCGCCGGCGCAGGACGTATCCGCAAATCGATTCACGCCGGCGCTTGGCGGACGAGCGTCGATCGTCGGCGTTCGTTCGGGCCGGCTTCTCGTTCGCCGAGAATCCCGGAAAGCGTTGATTTCCGAAAACGCGCGTGTATTCCGCGGCATGCGCTCATGTCCGCGATTCGCCGTGGCAGATGCCGTTCGCGTCATGTGAACGGATCGTATCCGTCGCGCCACGTCGGCCCCGGGAACCTGCTGCATCGCTTGTTCGCCGCGATGGCGGCGTGCCGCGCCTTATCGTTGCGCGCGGCCTATCCCGCGTTCGCATGCCGGACTCGTTCGCCGCCGGCCCAGCCCGCTCCGCCTGTCCGCGCGCCGATTCGAGCGAAGCGGCGCGCCGCGCCGTCTGGCACGATAATGCGATTCGCGTGTACCCGATCGGCGCGGCCCGTCGAGCCGCCCGATCGCACTGACTCGTCCGATTCACCCGATTTACCCGATTCGCCTGCGGGCGGCGCGCGCGGCATCGCGCCGCCCGCCGCCCTCGGCAGATTTTTCAATCCGGAGGAAGCATGCAGATCACTGGGGAGATGTTGATTGGCGCGACCGCGGTGCGCGGCACCGAAGGCACGATGCGCGCATTCGATCCGACGCACGACGTCGAGCTCGAGCCGGCGTTCGGCGCGGGCGGCGCGGCCGAAGTCGATCGCGCGTGCCGCCTTGCGAGCGCCGCATTCGATTCCTTTCGCCAGGCGCCGCTCGAGACGCGCGCGCGCTTTCTCGAAACGGTTGCCGAGCGCATCGTCGGGCTCGGCGATCAGTTGATCGAACGCGCGCATGCGGAATCGGCGCTGCCCGTCGCGCGTCTCGAAGGCGAGCGCGCGCGCACGGTCGGCCAGTTGCGGTTCTTCGCGTCGGTGGTGCGCGAAGGCCGCTGGCTGAGCGCGACGCTCGATTCCGCGCAGCCCGAGCGCAAGCCGCTGCCGCGCGCCGATCTGCGCTTGCAGAAGATTCCGGTCGGCCCCGTCGCCGTGTTCGGCGCGAGCAATTTTCCGCTCGCGTTCTCGGTAGCGGGCGGCGACACCGCGTCGGCGTTCGCGGCCGGCTGCCCGGTCGTCGCGAAGGCGCATCCCGCGCATCTGGGCACGTCGGAGCTCGTCGGGCGCGCGATCCGGCAGGCGGTCGCCGATTGCGGTCTGCACGAAGGCGTGTTCTCGCTCGTCGTCGGCGCGGGCAACGCGATCGGCGAGGCGCTCGTCGCGCATCCGGCGATCAAGGCGGTCGGCTTCACCGGCTCGCGCGGAGGCGGCATCGCGCTGATGGGCGTCGCCGCCCGGCGGCGCGAGCCGATTCCGGTCTTCGCGGAAATGAGCAGCGTCAATCCGTTCTTCGTGCTGCCCGGCGCGTTGCGCGCGCGCGGCGCGACGATCGCGCAAGGCTTCGTCGAATCGCTGACGCTCGGCGTCGGACAGTTCTGCACGAATCCCGGACTCGTCGTCGCGCTCGACGGGCCGGACCTGAAGGCGTTCGTCGACGCGGCCGCGCAGGCGCTCGCGCAAAAGGGCGCGCAGACGATGCTGACCTCGGGCATCGCGTCGTCGTACGAGAGCGCGGTCGCCGCGCGCCGTGCGGCGACGGGCGTGAGCGAAGTCGCGCAGGGCGTGCGCAGCGACGCGCGCAACGCCGCGCTGCCCGCGCTGTTCACGACGACGCAAACGCAGTTCGCCCAGGACCCGCGGCTCGAAGCCGAGATCTTCGGGCCGACGTCGCTTGTCGTCGTGTGTCGCGACGTCGGCGAGATGATCGCGCTCGCCGAGCACATCGAAGGGCAGTTGAGCGCGACGCTGCATCTCGAAGACGACGATGTCGAGCTGGCGCGCAAACTGTTGCCGACGCTCGAGCGCAGGGCGGGCCGCATCGTTGCGAACGGGTATCCGACGGGCGTCGAGGTTGCGCACGCGATGGTGCACGGCGGGCCGTTCCCGGCGACCTCGGATTCGCGCAGCACGTCGGTCGGCGCGCTCGCGATCGAGCGCTTCCTGCGGCCCGTCTGCTATCAGGACCTGCCCGCGGCGCTGCTGCCGGCCGCGCTCGCCGACGCGAATCCGCTCGGCCTCTGGCGCTTGCGCGACGGCCAGCTCGGCAGGGAGTGAACGCGATGCGCGAAATCGAATCCAGGCGCTATCCCGATCCGGCCGTGCGCGTGCTCGATCCGCGTTTCGACGCGCTGCGCATCCGGTCGGCGTCCGTCGAATGCCTGTTTCAGGGCGCGCGCTGGGCCGAGGGGCCGGTGTGGTTCGGCGACGGGCGTTACTTGCTGTGGAGCGACATCCCGAACAATCGGCTCCTGCGCTGGGACGAGCAGAGCGGCGCGGTCGGCGTGTTCCGCCAGCCGTCGAACAACGCGAACGGCAACACGCGCGATCGCGCGGGGCGGCTCGTCACCTGCGAGCACCTGACGCGCCGCGTCACGCGCACCGAGTACGACGGCTCGATCACGGTGCTCGCCGAACGCTTCGAAGGCAGGCGCCTGAATTCGCCGAACGACGTGATCGTGAAGTCCGACGGCTCGATCTGGTTCAGCGATCCGGACTTCGGCATCCAGAGCTTTTACGAAGGCGAGAAGCAGGAGCCGGAATTGCCCGAGCGCGTTTATCGGATCGATCCGCACACGAGAGAGCTCGAAGCCGTCGTCGACGGCGTGCCGGGGCCGAACGGCCTCGCATTTTCGCCGGACGAATCGATACTCTACGTCGTCGAATCGAAGGGCCGGCCGCGCACGATCCGCGCTTACGATGTTGCGAGCGACGGCAAATCGGTGCGCAACGAACGCGTGCTGATCGATGCGGGGGAGGGGACGCCCGACGGTTTTCGCGTCGACGCGCACGGCAACCTGTGGTGCGGCTGGGGGATGGGCGCCGACGAGCTCGACGGCGTGCGCGTGTTCACGCCGGAAGGCGACGCGATCGGGCACATCGCGTTGCCCGAGCGTTGCGCGAACGTCTGCTTCGGCGGACGGCACAGGAACCGGCTGTTCATGGCGGCGAGCCATGGCTTGTATTCGCTGTACGTGAACGCGCAAGGGGTGGCGGGCGGTTGAGCGCGGGCGCGTCGCGATGCGCGTGGCTCGCGTCGCGGGGCAGCGCGGTTCGGCCTCCTGCGTTCGGGCGTTGCGCATGCGTTGCGTTGCGTCGCGTCGCAACGCCGTAGGTTGCGCCGCGCCGACGCGCACCGCGTGCAGGTCGGCTCGAGCGCGGCAGCCGGCGGCGCGGCGGCCGTTGTCGAAATCCGGATCGACGCTATCACCGCTTTCCGGGGCAACCGCACATCGATATCGACGCTGGTACCGGTACCGATTTCGCCGATGCCGCGAAAACCGATGACGCCGCATCGACGCGCGCGGCAACTGAGGGCGCGCATGTGCGTTTCGCGGTGAAGCACATGCGTTTCGTGAAGCGTGGTGAAGCGATGCGGCAGCGGCGATCGGCGACGTTTACCGTTCGTTACGCATTGCAAGTCGCGCGAGCGCAACTCCGTTGCGTGCGCGTCGGCTTATCTCGAAAAGATTCGGCATGCGCCGACCGGCGAAAACGCTATGCGTCGCGCCTGCGCGCACATTCAAACGCCCGAATCAAACGATCGGCCCGATTGAATGCGCAGTCGAGCTGGTCTCTTGGCATACGAATGCGAACGCGGCCGAACGGCGCGCCCGTCCTGCGGCGGTGACGATCGCCCGGCTTGCGAGCCGATGCCGCATCGGCGGCACGCAACAGCGGCACGCATCAGCACGCGCCGGCACGCACGCAACGACAACGCCGACATGCACGTCGACATCAACACCGACATCAACGCGGAATCGGCGCGAACTCGACGATGCGACCCGGCCGGCGCGGCGGATGATAAGGCGGCGCAAACTCGTCGGCCGCGCGCGCATCGCGCGACGCGGCGGCGTCGAACCCCTTGTCGACGACGGTATAGCCCGAGCGCAGCGCAAACTGCGGATGATTGCCGGCGGGCCGGCTGTCGAAGCCGGCGAAGCCGTCGGGCGTCTCGGGCATCGCATTGACGAGCGACGCGTTGCTCGTCGTGATCTGGTCAGGAGAAATCGGCCCGCCGCTTGCAATGCGGGCGGCCTCGCGGTTCTTGCCGTCGGTGTCGACGGTGCTGTCGTGCGTCGCGTCGTTGTACAGCTCGACGCTGCGCGGATGCGCGCGGCCGGCGTCGGCGGGCGCCCTGCGTTCGAACGGATTCATCGCGATCATCCTCGCGGCGCGACGCCCGGATCTTGCAAGACCCGTTCCGGGCAAGACGGAAAAGGACGCGCGTGCGAGCGCCGCCGTCGCGCCGCGTGTCACGCTTTCCAAATAATTATTTCAGCTAGAAGACGCGTTTTCTACAGAGTATGATTCTTTTCCGACAAAGCGGTGCGCGACATTTGGCGCACCCGCTTTCGCCCGCATCGGGCGCCGCGGCATCCTTAACGGACGGGTAGCGAAGAAGAAGGTAAAGGGGACTTAAGGTGGGCGGACTTATGCACTCTACGACTACGGCATTCACGCATCGCGGGTACCTGCTGAACTGTGCGCCGGCGCGCTCAAGCGACGGCTCGTTTCAGCCTTACGTCGTCATCTCCCGATCGAGCGACGGCGAGCTGGTCGCGAATCGTTTCTTTCCCTCCGATCTGCATTTCAACGACGAAGACGCGGCGATCGCGCATGCGCGCGATTGGGCCGTCCGGTGGATCGACGCGAGCAGTCTCACGATTTAGGACGGCGCGGCGAAGCGCGCGGCGGCGTGCACGCCGCTGACGCGGCAAAAACGCGGTAATCTTGCGGAACCCGTCACTTTTATTGGACGGCCGTGCGCCGAAGCGCGGCCGTACGTTTTTGCCCATGTCGAAATCCGCCCGAAACTGGGACCTCGAACACATCGTCGCCGAGCTGCGCGAATCGCGCGAGAAGCTGCACCGGACGCGCCATCCGCGCGGCATTCGCGAACTGCCTTCGCGCGACGCGATCTGCACGATCGTCTCGGGCCTGCGCGCGTCGATGTTCCCGACGCATTACGGCGCGCCCGATCTGACCGACGAGACCGTCGACTACTACGTCGGCCACACGCTCGAAAGCACGCTGCGCCTGCTCGCCGAACAGATCCGCCGCGCGCTGCCGTTCCTCCCCGAGCACGCTGACACGCCGCCCGCCGCGCTCGCCGAACGCGCGTTCGGAATCGCGCGCGAGCTAGGCACGCAACTGCCCGGCATCCGCGCGCTGCTCGTCAGCGACATTCAGGCCGCGTACGCCGGCGATCCGGCCGCGCAGCACATCACCGAGATCCTGCTCTGCTATCCGGGCGTGCTCGCGATGATGCACCACCGGCTCGCGCACGCGCTGTATCAGCTCGGCGTGCCGCTGCTCGCGCGGTTCATCAACGAGATCGCGCATTCGGCGACGGGCATCGACATCCATCCGGGCGCGCAAATCGGCCCGAGCTTCTTCATCGACCATGGCACGGGTGTCGTGATCGGCGAGACAGCGATCATCGGCGAGCGGGTGCGGCTCTATCAGGCGGTCACGCTCGGCGCGAAGAGCTTCCCCGCCGACGGCGACGGGGTGCTCGTCAAGGGCAACGCGCGGCATCCGGTCGTCGAGGACGACGTCGTGATCTATGCGGGCGCGACGATCCTCGGCCGCGTGACGATCGGCAAGGGTTCGGTGATCGGCGGCAACGTGTGGCTCACGCACAGCGTGCCGCCCGGCAGCAGCGTCGCGCAAGGGAAGATCCGCGAGAGCGACAAGGAGCAGATCGAGAAGGATTGAGCGGATGGCGCGGTTGCCGCTTGACGGCACCGCCGCGCTCGCTCACGCTGATTGCGGCTTGCGGCTTGCGGCTTGCGGCTTGCGGCTTGCGGCTTGCGGCTTGCGGCTCGTCGGCAACCGGTTGCCGCAGTCGCCCTTGCCGGATCAATGCTCACCGGCCGGCGAACGATGCTTGTACAGCACGTCCTGATCGACACGGATCAGGTTCTGTCCCGCGTCGACGACGAAATCGGCGCCGTTGTAGGCCGGCCCGGTTAGCAGCAGGATCGCGTCCGCGACGTCGTCCGGCCCGGCGATCCGCGCGAGCGGCGTCGATGCGCGGCTCGCGTGCTCGAAGTCGGCCTGCGTCTGGTCGTCGCTCGGCAGCATCAATCCCGGAAACACGGCGTTCACGCGCAGCACCGGGCTCGCCGACAGCGCGAGCATCTGCGTGAGATTGCCGAGCGCCGCTTTCGCGACCGTGTAGCTGAAATGGTCGCGATGGAAGTTTTCCTTGATCTTCTGATCGACGACGTTGATCACGACGCCCTGCGCGCCCGCCGCCTTCGCGCGCTCGTAGTACGCGCGCGTGAGCAGGATCGGCGCGCGGCAGTTGATCGCCCACGCGTTGTCGAACGCAGCGAGTTCGAAGCTCGGCAGATGGTCCTGCCAGAACACCGACGCGTTGTTCACGAGCACGTCGAGACGGCCAAAGCGCGCGTAGACCGCATCGACGAGACACGCGATCGCATCCGCGTGCGCGAGGTCCGCCTGCAGCGCGACGGCCTCGCCGCCCGACGATTCGATTTCGCGCGCGACGGCCTGCGCGGCATCGGCCGAGCGGTCGTAGTGCACGGCGACGCGATAACCGCGCGCGGCGAAGCGCAGCGCGAAGGCGCGGCCCGCGCGGCGAGCGGCGCCCGTCACGAGCACGACGGGTGCGGTGGCTGGATTCAAGCTCGACTGCATTACGTATTCGTCAGGTTGACCGAGGAAGGATTCGCGACGATCGACAGGAATTCGCGGCGCGTAGTCGGATCGGTGCGGAACGTGCCGAGCATGCGCGACGTCACCATCTCGACGCCGGGCTTGTGGATGCCGCGCGTCGAGATGCACTGGTGCGCGGCCTCGAGGATCACGCCGACGCCCTTCGGCTGCAGCACGTCGAACAGCGTGTCGGCGATCTGCACGGTCATCTTTTCCTGGATCTGCAGGCGTTTCGCGAATGCGTCGACGAGCCGCGCGAGCTTCGAGATGCCGACGACGCGATGGTTCGGCAGATACGCGACATGCGCGCGGCCGATGATCGGCACCATATGGTGCTCGCAATAGCTTTCGAAGCGGATGTCCTTCAGCACGATCATCTCGTCGTAGCCGTCGACTTCGCTGAACGTGCGCGCGAGGATGTCGCGCGGTTCGAGCGCGTAGCCGGAGAAAAATTCCTCGTACGCGCGCACGACGCGCGCCGGCGTGTCGGCGAGGCCCTCGCGCGCCGGATCGTCGCCTGCCCAGCGAAGCAGCACGCGAACGGCCGCTTCGGCTTCGTCGCGGCTCGGCCGGGGCGTGGCCGGGGGAAGCGTCGCGGGCTTGCGAGCCGCGTTGCGGGCCGTCTGCTTGCTCGCCGTTTCGTTCGTCTTGTTGGCCGCCGCCTTGCGTACGGTCGGGGCCGCGCGCTTGCTCGCGGTCTTTCCTTTAGCCATATCCTCTGAACTCCGTGAAGACCGCCGATGCTGCGGCCGGTCGATCATTGTTTCATGCTTTCGCTGCGTGCGTGCGCTGTGGTTCGCTTTTGCGAACGACGGGCGTGCGCTGCCGCACGCGCGGCTCTGCGCGGTCATTTCGGTCATTTCGGCCATTCGTCGAGCGCGTCGTTGAATAGCCCGGCGACGACGCCGCGCAGCCACGCGATGCTCGGATCGTTGTGGAACTTGCGATGCCAATGCTGCTTCAGGTCGAAGCGCGGCAACGGCAGCGGCGGCTCGACGAGCGTGATCGATGCGTGCTCGGTCGCGTACGCGTAGCCGATCGCGTGCGGGACCGTCGCGATCAGGTCGGTGCGGCTCAGGATGAACGGCAGGCTCATGAAGTGCGGCGTTTCGAGCACTGCCCGGCGCGCGAGCCGCCGCTTCGCCAGATGCCGCTCGAGCACTTCCTGGCTGCGGCCCTCCGCGTGCACGACCGCGTGGCCGCACGCGAGAAACTGCTCGAGCGTGAGCGGCCGCTCCGCAAGCGGATGGCCGCGCCGCAGCAGGCAGATGAAGCGGTGCGTGAAGAGCCGCTGCTGAAAGAAGTTGGTGCCGCCGAGATCCGGAAAGTAGCCGATCGCGAGATCGACGCGGCCGTCCTCGAGCGCGTGCCCGACCTCCGCGTGCGGCAGCGAAACCGAACGCAGGTTCGCCTGCGGCGCGCGTTCCGCCAGCGCTTGCAGCAGCCTCGGCAGGAACACGATCTCGCCGACGTCGGACAACGCGATCGCGAACGTGCGCGCGCTCTTCGCCGGATCGAAGTCGTGCGGCGCGACGAGCCCGCGCTCGATGCTCGCGAGCGCGTCGCGCGCGGCGGGGATCAGCGCGAGCGCGCGCGGCGTAGGCTCCATGCCGCGCGACGTCCGCACGAAGAGCGGATCGCCGAAGTGCTCGCGCAACCGCCCGAGCGCGGCGCTCACGCGCGGCTGGCTGACGCCGAGCAGCTCGCCTGCGCGGCTCACGTTGCGCGTCTCGTGGAGCGCGACCAGGTACGGAATGAGGTTCAGATCGAGTTCGGGCATCGCGTCGCTACTATTGAAAATCCGTATACAACTTATCTCCTGAATTGCGTTGCCGCATAGTCGGGATAGCGCCGACAATCGGTTCGCCATTCGAATCAATGTTCACATTTCATGCAGCCGGTGCAAGCGCCGAAGCGCTGACTCCGGTCGACACAGGAGACGAACAATGCGCACGCAAGTCGCGATCATCGGCGCCGGTCCGTCCGGGTTGCTTCTTTCCCATCTGCTTCGCCTGCAAGGCGTCGAATCCGTCGTGCTCGAAACGCGTTCGCGCGAATACTGCGAGAACCGCATCCGCGCCGGCGTGCTCGAGCAAGGCACCGTCGACACGCTGAACGAAGCCGGTCTGGGCGCGCGGATGCGGCGCGAGGGCCTCGTTCACCATGGCGTCGAGCTGCTGTTCGGCGGCCGCCGCCACCGGATCGACTTCGGTGACCTGACACCCGGCCGGGCGATCACCGTCTACAGCCAGCACGAGGTCGTGCGCGATCTGATCGCGGCCGCGCTCGAGCACGGCCAGCCGACCCATTTCGACGTGCGCGACGTCGCGCTGCACGACGTGGCGACCGGGCGGCCGTCGGTGACGTTCTCGCATGCGGACGGGCGCACCGAGCGCATCGACTGCGACTACGTCGCCGGCTGCGACGGCTTTCACGGCATCGCCCGCCGGACGATTCCCGCCGAGCGGCTGCGCACGTTCGAGCGCGTGTATCCGTACGCTTGGCTCGGCATCCTCGCCGAGGCGGCGCCGTCGCTCGACGAGCTCGTCTATGCACATCATGCGCGCGGCTTCGCGCTGTTCTCGATGCGCTCGCCGACCGTCACCCGACTGTACCTGCAATGCCGGCCCGACGAGAACCTGGCCGAATGGCCGGACGAGCGGATCTGGGGAGAGCTGCGCACGCGCTTCGAGAACGACAGCGGCTGGATGCCGAGCGAAGGCCGCATCACGCAGAAGAGCGTGACGCCGATGCGCAGCTTCGTGTCCGAGACGATGCAGTACGGGCGGCTGTTCCTGGCGGGCGATGCCGCGCACATCGTGCCGCCGACGGGCGCGAAGGGGATGAACCTCGCGGTCGCCGACGTCCGGGCGCTGTCGCGCGCGCTCGGCGCGCGCTACCGCGACGGCCGCGACGACTTGCTCGACGCGTACTCGTCAACCTGTCTGGAACGGGTATGGCGCGCCGAGCATTTTTCGTATTGCATGACGAACATGCTGCATCCGTGCGCCGACGATTCGCCGTTCGTCAATCGGCTCAGGCGCGCCGAGCTCGAGTACGTCACGCGTTCGCGCGCGGCCGCGCAGTCGCTCGCGGAAAACTACGTCGGCTTGCCGTTCGACGACGCGTCGCGCACCACGCCTTCCTTCGGCGCGGCCGCCGCCGCGTGAGCGCATCGCGCGGAAATCGCGCAAGGCAGGCCCGCGCGCCGTCGTCTTGACAATTCTGCGCGCGCGCCTCTATGATCGGCACACCGTTCGCTAATCGAATCTGAGTTCGTAATTCGAACAAATCGGATCGCCTGGCGAAGCGCGCAGCCATGCGCGAACGCGTGCCGCAGCGGGCGGCGCGCGCGGATTCGCACAGGAAGAGACATGGTCAACAAGATTTTCGATTCCCTCCAGTCGGCGGTGGCCGACGTCCACGACGGCGCGACGATCATGATCGGCGGCTTCGGCACGGCCGGGATGCCCGCCGAGCTGATCGACGCGCTGATCGCGCACGGCGCGCGCGAGCTGACGATCGTCAACAACAACGCCGGCAACGGCGAGACGGGCCTCGCCGCGCTGCTGAAGGCGAAGCGCGTGCGCAAGATCATCTGCTCGTTCCCGCGCCAGGCCGATTCGCAAGTGTTCGATGCGCTGTATCGCGCGGGCGAGATCGAGCTCGAGCTGGTGCCGCAAGGCAATCTCGCCGAGCGGATTCGCGCGGCGGGCGCCGGCATCGGCGGATTTTTCTCGCCGACCGGCTACGGCACGAAGCTTGCCGAAGGCAAGGAAACGCGCGTGATCGACGGCAAGCATTACGTGTTCGAAACGCCGATTCACGCGGATTTCGCGCTCGTGAAGGCGTACAAGGGCGACCGCTGGGGCAATCTCGTCTATCGGAAGACCGCGCGCAACTTCGGCCCGGTGATGGCGATGGCCGCGAAAACGTCGATCGTGCAGGTGTCGCAAGTCGTGCCGCTCGGCGCGCTGAATCCCGAGCACGTCGTGACGCCCGGCATCTTCGTGCAGCGCATCGTCGAAGTGCCGCAGGCCGCGCATGCGGCCGAGCTGGCCGCCGAGCGCGCCGCGAGCGCCGCCTGAATCCCCGAGGAGAGCACGATGAAACGACTGACCCGCGACGACATGGCCAAGCGCGTCGCGCAAGACATTCCCGAAGGCGCGTACGTGAACCTCGGCATCGGCGTGCCGACGCTCGTCGCGAACCATCTCGATCCGCGCAAGGAAATCTTCCTGCACAGCGAGAACGGCCTGCTCGGCATGGGCCCGGCCCCCGCGGCGGGCGAAGAGGACGACGAACTGATCAACGCCGGCAAGCAGCACGTGACGCTGCTCACGGGCGGCGCGTACTTTCATCACGCGGATTCGTTCGCGATGATGCGCGGCGGCCATCTCGACTATTGCGTGCTCGGCGCGTTCCAGGTATCCGCGAAAGGCGATCTCGCGAACTGGCATACGGGCGCGCCCGATGCGATTCCCGCGGTCGGCGGCGCGATGGATCTCGCGATCGGCGCGAAGCAGGTGTTCGTGATGATGGAGCACCTGACGAAGCAGGGCGAAAGCAAGATCGTCGCGCAATGCTCGTATCCGGTGACGGGCGTGCGCTGCGTCGATCGCATTTACACCGATCTCGCGGTGCTCGACGTGACGAGCGACGGGCTCGCCGTGCGCGAGATCTTCGCCGGCATCTCGTTCGACGAGCTGCAGAAGCTCACGGGCGTGCCGCTCGTCGACGCGACGCAGAAGGCCGCCGCATAACGCGGCGGCGCGCGGCGCCGCACGCGTTCGTCCCGCCCGGCCGCCTGGCGTGTCGCCGAGGTTGGCCGAACGGACGAGCGCGCGCCGTTCGGCGCTTCGGTGGACAATAAGCGCAATCCGTTTTCTTCCGATCGATCCCATGCTCGAAGACAGCGCCCGCCTGACCTCCCTCATCTGTGCGAGCGAATCGCTGAATCAGATCTGGTCGCCGCGCGCGACGTTGCAGCGCATGCTCGACGTCGAAGCGGCGCTTGCCCGCGCGCTCGCCGCGCACGGCGTGATTCCGGCGAGCGCGGTGCAGCCGATCGAGGCGACGTGCACGGCCGACGCGCTCGACGCGCAGGCGCTGATGCGCGACGCGGCGCTCGGCGGCAATCTCGCGATTCCGCTCGTCAGGCAGTTGACCGCGCGCGTGAAGGCGCGCGACGCCGAAGCGGCGAAATTCGTGCACTGGGGCGCGACGAGCCAGGACATCATCGACACGGCGACGGTGCTGCAGCTGCGCGACACGTTCGACTGGCTCGAGCCGCTGCTGCGCGACACGTGCGCGACGCTCGCGACGCTCGCCGCCGCGCATCGCGCGACGCCGATGATCGGCCGCACGTGGCTGCAGCAGGCGCTGCCGATCACGCTCGGATTGAAGTTCGCGCAATGGCTCGACGCGCTGCTTCGTCATCGCGAGCGTATCGCCGCGTTGCGCGAGCGCACGCTCGCGCTGCAGTTCGGCGGGGCGGCGGGCACGCTCGCGAGCCTGCGCGACGCGGCGCCGGCGGTTGCGCGCGCGCTCGCGGACGACTTGCGGCTCGCGCTGCCGGCCGTGCCGTGGCACACGCAGCGCGACCGGATCGCCGAGACGGCGGCTTGCTTCGGGATGCTGATCGGCACGCTCGGCAAGATCGCGCGCGACGTTTCGCTGTCGATGCAGACCGAGATCGGCGAACTCGCCGAGCCTGCCGCGGCCGGCAAGGGCGGTTCGTCGACGATGCCGCACAAGCGCAACCCGGTCGGCTGCGCGGCCGTGCTGACCGCGGCCGTGCGCGCGCCGGGGCTCGTCTCCACCGTGTTCGCCGGCATGGTTCAGGAGCACGAGCGTGCGCTCGGCGGCTGGCAGGCCGAATGGGACGCGCTGCCCGAACTCGCGCGGCTCGCGGGCGGCGCGCTCGCGCAGGTCGCGCAGATCGTCGCCGGCCTGAACGTCGACGTCGCGCGTCTCGCCGCGAATCTCGACGCGACGCACGGCCTCGTGCTCGGCGAAGCGGTGATGCTCGCGCTCGGCGACAAGATCGGCCGGCTCGACGCGCATCATCTCGTCGAGCGCGCATCGAAGGAAGCCGTGCGCAGCGGCCGCCCGCTGCACGACGTGCTCGCCGCCGATCCGGACGTCGCGGCGCACATCGCGCCCGACGCGCTGCGCCAGTTGCTCGATCCCGCTCATTACGTCGGCGAGGCGCATGCCTACGTCGACGCCGTGCTCGCGCTCCATGCGAGCCGCCACTAAGGAGAGATTCCCATGCCTTTCGCATCAGTCAACGGAGTGCGGCTGCATTACCGGATCGACCGCGCGACGCGCGCCGGCGCACCGTGGCTCGTGTTCTCGAATTCGCTTGGTGCGGACCTGTCGATGTGGGCGCCGCAGATCGGCCCGCTGACGGCGCACTTCAACCTGCTGCGCTACGACACGCGCGGTCACGGTCACTCCGACGCACCGGCCGGCTCGTATTCGATCGAGCAACTGACGGGCGACGTGATCGGCCTGCTCGACCACGTCGGGATCGAGCGCGCGCATTTCTGCGGAATCTCGATGGGCGGCCTCACGGGCGCGGCGCTCGCCGCGCGCCATGCGAGCCGCATCGATCGCGCGGTGCTGTCGAATACGTCCGCGAAAATCGGCTCGCCGCAAGTGTGGGGGCCGCGCGCGCAACAGGCGCGCGCCGAAGGAATGGTGGCGCTCGCCGACGCGGTGCTGCCGCGCTGGTTCACGGCCGCGTTCTTCGAGCGCGAGCCGCGCCTCATCGATGTGATTCGCGACACGTTTAATCACACGGACAAGGAAGGCTACGCGGCGAATTGCGACGCGCTGAACGCCGCCGATCTGCGCGACGAAGTGAAGGGCATTCGCGTGCCGACGCTCGTCGTGACGGGCGCGCACGACATGTCGACGCCGCCCGACCAGGGCCGCGCGCTCGCCGCCGCGGTCGCGGGGGCGGAGCACGTCGAATTCGACTGCGCGCACATCTCGAACATCGAATGCGCGGACGGCTTCAATCGCACGCTGACCGATTTCCTGACGGCGTGACGCGAGGGCATCGAGATGAATGACGACCAACGTTACGAAGCGGGCATGAAGGTGCGCCGCGCGGTGCTCGGCGATGCGCACGTCGAGCGCTCGCTCGCGAATCGCACCGAGCTGACCGAAGAGTTCCAGAACCTGATCACGCGCTATGCATGGGGCGAGATCTGGACGCGCGAAGGCCTGCCGCGCCACACGCGCAGCCTGCTGACGATTGCGATGATGGTTGCGCTCAATCGCGGCGAAGAGCTCGCGCTGCATCTGCGCGCAGCGAAGAACAACGGCGTGACGCGCGACGAGATCAAGGAAGTGTTGCTGCAGACCGCCATCTACTGCGGCGTGCCTGCAGCGAATTCGGCATTTCACCTCGCGCAGCGCATCTTCAGCGAAGACGACGCGGCCTGACGCCGCGCGGTGCAAGAGACAAGCGAGACGCTAGCGACAAAAGAGACGCGAGAGGCACAAGAGACACGAGCAAGAAACGACACACCGCACGGGCGGCGCGCCGAACGGCCGCCGCCCGTGCGCGACGACATGCGCCGGCATCGCATCGGCGCGGGACGCGAACGCGTCGATTACAAACCCAACGGAGACAGCAATGACCCACCTCGCGCGCCAGCTCGATGTGCAGCAGTTCATCGACGAACGGCGCTTTTCGCCCTATCAGTGGCTGATTCTGATCCTGTGCTTTTTGATCGTCGCGGCGGACGGCTTCGACACCGCCGCGATCGGCTTCGTCGCGCCCGCCCTCGGCCAGGAATGGCACGTGGCGAAGGCCGCGCTCGGCCCGGTGATGAGCGCGGCGCTCGTCGGCCTCGCGCTCGGCGCGCTCACGGCGGGGCCGCTCGCCGACCGGATCGGCCGCAAGCGCGTGCTGGTCGGCTCGGTCGTGCTGTTCGGACTCTTCAGCATCGGCTGCGCATTCACGCAATCGGTGACGGAGCTTGCGGTGCTGCGGCTGTTGACGGGGCTCGGACTCGGCGCCGCGATGCCGAACGCGACGACGCTGATGGCCGAGTACGCGCCGCACGCGAAACGCTCGTTCCTCGTCAACACGATGTTCTGCGGCTTCACGCTCGGCTCGTCGGCGGGCGGCCTCGTCGCCGCCGCGCTGATTCCGGATCACGGCTGGCGCAGCGTGTTCGTCGTCGGCGGCGTTGCGCCGCTCCTGCTCGGCGCGCTGCTGATCGCGCTGCCGGAGTCGATCCGCTTCATGGTGTTGCGCGGCGCGCCGCACGAGCGGATCGCCGCGGTGCTGCGCAGGATCGCGCCCGGCACGACGTTCGACGGCGTGCGCTTCGTGCTGCCCGACGAACGCGGCGAGCAGCGGCGTTCGGGGGCGGCCGTCGTGTTGTCGCCGCGCTATCGCGCGGGCACCGCGATGCTGTGGCTCACTTACTTCATGGGGCTGCTCGTCTACTACCTGTTGACGAGCTGGCTGCCGACGCTGATTCGCGACACCGGCTTCACCGTGCGCGACGCGGCGCTCGTCACCGCACTGTTTCCGCTCGGCGGCGGCATCGGCGCGATTGCGACCGGCTGGCTGATGGACCGCTTCGAGCCGCATCGCGTGATCGCGTTCACGTATGCGCTGACGGCGCTGTTCGTATGGATGATCGGATTGCAGGCCGGGCATCTCGCGCTGCTGGCGACCGTCGTGTTCGTCGCGGGCGTTTGCATGAACGGCGCGCAATCGTCGCTGCCGGCGCTCGCGGCGGCGTTCTATCCGACGAGCGGACGCGCGACGGGCGTAGCGTGGATGCTAGGCGTCGGGCGCTTCGGCGGGATTCTGGGAGCGTTTTCGGGAGGCTTGCTGCTGCAGGCGCAGCTCGGATTCGGCACGATTTTTTCGATGCTCGCCGTGCCGGCGCTGATCGCGGCGGGTGCGCTGATGGTCAAGCGCGCAGCGGCGCTGCGCGACGTAGAGCCGGACGCGCCGGCGCGTTCGGCATGATCGGCGCGAGCCGCTGCGAAGATCGACGGGGCGGCGTGTTCGCGCCCCGTCATTCCTCGGCGTCGTGGACCTTCGCGAAGTGGCGAAGGTACGCGCGCAATGCAGCTTCGCGGCTGCGGTGATCGGCGGGCGTCGATGCGCCCATCTCTTCCTCGTCGCCGAACAGCGCGGACGGCGCGCCGTAAGTGCCCACTTCGACGCGCTCGCGCAGCACGCGAATCAGGTGCACGCGATGGCGATACTCCGCGACCCAATGCAGGCCTTCGATCCGATCGCCTGCTTTCAGCAGTGGCTTCATCTGCGTTCTCCCGGCCGGGACGGGTTCGCGGGGCAGCGAACCGACGTCCGGAAGGAAAGCGTACGCTTTACCGGATCGGATCACAACGGGCGAGGCGTTTCAGTGGCTTCAGTGGCCGGCCACCTTGGCGAGCATCGGATAAAGCGACAGAACGAGCAGCGCGGCCATCGTGATGTTGAACGCGCGCAGCCAGCGCGGATTCGACAGGAAGCCGCGCAGCCCCTGACCGAACGCGGCCCAGATGCTGATGCTCGGCAGGCCGACGCAGACGAACACGAGCGCCATCCAGACGGCGTTGCGGCCGTAGTCCGCGGAGAGCTGGATCGTCGTCGCGGCGGTCAGCACCATCATCCATGCTTTCGGATTGACCCATTGGAACGCGATCGCCTCGACGAACGTCATCGGGCGCGACTTGCCGTGGTGAGCGCGCACTTCGCCTGACGTGCCGATGCGCCATGCGAGATACAGCAGGTAGACGATGCTGGCGGTTTCGAGGAGCGCATAGAGCACGGGGATTCGCTTGAACGCTTCGCCGAGGCCGAAGCCGACCGACAGCATCAGAATCGCGACGCCCACGCTGATGCCGAACATGTGCGGCAGCGTGCGGCGAAAGCCGAAGTTGACGCCGGACGCGAGCAGCATCGTGTTGTTCGGGCCGGGGGTGATCGAGGTGACGAGCGCGAACAGCATGCCGGCGGGCAGCGCACTGACGGTGAGGTAGTTCATGGTGGTGCTCTCTTCGTCCGGGACAAAGCAAGGATGACGAAGCGAGTTTAGTGGACGATGGCAGTACAGTACCGATACAGTTTGCGGAATGGTTGCCAGTACGGGGCGGGTCATTACAGGTGCGGACTATCCCATCCGATGATGATCGGATGGCATTGCCGCCTGAAGACGGGGTTTCCGCGGCGGACGCGAGCTTCGCCCTATTCCATTCACGTCGAACGAATCTGCGCGCCGACGCCGTCTCACGTCACGGTGCTCCCGCGGGCGACGCAAACAGAGCGGCAAGGCAGCCGTACGCACAGCCCGGCGCGCGACTCACGATCGTTCGAACGCCTCATGGCATCCGCCGCCGGGCTGCCGCCCTCGCACGGCTTGCAGCAAGTGTTGCGCGCACGCGTATCCCACGTTGAATGCCATGCGAGCATCGACGATGTCGACGCCCGGTTGCGTTGATGCCCACGCTCGTCCGATCTCGGCGGAGGCGAAGAAATGCACCTGGCAGCAGAACGCCGCTCGGATTGGGCCGCTGCCGCACGGCGACACGAGCGACACGGCCGCGCCGGCCGGCTCGACATTTAGCAAGCCACCCTGCTTCGCGGCGACGGTCAGTGTGACGGGCTCGCCGGTTGCGGCACAGCGCGAGACGACGTGCGCCGTTTGGCCGATCAACATCGGGAAAAAAAAACGCATCGAATGCGCACCACGTGTACAGGCGCCGGCCGCCGACATCGAGCGCGTGCGCTGTTTGTCGCAGCGTGAGCCCGTACCCGACTACGTTGCCGTCATCGTCCCATTCCATATCGACGGCGTGACCCAGCATCGCCGCGACGCGCTCGCGAGGCCATGCGAGCGCCGCGGCAAGCGCGGCGGGCGATACGGGACTTCCCTTCGCCAGCTCGCGCAAGAGCGCGACGAATAGCTGGCCGAAGCCTTCGGGCCGATCGGCCTGCGTCAAGCGATCGATAAGGTCAGTCGCATAGCGATCAATATTCACGATTGCCTCCCGGTCATCCGGCGCAGCACGAGAGTCGCGCCACGTCCTTGGCGAAGGCCTGGGCCGCGAGCTTCAGGGCCTCCACCATCGTCAGGTAGGGGAACAGCTGATCGGCCAGTTCCCGCACGGTCATCCGCGACCGGATGACGAGCGCCGCGGCCTGAATGAGTTCGCCCGCTTCGGGCGCGACCGCCTGCATGCCGAGCAGCCTGCCGGTACGGGCCTCGGCGACGAGCTTGATGAAGCCGCGCGTGTCGAAGTTGACCAACGCGCGCGGCACGTGCTCGAGCGAGAGCGTGCGGCTGTCGGTCGCGATGCCGGCTCGGCGAGCGCGCGCTTCGTCGTAGCCGACGGTCGCCACTTGCGGGTCCGTAAACGCGGCAGCCGGCAAGATGTCCAGATCGAGCGCCGCATCGCCTCCCGTCATGTTGATCGCCGCCCGTGTGCCGGCTGCCGCCGCGACATAGACAAAGCGCGGCTGGCTGGTGCAATCGCCGGCCGCGTAGATATGCGGGACACCAGTGCGCATGCGCTCGTCGACCACGACGGCTCCTTGTGCGTCGACGGCGATGCCGGCCGCTGCCGGCGCGAGTTCTTCGGTATTCGGCGTGCGGCCGGTTGCGATCAGCAACCGGTCGGCCCGCAGCTCGCCGTTTTCCGTGCCGAGCACGAATTCGCCGTTGGCATGGCCGACGCGATCGACATGCGTGTGCTCGCGCACGTCGATTCCTTCGGCGCGGAATGCATTCGTCAACGCTTGCCCGATCGCAGGATCTTCGCGAAAGAACAGCGTGTGGCGCGCGAGGATCGACACGCGACTGCCCAGCCGGGCGAAGGCTTGCGCAAGTTCGACGGCCGCCGTCGACGAGCCGATGACAGCGAGCCGCGCCGGAATGGCGTCGCTCGCGAGCGCATCCGTCGAGGTCCAGTATGGCGTGCCGGCCAGACCGGGAACGGCCGGAATCGCGGGGCGCGCGCCCGTTGCGATCAGACAGCGGTCGAACGGCACTTCGCGCTCGCCGCCTGCATTCAGCCTGACCGCCAGGCGGTTTCCATCGAGGAATCGGGCTTCGCCTTGCAGCACCGTGATATCCGGATGACCGTCGAGAATGGTCTCGTATTTTGCGCGCCGCAGTTCGTCGACGCGCGCCTGCTGCTGAGCCAGCAGCCGATCGCGCAGAATGGCCGGAGATCCTGGAAGGATGCCGCTGTCGAACGGGCTTTCGCGGCGCAACTGCGCGATATGTGCCGCGCGGATCAGGATTTTCGACGGCACGCAGCCCACGTTGACGCAAGTGCCGCCGATCGTGCCGCGCTCGACGAGCGTCACGCGAGCGCCGCGCTCGACGGCCTTCAGCGCCGCGGCCGTCGCGGCGGCGCCGCTGCCGATCACGGCCACGCGCAGCGCGTTTTTCATTGGGATCATGCGTACCCTCCTTCTTCTTGCGATCAGGGGCAAGGACGTTCGCGCCGCTTCAATCAGCCACGTCGGTCCGAAATCTCGAGGCTCCCAGTTTCGCGGCGTGCCGTCGGCGAGACGATGCGCCGAAGCGCGCGGGATCGATGACGCTCGGGCATGCCGCCCATGTTCCGTGAGGCGCGGGCAGCATGACGGCTTTCGTCGCGGACCGGGACGGAGTGTCGATGGGCGCGGCCGGGACCGACGATCCATCGAGGTTTTCTCATCGCCGGCACGTTTCGTCGCCTTTCGCCGCCTTTCGCGCGCGGCGATGCGCACACGTCGCTCGACTGGAGACCGGCGGGCCTGGGCCGCACGGAAGATCCATCGCGAAGCGAGGGACAACACATGCGGCGCCATGTCGACGAATAGCGGGCGATGCGACATCATCGCGGCCCATCGGTCGCGCCACGCGCCTGGAACGTTCAGCGCCGCGGATGCCGGCGGGCCGAGGCCACTCGTCGACGCGAGCAGGACCGCGATTGCGCCGGACGCCGGCGCCCCCGCGACTGCGACCGCGACTGCGACCGCGACCGAGGCATGCGACTACTCTTATTCGAATTGTCTTCCGATGGTGTAAGGTTAGTTCCGTACTTAAGTACGGAGTCAACGGGCATGGGGACTGAAACGGGGAATCTGACGATCGGCGCTTTCGCCGCGGCGGCGGATGTCAGCGTCGAAACGATCCGGTTCTACCAGCGCAAAGGGCTGCTGAATGAACCCGACAAGCCATACGGCCGCATTCGCCGCTATGGCGCGGCCGACGTCGCGCGGGTTCGGTTCGTGAAGTCGGCCCAGCGGCTCGGGTTCAGCCTGGACGAGGTGGCCGAACTGCTGAAGCTCGACGACGGCCCGTATTGCGCGGAAGCGAGCCGCCTGGCCGAGCGCAAGCTCGACGACATCCGGGCGAAAATCGCGGATCTCGCACGCATGGAGGCGGTCCTGGCGCAATTGGTGGGGGCCTGCCATGTGAACGAGGGCAACGTGTCGTGCCCGCTGATCGCGTCGTTGCAAGGGGCAATGTGACGTGAACTCGGGCCGATCGGGCCGGCCGCCGACCAGCGCCGCGGGCCTTGCCTGCGCGAACCGTGCGCCGAACTGAATTCATCGCGACTTCGCCGGTGAGATTGTCGACGCGGCGCGGCTGCCGACGCTGTCTGCGTGACAAGGCAAGCCGGCACTTTTATGTGTCGGTCCGCGCCGGGCGCGCCACTCACGGGTCGATCAGGGTTGGTTCGTCGCCCGTGAGCGGCGCCGAGATTTGGCCGTCATTCGGCGCGTGACCCCGACTTCACGGCGCTTGCCGCGCAAGAGCCGGCTGGGCTGTCGCCGCGAACCTGTTGAGGGCCGGCCCGGCGGAAAGCCGGCCTCGGCCTGAAGGTCGGCGTGTCCGGCCGCGTCTCGATGGCAAGCGGATGCCGATGCATCCCCGACATGCGCCCGGAGTCAGCAGGTTGCCGCACCCAACCGCGCGCGGCCGGCTTCGCGATGCGCGGCGGTGCTTCCGCGATGCCGCACGGCACGCACGTTCATTCGCCGATCAGATGCAGCACGATGTCGCGGCGATGCTCGAACAGATAGATGCCTTGCCACGTGCCGAGCACCATGCGCCCGTGCTCGACGGGAATCGACAGCTGCACCTGAGTCAGCGCCGCGCGTAGATGCGCGGGCATGTCGTCCGGGCCTTCGGTTGCGTGTTCGTAGCGCGAATCGTCCTCGGGGGCGAGTTCGGCGAAGTAGCGTTCCAGGTCGCGCTGCACCGACGGGTCCGCATTCTCCTGGATCAGCAGCGAAGCGGACGTGTGCCGGCAGAACACGGTGAGCAGGCCGGTGCGGATCGACTGCTGATCGACGAACGCGCGCGCCTGCGGCGTGAACTCGACGAGGCCGCGCCCGCGCGCCTCGACGGCGATGTGTTGAATCGACTGTTGCATGATGATTGGGTGCCGGTGGGCTCATTCCAGCGCGGCGAAGCCGTGGGATTCGATTTGCTCGGCGCTGACCGGGCGAACGACGCGCGCGACCTCCACGCCATCGCGCAGGAACACCAGCGTCGGCCAGAGCTTGATGCCGAACGAGCGGCCGAGCGGGCGGCCGGGGCCGTCTTCGATTTTCAGGTGGCGGACATCGGGGTGCGGCAAGAACGCATCGCGAATCGCGGGCTGTGCGCCCGTGCAGATGCCGCACCAGTTCGCACCGAACTCGATGACGGTGGCTCCGGCGAGCGAGTCGACTTCCGGGCGTGTGGGCGCGTCGGCGGTATAGGCTTGTGGAGGGTTCATCATGGCTCCATGTGCTTGATGAAAGCGTCACTGCGTCGTGGCCGTATTCGAGGCCGGTGCTTTTACTGTAGCGGAAACTGTAGCGGAAAAAGGGTGCGATGGCGTCGGGCAATTCGGCTTGCCGCCGCGAGCCGCGACGAATCGAATCCGTCCTGCAAGAGGCGAACTCTCCGAACAGTTGATCGACGGCGGCGCGCATCCGTTCAAAAGGCGGCTATTCCAGCGATGTAGTCGGCCAAGGACATCTTGTCCGGAGCGGCCCCGCGGAGCACGTCAGGTACGACTTGCGTCTTGTCGACCGACGCTGGAGAACCACGGCTCGCCACGCTATTGCGACAGCCTACGGCAGTCGTTGGTTCTCGGAAAAGGCGCACGCGGCGTCGATACGTTGCCGTTGAACCCGAGCTCGCCGTTTCGGCGGTTGCTTGCGGCCGTCGCATCGTACGGAAATCGCCGATACGGCGGCCGCTCCGCGCGATGCGACGGCGAACGTGGAGTACGAATCCGGCGTCGCGGCGCGTTGGCGCCGCGCGTGGCAAATCTAGCACGGCCATTGCGATTGCCCGGCCGCACGGGCGCCTCGTGGAGCGAGCGCAAAATACGGTCACGATCGAGATCGGCGCGGCGAGCGCTTTCTCGACCCAGGACCTAGAATTGGACGTAGCGCTCGCTTCCCGGCGCGAAACCGGTCGACTTTTCCTCCTTCTAGCGACTGCAGCGGCCATGAACATTCACAACGCGCGCGTCATTCGCCCGGCGCTGGGCGCACTTTGCGTCGCATCGCTTGCAACGCTCCACGCGTGCGGCGGCGAGGCATGTTTCGGTTTCGACGGGTGTTTCAACAATAACGGCGTGCAGACCGTCACGCTGTCCGGCACCGCCGCCACCGGCCGGGCGCTCGCGAGCGCGGCGGTCAACGTCGACTGCACGCAGGGCTCGGCCGCCACGCTGTCGGACGGCGGCGGCCACTACAGCATCACGTTCGATGCGACGCTTCCTTGCACTATCACCGTGACCTCCGGAGGCACGAGCCTGCACTCGCTCGCCTATGCCGGCGGGACGTTCAATACGACGCCCGAAACCGAGTTGCTGCTCGTCTACCTCGCTGCGCAGCTCGGCACGAATACGGCCCGCCTGATCGGGGATCTGCCGAACAACTCGCGCTTCCAGCAGGTGCTGGAGAATCAGACGGACGTGCTGGCCGCGCAAACGGCAGTCGTCGCGAATCTCCAGCAGCGCTATGAGGTTGCGTTCGCGACGCCGGCGTTCCTGACGACGCCGTTTTTCGTCGGACAAGCGGGCGTCGACGGTGATCTCGGCGCGCTCGCGGGTGCGGGCGCGATCGACCCCAACGGCATGCCCGATCCGGTCGCCGTGTCGCTGCTGCAACAGGCAGGCGCCGCGCACCCGCTTTGAGCGGCGTACGCGGCAGCGTTGCAGGTGAACACGGACTGATTCGATTGTCGAACTCGCCATTGCGAGCCGCGCGATCGTCGAATCAAGCCGGATCGCGCGGCGGCCGTTCAGGGCGCGCGGCGTCGACACGCGGCATGCGCCGCTTCATCTCTGCAAGCGCCAGATTCACCTCCCGCACGACGCACCGCCGTTGCGCGAGCGTGACGTGCTGTCCGACGGAGGCCGCCTCGCCTCTGTACCGAATCCGTATCCGGGGATCGCGTTCGTTGTCGAGCTCCACGGTCGCCCACAGCGGATTCGATTCGTAACGTCGAAGTTCGGCGCCGCAGCGTTGAATCACTTCGAGACGGTGCTCGGTCAGCGCGATGCAATCGTAATCGACCGCATGGCGCGCATACAGCAGGAAGCAGCCGCCGATCACGACGATCTCGGCGATCGCGCACGCGAACACCGCCCATGCGCCGGAGATCGCGAACGGCGTCGCGACCGCCAGCGTGAGCGCGGCCAGGAGCCCGATCGACAGCAAGGACTGGCGCGGCGATAGCGCGCAGTTGCGCCGCAGCATCCAGACGTGGCGGCGCTCGGCTTCGAGCGGCGTGCGTCGCGGATGCGCGAATGCGTCGGAGCACGGAGCAGGGCCGCGATCGGACCGATCGCGCCGCGCGCTCGCATCGCCGCGCGGATGCCGCCACGCCGATGAGCGGGTGGTCATTTCACCACGGGCGGCGTTTCGAACGAATGGTAGGGCGCCGGGCTCGGCAGCGTCCATTCGAGACCTTGCGCGCCGTCCCACGGCTTCGCGTCGGTGCAGCGGCGCGTCTTGCCCATGTACGTCGGCAGCGCGACCCAGAACAGGAAGTACACCTGCATCAGCCCGAACGCGAATGCGCCGATCGTCGCGATCTGGTTGAAGTCGGTGAATTGCGCGGGATAGTCCGCATAGCGGCGCGGCATGCCCGCGAGGCCGAGGAAGTGCATCGGGAAGAACGTCACGTTGAACGAGATCATCGATCCCCAGAAGTGAATCTTGCCGCGCCGCTCGTCGTAGAAGTAGCCGGTCCACTTCGGCACCCAGAAATACCAGCCCGCGTAGATGCTGAACAGCGACGCGGCGACCATCACGTAATGGAAGTGCGCGATGATGTAATAGGTGCCGTGCAGCGCGACGTTCAACGGCGCCATCGCGAGCGTGACGCCGGTCAGGCCGCCGATCAGGAATACGAAGATGAATCCGATCGAGAACAGCATCGGCGTTTCGAACGTCAGCGAGCCGCGCCACATCGTCGCGACCCAGTTGAACACCTTCACGCCCGTCGGCACCGCGATCGTCATCGTCGCATACATGAAGAACAATTGCCCGGCGACCGGCATGCCGGTCACGAACATGTGGTGCGCCCAGACCATGAACGACAGGATGCCGATCGATGCGGTCGCGTACACCATCGACGCATAGCCGAAGAGCGGCTTGCGCGCGAACGCGGGAATCACCTGCGAGATCATTCCGAAGCCGGGCAGGATCATCACGTAGACCTCGGGATGGCCGAAGTACCAGAAGATGTGCTGATACAGAACCGGATCGCCGCCGCCCGACGCATTGAAGAACGACGTGCCGAAATGCCGGTCGAACAGCACCATCGTCACCGCGCCCGCGAGCACCGGCATGATCGCGATCAGCAGGAACGACGTGATGATCCACGTCCACGCGAACATCGGCATCTTCATCAGCGTGAGGCCGGGCGCGCGCATGTTGACCACGGTCACGACGATGTTGATCGCCCCCATGATCGACGACGCGCCGGCGATGTGAATCGCGAAGATCGACAAGTCCATGCCCGGGCCCATCTGCGTGGAGAGCGGCGCGTACATCGTCCAGCCGGCGGCCGGCGCGCCGCCCGGCACGAAGAACGAGCCGATCAGGAGCGCGCTCGACACCGGCAGCAGCCAGAAGCTGAAATTGTTCATTCGCGCGAATGCCATGTCGGACGCGCCGATCTGCAGCGGGATCATCCAGTTCGCGAGGCCGACGAACGCGGGCATGATCGCGCCGAAGATCATGATGAATCCGTGCTCCGTCGTCAGCTGATTGAAGAATTCCGGCCGCATCAGCTGCAGGCCGGGTTCGAACAGCTCCGCGCGGATCATGAGCGCCATCACGCCGCCGATCATCAGGTTGATGACCGAAAACAGCAGATACAGCGTGCCGATGTCCTTGTGATTCGTCGCGAACAGCCAGCGGCGCCAGCCGGTCGGTATGTGATGCGCGGCGTCGTGGACGTCCGTCACGTTCGTGGAGATTTCGCTCATCGTGTCCTTGTCTCGTTCTCGAAAATCCGGCAGGCGAGGCCGTCGCGCCAACTGACGACGACATGCCGCGACCGCGATATCCGACGCGCTTGCCATGGGCAACTGAACATCGTGCCGCGCATGTCATCGGTCTGAACGATGCGTTGCGTCTTGTGAAGACGAAGCGAGTGGTGTTCGGCCAGCCGCCGGGCACGGCGGCGTGAACGAGATTTCACGCGACGCGTCATGGATCGCTTGGCCGTCGCTTGATTCGACGCGCAGCCGATGCCGGGCAAATCCTCTGTTTCGATCAGCCGAGGTTAATTCGCGCGGCTTTTCGTCTCAAGCAGCAGATGACGCGAAAAATCGTGAAGCAGATGACGGGTAGCGTTCGGGAGAAATGCCGCTCGGGAGCCGTCGACCCGGCGGCGAGTGGTTGTCGGCGACGAGTTTGATGCAAGGCGTGCGGTGAAGCACGCATGTGTCGCGTCGGTTCGCGGCGAATCGACCATTCGGCGCGTCGACGTGCGACTGGTGGGCGTTGCCGCCGCATGCGCCGCGTATCGGCGGATTGCATTTGGCGCGTGGCGCGACGTTCAATCGCGATTCGGACTTCGGTCGCTCTCACACCGGAAAAGGCGGGCGATTTCATTTCGCGCGCTCGACGCATCTGCAAAAAGCGGAAGGCCATGACCGCGTGCGGCCTGCGCGGTGCATGAAGGAAATGATTGTCGTGCCGACGGAAGGTAGCGGAGACGGATTATCCATACACCGAATGACCGCGATGCCATGCGAGATGTCGATATGGTGCGCAGAACGACTGGCGTGGCCGCATGACCGAAGAAAAAGCCCCGCGTCCCTTGCGGAGACGCGGGGAAAGCTAGAGACAACGAGTGTGCCGTGACCAGGTGGTGCACGGAGTTTTACTCTGCACGAAAATGAGAGACATGGAAATCGGACGAGTTCAATTTATTCGCCTTCCTATGCTTTATGGAGGGTTCGCGAAATCTCCAACTCGCACGATATGGCGACGCATGCGTGACGTCCCATGCATGACGGGAACGAATCGTGGAAAAAAAGCCCTCACGTCCAGCGGACGTGAGGGCAAACGGATGGAAACGGCCAAGGGCGAGCGCTTACCCTTGGCGCGGCCACCTCAACCCGAAGGTGGCCCGGAATTGATCTTGCGTGAATGAGAAGCGCCGATCAATCAGATCGGTCTGATTTTGCTCTTGCCATTCCGCTGCGATTGCGCGCTTGATCTTCTGTCGCCGCGAGAGCCGGCCCGATGCCGGCCATCGGCATGAGGCGTCGCGGCGCGCGGATGGTCGATCCTGCTGCGCCGACGGGATGCCGCCGTCGCGGCACGATTCTCAGTGCATGCGCGTCTCGTCAGATGTCGCAAATGCACCGGGGAACAGGTCGCTCGCGAATCGGCGAAGAAGGGTGAACCGCCTTGAATCCTCGTCCGAATCGACGTGATTCGACGCTTGCGGCAAGGCGATCGGATTGACGAACGCGGTCGGGCAATCACGATCACGTTCGCGCGCGTTGTCGTACGCGGTGCGCGCCGATCGCGCAAACTGCTCCGTGACGAGCATTTCCATTCCGGAGCTACCGAAGGCGATAGCTTGCGCATCCGTGGGCGGCGCATCGAATCCGCGCGGCCGGTTGCAGACAGCCGCGACGTGCTCGTCGGCCGATTCGAAGTGAGTGACGAGCGTCGATTCGGCTGGCTCGATGTTCGAGTCTGGCGTGGAGTCCGTCTTTGTCGATTGAGCGCCGGAAGACAACGCATCTGTGGGTGCGGGTGGCGGCGCGCTATCGTTTTGCCCATCCAGCTCGAATCGCGGCATATCGGCATGGGCCTCATCCGGCTCGTTCCATTGCGCCAGATCGAACGGCTCCGCTTGCAGCGTTGCATCGAATGAGGCGACGTATGGCGCAGCAGCAGTTTGCATCGACGTCGCAGGGAGTTCGCGGGCGAACAGGTTCGTCCACGCGATGTCCACTGCCTGCCGCGTCCATAGGCGCGGCGCCGATGGCGCGCGTTCGTATGCGATCGACGAGTACATCGAAGCAGTCAACATGTCGGCATAGAAAATCGGCGCATTCGTATCGATGGAGGCGTCACGCGATTCTGCGGGCGTGCTCGCCGGCGCCGTGGCGTCCCAGCGTGGTTTCACGATCACGATCGCATCGTGCGTTGCTTCGTCCATCGCTTGCGCGACCATATCCGCATAAAAGGAGGGCGGCGTGTCGACGGACTCGCTCAGTCGCGGCCTGCCTGCATCGGACGGCGTGCCGTCGAGTGTGCGCGCCTCGATACGTGCTTGTATCGGCGAGGGCGGCGCTGATATCGGCAGCCCGACGTGGCTCGACGCTTCGACGCCCAGCTGAAATGGAAAAGGGGAGAAGCTCGTATCGGGTAGAGGGCCGGGAGGAAGCGGGCCGCTCGGCAATGGCTCGTCGTCGCCGATGCTGGCAAGATGCATCGGCAATTCATCAAGGCGATCTGCCGGAGGCCGGGCTGGATCGATGCGGCGATGTATATGCGTCCGGTCGACATCGGACACGCTCGGCGTCTCCGCAGACTTGGCGTGGAATGCAGCCGTTTCTTCAGGTGCGGGATTCATTTTCTTGTCGACGCTGACGCTCGTCTGGACCGTATACGTGAGCGGTCCCGACATCGCAAGCATGAACGCGAACACGAAGCCGACAATCCAGATGTGCGTTTGACGTATCGACATGGATGCCGAAGTCCTCCGAGGTAATGGCGGGCCGTGGATCTATTGCGACGGCGAGCGTCGGCGCCGGGGCGACAAGCCAGGCAGAAACCCGCGGCGTCGCGCCGTGATGTGACGCATTCTTCCTTGACGAAATTGATGCGGCGAATCGTTTTAGGCCGAGCCGCGCATGCATCAGGACTCGATCGTCACGCGGATCGCGGTATGTCCGAAAAACCGCCGTGCCCGGAATCGCGTGGGTGCTTCGTTATCGAGTGAAGAGTGGGTGGGCGTCGGTTTGTTCGATGAAATTTCGCAGACGCACGCAGACGCTTCAATCAAGCTGCATTTGGGCAAGGAACTGCTCGCGATCGAAGGTCAATCTCAGCGAGCGGCTTTGAGCGCTCCACATCAGAAGTCGACCGGGTTCGCGAAGCCACTGCCCATTGCTCCGGAAAACCCAGGTGACGTAGCCTCCCGGATGCTCGACAGTCCGATGGGGCGGGCCGAGATGCCAACCTACATGCGTCATCGGCGTGCCGAGGGGCAGCAGGCGCTCCAATTCGTTGCGTGTCTTCCAAGCGAGAAGGTCGTCGCACTTCCGTGCCGTGATAAGAGCGTGCAGTCGCGCCGACAGGCGGTGAACAAGCGATTTCGATTTTGGGGAATTCGTCGAGATGGATGTATTCATGATGCAGGGCTCATGCCGGCCATTCGTGTTTCGTCGGTCAACGCCAACGGCCGTCTGTATTCGAGGTGTCGAACGGCCTCGCGCCGTCGGTGGATGAAAAGTGTCCCACGTCCTCCAGCGTAAGGCGATCGGACGGGTTCGAAAGGTGGTGTTCGTCGCGATGGGGAACGGGTATTTCTCGTCTGCAGGGAATCGATAAAAAGAAGAAGTGCGCGATTCGTGTTGCGTTGCGGATTCCGGATGAATAGTGGGGCCAATGAGGCTGATTTCACTGATCCAAAACCGAACTTGTCTTATGTCTTCGCCGAATTTCTGTCGTTATGATGCGATCGATCGGCTCTAACTCGTTTGATTGAAGAAGTCGGAATGTCGGCAGTACGTCATGTGTCGTGCGAATGAGGTTCCGATTTTTTCTGCGAGATGGACAGGCACTCGATCGAGAGGTGCGAGAAATTGCATTTAGTTTAGTTATGCAAATTGTATGGCCGCGTGACTTATCGAGGCGAGTCGCCTTACTCATGGTGGGAACCATTAAGCGCCAGTAGTGACGGGACGTTTCGCACGCGCCACGCTCGTTGCCGCCGGCGCCTGCATCACCCGATGCCCGTGATTTGCAAATGATGTGTCGCGCCGGATCGACTGCGGTGGAATGACGACGGGGTTTCGTGACGCCTCGGCACATGCGGATCGTTCGATTGCCCGATCAAGCAGTACGGGGAATTGGATAGATCGACTCTATGACTAATTCAGTAAAACTAAAGGATTGAATCGTGAGCTACAAGATTGATCGACGCGGAAATAGTACGGCGAGCCGACGAGGAAGGCGAAAGCCTTCGCGGTCCGTCATGACGCAGCATGCGGCGCTCGTCACGCTTCTTCTCGCTGCATGGTCCGCGCCGAGCGTCGCACAGACGTCGACCCATCCTGGATCGGGCGCGCAGAGTGTCGAGGTAGGGGCGGGGTCGAACGCATCGGGCTCGCAAAGCACCGCGCTGGGTAACAATGCGCAGGCGTCCGGCAGCCAAAGCGCGGCAACGGGGCAGGGCTCGAAGGCGACGGGCAGTAGTAGTACGGCGACGGGTCAAGGCTCGCACGCATCGGGTAGTAACAGCACGGCGACGGGTCAAGGCTCGCAAGCGACAGGTGACAACAGTACGGCAACGGGCCAGGACGCCACCGCGTCGGGCGAATCGAGCACGGCAACGGGTCAAGGTTCGCAAGCGACGGGTGACAACAGCACGGCGACGGGTCAGGACGCCATCGCGTCGGGCGAATCGAGCACGGCAACGGGCCAAGGTTCGCAAGCGACGGGTGACAACAGTACGGCAACGGGTCAGGACGCCAAGGCGTCGGGCGAATCGAGCACGGCGACCGGCCAAGGCTCGCAAGCGACGGGTGACAACAGTACGGCAGCGGGCCAGGATGCGACCGCGTCGGGCGAATCGAGCACGGCAACGGGTCAAGGTTCGCAAGCGACGGGTGACAACAGCACGGCGACGGGTCAGGACGCCATCGCGTCGGGCGAATCGAGCACGGCAACGGGCCAAGGTTCGCAAGCGACGGGTGATAACAGTACGGCAACGGGTCAGGACGCCAAGGCGTCGGGCGAATCGAGCACGGCGACGGGTCAAGGCTCGCAAGCGACGGGTGACAACAGTACGGCAGCGGGCCAGGATGCGACCGCGTCGGGCGAATCAAGCACGGCGACGGGTCAAGGCTCGCAAGCGACGGGCGACAACAGTACGGCAACGGGTCAGGACGCCACCGCGTCGGGTGAATCGAGCACGGCGACGGGTCAAGGCTCGCAAGCGACGGGCGACAGCAGTACGGCAACGGGTCAGGACGCCAAGGCGTCGGGCGAATCAAGCACGGCGACGGGTCAAGGCTCGCAAGCGACGGGTGACAACAGTACGGCAACGGGCCAGGACGCCACCGCGTCGGGTGAATCAAGCACGGCAACGGGTCAGGGCTCGCAAGCGACGGGTGGTAACAGTACGGCAACGGGTCAGGATGCCAAGGCGTCGGGCGAATCGAGCACGGCGACGGGGCAAGGCTCGCAAGCGACGGGTGACAACAGTACGGCAACGGGTCAGGACGCCACCGCATCGGGTGAATCAAGCACGGCGACGGGTCAAGGCTCGAAAGCGACGGGTGACAACAGCACGGCAACGGGCCAGGATGCCACCGCATCGGGCGAATCGAGCACGGCAACCGGCCAAGGTTCGCAAGCGACCGGCAGCAACAGCACCGCGAACGGCGCCAACGCAGCGGCGACCGGTCAGCAAAGCACCGCACTGGGTGCCGGCGCGCAGGCCATCGGCTCACAAGGCGTCGCGGCCGGCTGGAATGCAAATGCTTCGGGGGATCAAGGTGTCGCAATCGGCGGGAATGCTTCGGCGCAGGGCAATCAAAGCATCGCACTCGGAGCCAATGCATCGGCGACGGGTGAGCACAGTATGGCGTTAGGCGCCGGCTCGCAGGCGGCGGGCTCGAATTCGGTCGCGCTGGGGCAGGGGTCGATTGCGGACCGCGACAACTCGGTGTCGGTTGGTTCGGACGGCGGTGAGCGCAACATCACCAACGTGGCGAATGGATGGCACGACACCGATGCCGTCAATTTCCGGCAGCTGCGCGAAGTCGCCCGTTACGCGTACAGCGGCATCGCGGCTGCCACCGCGCTTGCAATGATTCCGGACGTCGACGCCGGCAAGACGTTTTCAATCGGCGTCGGGACGGGCGGCTATCTCGGATATCAGGCCGTTGCAGTCGGCGCGTCGGCTCGCATCGGACAGAATCTGAAGGTTCGGTTGGGGGCGGGCATCAGCGCGGCGTCGACGACGTGGGGCGCAGGCGCGTCGTACAGCTGGTAGCGCGCCAGGAAGCACCGGGCGAGCAGCGGCAGGCAGATGTCGATCGACTTCTGCTTGCGCCGCTCGGCTCCGAAATCATGAGTGTGTATCGCGACCGGGTAACGTTCGGCAGCCGTCGCCGATTTGCGGAGGAGCCGCGTCCGGGTAGCCGTCGCCGAGAATATACGTCTGGCTCGTCGCGATGAATCCGTCGTCGAATGTCGCTTCGACGAAGTAGGCGCGCCATCCGCTTGTCGGCCGAGCGAGAACCAACTGCTGCGATGGGGCGCTGGCCGTCGCGATGGGCGACGACGTATAGCGGATGCCGCACGCGTAACGAAAATCGCGCGCCTGTGGATTCGTCGCTTGCCACAGCAGCAACTGCCTGGGTCGTTCCGACGTGCGCAGCCGAAGTATCGTTTGACCGTTCATTTCGGTCTGCACCGCATCTACTTGCGGCAGGGGCTTGCCGTGCTGAATGCGTTTAACGAAGGGGATGAGCGAATCGCGCGTGGCACGGCGAATATCGGAGTGCGAAGAATTTGGCACCATGCGCAGTGCCTTCGTGCCGGGAAGCTTGTCGAAATAGAGACGCGAATTGTCCGGCACGAAAAAATCGTCGCCGCTTGCGTTGACGATGTACTTCGGAACGGTCAGGCGCGAGCCGTGCCGCGTGCCTAGATACGACAGCGGATCTTCGATCTGCATCAGCGATCCGAACGCCCGGCTGTCGAGAGTTTGGTCGATACCATCGGTGTAATACGGATAGAAAGCCAGCGGCCAATTCCCGCCGTATGACCGATACATGTTGTCGAGCGCTTCGCGCGTCGAGAGCAGATCGATCGCGAAGGGGGCGATCGCATCGATGCGTTTGTCGCCGATGAGCGCGAGCCAGGTGGTCCAAGCACATTTCGAAATGCCCGAGACGATGAAGCGACGAATGCCGAGCGCGGTCAGTTCGCGTTCCGCGAGCGACATCGCGCGCCAGACGGACGCCGCCATCGGCACGTGTAACGGCATGGCGGCGCGCGTATGCGGCGACTGCATGAAAAGAGTCCAGCTGTGCGCCACGCTATCGTCTTCCGCTCTCGGCTTGCCGTCGTCCGTGTAGGTCAAAAGCTGATTGGGCACATCGCTCACCGAAACGACTACCGCGCGCGTGTTCCTGGCGATATCCGTCAGCGTGTCCGGCAGGAAATCGTTTGGCGCGATGGGCTCTTTCCCGGCACCGGAATGCCGCGTACCGTTATTGGCGACCACGAGCGCGCGATGCGGCAGCGCGTCCTGAGGGATGTACAGCGTGACATCGTGCAGCCACGCGTCGGGTTGCACGAGCTGCTCCGGCGACCACGATTGCGAAACAAGCCGGTACGTTCGCTGTTCGACCCCGGGCAGTTGCACGATGCTCGTCATCGTATAGTTCAACGGCTGGCTTTCCACCGTTTGTCTGTAACACGCGAGCGTGTCGGTTAAATCGCGATGCGCGTCGGCTCGACACGGAACGGCCATCGACGCGGCCTCGGCGTGCGAATAGACGATCGACAATGTCGATAGGGAAATTGCAACGACAATCTTCTTCATGTCCGGTTCCTCCGAGTGGAAACGATGTGATTCCGATGGCGATCTTCGACGAAGCATAGAGCGCAGTTGGCGTCTTCAATCGGGAATGTCGACGACTGTTCGAGCCGCTCGCGTCTCTCTTTCCTACGCCGCACACGAGGCGACAAGACGAACAGCATGCCGCTTCCAGCGGGGACCGGCGTGCGGGATGCTTCGCATGCCTATCCGTTCGATGGGCGTGCCCATCAAAATGAAAACCCGGCCGCGATGTACGGGCCGTTCGTCAAACGGGTGTTCTGCGCGCCGTTGCGCCCCTTGAGTTCCTCGTAGCGCCATCCCGCCTCGAGATTGATCGGCTTGAACGCCCAGCGAACGCCTGCCGAGGCTTGTGTGTAGGCGCCGAGCCCTGCGTTGAAAGCCGAGCGAGGCGTGTAGAACGCTCGCCCGACGAGCGACAGCGACGGCGTGGTGCGAATGCGGGCGATGACGCCGACGGGAGTCGCCAACCCGCTTCGACCATCGGCGGATCGGACATAGAGGGCCTTGCCGGCGGCCGTCAGCGAAACGGCGCCCAGGGGAACCTCGAAACTCAGGCCCGGGCCGATTGAATAGGCGCCGCCGCTGCGCGTTGCGTCGAATAGAAAACCGAATCCTGGGCCTGTCGGCGTACGGGACAGGCCTTGATAGCCGTCTCCGATGGCGACGTTGTAGTCGCTTGCGCGAGCGTGAGACACGAACGCCGAGACGACGGCGATCGACGATGCGACAAGCATGATTTTCGAGAAAACGCGCGGCCGGCTCGATCGGATTGCAAAAATTAACGATTCAGTTTGATTCACGGAACTTAGGCTATTCCAAATATAAAAAAATCATTAAATGATGAATGGTGAATTTGACGCGGCCGGCGTCTTTTGAGCGGGATTCAATATTTTTCGGGTCCGCCGTGCGCGCGGTTTCATCCCGGAAGAATTGATCAAAGTTGCAGCGCCAGTGGTGCTTCCTGTTGCGAGAACGAACGGAGCGCAATCCGGGCTGAAGCTCTGTAACGAGGGGCGGCAGACGGGAGCCTCGTGGCGCGCGCGCTCGCAGCCGCAAGGACGATGGCGTCTCGTCCGCCCTCTGCTCCAGCACAGAGCGAATCGAATGGGACAAGTCAGGAAAAACGAAATCATTGATGACTTGCATGGCGTGTGGTGGTGAGCCAATTTCGACATCGAATGTTAAAAAAGTTCCATTCCGAGAATGGAAATTTCGCTATTTATCCCGTTTTGAGACTTGTCAGATACCGCATTGAGGAGGCGATCGCTAACATCGTCGGGGATTCTGTTGGGTCCCGATGAGATTCCGTCGTCATTCGACGTGCCATCTCATGGATTGAGCCGACGAGGTCGGCGTACTTTCATTACTTGAGCAGGAGTATTGAGTGAAGAAGAAGGTCGTAAGTTTCGCTGCTGCGGCATTGTTGGGTTTTGTCGCGGCGCAGAGCGCATTTGCGGAGTTTGCGCAGTCGATCGATCAGGGGAAGGTCAATTTCAAAGGTGAACTGACCACCAACACGTGCACAATCGACGCCGACAGCAAAGACCAAATCGTGCAACTGCCGAGAGTTTCTACGAGCGCACTCGCGGCGCGAGGAAATGTTGCTGGTTCGACGTCCTTTGAAATCAAGGTTTCGAAGTGTGCTGCAGAGGTCAACAAGGTCGCCGCTCACTTCGAAATGGAAAACGTAGATCCCGACACGCTCACGCTGAAAAACGAGGCCGCGGGAGATGGCGCGGCTACGAATGTGTCGGTTCAACTGGTCAATTCCGACGGCACCGCGCTGCCGGTGGGTTCGACTGGTCGTTTCTTCGATGTCTCCGGAACGGAAGACGCTCGTGGGGCGACCATGATCTATGGCGGCCAGTACTACGCATTGGATAAAACCACTGCCGGTAAGGTCGAGTCGCACGCGCTCTTCACGCTCGCCTACGAATAAATAAAACGAACGGAGATCCAGGGAACCAGGCGTTCCCTGGAAATGCAATCAATCACGGGAGGTATGCGTGCGGTTATGGAAAATGAGCGTCGCCGTGGCGACCATGGCGTGCTGCCTCGCTTCGACATTGTCCCACGCTGCAATTGTCATCACCGGAACACGCGTCGTTTATCCGGAAAGCAGCCGCGAGGTCAACGTTCGGCTCACCAACGTCGAGCAGTCGCCGGTGTTGGTGCAGGCGTGGATCGACGACGGAAATGCGGGCGCGAGTCCGAACGAAATCAAGGTGCCGTTCGTCCTCATGCCGCCCGTGTTTCGCGTTGAGCCCAAGAAGGGGCAAACATTGCGCGTCATGTATACGGGCGACGATTTGCCGAAAGATCGTGAATCTGTGTATTGGCTGAACGTTCTGGAAATTCCTCCGAAGCCGACCGAAGCGGCCGACCAAAACCTGTTGCAGCTCGCGTTTCGCACGCGCATCAAATTGTTCTTCCGTCCGTCGGCGCTGGAAGACGGAAACGCAGCGCAGGCGCGCGAGCAGCTTACGTGGAAGGTGGTGCGCAACGACAAGGGCGTCAGCGTGCTGCGTGCGGAGAATCGTTCTCCTTACTACATCTCGATTAGTCAGGCGACCGTGAAAAGCGGCGACAGGAGCGTGCGGCTCGATCCGGGCATGGTCGCTCCGTTCGGCAGCAGGGAATTCGTGAGCAAGCAGGACATCTCGAGGCTGTCCGCGCATGCCGAGATTTCCTACAAGCTGCTCAATGACTACGGAGCGGAAGTGGCGGGTACGGCAACCGCGGAATAAGCGGCCGGACGAACAAGGTTCGACAAGGGGGAACGAGTGGTCCGAGCAGCAAGTGGAGGAACGTCGGCGGATGATCGCGGCGGCGAGTCGCGACTGTCATGTCGCCGCCAAATGATGATCGCCGCCGGGGCTGTTGCATGCGGCGTTGGATCGCTGTGTATTCAGGCCAACGCGGCGGAATTCGACGGCATGCGTGCTGGCGACCATTTGCGGCCGGATGCGGCGAGCGCGGCGTCGCCCGACCGAGCGCCGCTGACGAACGACCGGAAGGCATTGCTGGTCGCTTCGCATGCGTCCGCTTCAACCGCCGCGGCCGTGACTTTCAATTCGCGCCTGCTCATGGGCGGCGGAATCGATCTGTCGCGCTTCGAGCGGGGCAATCCGGTGGTGGCCGGCATCTACCCGGTCGACTTGACGGTCAACGGAGAAAGACGCGGGAGGCTGGACGTCGAGTTCCGCAACGTGCACGGCAGCGACAGCGCGGCGCCATGCTTTACGCGCGCGACGCTGGATCGGCTCGGCGTGGACAGCGACCTCGTCGCGAAACGTCTCGATGCCGCGCGCGTCGCGACGGATGCGGAACCGGGCCGGCAACCGGCGATCGAGGAGAACGCGTGCATCGGCTTGCGCGATGCGCTGCCCGACGCGACGTATACGTTCGACGGCGCCGAGCTCACGCTCGATCTGACCATTCCGCAAGTGGACATGCGCAAGACCGCACGAGGCTACGTGGACCCGTCCCGTTGGGACAACGGCATCAATGCCGGCCTGCTGCAGTACAACCTCAGCGGCTATGCGAGCGAAAACAAATTTTTCGGGAGCAATACGAGCAGCCTTTTTCTCGGCCTGCAAGCCGGCGTGAACATCGGGGCCTGGCGCGTTCGCCAACGTTCGAACTTGATGTGGGGAAACCGCAGTGCCGGCATGAGCTGGCGCAGTCTCGAAACCTACGTTCAACGGGACCTCACGGCGCTGCGCAGCCAGATCACGCTGGGCGACAGCTACACGACTGGCGAGATCTTTGAATCGTTCGGCGTGCGCGGCGTGCAGCTGGCAAGCGATGATCGGATGTTGCCGGTGTCGCTTCAATCCTACGCGCCGACGGTTCGCGGCGTCGCGGACACGAATGCGCGCGTGGCCGTGCGGCAGCGCGGCAGCGTGATCTATGAGGCCAGCGTCCCGCCCGGGCCGTTCGAATTCGACGATTTGCCGCCGACCGGATACGGCGGCGATCTCGACGTGACGATCACCGAATCGGATGGCAGGACGAAGCATTTCACCGTGCCGTTCGCATCGGTGAGCCAACTTTTGCGGCCGGGCATGCAACGTTTCAACGTTACCGTCGGCCAGTATCGAGACGCGCTGTCGAACGGCAAGCCGTGGGTCGCGCAGCTGACCTATCAGCGCGGCATGACGAATCTGCTGACCGGCTATGCGGGGCTGCTGTCGTCGACGGGTTATGCGTCGGGCTTGATCGGCGTCGCGCTGAACACGCCGATTGGCGCTTTCGCTTTCGATGTCACGTCTGCGCGCACGAACTTGCCTGGACAAGGCGCGCGCAGCGGCTTCAGCTCGCATGTGTCGTACGGCAAGATGGTGCCGTCCACCGGGACCAATTTTTCCGTGGCAGCTTATCGATATTCGACGTCGAATTACTACAGCCTTGCCGACGCCGTCATGGCGCGCAATGGCTACGACGCGCAAGAGCGCTCGTGGCGAAGCGATTATCGGGCGCGCACCCGCTTGCAGCTGAACGTCAACCAGAGAATCGGCGATCGAAGTTCCGCCTATGTTTCCAGCAGCCTGCTGAACTACTGGAACGGCCGAGGAAGGGATCTGCAGTTTCAGGCGGGATTTTCGAGCACCTTCAAACGCGTCTCGTATACGGTCTACGCGCAGCGCAGCCGCTCGAGCGACGATCGCGACGTGACCCAGGTCGGCGTGAATCTGTCGGTTCCGCTCGGCAGCAACGCTTATACGAAGAGAAATGCGTTCAGTTCGCTGATGACTTCGCTGTCTCGCGCGTCCAACGGCGACAGTTCGGTTCAGGCGAATCTGTCGGGCAGCACGGCGCACGCGGTGCCGATCGACTACGGCGTCAACGTGTCGCGTTCGGTCAGCAGCGACAGCAATTTCGCGTCGCTCGGGGTGTACGGCACATATCGCTCGCCGTTCGGCACGTACAACGGTAACGCGTCGGTCGACAATCGCACGCGCCAGGCATCGTTCGGTGCGAACGGCGCGGTCGTCCTGCATCGCGGCGGCGTGACTTTGAGTCCGCCGCTCGGGGCGGCGGCAGCGCTAGTCGAAGCGAAAGGCGCGAGAGGCGGCAAGCTGATCAACGGGCAAGGCGCGTCGATCGATCGCTTCGGCTACGCGGTGATTCCCTCGTTGATGCCCTATCGGGCCAACACGGTCGCCATCGATCCGTCCGAACTGCCGGACGACGTCGAGCTCGCGAATACGAGCGAGGAGGTCGTGCCTCGCAATAATTCGATCGTGTTCGTGAAGATGGAAACCAAGCGCGGCAGGCCGGTATTCGCGGCGACGGAAACCGAAGACGGGAAGCCGTTGCCGATGGGCAGCGAACTGTTCGACCTCGACGGCAAGTCGCTCGGCGGTGTCGGTCAAGGCGGGATGGCGTTCCTGCGCGGTATCGAGGGTGCCGGCAATCTGGTCGCGAAGTGGGGGGCGGGTTCCTCCGAGCGATGCACGATGCCTTACATGGTGCCGGCAGCCCAAATGGAAACAAAAAAGTCCCGGGCGATCGTTCGCATCCGTTTGCGTTGCGAGCCGCGGTTGCATGACGAGACGAGCCAGGCGTCATCCGACGACAACGGAGCACGGAATGACTGAAATGACCGCCCGGAAATTCATGAGAAGCGCGACGCGCCGATGGTCGGCGATCGCGGCCGCCGCAACGTTCGCCTGCTCGGCGGCCTGCGCCGCGCCACCGTCCCCGACCGTGACGATCAAGTTCAACGGGCGCTACAACCCGGTGGCGTGCACGGTCGTGGACGGCAACGAGAACAAAACGGTGACATTGCCGACCATCTCGACGTCGGCGCTGACGAACGCGGGACAAACCGCCGGCGCGACCGCGTTCGATATTTCCGTGCTTTGCGACGGATATGCGGGAAACGTAGTGACCTTTTTTGAGAATGGACCCACGACGAGCGAGAACGGCAATCTCGACGTGGAAGACCCGAGCGACGGACAGAGCGCCACCGGCGTGCAGATTCAGCTCGTGAACGGCGACGGCTCGCCGATCAAGGTCGGCGACGTGTCGACGATGAAGGGGGTGTCTGTCCAAGCGTCGACGCCAACGCCGATCCCCTTCTTTGCGCGCTACTACGCAACCGGAAAGACAGGTGCGGGCAAGGTGCGCACCTATGTGACCTTCGTGATCCAGATGCACTGAGCATTCGAGATCCGTTTATTCGAGTCGAGACATGTCGATTGAAATGCCCGCGCAATCGTTGCGCACGCTGCTGCAGGACACGATGCTCCACATCGCGCTATTGACGGAGGGTGCGCGCATTTCACGCGTGCATGATTGGCGCGCGCGCTGCATCGCGCTCGTCAAGCAGTTCGAGCAGGCCATGCAGGATGGCGGCTATCGTGGCGGCGTCGCGAACGAATTGGGACTCGCGCAATGCGTGTTGCTCGATGAAATCACGATGCGCAGTCTGTCGTCCGAACAACAGGACGAGTGGCTGCGCGAGCTCCTCCAGTTCCGCTTCCATTCCACTCGGGATGGGCTAAGCAAAGTGCGTGCGCGAGTCGATCGTCTGCTGAAGATGCATTCGGCGAACGCCGAACTGCTGGAGATGTATTCGCTCTTCTATGAGCTCGGCCTTCTGGAAGACAAGAAAGGGATCGTGCTTGCGGACGATCCGGCATCCGAAGCGAAGCCGATGTTCGGCAAGAAAACGCCGGGAGCGGGCGAGGTTTGGATTGAGGGGGGGGTATCGCACGAGGCAGCGCGCGGGCGGTCTTGGCGAATCGTAGGCAGTTTGCTCGCGTTCGCCGCGCTCATGACGATGTGGCTCGTCATCGACGAGCGCTTGAGTCATGAGGTGGAGCAGGTGGGAGTCACGTTGGCGGATGAAGCAACGATTCATCGGGAATCGGGAGATTGAGCATGTCGCATCAGATTCGATTTTGGCTCGTATGGGGCGCCATTCCTGTCGTGGTGTTCGCGAGCCTTTGCCTGCCGTTGAACATGCAGCCTGAGTGGCCTCATGTGCTGACCATCGTTCTGATCATTGCCGCCGTCGTGCTGGCGATCGAGATATTCGAACGCATGCGTGCGACGGGAGAAGATCGAACGGTCGAAGCCGACATCGACGATCACGAACTGGCGGTGATCGTCGTGGCCGGCCCTCACGCCTCGTCGCTTTTCGACAGCAAAGGAGACGATGCGATGCTGCGACGCGAAGCCGGTGCACTGTGGCTGCGCGCCGATACCGTCGAGCAACTGCGAGACGCGATGGCGCGCATCAAGGCGTCGCGAGGTCGCTTTCCTGACGCGGCGGTGCTGCCGCTCGTATCGGAAAGCGATGACGAAAGCGAAATGAGGCAGACATTCGCGAAGTGGCGAGCCGAGCTTCGCGAATCGCTTTGCTACCCCGATTCGGAATACGTTCTGCCGTGCTATCTCGCCGTCTACACGTGTCTCGGATTCAAGGGCGCCGACGGCGCGCGCCCGAAGTGGGTGGGCGATGCGATAGAAATTGGCGTGAGGCAGGCGAATGCCGCGTCGAAAGCAGGCGAGCTGCTCGCGACGGTCCGACAACAGCTGCTTCGGCCGTCGCGAGCCGGCTCGTCGGCGCACAGCGCGCTGGGGCTTGCGGTGTTCGACTGGCTCGACGCCACGGCGTTGCTGTCGTCGATGTCCACGCTGGCGAACACGCCGCCGTTCATGCTGAAAGGACTGACGCTCGCGGACGTCGGCAGGCAGCCGATACGTCCGGGAGCATGGACGCGGTGGCTGACCATTCGAACCGGGCTTCATATCCGCACGACCAAATCGTCGGCTTCGCCGCTTCCCATGCCGCGTGTGGCGAAGGTCGCCGAAAGCGGTATTCGGGAGGGATGGAGCGGTGCGCGCGATATCGTTTCCTGTCGCGCAAGCTTGGTGCCGGCTCTCGTGTTTTCGACCGTTTCGACGCTTGGCATTGCCGTTGCGGTATCGGCCTGGATGAATTGCCGCATGATCCAGCGCGTGGCGAGCGACATGGCCGAATATCGGAGCGCACCCGACGAGTGGATCGGGAAAAAGCGTTTCGTGCAGGCTCGCCTCGAGCACGATCGCTCGACAATCGTGCATACGTTGCTCAATGGGGTGCCGGTCGGGGTCGGCTGGGGGCTCTATCGAGGACAGGAGTTGCTGGTCAAGCTCGATACGGCGCTGGTTTCGCGGCGCGCGGAGTCGGTCGCGATGCGCATCGACACGGTGTCGCTGTTCGCGACCGGTGAGGCGAAGTTTTCTCCGGGCGCCGCGCGGCGTGAGTTACAACATGCATTGCGGTTGATTCTCGCCAATCCGGAGCAGCGCGTTCTGATCGTGGGTCATTCCGATAGTGCCGGATCGGAAGCGAACAATTTTCAGTTGTCCAAAGCGCGTGCGCGCGTGATTCGCGACTGGTTCGTCGATCAAGGCGTGCTGAAGACGCGCTTCATCGTGCAAGGGGCGGGCGACACGCACCCGATTGCCGGAAACGAAAGCCCCTGGGGGCGCGCACAGAACCGACGTGTCGAGATCTTGCTGATTCCGGATGTCGCGTCGGACAAGAAAGCGATAGACACGGAACTGTAGGCGCGGCCGCGCGATGCGGGCGGCGCGGGAACGCCGCGACGGCCGGATGCGCGCCGATCGCTCAATCGAATAGTGACGAGGTCCGAAAAAGGCGGCTGACGAGAGCCCGCCTCGGCGTCGCACGCGCTTTGCAAGCGCGGCTCGGCGCGCGCATTCACGAATCGATTCGGAAACTTTCAAACTTGTCTGATTTTGAACCGCCTTCCGCTAAAGGAGAATTTGATACGACGTCAACGCCATTAAGAGGGGAAATTGAAGGCGTGACGTTCGGCGAATTTCTATTGCGCGGGCAATGCAGAGGAATACTTGTTCGTTGATTTTCATTCCGACTTCAAGCTGGAGAAGATATGGCTATATCCAATAGTTCACAGAAATTTATCGCGCGCAATCGCGCGCCTCGCGTCCAGATCGAGTACGACGTCGAGATCTACGGTTCCGAAAAGAAGGTCGAGCTTCCTTTCGTGATGGGCGTGCTTGCAGACCTGTCCGGCAAGCCGATCGAGCCTTTGCCGGCAGTCGGCGATCGCAAGTTCTTCAACATCGATATCGACAATTTTGACGAGCGCATGAAGGCGATGAAGCCGCGCGTGGCGTTCTCGGTGCCGAATACGCTTTCGGGCGACGGCCAGTTGATGGTCGACATCACGTTCGAAAGCATGGACGACTTTTCCCCCGCGGCGATCGCCAAGAAGGTGGACGCGCTGTCGCAACTGCTGGACGCGCGCACGCAGCTTGCGAATCTGCAGACCTACATGGACGGCAAGTCGGGCGCGGAGAACCTCGTGAGCAAGGTGCTCAAGGACCCCGCGCTGCTGAGCGCGCTCGCGAAGGCGCCGAAGCCCGCGGCGGACAAGGCGGAAAGCAGGGAATCGAAGGAAAAGCACTGATTCCCGAAACCGGAATCGATTCATAGGAGAGAAAATGGCTGCACGTGAATCTCAGGCGCGCTCCGCCGATGCGCAGATCGCTACGCAATCGGACTTCAATGCGCTGCTGTCGCGCGAGTTCAAACCGAAGACCGAGCAGGCGCGCGAGGCGGTGGAACACGCCGTCAAGACGCTGGCCGAGCAGGCGCTCGCCAATTCGGCGACGTTGTCGGACGACGCGTACAAGAGCATTGAAGCGATCATCGGCGAGATCGATCGAAAACTGTCCGAGCAGATCAATCTGATCCTGCATCACGACGATTTCCAGAAACTGGAAAGCGCGTGGCGCGGTCTTCATCACTTGGTGACGAACACCGAGACGGACGAGAAACTCAAGATCCGCTTCATGGACGTCTCGAAGGACGATCTGCGCCGCACGATGAAGCGATACAAAGGCGTGGCCTGGGACCAGAGCCCGTTCTTCAAGCAGATCTACGAAGAAGAATACGGCCAGCTCGGCGGTGAGCCGTATGGGTGTCTCGTGGCCGATTACTACTTCGATCACACGCCGCCGGACGTCGATCTGCTTTCGTCGATCGGCAAGGTGGCGGCCGCCGCGCATGCGCCGTTCATTACCGGCGCATCGCCGTCGGTACTCCAGATGGATTCGTGGCAAGAGCTGGCCAATCCGCGCGACCTGACCAAGATCTTTACGCAGAACCTCGAATATGCGCCCTGGAATTCGCTGCGAAATTCCGAGGATGCGCGTTACGTCGGTTTGGCGATGCCGCGTTTTCTTGCGCGTTTGCCGTACGGAATCGGCACGAATCCCGTCGACGAATTCGATTTCGAGGAATCGACGGACGGGTCCGATCATCGCAAGTACGTATGGGCGAATGCCGCGTACGCAATGGCGGTCAACATCAACCGCTCGTTCAAGCATTACGGCTGGTGCACGCTGATTCGCGGCGTCGAAAGCGGCGGCGTCGTCGAGAACCTGCCTTGCCATACGTTCCCGACAGACGACGGCGGCATCGACATGAAGTGCCCGACCGAAATCGCGATTTCGGATCGTCGCGAAGCGGAGCTCGCGAAGAACGGTTTCATTCCGCTGATCCATCGCAAGAACACGGACTACGCGGCCTTCATCGGCGCGCAATCGCTGCAGAAGCCCGCCGAGTACTACGACCCGGATGCGACGGCGAACGCGAACTTGTCCGCTCGCCTGCCGTACCTGTTCGCATGCTCGCGCTTTGCGCATTATCTGAAGTGCATCGTGCGCGACAAGATCGGTTCGTTCAAGGAGCGAGAGGACATGCAGCAGTGGCTCAACGAATGGATCATGAACTATGTCGACGCCGATCCGGCGAATTCGTCGCAGGAGACCAAGGCGCGCCGTCCTCTGGCTGCGGCCGAAGTGGTCGTCGAGGACGTGGAAGGCAATCCGGGCTACTACCAGGCGAAGTTCTTCCTGCGTCCGCACTTCCAGCTGGAAGGGTTGACCGTATCGCTGCGTCTAGTCGCGAAGCTGCCCTCGGTCAAGGAAGCGGCGTAACGGATGCCGTCCGGACGATCGTGACGGCGGGCGTACGCGGCCGCGTCATGCACGCCATTGTCGCGGGCGTACGCCACCGGGCGGCGCAAGAGCAAGCCGATCGGCGATGACCGTTGTTCGGCGGAGCGGTGGGCAGGCGCTCGTTAAATCTCTCTGGCTCAGTAGTACTGAAAATTAACGCAATAAGAAGGAGTATGCCATGTCGCACGACATTTTCCTCAAGATCAACGGTATCGACGGTGAGGCGGAAGACACAACCCACAAGGGTGAAATCGAGGTCTTGAGCTGGTCGTGGAACGTCAGTCAGCAATCGAACATGCACCTGGGTTCGGGGGGCGGCGCGGGCAAGGCGACGATCGATGATCTGCACTTCGAACATTACATCGATCGCGCGAGCCCGAATCTCGTTCAGTACTGCTTGCTCGGCAAGCATATCGACGAGGCTCGGCTCGTGGTGCGCAAGGCGGGCGGCAGCCCGCTCGAGTACGTCAAGCTCACGATGAACGATGTGCTCGTTACCCAGGTGAGCCCATCCGGCGTGGCTAAGGACGAGTCGCGCCCGCGCGAGGTCGTTCGGTTGTCGTTCTCCCGCCTGAAGCAGGAGTACGTCGTTCAGAATGCGCAGGGCGGCAGCGGCGGCGCAATCACCGCGACTTTCGACATCAAGAAGAACGCGGCTTAACCCTCAACGCCGGTTATCCGGAACGGGCCTCGTCGGCAACCGGCGAGGCCCGGAGGCTGCTGTCCATGGCGCTCGCGATACGGGCGCCACGAACAGCGGCTTGCCCCGGTGCGACAGGATCATCCAGATGGTTTCCCAATTTTTCTTTCGCCGCGAAGCGGCCAGGCGAACCGCTGTCAGGCGGATTGCGGCGGCAGCTGTGTGCGTGTCGCTCGCGGCTTGTGCCAGCGGGCCGGCACACAAGGAATCAGCCGATCTGACCGTGAAGATCAAGGTGAGCGACGGATCAAACCCGGATGAGTACGAACGCCCGGCACCCGTGATGGTGCGGCTGTACGAACTGAAATCGGCCGGTGCATTTGAAAACGCCGATTTCTTTACGCTGCAGAGCGACAGCCGGAAAGTGTTGGGCGACGACGCGATCGCCGTGGATGAATTCGTGATGCGCCCGGGCGACACCCGAGACGTTCATCGACGCGCCAATTCCGCAGCGACGTCGATCGGCGTGCTGGTCGGTTATCGAGAACTCGGCAAATCGGTGTGGCGGGCGGTTCATAAGCTACGGCCGGTTCCGGAGGACGCATGGTACCGGGCATTCATGCCGAGAGCGAAGGTCAAGTTGAACGTCGATGTCGGGCAGCGGACCGTATCGATTACAGAATTGGAATGATTGCGATGAGTTGGCATAACAAGGTGGTGTGGAACGAGGGGCTATTTCTTCTTCCCCAGCTGTTTCAGCAACAGGAACGTTACTTCGAATACTTCGCACACAAGCGAGCCGCGGCCCTCAGCCCGTTTTTCTGGGGATTCAGCCGCTATGAAATCGATCAGGAGTCGCTATCGTTCGGCAAGCTCGTCTTCAAGAGCGGGACGGGAATATTTCCCGACGGAACGCCGTTCGATGTGCCGGGGCACACGCCGCCGCCGCCGCCCTTGACGATCGCTCCCGAGCATCAGGACCAGGTGATCTATCTCGCGGTGCCGCTGCGTTTGCCGAATACGGAGGAAACCGCGTTCGGTGAACAGGCGGGATCGCTTGCGCGCTATTCGGCGTTCGAGATCGAATTGCGCGACAGCAATGCGATCGGCCAGGGGCCCAAGCCCGTGCAGCTCGCGAACATGCGGCTTCGGCTGATGCCTGAAAAGGAGCTGACCCAATCCTGGATCGGCATCGCGTTGACGCGCGTGAAGACGCTGCACGCGGACGGTTCGGTCGCGCTCTACGACGGCGATCACATCCCGCCCGTCAGCCAGTATGGGGCCAGCCCGCTGCTGCGCGAATGGGCGACCCAGTTGCACGGCCTCGCGAAACTGCGCGCCGACGCGCTCGCGACACGTCTGTCCGGCAGCGACGGCCGCGCGGGCGCGGCGGCTGAAGTGGCGGATTACCTGTTGCTGCAGGTGCTGAACCGGTATGAGCCGCTGCTCGAACACATCTGCAGGATTCGCGAGATGCCGCCCGTGACGCTCTATCGCGAGCTGTCGATGCTGGCGGGCGAACTGTCGACGTTCGTGCGTCCGCAAACGCGCCGGCCGCGGCCGACGCCCGGCTACGATCATGCGCAGCTGTACGCGAGCATTCGTCCGCTGGTCGACGAAGTGCATTACCTGTTGAACCAGGTTCTGATTCGCGGCGCTCAGCCGATTCCGCTCACCGAGCAGCCGCACGGCATTCGCGTGGCCACGATGCTGCCGTCCGAGCTTGCGGGCTATTCGAGTCTCGTGCTCGCGGTCGGCGCGCAAATGTCTCCGGACGTATTGCAGCAACAGTTCGCATCTCAAACGAAGATCAGCCATCCGCAGCGGCTGCCGGAGCTTATCCGCTCTCATCTGCCGGGCATGACGATGATTCCGTTGCCGGTGCCTCCGCGGCAGATTCCATTCAACTCCAGCTATATCTATTACGAGCTTTCCCGCACGGGGCCGTTCTGGGAACAAATTGCGCAGCAAGGCGGACTCGCGATGCACATCGCGGGCCATTTCCCTGAACTCAAGCTCGAACTTTGGGGAGTGCGTCACAAATGAGCTCGGGCGCCTTTGACGAAGCCGCGTTCGATTTCCTCACGTCGGACGAAGGCGGTGCGAGCGCCGCCGCGGATCGCGCGCGATCCGCGCCGAAGGCGGCTGCTGCGGAGCCGGTGCGCGACGGGACGGCTGCGTCGGTCAACGTTCAACATCGTCTCGACGAAGTTCGCGCGGCCGCGAATCCGCTCCTCGAAGCAGGGAATCCCTTGCTGAGGATGCTGGCCGACATGCCGGCGACGCTCGACACGTCCGAAGCCGTCGCGAGCCTTCGCACGCTTCTCGTGCGCGAGGTGGCCTTGTTCCAGAACTTGTGCGAAAAGGCCGATCTGCCCTGGAAGCACATGGCGGTCGTGCGTTATTGCCTGTGCACGGCGCTGGATGAGGCGGCCAATCGCACGCGCTGGGGCGGCGGCGGCGTGTGGGCTTCGCAAAGCTTGCTCATCACGTACGAAGGCGAGGTCGACGGCGGCGAGAAGTTCTTCCTGCTGATCGGGCGCATGGCGACCGATCCTCAGGAGTACGTCGACATTCTGGAAATTCTCTATCGCGTGCTAGGTCTCGGGTTCGAGGGGCGCTACAGCGTCGTCGCGGACGGCCGGCGGCATCTCGAACAGATTCGCCAGCGTCTGTGGACGCTCATTACCGGCGCGCGCGACGCGCTTCAGCCGGAATTGTCGCCGCATTGGCGCGGCGCCGAGCCCGGCAAGCTTGCGCTGTTGCGCAGCGTGCCTGCGTGGGCGACGAGTGCGTTCGTGTTTCTGTTGCTGTTCGGTTTCTTCGCGTTCTATCAATATCGGCTGCTCACCGAACGCAACGCGCTCGAAGCCCGCATTCTGGCGATCGCGAAGGGCGAGCCAACGGCGCCCGCGCAGCGCTTGCGCCTGTCGGTGTTGCTCAAGAACGAGATCGCGCGCGGTCTATTGACCGTCGACGAAGACGATAGGCGCAGCGTCGTGATCTTCAGGGGGGACTCGATGTTCCGTTCCGGCGAGAGCCGCGTGCTTCCCGAGATCGAGCCGATTCTCGACAAGGTTGCGCAGGAAGTCGCGCGCGTCGGCGGCAAGGTCACGGTCACGGGGCACACCGACAACCAGCCGATTCGGCGCGCCGATGTCCCGAACAATCTCGTGCTGTCGGAAAAGCGCGCGGCTTACGTTGCGCGAATCCTGGTTCAGCGAGGCACGCCGACCGATCGTATCCGCTCGGAAGGCCGGGGCGACGCGCAGCCCGTTGCGGATAACGCGACGCCTGCCGGCCGATCCCGCAACCGGCGCGTTGAAATCGCGGTCACGCTGTAACGCAGGAGTCCGGCATGTCTTACCTGAAACGTTTTTTTAAGTTCGTCTTTTCGTGGCAGATGCTCGCATGCATCGCGGTGCTGTTCGTCTCCGCCGCCGTATGGTTCGTCGGCCCTTTGCTCGCGTTCGACGAGTTGCGGCCCCTTGCGGGCGTCGTGGTGCGCGTCGCCGTCATCGTCCTGCTGGCGGCGCTCCTGGCGTTCCGGCTGATGCGGTGGCCGCTCAGCCCCGTCGGCGTCGCCGCGGTGTGCCTGTTGATCTGGCACGCCGGGCCGCTCTTCGCGTTCGGCGATCGTCACCCGTTCGCCCCGGTATGGGTGCGCGTGCTGATCGTCGCCGTGATTCTTTTCTGTTACGCCGCGTATGGCCTCTACCGCCTGTGGCTGGCGGTGCGGACGAACGACGCGTTGCTCAAGCGCATTCTCGATCCGGCGGCGGGCAAGGCCGACACGGCGGGGCGAGCGGAAATCCGTGCCGTGAACGTGGCGGTGTCGAAGGCGATCGGTCAGTTGAAGCGCCTGCGCGGCGGCGCGCTCGGCTGGCGGCGCTTGCTCGAAAGCGGGCGCTATCTGTATGAATTGCCGTGGTACATGGTGGTCGGCGCGCCGGGTGCGGGCAAGACCGCGGCGATCGCGCGTTCCGGTCTGAAATTTCCGCTCGCGGATCAAATGGAGGCGTCGTCAGAACGCGCGCGCGGCGGCACCGTCAATTGCGAATGGTGGTTCGCCAACGAGGCCGTGCTGATCGACACGGCGGGCCGTTACGTCCGGCACGACGTGCCCGGCGACGAGCAGGCGACGGCCGCCAACGAAGCAGAGTGGAAGAGCTTTCTCGGTTTGCTTCGCAAACATCGGCCGCGTGCGCCCGTCAACGGCGTGGTCCTGTCGGTCAGCGTCGAGGATCTCGTCGCACGGACGCAGGCCGAGCGCACCGCGCATGCGGCCGCGCTGCGCACCCGCCTCGGCGAGTTGCATCAGGAACTGGGCATTCGCTTTCCCGTATACGTGATCGTCACGAAGCTCGATTTGCTGCCGGGCTTTCCCGAGTATTTCCAGTCGTTGACGGCCGAGGGGCGAACGCAGATCTGGGGGTTCACGCTGCCCTACGACGCGGACAGCGGGAAGAGCGCGACCGGCGTTCTGCGCGAGCATTGCGTCGATGAAATGAAACGACTGGAGAGGCGTATCGACGCCGGGCTGAATAACCGGCTGCTCGAGGAATACGAAAACGATCGCCGCAAGAGGCTGTATGCGTTGCCGCAGGAATTCAGGAGCTTGTCGGCGGCGTTGACGGAAATGCTCGGCCTCGTGTTTCTCGATTCGCGTTACGACGACGCCCAGTTGCAGAATACGCTGCGCGGCGTCTATTTCACGAGCGCCGAGCAGACGGACCAGGTGATGGCCGCCGATCGCGAAACCGTCCTGCAGCGCTTGAAGCGCCAGCTCGGCAGAATGCTCGGCGGCGACGCAGGCGGGCAGGCCCGCGGCCATGGAGCGATGACCGGCAGCCGCAGCTACTTTCTGCGCGATGTGTTCCAGCACGTGATCGTGCCGGAGGCGCATCTGGTTCGGCCGAACGTAACGTGGGAGGTGCGCTTTCGCCTGATGCGCTGGGCGGGACATTTGCTCGCCGTGGCGCTGTTCGTTTGGCTGGCGAGTTCGCTTGCGGTGAGCTACGACAACAATCGCGGTTATCTCGACGCGATTTCGGAGAAGACGACCGCCCTCGCCGCACGAGTCGACGCCTACAACAAGGTGCCGAAGCCGGCAGCGGTTGCGGGGGTGCTGGACGGTTCCCGCGATCTTCCGCGATACCGGGATCTCGATCTCGATGCGCCCGGCGCGAGTTTCCGCTACGGCCTGTACGTCGCGCCCGGCATCGTCGACGCGTCCGACGCGACCTATCGGAGCCTGTTGCGCCGGATTCTCCTGCCGCAGATCGTGCGGCGCGTCGAGAATGTGCTGAGTGCGCAGATCGATGCGAAGAATGCGGACGAGGTCTATCGCACGCTGACGATCTACTTGATGCTCGACGACGCCGCGCGCCATGACGCGAAGGCGGTGAAGGATTGGGTCATGCGCGACTGGGAGCGGTCGGACAGCGCGGCCGAGATGGGCGGACGCAATTTGATGGCGCGGCACCTGGATGCGCTGTTCGTCGACGGCAAGCCGTTCGAGCCGAGCGGACGCCAGAACGCGGCGCTCGTTCAGCGCGCCCGGCTTTTTCTCAACGCGAATCCGGCGCCGAGGCGGCTATACGAGCGCGCGATGGCCGCGATCGAGAACGAGGCGCCGGAGAACTTCACGCTCGCGCGCGCGGTCGGGCTTCAGGGTGCGGGGATCTTCAGGCTCGTCGACGGCTCGCGATTCCAGCGTGGCGTGCCCGGCTTGTACACGTACGATGGCTACCATCAGGTGTTCAGCGCCCGGCTGCCCGAATTTCTCGCCCAAGCGCAAAGCGACGATGCATGGGTGATGGGGAGCGCCGGCTCCGCCGCGCGGTGGGGCGACGCGATCCGCAACGCGAAGGTCGTCGCAGGGCGGTCGTCGCTGGCCGACGACATTCGCCGCCAGTACCTGACGGATTACGGCAACTATTGGCAGCAGTATCTGGCGGACATTCGGCCCGCCTCGTTCGGCGAAGACGGCGCGGGCGGCACGCTCGCATTCGATTTGGCGACGCTGCGCGCGCTCGCCGCGCCCGATTCGCCGCTCGTGAGACTGGCGCGCGCCGTCGTTCGCGAAACATCGTTGTCGGTCGTCGATGCACGGGAAGATGCGTCGCTGGCCGACACGGCGCTTTCGGCCCTCGGGCGACGATCCGGCGCGGCGAAGGAAGTTGCCGACGGCGCGCGGAAACTCGCGGCGCGGCGGCCGGAACAGCGCCTCGAGAAGGAACTGGTGGACAACCGCTTCGCGGCGCTGCGCGAGGTGGTGACGGGGCAGGCGGATACGGGAAGCGGCCCGACCATGACGGACGCGCCGATTTCGCCGGGCGGCAAGGCGCTGCAGCTCGACGCAATCCTCACGCTGATCAACGAACAGTACACGCGCCTCGTCGTGGCCGACAACGCGCTCTCCTCGCAGAGCATGCCGCCCGCGCTGGACATCGGCACCACGTTGCAAATGGAGGCGGAGAAGCTGCCCGCGCCGCTGCGAACGGTGCTGGGCGGCATCGCGGCGCAAGCGGCCGACAAAGTCGGGCGCGAAGCGGGTTCGCTGCTTGCGATGCAGGTGGATTCGAGCGTCGGCAAGGCGTGCCGCGCCACCGTCGAAGGCAAGTATCCGTTCGCGCGGAGCAATCAGGAAGTCGACATCGAGGATTTCAACCGCCTCTTCGCCGCGGGCGGCCTGTTCGACGAGTTTTTTCAGAAGGCGCTTGCGGCGCACGTCGACACCAACTCCAAGCCGTGGCGCTATAAGGCGCTGAATCCCGGCATGCCGCCGATTCGGGGGCCGAGCCTCGAGCCGTTTGAGCGTGCCGCCGCGATTCGCGACGTGTTCTTTCGCGAACAAGGCGCAAAGCGGATGGCGTGGAAGATGGACGCGAAGGTGGCGTCGATCGACCCCGAGATCACAGAGCTGATCGTCGACGTCGACGGCCAGTCGCAGCGCTATGTGCACGGTCCGGTCCTGCCGTTCTCGGTGGGCTGGCCCGGCCCGCGCGGCGGCGCGATTGCGGAAATCACCGCGAAGCCGCGGATTCGGCCCGATACGTCGACGATCGCAACGACGGGGCCCTGGGCGCTGTTTCGCCTGATCGAGCGCGGACGGTTGACGGGTACCACATCGGCGAGCCGGTTGATGCTGGATTTTGATTTCGACGGCCGGCGCGCGGCCCTCGAACTCAGAACGAACGCTCAGATGAATCCGTTGACGAGCGGCTTGCTGACGAATTTCCGCTGCCCGGGGAGCATCAGTTGAGCCGATGCGGCGCGAAAGCGGGATGCACGGAGCATTCCGCCGTGAAGCAGAGCAGGGTTTTCATGACGTTTGCACACATTCATGAACATACGAAACGCCGACATCTACACCTACACGTTTGACAAGCTCCCGAGCCGCCACGAATTCTCCACGCAGGCGCTCGAGCGGGCAATCGCGTCGAACTGCACGACACTGCGCACGCGAATTCGCGAGTATCGCGAGATCGTCGCGTTTCGTCGGCAGCCCCATTCGAGAAAGCTTGCGCGAGCGTTATGGATCGCCGCGTGGCGCATGCCGGACGTCGACGGCGAAATGGTGGCCGCGTTGAGCAGCTGCGGCAACCTCGCGACGATCGCCGGCGTCCTTGGCGAATGGCTCGGCGCCCACGCGACGCCCGTCGGGCGGGTGGCCGCGATCGATCCGCCCGGAGCGGGTGACGAGATACCCGGGCCGCGGGCGGTCTACTGCATGCGATGCGTGGTCGAGTTCGGACGGAAGGTGGTCGACGCCCGCGTGTCGATCGATCTCGATCTGGCTGCGGACCATCTGGTCGACGCCGCGTTGAGCATCGGCGCGAATCTGCTCGTCGACGTGCTGCTCAGACGCGCTCGTGTGCGCATCAGACATCCGTCGAGCGTAGGCGGAATCGAATCTTGAACGGTGCATCGAATCGGTTCGGCAGCGGGCGACGCATCGGTGCGGACGCGCGCCTCGGTCCGGACATTTGTTTTTAGGTAAGTGGGAGCTAGAAGACTGCATGTCAAACCATCTTTCGAAGGGACGGACGAATCAGAACCGCACGGTGATGATCCGCAGCGGCGCAATGCCGCGGCTGCTCGGTCAGCCGGCGCTCGAGTTCCTGTCGTTGCGCGGTGAAGAGCACCTCGGAAAGCTCTACACGTACGAACTGCTCCTGCGAACGCCTGACGATTTCCACGTTCCGCTGGCCACGAGCGCGAATCTCGACCTGAAGGCGATGATCGGCACGGAGATGACCGTCGGCATTCAGCTCGACGGAATCGGAACGGGCGCGCAAGGGGGCGTTGGCGCGGGAGCGCGCGAAATCAGCGGTCTCGTGGTCAAGGCGGGCTTCCTTCGCGGCGAAGGGCGCTACAACGTCTATCGTATCGAGCTGCGGCCCTGGCTGTGGCTCGCGACGTTGACGAGCGACTACAAGATTTTTCAGGACAAGAGCGCCGTCGAGATCATCGACATGGTCTTGCACGACTACCCTTACCCGGTCGAGAAGCGGCTCGACATCGACAAGTATTCGGTGGCGGGCGAGAGCGCCCGAAACGAGCCGCGTGCGTTCCAGGTGCAATACGGTGAAACCGATTTCGACTTCATCCAGCGATTGATGGAGGAGTGGGGGATCTATTGGTTCTTCGAGCATTCGGACAACAAGCATCGCCTCGTCTTGTGCGATCACATCGGCGGGCATCGCAAAGCGCCGAGCGAGGCCTATCACGAGATCGCGCATCATCCCGAAGGCGGGAAGATCGACATCGAGTACATCAACTATTTTTCGACGGACGAAGCGTTGCGGCCGGGCCGCGTCGTGATCGACGACTTCGATTTCACGCGTCCGCTCGCGAGCCTCGTGACGTCCAATCACCAGCCGCGGGAAACGAACTGGGGGGAAGGCGAGCTGTTCGAATGGCCGGGCGACTACACCGATAGCAAACATGGTGACCTCATTAGCCGCGTGCGCATGGAGGAGCGCCGCGCTACCGGGTCGCGCGCATACGGCCGGGGCAATGTGCGCGGTCTCGCATGCGGCCATACGTTCGTGTTGTCGAAGCACAAGCACGACGACGCGAACCGCGAGTATCTCGTCATCGAATCGGCATTGATGTTGACCGAGGTTGCGGACGAAACGGGCAGCGGTTACCGCTACGAATGCGACAACGAATTGGTCGTGCAGCCGTCGAACGAGGTGTTTCGGATGCCGCGCGAAACGCCGAAGCCGACGACGAGCGGGCCGCAGTCCGCGATCGTGGTCGGACCGCCCGGCCATGAGCTATGGACCGACGAATTCGGCCGCGTGAAGATCCGATTTCTGTGGGATCGCTACGCACGCAACGACGCAACGGATTCCTGCTGGGTGCGCGTGAGTCAGGCGTGGGCGGGCGTGAATTTCGGCGGCATCTACATTCCGCGGATCGGTCAGGAAGTGATCGTCGGATTCATGAACGGCGATCCTGACCGGCCGCTGATTCTCGGCAGTCTCTACAACACCATTACGCCGCCGCCTTGGGATCTGCCCGGCGACGCGACGAAGAGCGGGTTCAAGAGCAAGTCGATCACGGGTGGCCGCGAGAACTACAACGGCATCCGTTTCGAGGACAAGCTGGGCGCCGAGGAATTCCACATGCAGGCGGAAAAGGACATGAACCGCCTGACGAAGAATGACGAGTCGCACACGATCGGCAAGAATTTTTCGATCGGCGTCGGGCTGACCCATACGCGAGCGGTGGGCGCCATGTTCAGCAGCATCGTCGGCGGAGCCGCGAGCTACGCGGTGGGCGGCGCGGAATCGACGATGATCGGCGGTGCGTATGCGTTGAACGTCGGTGGGGCGCATGCGGTCGCGGTGGGCGGCGCATCGTCCGTTTCCGTTGGGGGCGCATACGCGCGCAACGTCGGCGGCGCGTATGCGCTGGCAGTCGGCGGCGTGTTGTCGATCGTCTGCGGCGCGTCTTCGCTCACCATGACGGCCGATGGCACCATCAAGCTCGTCGGCACGAAGATTCGCATCATCGGTAGCGATGAAGTCGTCGTGCAAGGCGCGCCGCTGCAACTGAATCCGGGCGATTCGGATTGCTGCGGCGGAGGCGGAGGAGGCGGTGGCGGCGGCGCGATTCCGCCGATTCCGGTGCCGTCGTTTTTCCTCGATATCACGAAGCCGATTCTTCCGCCGCCGCCACCGCCGCCGACGGAGGTGCCGCCGCCAAGCGAAGCGCCCCCGCCGACTGAAGAGCCGCCTCCGACTGAGGAACCGCCTCCGACCGAAGAGCCGCCTCCGACTGAGGAGCCGCCTCCGACCGAAGAGCCGCCTCCGACCGAGGAACCGCCTCCAACTGAGGAACCGCCTCCGACCGAAGAGCCGCCTCCAACTGAGGAACCGCCTCCGACCGAAGAGCCGCCTCCGACCGAGGAACCGCCTCCGACTGAGGAACCGCCTCCGACTGAAGAGCCGCCTCCAACCGAAGAGCCGCCTCCGACTGAAGAGCCGCCTCCGACCGAGGAACCGCCTCCGACCGAAGAGCCGCCTCCGACTGAGGAGCCGCCTCCGACCGAAGAGCCGCCTCCGACCGAGGAACCGCCTCCAACCGAAGAACCGCCTCCGACCGAGGAACCGGGCGAGTCGTGGGCGTAATCGAGTTATGGCTGCGCTTCATGCAAGCGCAGCGCACGAATGCACTTGTCATTCTCATTCCTGCAGGAGATTTACGAATATGAGCAATCCAGCTGCCCGAGTAGGCGACGCGATCGGCCACGGCGGCGCGATCGTCACCGGTTCCGGCGACGTCTTCACGAACGGGATTTCGGCCGCGTACGTAGCGGGCAGCGTTGCCGTATGCGCGCTGCACGCGTCCGCGCAGGCGATTGCTGCGGGATCGGGAACGGTATTCATCAACAACCTGCCTGCGGCATTCGTCGCCAGCGTGACCTCATGTGGCGCGCCAGTCGTCTCGGGATCGGGCGACGTCTTTATCGGCTCGTGAAGGGGGCGCTGACATGAGTGGTATTGGAGGGTTGGCCGGCGTGCTGGCTGGTCTCGAAGGCAACTTGATGGAATCGGTGGGCGTCGCTCCGGCAATCGATCGCTATCGGCATCAGCCGGGGAACTGGGGGGCGCGCCATGGCGTCGAGCGTGCGCTGTCCGGGCTGCTGTGCCGCTCCGTCGACATGAAGTCGGGCAACAAGGTTTGCCTCGCGGACGATGAAATCGACTTCACTTTGCCCGGCCGGTTGCCCATCTCATGGGCGCGCTTTTACTCGAGCGCACTGAAGGAATCGGGGCCGCTAGGTTGCGGCTGGCGCACCGGATGGGAGGCCACGCTGCGCCGAGACGGAGAGCGGCTGATCTATACCGACGATCAGGGCCGCGTTTTGACGCTGCCGATGCCGCGCTGCGGCGCACAGATCATCGTGTCGTCCGAGCAACTGCACTTCGCGCATTTGTCCGATGGGCGAATGGTCGTTGCCGACCTCACGCCGCACTACCGCGTGTTCGGTGAATTCGACGAGGAGGGCGTCGCGCGGTTGAAGTACATGGAAAATCTTCGCAAGGAGCGGATCGGCTGCATCTGGGATACGCACGGCCGCCTGCAGCGCATGCGAGGTACATGCGGTCACGAGCTGAAGATGCACTATGATCGCAACGGCTCCCGACTGACCGGCATCGAGTGTATCGACGGAGGCCCGACCGGTTTTCTTGTCCGGTACGGCTACGACGACGATGGCCGCTTGACCAGCGTGCGTAATCGTATCGGCGACGTCGTGCGCCGCTTCGCATACGAGAACGATCGGATCGTCGAAGAGGTTGGCTCGCTCGGACAAACCACCCGTTATGCATGGCAGACGATCGACGGCACGCCACGAGTGGTCGAGCGAATGACATGCCGCGGCGCCCATGAGCGCTGCACATACAATTTCGACGAGCCTGACAGCCAGGCAACCGACGTGTTTGGTCACACGGCTCATTGGCAGTTCGGAGATCATGGGCTCGTGCTGGCATATGTCGATTTCGACGGCCGACGCCATGCGTTCGGCTATGACGGCGCCGGGTGGCCGACCGAGCTTGAATTGCCGGGCGATCGTCGAGTTCGCATGACATTCGACAACCTCGGCCGCATCACGCGAGAAATCGATTCGCTCGATCGCGAGCGCTCGACGATCTATGCGTTCGCGACGCGCGAGCCGATCACGATTCGCACGAGTAATGGTCAGCTGTGGCTGTGGCGGTATGACGATCTGCTGCGCCCCGTTTATCGGCAATCACCGTCGCGAGGGGCCACGCAAATCGCTTACGCGGAGCACGAAGACGGCGAGATTCACACATATGCATCCGGGCAGCATGGCGCGGTCACCGTCGAATACGACCGATGGGCGTGCGTGATCCGCCAGGTTGAAGCGCACGGTGGCGCGACGATCTACCGCCGCGACGAAAATGGCCATGTCGTCGAAATCGTCGATCCGCTCGGTGGAACGACGAAGATCGAGCCCGACTTGCTCGGGCGTCCGCTGACCGTGACTTTGCCCGATGGCCGCTGCGAGCGCCTGGTCTGGAACGCAGGCGGGCAAGCGACCCTGTTGACGGGGCCCGACGGCCAGACCAGATATTGGCATCGCGACCAGCACGGCTGCGTTGTGCGCGCGACCGACGAGGAGGGGAACGTGACTGCACACGAATACGATGCGCACGGCCGCAGAATCCGGACCGTGAGCGGGAACGGCGCGGTGCAGATGCTGGCGTGGGACCCGATCGGCCGGTTGACGTCGATCATCGATGCGGATGGCGTAACACGCACGTTCGACTATACGATGGCCGGCTGCCTCCAGCAGATCACGACCAATGCCGGTTCGTCGACTCGTCTCGAATCGTTTGCACATGACTCGGCGGGTCGCCTGATCGGCCGCGAGACCGAGCATGCGCGCTATCGCTACGCTTATACCAGCAAGGGGTGGCTCGAGACCGTCGGCTGCCTGCCGACCGACGCGGGCGAAGCGATCGGCGTCGAGCCGGATACGATCCGTTTCGAATACGATCAGTCAGGACGACTGACGGCGGAGCACGGAGCGAGCGGTACGCTTCGCCATGAACGCGACGAGGCGGGCAGGCCCGGCGCAGTGATTCTGGCGCACGGGCATGTCGTGAAGCTCGAGCGCGACGATGCCGGGCGCGTCGTGTTGATTGGTTTGGCGAGCGGCAGCGAGAATCGCGGGATTGCCGCGTTACGTTATGACGAGCTGGGGAGACAAGTATTGCGTTCTCAGGGCGAGCTGTACTTGCGTTCGGTTTTCACGCCGACGTCCTCGCTCGAGCGCTGGTTCGCGATGACGGTTATCCGGACGCCCGACAACGAAATGCGGGCGGGCGAAGTCGAACGTTGGCGCGAATTCCGGTACAGCGTCGCCGGCAATCTCGTTCAGGTGGACGATCGCTTCGACGGACGGACGTACTACGACTATGACCGTCGCGGCTGCTTGCTCAGGTCGGTGTCGGACGAGCTCGGTATCGAATATTTTACGTGGGACGCAGCAGGGAATCTGCTCGAAACGCCGCGTGTCGGATGGGAGGCCGTCGTCTATCCCGATCACCGTCTGCGCGAATGCCGCGGCTATCGCTACGAATACGATGCGTGGGGCAACGTGACCGGCAAGCAGGGCGCGGCGGACGAGCAGTCATTCACGTGGGACGCCGACGGCAGGCTGATGGAAGTCCGTGGGCGGCAGGTGTGCGTGCGGTTGCGATATGACGCGCTGGGGCGCCGTGTCCGCAAGTGCGTCGAGCACTTGCGGACAGATCCGCTCCGCTCGGAGCCGCGTACGGTCGACACGCGTTATGTTTGGGAAGGCGAGCGCCTGTTGCAGGAATCGACGCAGGCAGCGGTCCGGACCTATCTGTATCAGCCGGCCGACGACGGCCTCGTCGGCTATGCGCCGCTGGCGTGCGCGGACCAGAAGCGCAACGAAGACGGCACGCTTGAACCGATGCGCGTGTACCACTATCAGACGGATTCTGCAGGTACCGCCGTTACGCTGACCGACGAAGCGGGCGTGCTCGCGTGGAGCGGCCGCTATAAGGCGTGGGGTACGTTGGCTCCGCCGACCGCGCTGCAGCCCCAGGTTCGCCAGCCGCTACGGTTCGCAGGACATTACGCGGATGACGAAATCGGTTTGCATCTGAACGGGACACGATACTACGATCCCGACGCCGGCCGCTATTTGAGCCCCGATCGTGCCGCGGAAGCTGGGACGAGCCCGTATCGTTACGTGTCCAATCCGCTGATCGCGTGCAATCCGACGGGGCGCGCGGTGCCGCTGACCCGCCCGCCGGCGGGTCGGCACACGGCGTCATGCTCGGATCGATCGCTTGATCCGTCGAAGCAACTGACCGGAGGCATCGAAGAAGTCGATCAAGTAATCCGCCGGGAGCCGATTCAGTTCGGTCGTGAATACTAGGTGCCGATCGAACCATTCATGCGATTGATGTCGGCGGAATTCGCCTGCATCAATCGTCTCGGTATGCAAGGGGAATTCGTCCGTATCGCGTGCGGATATTTCACAGCGATGGAGTCGTGGCAAGACGTCGCTGAACCGGCTTTGGTGCGCCCAAGTACGAATGTCGTGTGCCCGTTTGAGCGTCGCTTTCCATTCCTCCTCGGATGCGTAAGCGGTCGCGCCGTGCTCGGGTATGAGTCCATCGATGAGCGCTTGCTGAACGCCGCGATGCGCGAAGCTGACGCCGGCGTAAGCTTCGTAATCGCGGAGCGTGCGTGCCGTGCCGAAGTCGTACGGTTCGAATTCGATGCCGTTGCGCGGTGTGCCGTCGACGCCGAGTAGCGCGCGGGTGCGCGCGAGCGAGCGAAAATCCAGTTCCTCCCAGTTCTGCTTGACCGTTCCATTGGCCATGGTTTCGGCAGTATGGTCTTGCCAGAACCTTGGGCGTTCCTTGCGCGAGTACTCATGCCATGCGATCACGCGATGCGGGTGATACAGGTCGTATCCATGCGTAAACGCGCGTGCCGCAATGGAGATTTCCTCGCCGAGGAAGAACAGGTGGGGATCGTGTTGCACCGCCGTCGAGAAATGCCCGTCGGCGAATGCGAAATGCGCGCTGTAGAAGCGCGCCGGAACGGGATGTCGCCTCTTCTCCCAGTTCGGAATGGCTTTCGAGCGAAACAACACGATGCCTTCCGGGGTGAAACGGTGCAAATACATGATCCGCGGCGCCTCGTGAGGGGTGACGACCGTTTCGCGCGGTTTGTCGGGCTGGTAACCCGGCAGATAGGCGGTGAGAACCGGCTTTCGGCTGAACGGACGGAGCGATTCGATCATCTCGATCACTTGGTCATCCCATCCGTCCACGAAACAATGATGCGAGTCCAGCTGCAGCGTGTAGCGCTCGTCGTTGTAATGTTGCTGAATCAGGTTGCGCGCCCAACAGGCGCCTTGTGATTCGTGGTGAGGTACGTCGATGAGTTCGATCGATGCGCCGGCATAAGTCAGTGTGTGGATCGGATATCGACCGCTCGTGTCGGTGCGCCATTGCGAAAAGCCGTGCGCAAAAAATTCTCCGACGGTTTCATGCAACGTGTATTGTCGGCACACGACGATACGCAATGCTTCCGGGCGAACCGCTCGTTCGATCAAATCGACCAGCGTCGGGATCAGTTGAGGATCTCGATAGCTCGCCATTTGGACAAAAATTGACTGGTCCATGGTGTCGTGTCTGCTTATTGCTGATGTCAGAGAATGGTGAGCGTGATAACGGAGGTTGCGTCGATCTTCCCCGCAGTGGGTGCTTGAGTACCGGTGCGCAGCACGGTCGCCTCGAGATCGAAACTGTGTTCCATTGGAGCATCGGGCTTGACTGGGAACCCGCTGTTGGGATCGTTCGGCTTCAGGATGTATCGGGTCGCCCTGTCGCGCAGACGGATTCCCAGGTGCTGCGCGCCCGTGTTCTGGATCAGGCTCGGGTCGTCGCTGTCCGGGGTCGCCTGCAATGTGGCGACGATCGACTCGGGAGGCGTCGGCCCGGAACAAAGCACTTTGAATTGCACCGGTTTCGTCGGGCCCTCCCCATCTTTGATGTCACGCGGGCCGAATTGGCCGAAGTCGACGTTGAGCGTCCTGCTGTCGACTTGGCAGCTAGGGAGCACCCGAAGGAATACGTTACGGCCCATGATGCTGATGACCGCTTGACCATCGTCGCCCGAGACGCGGCCGATATTCCCGCTGAGTTGAACTTCCGAGAAACTCGGAATATCGTTGCTCGTCTTGATCAGTTGAACTCGAAATATGGCTCCCGGCGGCATCGAGATATAGTTGTCCTTTACATCGCTCCAAGGGTTCTTATAGGGCAAATGCGATTCGGGCAGGCTGCCGACTACGCGAACTTGAGTGAGACGGAACCCGACTCCCGGAACATTGGTTTGAAAAACGTGATCCGCTATTTCCGTAGACGACGATGTCAGATCGAAGTTGATCGTGCCGGACGGTACCGTGCACCAGATGAACGCGAACGCGTTGTAGGATTCGCTCTTGCCTTCGGCGATGATCTCGCCGATCGCAAGATCGGGATCGACGTCGATAGTCGTTGAACCAAAGGAGACGTTGTACGTCGTGTGTTTTCTTGCGTCTCTTCCGTTGTTCTGGATGTCTTCGATATTTTTATCGCTGAGAACGCGGCAAGTTGCGAATGCCCCGGAAGAGGAGGCAAGAATCGTGACGAAGAGAAAAAGTGCCGAGAGTGATGTTTTCATGCAGTGAACGAGAACAAGCCTGGAAGAGGGGGAAGCAAAGCCGACAGGTCTGGCTGCCGACTTACACGTCGACCGCATCCCACCGCGCGAGCAGTTCGGCGGGAATCGCATTGGCGATTTCCGAAAAGCGCTTGCCGACCATCCGCTCCGACTGGCGCAGCAGCACGATCACCGGGCTGCTCGGCTCGTTCTGCTCGAACCAAAGGCGCGTCGCCTGAATGGCCGCCAGCGCGCCCCAGCGATCCATTGGCGGTTGCGGGCTTGCGATCGGCGATGCAGTGGGCGCTTGCGTGCCGGCATCGCCTGCCGGGCCGAACGTATCGGCGGCGCGCGAATGCGCGGCGTCGCCGTTCGCCGGCTTCGCATCGCCTTGCGGTTGAGCGGCGTTCGCCGAATACGGCGATTCCAGTTGCGCCTGTGCAAACGGATACAGCAGTTTCGCGATACCGGACAGGTCGGGCGCGTCCTCGCCGAGCGATTCACGGGTCGAGGCGCTCAAATCAGCCACGATGCGCTGGGCTTCGGCGAGCGCGACGATCGTCTTGTCGCGCCGGTTCCACCATTCCTTGAGTAGCCGGCTGGCCGATTCGGGCGCGAGTGCGTCTTTCACGCGCGTCACCGCGAGCGCCTTCTCGATGTCGCGCAGCTGCAACTGCAGGCCGCTTGCCTTGGGCAACTGAATTTCCCGGATATCCGCAAGCGTTGCATCGGGGTCAGCGAACGTTGCGATCGCATTCGCATAGACCACGGGATCGCGTTCGCCTTCGAAGAACGGGACAGGGTGTAGCGCTTCGCCGTAACGTGCGAGCATCTCGTTGAGTAGCGCGAGGCCGTCGCGCAGCCCCTCCGCGCCGCTCTGCCGGATTCTGCATCGCGTCAGGATCACGACGAGCCGAATGTCCTTCGTGCGCAGCAGCAGCGCGCGGCAATCGCGTTCGGCCTCCGCCCAGTTTGCGGGCTGAGGCGCTTCGACGAACTCGCCATATTGCGCGTCTTTCTTCGGTGCGATCGCGGATTGCAGCATCACGAACGCCGGATCGTATTCGAGGTCCGGCCCGCAGGGCGCGTCCTGCGAAACGGGCGCGAGAAGATCTGCGTAGCGCAGCGTTGCAGCGGATATGGTGGCATTCATCGAGGAGCAATCTCCAGATCAGGAACAGTATTTTTCCGGCTCGAACACCATGCCCACGACCGGCTTGCCGTCCCTCGATTCGCCGAGCCAGGTCGAATAGCCGAGACGGTGCGTGGTGTCCGTGCGGGCGGGCGGTGCGGCGCGCGGCTTGACGAGCAGCTTGATCTCCCAGTCGTATTCGTGGCCGATGAAGGCGCGCACCCAATCGACCAGGGTAGGCAGATCGTTGCCGTGCGGCGTCAGGCGAAGATATTGGTCGAGATCGAGCGGACCGATGACCAGCCGGAACTTGTGCTGACAATCGGGAACCATGTCGCCGAGCAGCGCGCCCTCGCCCATGACGGTCGATGCGGCGCGCGCGCCAAGCAGGCAACGCTCAGGCTCCGCAATCCGGATCCAGTGGAAGACGTACTCGTCGACGACGATCGGCACGCCGAAGTAATGCGACAGCGTAGCGGCCACTCCGTCCGGATTGCGCGCCTCGCGGACGAGATGCGCGCATGCGGCGTATCGCGCGTGCGTGGGCGGGTGCGTGCGCGCGGCTTCTTCGGGATCGGTGCCCATCAGGCTGCCGATATAGAACGAGAACGTTTCGCGCTCGGCGCGATCGAGCGATACGGTTGCTTGTGACGACGCCCACGCGCGATAGAACAACGCGAGCGCGCGGTGGTGAAAGAGATTGGAGAAATGCGCGATCGCGTGATCCTGATAGCTCTCGGCGCGGTTGTACGCGAGCTCGGTCATGTGAAGCGGCAACGGCCCTTGCGGCCCCCACAGGCCGAGACCGAACAGCTGAATGTCGAGACGACCGCGCTGCACGTCGAGCGATGCGATCTCGCGCGGCGCGAAGGCCATCGACGGACGTTGTCCGATGCGAAACGGCTCTTCCCTCGGAAGACACGCGGTTCCGGGCAGAGGCATTCGCGCATCGCGCGCGGCGATTGCGCGCAACAGGCTCAGGAAGCCGGCGCGCCACGGCGCTTGCGGATCGAACCATGCCCGCAGTGCATCCGGATGCAGCGGCGAGCGGGCGTCGACGGGCTGGGTGGCGGGCGGCTGAGCCGTCATACCGCGCCCCTTCCGCCCATTCGCGGTTTCCATCGCGTGACAAGACCACGTTGCATCGAGCGAAGCTCAGTCTCGGTGAAAACATTGATCGAGACGTGGCGCGTGAGGTACTGCTCGAGCACGAGACCGAACAGGTATGGGCTCAACCCCGAGAAGCCGCTTTCGTCGACGGTCAGTTCGCATCGGACGCCGCGCCCGTAAACCAGTAATCCGTGACCGGGCAGACGCCGGACGACCGGCTCCGTGCGCGCGCCGACCAGACTGTCGATCTGCGTGGCCTGCTCGCGTTCGCTCGTGCCGACGAAGAGGCGCAACATGTTGCGCAACGCTTGCCCGCCGTCGCGGTGGTCGAGCTCGGCAAGCGGCATGTAGTTGAAGCTGAGCTGGCGAATCAGGCGCCATGCGGTTTCACCTGTCGCGTATGGCTCGCGCGGCGCGCTCGGCGGGTGAACCAGGCTCACGCCTTCGATCGGTACGGAGTCTTGCATCGTCAGATCGTTGACGCCATTGCGCGGGATCAATCGGGGAAGGTCGCGGTTGGTGACCCATGCGTCGACGGACAGGTAACGAATGTCGTCGGCGTACGGCGCTTCGGCTTGGTCGACGAGCGACACGTAGACTTCCGTTCCGACGTATGGCGTGCGCGTTCCATACTTGCGCGCGTTGGTCGACGTCGTTCTGGGTTCGCGCAGAATCGAGAAATACCGGCCGTAATTGCCGATGTCGCTATGCAGCGTCTGATAGAGCGGATTGAAGGTGACTTCCGTCGACGTTTCGGCTTTTTGCCCGAACACGCGCGATACCGAGAACACTTCATAATCGAGCGGGCGGGTGCGGTCCGGTATCAGGTGGAAAGCCGTTTGGGCGCGATTGATTTCCACACGGTCGGTTCGCTTCGGGAACAGATTGACGATGGGTGCGCAGAATAGGAGAAAGCGCGCGGCCTCGACGTGCGTGACGAGCTCGTCAGGCAAGCGATCGAGCAACAGCACGATTTCGGCTTCCTTTCCGTCGACGCGCGACAAGCCGGCGTTCAATTGCGTCAGCGCGAAGAAATAGAAGCGCTGACGGCAGGTGAAGTATTCGTGCAGCAGATTGTGCCCATGGAACGTGTTCCATACGAGCGGCAACAAGCTTTGATCGGGCGACAAGCCCTCGAAATCGACCGCGTTCTTCGCAACGACGACGCCTTCGCCGCGCGCGGCGCCCTGCGCGCGCACGACCGACGCGACGCTGCTCGCGTGAATCAATTCAAAGAGATGGGAGGCGATGCGTTCGTCGCCGCCGATATACAGCGAGAGGCGATCGAGTCCCGTAATTTGCGAAAACTTGATTTCGCCGACGGTGCGCACGCGCAGCCGGAGCGCGCCGCGCAGCCTCGTGTGCGGCAGCAGGCTGCGCTGAAGATCGGGAAGATCGGGCGGCACGGCGGTCAGCGTCGCGCCGGCGATCTCGATAGGCCAGAGCGTGATGTCCTGGCCGGTGCGGAATTCGCATGCGGTCTGCTCGCCGGGCGGGATCGACGAGCGCAGCATGCTGTGACGCGGAACCTTGAACCCCTTGCTGAAATCGCCCTCCCGCAAGCTTGGACGCAGGCGCGCGACAGCCATCGACGGCGTCGGCGCAACGTAATTCGGATAGGTGACTTCGAGCAGGCGTTGCGTGAAGCGAGGAAACTCGGCCTCGAGCTTGAGTTGCGTGCGTGCGGACATGAAGCAGAACGCCTCGATGAGTCGTTCCACGTATGGGTCCGCCACTTCGATGCCTTGCATGCCGAGCCGGCGTGCGATCTTCGGGTGTTGCGCCGCGAATTCCGCGGACAACTCCCGCATGTAGGTCAATTCGCGGTTGTAATGATCGAGAAACTGCGGGTCCATATCATTTTCCGTTGAGCGTGGTCTTGTCGAGCGTGACTCGATTCGACTCGAGGTCGAATGTGCTCTGGATGCGCAACTCCAGCGGATACGGCGACCATTGCACGAGCGCGCTGATTTCGAACGTCAATTTGTTGTAGCTGGCACCCTGTCGCGCTGCGAGCGGCCTGATCGCCAGGGAGTCCGCGATGAGGCGCGGCTCGAAATGGACGATCGCGGCGCGCACGAGGCGATCGATCGCTTCCCGGTTCCGGTCGTGCAGGTAGCTGCCCGACAACGGCGGCACGCCGTAGTTGACGACAGACGCCGAAACGAGCGGATAGCGGCCGGCATCCACCTCGTCGTCCAGATTGCTCGTGTTGAGCAACAGGCTCAGATCTCGCTGGACGATGCGACGCATTTCGTCGGCGCTCGGCGCATAGGCGTCGGGCGATTCGCTGAAGGAATGCGGCGCGTCGTCTTGTAGCCGGTCGAGCAGCGAGGGAAGGTATGCGGCCCGATGCCGTCCTTCAGGATGCCGCATCGTCGCCTTCGCCCGTGAAGCGGCATCCGCCGATCTGGAGCATGCCCCAGTCGCCCTGGTCGGTGGTCCACGTTCTTTGTCCGAGAGCGACGACGTTGGTGATGCCGATGTCGCTCCAGGTCGTCTCGCTGGCCAGACGGATTGCGGTCGTGCCGCTTTCCGATCCCGGATAGCGGGTCGGCGCATAGCCGCGGAGAACCGTGGCATCGAGCATGAGTGCCGTGACCGGACGCCAGACCAGGTCGGTCAGCGTACCGGCGGGCGCAAACGTGATCGACTTCAGCTGTTCGAACGGAATCCACCGATAGCCGCCCGCAACCGCTATTTCGAAGATCGGACCGAGACGCGAGTCGCTGTCGGTCAGCCATGCGAAGCGGCCCATTTCGGCGCTTTCCCCGCAGGTGACGGGTGCGGAATCGAACGCGGCCTCGCGCAGCGCATCGGCGGCTGCGACGTCGCCTGCGCCGAGCTTCGCATTGGCTTCGAGGAGCGTATCGACCCAGGCGGGCTGCGCGTCGATGAACCCCGGCGTTCGCTTGCCCGCAAACACGTCGGCCCGGAACATTTCGCATCGGATCAAGCCGCGATGCAGTTGCGCACGCGCCTCGCCCTGCGGTTCGAGTTGAGCCCAGGTTTGCAGTTGCTTGAGCGCGCGATCCCATGCGCCGTCGATGCAAAGCAACTGAAACAATAGCCAGCGTTCCCGCGTGTCGGATGGCTGCTTTCGGACCGCTTCGACGGTACGCGCCTTGATTTCTTCGAAAGACCGGGTACGCAGCGCGTCGTGCAGCAATTCGTCGTGCAGATCGGAGTTATGCGGAGATTCGGATCGATTCGTCATGCGGTTCTTCCTGTTGGATGTCCGTTTCGGCGGTCAGCGTCGGAAAGTGACTGTCCACGCTCATCAAGTGATGCTCGTGCCTGGCGAGCAGCGCCGCTTGCGGGAAATGTGCTTTCTTCCTTCGTAGTGGCGCGAGCAGGAGCAGCACGTCGTGTCGCTTTTCTTCGGCAAACAACTCTTCGGCGCGAAACGGATTCATCTCGTCCAGCACGTAGTCGATGTTTTGCCGATTGCCCAGCAGATCGCCCAGCAACGATCCCTGGCGGTAGCGGCCCGGCGCGTCCAGAAATGGGTCGTCGGGAACGGGGGCGGCAATGTGGGGACGCTCGATCGACTTGAGCTCATGGGCGTATGAGCGCTCGTGATGGATCAGCGCGTGCCGGTATTCAGCCAGCAAATGCGCCAAAGGATCGATGTCCGTCGAATCGAGCGCGGGCGGCGCCGGGTCGCTGAGCGCTTCTTCGTCGAGAATGACAAGCGGCGCGGCGCCGCCCGCCGATGCGCGGCCATACGGATGTGGCGCTACGGGCAAATTGGCCAATTCCGCGAGATCCGCGAAATGCGCCGGTTCGCTTCGCGGCAACGCGTTGCCGAGCGCAATCAGATCGACGGGCGGCGGCTGGGACGCAGGCTGCTCGCTCGAGCGTGCGCCGCCTTGAATGGTCAATTCGGCGGCGGCGACGGCGATGACGTCGCCATGCTCGAGATGCCGGCCGGCACCGGAAGCGACGGCCTCGCCATTGACGCGACAATCGACTTGAGCGCAACGGTTTTCCATCCGGAGCGAGCCATCGGGATCGGCTGCGAATACGATGCTGTCGTTCAGGATGCCGATGCATGCATCCGACGCGGCGAATCGGTTCGTCTGCACGAAATAGGCGCAGCCGGCTGCGCCAATCGCATGTTGCTGCAAAGGCGAGACATCGCGCCCGTCGTGGCGTGCGAGCGTGACGAGAGGCGTCGATATATCCGATTCTTCGTGATGCGCAAAAGCGTGTCGCGAGCGATCCGATTCCAGTGGTGAGCCGTTTTTCGACATGACGATTGAGCGGCGGGCGCGAGCTGCCCGATTGGCGGCTTGTCGGCGCGCATCCGATTCATGCGGGATGCGCGGTCCTGGGTATCAAGCGAGACACGCCGATCTTATCGTGGGTCGAATTTTCAACATATGAGAATAGTTCTAAAAGCGGGTGATTATCGAGATTGCATTTGCCCGGACGTTGCATACGTTTGAAAAGGAGCGAAGCATGCGCGGCGCGAGATCGCGCTGCTGAAGTCCGGATGCTTGTGACGGGCGGTCACCGCGGGCCTCGCGCCGGCACCGGCGCATCTGTTGCCATGACTTCAATGAGTGAGAAGAAGCTCGAGATTTAATACTCGTCTCATTGAGCTTCATCGTCTGTCGCGATTAATGTCGTGCCTTTCCCGGCGAGTGCGCTTGCACGAGACGGAACCGAACGCGGGACGCAATCTTCCGGTTTTGCATGCAGGCTTCGCATATTCACGAATTCACGATCGAGACATGACAGTTTCAAGACAGGCACTTTTCGGCAAGCTCGGCCATTCGCTATTTCGCAGCATCGAGTCGGCGACGGCGTTCTGCAAGCTTCGCGGCAACCCCTACGTCGAACTGGTGCATTGGCTGCATCAGATTCTTCAGGCCGCTGACGGCGATATTCAGCGAATCGCTCGTCACTGCGACATCGACATCGACGCACTGGATCGCGACATGGTGCGCGCGCTCGATGAGTTGCCGGCGGGCGCGAGCTCGATTAGCGATTTCTCGCACCATATCGAGACGGCGATCGAGCGCGCATGGGTGCTGGCGACGCTGGACTTCGGTGATCGCCGGATTCGAGGCGCGTGGCTGCTGGCTGCCTTGTTGAAAACGCCGGAGTTGAGGCGCGTGCTGTTATCGATTTCGCCGACGTTCGGCAAGATTCGTGTGGACGATCTCGACGCGATGCTGCCTGCGTGGATCGACGGTTCGCCGGAAGCGAGCGAGACGCCGTACGACAACAGCGATTTCGGCGCGGTGGCCCCTGGCGAGGCGTCAGGCGCGTTGCAGCAGAAGGGCGCCGGTTCCCCGCTCGAGCAGTATTGCATGGACCTCACCGCGCGGGCGCGAGCGGGGCAGATCGATCCCGTTGTCGGCCGCGAGCTGGAGATTCGAACGATGATCGACGTCCTGTTGCGCCGCCGCCAGAACAACCCGCTGCTGACAGGCGAGGCGGGCGTGGGCAAGACGGCCGTCGTCGAAGGGCTCGCGCGCGCGATCGCCGATGGCGATGTGCCGCCGAAGCTAGCCGATGTGCGTCTGCTGAGTCTCGATGTGGGCGCGCTTCTGGCAGGCGCGAGCATGAAGGGAGAATTCGAGGCGCGCCTGAAGGGCGTGCTGGAAGCGGCAACGAAGGCGACGCAGCCCGTCATTTTGTTCGTCGACGAGATTCACACTTTGATTGGCGCGGGCGGTCAGGCGGGCACCGGAGACGCCGCGAACCTGCTCAAGCCCGCGCTAGCACGCGGCACGCTTCGAACGATCGGCGCGACGACGTGGGCGGAATACAAGCGGCATATCGAAAAAGATCCGGCGCTTACGCGCCGCTTCCAGGTATTGCAGGTTCCCGAGCCTGATGAGGCTGCTGCGGTCGACATGGTTCGAGGACTGACGCGAACCTTCTCGCGTCATCACGGCGTTGTCGTGCTGGACGAGGCGATTCGCGCGGCGGTCAAGCTGTCGCATCGCTACATTCCGTCCCGTCAGTTGCCGGACAAGGCGATCAGCTTGCTTGATACGGCATGCGCGCGCGTCGCGCTGTCGCAACATGCGCCGCCGCGTGAGCTGCAGGACGTCCGTAGAAGATTGGAAGCGGCGAGGGTGCGGCTCGAATTGCTCGACGGCGAGCAGCGCATCGGCATTGGCGACGAGATCGCGCTCGCAGCGTCTCGCGAGGAAATCGCCGCGCTCGAAGTGCGAGAGCAAGCGATCGATGCTTGCTGGCGGCAGCAGATCGGCGCGGCTCAGGCTCTGCTCAGCGCACGCGAAGCGGCGGGCAACGATGCGGACCGGCCGATCGACACGCTGCGCGAGCTGGAGCGGGCGCTCTCGAATTTGCAGGGCGATTCCGTGTTCGTTTTCCCCGAGGTCAACGAAGCGATCGTCGCAGAGATCATGTCCGACTGGACCGGCATTCCGGTCGGCCGGATGGTGACGGACGAAGTGTCCGCGGTGCGTGCGTTGCCCGATACGCTCGCTGCCCGCGTGATTGGTCAGCCGGACGCGCTGCATCAGATTTGCGATCGGGTGCAGACGGCGCGCGCCGGATTGACGGACCCGAAGAAGCCGCTCGGCGTGTTTCTGCTCGCGGGGCCGTCGGGCGTCGGCAAGACGGAGACGGCGCTGGCGCTGGCCGAGGCGCTGTACGGCGGCGAGCAGAATCTCATCACGATCAACATGAGCGAATATCAGGAGGCGCATACGGTATCGGGACTGAAGGGGGCGCCGCCGGGTTACGTCGGATATGGCGAGGGCGGCGCGCTGACCGAGGCCGTGCGCCGGCGTCCCTATTCGGTCGTTCTCCTCGACGAAATCGAGAAGGCGCATCCGGACGTGCACGAGATGTTTTTTCAGGTGTTCGACAAGGGCTACATGGAGGACGGCGACGGCCGATATATCGACTTCCGCAACACGACGATTCTCCTCACCAGCAACGCGGGTTCCGAACTCTTGGCCGGACTGTGCTCGGACGAGGCTTGCGTTCCCGATGCGGACGCGCTCTGCGCCGCACTCGCTCCGGAATTGCTCAAGACGTTTCCCGCCGCCTTTCTGGGCCGCGTGACGCTGGTGCCCTACCGTCCGCTTGCACAGGAGACGCTATCGCGCATCGTCAGGCTGCATCTCGATCGCGTAGTGGTGCGAATGGTCGAGAATCAGGCGGTCCGCCTGACTTATTCGGACAACGTCGTCGATTACATCGTCGATCGTTGCCTCGTGCAAGAAACGGGTGCTCGCTTGCTGATCGGCTTCATCGAGCAACATGTGTTGCCGCTGCTCGCCAAGCACTGGCTGGATTCGCTGTCGTCCAAGCGCGTGCTGGCGAGCATCGATCTCGGAATCACCGATCCCGGTGCGGTTCCTGCGGAAGCGTTTGCCGTGCACGCGCTTCACGGCGACGCGCAAGATCGGTAGATCGGTAGATCGGCGCGGCACACGCCGAGCGAGATGCTCGGCGTTAGGTTGCAAGCACTTGCTTCGTCGAACGAATCGAACCCGGAGAAAAAATGACGGGTTGGCGGGGCTGCCAACCCGTGTCTCACCGCTGACGATTCATTGCCCAAGCTGCGCCGTCGATGCGGGGAGCGGTGCGACAGGACGTGTACGCGGCGGGTTGCACGGCTAGCATGTCGAGGGCGTTCGCGCGCAATCCTGTCGGCAGCGGTGTCGTGCGTTCAGCCGGTCGTTTTCGGTGTCGCGCGCAATGAAATCGAACGTCGGCGCCGCGCGCTCCGGGTCGATCGCGGGTCGATCATGCTCGCGCGGTGCGTGCCGGTTGCGGCCGGCGTGGCGCATATGCGGGGCAACCATCGTCCTACAAGCGCTCCAACGCATCCAAGAGCAAGGATTCCAGCGTTCGCCACGCCGCGCGCAGCGTGTCCAGATCCTCGATTTCTGCGATCTCCTCGGCGGCGGAACAGCGGGCGATGAGAAAGCGGTTTCCGGTCAGCGCGAACCCTCCCTTGATCGAGTGAAGTTGCTCTCGGACCGTTTTGAAATCGCGCGATGCGAGCGCTTGACCGATCTTGTCGATGGACTGCACCGTTGCGGTGCGCAAGGCCGCCGCGACCGCCGGCGGCAATGTGCGCATCCGCAGCTCGGCGTTGACCGGAGCGGACGCGGTGTCGGCGCGGATTTCCGCTACCGCCGTGCGCGCGGCGTGCCGTTGCAGTACCTTGTCCAGGGTGTTCAAGGACAAAGGCTTCAGGACGATTTCCGCGATGCCGACTTTCTTCGACCGCTGATAATCTTCGGCGGTCGCGTGAGCGGTCATCGCGATGATCGGAACGTCGGCGCGCATCTTGTTGGCGAACATCGCGAATCCGAAGCCGTCGAGCTCGGGCATGCCGAGATCGGTCAACACGGCGTCGTACTGATGCTCGCTGAACGCGCGCAAAGCGTCGCGTCCGTTTTCGACCACGTCCACCCGATGGTCGAGCGCCTCGAGCTGATCGCGCAATAGCGCGCGATTGGCCGGATGGTCCTCGGCGACCAGGACGTGCAGCGACGCGCGAGCGTGCGTTGACGCATTGCGGCGCGGCGCGGTCGGCATATTCGGCATGGCCGCCGCTTGGCGGGCCTCGTGCAAGGGCAGAATCACCGTGGCCGTGGTGCCGAACTCCGGCAGGCTATCGATTTCGATCGAGCCGCCCATGATCGTTGCAAGTCGCTGGCATAGCGGCAATCCGAGGCCCGACCCGCCGAAGCGACGATGAATCGACGCATCGGCCTGCGTATAAACGTCGAACAACGTTGCGATGCGGTCCGGCTGGATTCCGATGCCGGTGTCGCTGACCCAGATCTCGATGGCGGAATTGCCCGGCCCGGCCTTCGCACGATGGACATCGATGGAAATATGTCCGCTATCCGTGAATTTGATCGCATTCCCGATCAAATTCGACAGTATCTGGCGGATGCGCGTCGGGTCGCCGGAGTAGTAGTTCGCGACGCCCTCGCCGACGCTCGAAAGCAGTTCAAGGCCCTTCGACTCGGCGAGCGGCGCATATGCGTCGACGATATCCTGCAGGAGCGCGTGGATATCGAACGGAATGTTCTCGAGCGTCATCTGGCCGGATTCGACCTTGGAAAGATCGAGTATGTCGTTGATGATGTGCAGCAAGGCGTTCGAGCACGATTCGACCACCTGAAGGCGCTCGCTCTGCTGCATGGAAAGCTGCGACCTGCGCAGCAATTCCAGATTGCCGATGATCGCATTGAGCGGCGTTCTGATTTCGTGGCTCATCGTGGCCAGGAACGTGGACTTGGCCTTGTTCGCCTGGTCGGCCGCGATGCGTGCTTCCTCCAGCTTCAGCTCGCTTTCTTTGCGCAGGGAGATGTCCAGCAGCGTGCAGAGCTGAACGTTCGCGCCGCGATAACGGGCGGCGACGACATTGGCTTGCAGGTAGATCGGATTGATTTCGTCGCGCTCGATGGCGAGATCGTGTTGCAGCAGCGCGCCGTCCTCGCTGTCGGGGCGGCCGGTCGCGTATCGATAGGCCTTCCAGAGCCGAATATGCAGCGGTTCGCCGCTCGTGCGCGCCGAAAGTTCGAGCATCGCGTTGTTCTGCAGCAGAACGCTGCCGTCCTGGGCGGAAAGCAGGCCGAGCCCGACGGGCGCGGTGCGCAGGATCGTACGATTGAGCACTTCGCTTTCCAGCAGTCGCTGGGCGCGGCGGTAATTGGGAACGAGGCCTTTGCGATCGAACTGGATCGCGAAGAGCCACAGCATGCCGATGATGCCGGCTACGAGCCCTGTCATGAGCGCGAAGCGGGGCATCATTGCGGCCGCGATCGTCTTCCACGAATAGGCGTGGACGAGCACCCAGTCGGTGCCGGGCAACTGATCGCTGGTCACGAACATGCCGTCTTGGTAACGTTCGACGAGACCGTCGAATCCATCGCCGAGCGACCGGATGCTCAACGCGGAATCCGTCACGCCGCCGTTTGCGCCGGACTGGTTCGACGAACCGATGATGACGTTGCCTTTGCGATCGACGATGGTGAACGTGCTGCCGGCCGACGCGTCGTTCAGGTTGCTGTAAAACATGTCGAGCGGCAGGCTGCGCACATAGATTGCGAATAGTTTCCCGGTCGCGTCGATGGCTGGCTGGACGATGCGGATCATGGACTTGCCGGTGAGCGGATCGGGGTGCGGCGGCAGCCAGACGGTGCGTCGATCCGCGCGCAGCGGGATGATGGCGCTTGCGTCGCGAAGATAGCGGATGTCGCGCATCGCGTCGCCTATCACCATGGACGCCGAATGCGATTCCAGAAATGCTTCGGGTGACTGATCTTCGCGGGACCACAGAAGCGAGAGGTAGGTGCCGTCGGGCGAGAACGAGTAGCCTTCGACCCGGTCGTCCGGCAGCGGCGATTGACCGTCTCCCATCAGCAGTTGCGTTTCCAGGAGCGCGAGGTACGGCGCAAACGTGCTCGCCGGGCGATCCGGCGCCGGTATGCCGAGGGCGAGCGCAGCCGGCGCGCCTTGCGGCGTGTACAGGACGGCATGGCCTTGGTGCGCGTCGAAGCTCGAGAGCAATTCCGGCGACGGTTCGATGTGTCTGTTCCACAGGCCTTCGGCATGCATCACCGCACGCATGAGCGCCGTACGTCGAATTTGTAATTTTATTGTAAGTTTAGATTGCTGGATCAGAAATTCGTAGCGTGCGTTCGACACGTAGTCCATCGCCTCCATTCGGATCGCGAGCAGCAGGCAAAACAGGATGAAAACAGATACTCCGAGCGCGCCGCCATAGGTGAGTAGACGTTGATACGTCAGCATCTTTCGCGGGTCGAACAGCGCTTTGCGGTGACTCAGCTTGAATGGCTGGATCAGCAGTTTCTTCAGTTTTCCTGGCATATCGAGGCGTTGACTTGGGCGTGCGAGACGAGATCGGGAATGCGGATACTCGATTGAGATTTTTTGCGAATATTCCGTTCGCTAGCGTTCCCGGATAAACAATAGAATCTCTCCGTATACTATTCCCTTTCACGGCATCGATCTTTTGTAATTCGTATTTCCGAAATGAAAGAAATTTGAAATATTCGGCGGTCGACGCGAGAAATGACGAAAGAGCAAAAGTATGATGAATAGGCTGCTGTGATGCCTGCCGTGATGGCGAGGCTACTCGGCGTGTCGAATTTTATGAGCTGATGCCGACCGGCGCTCTCCTGCCTTTCGAGCTGTCTGGCCAGCGATCGAGTCTCACGCAGGCAACGCGGCGCAAAGATCCGGCGGGCGCGTGGAGCGTTCGCCGAAGCGTGTCGTTCGGCGGGGAGGCTATGCGGAGGCGGGATGATCCGTCGGTCGGCTTTGCTCGAATGGCGGCGGCCACGCAACGGTCCGTCGCGCTCGGTGTTGCGCGTTCGCGTCTCCTGGAGCCTTCATGGGAGGTCGGTGCCGACATGGATTATCGCGCAAACCCCTGAAATTCGGCCGACGTTCTCGACGCGTTCATGTTACGTCGCTCGGGCCGGACTTGGATTGCTCGACCATTCGCGTGCTACCGGCATCGTTGACGTAAAGCGCGAACCGCATATTTCGCCGCAAGTGCGACGAGGACGAAATTCAGCATTTGGCGCTGCCGGCGCGCAACACCGTTCCGGTTTTGACAATCTCCTTCCATTCGGCCTGTGCCTTGCGTCGCGCGGAAGGTGAGAGGAATATGAAATTGTTGAGAAGCACCAGGAATTCTCGCCTCTCCTCCTCCGGTAGAGCTGAAAAATCGAGCATTATGGATGCAACCTTTTGTGAGTTTGACATCGGATAGACCTCGGAAGATTGACTCAATCAGCTCCGGTCGAGGTGCGTTGGCGTGCGCAAATGATTGGTTATGATTCGAGTTTTGTCGAATGGAATCGGGTTGGGCACGACCGGGCATGGTGTGAATCGATCGAGTTGAATGATCGAAATATACGGACCCGATATCCGAGGGTGTATTGGACAAAACAAAAAATGAGTGTGAAGCGAGGCGTATTTGTATTAATCTCATGCGCGTGCGAGGCCATGTAAGTCGAGTGCGGCGAGAAAGCGGCCGGAATTTGATTTCTATTGAGAGGCCGCGGCCAATCACGACGTGTTGTCGATCGATGACGACGGCATCGGTCATTCGTCGTCGGCATTCCGAATATCGCAAATTGATGACCATGCGGATGGCGGGCATGGCTGTGCAAGGGCGCGAAGTGTGTCGTGAGTTGTCCGATATCCGGCTCCTCGCAGGAATTCGATGCAATGTCGAAGAAGAAAAGCGCGGCGCTGTCGAGGCCGAAGTTCGAACGAGCGACGAAGACATGCAACGCGCGCTACCGTGATTTTGCGGCGGCGAACGCTCATGAGCGACGTCAGCGAACGTCATAAGGCCGTTCATCACAACAGCAACCGATCAATGACTGGTCGTGTCTTCGACCAGTTTCACCTTCAGCGCATATTTGAGAAGATCAATGTCGCTGTTGAGGCCAAGCTTTCGCATGGCATTGGCTTTTTGAGAGCTGATGGTTTGTTTGCTTCGCTTCAGGCGGTTGGCAATTTCGTTGACCGACAAGCCGGACGTGAACAGGCGCACGACTTCCATTTCCCTCGGCGATAACGGAACGCTTCCGTCCGGCGACTTGCCATGACCGCTGTTGACGATCGTCTCCATGGTCGGAGAAAGGTAGGAACCCTTCGCATAGCTGGCGTGAATTGCTGCAATGATGTGTCCGACCTCGTCCGATTTGCTGAGAACCGTGGAAATGCCGTGTGAAATCAGATTGTGGATGATCGCGGGGTTGCTGATCATCGTGAGCGCAATCAAGCGGGTGCTCGGATATCGCCTTTGGATATACGAGAACAGAGAAATGCCGTCTCCGAAGTTGTCGTCCGGCATGTTGTAATCCGAAATGACAACATCGCAAGGATATTCATTGAGCGCAGACAGCAGTTCAGTGGAATTTCGGCAAGCGCTCACCACTTCTATCGAGCTGACAGGAGCCAGCGCGTGAAGCAGGCCGGTCAGTACAGCGGGATGGTCATCCGCGATGATGACCTTGATGGAAAAAACAGTCATCTTGATTTTAAGTTACATGGTTTGCGAAGTTTTGTGAAAGCGCGTGACATTTTTGAGATTGGCTGAAATTCCATCTCGATATTTGGCTTTTTCTATCGATCTTTATCAATTCGATAATTTGAGATTCATTTGGCATTGGCGGATCGGGTGTTGAAAATTCATGTCGAAAATCGTAAGGCGAAGCCCGAAAATCGGCGCATCGCGGTTTGATGCGATGGATATGGAGCTTCAATAAAATCACACTTCGAAGCCGATGAGGCCATCATCATCGATGATTAATCGACGTGTAAGATGCAGATTAAATTACAAATGCCGGCAGTGCCATCGGACATGTATTAAAGGGTTGAATTTGTCAATATTTTACAAATTCAATCGCGGGAAGAGTTGTGGATCTCGTTTTGTTCATGAAGGTGAAGATGGATTGTGCAATTCTGCCTGTGAAGGATATGCGAATTAAGAAGGCGCATACTTGGCATGTGCGCCTTGGCGTCGGGTAGCGTGACGCGCGATGCGAGGCTGGTTGCGGACGATCGCTGATCAGCCGCATGATCCTTCGGCTTCTTCATAAGGTTGATCCGGATCGAACAGTTCGGGCGCGTCATAAGTAACGCGGCATTCGCTTCGATTGACGCCTGACAACCTGATCGGCTTGCCGATGTCGTCATCGGATAGGATGAAATTTCCGTCTCCGACGATCGTGCCGAGGAATTGCCCTTGCTCGTCGAGCACGGTGGTGCCGACCGGTGCGGTGGCCCCTGTCGAATCTCGTATCGTCAACATGAGTTGTCGCGTTTCGGTTGCGTTGATCGTGCGTGTGAGCACGCTTCCTCGTCTGAGTCCGATGTCTACGGTCGTCGTGTCTAGGCGCACATTCATGGGGAGGCTTTGCGTATCGAGCCGAAGCTGGGCTTTCGTGTAGGGCGTCACTGAAGGAATGATCGCGGTGCCGAGCGGATTGGTGATGGAGGTGCCGCCGGGAGCGCTGATTCGCAGCCCCTTCTGGTTTGGAACCGATACGATGGCGAACGTATCTCCGATTCGACTGGAGGCCGTTCCGAATAGTCCGTTGGCGTATGCGATGCCTCCACTTACGGACACGTAAGTAGACCGTGAATTGGTCGTGCTCTGAGCGACGCCTGCACCGATCTGAGCAAGACCGGTGTTCATGCTGAAGGATGCGTTCGCGGTCTGGCCGTTCTTGTCGCCCGATGCGCCAATGGAATAGGAGCCGTTTCGTCCCAGCCGATTGCTGTAGGACGTGCCGAACGTGAGATCGCCGCGCTGCGACCGGGCGCTTCGTGCGCTCAAGGAGCCGCCGCCAAGCGGAATCGACACGTTGGCGTATACGCTGCTGCCGTATTTGGGGCTGATTTGTGCGGCAAGGCTGACGTTCGCACGGCCGATCTTGCGGCCGATGCTCAGCGTGTGAGACAGGGTGCTCGAAGCGCCGAAGAAACTGTTGTACGAAAGTCCATACGTAAAACTGCCCCAGCGAGGATGCGCCCAGTTTACCGACGCGTTCGCCGAATGCTTGGTTTGGCCCGCTCCGGTGGCGTCGCGAAGCGATCCGAGTGCAACATCGGGCGTGGTATAGCGATTCGAGCGCGAAAGCCACGAGGCGGACGCGAACACGTTCCCTCCGATCCGGGTCGAGCCTTGCAACTCGAATTGATATCCTTGACCCACGCCGGCGGCTCGTGAATAGCGCACTCCACTTGCAAGCCATGCCCCGGATTCCACCGAGAGTGTTCCTTGGGCGCTCGCATGAACATAGCCGGGGGCGGCAAGCGCGGCGGTCGACACGCGAAGATTGTTGAACGCCGAGAAGGAGACTTCGCCCGTGGCGAAGATCGCGGGCGTGCGCCTTCCGTCGGAATGGCCCGCGTCCTGATAGCGGCCGATGGCTGCCTGCCAGGTCATCGGCTGCTTCGCGTCGGCATAGCTCATGCCGACGGGCATCTCGAAGCGTCGCTTTCGCCCGTCCTGTTCGGTGATTTCGATCTGGAGATCGGCGTTCTGCGCGACGTTGCCGATGTCTGACAGCATGAACGGCCCAGGCGGGACGATCGTGCGATAGACGACACGGCCGCGCTGACGTACTTCGACGGTCGCGTTGCTTTCCGCGATGCCCTGAATGGGAACAGTCAGTTGTCCTCCGCTTTGCAGGCTGTCCGAACCGATTTGAACGCCGAGCATCGGCAGGCCGCCCAGACTTTCGCCTGCGGAAGTGAACTGGCCGATCTGCGCGATGGCGCCCCACGCGTCGACGGTACGCGAGAGGTAGGTGTCCTGCAATTGATACGAGAATCCATTGCTGGAATTTGTCAGCGATCCTCGATTGCGGAAAGACCAGTTTCCGATATTGAAGCCGGGCTCAATTCGCGCCTGAAAATAATGATTGTTGCCGAAACGGGTATCGAAGCGCTGCGCGAAGACATCGTAATTCAGCAACATCGCCTTACCGCCGGAGTGCAGTCCGTCGTCGCGCCGCTTCGGATCGAACGCTTTCTCCGGCACGGTCATGTCGATTCGGAACTGCCCCGGATGGAGTTTCATGTGAAATTCCGGCCACATTTGCTCGGGGTCGACGCAACCGGCCAGGTCGGACGGTTTACGCAATCGCAGCGTGCCCAACAATGCGGCGTCGAAGCACGGATCGCCGTCGTCATCAAATTGAACGTTCGTCGTGTAAGTCTGATGGGCGTTGAGTGCGATCGTGACTTCCTGTCTGCCGGGGAGAAAGCGCGAATCGCCGCTGAAGAATTTTGCGATGTCGGCGGAATAGCCTCGCGCGATCAGCGTTTGTGTGTCGAATTCAACAGCCGCGCTGGACGAAGGCGACGAGACGGCGAGCGCGTCGCTGCTTCCCCATCCAATGAAGAGGAGCAAGCTAAGCGACAGGATCGACCGTCTTGCGTGCACAACGTATCTCCCGGCAGCGGTGCTGTTTGAGTTGGCGAGGGAAGGGGGCCGCGTTGATTCGCAAGCCCTCTACAGGTGAAAGGCGCAACTGGCCGTGCGCGCCGGACGGAAATGGCGCGAGCCGCATCGACACATGAGCCGCGTGCGTGGCGGCGATGCGGGCGCAGGGTCAATGGCCGGCATCGCTCGAACAAGAGCGTTCGTTCCGCGACGAGCGCGCGGGTGGCCATTAATGTGAATGATCGTCGCGTCGCGAGGCGAAATCGCCCGGCGGCGCGAATGCAGCGGACTGGGGCGAGAGACGAGAGTTGGCTGGTTGACGTCGGCGAGGTGATGTTGCCGACTTTCGCTCCGCCAAATTAACGCTGGACCGGCATCGTGACTGCGGGCAATACGAGGCCGTAGCGGCTGAGCGGAACGATCTCGATTTTGTCGGCGGCATCGTCTATTTCAACAGTTCGAGACTCGCCAGGCATCAGGTAGGCATGCGGGAGCGCGACCGTCTTGTTCGCGGGCAACAGCTTGACGCTTGGCGCGAGGCGGATCACGTGCGTGCTCGGATTGCTGAGCGTCAAATGTCGATCCGCAAGGCTGAGCTTCAAGTTATCCCAAGGGGTTTTGGAAACGGGAACCGCGCCGGCTTGAACCAAAAAGCCGATTTCCTGGCGTACCGGCATCACGAGCGAGCCGCGGCCGGTTTGCGATACCCCTTCGAACGATGCCTTGAGCATGTACTCGTGCTCGAGTTTGGCCCCCTTCTTGAGCGAAAATTTGATCTGCTGACTTTGGCCGGGATCGATGCGTGCGATTGGCGGCGCAATCAGAATGCGTTGACTGAGTTTGTCTTCGCCAAGATCTTCGAGCTTGCTGACGAGCAGCATGGGGCTTTCGCCGTCGTTTTTGACGTTGAAGGCGACGCGTTGATCCGTTTCGTTGAAGATGATGGTTGGGCTCTCTAGGGTAAAAGTAGCTGCTTGGGTCTTCAGGCAGAATGCTGAAAAAATGAGGAGCAAGAGTGTTTTCATGAGAGTAATTCGAGAATTGAGAAAGTGGGGCATGAGATTGGTTTTTAAGAAATATCAAATATTGATAAATAATGTAGACGTGATGCTATGCCGTTGTTTCGATATGTGGAATGTTATCTTTTGTGCCGCGGGTAAGGGATGGGACGAGTCTTGTTGTTCGGTAGGACAAGTACTACGTTGTTAAATGCATGTATAAGATGGGATGGGGATGGTGAGGCGACTGAATTTTGAAGATATTCAGGCATGGCTAACGCATGGCCGCGTGATCATTGCGTGATGAGATGTAGCTGTTGTTACGGAAGGTGCGAGATGAAATCGAATGACATTAGGCCAGATGACATCTTTGATGTGGTATATCTCGATCGATGTCTCGACTTGGAAGCTGCCGCGTGATCATGGTATGAGGAGAAGCGTCATAAACCATTTATTTTCTGAATCGCCAAGGTCCGGCTTACGCAGTGCTATTGAAAATGAGTAAAAGCGCCGCCTCGTGAGCGACGCCAATATGAGAGCGAGCAGTCATGCACTTCCGATTGTGAGGGCGACTGCCTGGTTATGATGCAATGATTTCTTATGCTTTACGGGTTGCGTCATTGGGGAAATTTGGCATCATGTTTATTTTGAGTAATATCCTGCTGGGTGTTGTGGGAGGTTATAAATATTTTTTAAATGCCAAATGCGAACGTGAGCGTTATGGAACCGTCCAGATCGACTGTATCAGTAAGTGCGCCATTCATCGATCCGCTGCCGGCCAACGTCGGCGTGACCACCAGATCGGCTGTAAATGTTTGGCCGGTTGCCTGCTTTGCACTGCTCCCCTGGCCAGTTGACCAGCCGTGTCTGTTTTGGCCACTTGGATTTTGGAGATACACGTCGCTGCTCCCCATCATGCCTCCACCGTTTGGCCAGGCTGAGAATACGGTAGAGTTTTTCCCGTCCACGGTGCCGTTCTCCATCAATACTGTGTAGTAGCCAAGCTTTCCATCTGAATTGACCTTTCCTAAACCGAAGTTGCTTGGATTTGCTTCGGAGGTTGAATCGGAACGATTATCCGTCACAGTGAAATTCAAAAATGTCGTGGCATCGCATTTTACGACCCAAGTTTTTGTCATTGAGGAAAGTGTGGTCTTTTCATTTCCAGGTTTGATGAGCGTCGATGGAAGGTGACCAAAGTCGTAAACTCCTTCTCCTGGAGAGCCAATGATGCAACTTGGAACGTCTATTTTTCCTTTGACGGATAGATCGATCGTCGGCTTGTCGGCATGTGCGCTCGTCATGAGGGAAAATGTAGACGCGGCCGATAATGTAAGAAGGATTGCTTTCATATTTAAACGTGATTGGAATTTGCAAAAATTTCTGTGTGATGTATTTGTATCAAGGAAATTAGGGGCGTTGTGATGCAGGGATGTGGGGATTAAGCTGATGCGTGGCTGTCGTTAAGGAAGGTATGTGCGGATCATTTTCCGAGTGTCGGGCATCTCGTTCCGCCCGTTGATTATCAAGGTTAGAGGCGCTCGCAAATGCTCGACCGTCCAGCCGGCGGTGAATATGCCAAAGTGCCCGGTAGCGACCCATGCACCTTCTATGCTTTACGTATAGCCTTTCGCGCCATCCATCGGTTGCCCAGTGCAAACAAGGTGGTGATTTCGGCAATGTTCTTCGTCAGGCCGCGGTATCGCGTCGTTGTATGGCAGAACTGGCGCTTCGAGACTCGAAGCAAATGCTCGGCCCTGGCATGGATGCCGGCTTTCGGGCGCTCGATCTGGTCGGACATCGCATCCAGGCGGTCGCTGGAGACCAATTACCTGCGCCCGCCGGGCCTCATCGCGATGTGCCGGCGCAACAAGCAGCGTTCGCGGCGCTTCTCGATGCTCGGACATCCGGCATCGGCGTACACGGCCGTCTCTTCGCCATGCACTGGCGCCTCGGCTACGTTGATGTCGTGAACGTTGGTTGCGCCATTTCCGTCGCCGGCGCATTTGCCTTGGGTAACTTGCTGACATCCACGAAGCGTTCTACAACTCGGCTGCTGCGTGATCTGCTGAAACACCTTGCAGCGCACTCAGCAGCCTTTATGAAACAGCCTCTTAGAGGCCGAACGCGAAAGTCAGCGTTGCGGAGCCGTCCAGATCGACTGCGTCCTTCAGCGCGCCACCCATCGTTTCGGTGCCGGCGAGAACCGCTTCGACCACCATGTTCGCGGTGAAAGTCGTTCCGGCCATCTGCGATGCGGCGCTTTCGCTTGCCCACCCGTGCGTGTAGTTGGCGAGCTTGTTCAGTTTTTGAGATGCGGCGATAACGCCCGTACCACCGAGAGACGTGTTCGGCGTTGCATACACTCGTGCCTTTTGGCCATCGACCTGCGCATCTTGCATCGTCACCGTGTAGTAGCCCAATTTGCCGTTGTCGTTGACCATACCCAGGCCAAATGCGGTGTTGTCCGTCGAACTCGACGAAGCGCTGCGATTGTCCGTCACTTTGAAGCTCATATACGTTTTGGCATCGCAGTTCACGGTCCACGCCTTTTCCATCTTGGTAAGCGCCGTAGTCGCCGTACCGCTCTTGATCAGCGTCGGCGAAATTTTCCCGTAGTCGTATACGCCATTGTCGGCCGCGGCGACGGTACAGGCCGGCACGTCAATCGTGCCCTTGACGATAAGGTCTTGAGCCGGTGCTGCAGCATGAGCTGCCGTCGTGCCGAGCATGGCGATGGACAGCGCGAGAAGAGAGGTTTTCAGTTTCATGGATTCGAGTTCCCAAGTAGAAAAAAGCCCGGAGGCCGGCATATTCCCGATAAACCAGACGGTCGTTGCGGAAATCCGTGACTGAGATGCTAATCAACGAGGTTTGTCCTAACACTGGGACAGGTCCTGTTTTGGATCGAACTCGTCCTAACCCGCGGGCGCGCAACACCGCGAAAAATACCTGTGGACACGAGCCGCGCGTCCGGTGCGCGGTTGGCAGCCTGGCGCCACGCGCAGGAATGCCGTCGAGGCGACTGTACGGAGTGCAGAGCGAGCGGAGAGGATCGCAGCGGCAGCCGCCATGCGGCATGAACGCAGCTTTTGCCGGTGCGGGATTGCAGTGCATGCCGTCCGGGATTGTCGTTTGGATGCTTGTCGCACAAGCGTTGCAAGAAGGAGGCGATAGGCAGGGCAATGCATGCGCGTGAGAGCGTCGTACCGTCGAACATCGCTCGCTTTGCGATCCCGTCGCTTAGTTCGAGCGTGGACGCCGTACTCAACTCACGAGCCCCGTAAATCGGAAGAGCGCTTCGAAGGCGTGCCAAAAGCGTCTGTACGGTCGCCGCGCGCCGATGGAAATTATTATGTGACCCTTAATGTGGGTGTGACTCACGCTATAGGGGGCGATTCCGGAGCGTGATTTCGGTCGGGTAATTTCGGAATGGATGCGTCGATACACGATCCTGGTGGGCTGTATCCGGATGCTGTTTGGACGTGGCTCGCAGCCGTGTGCGCCTCTTGTGCATAGTGCAGCAGGACGATCGGTCAATTCGACTGTTCTTGCGCGGCGCCACATCGAGCTTAATCAATTCGACGAGACAGGTAAAACTTACGCGGCGCGCAGTAATTGTTAAATATTGTTTGTAATGAAATTGCCGAGTGTTTTGTAATTATAATGTAAACATGTAGGCAGTAGGCCGCTAGATTCATGTTGTCGTGAATTGAAAATTATAAAATGCATCAACTTATTGAGTTTTCAATGAAGTGGTGAGCGAAGATTGTTTGCCGCGCGCCACGTTGCTTGTCTAGCGGCAAAAATGGAGATCGACGTTATATAAACCCTATTCGTTCTGAACAGTTGATCGATTGATTCGGGATCGAATGAGGCGCGTGGTCGATATGACGTTGATACAAATTTGGGGGTGAAATGAAAATCGATTTGATTGTCGCTGACGACCATCCCGCACTGATAGCCGGAATAGAGCATGCGCTGAGCAGATCCAGTGCGATCAGAGTCGCAGGCACGGCAAGCAATTCCACTGAATTGGTCGATCTGCTCGCGTGCGAGCGATGCGACATCCTGATTACCGATTACGCCATGCCTGGCGGCAGCCACGGTGACGGCCTTGGGCTGCTTTCGTTCCTGAGGCGCCATTACCCCGATTTGAAGATCATCGTATTCACGGCGATCGACAATCCCGCGCTCATCGCGTCGATGGCACGGCTGGGCGTGCGTGCGATCGTGAACAAGATGGACCATATCGACAACCTGATTGCGTCGGTCCAGGCCGTCTACGCGGGAGCAACGTACATTCCGGCGGACGTCGATGCATTCGTGTCGTCGCGAATTGCCGACGACGGGCAAGCGCTGTCGATCGAGCGGCAGCTCTCGGCCCGGGAATTGGAAATCGTGCGTCTTTACGTATCCGGGCTTTCCGTCAACGAAATCGCTGCCTATCTTCATCGCAGCAAGCAAGCGGTCAGCACGCAAAAGATGAATGCGATGCGAAAGCTCGGCATCGAACGCGATGCGAGCCTGTTCCGCTTTGCGTATGAAACCGGCCTCATGGCGGCCGGCGTGCCGTCCGGCGCTCCGGTCGGGGTGCAGGCGGCGGCGTATTGATTGCCGCTTCGCCGCGACGCCGGATCGTTCCGCTCGTCACGCTATTCTCATGCGGCAGGCGTCCTGTTTCGCACAACGACACGCGGAGCTCGCGGTCGCGACGCAACATGCGCGGTTCGGGTAAGCAAAGCGCTATCGGGCAACGAATCGCTTAATGCGCCGGCGCTTGCATGGAGCAGCCATGTTGCGCCTTGCGCTGCGAGCCGTGCGCGAATGCGTGCGCGGCAACATGACAGGCCCGCGATCACCGGCACCCGCTCAACCGGAAGGCGGTTTCCGTCGCCTCGTCACGTATCGCCGCGTGCCTCTTTTTTCGACGGCTGCAATGCTGGCCGACGCTCGGCTTGGCCGGATGCCGAACTGCCCGGAGAGCGGCAGCCGGATCGGCGCGCGACTCCGGCCGAATCTCCGGTGGAATCTCCGACCGAATTCGCCGAGCGACGCAATCGCGCCTTTGTGCCGGCCATCACGCTCGACGGCACCGCGCGGTTCGGCGCCGCGATTTCATCCCAAATGATCGTTGTCCTGGTGGCTCGACAATTCGAAAACCTTCCTGTCCTTTCCGCGTATCCATGCCGGTTCTCGCCCGAGCCCGGTCCACGTCGAGCCGCTGACCGGGTCGTAGTACTTGGGTTCGCGCTTCTTCTTCGAAGAAAATACTTCTTGAGGCGTAAAGCCGAATTCCGCGACGCATTCGCGAATCTCCTGGAGCACTTTGGCTGAAATCGCCTTGCGTTCCCGGTCCAGGGATGCCTGAAGCGATTTGACGTGTTGTTTGTACTCTTGATAACTGTTCATGCCTGAATTCTTTCGATCGAATACGATATTCGATTGGTGAGGTATGCCGTTGAATAAACTCGATATTGTTGGATGGTAATTTAAAGATTGATCATTTGTAATGGGACAAGTATGGATTAATGGCGCTTTAAATCGCGATTGCCGAAATTCAATCGCCGGCCTCCGTCCTTCCTCGGGCGTCGCGCAATGGCGATGATGTTCGTGGTGCGGCCGGCAGCGGGAACGCCGAGCTGATTCCGGCCGGCCGCGGCCACTTGCCGAAAATGCCGCGACGAGGCGCAAGCGGCTTGGAGGCTCCGCGATGTGCGGATCGTGGGCGGAGCGGGCCGCGATAGCGGTCATTGGCCGTCGGAGGTCGCTGAGGGGAAGCGTCGCGGTGATTGAACGAACGGCACGAGAAGCGGGGCACGTGTGCGCCGTCCACCGTCGACGCCGACGCAATGGCTGCGCCGCGCGCAAAAGCAGCGCCGCCGACGCTCGAGACTTTCGGCATGGAGCAACGCGTCGTCCATTCCGATGAACGGAGAAGCGAAAAGCGGAAAAGCGGAAAAGCGGAAAAACGCAAGACCGGACCAGAGGACGAGCGATTCGCGCACACCGCGGGCAACGCCGGCGCGCACAGAGGCGGATGGGCAGATCGCCCCGCATGTACATTTGCACTATAAATCTCGCCTGAATGTCACGTCTATAGTGCATTCGCCCGATGAATCCCCGGCGCGACGTCCCTACCATACGGCTCACACGATATAAAACGATCCGGAGACGCGCATGACCCCTCCCTCCTCCGTCGCGGCGCGGCCCGCATCGGACCCGCTGAACGACGGCTATCGCAAGGTCGCGTTCCGGCTGATCCCGCTGATCTTCGTCTGCTACCTGTTCAACTATCTCGATCGCGTGAACGTCGGCTTCGCGAAGCTGCAGATGCTGAGCGACCTGCAAATGAGCGAAACCGTCTACGGTCTCGGCGCGGGCATTTTCTTCGTCGGCTACGTGCTCGCGGGTGTGCCGAGCAATCTGATCCTGCGGCGCGCAGGCGCGCGCGTGTGGATCGCGATCATCATGATCGTGTGGGGCGCGCTGTCGTCGGCGCTGTTGTTCGTGAAGACGCCGGCGTCGTTCTATACGCTGCGCTTTTTCACCGGCATCGCGGAAGCCGGGTTCTTTCCCGGCATGGTGCTCTATCTGACGCAATGGTTCAGCGCCGAGCATCGCGGCCGCGCGATCGCGCTCTTCATGTCGGCGATCCCGATCTCCGGCGTGATCGGCGGCCCGCTGTCGGGCTGGATGCTCGACCACTTCTCGGCGGGCCAAGGCGGGCTCGCGGGCTGGCAGTGGCTGTTCCTGCTGCAGGGCGCGCCGACGATCGTGCTCGGCGTCGCGGTGTTCGTGTTTCTGCAGGACCGGATCGAAGACGCACGCTGGCTGTCGGGCGACGAGAAAGCCGCACTCAACCGCGCGATCGCGACGACGGCGGCCGACGCCGCCCGCGCGTCGTCCGGCCAGCCGCACACGTTGCGCGACATCCTGCTGAACGCCGCCGTCTGGAAATTCGGCATCGTCTATTTCTGCATCCAGATGGGGGTGTACGCGATCAACTTCTGGCTGCCGTCGATCATCCGCTCGCTCGGCGTCGGCGGCAGCGGCGCGATCGGCTGGCTGAGCGCGATCCCGTATCTGTTCGCGAGCATCGCGATGATCGCCGTCGGCAAATCCGCCGATGCGCGCCAGGAGCGCCGCTGGCATCTGAGCGTGCCGATGGCGGTCGGCGTCGCGGGGCTGCTGATGGCCGCGCAGGCCGGCAACGCGATCGTGCCGGCGATGATCGGCCTCGTGCTCGCGACGGCGGGCGCGCTCACCGCGCTCGCGATGTTCTGGCCGCTGCCGACGCTCGTGCTGACGGGCACCGCCGCGGCGGGCGGCGTCGCGCTCATCAATTCGCTCGGGCAGATCGCCGGGTTCGTGAGCCCTTACATCGTCGGCTGGATCAAGGACGCGACGCAGCGCACCGATTTCGCGCTCTACATCCTGTCGAGCACGATGGTGGTCGGCATCGTGCTCGTGATGCGCACGCACGCGCGCCGCGCCGGCCGCTGACGCGGGCCACGCCGCGCCTTTCGTTCCTGCATTCGCGCGCGAGCCGCGCGCGCCACCGAAGAGGTTCGTTGATGAAGATCGTGATTGCTCCCGACTCGTTCAAGGAAAGCCTGAGCGCGGTCGAAACGGCGCGGCAGATCGAGGCCGGGTTCCGCGAAGTGTTCGCCGACGCCGACTACCGGTGCCTGCCGATCGCCGACGGCGGCGAAGGCACGGTCGACGCGCTCGTCACGGCGGCGGGCGGCGAGCGTCGCGCGGCAATCGTCGCCGATCCGCTCGGCCGGCCGGCGCGCGCCGCGTTCGGCATCCTGCCCGGCGGCACCGCGGTCATCGAGATGGCCGAGGCGAGCGGTCTGCATCGGGTGCCGCCCGAGTCGCGCGATCCGCGCGTCACGTCGAGCCGGGGCACGGGCGAGCTGATCCGCGCGGCGCTCGACGCCGGCGCGCGCCGTTTCATCGTCGGTCTCGGCGGCAGCGCGACGAACGACGGCGGCGCGGGCATGCTGCAGGCGCTCGGCGCGCATCTCGCCGACGCCGACGGCCGGCCGATCGGCCCGGGCGGCGCGCCGCTCGAGCGGCTCGCGCGCATCGACGTCGCCGGTCTCGACGGCCGGCTCGCGGCGTGCGCGTTCGAAGTGGCGTGCGATGTCGACAATCCGCTCGTCGGGCCGAACGGCGCATCCGCGGTGTTCGGCCCGCAAAAGGGCGCGACGCCCGAGATGATCGCGCATCTCGATCGCAACCTCGCGCATTTCGCGGCGATCGTCGCGCGCGACGTCGGCCCGGACGTCGCGCGGCTGCCGGGCGGCGGCGCGGCGGGCGGCCTCGGCGCGGCGATGTCCGCGTTCCTGAACGCGACGCTGCGCCCGGGCGTCGAGATCGTGTCCGACGCGCTGCGGCTGCGCGACGCGATTCGCGGCGCGAGCCTCGTCGTGACGGGCGAAGGCTGCATCGACGGCCAGACGCTGCGCGGCAAGGCGCCCATCGGCGTCGCGCGGATCGCGGCGGAATGCGGGGTGCCGGTCGTCGCGATCGGCGGCGCGGTGACGGGCCAGGCCGACGCGCTGTACCGGCACGGCTTCGACGCGCTCTTCGCGTCCGTCAGGCGCGCGTGTACGATCGACGAGGCCCTTCGCGACGCGGCGACGAACGTGCGCTTCGCCGCGCGCAACGTCGCGGCGGCGATTCGCGTCGGCTGGCAGCTCGGCCGGCGCGCGCCGGCGCGGCACGCCGCGTAGCGCACCCGCATCGGCCGCCCGTTCGCCGGCCGGCCGCATGCATCCGATCCACTTCTCAGCTCTGCACACGGATATGCGAAACGAAAGCCACACCGACCGCGAGCGCCGCCGTTCGACGAAGATCGTCGCGACGCTCGGCCCGTCGAGCTCCACGGAGCCCACGATCGAAGCGCTCGCGCGCGCGGGCGCCGACGTCTTCCGCCTGAATTTCAGCCACGGCACGCATGCCGATCACGCGTCGCGCCACGCGGCCGTGCGCGCGATCGAGGCGCGCATCGGGCATCCGATCGGCATCCTGCTCGATCTGCAGGGCCCGAAGCTGCGCGTCGGGCAGTTCGCGGGCGCTCGCGCGCGGATCGCGAAGGGCCAGCCGTTCGTGTTCGACCTGAACCCCGCGCCCGGCGACGCGCAGCGCGTGTCGCTGCCGCACCCCGAGATTTTCGACGCGGCCCGGCCGGGCCATCTGCTTCTCGTCGACGACGGCAAGCTGCGGTTTCGCGTGGAGGCGGTGTCGGCGGGACGCATCGAGGCGGTCGCGCTGCTCGACGGGATCGTGTCCGATCGCAAGGGCGTCAGCGTGCCCGACGCGACACTCGCGATCCCGGCGCTGTCCGCGAAGGATCGCGACGATCTCGAATTCGGGCTGTCGCTCGGCGTCGACTGGGTCGCGCTGTCGTTCGTGCAGACCGCGCAGGACGTGCACGACGCGCGCGCGCTGATCGGCTCGCGCGCCGCGATCGTCGCGAAGATCGAGAAGCCGCAGGCGGTGACGAACATCGTCGACATCGTCGAGGCCGCCGATGCGGTGATGGTCGCGCGCGGCGATCTCGGCGTGGAGATGTCGCTCGAGGACGTGCCGAGCGTGCAGAAGCGGATCATCCGGCTCGCGCGCGCGGCGGGCAAGCCGGTGATCGTCGCGACGCAGATGCTCGAATCGATGACGCTCGCGCCGACGCCGACGCGCGCGGAGGCGTCCGACGTCGCCGCGGCCGTCTACGACGGCGCGGACGCGGTGATGCTGTCGGCCGAATCGGCGTCGGGCGAGTATCCGGTCGAGGCGGTGGACTTCATGCGCAAGATCATCGCGACGACCGAGGCGGACCCGATCCAGCCGCAGTTGATGAAGGCGATCGTCACCGCGCACGCGCCGAACGCCACCGACGCGATCGGCGCGGCGATCGAGGTGGTATCGGATACACTGCGGCTCGGCGCCGCCGTCACGTACACGGCGTCGGGCGCCACCGCGATACGCCTGTCCCGCCTGCGGCCGAGCACCGCGATCCTGAGCCTCACGCCGCGCGCCGACGTCGCGCGGCGGCTCACGCTCGCGTGGGGCGTGCGCTCGCGCGTCGCGGTCGAGGCGACGGGCATCGAGAACATCGTCGAGATCGCGATCGAGGCCGCGCACGCGGAAGGATTCCCGACGGACGAATGCCCGATCGTCGTCGCCGCGGGCGTGCCGTTCGGGCATCCCGGCTCGACGAACCTGATGCGCATCGTCTGGCCGACCGAAATGACGCGACAATAGGCGTCGGGCCGGGCGCCGGCCCGCGGCCCGCCTGGCCGCCGGCTTTGCCGCCGTTCCCGCAACCCGACCTGACCGCCATGATGATCGATGCCCGGCTCGCGACTGAAATCGTCGCACGCACCGTCGAAGTGATGCCGTTCGACGTGAACGTGATGGACGCGCACGGCCTGATCCTGGCGAGCAGCGACGCGGCGCGCGTGGGCGAGATCCACGCGGGCGCGCAGCTCGCGCTGGCCCGCGCGCGCGCAGTCGAGATCGACGACGCGATGGCCGCGAACCTGAGCGGCGTGCGGCCCGGCATCAATCTGCCGCTCAGCGTGCGCGGCAAGGTGTGCGGCGTGATCGGCGTCACCGGCGAGCCGGACGCGGTGCGCGGCTTCGGCGAGCTGCTGCGCGTCACGGCGGAATTGATCCTCGAGCGCGAGCAGTTGACGGTCGAATTGCGCCGCAACGCGCGCCATCGGGAAGAGTTCGTTCTCCAGCTTCTGAGGCGCACGGCCGCGTCCGCCGAGCTCGAAGCATGGGCCGACCGGCTCGGCATCGACGTGCGCGTCGCGCATGCGGCGATCGTGTGCCGCCTGAGCGGCGTCGATGCGGACCCGGAGGCGGGCGTCGGCCAGATCGAGGCGATGCAGTCGCAGCTCGCGCACGAGTGGCCGCAGTTGCTGACCGCGAAGACGTCGTATCTGGAGCTCGTGATGTTCGATGCGATCGATGCGCGCGCGGCCCGCGACGGCGCGCTGGCGAAGCATGCCGGCAAGCGGCTCGCCGCGCTGGAGGGCACGCTGCGCAAGGTCGCGACGCAGCCGTTCTCGCTCGCGCTCGGCATCGCGCTCGACGGGATCGACGGCTTCGAGCGTTCGTATCAGTGCGCGCTCGCGACGCTGCGCGTCGGCGCGGCCCGCGCGCCGCGGGAGAACACGTACTCGTACTACGAATTCGTGCTGCCCGTCTTGCTGTCGGCGCTGTCGCAAGGCTGGCAGGCGCAGCAGTTGCGCTTGCCGCTCACGCGCCTGCTTGCGCGCGAGCGGCGCTCCGGCGCGCTGCTCGACACGCTGAAGGCCTGGTACGCGAACGACGGCCACCCGAGCGCCACGGCCGAGGCGCTCGGCATTCATCGCAATACGCTCGATTACCGGCTGCAGCAGATCCGCGACGCGACGGGCCTCGATCTCGGCGCGATGGACGATCGGCTCTGGCTGTACATCGCGCTGCAGACGACGGTGAGCCGCCGCGACGGTGATGAGGGCGGCGCAGGCGACGGACGTTCGGCGAGCTGATCGGCGGCAAGCCGCACGGCATCGATCGATCCGGGGCGCACGCGGCGCGCACGTGGCCGCACCTTCGCATGCGCGTTCCGTGCGCTCACCGCGCTTCCTGCACGCTGTCGAACGGCGCGCGCAACCCCGTTGTCGTCCCATTGTCACCTAATTTCCCGCCGCGTCCGCCTTGCCCGCGTTTCCGGGCGTCTCGCGCTTACCGAACCACCCGTTGCTCGATTTTCTGAAATATCCGTAAATGATACGGATATTTTTTTGAAATTTTCCGATTATAAATATCGTGCGCGCATGTCGTGTTTGGGAGATATATGTCGCCGAATTGAGCGGAATGATTTCGTGCAAATGAACGGATCGACCGATTGGTTTGGAGTCTTATGAATTTCGCGAGAAACTTCGATTTTTAACAAATACTTTCGTGCGAATCGCATTCAAACATCGCACGATTTATCGTAGACTTCGTTCCGTTCCAATCGTCAAGATTAATACGGGAACGTCGTCGCTGCAGCTCCCGGTGTTTCATCGAGACGACGAATGTTCCCTGTTTCGCTTCAATGTTGCTCGCTTGAACCGGCGCCGGCGCATCGACGGCGCCGGAGCACCGATGATCGGCCGATTGCCCGCAGCGTCTCGCCGGTTGTCGAGCTGTAAATCGTTCTCGCGCGGCCAATGAATGGCGTCGATCATTGGCGCGCGGAAAACAATCGATTCGTTCCGCATCTTTCATCAAAGCAATCCAGGGATTATTCCGGGAATCCGGTTCATTGGCGCGCCTGATTTGAAATGAGTCGAGCATTTCGGATCGCAGCGGCGGCCATTGTCGGAAATCGCCCGAACAATCCCGCCTTTGCCGGGAGATCGGCCGATTCGTCTCATGCAGTCGAGTGTCAATCGGCCGCCGATCCTTTCTTCGGAAAGCCGGCGGCCAGTCAGGTAGGGATTCACCCTGCAATCGTCAATCGACGCGTCCGCGCGGACACGCACGGGCGGTCGTTCATCAATTGCGCCACAAGCATGGAGTGCCTGCACCATGACGACATCCACCCTCGATTCGCCGCGCCTTTCCGAACACGAATCGCGCGTTCCTTCGCCGCAAAACGCCGCCGACCTGCTGTTGCGCGCCGCGCGGCTGCATCCGCACACGGGCGTTCGCTTCGTTGCCGCGGAGTCCGAAGAAAATGGCACGTTCCTGACGTATCCCGAGCTGCTGGACGAGGCGCGCCGCATTCTGGGCGGCCTGCGGGCGCGCGGCTATCGCTCCGGGATGAAGGTCGCGCTGCTGCTCGAGCACGCAAACGATTTCATCCCGGCGTTCTGGGCCTGCACGCTGGGCGGATTCGTGCCGTGCCCGCTCGTGCCGATCCGCAACGATCCCGAGCGCTGGGCGAAGCACCTCGCGCACGTCGACGCGCTGCTCGACCATCCGCTTCTCGTCACCACCGAGGCGCTGAAGAACGATTTGCCGAGCGGCGCGTTCGCGGTCAACCTGAACGCGCTGCGCGCGGGGACACCCGACGAGTCGGTTCATGTCGCGCAGCCTGCGGACCCCGCCGTCTTCGTGCTCACGTCCGGCTCCACGGGCAATTCGAAGGCGGTCGTGCTCACGCACGGCAACCTGCTCGCGTCGATGGCGGGCAAGAACGATCGCCAGCAGCTCACCCGCGCGGACGTCACGTTCAACTGGATTTCGTTCGATCACGTCGCCGCGCTGCTGGAAGCGCATCTGCTGCCGCTCTACGTCGGCGCGGTGCAGCTTCACGTCGAATCCGCGGCGATCCTGACCGATCCGCTCAGGTTCCTGCATCTCATCAGCCGCTATCGCGTCACGATGACGTTCTCGCCGAACTTTCTGTTCGGGCAACTGAACGCCGCGCTCGAATCGATGGGCGACGAAGCGTTCAACGCGTTGCGCCGCAAGCTGGATCTGTCGTCGCTGCGGCATGTCGTCTCGGGCGGCGAAGCGATCGTGGTCGCGACCGGGCAGCGCTTCCTCGATCTGCTCGCGCCGTGCGGGCTCGCTCGCGATGCGCTGTGGCCGGCCTTCGGCATGACCGAGACGTGCGCCGGCTCCGTGTATTCGCGTGAGTTTCCGCAAGGCGACGCCGGCCGCGAATTCGCGTCGCTCGGCCTGCCGGTTCTCGGGCTGCAGATGCGCATCGCGGACGACCGCAACAACGTGCTGCCGGACGGCGAGACGGGCGAGTTCCAGTTGCGCGGCCCGATGATCTTCCATCGCTATCACAACAACGCCGAAGCGACGCGCACGGCGTTCACCGACGACGGCTGGTTCCGCACCGGCGATCTCGGGCGCATCGAGCGCGGCCGGCTCTCGCTCGTCGGCCGCAGCAAGGACAGCATCATCGTCAACGGCGTCAACTACTTCAGCCACGAGCTGGAAACGACGCTCGAAGAGCTGGACGGCATCAAGCGCTCGTTCGTCGCGGCATTCCCGACGCGCGGCGCGGGCGACGAATCCGAGCAGCTCGTCGTGACGTTCACGCCGTCCTTTCCGCTCGACGACGAAGACGAGCTGTATCGGCTGATCATCGCGATCCGCAACAGCACGATCCTGCTGTGGGGCTTCCGGCCCGCACTGATCCTGCCGCTGCCGGAAGACGAATTTCCGAAGACGAGCCTCGGCAAGACCCAGCGCACCATCATGCGCAAGCGTCTCGAAGCGGGCGGCTACGACGGCTACAAGGCGTGCGCCGCGGATCTCGCGAACCGGCAGATGGGCGGCTACGTCGCGCCCGAGGGCGAGACCGAGGCGGCGGTCGCCGCGATCTTCGCGCAGATGTTCCAGGTCGAGCCCGACGCGATCAGCGCGACCGCGAGCTTCTTCGATCTCGGCGGCACCTCGCTCGACATCCTCAAGCTGAAGCGGCACGTGGAGCAGCGGCTTGCCGTTGTCGATCTGCCGATCGTGACGATTCTCCAGAATCCGACCGTGCGCGCGCTGGCCGCGCGTCTCGCGCCGGGCAAGCGCGTGACGGCGGGCGAATACGACCCGGTCGTGCCGCTCCAGCTCACGGGCGCCAAGACGCCGCTCTTCTGCGTGCATCCCGGCGTCGGCGAGGTGCTCGTGTTCGTCAATCTCGCGAAATACTTCGTCAACGAGCGCCCGTTCTACGCGTTGCGCGCGCGCGGCTTCAACGAAGGCGAGACGTACTTCTCCCGCTTCGACGAGATGGTGAACGTGTACGTCGATGCGATCCGCCGGCGGCAGCCGCACGGGCCATACGCGGTGGCCGGCTATTCGTACGGCGGCGCGGTCGCGTTCGAAATCGCGAAGGTGCTCGAATCGCAGGGCGAGCGCGTGGATTTCGTCGGCAGCTTCAACCTGCCGCCGCACATCAAGTACCGGATGGACGAGCTCGACGAAGTGGAGGGCGCGGTCAACCTCGCGTTCTTCCTGTCGCTGATCGACAAGCAGCAGTCGCTCACGTTGCCGTCGCAATTGCGCGCCGCGATGCCCGAGCAGGACCCGCTCGCGTACCTGATCGACAACGCGCCGCCCGGCCGGCTCGCCGAGCTCGACCTGGATCTGCCGAAGTTCCGCGCCTGGGCGGGGCTCGCGCAATCGCTGCTGACGCTGGGGCGTTCGTACGCGCCGTCCGGCGACGTGGCGTCGATGTCGATCTTCTATGCGATTCCGCTGCGCGGCACCAAGGAAGACTGGCTGAACAAGGAGCTGCGCCGGTGGGACGAGTTCACGCGTGCGCCGAATCGCTACATCGACGTGGCGGGCGAGCACTACACGCTGATGGGGCCGGCGCACGTCGCGACGTTCCAGGCGGTGCTGCGGGCCGAGCTCGACCGCGCGCTCGGCGGCAAATGACCGGCGTCTCATGTCACGGATGACCAAGGGGAGAGGCTCATGACTGTGTCAGGCAACGACAAGCGTGGCGACGCGAAGCAGACGCGAGCGAAGCGGAAGATCTTGATCACGGGCGCGACCGGCCAGGTCGCGCGGCCCGTCGCCGAAGCGCTGGCGGCGGAGGACGAAGTATGGGCGATCGGCCGCTTCGGCGACGCGAGCGTCGAGGACGCGTTGCGCGCGAAGGGCGTCAACACGCGGCGGTGGGACATGGAGCGCGACACGCTCGACGGCCTGCCCGACGACTTCACGCACGTGCTGCACGCCGCGGTCAGGCGCGGCGAGGACGGCGATTTCGAGAAGGCGATCGAAATCAACACGGTCGCCACCGGCCGCCTGATGACGCATTGCCGCCACGCCGAATCGTTCATCTACGTGTCGAGCGGCAGCCTGTACGCGCGGCAGGCGCTCGACCATCCGTATGCGGAGACGGACCCGCTGAACGGCGTCGCGCACTGGCTGCCCGCGTACCCGATCGTCAAGATATCGTGCGAAGGCGTCGTACGCGCGTTCTCGGCCGTGCTCGGCCTGCCGGCCGTGATCGCGCGTCTGAACGTCGCGTACGGCCCGTACGGGCACGGCGGCGTGCCGGTGCTGCTGTACCGGCAACTGCTCGCCGGCAAGCCGATTCCGGTTCCGCGCGAAGGCCAGAACTGGGCGTCGCTGATCCACACCGACGATCTCGTCCGGCAGGTGCCGCTGCTGTGGGATGCGGCGAGCTCGCCCGCACTCGTGCTGAACTGGGGCGGCGACGACGCCGTCGGCATTCAGGACTGCATGCAGTACGTCGCGGACATCACGGGCGTCGACGCGCGTTTCGAGCGCGGCGACGTGACGCGCGAAACCTATGCGTTCGACAACACGAAGCGGCGCGCGCTGATTGGCGACTGCGGCGTGCACTGGAAGGAGGGCGTGCGCCGGACGATCGAAACGCACTTCCCCGGAGCGGTGAAGACGCACCCGGCCGTGCAGCCCTGACGCGCGACACAGGAGAAATAACCGATGTCGACCAACATGCAGACCGTGCGGGCCTCGTACGAGGCTTTCCATCGCCGCGACCTGCCCGGCGTGCTCGCCGCGCTCGCGCCGGACGTGCTGTGGACCCACCCGGACGGCATGGGCCCGTACGGGCTCGGCGGAACGAAGCGGGGCCACGACGAAGTGATCGCCTTCATCAGGCACGTGCCGACGCACATCGCCGAGATGCGGCTTGCGCCGGAGGAGTTCATCGAATCCGGCGACCGGATCGTCGTGCTCGGCACGCGCGGCGTCACCGCCGTCAACGGGCGCAGCGCGACGCTGAAGTTCGTGCACGTGTGGAAGTTCGTGAACGGCAAGGCGGTCACGTTCGAAGATCATTTCGACACGGCGGAAATGATCAAGCTGATCACGGCTTGATCGTCCCGGCTCGCGCGGGCGGCGGCGCGTGCCGTCGGCCCGCGTCGGTTCGCCGCGCGGCCGCGCGAGACCAGGGCGACGAGCACATTCCCATTTCGAAACAAGGAGAAGCTTCATGGCGAAAGTGGATGCGAGCCCGGCGCCGCACACCGCGATATTGCAGATGATCATCGGCAAATGGCACGCGCAGGCGCTGTACGTCGCGGCCGAGCTGGGCATTGCCGATCTGCTGGCGGAGAAGGAACGGACGGCGGCCGAGCTGGCCGCCGCGACGGACACTCATCCGGAAGCGCTATATCGCGTGCTGCGCGCACTCGGCGATCTGGGCGTTTTCGTCGAAGGGGACGGGCGGCGTTTCAGCAACAGCCCGCTCGGCGAAACGCTGCGGTGCGACGTGCCGGGCTCGATGCGCGGGTTCGCGCGCATGGCGGGCATGGACGTGGGCTGGAAGGCGTGGGGCGGGCTGCTCTACAGCGTGAAGACCGGCCGAAGCGCGTTCGAGCACGTAGTGGGCGGGCCGGGCTTCGAATACATCGATTCGCACCCGGAGGTCGCGCAGATCGTCAACGACGCGATGACGAGCGTCAGCGAACTCGAATCGCCGCCGGTGGCGCGCGCGTACGATTTCTCCGGAGCCCGAACGATCGTCGACGTCGGCGGCGGTCACGGCCTGCTGCTGGCGACGCTGCTCGCCGCGAATCCGCACGCAAGAGGCGTGCTCTTCGAGCTGCCGCATGCTTGCGACGGCGCGCGGCGGCTGTTCGCGAAGCACGGGCTGACCGACAGGGTCGAGGTGGTCGCGGGCGACGCGAGCAAGTCGGTCGACGCGCAGGGCGACGTCTACGTGATGAAGCACGTCATCTGCGATTGGGACGACGAACAGGCGATCCGGATCATGACGAACTGCGCGGAAGCGATGCCGTCGGGAGGCAAGCTTCTGCTCGTGGAGGCCGTGCTCACGCCGCCCGGCGAGCCGCATTTCGCGAAGCTCCACGATCTGGAAATGCTCATCATGAGCTCGGGCGGGCATGCGCGCACGGCCGGCGACTACCGGCGGCTCTATGAGGCGGCCGGATTGTCGATGACGGCCGTTCATCCGACCGAAGGCATGCATAGCGTCATCGAGGGCGTCAAACGGTGACGCGGGCGGCAGGGCACGCCGATCGGCGGCGCGCCCTGCCTTGCCGCGCCGCGCCTTGCCTCGTCGCCGTGACGTCCGCCGACGAGGATTCGCGCCCGACGGCCGATGGCATGTTCACGCGCGCGCATCCGGCGCGCGGCGATCGACCGGATCGGGGCGGCGCCGCGCGCAGGCTCGGCGGCGAACGGCGATCGCCGGGCCCGACGCCGCGGACACAGCGTTCATGTCGCACCGATTGGCCGCCGCGCGCACGGAAAGGAACGGGCGGCAACGATCGATGCGCGCGCGGCGCACGTTCGCCTTCGCGCGCGGCGCGTCGCGCGATGCATCGAAGCCGCCCGCCGCGCCGCGCGAGTTGCGCGAGTCGCGCCAATCCCGTCAAGTCACCTTGCCGCGCAGATAAGCCGACAGGTGTTCGGCTCCCGTCACGAGAAAGAACGTGATGATCAGCAGCAGCGACACGGTCTGATACTGGAACAGATTCATCGCGGTCAGCAGATGAAAGCCGATGCCGCCCGCGCCGACGAAGCCGAGCACGAGCGACGAACGCAGGTTCTCGTCGAAGCGGTACAGCGCGATGCCGAGCAGCGACGGCAGCACGCCCGGCACGACGGCATGCGTGAAGACCTGCAGGCGGCTCGCGCCCGTGAGCGTCAGCGCTTCGACAGGGCCCATGTCCATGTCCTCGATGACTTCCGAGAAAAGCCGCCCGAGCATGCCGACCGAATGCACGGCCAGCGCGAGCGCGCCCGGGAACGGGCCGAGGCCGACCGCCGTCACGAACAGCAACGCCCACACGAGATCCGGCACGACCCGCGTGACGCCGATCAGCGAGCGCGCGGCAAGGTACAGCGGCCGCGCCGGTGTGACGTTGGCGGCGGCGAGAATCGCGAGCGGAAACGCGAAGACGACGCCGCAGACGGTGCCGAACATCGCGACGTCCACCGTCTCGATCACCGCCCACAGGCTCGATTCGAGCTTGCCGAAGTCGGGCGGCATCGATCGCGACAGGATGTCGAGCATGCCGTGCACGCCGGTGACGAGATCCTGGGGGCGCGCCTCGACGACATAACAGGCCTGCGCGAACAGCGCGACGCCGAGCAGCGCCGCGACGAACAGGGCGGCGGGCCGCGCCTCGCGCGCGCCCGGCCGCGGCGCGCAGCGCACGCTGTGGTTCATCGTATGGCTCATTGCGGCTCCGATGCGTAGAGGCGGGCCACCCTCGCGGGATCGACGGACGCGGCGGCATCGTCGAACACGACCTCGCCCTGGCGCAGGCCGATCAATCGGTCCGCATAGCGTTGCGCGAGCGCCGGCTGATGCAGCACGCAGACGATAGCGATGCCGTCTTCGGACGTGAGCCGGCGCAGCAGCCGCATGACTTCCTCGGCCGCCTCGGGGTCGAGGCTCGCGAGCGGCTCGTCGGCGAGCAGCACCTGCGGCCGCTGCGCGAGCGCGCGGGCCACGGCGACGCGCTGCGCCTGACCGCCCGACAGCGTGCTCGCGCGCTGCCGGGCGAGATGCAGCAGGCCGACTTCGTCGAGGAAAGCGCGCGACGGCTCGACCTCGGCGCGCGGCACACGGCCGAACGCGGTTTCCCACGTGCGGTAGCGGCCGAGCGCGCCGGTGCACACGTTGGCGAGCACGCTGCGGCGCTTCACGAGGTTCGCATGCTGCGAGATCAGCGCGATCGGCAGTCTCGCCACGCGCAGCGTCTCGCCGGACAGGCCGGCGAGATTGCGGCCGGCGATTTCGATCGTGCCGCTCGTCGGCCGGTTGAGGCCCGCGACGCATTTCAGGAACGTCGACTTGCCGCAGCCGTTGCTGCCGAGGATCACGGCGAACTCGCCCGCGCGGACGGATAGATCCAGCTCGCGCAGCGCGAGATGCCCGTTCGGATAGCGCATCGACAAGCCGCGCACCGCGAGCTTCGTCTCTGCGCCGGACACGGCGCGCGGCGGCATCGCGGAAATGGGAGCGAACGACATGGGCGCGTGTCCGAGCGCATCGATGGAGGGCGTTCCGACAGGCAGGTTCATAGCTTGCTCAAGTCGATGTTCAGCATCGAAACGAGGCTGCGAATCACGTCATACGCAGCGTCCGTCTGCGGCGCGGTACGCAGCGCCGGCCCCAGCGCCGCGGCGATGAACTTCTGCGTGCCCGGCGACAGCTCGTGGAAATCCAGATTGCTCAGTACCTCGGTCAGTCTGGCCTTGACGTTCGCCGGCAGATCGCCGCGGATCGCGATCGGATCGATCGGAATCGGTTCGGACTGCCACAGTGTCACGAACGCTGCCGGGTCGTACTGATTGCTGAGCTTCGCGCTCGCGATTTGCGAGCTGTTCAGCTCGCCTGCCTTCACCTTGCGATTGCGCAGCGCCTCGTACGACGCGGTGTGACTGCCGGCGTAGAGCGCGCGCACGTCGGCGTGCGGATCGATGCCGGCTTTCTTCAGGCCGAATGCCGGGAACAGGTGCCCGGACGTGGACGCCGGGTCCGAATACGCGAACGATTGCCCCTTGACGTCCGCGAGCGTCTTGATGCCGGAGCCGGGCCACGTGACGATCGACGCGGTGTAGGTCGCGGCCCGGCCGTCCTTGCCGGCGAACGTCGCAACCGCTTCGGCGCGCGCGATCTTGTTGGCGAGCACGTAGCCGAGCGGACCGAATTCGGCGATGTCGAGCTTGCCCGCGCGCATCGCCTCGATCTCGGCGTTGTAGTTCGTCGCGATCGACAACTGCACCGGGCAACCGGTTTTCCTGGCGATCAGGTCCGCGATCTCCTTGTACGCGGGCTGCAGCAGCGCGGTGGCTTCGTAGGGAACGACGCCGAAGCGGATCGTGCCGCCGCTCGGGCACACGGGTTCGGCATGTGTCGCGCCGACCGAGACGCAGAGCGATGCGGCGGCCGCCGCGAGGATTGTCGAGAGTTTCAATTTGCGCTCCAAAGGATGCGGTGATCAGGGGCGAGAAATCGATGAAAGTTAGGGTGACTATCTATCCGGATTGGTTTGCCGTTCAGGCTGACGAACCGGCGAACCGGCGAACCGACGAACCGACGAACCGACGAACCGACAAACCGACAAACCGACAAACCGACAAACCGACCGACGGCCGCGTTACTGCGCCGTAGTCGCTTCGCCGGACCGCAGCGCGCTCGTCAATCCGCCTGCGGCGGCGCGCTGCGGATACCGCGTGGAAAATACATGGCGGCCTGCGCTCCAGGTGTTCGTCACCACCGGCCAGCGCTCTTCGAACGACACCGATACGAGATCCGCCCGCGCGCCGAGCGCGATGCGGCCGCGATCGGCGAGGCCGCAGGCGTCTGCGGGATTGCGCGTGACGAGCGCGATCGCCGACGGCAGGTCGAGCTGCGCTTGATCGGCGGCGATGAACGCGGCCACGACGAGCGCCGACGGCTGATAGTCCGAACACAGACAGACGGATTTGCACGCGCGGATCGCGTCGATCGCGCGCATCGAGCCGCTCTGGCTCTTGCCCCGCAGCACGTTCGGCGCGCCGAAGAGCGCCGGCAGCCCGAGCTCGGCGGCCGCGCGGGCGGTTGCTTCGTTGGTCGGGAATTCGGTCATCCGCACGCCCAGGCGCTTCATCGCGGCGACGCGCGCGGCCGAATCGTCGTCGTGGCTCGCCGTCGGCACGCCGGTGCGCTGCGCGTGCGCGAGCAACGCCGACATCCGTTCGTTCGCGCCTGCCTGCGACGCGAGCTTCTCGGCCGCGATCGCATGCGCCGCGCCGCGCTCGATCCGGTGATTGCCCGTCAGATAATCGATGTACGCATCGAGCGTGCGGAACTGGCCCTGGCCCGGAGAGTGGTCCATCACCGACAGCAGGTCCACGACGCCTTCGTCGAGCAGCCGATGCAGCAACGGCGCGGCGGCCGCGTCGGTCACTTCGTAGCGGCAATGAATGCGGTTGTCGACGAGCCCGCTGCGTCGGAACGCGGCGACCGCGCGCACCAGCGCCTGCGCGGTGTCGTTGTCCCGCACGCCGGCGTCGGCGCTCGCGAACGAGATCGCGTGAAAAGGCGTGGTGATGCCCGCCGCCGCGTTGCGGCGATCGATCTGCGAGGCCGCGAAGTCGAGCGGGAACAGCACGCGCGCACGCGGCTCGGCTTCCTTTTCGATTGCGTCGCAGTGCAGATCGACGAGCCCCGGGATCAGCGTGTGCCCCGTCAGGTCCGCGTGCGCGGCGCCGCTTGCGCCGTCCGGCTCGATCGCGACAATGCGGCCATGCTCGACGAGGATCGCGCTGTCGTCGAGCACCGCGTCGGGCAGCACGACGCGCGCGCCCGTCAGATAAGTCCTGTTCGTCATGATCGGCTCCGGTGATCAGCCAGGTTGCGCGGCGTCGGCCGCGTTGCGTTGCGGCGGCTGCGACGGGGCTCGCGCGCCGGGCGAATGCGGTTGCGTTGCGGTGTCCGGCGCGTTCATGGCGAGCGTTCGCGTGCCGACTGCTTCGCGCACCGCGCGATCGTGAAAGATGCCGATCAGGCAGCGGCCGGCCGCGCACGCGTCGCGCATCAGCTCGATCACGATCGCGGCGTTCTCGGCGTCGAGCGATGCGGTCGGTTCGTCGAGCAGCAGGATCGGCTGCTCGCCGATGAAGCCTCGCGCGATGTTCACGCGTTGCTGCTCGCCGCCTGAGAACGTCGCGGGCGGCAGATGCCACAGTCGGCCGGGTAGCCGCAACCGCTCGAGCAGCGCTGCGGCGCGCGCCTCGGCCTCCGGGCGGCTCGCGCCGCGCTGAAGCAGCGGCTCGGCGACGACGTGCAGCGCGCCGATGCGCGGAATCGCGCGCAGGAACTGGCTGACGTAGCCGATCGCGATTTGCCGCGCGTGCAGCACCGCCTGCTCCGACGCGCCGACGAGCTCGAGCCACGGCGCGTTCGCCGGGGCCGTCGCGCTCGCGGGCATGCGGATGCGGATGCTGCCTTCGGTCGGCAGATAGTTGCCGTACAGGCAGCGCAGCAGCGTGCTCTTGCCGGCCCCCGAGGGCCCGGACAGGATCAGGCAGTCGCCCGCGGCCGCGTCGAGATCGACGGAATCGAGCACGGGCAGGCGCACGCCGCCCTGGTTGTGCAGCGTGAACGTCTTGCCGAGCCCGCGCACGCTGATCATCGTGGTGGTGTCTGTCATGGTCAGTTTTGCAGCATCGAGGAGACGAGCAATTGCGTGTACGGGTGTTGCGGATCGTCGAGCACCTGATCGGTGAGCCCGCTCTCGACCACCTCGCCGCCCTGCATCACGAGCGTGCGGTGCGCGAGCAGCCGCGCGACCGCCAGATCGTGCGTGACGACGATCGCGGCGAGCCCCATTTCGTTGACGAGCTGGCGCAGCAGATCGAGCAGGCGGGCCTGCACGGAGACGTCGAGCGACGCCGTCGGCTCGTCCATGAAAACGAGGCGCGGGCGCGTGACCAGATTGCGCGCGATCTGCAGCCGCTGTTGCATGCCGCCCGAGAAGGTCGTCGGCGCGTCGTCGAGGCGGCCGACGTCGATTTCCATCTTGTCGAGCCATTGCGTGGCCGTCGCGCGCAGCTCGCCGTAATGGCGCTGCCCGATCGACATCAGGCGCTCCGCGATGTTGCCGCCCGCGCTGACCTGCATGCGCAGGCCGTCCCGCGCGTGCTGCCGGACGAAGCCCCAGTCGGTGCGCGCGAGCAGCCGCATGCGCGCGCCGGCGAGCGCCGCGAGATCGACGAGCCCCTGGCCCGGCAGATCGTAGTGAACGGAGCCGGACTGCGGCGCGATTTGCGCGGACAGCGCGTCGAGCAGCGTGGTCTTGCCCGAGCCGGATTCGCCGACGATGCAGAGCACTTCGCCCGGATGGAGCTCGAAGCTCACGTCGCGAAAGCCGTGAACGCCGTCCCAGGTCTTGGTCAGGCCGCGCACGGACAACAACGGGCGGGCGTTCATGCGGCGTCCTCCTTGGCTTGCTTCGCTTGCTGCGACACGGTTCGCTCCGCGCAATATTCGCTATCCGAACAAACGAACTCGCGCGTGCCCTGATCGTCGACGATGATCTCGTCGAGGTAGCTCTTGTCCGAGCCGCAGATCGCGCAGCGCTGTTCCCATTTCTCGACCGTGAACGGATGGTCATCGAAGTCGAGGCTCTTGACCGGCGTGTACGGCGGCACCGCGTACACGCGCTTCTCGCGCCCGGCGCCGAACAGCATCAGCGCCGGATTGCGGTCGAGTTTCGGGTTGTCGAACTTCGGGATCGGCGACGGACGCATCATGTAGCGTCCGTTGACGACCACCGGGTAGTCGTATGTCGTCGCGATGTGGCCGTATCGCGCGATGTCCTCGTAGAGCTGAACGTGCATCGCGCCGTATTCGGCGAGCGCGTGCATCGTCCGGGTTTCCTTCTCGCTCGATTCGAGCCAGCGCAGCGGCTCCGGAATCGGCACCTGGAACACGAGGATCTGGCCTTCGGCGAGCGGCGTTTCCGGCACGCGGTGGCGCGTCTGGACGATGGTGGCGTCGCGCGTGCGCTCGGTCGTCGCGACGCCGGCGACCCGGCCGAAGAAGCGGCGGATGTTGACCGCGTTGGTCGTGTCGTCGGAGCCCTGGTCGATCACCTTGAGCACGTCGTCTTCGCCGATGATCGATGCGCTCACCTGAATGCCGCCCGTGCCCCAGCCGTAGGGCAACGGCATCTCCCGGCTGCCGAACGGCACCTGATAGCCGGGGATCGCGACCGCCTTCAGCAGCGCGCGGCGCAGCATGCGCTTCGTCGCTTCGTCGAGGTAGCCGAAGTTGTAGTGCGGATCGCGTTCGACTTGCATGTCTGTCGTCATGCCGATACTCCGTGAGGCGTCATCGCATCGGCGTCGGCGTTCGCGCTTGCGTTCGCGTCTTGCGCCTCGCGTGTTTTGCTCACGTCGCTCACGTCGCGCACTTCGCGTATCTCGTCGGCGCGCGGCGCGCACTCGGCCGAGCCGCCCGCGGCCGCGGCCGCGGCGTCTTCGTGCGCGCGTTGCGCGTTCAGCCGCCGCAGCAATTCGAGCTGCGCCTGGAAGTCGACGTGATGCGGCAGCTTCAGATGCTGCACGAAGCCCGACGCTTCGACGTTGTCGCTGTGGTAAAGAACGAATTCCTCGTCGTTAGCGGGCGACTCCGCGCTTTCGCCGAGCTCGACGGCGCGCATCGCGCGATCGACGAGCGCCATCGCCATCGCCTTGCGCTCGCTGTAGCCGAACGCGAGCCCGTATCCGCGCGTGAAGCATGGCGCGTGCGCAGCGTTGCCGCCGAAGTCGTTCACCATCTGGCACTCGGTGATGTCGATCTCGCCGACGGTGACCGTGAAGCCGAGCTCCGGCAGCTCCATTTCGACTTCGACGCTGCCGAAGCGGATCTCCGCGACGAACGGGTGCGTATTGCCGTAGCCGCGCTGGGTCGAATAGCCCATCGACAGCAGGAAGCCTTCGTCGGCGCGCGCGAGGTTCTGCAGGCGGGCCGCGCGATCGGCCGGGAGCTGCATGGCCTCGCGCGTCAAATCGACGGGAGCGGGGTCGCCCGGCGCGGGCGCGTCGCGTTCGATCAGGCCGTCGCGTTCGAGCAGCGCCGCGATGCCGGGCATGTGTCCGCACATCTGCGCGGGCATCGACGCGCGCTCCGCGCATGCTTCGCCATCCGAAGCGATGCAGCCGGGATGCGTGGCGGCCGGATCGCGCGCGGCTTCGAGCGAGAAGTCCAGAAGCCGCTGCGTGTAGTCGTAGGTCGGCCCAAGCAGTTGGCCGCCCGGCACGTCCTTGAACGTCGACGAGATCCGACGCGAAACCGCCATGCGGCCCGTGTCGATGGGCTCCGCGTACGCGAAGCGCGGCAGCGTGGTCCGGTACGCGCGCAGCAGGAAGATCGCCTCGATCAGATCGCCCGCCGCCTGCTTGATCGCGAGCGCGGCGAGACGGCGATCGTAGAGCGACCCTTCCGCCATCACGCGCGACACCGCGAGCGGCATCTGCGCGACGATCTGCCCGATCGTCAGCTCCGGAATCGACGGATCGCCGCGCCGGTATTCTTCGAGCATCCGGTACGACTGCAAGATGGCTTTTTCGCCGCCCTTGACCGCTACGTACATGTCAGTTCTCCACGACGATGGTGCGCGGCAGGCCGCAAAGCGCGTTGCCGCAGACGAGGAAGACGTCGACGCCGAGCGGAAACCGCTCGTGGTTGACGCGCCATTGCGCCCAGAAGCCGTCGGGCAGCCCCGCGACGGCCAGCGCCTGCTCGTCGAGGATGCCGGGGCCGCGCAGCGTCACCGCGTCGCCTTCGCCGAGCGCGGTCACTTCGATCAACAGCGTCGTCGAGCGGTCCGGGTAGGCCGGGTCGCCTTGCGCGCAATCCGCGAGCTTCGGCATCGCGCATGCGGCCGGCACCGCGGCGAACGTCGCGTGCGCGGGCGCCTTTGCAAACGTGCATGCGTTGTGAAAGCGCAGGAAGCGGTGAATCTCGTCGTCGGCCTCGGCGGGCAGCCACAGCGGCGCGTCCGCGTCGGCGAGCGTGAGCAACAGCGCCGTCATCGCGGGCGAGAGCCCTTCGGGGACGCCGCACGCGTGCTCGGCGCCGAGTGAACGGATGCGTCCCGGATGGGCGAGCGCGGCGAGCGCGGCGCGGAACGTCGATTGCGCGCCGCGCACCGGATCGGCGAATGCGGGCAGCAGGCCCGGCGATGCGGGGCGCGGCATCACGGCGGCGACGGCGGCGGTGTCGGTATCGAGCGTCATGTCATTCGTCTCCGCGCGACAGCGTGAAGAAATCGACGCGCGTGCGGCTCACGTCCGCCGCATGCCGGGCGCGCCGCGCGGCGCGCGATGCGGCGAGCGGCGCGACCACGCTTTCCCGGACGCGCGCATGCCACGCCGGCGACTGCATCAGCGCGTCGACGAGCGCCGCCTGCTCGGCGTGCCGCGCGCTGCGCCCTTGCACGTAGGCGATGCCGACCACGCCCTCCGGGAGAGACAGCGCGCACCGCGTGACCGTCATTTCGCCGAGATTGAAGCGCGCGCCGGTGCCGCCGGCGCGCCCCTGAACCATCGTCATGCCGATTTCCGGCGACCGAACCCAGCGATAGGCCGGCAGCTCGGCGCTGTCCGCGAGCGCGCGCATCGCGCGATCCAGCTCGTCCGATTCGGCGAGCGCGAGCACGCGCAGCCAGTCGGCGCGCAGCCGCTCGTCGGGTTTCGGGGCGGGGCGAATGTCGGGAGCGTTTCGCATTGCTTTCGGATTCTCCATGGTGCGTCGAGGTGTTCCCATGTTTGCCCGCAGCGCGCGGCCGCCGCCGTGACGGCTCGCCGGCGGATCGCCGCGCATCGGCATGCGACACCCGGCCGAAATCGTAGAAAATGTCTATACCAACTGGTTTAGACAAGTTGATTGGCGACCATTGCAGCAAAGTGCGGTGAAGGTTTCGTGACGGCCGCCGATGTGATCGAAAATGTTCGCCGTGTCGGGGAGGCGAGGCTTGCTCGCGTGGAATTGCATAGAATCGTTCGATCCGATATCGTCCCGAAGAACTTCCGACTCAAGAGTGCTCATGGAACGCCGTTCAGGTATCGCAGTATGGCGACAGATAGGTGAATCGCTGGCAGAGGAAATCCGGACCAATCGCTACATGCCGGGCACGTTACTGCCGTCCGTGTCGGATCTGGCCGCGCGTTACGACGTGAACCGCCACACGATCATGCGCGCGATCGCGGAACTCCAGCAGCACGGGCTCGTGCGCGTGGAGCGCGGCCGCGGCACTTTCGTCGAGTCGAGCATGCTTCAGTATCCGATCGGCAAACGCACGCGCTTCACCGAAACGCTGCGCCGGCAGGGCGTGCTGGGGTACGTGACGCTCGTCCAGTCCGACGTGATCAAGGACGCGGACATCGCGCGCCATCTGAAGCTGCCCCGCACGGCGAAGCTTTTGCACATTCGCGTGCTCGGCAAGGCCGAGAAAACGACGATCAGCCTTTCCGACAACTACTTCGAACAGAAGCGCTTCCCGGATTTCGCGGATATCCTGCGCGAGACGCATTCGATCTCCGCGGCGTACGCGCGCTACGGGATTGACGACTACGTCCGGCAATGGTCGAAGGTCACGGCGCATCTGCCGGAGCCGGACGTCGCGCGGCTGCTGGAGCAGTCGCGGCTGCGGCCGATTCTGCAAGTCGAGGCGCTGAATACGGACCTGAAGGGCGCGCCGCTGCAGTACACGCTGGGAAGCTTCGTCGGCGACGGCGTGGAGCTGCTGATCGGCGAGGAATGAGCGGCGAGCGCGCGAACGGATATGGCGTGCTCGTGCGCGGCGGATGGGTATCGAGTTCGGTGATTCGATAGGTTATCTAGACTGGCCTATCTAGACATCTTGGTGTCATCGTCGCCCGCTAAACTGCCCCGCATGAGTCATTTGCTCAGCGAGGTGCCGCAGATGAAGGACGATTCGTTGACGACTGCAATCGCGCGCGGCGCCGACCGCACGGCATCCCGGCTGGCAGGCATCGTCGGCCGCCGGGTGCTGACGCGCTCCGGCATCGAGGCGGCGCGCATCGCCTTCGCGGGCGAACGCATCGCCGACGTGCATGCGGCGAGCCGCGACGATGCGCCGCCGTCCGCTGCCGATTTCCTGAACGCCGGCAATCTTCTGGTGCTGCCGGGCATCGTCGATCTGCACGGCGACGCGTTCGAGCGGGTCGTCATGCCGCGGCCGAACGTCAGCTTCGATTATCGCCACGCGCTCTACGATACCGACAGGCAGCTGCTCGCCAACGGCATCACGACCGAGTTCCATGGCGTGACGCTGTCGTGGGAGGGCGGATTGCGCGGCGCGGCGTACGCGGAGCGCATGTTCGACGCGCTGGCGCGCCACCGCGACGTGCTCGGCGCGCATCACTACGTGCACCTGCGCTTCGAAGCGCACAACGTCGCCGACGTTGCGCTCGCCTGCGAATGGATTCGCGCCGGCCGCGTGCAGTTCGTCGCGCTCAACGATCACTTGCCCGAGATGGTCAAGCGCTTGGGCAATGCGCGCAAGCTCCAGCACTATGCGGACCGCGCGCAGTGCGACGTCGACGCATTCTGCGAGCGCGTTCGCGCCGCACAAGCGGCGGCGGATGCCGTGCCCGCGTCGGCGGCGCGGCTCGTTCGGGCCGCGCTCGACGCGGGATTGCGCGTGGCTTCGCATGACGATCCGAATCCGGAGGTGCGCCGCCGTCATCATGCGATGGGGTGCAGCATCGGCGAATTCCCGTTGACGGTGGAGACCGCGATGACCGCGCGCGAGCTCGGCGACGCGGTGGTGTTCGGCGCGCCGAACGTGGTGCGCGGCGGCAGCCACATGAATGCACCGAGCGCCTCGGAGATGGTGAAGGCCGGGCTGTGCGACGTGCTGGCTTCGGACTACTACTATCCCGCGCCGATCGCGGCCGCGTTCGAGCTCGCGGCGCGCGGGGCGCTGCCGCTCGCGCACGCGTGGCGTCTGATCTCGTCGAATCCGGCGCGCGCGGCCGGCCTCGACGATCGCGGCGAACTCGACAGACATCTGCGCGCCGACGCGATTCTCGTCGACGACAGCGTGCCCGGCCTGCCGCGCGTGTGCGCGACGATCGTCGGCGGGCGCGTCGCGTACTCGACCGGCCAGTGGGCGATGCGTCCGGCGCGCGACGCCGTGCAGCTCGACGCGGCGTGACGGCGAGGCGAAGAATGCCCGTGAACGATGCCCGCTATGCCGTTTATCTGACGCCGGCCGAGCCGTGGAACGCGCTCGGCAGCCGCTGGCTCGGCCGCGATGCGTTGACCGGCGAACGAATCGAACGGAGCGCGGAGCTCGACGACGCATGTCTCGATGCGTGGACGAGCGGTCCGCGCACCTATGGTTTGCACGCGACGCTCAAGCCGCCGTTCCGGCTCGCCGCCGGCCGCTCGGCAGCCGAGCTCGACGTGGCTGTGCGCGCGCTCGCCGCGCGCATGCGGCCCTTCGCGCTTTCGTTGGAATGGCGGCCGTTGCGCGGCTTTCTCGCATGGCGCCCCGCCGATGAGTCCGTCGAGCGCGGGCCGCTGCAGGCGCTCGCGGACGCGTGCGTGCGCGAACTCGACGGCTTTCGCGCGCCGCAGCCCGCGACGGATGTCGAGCGCCGGCGCGCCGCGGGCCTCACGCCGCGCGAGGAAGCGCACCTCGTTCGCTGGGGATATCCGTACGTGTTCGACACGTTCGCGTTCCACATCACACTGACGAATCAACTGGATACGGCGTCGGCGGACGCCGCGACGAACGCGTTCGCGCGGCTCGCCGCGCGTCACGGGTGCGCCGCCGCGCTCGATGCCGTATCGATGAACGTGCGCGACGTGTCGATTTTCGTGCAGCCCGCGCCCGACCGGCCGTTCGTCGTCGCGCGCCATTACGGCTTCGACGGTTCGACGCGCGACGGCGCGGGCGCGGCGGCTCTGAAGGATCATCGATGAATGCGACGCAAGTGTCGCGACCGGGCGCGCTCGTCTATCTGACGGGCGCGTCGGGCAGCGGCAAGGACAGCGTGCTCGCGTGGATCGCCGCGCGGCTGACGGCGCGCGACCGGGTCCGCATCGCGCGCCGCTACATCACGCGCGACAGCGGTGCGACCGAGGCGTCGATCGCGCTGTCCGACGCGGAATTCGCGCGCCGCGCCGAGGACGGCCGCTTCGCGATGCACTGGCGCGGCCACGGCCTGTCGTATGGCGTCGGAATCGAGATCGACGCATGGATCGCATCGGGCGACGCCGTGATCGTCAACGGCTCGAGAGCCTATCTGCCGCACGCGAGCGCGCGCTATGCGCAACTGATCGCGGTCGAGCTCGTCGTGTCGACGGATATCCTCGCCGCGCGCCTGTTGCGGCGCGGCCGGGAGGACGCGACGCGGATCGCCGCGCGCATCGAGCGCGCGCAGCAGGCATTCGCGGTGCCCGACGGCTGCACGATGATCCGGATTCCAAACGACACGACGCTCGATGCCGCGGCGTCGGCGCTATTCGCGCTCGCACGCGCGGGCCATGCGCCCGACACGGCCGCGCGAAATGCGGCCCGGACGGCCGGCTCGACGCTTTTACCCGTTCGCGTATGAACGATTCACTTCGCGCGCCGCCGAAGATCGCGGAAACCGTCGTCAGCCCGAGTGCGCGGGTGCGCGACGCGTGCATCGGGCGGCGTTGCGAAATCCTGCACGACAGCGTCGTCGAATATGCGGCGCTCGGCGACTATTCGTACATCGGCGAACGATGCATGATCGCCGACGCCGAGATCGGCCGCTTCTGCGCGATTGCGGCGAACGTGCGCATCGGCGCGCCGAATCATCCGATGGAACGCGCGTCCCAGCATCGCTTCACCTATTGCCCTGAGTATTACTTCGACGACACCGCGCGCGATGCCGCATTCTTCGGCGAGCGGCGCACCGATCGCGTCTTGATCGGCAACGACGTGTGGATCGGCCATGGCGTGATCGTGCTGCCGGGCGTGACGGTGGGCGACGGCGCGGTGCTGGCCGCGGGCGCGGTGGTGAGCCGCGACGTCGCGCCGTACGCCGTCGTCGGCGGCGTTCCGGCGCGGAAGATCCGCGATCGTTTCGCGCGCGACGTCGCGCGCAGGCTGCAAGCCATCGCGTGGTGGAACTGGCCGGACGAGGTGATCCGCGAGCGGCTGGCGGATTTTCAGCACGGCGACGTCGACGCGTTCTGCGCTGCGTGGGGTTGAGCGGCGCGTTCTGCGACGATCGGCGCGCATTCGCCGAACGATTCGACGAGGCCGGTTCCGACGGCGCGACCGGCAACGGCGCGAGAGCCCCGGCAGGGCGCGCCGCGACGCCCGTTCAATCCCCCGATGAATGGGCGTCGAGCTGCGACGGAGTGATCCGGCCCGGTCGGCGGGGGGCGCCGATTGCTCGCGATCATCGGTCGCCTCGATGCGCGGGAGGCAATATGCGGTGCGACCCGCGCGCATCGCGGCGCCGTCCGGCAGTGCGCATCGCATGCCGCTACGATCGACGTCGATGCGCGCGACGGCGAGAGAAAATTCGCACGCTAGCGATTTGTGACCTCGGCCGCCGTCGCGGCGAGATGGGCGGGCGCGACGACGTTCCGGCCGAGCGTCTTCGCGCGATAAAGCGCGGCATCGGCGGCGGCGACGAGCGCTTGCGGCGTTTCGAACGGATTGCCGCTGCTTGCCGCATAGCCCGCGCTGACCGTCACGTAGCCGGGCTCCGTATCGGCGGCGAGGCGCAGGCGTTCGACGGCCTGCCGCGCTTGCTCCGCGATCGTCTGCGCGCCGTGTTCGTCCGTTCCGGGCAGCACGACGGCGAACTCCTCGCCTCCGTAGCGCGCGACGAAATCGGTCGGACGGTTCGCGACGCCGGACAGCGCGGCCGCGACGGCGGCGAGGCACGTGTCGCCTTGCAGATGACCGAACGTGTCGTTGTAGCGCTTGAAATGATCGACGTCGACCATCACGAGCGCGATCGGCAGATTGTGCCGATTCGCGTGGCGAAAGGTTTTTTCGAACTGCTCGTTGAAATAGCTGCGGTTGTACACCATCGTCAGCGCATCGTGCGACGCGGTTCGCACGAGCGATGCGTGCGCGTCGAAGAGCCGACGGTACAGCACGGTCACTTCCCATATGAGCATGCAAACCAGCACGCCCGGCGTGAACATGCTGAAGAGCCGCGCGACGTACCACCCGACGCTGAAGCGCGTGGTGCTCAACAGATTCAGGCTGGTGTCGGTGAAGCAAGCGAGCAGCACGACGACGAGCCAGACGTCGAGCGTCGTTCTCATGCGGCCGATGAACAGCGCGGCCGCGATCGAGCCGAGATTGATCGCCCAGACGACGCTCGCGGCGAGATTGGCGGCGAACAACGCGTTGTCGAGCGACGGATCGAACGGCCCGGGCAGATCGGCGTACAACGCGACGACGCCGAGCGCGATGCCGGATGCGGCCGGCACGCCGATCAACGCCGCCAGCCAGCGGCCGACGTGGCGCGTGCGGTCGAGCCGGTTCGCGAGCCGGTAGCGCGTCAGCAGCGCGATCACGACGAGCAGCGGGAAGCCCGCGTGCCAGAACATCCATATCCATGCCGCGCCGTAACGTCGCGCGCCGAGCAGGCCGGCCGGCGAGAAGACGCCCGGATACGCGAGCAGCTGGAGCGCCACCGTCGTCGCCGCGAACGCGTACGCGCCGGCGAGCGCACCGAGGATGGGGCGACGCATGACGGTGAACTGCGCGCCGAGAAGGAACGCGGCAATGATCGAAGTGGTGAACACCGTCAATGCGCACATCGGCAAGAACGGCGCGATCGCCGGCAGCCGCAGATTCGCGCTCGGCGCGGTGGCCGTGAGCGCGCCCAGCGTCATCAGCCCCATTGCTCCGGCCCCAAGCGTCTGCAAGCGAGACGGGCGTTGTATGAGAAAACCATCCATTGGATCTCCCGAACGCGAAAGCCGGCGCGTCCATCTGGTGGACGGCGAAACGAAGTGCGAAAAGCGGAACTGGAAGGCACCCCGTACGAATGAATTGAATGTTGACGACGCGGTCCGCCGCGACGTTGATTTACTTTAGTCCATTCGGGGTGCATCGTCATTCACGGTGGAGCCGCGCTGAAGCGGCGGGAGGGCAAGGGCATGCGATGGCTGTGCAGACACGCGCCGGTATCGCCGCCGTCGGTTCGCCGCATCGAATTTCGCGAACCGCCAGGGCCGAAAGCCGGCTTATCGCACGCGGTCGCTCGCGATGGGCCTGGTGTGATGAATCGCGTCGGGCATGCTCGTTTGAAAGTTTCGCGGCGCGCCGCGTGTCCGGCGCACGCTCGAATCCCGGCCCGGGGCGACCGATCGACGGGAATCCAAAACAATCCGGAGCGCCGACCGAGACGCTCGCCGATATGGCTCGCCGACGCGGCGATGGCTCGACGCGCGGGTTCCGCCCCGCTGCCGGCGTCAAGGGCAGGACCCCAAAACGGCGGATGAGCGAAATCGTCTTATCATTCGTGGATTGGGCGACGTTCGATCGAGATTGAAGAGAGACGTGCGCGACGTCTCAAACGTTCATTCGGTTTTTCTAGCGATGAGATTCGCCGTTTGCAAGCGCGGCCTCGAAGGCATGCGGAGCGCTCGCGACGGCACGTATCCGACGCAACGGCAACGAAGGAGAACGCCATGACTCGACGCTTCGATGCAATCATCATCGGCACCGGTCAATCCGGCCCGCCGCTCGCCGCCCGGTTGTCCGGCGCGGGCATGAAGGTGGCGGTCGTCGAGCGGGCGCGCTTCGGCGGCACCTGCGTGAACACCGGCTGCATTCCCACGAAGACGCTGATCGCGAGCGCATACGCGGCGCATCTCGCGCGGCGCGCGGACGAATACGGCGTCGCGATAGGCGGGCCGGTCACGGTCGACATGAAGAAAGTGAAGGCGCGCAAGGATCGGATCTCCGGGCGCTCGAACCACGGTGTCGAACAATGGGTGCGCGGCCTCGAGAACGGCACGGTCTATCAGGGGCATGCCCGTTTCGAGAGCGCGCGTTCGGTGCGCGTCGGCGACGAGCTGCTGGAAGCCGGCCGGATCTTCATCAACGTCGGCGGGCGGGCGCTGATTCCGCCGATGCCCGGACTCGAGCAGGTGCCCTATTTCACCAACTCGACGATGATGGACGTGGACTTCTTGCCCGAGCATCTGATCATCGTCGGCGGCAGCTACGTGGGGCTCGAGTTCGGTCAGATGTACCGCCGCTTCGGATCGCGCGTGACGATCGTCGAGAAAGGCGCGCGGCTGATCAGGCGCGAGGACGAGGACGTGTCGCAGGCGGTGCGGGACATTCTGGAGAGCGAAGGGATCGACGTACAGCTCGGTGCGGATTGCCTGAGCGCGCGGCGCGACGCGGGCAACGTGGTGGTCGGGCTCGATTGCGCGGCCGGCGCGCGAGAAGTGACGGGCTCGCATCTGCTGCTCGCCGTCGGGCGCGTGCCGAATACCGACGATCTCGGGCTGGAGAAGGCCGGCGTCGAAACCGACGCGCACGGCTACGTCAACGTGAACGAGCAGTTGCGCACCAACGTGGAAGGCATCTGGGCGCTGGGCGACTGCAACGGTCGAGGCGGATTCACGCATACGTCTTACAACGACTACGAGATCGTCGCGGCCAATCTGCTCGACGACGATCCGCGCAAGGTGTCGGATCGCATCCCTGCCTATGCGATGTTCATCGATCCGCCGCTCGCCCGCGTGGGAATGACGCAGGACGAGGCGGCGCGTTCGGGGCGCCGGTTGCTGGTCGGCACGCGGCCGATGACGCGCGTCGGACGCGCGGTGGAAAAAGGCGAGAGCCTCGGTTTCATGAAAGTGATCGTCGACGCGGAGAGCCGCGCGATTCTCGGCGCGTCGATTCTCGGCGTGACGGGCGATGAAGTCGTGCATTCGCTGCTCGACGTGATGTATGCGAAAGCGCCGTACACGACGATCAGCCGCGCGATGCACATTCATCCGACCGTGTCGGAGCTGGTGCCGACGCTGCTACAGGATTTGCGTCCGCTGGCGTAGAGAAGGGGAGGGGACGCGCGTGCGGGCGCGGCGCCGCACGCGATCGCGTAATCGGATGATCGCGCGATCTCGAGTGATCAAGCGTTCGACTGCCGTTCAACGCCGATCGCTTCGCCATTTCCGGGTGCTGAAGCGAGATGTCGCGCACGGCGCGTGCGAACGCCGCCGTTCGGAAGTCGGAACCGGATTCGGCCGGGGCGCGCATGTCCGCTGCCGCGATCGAACGACGGACGAACCGGCGCGCGGCACGACGCGCCGCGCGAGCACGCGCCGGCGGCACGCCGGCCTCATTCAGGCATCCGTCGTACTGTCGCGCGCACCGCCGCCGCTCGCTCGGCCCGGAAGAATCAATGCGAGCTCCAGCCCTTGTAGCGCTTCGCGTTGTCGCGCGTGACGAGCGTCGGTTCGAGCAGGATCATCGCACTCGCGGGCTTGTGTCCGTTCATCACCCCATAGCCGACCGACACCGCCTTCTTCGCCATCGCGAACGGGTCCTGGCTCGACGACGCCTGCACCTGCGTGTCGCTCTGGAGTGCGGTTTCGATATCGGGTGCGCCGTCCACCGACGTGATCACGATGCCGGTGCGATGCAGTTGCTTCGCGGCGAGGTCGCTGCCGATCGCCTGCGGATCGTTGATCGCGAATACGCCGTCGACTTTCGGAAAGCGCGTCAGGTAGCCCTGCATTGCGTTCATTCCGCCTTCGCGCGAGCCCTTGCCGTCCTGGTCGCTCGACAGCAGCTTGAGGCCCGGATTCTTCGCGAGCACCGCCTTGCAGCCGTTCACGCGATCGATGACGGCCGACACTTGCGGGCCGTTCTCGATGATCACGTTGCCTTTGCCGTCGAGCTTCTTCGCGAGGTAGTCGCATGCGAGCTCGCCAGCCTTCACGTTGTTCGTCTGCACGGTCGCATCCGCGCCGGACGCCGCGACGTCGACCGCGATCACCGCGATGCCGGCCGCCTGCGCCCGGCGCACGGCGGGCTCGATCGCTTTCGGATCGGCGGCGTTCAGCAGGATCATGTCGACGTGGGCCGAGATGAAGTTGTCGATCTGCGTGAACTGCTTGTTCAGGTCGTAGTCGGCGGAGACCGCGGTGACTTTCGCGTTCGGATTGAGCTCCTTCGCCTGCGCCTGCGCGCCTTTCACGACGGTGACGAAGTACGGATTGCCGAGCGAGCCGACGGTGATGCCGATCGACTTGAGCGGCTTGTCGCCCGCGTGCGCGGCGCACGCCGCGAACGCGAGCGCGCACGCGGCGCCGGTCTGAACGAGCTTGTGTTTGATCTCCGACATGTCGTTGTCTCCGTATGGTCCGTGATGGAGGGCGCGCACGAGGACCTGCGCGCGCGCCGCATGGCGTCTCGATGCGTCAGGTGCGGGCCGATTCGTGCTGGCGGTAGCGGTCGAGCGCGACCGCGCCGATGATCACGAGCCCCTTGATGATGTATTGCCAGATGTCGGACACGCCGAGCAGCACGAGGCCGTTCGACAGCACCGCGATGATCAGCGCGCCGATCAGCGTGCCGACGATCGAGCCGACGCCGCCGACGAAGCTCGTGCCGCCGAGGATCACCGCGGCGATCGCGTCGAGCTCGTACGACTGGCCCAGCTGCAAGCCGTTCGCCGCATAGAGCCGTGCGGCCGACATCAGCGCGCCCAGGCCGGCGAGCAGGCCCGAGCTAGCATAGACGAACAGCTCGATGCCGCGCACGTTGATGCCCGACAGCCGCGCGGCTTCCGGATTGCCGCCGACCGAGTAGATCCGCATGCCGAGCACCGTGCGGCGCAGGATGAACCACGAGATCGCGACGACGGCGAGCGCGATCACGATGAGCCACGGCACGCCGAGAATCGAGCCGTTGCCGATGAACGCGAACGGCAGTTGCGGATTGAAGATCGTCGTATCGTTGCCCATCAGGCGCGCGACGCCGCGCACGGCCGTCAGCGCACCGAGCGTGACGATGAAGGGCGGCAGGCGCAGGAACGAGATCAGCACGCCGTTGACGATGCCGAACGCGAGCCCCACGAGAAGCGCGGCGGGAATCCCGAGCCAGCCCCAGCCGGGAAGGTTCGACGCGATCAGCGACGCGACGGCGGCGGCCGCGAGCACCGAGCCGACCGACAGATCGATGCCGCCCGTTAGGATCACGAACGTCATGCCGGCGGCGAGCACGATGTTGATCGACGCCTGCTGCGTGACGATCGACAGGTTCTGCAGCGTGAAGAAGCCGTCGGTCATGAAGCCGAAGCCGACGCACAGGAGCACGAGAACGGGCAGCATGCCGGCCGTGCGCATCAGCGCCTGCATCCGCGCGCGGTGGTCGGCGGCGCGCCGCGGCGCGCGGTCCGGCGCCGCGCCGGCCGGCGCGGAGGCGATCTCGCTATGCTTCATCTGATGGGTCATGGCGATAACCTGAGGGTGAGAGGACAAGGCGACGGCGGCCGCTCAATGCGCGGCCGCCGTTTCGGTGCGTGAGCCGGTGGCGAGCGCGATGATCGCCTCCTGCGTGATCGGCGCGCCCGTGTGTCCGCCGAGCTCGCCGGCAATCGTGCCTTCACGCATCACGAGCACGCGGTCGGCCACGCCGATGATCTCCGGCAGCTCGCTCGAGATCACGATCACGCCGACGCCTGCGCGCGCGAGATCGTTGATGATCCGGTAGATCTCCGATTTCGCGCCGATGTCGACGCCGCGCGTCGGTTCGTCGAGGATCAGCACGCGCGGCTTCGTCTCGAGCAACCGCGACAGCAGCACTTTTTGCTGGTTGCCGCCCGACAGCGCGCCGACGTTGACGTTCGCGTGCGGCACGCGAATCGACAGCGCGGCGATCGCGTCGCGCGCGCGCTGCGCGCCGCGTGCGAGATCGAGCGCGCCGAGGCGCGCGTCTCGCCCGCAGACCGAGATGTTGATGTTGTCGCGCACGCTCATGTCGAGGAAGAGGCCCTGGCGCTTGCGATCCTCGGTCAGATAGACGAGCCCGGCGTCGATCGCGTCGCGCGGCGAATGCGCGCCGAAGCGCTTGCCGTCGAGCTTCACTTCGCCGCGCACGCGCGGCTCGGCACCGAACACGAGGCGCGCGAGCTCGGTGCGGCCCGCGCCGACAAGGCCCGCGATGCCGAGCACCTCGCCCGCGTGCAGATCGAGGCTGCAGCCGCGCACGCGGCCGCCGTCCGCGACGTCGCGCACCGACAGCAGCAGATTGCCGGGATCGTACGGCGCATGCGTTTTTTTGTAGAACCCCGAAATATCGCGGCCGACCATCATGCCGACGAGCCGCTCGGCCGACAGCGAATCGCGCTCGAGCGTGCCGACGTACGCGCCGTCGCGCAGCACCGACACGCGGTCGGAAAGCTCGTAGATCTCCGCCATCCGATGGCTGATGTAGATGATCGCGAGCCCTTCGGCGCGCAGTTGCCGAATCAGCCGGAACAGGTTCTCGGTCTCGCGCGACGACAGCGGCGTCGTCGGCTCGTCCATCACGAGAATGCGCGCCTTCGTGTGAACGGCGCGCGCGATCTCGACGAGCTGCTGCTCGGCGATCGACAGCGTGCCGACGAGCGTGTCCGGCCCGAAGTTCGCGCCGAGCCGTTCGAGCACGTCCCGGCAGCCGCGCGCCATCGCGGCGCGATCGATCGTGCCCCAGCGGTGGTTGCCGCGGCGCAGCTCGCGCCCGACGTAGATGTTCTCCGCGACGGTCAGATTCGGTGCGAGGCACAGCTCCTGGTAGATCACGGCGACGCCCGCATCGCGCGCGGCGAGCGGCCCGTCGACGGCGACGCGCGCGCCGTCGATCAGGATTTCGCCGCCGGGATCGGCCTGATACGCGCCCGACAGAATCTTGATGAGCGTCGATTTGCCGGCGCCGTTTTCGCCCATCAGCGAATGAATCTCGCCCGCATGCACGGCGAGGCTCACGTCGGCAAGCGCACGCACGGCGGGGAACGTCTTGCTGATGCCGCGCATCTCGAGCAGCGGGCGCGACGGTTCAGAACGCCGCATATCTGGCCTCCTGCGATTCCACGCCGGCGCCTCGGAGGATGCCGGCGCGCGGGGAGAAGTTGAAGAACATCGGCAGCGTCGCGGCACCGATCGCGCCGGCGTCCGGGCCGAACGAGCCGCGCACCAGCGCGGGTGTGCCGCGCGCTTCCGGCGCGAGCGCCGCTAGCGCGGCGTGCAGGCGCGCGATCAGCGTGCCGATCAAACCCGCGTCGATGTCGGCGTCGAGCACGACGACGGGTGATTCGAGCACGGCGAGCGCCGCGCGCAGCGCGGGCGCGAGCGCGTCGACGCAATCGTCGATCCATTCGTCGACGGCCTTCGCCCCGCGCGCGATGCAAGCTTCGAGATCCGCGCGGCTCTCGACTTTTTCGCCGCAGTAGCGCAGATGCCGGACGAGCCCGTTGAGCGACGCGCGCGTGATCAGGATGTCCCATGCGCCGCGCGGCTTCGGCACCGAAGGCAGGCGGCTCGGCGGCACCGGCATCATCGCGAAGTCGCCCGCGTTGCCGGTGACGCCGCGCAGGCAGTCGCCGTCGATCGCGATGCCGCCGCCGATCGCGGGGCCGAGGAACAGGTAGACGAAATCGTCGCGTTGCCGTCCGCAGCCGTAGAACAGCTCGGCGATCGCGGCGGCGTTGCCGTCGTTTTCGCTGAAGACGGGCAGCGCGATCGCGCGATCGAGCTCGCGCGCGAAATCGACTTCGGCCCACGCGCCGAACGCATCGGCGGGCAGGTCGATCTCGCGCAGCCAACTGCCGAGGTTGTACGGCTGCGCGACGCCGACGCCCGCGAGCCGCTCGCGCTCGTGCGGAGCAAGCAGCCGCTGCATCGCGGCGACGTCCTGCTTGACGATCTCGAGCACCGTGGCGGGCGGCGGGAGCAGCGTGTCGTGCGAGCGGCGGCCGATCACGTCGCCGGCGAAGTTGACGAGCGCCGTCTCGATGCGCATCCGGTCGAGGCGCACGCCGATCCCGAATGCGCCGCGCGGGTCGAGCCGGATCAGCGACGCGGGCTGGCCGCGCTGGCCTTCGGCGCGGCGGCCGGCGAACTCGATGAGCTTTGCTTCGGCAAGCGAAGCGATGATGCTGCCGACCGCGGTGCCCGTCAGATTGGCGAGCCGCGCGAGATCGGCCTTCGACGCGCTGCCCGCGCGCCGGAGCGCCCTCAGCAGAAGGCGCTCGTTGTAGCGGCGCACGTTGGCCGAGTTGCTGCCCTGGCCGATATGCGGACTCCTCATGATTTCTCCTCCGGGTTGGCACGGTTCGCCCGAGGTTAAATAAATCAGCTTGATTTATTTAACCTCGGGATGTCGGGCGTGTCTGCCTAGGGAAATCCCGAGGGTTGATGCGAGGAGGTCAGGAAATGGCGGCGAGCGATGATGGTTCGCCTTCAGTCGTGCGTTCGGGCGTGGTCGAGCGATGCGCGCGAGCGCGCGTGACCGCCGAGCGAATCGGCGATGCCTTGCTCGCATGCGCGGATGGCGTGTCGCCGGTGGTGCTGCGTTTGATTGGGTATCCGAAACGAATGAGCGAGCGAGCGCGTCGAATGAAGCCGTGCATGAGACCGCGAACGCGGCGGTATAGCCCGGCCTTTCGATTCGCGCGCCGAAAGGCGCTCGGCGCGCCGGCGCGAATGCGATCGTGCGGACTGCTGCAGGCGTTGCGTGCGTTGCGGCGCGCGATCGTTCGGCTGCCCGCCGATCCGGCGTGCAAGCCGGATCGGCGGGCAGCCCGTGCGCCGTCATGCGGCGTTCAGGCCGATCGCGTCGCCATCACGGCGAAGCCGACGCCGGCGGCCGCAGTGGCTGTGCGCCCGGCACGTCGGGCGCGCCGCGCTGCGCTTCGACGGGCGCCTGTGTCGCCGCCGGGTCCGGATTCCAGCTCGTTCCGCCCGGCTTGACCTTCGGCGGCGGCAGCGCCTTCGCGAGCGGGCGGCTCGGCGGCGCGGGCGGAGGCGGCGGCGCGGGCTGCGCCCGATCGGGCGCGGCCGCCGCCGAAGCGGGCATCGCGGCGGCCGCGGCCGCCGAATTCCGATTCGACAGCAGTCCGTAACGCCAGCCCGCCGCGGCCAAGCCCAGCAGCGCCGCCGCGGCGAGCGGCAGCCAGCTTGCGCGCGACATCACCAGTTCACCTGATCGTTCAGCGTCAGCGTGCCGCTCGCGGGCGTCTGCAGCTGGCGATTGCCGGACCAGTTCTCCCACGTCACGCTGCCGTCGGCGTTCTTGCGGTAGTACTTGTACTGGATCGCCTGAGCGGCCGGCATGTTGACGGTGTTGCTCCACACGGGGTAATTGGCCGGGTCGACGGGAATGCCGAGATCGGTATTCCAGTTGCCGAGCGCGGCGGCGTTGCCCGTCACGTACATTTGCTGGCCGGGCTGCGTGCCGGCGTTGACGTTGACCGACACCGACACCTGCCCGCTCTGCAGCGGCGCGACGCAGTTGTTGTAGCGCGCGCAGACGACCGACGGAATGTCGACGATGCGGCCCGCCTGGATGGACGCGAGCAGGCTGATGTACTCGCCCATCGCCCAGTTCAGCGGCGCCATCGACTTGGTCGGCTGGCCCGGCGCGTAGCCCGCGGGCGTCGTCACCGCCCAGCCGTCGGGCAGCGTCGTCGAATTCGACCACACCTGTTCCGGCAGGAAGCCTTCGGGCGTCGTCAGCTGCTTGAGCGTCGAGAAGTACGCGCTGCCCGCGTTGCCGCTGCCTTGGCGCGCGATCTCGTACATGCCGCGCTCGGCGGTGAAGATCGGCCACAGGCGGCCGGCGCCGGTGCCGTCGAAGTCGCTGCCGTCGTTGTGCTCGCCATAGCCGTCGAAGTTGTAGCGGAACCACGCGTTGGGCGACAGCGCCGGCGCGTTCGGCAGGCTCAGCGACTGGCCGAGCACGCTGTCGTAGACCGAGATCGTGTTCACGACGGTCGGATCGGTCGCGCGCTTGACGCCCATCCGGACAAGCTCGAAGAAGCCGCCGTCGACGACGCGCCGCGCGTCGTGGCTGCCGCCGCCGTTCTTGATCGTCAGCGTTTGCGTCGCGTCCGGGCCCGCGGTGGGCGCGAAGCTCGCGCGATCGGTGCCGGTGCCCGAGCGGCCCGCCGGGTTGATGCGGATGTAGTAGCTGCCGTTGCCGAACGAGCCCGTCGACGTGTACGTCCACGCCGCGACGTTCTCCTGCCAGTAGTCGGCCGCCGCGAGATAGCGCGCGGCGCTCGTCGTGTCGCCGTTCTGCGTCGCGATGTCGGCCGCCGTGACGAGGCCGGCGATCTCGGCCGCGATCGTCGACGGCGAGTAGCCGGAGTTCTCCTCCCAGCGCTCCTGATACGTCCACGGGCCGGTGTTGACGATGTAATCGGCGGTGAGCTTGATCTTCGACCACAACGGATTGAACACGCTCGGGCCGAGGCGCCACGCGAGGATGATCGGCATCGCCTGCTCGTCCATCTGCGTGCCTTGCCAGTACGGCCAGCCGCTCACCCACGCGTTCTGCGGGAAGCGCCCGGCGCGGCTGTAGCCCTGCGAGCAGCCGGACGCGTTGTATTCGGCGGTGCCGCAGTCGCTCGTCTGTTGCAGCGTGTTGAACAGATAGTTGACGACGCTCGTCGCGGTGGACGTGTCGCCCGCCGTCGTCAGCGCGTTCGCGAACTTGAACAGATCGCGCGGCCACACGAGGTGATAGCCGCCCGCGTTCGCATCGCCCTGCGTTTCGCCCCACGGCGTGCCGATGCCGGCGATCATCGCGCCGTTGCTCTTGTCATGCATCGTCTTGAGCGTCATCGCGGCGAGGTAGTACGCGTCGTCCGCGGCGCCGTTCTGCGACGACAGGCCCGCCGCGTAGTTGTGCCACGCGGTGTCGTACTGCTGCTGCTCGCCGGCGAGATCGCTGCCGAGCACGGTGTTCGCGTCGCCGAGCGCCTGGTCCTGCGTGCTGCCGAAGCCGAGCACGACGTCGAACGACACGCTCGTCGCGCTCGGATCGCCGAGATCGATCCAGCCCATCTGCGCGACGTTGCCGTTGGTGGCGGACGTGAACGTCCAGTCCATCGTCTTGTCGGCGGTGCCGCCGAGCAGGTCGGTCCAGCCGTCGCTTTGCCCGACGAAGCCGTTCGACGTCATGCCCACGCCGTTGACGACTTTCCACGGACGGTTCGTCACGAGCGCCGAGTAGCGGCTGTCGTGATTCGCGACGAGCGCGTTGCCGCCGGTGCCGGACACTGTCTGGGCGGTGTTGTTGCTGCCCGCGTTGTCGAGGTACGGTTTGGACAGCATGTAGAGATTGAAGTCGCCGACCTTGTGGCCGTTGAGCGCGGTGAACGTGACGCGCTGCACGATCGCGTTGTAGTTCGGATCGGCGAAGATGATCTTGCTGATCCGCCAGTTGTGCGAACTATTGCTGGTCGTCACTTGCCAGCTCATCGTGCGCGTGTCGGTTTGCGCGGCCGAGTAGGCCTGCAGCTTTTCTTCGTCGACGAAGGTCTTGCCGCTGTCGCCGACGAGGAACTGCAAGTCGACGGACTCGGGCGTGTCGAGTACCGGGTAGTAGACCTCCGAGAGGATGCCGCGATAGCCGGTGAAGTAGACCCGCGATGCGCCGCTGACCGCCGTGCCGAGGAACGATTTGGCCGACGGGCCTCGCACGGGCGTCGCGCCGGGCGAGCCGAATGCTTCGGTGGCCGAAACGGACGCGGGTAAAGCGGCCGCGCCCGTCAGCGCAGCCAGACTGCCAACCAGCACTGCCTGTTTGAATCCGAAGTGCTTTGCCGACATTTTTTTCGTCTCCGTTATGGATATTTGCGGTGTCGTTCTTTGTAGCAAAACAACACGCGCTGTATCTCACGCAGAGGCGAAAGAGTCAATATTGTCAATGTCTTGTAGTCGACTATGTACTGATACTACATCCGCTGAACTGTGCGGTAGCGCACACTGGTGGTGGCGCGACGCGCGGACGACGATCCGCGCCGGAGCATGTCGGTACTTTAGGAGGGCGGCGACGAAACCCAGGCCGACGGCAGTCCGGATTCGCCGCGCGCGCCGTGCGCTCGACGTCAATCGAGCGGCTTGCCCGCCTTGTCGTCCATCGAGCGTAGCGCGATCAACGTCAGCACGCCGCAGCCGATCGCGTACCACGCGGGCGCGTTCGCGTTGCCCGTCGCGGCGATCAGCCACGTGACGAAGAATTGCGCGAAGCCGCCGAAGATCGCGACGCCGACGCTGTAGACGAGCGCGCCGCCCGTCGCGCGAACCGCGCGCGGGAACAGTTCGCCGAGCATCGCGCTCATCGCGCCGACGTTGATCGCGTGCACGGCCGCGAGCGCCGCGATGATCGTCAGCAGCGAGACCGCGCCGGGCCAGCGGTTCAGCGCGACGAACGCCGGATAGATCGCGAGCATCAACGCGATGCGCGTCCACCAGACGATCCGGTTGCGTCCGTAGCGATCCGACAGATGGCCGCCGATCGGCGTCACGATCGCGAGAATCGCGCCGGCGACGCAGCCTGCCGTCATCGACAGCCAGCCCGGCAGATGCAGCACCTGCACGCCGTAGATCGCCATGTAGAACACGATGATGTAGTGGATCGACGTGCCGCCGATCGTGATGCCGAGGCCGGCGAGCACGGCTTTGCCGTGGTGGCGCAGCACGTCGGCGAGCGGCAGCGACGCGGCGCTTCCGTGCGCTGCGGATGCGGCGGCATGCGCCGCGGCCGGCGCTTCGTCGACTGTGCGCCGCAGCCAGTAGCCGAGCGGCACGAACAGCGTGCCGATGACGAACGGGACGCGCCATCCCCAGCTTTCGAGTTGCGCGGCGCTCAACGTCGACGTCAGCAGGACGCCCGTCAGCGCGCCGGCGAGCGCCGCGAGCCCCTGGCTCGAGAACTGGAACGATGCGTAGAAGCCGCGTTGCCCGGGCGGCGCCTGCTCGAGCAGCAGCGTGGTCGACGCGCCGACTTCGCCGCCCGACGCGAATCCTTGCAGCAGTCGCGCGGCGACGAGCAGCAGCGGCGCGGCGACGCCGATCTGCGCAAAGGTCGGCGCGACGGCGATCGTCGCGGTGCCGAGCGCCATGATGAGAAGCGTGGCGATCATCGCGCGCTTGCGGCCGACGCGGTCCGCGTAGATGCCGATCACGAGGCCGCCGAGCGGGCGCGTGAAGAACCCGACGCCGAAGCTCGCGACCGCGAGCATCAGTTGTCCGAACGACGAGTGAACCGGGAAGAACAGCTTGCCGATCAGGATCGCGAAGAAACTGTAGACGGTGAAGTCGTAGAATTCGAGCGCGTTGCCGACCGCGGCCGCGGCGATCAGGCGCCGCCTCTTCGCGGCGAGGCGTGCGTCGGCCGGCATGCCGGCGAAGTCGAGAGCGGTTGTTTCCATGTGATCCCCGAGGAGCGCGAGACGGCGTGGCGAGAAGGCGTCAGGCAGCGAGCCAGGCTTCGGTCAATCGAACCCAGTAGCTCGCGCCGATCGCGAGAATGTCGTCGTTGAAGTCGTAGCCGGGGTTGTGCACCATGCAGCCGCCCTTGCTGCCGACGCCGTTGCCGATGAACGCATAGCAGCCGGGGCGCGCTTCGAGCATGTACGCGAAATCCTCGCTGCCCATCAGCGGCGCGGCGTCCGCCTCGATCCGCTCCGCGCCGAGCATCCTGCGCGCGACGTCGACGGCGAACGCGGTGGGCTCGGGATGATTGACGAGCACCGGATAACCATAGTCGTACTGAACGTCTGCTGCGATGCCGAAGCTTTCCGCCTGGCCCTTCACGAGCGCCTCGATGCGATGCGCGAGCCGTTCGCGGACGTCGGCGTTCAGCGCGCGCACCGACAGCTTCATCACGACCGTCTCGGGGATGACGTTGAACGTCTCGCCCGCCTGTACGCTGCCCACGGTGATCACCGCTGCCTGCTGCGCATCGATTTCGCGTGCGACGATCGTCTGCAGCGCGACCATGATGCTGCCCGCCGCCGACATCGGGTCGCGCGCGAAATGCGGCATTGCGCCGTGGCCGCCCACGCCGCGCAGCGTGATCGTCACGCGGTCGGACGACGCCATCGCGGCGCCCGCGCGGAACGCCATGTCGCCCGCCGCGCGGCCGGGCATGTTGTGGATCGCGAAGATCGCGTCGCACGGAAAGCGCTCGAAGAGGCCCTCGTCCATCATCGCCTTCGCGCCGCCGAAGTTCTCTTCGGCGGGCTGGAAGATGAGGTTCAGCGTGCCGGAGAACCGGCGCGTCGCGGCGAGGTGGCGCGCCGCGCACAGCAGCATCGCGGTATGGCCGTCGTGCCCGCACGCATGCATTTTGTTCGCGTGGCGGCTCGCGTACGGCAGGCCCGTCGCTTCGGCGATCGGCAGCGCGTCCATGTCGGCGCGCAGGCCGAGCGTGCGCGCACCTTGTTTTTCGCGCAGCACGCCGACGACGCCCGTCTTGCCGAGCCCACGATGCACATCGTAGCCCCAGCCGGCGAGCAGCTCGGCGACCAGGTCGCTCGTCAGCGCTTCTTCGAACGCGAGCTCGGGGTGTGCGTGGATTCGGCGGCGCACATCGATCAGATCAGGCGCGATCGCGGCGATGCCGGGGATGACGGGATTCTTGGGTGTGTCGGAATGCATGCTGTTTCCTCGTGGGGCGTGAGTGCGCGCTTGTGCGGACATGTTGACGAAGCATATGAATTTTTTTTGCGCACCATAAGCTGATAAATTGCGTCGGTGCTCACCGCCGGTTGCCTCTAGGGAACACCCTGATTCGCCGCGGCGCAGCCGATGAACGGCCTCTTCGAACCGCGCGTTTCATATGAAATATCACCAGTTGAAAGCGTTCGTCGCCGTCGCCGACGAGGGCAGCATTCGCGCGGCCGCGCGCCGGCTGAACGTGTCGCCGGCCGCGTTGACGAAAGCGGTCAAGGAACTGGAGCTCGCGCTCGGCGTGTCGCTCGTCGTGCGCACGGCGCGCGGCGTGCAGCTCACCGGGTTCGGTCAGCAGCTTCAGGTGCGCGCGCGCCTCATCGTCGCCGAGATGCAGCGGGCGCGCGACGATATCGAACAGGCGCAAGGCGCGACGACAGGCTCGGTCGCGGCCGCCATCACGCCGGCCGCCGCGGTGACGATCCTGCCCGACGCGTTTCGCGCGTTTCGTCGGCGCTTCCCGGTTGCGCGCGTGAGCATTGTCGAAGGGTTTCCCGGCGTCGCGCTGCCGAAGCTGCACGACGGGTCGCTCGATTTCGCGGTGGCAGTGGTGGTGCCGGAACTGCTCGCGGCGGAATTCGATCACTCGGAGCTGTATGCGAGCCGGCACGTGATCGTCGCGCGCAAGGGGCATCCGCTTGCGTCGGCGACGTCGCTCGCCGATCTCGTCGATGCGGACTGGCTGATGAATCCGTCGCCCGAGAGCTCGACGCAATTGATGTTCAATTGCTTTACCGAGCACGGCTTGCCGGCGCCGATACGCGTTGTCGAGTGCCCGAGCTATGCGATCGCGCACTGCCTTATTCAGGGCTCCGATCTGATTGCATCGATGCCCGAGCAACTGCTCGATGTCGAATGGTCGCGCGGCCACGTCGCGGTGCTGCCGATACGCGAGGTGCTTCCGGCCGTGTCCGTGCAGGTGGTGACGCGCCGCGACAGCCCGCTGACGCCGGCGGCGGCGATGCTCGTCGATTGCATGCGCGACGCGGCGCGGCGGCATGGGTTGCGTTGACGTTTGAGACGCGCGGCGAGGTTCGCCTTGGGTGTCGTGTCGATCGATGGGCGCCGTTTTGCGTCGTGCCGCTTGTTTTGCGGGCTGCGCGAACGATGCGTTCGTGGCTGATCGATCGACGTACCTGACCTATCCGCCCAGATCCATCCGGGCCTGTCACGTTTCATCGAGAACCGTCCGGACGCAACGGATGGGCGTGCAGCGTTTCTTGTCGATCGGGGCCGCTTCCGGGATCGCGGCCGCGTGCTTCGCGGCACGTGCCGCGCGTTACGCGAGCGTCGGATAACCGAGCGCGATCGCGTCGCGCGCGAATCGCTCGATTTCCGCGTATGCGTCGGGCGCGAGCCGCTCGAAGCCGCGCAGCCGTAACGCGCGCGCGCGCTCGGGGTCGAGCGCCGCCGCCGCATCGAGCGCGTCGCGCAGCGCGGCGACGCGTTCCCCGGCAAGCGTGCGCGACGCGATGAACGGCAGGCCCGGCGCGGACGCCGTTGTGCCGATGATTCGTACGCGACGCAGCAACGCCGGCAGCGCGTCGCGCACGTATGCGAGCGTCACGCAATCGATCGCGGCGAGATCCGCGTCGCCCGCATCGAGCGCGCGCAGCGCATCCAGATGCGAGCCGGTGCGAGCGACCGTCGAGAAGAAGCGCGCGTCGCGCGCGTGCGGCGCGACGGCGTGACGTAGCGCATTCATTCCGCTGTGCGAATCGTCTCCGTTGTACGCGGCGCGCAGGCCGCGGCATGCGGCGAGCGTCGTCGCGCCGCGCGCGTGCGCATCGGCCGATACGACGAGCATGCTTCGATAGCGTGCGCCGTCGCATCCGTCGGCGTCGAAGACGGGGGTCGCGATCAGATGAACCGCATCGGCGACACCGAGCATCCGATACGGATAGCCGCACGTTTGCGACAGCAGCAGATCGCCGCGGCGCCACATCGGCAGCAATTCGCCGAAGGGTTCGCCGGAAGGCTCGCCGAGCAGCGCGACGCCGGCCGGGCCGCCCGCGCGCGCGAACGCGCGCAGCGCATCGCGCAGCAGCGCGCGCCACAGCGCGGCGTGCCGCGGCGTCACGTTGTACATCGGCAGTCCGGCGATCCATCGGGTCATGCGGATATTCTACGGATTTCCGGGCCTCCGGCGGGCATGCGTGCGTTTGCCCGAGCCGCGAATCGCGCGCCGCCTGGCGCACGCCGGCGGCGGAACCGTTTCGCCGCTTCTTTCTCGATTTCGCCACATCGATCGCGAGCCGCGCCGCATAAGCAAATGCGAATCCATTGGTTGGTCCGGCGGCCGCGATTGGTTACGGTGCACGTTCCGCCGCGCGTCGCGCGCGACGACGTCGCCGTCTGCGCGCCTGTCGACGTTCGGCCTTAGTCACCACCAAGAACATGGCCGAATATTTCGATGTAGATCATGCGCGCGAGATCCGGGCGCTCGGCGAACGTTTCGCCGCACGCACCGAATGGCCGACCTGGCTGTTGATCTTCGTCGTCTACGGCGGCTGGCTCGGCGTGCTGCTTTGCGTGCGCGCCGGATCGCTGCCGCTCGCGGCGGCGACGCCGCTGCTGATCGCGCTGTGCGCATGGCACATGTCGTTGCAGCACGAACTGCTGCACGGCCATCCGACGCGCTCCGCGCGCGTGAACAAGCTGCTCGGCTATCCGCCGCTGGCGGTCTGGTATCCGTACACGCTGTATCGCGACACGCATCTCGAGCACCATCGCGACGAAGATCTGACGGTGCCGGGCGTCGATCCCGAAAGCAACTACGTGCCGCGTGCGCAATGGGCGCGGCTGCCGCGATGGCGGCGTGCGCTCTTGCGCGCGCGCAAGAGCTTCGTCGGGCGGCTTGTCGTCGGGCCGCCCGCGAGCGTCGCCGCGATGGGCGCGCACACGCTGCGCGCATGGCGCGGCGGCGACTGGCGCCATGCGCCGATGTGGGCCGCGCACGTCGCGTCGGTCGCGGTGCTGCTCGCCTGGCTGCAATCGTCGATCGGCGTGCCGTGGTGGTATTACCTGCTCGCGATCACGTGGCCCGCGCAGTCGCTCGCGATGATTCGTTCGTTGTACGAGCATCGCGCGGCCGCGCATCCGAAGGCGCGCATCGCGATCAACGAGGCGGGCCTCGCGATGCGCCTTCTGTTTCTGAACAACAACTACCATCTCGTTCATCACGATCTGCCGAAACTGCCGTGGTATCACCTGCCGCGCGCGTACCGGATGCGGCGCGAAGCGTATGCGCGCAAATGCGGCGGCTTCGTGATTCGCGGCGGCTATTGGGAACTGTTGAAGCGCCACGCGTGGCGCGAAACCGATTCGCCCGTGCATCCGTTCGCGCAAGACGGCGAGCCGGTGCCGGCGAAACGCGGCTCGCGCGTCGCGGTGATCGACGATTGCGTTCAGATCGGCGGTTGACGGGGGCTTGAAGAACGGCCGCGCGATGCGCCGATGCGCCGGCCGGCGAGCGGCGATGTCGGGCATGCTGTCGCGAGGGCGCTGACGCCGATCCGCGGCGACATCGGCCGAGGTCGACAGGTATCGGCCATATCGGCCGTCTCGCCTTGCCGGACGCGGCCGATGCGTCGACGTGGGTGGCACACGCACGTTGTCCCCTTTTGCGCGGACGCGCGGCTCAATGAAGGGCGGCGGCGCGATTCGCGTGTGCGCCGGCCGTCAGCCGATGATTCGTCCCCCCAAATTTCCTGCTTTCGCCTTTTACGCCCGCACCCGTGCGTGCCGAAAAACCGCCGCCCCGCCGCCGACGCCCCGCCGGATCACTTTGTTACATCTCTTACCGCGGCCGCCCCGAAAGGCAACAGTTGCCTTTCACCGTCCCGGTATACTCGGCGCTGCTTCAAACCCAAAACGAATCAAGACCTGTCAACTATGTCGAAGAAACTCATCCAGATCGTGGCTGTCGCGGCGCTGACCGCCGCGGCGTCGCTGCCGGCCTTCGCCGGCGACATGAACAACGCGCTCGGCGGCGCGCTCGGCGGCGTGGCCGGCGCGGCAGTCGGCGGCGCCGTGGGCGGCAGCACGGGGGCGGTGATCGGCGGCGCGGTCGGCGGCGGCGCCGGCGGCGCGGTCACGTCGAACCGCCGTGAGCGCACGGGCGCGATCATCGGCGGCGCGCTTGGCGGCGGCGCGGGCACCGCGGCCGGCAACGCGATGGGCGGCCGCTCCGGCGGCCTGGTCGGCGCGGCCGTCGGCGGCGGCGCGGGGGCCGCGCTCGGCGGCAACATCTCGCGCTCGAACTCGTACAACGACGACTACGATCGCGGCTATCGCCGCGGCGGCAAACATCACGGCAAGCATCATCACCGTCACTGATCGTCGAAGCGGGCCCGATCGGCGTGACGCGATCCGGGCTTGCTCGCCGCGCGTCGGCGGCCCGCTTCGGCGTGCATCGGTCGATCTTCGGCGGCGGCGCGCGCGAAGGCGGTGCCGGGCGGTCGGCCGCGCGATGCGGCTCGCAGCGGCGGCGCACGCCGGCCATCACGCGTTGTGAGCGCGTTGAAGCCGCATGCATCGAAGCCGACGGCGACAACCGGCCGTCGCATCCCGATCCGGATCGGCGCGCCGCGCGCTGCGAGCGCCGTCGCGATTGGCGGCGTCGCATCGGCGCTGCGTGATTCGCCGACACGGGATCATTGACGGACCGACGATCGTCCGCGCGGCGCTTCCGGCGCGTCGCGGTCCCCATTCCGCTGCGACGTGAATGGGAAGGCGCGGCCAGCGTTCTTTCCGGTCATCACGAAATTCCGTCAAACAATTCCGTCAAACGAAAAAGGACGATGCCGGGCTTCTTCCGCCGCCGCTTCGTCCGCGTTCGTCGATGCGCACGTCTGCCCGCTCAATCGAGCGCCTTGTCGTTCGGATTCGCGAACAACTGCTTCATGTCCGCCGACAGCGGATAGTCGAGGTTCACGCCCTTCGGCGGAATCGGCCGATTGAACCATTTCACGTACAGCGCCTCGGCTTCTCCCGAGCGTTGCATCCGCGCGATCACGCGATCCGCGAGCTGCTTGAAGCCGGCATCGTCCTTGCGCAGCATGCAGCCATACGCTTCGGACACCGGAGAATTTCCGGTGATCACGTAGTCGCCCGGATTCGCTTCCTTCGCCTTCGCCCCATACAGAAGCGGCTCGTCCATGAAGAACGCGACGGCACGGCCGCTCTTGACGTTCAGGAACGCATCCGCGTGATCCTTCGCGCTGATGATCTGCATCGACATGCCTTTCTCCGCGTTCCATTGCCGCAACAGCCGCTCCTCGGTCGTGCCGGCGGTCGTCGCGACGGTCTTGCCGGCGAGGTCGGGGAAGTCCTTCACGCCGGACGTCTTCTTCGCGATCAATCGCATTCCGTATTGAAAGATGCTGTTCGAGAACGACACCTGGTTGGCCCGTTCCTTCGTGTGCGTGGTCGAGCCGCATTCCAGATCGACGGTGCCGTTCTGCACGAGAGGAATGCGGTTCTGCGACGTGATCGGAATCTCGCGCACCGTCAGGGTCGGCCGGTTCAGTTCCTTCTTGATTGCGTCGACGATCTTCAGCGCGATTTCCTGCGAGTAGCCGATCGTGTGTTGCTGCTGGTCATAGTACGAGAACGGAACGGACGATTCGCGCACGCCGAGCGTGACGACGCCCGTATCGCGAATCTTCTTCAACGTGGGGCTGGCGTCGTCCGCGTGAGCGGCGGCGGCAAGCGCGCAGCCGATGGCGATTGAGAGCAGCGGGCGGAGGGTGTTCATCATCGAGGGCTCCTGACGGAACGGGTAGCGGGTGACAAGCCGGGTCGGGAAAGGCGAGCTCGGGAACGCGCTCGCGCGAATCGCGCGCGCCCGCGAGCCGCTTCTGCGTTACCCCGGATTGCGCACGTCGGCTGTCGGCGTCGTGCCGAAATCGTCGCTCAGCGCGTAATCGATCAGCTTGCGCGCGGCGTCCTCCGGCGTCGTGAGCGAGCCGCTCGACTTGAGCTGCTCGAACCGCTCGCGCGACGGAAACCGGTCGCTGCTGCTCGCGCGGATCGTCGTCTGCATGCCGGTGTCCACCACGCCCGGCGCGACGCTGCAGATCCGCAGCGCGCGATTCGCATCCAGCGCCACCGCTCGCGCGTGATGATCGAGCGCGGCCTTGGTCGCGCAGTAGACGCTCCAGCCCGCATATGCGTTGCGCGCCGCGCCGCTCGAGATGTGCACGATGCGGCGCTCGACCGCGTGCGGCGCGATTTTCGCGATCGCGCTCGCGAGCATCAGCGGCGTCGCGACGTTCAGGGCGACTGCACGCGCGATCGCCGCGGCGTCCTGCGTGTCGAGCGGGCCGATCGGCTCGACGGTGCCCGCGTTGTTGAACAGCAGCACGCGGCTCGCGCCGGCGACGAACTCGTCGAGCGCGCCGCCGCCGAGCCACGCCTCGATGCGCGCGGGGTCCGACAGATCGAGCTCGGCCTCGACGAACCGCGCGCCCGCGTGTTCGCCGAGCGACGGATGGCGGCTGCGCGACAGGCCGAGCACTGCGAAGTCCCGCTCAAGCAGTTGCGCGGCGAGGGCGGCGCCGAGCCCGCGCGTGTGGCCGGTGACGATGGCGCGAACGGCCGGCAAAGGAGAAGAGCGAGTGACCATGTCGATTCGGAAAATGACGAGAACAGGATGGGTGACGTGCGTATCGCGGCACGCAGCGGTGTGCGATCCGCGCGACCGGCGCGCGGTTGCCGATCGGAGCGCGTCGAGCGGCCGACCATTGCGGCCATCCCGACGAAAACCGGACGAAAACCGGACGGAAGCGGGACGAAAACCGGACGACAACGCGACGGCAGCCGGACGAGCGACGCGCAGCGCGGCGATCGAATGAGCCGGTATCGTAACGTCGGCACCAATTTGGCGCAAACGCCGCCTCGTCGATCCGGTTTACCGCGAGATCGCTCGCCTTCGATCAAAGCGCGAGCAATGTCCAATGAATTTCGTCACGACATGATTGCATGCTAGCCTTGATCCGGATTCGGCAATGAAATGCCGAATGCGAAACGAAAACGATTCGACGAACCGGACGATGCCGCGATGCAAGCCGTCGAATGACGGCCGGCAGTTGCCGGATTTTCCCGAGCCATCTTCGATACCTACGCCCGATGGAAACGATCACGCAAGAGTTCGTCCGGCAATTCAGCCGAGAATGGATCGACGCATGGAATTCGCATGACCTCGACCGAATCCTGTCGCACTACGCCGACGATTTCGACATGTCGTCGCCGATGATCGCGCAGATCGCCGGCGAGCCCAGCGGGCGCCTGCGCGGAAAGGCAGCGGTGCGCGCGTACTGGTCGAAGGCGCTGCAGATGATTCCGGATCTGCATTTCGAATGGATAGCGACGCTCGCCGGCGTCGACAGCATTGCGATTCATTACCGCGGCGCGAAAGGGCGGCTCGCGCTCGAGGTTTTTCACTTCGGGGCGGATCGGCGAGTCGTGAAAGCGTTCGCTCACTATGCCGGCTGAGCGGGCAGCGCAATATCGGCGCGGCTGCATTTTCTACCGCTGCCGATTCGATATTGACGACAGTTTTACCGAATGGAGCGACAGCGCATCGCTCTAGACTCCTTAACAAATTCAATTGAATGCCGGATTCGTCGGCGGGCGACGCATCGAACGAATGGCGTCGATGCGAAATCATTCGCCGTCCGGCGGCTGACCGTCGAAACGACGACAAGCAAGCGGTGGGGCGCGATGCGCGTGCCGACACGGCTGCCCGTGCCGCGCGGCGGCGCGAAGCCGATCGCGATGCGGCGGAAGTTGCGTGGTGACCAATCAACCGAGGGCTGCGACGGTTCGTTCGTCGTACTCACCTATGTCATACCCGGCGACCTATATTTTGTTTGTCGATGGGGCAGATCAGGGAGAGCATCACTCATGGTCAAGAAACGACTCCGCGCCGCATGCGTCGGCACCGTCATCGGGCTCGCGGCGCACGCAACGCACGCGCAATACACGACGGACTGGCTGGCGAACACCTACGGAACCATCGCGTCGCACGTCGGCAACAACGCGCGGTCGATGTGGGTGTCGCCCGAAGGCGTCGTCTATACGGCTTCCTTCTGGGACGAGAACGAGGGCGGCGTCGCGATCTACCAGAACGGCAAGAGTCTCGGCTCGATCGGCTCGCACGCCGAGTTCCAGGGCGGCGCGATCACGGGCAACGCGACGTCGATCTTCGCGGCGCTGCAGTACGGCACCCCGCAGGGCAGCGGATCGGTCGGGCGCTACAACCGGACGACGCTTGCGCGCGATCTCGTGATTAACGTCAGCGTGTGGAACGCCGTGAGCCGCGCCGACGTGATCACCGGTCTCGCAACGGCGGGCACGCTGCTCTACGCAAGCGACTTCTTCGGCAATCGCGTGCGCGTCTTCACCACGGACGGCGTCTGGCAGCGCGACATCAGCATCGCGAATCCCGGCGCGCTCGCGCTCGACGATGCCGGAAACCTGTGGGTCGCGCAGAAGAACGCGGCGAAGATCGTCGAGTACGGCCCGGCCGGCGCGTTGATGAACACGATCCAGATGCCGACGGCGTCGCGGCCGTCGTCGCTGTATTACGACGCGTCGAAGCGGCAGTTGATGGTCGGCGATCAGGGCCCGGACATGAACGTCAAGCTGTACGCGATCAACGGGACGCCGAGGCAAACCGGCACGTTCGGCGTGCAGGGCGGCTACCTCGATACGACGACCGGCATCAAGGGGCAGGTCGGCGACAAGCGCTTCACGCGCGTGGTCGGCATCGGCAAGGACGCCTCCGGCACGCTGTACGTGCTCAACAATCCGTGGGGCGGCGGCTGGGATCTCGGGCGCAACGGCGCCACCGACATTCATGCCTACGATACCTTCGGCAACGTGCGGTGGAAGCTGCAGGCATTGAACTTCGAGGCGATCGGCGCGCCGGACCCGACGACGGACGGCGCATTGTTCTACAGCGGAATGAACGTCTACGCCGGCACGGCGGGCGGCACTTTCGTCGCGAACACGGTCGATCCGTTCACGTATCCGTCCGATCCGCGCCTCGACATGAACGATTACCAGCGCGGCCAGCACTTCGGCCAGCTCGTCGGCGTCGGCGGCAACAAGATCCTCGTCGCGTCGGGGCAGAATCCGGGGAACTTCAACTTCTATCACTTCAACGCGGCGAGCGGCTACATCGCGATTCCCGACGCGTCGCTGCCGGGCAAGGCGTTCAACACGACGCTGCAGGTGACGGCCGGATTCTCGATCGACAACAAGGGCGACGTGTGGGCCGGCCTCAACGGAACGAACGCGATCTCGCACTATCCGCTGACGGGCTTCGACTCGAGCGGCAAGCCGACGTGGGGCGCGCCGGCGTCGATTCCGGCGCCGGCAAGCATCCAGCCGACGGCGCGCATCCTCTACATGTCCGACAGCGATACGATGATCCTCGCGCAGGGCATCGCGGGGAGCTGGGACTGGACCGCGATGAACGGGCGGATCGAGGTGTATCACGGCTGGAATGCGGGCAACGTCGCACAGCCGAATCCGGTCATCACGCTCACGAGCCCGAATCCGAAGTCGATCGCGGCGGCCGGCAAGTACCTGTTCGTCGGCTACGTGCACACCGTGCCGAACGTAGACGTGTTCGATCTCAACACGGGCCAGCTCGTCACCACGCTGATCAACTCGAACACGGGCGTGATGGACGTCGGCAACGACGTCGATTCGATGTACGGCATCAGGGCGTATCTGCGGTCGACGGGCGAATACGTGATCACGAAGGACAACTACAACGGATCGAGCATCGTCGTCTATCGCTGGCGGCCGTGACGGCGAGCGGCCCGCCGGATCGAAACGGACGGAAGCCGGGCGGCGTGCGATGCCGGCACGTCGCCGTCCGGCTTGCGGGCGCGGCGTCGCGCGAGCGTGCGAAGTAAAAGCGCCGTGTTGCACGATGTTTCGCATCGTTTAGTAAATCTGATAAAAACATTACATCACCCTTCATTTCATTGACGAAGAAACTTCCCGTGTCCTAGTCTTCCAGCACAGTCGAGATTCACGATTGGCCGTCGACGCGTCGTCGATCGTGCCGCTCGAAAACGAAGCACAAGAACTGGAGACAATCATGAATCGATTCGTCAGGCTGGGCGTCGCGATGGCCGTTGCTTGCGCGCTCGCGGCTTGTGGAGGGGATGACGGCGGCCCCGCCGCGACGGCGTCCTCGCTGGCCGCGACGGGTGCGAACGGCGCTGCGGCAAACGCGGTGCAAACGGATGACGCCGTTCGCGCCGTCTCGCTGACCCAATACGTCGACCCGCTGATCGGCACGCTCGCGAGCAATTCGCCGAACCCGGTGCCGGCCGGGCAGGCGGGCAGCGTGGTGCCGGCGGCGGGCCTGCCGTCGGGCATGGTTCAGTGGGCGCCCGATACGAACACGACGCCCGCGCCCGCCGGCAGCAAGGAGCCGGGTTCGCCCGCCGGCTACTACTACGACCTGAACTCGATTCAGGGCTTCAGCGTCACGCACATGAGCGGCGCGGGCTGCGCGGGCAACAACGGCGAATTCCCGGTGATGCCGACCACCGACGCGACGAAGCTCGCGCCGACATTCAGCCATGCGAACGAAACCGCGAAGCCCGGCTATTACTCGGTGCTGCTCGATTCGCAGATCAAGGTCGAGCTGACGGCGACGCTGCGCACCGGCTTCGGCCGCTTCGCGTATCCCGCCGGCAAGCCCGCGATCCTCGTGCTCGACGCGACGCGCACGAACACGAAGGCGTCGACGAGCGGCGCGATCACGCGCGTGTCGTCGAGCGCGATCTCCGGCAGCACGGTGGGCGGCGGCTTCTGCGGCAACTCGGTGCCGGTGCCCGTGTACTTCTATGCGACGTTCGACCGGCCGTTCGCGTCGACGTCGTCGATCTCGCGCGGCGTGGCGAAGCTCGCGTTCGATTCGGGCGCAACCGTGCAGATGAAGATCGGGATCTCGTACGTGAGCGTCGACAACGCGAAGGCGAATCTCGACGCCGAGAACAAGACGTGGGATTTCGACGGCGTGCGCGCGCTCGCCGATGCGGCGTGGAACGAGCGGCTAGGCGCGATCCGCGTGTCGAGCACCGATGCCGACGCGCTGAAGAAGTTCTACACCGCGTTCTATCATGCGCTGTGGGCGCCGAGCGTGTTCAGCGACGTCAACGGCCAGTACGTCGGTTTCGACAAGCAGGTGCACGCGGTTGCGAATGGCCAGGCCGCTCAGTACTCGAGCTTCTCCGGCTGGGACATCTATCGCTCGCTGATCCAGCTGAAGGCCGTGCTGTTCCCGCGCGAGACGAGCGACATGATCCAGTCGCTCGTCAACGATGCGGACCAGTGCGGCGCGATTCCGCACTGGGTGAACGACAACGTCGAGGACGGCGTGATGCCGGGCGACGCGGGCTCGCTGATGGTGTCGAGCGCGTATGCATTCGGCGCGCGCAACTTCGACGCGCGCGGCGCGCTCGCGCACATGATCAGGATGGCGAACATTCCCGGCACCGCATGCGCGGGCGTGACGACCAACGGCGGGCGCGCGAGCTATCTGCAGACGGGCTACATCACGAGCGGCGAGTGGGGCATCGCATCGTCGACGCTCGAATACACGAGCAGCGATTTCGCGATCTCGCGCTTCGCGGGCGCGATCGGCGACACGGCGACGCAGAAGATGCTGCTCGGGCGCTCGGCGTATTGGCAGAACCTGCTGAACGCGTCGTCGAATCCGCCGCTCGTCGCCGCGCGTCAGGCGAACGGCGCGTGGATCGCCGAAACGCCGGGCAGCACCGACAATTACGTCGAGGGCAACGCGGAGCAATACACGTGGATGGTGCCGTACGATCCCGCGGGCCTTTTCGCGCAGCTCGGCGGCAATCAGGCGGTCGTGCCGCGGCTCGACAAGTTCTTCACGGTGCTCAATGCCGGGATGAGCCTGCCGAACTTCTACATGGGCAACGAGCCGACGTTCGAAGTGCCGTGGCTGTACAACTGGGCGGGCGCGCCGTCCGGCACGCAGCGCATCGTTCAGCAGATCATGCAGACGGCGTTCAGCACGCAGCCCGACGGCCTGCCCGGCAACGACGATCTTGGCGCGGTGTCCGGCTGGTACGTGTGGGCCGCGCTCGGTCTGTATCCGCAGATTCCGGGCGTCGCGGGCTTTGCGATCGGCAGTCCGCAATTCCACGCGATCGACGTGCAGCTCGGCAGCGGCAAGACACTGAAGATTCGCGCGCCGGGCGCGCCGTCTTCGAATTACGTGCAGAGCGTCAGCGTGAACGGCCGCGCGCAAGCGAGCCCGTGGATCGCGCTCGACGCGCTCGAAGGCGGCGCGGTCATGCACTTCAAGATGGGCGACGGGCCGTCGCAATGGGGCACGGGCGAGGCGCCGCCGTCGTTCGGCGTGCCGGTTGCGCGCGACGTGGCGGACAGCTTCAACAACCGCGGCATCAGCACGGACGGCGCGGCGAACGCCGACGGCCAGGGCGCCGATTTCGACGGCAGCCTGTTCAGTTACTCGGCGGCCGCGCTCGCCCAAGCGGGCGTGCGGCCCGGCGCGCCGTTCACGTACGGCGGGGCGAGCTTCGTGTTCGGCGGCGGCGCGTCTTCGCTCGACAACGCGGTGACGGTGGGGCAGACCGTGATGCTGCCGCCGGGCTCCGCAGGCACGAGCGTCGTCGTGCTGGGTGCGTCGAACAACGGCCCGAGCACGGGCGTCGCGCAGTTGCACTTCGCGGACGGGACGAGCGCGCAGGTCACGCTGTCGTTCGATGACTGGACGCTGAACGGCGGCAGCACGAGCGCGAGGTCGGCGATCGCCGTGACGTCCGCTTATCGCAACGCCGGCAACGGGCAGAAAGATAACGTGAAGGCTTACGTTTTCGCGCAGAAAATCCCGCTGCCGGCCGGCAAGGTCGTGACGAGCGTCACGCTGCCGCGGCAGGTGAGCGCGGGCAAGATGCACGTGTTCGGCATCGGCGTGGCGGCTTGACATAGGCGCGCGCCATGCCGATGCGTGGCACGCGCTCGATGCATTCTAGGCGGGCCGGTCGCGGCCCGTGACGTGCGGCGGCGCGTCTTCGCGGACTGCGCCGCCGCATGCCGCTTCGATGAGCGGCGAATTGTCTATTGCGCTTGGCGAAGAATCGCCACGATCAACGCGCGTTATCTCCTCATTGTTCCCTCCTGGTTTCACGATCGAATATGTCGGGCGGCAATCCGGTGCGTTGCACCGACTGAATTTCAATGAAAGTCTCGGCGTTTTAGTTTTCCGATCGACTGATCAAATAATCTACAAAAGATAATCCAATCGGGTCCGTCATAAAAACAAAACACTCGATTGGATTGCGATCTGCAAACACTTCCTCGGCGCTCGCGGAATCGTTTCATGTGACTTTCTGTTGGAAATTTCATTCCTTTGATCAATCGGCTTATCGGCGCGGATATATCGAATTATTCGCGTACTGTCCGGCTGCATTTTCAATTTAATCGTAAGAAAATTCTCCGAACAGTCATTTCGATTAATGCGTATTTATCGGGTTTAATGCGAAAAATAGAATCTGCCTCGCCATCAACTCATTTGATCAGCGAGGTCGAAATTCATGAGAAACGACCGGAACCACGAGATCGCTCTGGCGATCCTGGGCGAAATTCTCGAGATTCACCGGCGGTATCCGGAATACACGACGGATTCGGACATCCGTCACGAAATCGAACAGATCCACGCGGTTCAGCTTCCCAGAATCCGGACGTTCGTCGACGCGGCGCGGCCGGTTCGCTTCGTCCTGCCGGCGTTTCCGTCGAAATCGCCGAATCCGAACAAGGTGCTGGGGCGGCTGCCGGACATGGCGGAGAAGCTCTCGCTGTCGTTCCTGAACGATCTGTGCGAGCGGATTCGTCGCTTCTACGCACCCGGCGCGACATTGACGATCTGCTCGGACGGCCGCGTGTTCGGCGATCTGATTCGCGTCGACGATCGCGACATCACCGCGTACCAGGGCGCGCTGACGCGGATCATCGCGGATCTGCGCGCGGATCATCTGTCGACGTACAACCTCGAGAACTTCGAGGCGTTTGCGGATCGCACGTCGAATTTCGACGACATGCGGCGGCTGCTCGTCGACGAATTCGCCGACCCGATCGATGCGATCAAGCGAAAGCTGACGGGCGAAGAGGAGGGCACGCTGCTGTATCGAGCGATCACGCGCTTCATGTTCGAGGACGGCTTCACGCCCGACTATCGCGGCTCGAAAGCCGCGCTGCAGAAAGACTCGAAGACGCGCGCGCTCGGCGTGATCCAGCGTAGCTGGGCGTGGGGCGCGCTCCTCGCCACGCAGTTTCCGGATGCGATTCGGCTGTCGATCCATCCGCAGCCGGCCGCGAGCCCGAAGATCGGCGTCCACATGATGCCGACGCGCGACAACTGGCTGACGCCGTGGCACGGCGTTGCCGTCGACGCCGGCGATCAGTTCGTGCTGATGAAGCGCCGCGACGTCGAGCGGCTCGGCGGCCGCGTCGTGATGCGCGACGCTCGACCGAGTCACTACGAAATCGAACGTTCGCAGATTGCCTGCGGCGACCTGCTTGCGCTTGCCGTCACGCGCGGCGAACACGCGTCGGCCGATGCCGGCGACAACCTGATCATTTCGGAGGCCGTATGAGCGACTTTTTCATGCAGCGGTCGGTATCGCTCGAACCGCTCACGGGCGATGCCGGCGCGCCCTGTTCGTTCGGCGTGCTGGTGAAGCCGCGCCATGCGCACGTTCACGTCGGCGAGCTGTCGATCGAGTGGCTGCGCGCGCTGGTGCGCGGCCAGCAGCTCGTCGTGCTGCGCGGCTTCGACAGTTTCGTCGACGCGGCAAGCATGACGCGCTATTGCGCGACGTTCGGCGAAATCATGATGTGGCCGTTCGGCGCCGTACTCGAGCTGATCGAACAGGCGAATCCCGCCGATCACGTGTTCGCGAGCAGCTACGTGCCGCTGCATTGGGACGGCATGTATCTGGAGACCGTGCCGGAATTCCAGGTGTTCCAGTGCGTGCAGGCGATCGGCGAAGCGGACGGCGGGCGCACGACGTTTTCGAGCACGACGCAGGCGCTGCGCGTCGCGACGCCCGAGATGCGCGCGCTCTGGCAGCGCGCGCACGGCCGCTATCGGCGCACGGTGGAGCTCTACAGCAACACGGTCGAGGCGCCGATCGTCGAGAAGCATCCGCGCCGCGAGTTTCCGGTCTTGCGCTTCTGCGAGCCGCCGATCGAAGGCGACAGCACGTTCATCAACCCATCGAGCTACGCGTTCGGCGGCATCGCCGAAGACGAGAAGGAGGCGCTGCTCGGCAGCCTGAAGCGCGCGCTCTACGATCCGCGCGCGCATTACGCGCATCGCTGGCAAACGGGCGACGTCGTGCTCACCGACAACTTCACGCTGCTGCACGGCCGCGAGAGCTTCACGAGCCGCACCGGCCGCCATTTGCGCCGCGTGCACATCCACGGCGATCCGCCGCTGCGCAATCCGCATCTGTCGAAGCAGCCGCAGCGCGCGGCGGCCGCCGATGCGGCAGCCTGACCAACTCGTCGACGGAGAGACGACCATGACGTTGATGACCGGAAACGATTATCTCGACAGCCTGCGCGACGGGCGCAACGTGTATCTCGGCGGCGAACGGATCGCCGACGTCACGTCGCACCGCGCGTTTCGCAACGCGGCGCGCAGCATCGCTTCGCTGTACGACGCGCTGCACGGCGAGCATCGCGAGCGGCTGACCGCGCCCGATCGGCACGGGCAGATCACGCACCGCTTCTTCAAGCCGAGCTATTCGGTCGACGATCTGCTGTCGGCGCAGGACGCGATCGAGCTGTGGTCGAAGATGACCTACGGCTTCATGGGCCGCACGCCCGATTACAAGGCGGCGTTCATGTCGGGGCTCGAGGCGGGCGCCGGCTATTACGGCGATTTTCGCCAGAACGCGGCCGACTGGTACAAGCGCTTCTCGGGCAGCGGCCTGTATCTGAATCACGCGATCATCAATCCGCCGCTCGATCGCAGCAAGGCGATTCACGACATGCGCGACGTGTTCGTGCACGTCGTCGACGAGACCGATCGAGGCATCGTGGTGAGCGGCGTGAAGATGCTCGCGACCGCCGGCGCGCTGACCAACGCGACGTTCGTCGCGCCCGTCGCGTCGGCGCTGCTCGAGCCCGGCAAGGCGGACGACTTCGCCGTCGTGTTCTTCGCGCGAATGGACAACCCGGGCCTGAGCCTGATGTGCCGGCCGTCGTACGAGGCCGCCGCGACGAGCCCGTTCGACGCGCCGCTGTCGAGCCGCTTCGACGAGAACGACGCCGTGCTGATCTTCGATCGCGCGTTGATCCCGTGGGAAGACGTGCTCGTCTATCGCGACGTGAAGCGCGCGACCGGCTTCTACGCGGCGTCGGGCTTCGCGAATCTCTACAACTTCCAATCCGGCATCCGGCTCGCGGTGAAGCTGGAGCTGATGATCGGGCTGTTGTCGCTCGGCACGCAGGCGAACGGCACGCAGCAGTTCCGCGGGATTCAGGCGGCGCTCGGCGAGCTGATTTCGCTCCGGCATCTGCTGAAGGCGATCACGTCCGCGATGGCGCACGATCCGGATCGCACGCAGGCGGGCGTCGTCGTGCCGAAGCTCCAGTACGCGTCGGCGCTGCGCATCCAGGTGCCGCAGATCTGGAAGCGCGTGCGCGAGCTGATGGAAACCGCGCTCGGCGGCTCGCCGCTCGTCACCGTGTCAGGCGCGGCGGACTTGCTCGATCCGCAGGTGAAGGGGCTGATCGATGCGTACTACCGCGGCGCGGCGCTCGAGCCGGAGCAGCGGATCAAGCTCTTCAAGCTGATCTGGGACGCGACGGGCAGCGAGTTCGGCTCGCGTCATTCGGTCTACGAAACGCATTACTCCGGCAATTTCGACCAGATACGCCTCGACTCGCTGACGTGGGCGACCCGGTTCGGCCAGCTCGCCGATTGCGAAGCGTTCGCGCAGCGCTGCATGGACGACTACGACGCGTCGGGCTGGTCGCGCGGCCCGTGGCTGCACGACTGAATCGCCCCGTCGATCCCTATCGTTTCAACTCAAAGGAGCAGCTATGTGCGGTATCACTGGATGGGTCGACTTCGGCCGCGATCTGCGCAACGAAGCGCGGATCGTCGACGAGATGACCGATACGCTCGCGCGCCGCGGGCCGGACGCGCGCGGCGTGTGGCTCGACAAGCACGTTGCGCTGGGGCACCGGCGCTTGTCGATCATCGATCTCGAGCGCGGCACGCAGCCGATGCTCAGCCCTGAGCGTGGCCCGCGCGATCTGCCGCGTGCGGCGATCTCGTATGCGGGCGAAACCTACAATTTTCGCGAGCTGCGCGCCGAGCTGGGCGCGCTCGGCCACCGGTTCGGCACGCATTGCGACACCGAGGTCGTGTTGCGCGCGTATCTCGAATGGGGCGCGGCGTTCGTCGATCGCCTCAACGGGATGTATTCGATCGCGATCTGGGACACCGCGCGCGACGAGCTGCTGCTCGTTCGCGACCGGCTCGGCGTGAAGCCGCTGTTCTACTACCCGACGGCGGACGGCGTGATCTTCGGTTCGGAGCCGAAGGCGATTCTCGCGCATCCCGACGTGCGTGCGCGCACGTCGTCCGAAGGGCTGTGCGATGCGCTGCTGTTCCTGCGCACGCCGGGGCAGGTGCCGTTCTCCGGCATGCGCGAGCTGAAGCCCGGTCATCTGCTGCGCGTGCGGCGCGGCGGCATCGTCGAAGAGCGTTACTGGGCGCTCGAGGCGCGCCCGCACACCGACGACCTGCCGACGACGATCGCGACGATCCGCTCGCTGCTCGACGACATCGTGTCGCGCCAGATGATCTCCGACGTGCCGCTGTGCGCGCTGCTGTCGGGCGGCGTCGATTCGAGCACCGTCGCCGCGCTCGCGCAGAAGCAGCGGCGCGCGAACGGCGGCGGCGCGTTGTCGACGTTCTGCGTCGACTTCACGGGCCACACGCGGAACTTCCAGGCCGACCCGATTCGCCCGACCGCCGATGCGCCGTTTGCGCTCGAAGTGGCGCGACACATCGGCAGCGACCATCACACGATCGAGCTGAACCAGGATGGGCTGCTCGATCCCCAGGTGCGCGAAACGGTGCTGCGCGCGTGGGATCTGCCGTTCAACTTCGCCGATCTCGACGTGTCGCTGTATCGGCTGTTCGCGCAGGTGCGCAAGCACGCGAGCGTCGCGCTGTCGGGCGAGGCAGCCGACGAAATCTTCGGCGGCTACCTGTGGTTCTCCGATCCGGGCGCGCGTCGCGCCGAGACGTTCCCGTGGCTCAAGCTCGGCGCGCATCGCGGGCTCGATCCGCGCGCGCTGTTCCATCGATGGTTCATCGACGATCTGAAGCTCGGCGAATACGAAGCGGACCTGTACCGCGCGGCGCTCGCCGAAGTGCCGCGCCTCGACGGCGAAAACGCGGAGGACCGCCGCACGCGCGAGCTGCACTACCTGACGCTCACGCGCTGGCTGCCGGTGCTGCTCGACAAGAAGGACCGGATGGGAATGGCGAGCGGCCTCGAAGGGCGCGTGCCGTTCTGTGACCACCGGCTCGTCGAGTACGTGTTCAACATCCCGTGGTCGATGAAAACGTTCAACGGCCAGGAGAAGGCGCTGCTGCGCGCGGCCGCCGCCGATCTGCTGCCCGAATCGGTGCTGAACCGCAAGAAGGCGGCGTATCCGTCGATTCAGGCGCCGGGCTACGACCGCGGCCTCATCGACCGCCTGAACCGGGCGATCGACGCCGGCCGCGCGCCGCTCAAGCCGTTCATCGACGCCGACGCGCTGCGCAATCTGACCGCGAGGACCGCGGCCGGAAGCCTTTCGGAATTCGAACGAATCCTGCTCGAATCGAGCAGCCGGCTCAACCACTGGCTCGATCTCTATCGGGTCGAAATCGACGGCGTGACGGCCGGTTGAGTCGTCGACGAACATTTCATTTGGAGAGCGTATCAATGCAAGCAATCGAGATTCGCGAGACGGGCGGCCCGGACGTCCTCGACTACGTGACGCGCGCCGAGCGTGATCCCGGCGAGGGCGAGGTGCTCGTCGAGCTCGCCGCGGCGGGCGTGAACTTCATCGACCTGTATCGCCGCGAGGGCCGATATCCGATGCCGCTGCCCGGCACGCCGGGCGAAGAGGGCGCGGGGCGCGTGCTGGCGGTCGGCCCGAACGTCAAGCGGTTCAAGCCGGGCGAGCGCGTCGCATGGACGACCGTGATGGGCAGCTACGCGACGCGCGTGATCGTGCCCGAGGACAAGGCGATCGTCGTGCCGGACGGGATCGATCTGCGGACGGCCGCCGCCGCGCTCGTGCAAGGGATGACCGCGCACTATCTCGTCCACGATTCGTACCGCGCACGCGAAGGCGACGTCGTGCTCGTCCACGCGGCGGCGGGCGGCGTCGGGCTGCTTCTGACGCAGTGGCTGAAGCGGCGCGGCGCGCGGGTGATCGGCACGGTGTCGACCGAAGAGAAGGCGGCGCTTGCGCGCAGCAACGGCGCGGACGACGTGATCCTGCATCACGCGCGCGACGAACTCGCCGCCGAAGTGCGCCGGCTGACGGACGGCAAGGGCGTGCACGCGGTGTACGACGGCATCGGCGCCGCGACGTTCGACGCGAGCCTCGCGAGCCTCAGGACGCGCGGCACGCTCGTGATCTTCGGCGGCGCGAGCGGCCCTGTGCCGCCCGTCGACGTGATGCGGCTGCTGTGGGGCGGCTCGCTCACGCTGACGCGCCCGTATCTCGAGCACTTCCGCGCGACCGTCGACGAATTCCTGTGGCGCGCGGGCGAAGTGTTCGACGGCATCCTGAACGATACGCTGAAGATCCGGATCGGCGGCACTTATCCGCTTGCCGAAGCGCGTCGCGCGCACGCGGATCTCGCGGCGCGCAAGACGACCGGCAAGCTCCTGCTCGTGCCGTGACGCCGTTTCGTTTCGCCCGCTCACTCACTCATTCATTCATTGAACAGGATGCCTATCTATGGGAAAGATCATCGGCGCCGGCCTGATCTCGCACGCGCCCGTCGTGATGATGTCGGAGGCGACGCGGCTTCGCGAGAACGGCGGCCGCGATTTCACGCTCGCAACGGGCCTGATGCGGTTGCGGCGCGACGTGTTCGATGCCGACGACTACGATACCGTGCTCGTCTTCGATAGCCACTGGCGAACGACGACCGAGGCGGTCGTCACATCGCACGCGCGGCGCGAGGGCCGCTTCACGTCGGACGAGATGCCGAACGCGATCCGGCAGTTGCCTTACGATCTCGCCGGCGATCCCGAGCTCGCGCACGCGATCGCCGAACTGGCGCCGCGGCGCGCGTCGTGGATCGCCGCGGTCGACGATCCGTGTTTGCCGATTCATTACGCGACGCTCAATCCGTGGACCTACCTCGGCCGGCCCGACAGGCGCTGGCTTTCCGTCTCCGTGTGCCAGACCGCGACCGCCGGCGATTTTCTGCGAATGGGCGAGATCGTCGCGGAAGCGATCGGGCGGCTCGAGCGCAACGTGTTGCTGGTCGCGTCGGGCGGACTGTCGCACGTGTTCTGGCCGCTCGCCGAGCTGCGCAACCGGATGGCGGGTGCCGCATCGAACATCGTGACGCCTGCGGCGCGCGCAGCCGACGAGCGGCGGATCGCGTGGCTCGAAGAAGGGCGGCACGACCGGGTGATCGACGCGATGCCGGAATTCCTGCGTTTCAATCCGGAAGCGAACTTCGGCCACTATCTGATGATGGCGGGCGCGATCGGCGCGCGCGCGTGCGTGGCGCGGGGGCGACGCTTCGGCGAGTACGAGAACGGGATCGGCACCGGTCACGTTCACTTGTGGTTCAGCCCGGCAGACGGCAGTTGGACGCAGACTGCGGCAACGCAGCGCGCTCGGAAAGCGGCGAGCGCATGAACGTCGCGGCGCGCGGGCGCGGATTCCCGGCGCCCGTGCGCGCGAAGCGCCCGGCGCCGTGATCCTTCGATGCGCCGACGCCACGCTAGGCGGAGATCGGTGCCTGCCGCTCGGGCGCGCGGGCACCGACCGGCCGGGCCCGCGCCTGCGCGCGCCCGACGCCCGACGCCCGACGCCCGACGCCCGACGCCCGGCAAGCGGCAAGCGGCAAGCGGCAAGCGGCAAGCGGCAAGCGGCAAGCGGCAAGCGGCAAGCGGCAAGCGGCAAGCGGGCGAACATCGTCGCAAGCGCCGTGTCGCGCGAAGCGGCCGTTCGGGCTCGCCGTTAGACCGGAATCGCGCCCGTGTACGTCTGCTCGCCGGGCAAGCGGGCCAGATACGCCTGGACCGCGCCGAGGAACAGACGCTCGCGAACCGATGCGTGCCGCGGTGACGTGCGAAACGCATAGATGCCGCCTTTGGGCATCGTCCATGTCGGCAGCAGCCGATGCAGACGTCCTTCCCGCAAGTCTTCGGCCACCAGATAGTCGGGAAACGCGGTGATGCCCGCGCCCGCGAGCGCCATCTGATGCGCGAGCAGCACGCTCTTCACCTTCAGGCGGCCGTTCGTCTGAATCCGGACCGAGCGGCCGCCGTTGCCGAACACCGAATAGCTGAGATTCGCGAGCCCGCCGTGCCCGATCCAGTGCGAACCGGGCAGATCGTCGGGATGCCGGGGCACCGCGTGCCTGCGCGAATACTCGGTAGATGCGACGAGCACTTGGTCGAACGCGCCGAGCATCTTCATCCGGAAACCTTTCTTCTTCGGCCACCCCGTTTCGAACGCGAGATCGATGCGTTCGCCGACCAGGTCGATTTCAGCATCGTTGCAGACGATCTCGAGCTCGATCTGCGGATGCTGGTGAATGAAGGTTGCCGCGATCGAGCTCAGATGCGCGGTGGAAAAGCCGCTCGGCGCAGCGACGCGCAGCAGGCCGGTCGATTCGTGGCGCAGGCACCGGATGCTGCCGATCACGTCGTGAAGGCCGCTCACGAACTCCTGGGAGGCCGAATACAGTTTGTTGCCGGCGTCGGTCGGCGCGATCCTGCGGGTGCTGCGCATCACGAGCTGTGTGTCGATCTCGGCTTCGAGACGACTCAGGTATTCGCTGACCAGCGACTTCGACATGCTCAAGCACTCCGCTGCCGCGGTGAAACTACCCTTCTCGACAATCGTCATGAAAACGCGCAGGTGATTCAAATTTCTTATCCCCACCTCGGACATATATCCCACCTCAAGAACGGTCAAGTTTCGAAATGCCGGGCGGCGCCCGCCGTGTCGCGGACGGGGCGCCGATGTCGCGCGTGCGCTGCATCGCAATACGGCGACATGAACCCGGCGCTGGATCTGGAAGATGGTTGTTCCGCCGCATGCGGGGCGTGTCGTCGGGGAGTATCGTGGGCGAGCGCGACGTCGGGCAGGCAAGGCGGCGCGCACGGCCGCGCGCGATCCGCGCGTCGCGAATCGCGGCTGTCGACGTGCGGGCCGGCGCCGACGGCTCGGCGCGAGTCGGGCGACCGGCGCCGCCGACGCGGCGGCGGGCTGCGAACGTCAAGTTCGTCCTCCTTTGCATGCTCGATCCACGAAAGACGGGCCGGACGAGCCGACATTCATCGCGGCCCGTGTTCTTCATGTGCGGCAATCGGTTCATCGGCAATGCGATGCGGCAGCAATCCGGTCCCGCGGAATCCATGCTCCCTCGCATACGCTTTACAACCATCTCCGTCAGTATTCCATAGCCAACTTAAGACCTTAATAAAATAATGGTAAATAATTTTATATGAGACGATTGTCTCGTCGAGAGGGCGTCGATATCTCGTGCAGAGCTGCACGTAGGCGGCGGTTGAATCCATTCATTATTTCGGCCTCATTCGATGTGTTTACGGCGCTTATGGCGCATAGCGCGCTTGCATGGATCGCACGTGAAGCCGGTGGAGGATTCGGACGTGGTTGCCGATCGAGTTCCGGGCCGGCGGAATCGGGCTGGAGCGGCATTTCGACCGGCGACGCGGCGGCCGTGCCGACGCGGGATACCGCTACGGCGCACGGTGAGAGGCAGTGAATCCTGTCGGAAAATGCGCGAATTCGGATGGATTCGGCGGAATCGAGAATATTCGGACAAGTGCCGCATCGTCGATTTTTATGCGATGGGGATGCCGGTATTTTGAGGAATTAAGTTACCTGAAGGTTACTTGTCTCGCCGATCGAATATTCAAGATGAGTTACCTTCCGGTTACTAATAACTCGAATGCGAGATTTGCTCGATGATCTTTCGTGACGCTTATCGACGGCGATTCGGCGTAATCGCTTATTGACGGGCGCGATAAGCGGCTCGAAATGGCTGATCGTAGTCAGTAGTCAGTAGTCAGTAGTCAGTAGTCAGTAGTCAGTAGTCAGCAGCTAGCAGTCAGCGGCTCGTGGCATGCGGCACGCGGCACACAACCGCACAGCCACGGAGTTGCGCAGCCGGTGCGCGAACGTCATGGATTCGCGCGATGCCCTGCCGCACGGCGTACCCATGCGGCAAAACGGCGGCATGGCGCGCGCACGTCTCATGATGTGCTCATCCGCAACCGCAACCGCATCTGCCGGCGTTCGCGTTCGCATCCGCATCCGCGTCGACCGTCACGCGGACAGAAAGAACTCGCGAAGATGCCGATTGAACGCGCTCGGCCGCGCGAGATTCATGCCGTGGGACGCGCCCGCGATCGTGGCCCGCGACGCGTTCGGCATCCATCGGCTCAGCGCGTCGACGTTCGCGTGAAAGTGAGCCGGGCTCTTCTCGCCGTCGATCAGCAGCGCCGGACACGCGACGCCGCGCGCCGTTTCCGCCGCATACGCGGGCAGCGGATCGCGCAACTGCATGGCGAGCGTATGCGCGTTGTCGGTCGCCATCGTGCGGAAGACGCGCGTGCTCTTTCGCCAGGTGCCGGGACGGCTGACCGAATCGACGAACAGCTCGAGCCCGGCGTCGGTCTCGCCTTGCGCGATCAGCGCCACCGCGCGCGATCGCAGGCGCTTCGTGTCGAGCGACGCCTTTGCGTCCTCGGCGGCCGGGCCGGCGAGCGATCCGCCGGGGTCCGCGAGCGTGAGTGAACGGACGAGCGACGGAAAGCGGGCCGCGACGTGATATGCGACGCAGCCGCCGCGCGAATGGCCGACGAGATGCACGGCGCCGATGTCGAGACGTTCGATGAACGCGCCGACTTGGTCGGCGTGCGTGCTCCAGCTGAACGGCGGCAGCGATGCCGCGTGCGGCGCAGGCCAATAGTGCGTGAGGCTCGGCGCGATGCAGTCGAAATGCGCGGCGAGGCCGCTCGATTGGGCATGCCAGAAACGGAAATCGCACAGCGAGCCGTGGACGAACAGCACGGCCGGGCCGTTGCCGGTTCGTACGTAGGGCATGCGGATGCCGCCGGAGATTTCCAGCGTCGTTGCGGTGTCGGGGGAGGAAAGGTGATTCACGGTCGATGTAGCGGCGCAATGTCGCACGCAATGATAAGCGCAGCGGGGCGGCCGACGCCATCGGTCGGACGCCCCGGGCGCCGCGTCGTGGCGATGCGGCGCCGGACGCCCGTCGGACCGTGGCGCGCGCGCGGAATTTTGCAGCCGAATACCGGCCGTTGTGTGGCCGCAAGGTCGAACCGAAGGCGGCGTGCCGTGCCGTTGTGTCGTCATGTCGTCGAAGACATGCCGATGATTCGTTGCGGACGACCCGTGTCGGCGAAGGCACGGCGTTGGCCGGGGAACTGTCGGGCGGCGACGTCGCGTGACGCGGCGGTTGTCGATGCCGTGATCGACGCGCCGGCTCGCTTGGTTCGCTGCGCGCGGCGTGCGGCGCGCCACGGGCGACCTGCGTCGGCAGCGATCCGCGATTGACGAAGGCCGATGCAGATTTCCCGTGATCTGACCAAAATTGACAGACGTTTCGCGATGAATCGTCTAACTTTTACGACGGAGAGGCTATTCGACGTCCGGCCTTCTCCGATCTCAAGAAACTGCAGCAATCGGCCCATGTTGTGTTGTTGATCGACCCGTTGCCTTGCCGGGCGGCGGGTCGTCTTTTCCGATCGTTCGCATCGGAAGCCGTTGCCGCGCCCGCCGGATCGAACGGCGCGAGGATCGGAAGCGGGGCGCGGCCAGCGGATGTCGATCGGCCTTTGCTGCTTCGGCCATTCATGCCGCGGCGTCGTCGGCCGCGCGTCGTTGAAATACGATCGGAATGCGAAATGCCCGGAACGCGCGTGTTCGCACCCGCATTCTCCGGAGCGCGTTTTCGCCGCGCGCCGCGCGACACATGAAACGCGACACGCGACACGCGTGCAAACCCCTCCCTTCGCCGCCGATCCCATTGCCTAAAATCAAGTTACGCGCGAGACGGTTCCGATCGTATTGGCGCGAAGGCGTCTGGCGGCGTCGCTCGCGCGTTCGAATCCCGACATGTTTCAATCGTAAGGTGAATCGTCATGGCGACTTATGTGGTTCTTGCAAACTTCACGGACCAAGGCATCCGCACGGTGAAGGACAGCCCGAAGCGGGCCGGTCAGGTGGCGGAGATGGCGAAGAGTTTCGGATGCGAAATGAAGGAGGTCTACTGGACGCTCGGCGCGTTCGATATCGTCGCGGTCGTCGAGGCGGCCGACGAGCAAAGTCTCACCACGTTCGGCTTCGCGCTCGGTTCGGCGGGCAACGTTCGCACGCAGACGCTGCGCGCGTTCACGAAGAACGAAATCGGCGCGATCATCGGCAGATTGCCGTAACGCACGCGTCGCGCGCCGGCGTCGGCCGGTCGAGCGCGGGCTGGTCCGAACGCGGGCCGAAGGCGGATTGCAGGCAGAGGAAAGGGCTGAAGCAAGGAGAAAGCCCATGTCGAATACGCAAGGCGACGCAGGATCGCCGTTCGCGGCGTCCGTCGAAGCGGGCAGCTACCGCATCGCGCGGCCGGCCGGCGTGAGCGACGTGATCGAACTAGTGCGTACGCACGGCATCCAGATCGTCGATCTCAAGTTCACCGATCTGCCGGGCCTTTGGCAGCATTTCTCGATCACGCTTCCGGAACTCCACGCGGATCTGTTCAGCGCGGGAATCGGTTTCGACGGCTCGTCGATCCGCGGCTTCCAGGAGATTCACGAATCCGACATGCTGCTGCGTCCCGATCCGACGACCGCGTTCGTCGATCCGGTATGCGAGGCGCCGACGCTGTCGATTCTTTGCGACGTGATCGATCCGGCGACGCACGGGCCGTATTCGCGCGATCCGCGCTACGTCGCGAAAAAAGCGGAAGCGCATTTGCGTGCGACGGGCGTGGCGACGGCCTGCTACGTCGGCCCGGAGCTCGAATTCTTCATTTTCGATTCGATCCGCTACGGCCAGGATCAGCACAGCGGCTACTACCACGTCGAATCGGCCGAGGGCGATTGGGCGACGGGCCGAGACGAGGGCGCTTACGGCGGCGGCAACCTCGGCTACAAGGAGCGCTACAAGGAAGGCTATTTTCCGACGCCGCCGAACGACACGCTGCAGGACATCCGCTCGGAAATCGCGCTGACGCTGCAGCGCGCGGGCGTGCAGGTCGAAGTGCATCATCACGAAGTCGCGACGGCCGGCCAGAACGAAATCGACATGCGTTTCGCGACGCTCACGCGCATGGCCGACAACGTGATGATCTACAAATACGTGTGCAAGAACGTCGCGCGCCGGCACGGCAAGGTCGCGACGTTCATGCCGAAGCCGCTGTTCGCGGACAACGCGAGCGGCATGCATTGCCATCAGAGCCTGTGGGCCGACGAACGCAATCTGTTCTACGACGCGCACGGCTGGGCGATGACGTCGCAGCTGTGCCGCTGGTACATCGGCGGACTGCTCGAGCATGCGCCGGCGCTGATGGCGTTCTGCGCGCCGACGACGAATTCGTACAAGCGCCTCGTGCCGGGCTACGAAGCGCCCGTCAATCTCGCGATGTCGCAGCGCAACCGCTCGGCCGCCGCGCGGATTCCGATGGTGTCGGACGCGCCCGCCGCGCGGCGCGTCGAGTTTCGCTGCCCCGATCCGTCGGCGAACGCGTATCTCGCGTTCGCGGCAATGCTGATGGCCGGGCTCGACGGCATCGAGAACAGGATCGATCCGGGCCCGCCGCTCGATACGAACATCTACGAGCTGCCGCGCGAGGAAGCGGCGAAGGTCCGGCAGGTGCCGGGCTCGCTCGACGCGTCGCTCGCCGCGCTCGAAGCCGACAACGCGTTCCTGCGCAAGGGCGACGTGTTCACCGACGACGTGATCCGCACGTGGATCGACTACAAGCGCAGGCGCGAGCTCGATGCGATCCGGCTGCGTCCGCATCCTTGGGAGTTCTATCTGTACTTCGACGTCTAGAAGAACGAGGAGGCCCGCGATGACCACGGTCGGCAGCTTCGACATCGATTACACGCAATACCTCGGCCCCGACGGCGAGCCGGTCCAGCCGTTGCCCGCGTTCGCGCAGGACGCGGCCGCGTTGCTGCCGCTCTATCGCGCGATGGTGCTCACGCGCGCGTTCGACACGAAAGCGATCGCGCTGCAGCGCACCGGCAAGATCGGCACGTTTGCGTCGTCGGTCGGGCAGGAGGCGATCGGCGTGGGCGTCGCGAGCGCGATGCGGGCCGACGACGTACTGTTTCCGTCGTACCGCGATCATGCCGCGCAGTTCATGCGCGGCGTCACGATGACGGAGAGCCTGCTCTATTGGGGCGGCGACGAGCGCGGCAGCGATTTCGCGGCCGCGCGCCTGGATTTTCCGAACTGCGTGCCGATCGGCACGCAGGTGTGCCATGCGGCGGGCGCCGCGTATGCGTTCATGCTGCGCGGCGAAGCGCGCGTCGCGGTGGCGATACTCGGCGACGGCGGCACGTCGAAGGGCGATTTCTACGAGGCGATGAACATCGCGGGCGCGTGGCGCGCGCCGCTCGTCATCGTCGTCAACAACAACCAGTGGGCGATCTCGATGCCGCGCGCGCGGCAGACGGCCGCGCGCACGCTCGCGCAGAAGGCGATCGCCGCGGGCATCGAAGGGCGGCAGATCGACGGCAACGACATCGTCGCGGTGCGCCAGATCGCGGGCGACGCGATCGAGCGCGCGCGGCGCGGCGGCGGCCCGACGCTCGTCGAAGCGCTCAGCTACCGCCTCGGCGATCACACGACGGCGGACGACGCGACGCGCTACCGCGACGCCGAAACCGTCGGCAAGCAATGGGAGTTCGAGCCGTTGCTGCGCCTGCGCAAATACCTGATGCATCGGAACGTGTGGGACAAGGCGCAGGACGAGCAGCTCGGCAAGGCGTGCTACGCGCAGGTCGAAGAAGCGGTGCAGGCGTATCTCGCCGTGCCGCAGCCGGATGCGTCGGCGATGTTCGACCATCTGTACGCGAGCCTGCCGCAGGCGATGCGGGAGCAGCTCGCGACGGCGCTCGCGTTCGCGCCGGCCGCGGGGAATCATCATGGCTGATCTGAATCTCGTCGAAGCGGTCAATCTGGCGCTCGCGTACGAGCTCGCGCACGATCCGTCGGTCGTGCTGCTCGGCGAGGACATTGGCGCGAACGGCGGCGTGTTTCGCGCGACCGTCGACTTGCAGGCGCGCTTCGGCGCGCAGCGCGTGATCGACACGCCGCTCGCGGAGACGGCGATCGCGGGCGCGGCGATCGGCATGGCGGCGATGGGGCTCAAGCCCGTCGCGGAAATCCAGTTCACCGGCTTCGTCTATCCGGCGATCGATCACGTGCTCAATCATGCGTCGCGGCTGCGCCACCGCACGCGCGGCCGGCTGTCGTGCCCGCTCGTGATCCGCGCGCCGTGCGGCGCCGGCATTCACGCGCCGGAGCATCATTCGGAAAGCCCCGAGGCGATGTTCGCGCACATTCCGGGGCTGCGCGTGGTGATTCCATCGACGCCCGCGCGCGCTTACGGGCTGCTGCTCGCGGCGATCCGCGATCCGGACCCGGTGATGTTCTTCGAGCCGTCGCGCCTGTATCGCCTGTTCAGGCAGCCGGTCGAAGACAACGGCGACGCGCTGCCGCTCGACACGTGCTTCACGCTGCGCGACGGCTCCGACGTCACGCTCGTCAGCTGGGGCGCGATGCTGCAGGACGTGCTGGCGGCCGCCGACCAGCTCGCGCAAGAGGGCGTGACGGCCGAAGTGATCGACGTCGCGACGCTCAAGCCGCTCGATGCCGACACGATCGTCGCGTCGGTTTCGAAGACGGGACGCTGCGTGATCGTTCATGAAGCGCCGCGCACGGCCGGCTTCGGCGCGGAGATCGCCGCGCTCGTCGCAGAGCGTTGCCTGTATTCGCTGCTCGCGCCCGTGCAGCGCGTGACGGGCTACGACGTCGTCGTGCCGCTGTTCCGGCTCGAAAGCCAGTACGTGCCGAGCGTCGCGCGCATCGTCGACGCGATCGGAAAGACGCTGGAGGCGCTGTAAAGACATGAAGATCTTCAAATTGCCCGACCTCGGCGAAGGCTTGCAGGAAGCCGAGATCGTCGAATGGCACGTGAAGGCCGGCGACACGATCGAGGCCGACCGGCCGCTCGTGTCCGTCGAGACCGCGAAGGCGATCGTCGAGATTCCGTCGCCGCAAGCGGGCCGAATCGCGAAGCTGTTCGGGCAGCCGGGCGACATCGTTCATCTCGGCGCGCCGCTCGTCGCGTTCGAGGGCGAAGCCGACGAAGCCGATGCGGGCACGGTCGTCGGCCACATGACGGTCGGCGAGCACGTGGTGCACGAGACGCCCGCGGCGCTCGGCGCGGGCCCGGGCGGGCGCGCGGCCGGCGCGATCAAGGCGATTCCCGCCGTGCGCGCGCTCGCGCGCAAGCTCGACGTCGATCTGGCGATGGTGACGCCGTCGGGCGCGGACGGCGTGATCACCGCGGCGGACGTGCAGCGCGTCGCGAAAGTGCTCGCCGAGCTCGGGCCGCCCGAGGTGCTGCGCGGCGTGCGGCGAGCGATGGCGCAGAACATGGCGCGCGCGCAGAGCGAAGTCGCGGCGGCGACCGTGATCGACGACGCCGACATCCACGCGTGGCCCGCGGGCGCGGACGTGACGATGCGCCTGATTCGCGCGCTCGTCGCCGGCTGCCGCGCGGAGCCCGGGCTCAACGCGTGGTTCGACGGGCAGGCGGGGCGCCGCCACGTGGTCGCGAAGATCGACGTCGGCATCGCGGTCGATCTGCCGGACGGCCTGTTCGTGCCGGTGCTGCGCGACGTCGCGCATCGCGACGCCGCCGATCTGCGCCGCGGGCTAGACCGGATGCGCGCCGACATCCGCGCGCGCAAGATTCCGCCCGACGAGCTGCGCGGCAACACGATCACGCTGTCGAACTTCGGAATGATCGCCGGCAAGTACGCGGCGCCCGTGGTCGTGCCGCCGACCGTCGCGATTCTCGGCGCGGGGCGCGTGCACGACGCGGTCGTGGCGGCGAACGGCGTGCCCGCCGTGCATCGCATTCTTCCGCTCAGCCTCACGTTCGATCATCGGGTGGTCACGGGCGGCGAGGCGGCGCGCTTTCTCGCGGCGGCGATCGCGGATCTGCAATCGCCGCAATAGGTCGATGGCTCGCGCGGCTGCGCGATACGCACGACGCGCGCGATGCATGTGATGCATGCGACGCGCACGATCGTTGCTCGACGTCGTCCGCGCATGACGAATTTCCCGAGTGCGGCGGTTGCCGCGCCGCCGCCGCGAATGTGCTCCTCGCCGCCCGGGTGGCCGATGCGCGAGCTCGGATCAACTGTGTCGCAAGTCTTGCCTTCATCGAAACTTCGTCATCCTTTGCATGAGGAAGCGATACCGCCGCGCATTGCCGTTTTCGGGTTGCTCGTCGGTCAACGTCTCATTCAAAAGGGGCATTGAAACGCATCGGAATCCGCGATGCGCCCGCATTGCCGCCGGACTGCGCGGGCCTCTCGACGCCCCCGTACCCCGTGACCCGGGAAGACTGGATCGAAGCATCGAATGTCGATCAGGACTTCTTGCCGTTCGCGTGCGGCGTCGCGCATCCCGGCGCCGAACCGAACGGCGTCAGACCGATGCCGCAATGTGCTCGCGCAGCCACATGTGCGCGGGGTCGCGATGGGAGCGTTCGTGCCACAGCATCGCCATCTGGAAGCCGGGCACGTCGACGGGCGGCTCGACCACCCGCAGCGCGCGGTTGTCGCGGACGAGCCGCGAAGGCATCATCGCGACGAGATCGCTGCTCGCGACGACCGACATCATGAACAGAAAGTGCGGCACGGACAGCACGACGCGCCGCGTGAGGCCGGCTTTCGCGAGCGCATGGTCGGTGACGCCCTGAAAGCCGCCGCCGTCCGGCGACACGATCACGTGATCGAGCCGGCAGAATTGCGCGAGCGTCGGCCGCCGTTTCAGGCGCGGATGGCCGGCGCGCCCGGCGAGCACGTACCGTTCGGTGAAGAGCGCGCGATGGCGCAGGTTGCCCGGCGCGCATTCGGTGATGTGGAAGGCGAGATCGATGTCGCCTTGCTCCGCCTGCTTCGCGATCCGCGACGGCACCTTCTCGACGACGGCGAGACTGTATTACCCCGGCTTCGACGTGCTGCCGCCGTTCGTCGTCTATCGGACGAGCCGCACCGACGAGGCGCGATTCGAGACGATCTGCGATTCGCTCGGGCAGCGCCTCGACGATTTCTGGAAAACCGCGCCGATACCTTATCGCGCGCAGAATGCCGGCGAGTACGAAATTCCGCGGCTCACGCTGCGGGACGACGTCGCGCCGGAGCGGTCGGGATTCGCCGCGCATATCGCGTAGCGGGGCGGCGGCGTGCGAGAAGATGCGAGGCGATGCGTCGCCCGGCGTGATGCATCGTGCATCGCGTGCGACGTGTCACGCGTCACGTGTCACGTGTCGCACATCGCGCATCGCGTGCCGTGCGTCGCGATGCGGCGGGCGCGGCGGGGGCGTCACGCTCGGCTTGCCGTGCGTCGCCGCGCGAAGCTCGCACTTGAGCGCCATGCGCCCATCGCCGTGCGCGCGCGTTCCCGCATGCGCGCCGAGCGGGTTCAAAACCGCCGCGCGAGCACGTCGGCATCCACCGATCGAATGTCGGTATGGCCGCACAGCGCCATCGTCGTGTCGAGCTCGCGCGCGATGATGTCGAGGCTGCGAAACACGCCCTCCTCGCCCAGCGCCGCGACGCCGTAGAGAAACGCGCGCCCGATCATCGTGCCGCGCGCGCCGAGCGCGACCGCCTTCAGTACGTCCTGCCCCGTGCGAACGCCGCCGTCGAGCCAGACTTCGACGCGCCGGCCGGCCGCATCGGCGATGGCGGGCAGCGCTTCGACCGACGATATCGCGCCGTCGAGCTGACGGCCGCCGTGATTCGACACGACGATCGCGTCCGCGCCCGCTTCGGCCGCGAGGAGCGCGTCGCGCGGATCGAGCACGCCCTTGACGATCAGCTTGCCGCTCCACCGTTGCCGGACCCATGCGACGTCGCGCCAGCCGATCGCCGGATCGAACTGTTCGCGGGTCCACGATTCGAGCGACGACATGTCGGTCACGCCCTTCACGTGCCCGAAGATGTTGCCGAAATGGCGGCGGCGCGTGCGGGCCATGCCGATGCACCAGCGCGGCTTGCTCGCCATGTTCAGCAGGTTCGCCAGCGTGATGCGCGGCGGCGTCGACAAGCCGTTTTTCACGTCCTTGTGCCGCTGGCCGCCGATCGGCAGATCCATCGTCATCACGAGCGCGGGGCAGCCCGCCGCCTTCGCGCGCTCGATCAGCCGCTCGATGAAGTCGCGCTCGCGCATCATGTAGAGCTGGAACCAGAACGGCCCGGGCGCATGCGTGGCGATGTCCTCGATCGAGCAGATGCTCATCGTCGACAGCGTGAACGGCACGCCGAACCGCTGCGCGGCGCGCGCCGCGAGAATCTCGCCGTCGGCGCGCATCATGCCGACGAGCCCGGTCGGCGCGAGCGCGACCGGCATCGCGACGTCCTGCCCGGCCATCGTCGTGCGCAGGCTGCGTTGCGAGATGTCGACGCCGACCCGCTGACGCAGCCTGACGTGCTGGAAGTCCGCTTCGTTCGCGCGATACGTCGTTTCCGTGTAGGAGCCCGTGTCGACGTAGTCGTAGAACATCCGCGGGATGCGTTTTTTCGCGAGAACGCGAAGATCTTCGATGCAGGTGATCGGGACGGACATGGGCGGCTCCGAGAGGGTGGCGACGATGCTAACGCCGCGCCCGGCGTCGCGCCCGGAAATATCTTCAGGCGCTGCGCGAAAGAAATTCCGCGCCGTCGTGCGCCGCGCGCTCGCAGACGCTCGCGAGCCAGGCCACGAACGCGTCTGCGGCGGCGCGTGACGCGTGCGGCATCACGTAATACGGGGCGGCCGGCCGCGCGATGCGCGGAAACGGCGGGACGAGCGCACCCGACGCGAGCCAGTGGCGCGCGAGCGCGGGGCTGCCGAGCGCGACGCCCTGGCCGCTGACCGCCGCCTCGAGCAGGAGCCCGAGATCCATCAGCTTCGGGCCGTTCGCGGGCTCCGGCCAGTCGAGGCCGGCGACGCGGAACCACGGCGTCCACGGTTCGAGCGGCGTGCAGAGGAGCGGCAGCGCGGCGAGATCCGCGGGCGCGCGCAACGGTGCGTGCCGTTCGAGCAGCGACGGCGCGGCAAGCGGCGTCAGCGAATCGACCATCAGCACGGTCGCGCCCGACACAATCGGGCCGCCGCCGCGAATCCAGAGATCGGCGCCCGTCGGCGGACCGTCGGGAAAGGGGCTCGCGAGCATCACTTCGAGCTCCACGCCCGGGTGCGCAAGCGTGAATTCGTCCAGACGCGGAACCATGACCTGTCGCGCGAACGTCGGCGGCGCGCAGATCCGCAGCCGTTCCGCGTTGCCTGCGCCGCGCCGGTGCAGCGGCACCGCGGCGAGCAGATGCAGCGGCGCATGAACCTGATGCAGATATTCGCTGCCGGCCGACGTCAGCGCCAGCGCCTTGCCGCTGCGCACGAGCAGCTGCACGCCGAGCAACTGTTCGAGCGCCGCGACGCGCTTGGCGACCGCGCTTCCCGTCACGCACAGCTCCTCGGCCGCGCGCTCGAACGTGCCGTGGCGCGCGGCGGCCACGAAGGCGAGCAGGCCGTCGAGGGACGGGAGGCGGAGGTCGCGGAGGTCGGAGGCGTTCATCCGGCGATTCTAATCGACCGGTTTCGCGGCGGTTGCGCGGACGACGCCCGGGCGGCGGCGTGCCGTCGCGCGGCGCGGCTTCGATCGAGCGTGCATTGGCGGCGGCGCGTTTCATCGGATGAATATCCGCTCGACATGAAATGGAGCCGATGTGTCGCGCGCGAATCGCCGCGACGCGGCCGGGCGGCGCGCCTCGCTCGGCCGCGTCGTCATGAGACCGCCACCCGACCGCCACCCGACCGCCACCCGACCGCCACCCGACCGCCACCCGACCGCCACCCGACCGCCACCCGACCGCCACCCGACCGCTACCCGGCCGCTACCCGACCGCTACCCGACCGCTACCCGACCGCTACCCGACCACCATCTCGGCCGCGAGACTTCCCGCCCACCTGCCGGTAATCGATCATGCAAGACGCGACGATCCGCGCCTTCATTCGAGATCGGCACGTGCGCCGCCGCGCGACGAGCGGACTTACGAGCTCACGGCCCACGCTTGCGGCGCGGCGGCGCGCAGATTCCGCCGATATCGGCCGAGCCCGGCGATGCCGGCGAGCGACACGAGCGACAGCAGCGAGAAGTACAGCGCGAGCGGCAGCCATTCGCCCTGATAGCGCTGCGCGATCATCGCGCCGACGAGCGGCGTCGTGCCGCCCGCGACGAGCGCGCATAGCTGGTACGCGATCGAGATGCCCGAATAGCGCACGCGCGTCGGGAACGCGGGCGTCATGAAGCCCGCGATCACCGCGTAGACCGCCGACAGCGCGACGACCGCGAACGCGATGCCCGCGACGATCGCGACCGGATCGTGCGTGCGGACGAGGACGAACATCGGATACGGCGACAGCATCGACAGCAGCGCCGCGCAGATCAGAAACCGCGTTTCGCCGAAGCGTTGCGCGAGCAGCGCCGAGACGGGCTGCGACAACAGCTGGATGATCGTGACGATGAACAGGCAATCGAGAATGAACGATTTCGACATCCCGAGATACGTCGTCGCGTACGAGATCATGAACGTGTTGGTGAAGAAGAAGCCGGCGGAGCCGATCGTCGTCGCGGCGGCGGCGAGCACGATCGGATGCCACGCGGTGCGCAGCGCGTCGGCGACCGGATAGCGGGCGATCGCACCGCTGTCGCGCACGCGCTCGAACTCCGGCGATTCGTTGACGCCGAGCCGGATCGCGACGCCGACGAGCAGCAGCACGAAGCTCGCGAGGAACGGCAGACGCCAGCCCCACGACACGAAGCTGTCGTGATCGAGCGACGTGACGAACCGGAACGCGAGCAGCGACAGGATCAGCCCGGCCGGACTGCCCATCTGCGGGAACGACGCGAACAACGTCCTGCGCTCGGCGCTCGCATGCTCGCTCGCCATCAGCACTGCGCCGCCCCATTCGCCGCCGACCGCGATCCCCTGCAGGATGCGCAGCAGCACGAGCAGCGCCGGCGCCCAGACGCCGATCGTCGCGTAGCCGGGCAGCAGGCCGATGCCGGTCGTCGCGATGCCCATCAGGAACATCGTCAGGACGAGCATCTTCTTGCGGCCGATCCGGTCGCCGAGATGGCCGAACACCGCGCCGCTCAGCGGCCGCGCGACGAAGCCGACGAAGAACGTCGCGAACGACGCCATCGTGCTGACGAAATGATTGCCGCTCGGGAAGAACACGTCGCCGAGCACGAGCGCGGCGGCGGTCGCGTACGTGTAGTAATCGTAGAACTCGACGGCCGTGCCGATGAAGGCGGCCGTCGCGGCGCGCACGGGCTGATGCGTGCGCAGAGTCGGGGTAGGCATGGGCGATCCTGTCAGGGTGATGACGGCGTGACGGTGGCGGAGGCGCGGGCGAGGCGGCGGACGAGCGAGCGATCCGCCCGCTCGTCCGCCGCCGGGCGGCCTTCGTTCGATTCTGTTTTCCAATCCGAAGCATGGGTGACGCTCACGCACCGCTCGCGCATCGGCAGCCGCTTGCGCGAACCGGCACGCGGCGCGGCGGCGCGCCCGCGGCCTCGATGGTGTTCGAGCACGCGCGTCGTGCCGCTCGCGTTTAGCGAATCCGATTCGTTCGCCTGCATCGGCATCGACGCCGCCGCCGAATCGATCGCGACCGGCCGTGCGTCGCGTGCCGTGCGCGCAGAGACTGACCGAATCGGGTCGCTCCCGGGTAGCTCCAGGCGATCGGAGGTGGAAAAAAAGCGCCGGCGGCGAGCCGGCGCTTCGAATCGCGACACTTCACGCAGCGCGCTACGTCGGCCGGCGCGCGAGGTGGACGCCCGCGAGCATGCAGCGCACCGAGCCGCCCGCCGTCTCGATCGTCGGCACGTCGAGCGGCAGCAGCCGCGCCGAGCGTTCGATCAGCCCGCGCTGGCGCGGCGTGAGGCAATCGAGCGCGCGGCGCGACAGCGCGAGCACGCGCGCGTCGCGCGCGGACAGCTCGAGCGCGTTGCCGGCGAACTCGGCGATCTGCTCGTTCTCGAGCGCGATCACCGTCCGGCCCGTTTCGGCGATGCGGCGGCGCACTTCGTCGCGGCGGTTCGGATCGCTGATCAGATCGAGGCCCACCAACGCGAACTCGGTCGCGATGCTCATCATCACGTTCGTGTGATAGACCGGGCGGCCGTCGGCGTCGGCGGTGTCGAAGCACATGGGCTCGAAATTGAAATGCGTGCAGAAGCGTTCGAGCGCGACGGGATCGGCGCGGCGCGAGCGCGCGGTGTACGCGACGCGCGCGACGTGGTCGAGCACCATCGCGCCCGTGCCTTCGAGAAAGACGTCGTCGTGCTCGAGGCCGGAAAAATCGATCACGTCCTGCACGCGGTATTCGCGCTTGAGCATCTCGATGACATCCGCGCGCCGCTCGCGCCGGCGATTCGCGTTGCAGATCGGATATAGCGCGACGTGGCCGCCCGGATGCGTCGAGAACCAGTTGTTCGGGAACACGGAATCCGGCGTGTTGCCGTCGCCGTGATCGTCGAAGACGTGCACGCGGACGCCCGCCTCCGACAGCCGGCCCGCGGCCGCGGCGACTTCGTCGCGCGCGGCGGCCGCGACGGCCTGCGCGCGCGCGTCGTCGCCGGCCGGGGGCGTGCGTTGAAACGCGTTGTCGGCGGCCGTGTCCGGATTCGGAAAGAAACGGTGCGGCCGGATCATGACGACGGCCGCAGCCGCCTGAATCGACTGAAGACTCATGGAGTGCGACGAGAAAACGAGAAGGGCGCGGCGCGCCGAACGCCTCAGCGCGAGAACGCTTCCGCTCGAACGAACGCCGGCGTCGCGCGGGGCGCGACGCCAGTCGGCGCGCCGATCAGCGCGTACAGGTTTTTCGGATCGTCGGCGGGCGGGATCAGCGAGATCGGCGTGCCGGCGTCGTGCCGCAGCGCGAGCGCGTGCAGATGGCGCAGCGCCGAATAGTCCTCGAGCGCGAAGCCGACCGAATCGAAGATCGTGACTTGCGACGCGCTGTCCCGCCCGGCCGCCTCCTGGCGCAGCACGCGCCACAGTTCGGTCACCGGAAAATCGGCCGGCATCTGCTGGATGTCGCCTTCGATGCGTGTCTGCGGCTCATATTCGACGAACACGCGGCCCATGCGCAGCACGTCCGCGTGCAGCTCGGTCTTGCCCGGGCAATCGCCGCCGACCGCGTTCAGATGCATGCCGGGCTCGATCATGTCCGGCGTGACGATCGTCGCGTACGCCTTGTCGGCGGTGACGGTCGTCACGATGTCGGCGCCGCGCGCCGCGCCGGCCGTCGACGCGGCGGGGATCACGCGCAGCCCCGGATACGCGGACAGGTTGCGCACGAGCTTGTCGGTCGCGTGCGGATCGATGTCGTACGCGCGGATCTCGTCGATGCCGAGCAGCGTGTGAAACGCGATCGCCTGGAACTCGCTCTGCGCGCCGTTGCCGATCAGCGCCATCGTCCTCGCGTCGTCGCGTGCGAGCGCGCGCGCCGCGAGCACCGACGTCGCGGCCGTGCGCAGCGCGGTGATCAGCGTGAGCTCGGCGAGCAGCACCGGGTAGCCGGTGTCGACTTCGGCGAGCGCGCCGAACGCCATCACCGTGTGCATGCCGCGGCCGGCGTTGACCGGATGGCCGTTCACGTACTTGAACGCGAACAGCTTCGCATCGGCGACGGGCATCAGCTCGATCACGCCGTCGCGCGAATGGCAGGCGACGCGCGGGGATTTGTCGAAGTCGTTCCAGCGCAGATAATCGGCGCGCAGCGTGTCGACGAGTTCGCCGACGAAGCGCGCAACGCCGACGCGCGCGATCAGCCGGCTCGTGTCGGGAACGTCGAGGAAGCGTGTCATGAGGTGTCGTCTCCCGTGTTGGCCGCGGCCCTCGTCGGGCCGCTCGTTCAATTGATTATTTCGAAGTCCTCGGCCAACAGATAGCGAGCAAAAGTGACAGAATGCTCGATAATTTCGGCGTTCTGCTTGCCTCGAGATGACAAAATGCGCAGTCGGCGGCTTTCGCGCCGCCGCCCGGTGCCGCACTTTCATTGATTGCTCGGAGAGACTCCCCATGATCAGCCTCGACGACGTCGACCGACAACTCATCGCGCTGCTGCGCGACAACGCGCGCACGCCGGTCGTGACGCTCGCGAAGCAGTTGCGCGTCGCGCGCGCGACCGTGCAGAACCGCATCGCGCGGCTCGAGAAGCACGGCGTGATCGTCGGTTATACGGTGCGGCTGAAGCCCGCCGCGGAGAAGCATCGAATTCGCGCGCTGATGTCGATCGCCGTGCAGGGCAATCGCGCGGCGGACGTCGTCAAGGTGTTGCGCGGGAATCCGAACGTCGCGACGATCCACAGCACCAACGGGCGGTGGGATCTCGTCGCCGAGCTCCACGCCGATTCGCTGGAGAATTTCGATCGCGTGCTGGGCGTGATTCGCCTGGTCGACGGGATCGCCAATACGGAGACGAGCATCCTGCTGTCGACGCACAAGGCGTGAACGGCGGGTTCGTGTTTCGCGATGCTTGGCTCGCGCTTCACGTGGGTTCGTGCGCGACGTTCGATGCGTCGCGCATCGGGCCTGAAGAAGCGCGATGCGCGCGGTCGCGCCTGTCGCATCGGGCATCATCGGGCATCGGGGATTCGACATCCGACATGCGACATCCGACATCCGACCGAAGGCGTTCGTCAGGACATCGGATCATTGAGCGAGACGCGCGCGTTCACACCGGCGATCGTGGTTCCCGATCCGTGCGCCGCCGCTCCTTCGTCCCCCCGCCCGTCGGCGACGGTCGACGCGCCGCGTAATCGTTCGATTCGCTTCGCAGCCAGGCGACGAACGATTGCACGCGCGGATCGTCCGGCCGCGCATGGATCAGCTTGTATTGCGCGGGCGCGGGCACGCAGCGTCCGAGCACGTGGACGAGCCGCCCGCGCGCGATCTCGTCGTCGACGAGCGCCTGCCGGCACACCGCGACGCCTTGCCCCGCAAGCGCCGCGCCGATCGCGAGGCTCGCGAGGTTGAATTCCGGCCCGCGCAGCTCGCCTGCGTATTCCGGCACGACGGCGGCGAGCCACGTGCGCCATTCGACGTACTTCGGCGCATCGGGCCACGCCGACGCATCGTGCAGCGGCACGATGCTCGACACCCATTCGGCCGTTGCCTCCGGTGGATGCCGGTCGAGATACGCGGGCGCGGCGACCGCGACGAGACGCTCGTCGAACAGCGGCTCGACATGGAGCGCGTCGTAATCGAACGGGTCCCAGCGGATCGCGACGTCGATGTCGCCTGCGGCCATCGTCTCGCGATCGATCGCGTGAAACTCCGCTTTCAGCCGCACCGACGTCTGCGGATGCAGCCGATGAAACTCGGTGAGCCTCGGCATCAGCCATTGCAGCGCGAACGACGGCAGGCAGCTCACCTGCAGGTGCGCGTCCGGCGCGCTCAACTGGCGCAGCGTGCGGCCGAGCGACGCGAACGCCGCCAAAGTCGCTTCGTGCAGCACGCCGCCCTTCGGCGTGAGCGCGAGCCCGCGCGCCTGGCGCACGAACAGCGGATAGCCGAGACGCGCTTCGAGCTGGCGGATCTGCTGGCTGATCGCGCTTTGCGTCAGGTGCAGCGCGTCGGCGGCTTTCGTGAAGCTGCCGAGCCGGCCGGCCGCCTCGAAGCAGCGCAGCGCGCCGAGCAGCGGCGTGTCGAGCTTCGTATTCATTAGTGTGGCTTATGCTCCCGCAAGAATTGATCGCTTCATCGGCTGATCGTCGGAACGTACGATGACGGCCTGTTCATCGCATTCTATTTCAGGCCATGCACGACAGCCGACAACTTCCGCTCGATCCGAATCTATTAGCCAGACTTCAGTCTGGCTCGCCGATGCTGTGGCTCAATCCGCATCAGGGCGCGCCGCTGCCGGACATCGCGCCGACCGCCGCCGATCTCGCCGACGCCGACGCGCGCCTGCGCCGCTGCGGCGGCTTGCTGGCCGCGCTGTTTCCCGAGCTGCGGCCGTCGGGCGGGCGGATCGCGTCGCCGTTGCAGCGGGCCGATCGGTTGCAGCGCGCCGGTCATACGGACGCGGGCGCGTGGTTCGTCAAGCGGGACGACGCGCTGCCGGTAGCCGGCTCGATCAAGGCGCGCGGCGGTTTTCACGAGGTGCTCGCGCTCGCCGAATCGATCGCCGATCGGCACGGCCTGCTCGATGCGCACGCCGACCGGCGCGTGCTCGCGAGCGGCGACGCGCGGGCGCTGTTCGCACGCTACACCGTGATGGTCGGCAGCACCGGCAATCTCGGCTTGAGCATCGGGGTGCTCGCGTCGGCGCTCGGGTTTCGGAGCGTCGTGCACATGTCGGCGGACGCGAAGGCGTGGAAGAAGGCGCGCCTGCACACGCGCGGCGTGGACGTCGTCGAGCACGCGGGCGACTATGCGAAAGCGGTCGATGCCGGACGCCGGCAGGCCGCCGGCATGCCGCGCTGCCATTTCGTCGACGACGAAGGATCGCGGATGCTGTTTCTCGGCTACGCGACGGCTGCCGCCGAACTCGCCGGGCAGCTCGCGCGCGCCGGCCGGACAGTCGACGCGCGTCACCCGCTGTTCGTCCACATTCCGTGCGGCGTCGGCGGCGCGCCGGGCGGCATCGCGTACGGGCTCAAGGCGCTGTACGGCGAGCACGTGCATTGCTTTCTCGCCGAGCCCGCCGCGTCGCCGTGCGTGCTCGTGCAGCTCGCGAGCGGCGGCGCGCGTTCGATATCCGTCTACGACATCGGCCTCGACAATCGCACCGAGGCGGACGGGCTGGCGGTCGCGCAGGCGTCGCACCTCGCCGGCCCGCTGCTGCGCGCGCAGGCCGCGGGCGTGTTCACGGTCGACGATCGGCGGCTGTTCGCCGGCCTGCTCGACGCGAACGAGCGGCTCGGCATCGATCTCGAGCCGTCGGCGGCGGCGGCGTTCGGCGGCCCGGCGTGGATCGCGGCGTCGCAGGCGGGGCGCGACTACCTGCGCGGCCGGGGCATCGCGCCGAACGAGGCGACGCACGTGATCTGGGCGACGGGCGGCTCGCTCGTTCCGGCCGGCGCGCATCGGCGCTTTCAGGCGCGGGCGCGCGCGCAGCGGCGAGCGGATGCCGCTCGCGCGTGAGCGGGCGGCTGCTTCGCCGCTTCGGCCGGCGGTTGGGGGGCGCAGCGCGCGCGGCGGGCGTCGTTTCGCATGCCGCGCGGCGCACGACAACCGATAGGCGCGCGGCGTTTCGGTGCTCGTCGCGCCGCAAATCGGGCAATCGCGCGGGCGCGCCACGCGATGTCGCGCTGTGTATCGAGTGACGCATCGAATCGCGCATCTGCATAGCGGATCGCGCATCGAGTCACGCATCGAGCTGCGCCTGACGAATCAGCCAGGTCACCATCGTCGCGATGTCGTCCGGGCGCCGCGGCTCGTTCGGATAGACGACGTAATAGCCGATCGACAGCGGCAGCGCGAAATCGAACAGCCGGCGCAGCCTTCCCGCGTCGATGTCGCGGCCGACGAGCTGATCGCTGACGAGCGCGACGCCTTGCCCCGCGATCGCGGCGTCGATCGCGAGCGACGATTGATTGAAGCGCGGGCCCTTGCCCGGATCGAGCGCGACGCGCTCGGGCAGCGCGGCGAGAAACTCGGGCCACAGATCGTGCGCGTCGTGCAGCAGCACCTGCCCGGCGAGATCGCGCGGGCTCGCGAGCGCGCCGGGCGAGTTCAGCAGCGCCGGGCTGCAAACCGCGTAGATGTCGACCGGAAACAGAAAGCGCGTGGCGAGCCCCTTGCCGAAAGGCGGCTTGCCGTAGCGAATCGCGACATCGACGCCGTCGTTCTGGAACGTCGCGAACTGCGAATCGGCGATCACGCGGATGTCGATGTCGGGATGCTCGTCGCCGAAGCTCGCGAGCCGCGGGATCAGCCAGCGCGACGCGAACGACGGCGTCGTGCTGATCGTGAGGCTCGAGCGGCGCTTGACGAGCCGGTCGGTCGCGTCGCCGATCAGGTTCAGCGCGCGCCGTACGTCGGTGCAGTACGCGAGGCCGTCTGCCGTCAACGCGAGGCCGCGCGGCAGGCGTTCGAACAGCTTCACGCCGAGGACGTCTTCGAGGTGGCGCACCTGTTGCGCGACGGCGCCCTGCGTGACGCCGATCTCGTCGGCCGCCGCACGGAAATTCAGGTGCCGCGCGGATACCTCGAACGCGCGGAGCGCATTCAGCGGCGGCAGTCGGCCGGGGATTCGGATCGTCATGCTTTGCCAGTAGAAGAATTATCGTCAGATGCAAGAAATGATGATTCGACACGACGAATCGCCGCGCCTAAATTAGCACGTCGGCAGGAGCAATGCGGGCAATGCGGCCCGCACATCATCCGAAGGAGATTGTCGTGACAGTAGAAAAAATCGCATTGATCACGGCGGCGGGCAAGGGTATGGGCGCCGCGATCGCGCGCGAGCTCGCGTCGGCCGGCTACCGCGTCGCGCTGATGTCGCCGTCGGGCAGCGCGATCGCGCTCGCCGGCGAGCTGGGCGGCTTCGGCATCCAGGGCTCCGTGACGGACGAGGCCGACATCGAGCGGCTCGTGCGCGAGACGCTCGCGCGCTACGGCCGCATCGACGCGGTCGTGAACAACACCGGCCATCCGCCGAAGGGCGACTTGCTGTCGATCGCGGATGCGAGCTGGCACGACGCGCTCGATCTGATCCTGCTGAACGTCGCCCGGCTGATGCGCCGCGTGACGCCGATTTTTCAGGCGCAGGGCGGCGGCGCGGCCGTCAACCTGTCGAGCTTCGCGGCCGTCGCGCCGGAACAGCCGATGCCGGTGTCGTCGGTGCTGCGCGCGGCGCTCGGCGCATGGACGCGGCTGTACGCGCAGCGCTACGCGGCCGAGAACATCCGGATGAACGCGGTGCTGCCGGGCTTCGTCGACAGTTGGCCCGAGACGCCCGAGATCGTCGCGCGCATTCCCGCGGGGCGCTTCGGCAAGACGCAGGAGATTGCGAAGACCGTCGCGTTCCTGCTGTCGGACGGCGCGGGGTATATCACGGGGCAGAGCATTCGCGTCGACGGCGGGATCGTGCGGGCGGTGTGACGCGGCTCGCCGCAGCCGCCGAGCCGCGGCCATGATCGCGATCGGCGCGATCAGGCCGCCTTCGCCGGTTCGCGCGCCGCGCTCCGTCCGGCGATGCGCGGGCGCGTCACGCGGCGTTCGCTTGCGCCGGCGCGAGCGGGCGGCCGTGATAATCCGGCAGCGCGAGCGTGCTCGCTTCGTCGCGTTCGATGATGTCGTCGATGTCCGAGAACGGCGCGCCGTTGCTGCGGCGGTCGACTTCGTCGATCAACCGGTCGGGCAGATCGAGCCGGTCGCCGAGCACGATGTTCGACGTGTACGTTCGCCGGTCGTGCTCGTAGATCGACAGCGCTTCGTAGACGTCCGGCGTTTCGGCCAGACGTTTGCCGAGGCTGTGGGCGTCGAGAATCGCCTGCCCGGCGCCGTTGGAGCCGACGGGCACCATCGGGTGCGCGGCGTCGCCGATCAGCGTGACGCGTCCGCTCTGCCAGCGGGGCAGCGGGTCCCGATCCGCCATCGGCATCGCGATGATCGGGCACGCCGCGCGTTCGAGCAGATTCGGCGCGTCGAGCCAGTCGAACGTTCTCGACGCGAAGAAGCGGATGAAATCCTTGTCGTTTCCCGGTGCGGCGTTCGAGCCGTCGCGGTAGACGGCCTCGTCCAGCTCGGCGACCCAGTTGATCAGTTGATCGCCCCGCGCGTTGACCTGGTTGCGGATCGGATAGATCACGAGCTTGCCGTGCGACGGGACGCCGACCCGGACCATGCTCGCGCCGGTGAGAAAAGGCGGCGCGATCGTGACGCCGCGCCACATGAGCACGCCGTTGCCTTCGGCTTGCGGGCCGTCCGGATAGAGCGAACGATACACATTCGAGTGAACGCCGTCGGCGCCGATCAGCGCGTTGCATTCCACGTTCACGATGCCCGCGTTGGTCGACGCGCTGGAAAAAATCGCTTTTACGGACCGTTCGTTTTGCGCGAGGGAGATAAACGAATGGCCGGTAACGAGAAAATCCGGGCCGAGCCGTTCGGTTGCGGCCTTCAGCAAAACGAGTTGAAGTATTCCTCGGTGAATCGAAAGTTGCGGAAAATCATGGCCACCATATTTTCCGAGCGGAAGCGAATGAATGCGCTGGCCGTGCCGCGTGAAAAACACCATCTCTTTCGTCGTTACCGACTGGCGGGCGAGCGTTTCGAGCAGCCCGAGCTCGTGAAGCACTTGCGTCGCATAAGGCTGGATGTTGATTCCCACGCCCACCGGCTCGATGCGCGGCGCGGCCTCGAATACCTTGACCGATAGGCCCCGCGCGTGCAGCGAGAGCGCCAGCGTCAATCCCGCAATCCCCGCGCCGACTATGACGATCTTTTTCATGGCAGTTAAATGAACCGCGTGCGTATTTTAAGAGATATTCAATAATATTCATCCGAGGCAGCGGGCCGGAAATTATCATGCGTCCACCTTGAAATCAAGGGGGCGTTGTTGCCGTATTTTTCATTGTCGATCTGATTGTGTTCGATGGTGAAATTGATGATTTTTACTTCACCGAATGCGTTGGTGACTTTATTCGGAAAACGGACATCCGGACCGGCGGCGCGTCGACGCGAATCGTCGCGCGTCGCCCCGATCGGCCGGCGCGAGAGGCCGGTGCGGCGCGCGCCTTGACGCGTGCGGGCGCGCGACCCAAACTGGCTTCGATCGACGGACGGGCGGAGCGTTTTCATCCGTGTCGGCCCGCCGCCGCGATTCGCCCCGTCACTCGCGCCCGCCCGCTGCGATGTCCGATTTCGTTCGATTGATCCGATTATTTTGCGTCGCCTGCTCGGGCCTCGTCGTCCATTGCGCGAACGCGTCGCCGATCGACGCCGATGCGGGCGCCGCCGACGCCGCGCCCGCCACCGTCGTCAGCGACGTCCACGTGTTCGTCGTCCAGCGCGACGGCTCCGTCGACGAAGAAGACGATTCGACGCTGCGCGCGAACACCGCGAGCGGCATCGACGACGTCGCGCAGCGCTACGTGTGGTTCAACAAGGACATCGACCGCGTCGAGCTGTTGAAGGCCGAGACGATCGACGGCGCCGGCGTCGCGCATCCGGTCGGCCCGGAGGCGATTCGCGACGTCGAGGAGCCGCGCTCCGCCGGCGCGCCGTTCTTCGAGAACGGCGTGTTGCGCTCGGTGATCTTTCCGGGCGTCGACGCGCACGCGCGCACGCGCCTCGTGTTTCGCAAGTCGCGCACGAAGCCGCGCGATCCGGGGTTCTTCGGCTATTTCGTCGCGCCGTCGCGGATGCCCGTCGACGCGCAGCGCCTCATCTTCGACCTGCCCGCCGACATGCCGCTCTACGCGGACGCGCGCGGCTACGTCGCGCGAGCGCCGGTGACGGAGAACGGCCGCACGCGCTACGCATTCGATTATCGGCACGGCCCATATCCGCGCATCGAGAGCGGCTCGGTCGGCTATGCGACGTACGGCGATCGGCTGATGGTATCGACGCTGCGCGATTTCGCGTCGTTCGCGGAGCGCTATCGCGTCGCGGCCGTCGACGCGACCGCGGCCGATCCCGCCGTCGCGCGGCTCGCCGAATCGATCGTCGCGAGCGCGGGGGCGTCCGAGCCGCGCGCGAAGGCGCGGGCGATCTACGACTGGGTGCGCATGAACGTGCGCTACGTCGCGCTCTTTCTCGGCGAGACCGCGGCCGCGCCGCACAAGGTGACGGACATCCTGCGCAACCGCTACGGCGACTGCAAGGATCATGTCGCGCTGTTCGGCGCGCTGCTCGCGGCGCTCGGCATACGCAGCGAGCCGGCGCTGCTGAATCTCGGCCCCGTCTACACGCTGCCCGCCGTGCCCGGCTACGGCGGCAGCGCGATCAATCACGCGATCACGTGGCTGCCCGATCTCGGGCTCTTCGCCGACACGACGGTCGGCGGCGTCGAGTTCGGCTATCTGCCGCCCGTCGTGATGGATCGGCCGGCGCTCCTCGTCGACGACGGCGTGCTGTCGCGCACGAGCGCGACGCAGCCGCGCGCGCGCGATGCGCGCCTGCGGATCGACGTCGCGCCGGGCGGGACCGCGCGCTATCAGTATTACGTCGAGGATGCGGGCTGGACGGCGGAGCTCGAGCGCAGCGTGTTCAGGCAGGCGGCGCGCGAGCGCGTGCGGCAGCTCGCGATCGATCGGCTGCGACAGAGCGGCTTACGCGGCACCGCGCAGCTCGGCGCGAGCGCGCGCGATGCGACGGGCGGGCCGTTCTCGACGTCGATGACGGGCACGCTCGAGCACTTCATGTGGCCCGACGGCACGACCGCGCTGCCGGCGCTGTCGAGCCTGTCGGGCGGCATCGCGACGCAGGTGCAGGGCTGGCTCGACGAGCCCGTGCGCACGCAGCCGTGGCTGTGCATCGGCGGCGACTTCGACGAGACTGCGCAGATCGCGCTGCCCGACGACGCGAGCGTGACCGATCTGCCGGCCGACGCGACAGTGCGGGACCGCTTCGTCGATTACGAATCGCACTATGTGCTCGATGCGCCCGCGCGCGTCGTGCAGATCACGCGGCGCCTGCGCGCGCGCTTCGCGCATCAGGTGTGCTCGCCGGAAGATTTCGATGCGGCGCGCGCGTCGCTCGAGCGCATCGAGCGCGATGCGCTCGCGCAGATCGTCGTGCGCGCGAAGGCGCGCGACTGACTGCTTCGGATACCTTCGGAATTCGCCGTGTCGACGAAGGCGAATCAGCTTCTGCCGCGCCCGCGATAGCTTTCCACTTCCGCATCGTACGCGGCCAGAAACGCCTTGCCGAACACGGACGCGAAATCGTCTTCGATCGCGAACAGCGTGTCGCGATGCGTCGTCGCATAGCGGTCCCACAGACGCGCCTTGTACAGCGCGGGCAGGCGCTTCTCGTACCACTGCGGCGCGACGGCGCGCTCGCGCAGGCGCTGCGGCGAGAAGCGCGTCAACAGGTCCATCAACGCGGCGCGCATGCCGGCCACCATGCCGATCTGGTGCGCGTGCAGATCCTGGAACGCGTCGGACACCGCGCTTTGCGGCGACATGAACCCCGGCAGCGGCAGCCCGAACATCTGGCGCAGCACCGCGCTGCCGTCCGGCAGCAGCTTCAGCGGATTGTTCTCGCGATCGAGCAGCATCGTCATGTCGGCCTTCACTTCGCGTTTCAGGATACTGCGCGACGACAGCAGCTCGACCGTGCCGTTCGCGAAGAGCGCGAGCAGTTGCCCCGCGATGAACAGCTGCTCGGCGGACCAGCGATGCGATTCGGCCGCGGTGTCGAGGCCCGCGCCCTCGAAGAACGCCTGCAGCAAGTTCTCGGGCGTCGCGGGCTTTGCGGGCGTCGATGCGCGCGCGCGCGCGGGCATGCCGGCCGCGTCGGCGGAATTCGCGGCGCGCGCGTGCGGCGTCGAATCCGGCTGCGCCGCGGTCGCGGCGGGCTGCACGCGGACGTGATGCGTCCATTCGGGCGCGTGATCCGATTGCGCGGCGGGCGGCGGCGCGTGACGATGGCCGTCCCGCGCGCCGCCCGCCGGCGCGTCCAGGCCGGCTTGCGGCTGCGCGAACAGGTCGAGCGGATCGGTCGATAGTTGATGCAGCTCGCACGGCGCGGCGCAGGCCGACGCATCCGGGCGCCGCGCCGCGCCGGGGCGCTCGGCGGCCGTGGCCGGCCGCGCGCCGGACTCGTCGCCGCCGGCGGGCGTCCTGCCGAGCCCGAAGCGGTCGTGCAGCAGGCCCCACAGTTTGTTGCCCGCGCCTTTCGCGTCCATGCGCGATGCGGGCGGAGCGCCCGCCGCCGATGACGCTTCGATGGTCCGCTCGATCGCGGCATCGTCGGGCTCCGCGCGCAGCAGATATGGCCCGATCCGGATGATGTCGCCCATGTTGAGGCGCTGCGCCTGCGCATAGCCGATCGGCACGCGGTTCACCTCGATCGTCGACACGCTGCTCAGGTTCTTCAGCAGGCACGCGTCGTCGCCCACTTGCAGCAACGCCTGAAGGCGCGAGATCTGGCGCGTGTCGTCGCGCAGCACGAGATGATTGTCGCTGTCCCGGCCGATGGTGCCGCCCGGCGGATGAAACACGACGGCGTTGCGGTCATCGGTGCCGACCGGCTCGCCCGCGTGTTCGATAACGATCAGTTGCATGTCGATACGTCGTTCAGTGGATGAAGCGTTCGCCTGGAAACCGATTTGTTCAGGACGACGCATGTTTGCGACGCGCGGCCTCGAACGCCGGCCCCCAGATCGGATGCCCCTTTTCGGCAGGGGACAGATCGAAGCGCGGATTGATGTCGAGGATTCTCGAGAACTCGGCGCGGCATTGCGTGACGCGCCTCTTCAAGCAATAGCTGAACGCGAGCAGCTTGTGCGCGGTGACTTGCGTGTTGGCGTCGGCGCCGTCGATCTCGCGCGCGTGCGCGCCGAGCAGCGAAATCGTGCGCCCGTAGTCGCCCGCGTCGTAGGCGGCGCGCGCGCCGTCGACCGTGGCCTGCGCAGCGGTCTGAATCGGGGAAGCCGGGGAATTCGGGGAATTCGTGCCGCAACCGCCAATCCCCGCCAAGAAAAAGCCAAGGAAAATATAAAGCGACGATCGGCCTTTCATTCTTGAATTGACGGTTTTAAGTGAATGGGAAAGGGTGGCGCGCCGTGCTGTTGGATTCTAGTTCCGATAATTGGAAATGGACCGGCTGTTACTTTTTGTTTCATCTTGAAACAATAAGTCTGATTAAAGTCCGCTTCTCGGCCGGGCCATGCCTTGTGAAGCGCGAAAGTTGAACCTATAGTTCGATGTGCTTTTTGTTTTCGTCGGTTGTTTGGCCGTGCTCATCCCAGTGCGTAAAAGCCCGCCGCCCATCCGGCGGCATAAAGGGCTCGGCACGAAATAGGCTCCGCGCAGGGCCGTCCGCGCCAGGCGGCGGCGAGGTGCGTCGCGTCTACCCGGCTGGCGTTCGCGAACTTGGAACGGGCGGCCGCAACGAATCAGTCCCGTGAATGATGTCAGGCATTGTCAGGAAGTAATTCAGCTACTCGAATTTCCAGGAATTTCAATTCTCCAGGATTTATTGGTGATTTGACCCGGCTTTCTATTCGATGAAATTTCCGGGTGAAACATCAGTGAAAGGAAATGGAAATTATTAATTAATCGACCTAAAAAAGATCATCACTTGTTTTTAATTCGGTCCGGATTCCGCTTGGGGAAGCCGGCGGGCATCTTGTTGCGATGCGAGAAATGACACATAAAATGCGACGGCGATCAGGCGGCTACATCGTATTGGGATGCGTGCTGCTGCTTTCGGGATGCGGGGCGACCGAGCGTTCCGTTGCGGTGCCGTATTCGATCACGCTCGACGTCGCGCCCGACGTCAATCCGGACATCAATCGCAAGCCGTCGCCGATCGTGCTGAAGGTGTTCCAGCTGAAGACGGCGTCCGCGTTCGAGACCGCCGATTTCTTCTCGCTGCAGGACAAGCCGGAGAGCGCGCTCGGCCCGGATCTGCTCGGCATCGACCGGATCATCCTGCGGCCGGGCGACGCGCGCACGCTCCACTATCGCGGCAACGTCGACGCGAGCGCGCTCGGCATCGTCGCCGAGTATCGCGTGCTCGAGAAGAACCGCTGGCGGCTCACCGTGCCGCTGCCGCGCGCGAAGCAACTGAACCTGTACCGATTCTGGCAAACCTCGCCGAGCGAAATGAAGCTGTCGATCGCGGTCAAGAACGGCGGCATCGGCATCGGCCTCGGCGGCGATTCGCGAGTACGCCAATGAACGAGCCGGCATTGTCCGCGACCCCTGCTGCGGCGCTGCGCCAGCGCGTGATCTGGACCGAGGGCATGTTCCTGCGTCCGCAGCATTTCCAGCAGCTCGAGCGGCATTGGGAGCGCTACGTCGGCATGCGCTGCCTGCCGCTGCAAGGCTTCTACTGGGGCTTCGACGATTTGCAGCTCGACCGCGAGCTGCTCGCGCTCGGCAAGGTCGCGTTGCACGCCGCGTCCGGCGTGATGCGCGACGGCACGCCGTTCGATCTCGCGCATCCCGACGATCGGCCCGAGCCGCTCGACGTGCCCGCCGACGCGAAGGATCAGCTCGTCGTGCTCGCGCTGCCGCTGTGGCGCGGCGGCGCGCAGGAGGTGTCGTTCGGCGCGGATGCCGACGGCAACGGCGACGCGGGCTTCGCGCGCTACGTCGTGCGCGAATACGAAGTCGCCGACGCGAACGAGGTCGCGCTCGGCCCGGCGCTCTTGCAGACCGGGCGCCTGAACGTGCGCCTGATGCTCGAATCGGAGCTGACGGGCGATTGGGAAGCGCTCGGCGTCGCGCGCGTCGTCGAGCGGCGCACCGACGGGCGCCTCGTCGTCGACGACGGCTACATTGCGCCGCGGCTCGTCGCGCAGCGCGATCCGGTGCTGCTGCGCCACACGCGCGAACTGCACGGGCTGCTGACGCAGCGCAGCGAGGCGCTCGCCGAGCGCCTGTCGGAGCCGGGGCGCGGCGGCGTGTCCGAAGTGGCCGACTTCCTGCTGCTGCAGCTCGTCAACCGCTATCTGGCGCTCACGTGGCACGCGCAGCAGGACGTCGCCGCGCATCCGGAGACGCTGTTCTGCGACTGGCTGAAGCTCGCGTGCGATCTGAGCACGTTCACCGCGGCGGGCCGGCGGCCGCAGACGCTCGCGATCTATCGGCACGACGATCTGCGCACGAGCTTCGGCGAGCTGATGGCCGAGCTGCGGCGCTCGCTGTCGACGGTGCTCGAGCAGAACGCGATCCAGATCGAGCTGCGCGACGCGGGCAACGGGATGAAGATCGCGACGATCGCCGATCCGGCGCTGCGCGACACCGCGGGCTTCGTGCTCGCGGTGCGCGCCGACGTGCCGGCCGACAGCCTGCGCGCGCGCTTCCCGGCGCAGGCGAAGCTCGGGCCCGTCGAGCGGATTCGCGATCTCGTGCAATTGCAGCTGCCGGGCATCGCGATGCGGCAATTGCCGGTCGCGCCCCGGCAGATTCCGTATCACGCGGGCCACACGTATTTCGAGATCGACAAGGGCGGCGAGATGTGGAAGCAGCTCGAACGCTCCGGCGGCCTCGCATTTCATTTCGCCGGCGAATTTCCGGGACTCTCGATGGAGTTCTGGGCGATTCGCGGGTGAGGGCGGGATGGCGCGATGAACTCTTCTTCCGATTCGTTCTCGGCCGGCACGGGCGGGTTCGTGCCGCCGAACCCCGGCGGCGTGCATCCGGGCGCCGCGTCGGCGGCCGCGGGCGCGGCGCAGCCGAGGCCGGGCCGCTGGGCGGCGAGCGGCACGAATCCGCTCGTCGCGGCGGCGAATCCGCTGCTCAACCTCGTGCCGCAGATCCGCTCGACGGTTCATCATCCGAATCCCGCGTGGCTGCGCGAGCATCTCGTCGTCGAGATCCGGCAGTTCGAGGAGCGCGCGCAGCAGGCGGGCGTCGCGTCCGAGGCGATCATCGGTGCGCGCTACTGCCTGTGCACCGCGCTCGACGAGGCGGCCGCGCTGACGCCGTGGGGCGGCAGCGTGTGGTCGTCGCACAGTCTGCTCGTGTCGTTCCATAACGAGACGTGGGGCGGCGAGAAGTTCTTCCATCTGCTCGAACGGCTGTCGCAGCAGCCGCGTCAGCATCTGGATCTGCTCGAGCTGCTCTACTTCTGTCTCGCGCTCGGCTTCGAGGGGCGCTATCGCGTGCTCGACAACGGTCGCGCGCAGCTCGACTCCGTGCGCCGCCAGCTCGCGCAGACGATCCGCTCGGTGCGCGGCGAATTCGAGCCGGCGCTGTCGCCGCACTGGCGCGACGTCGTCACGCGCGAAGTCACGCGGCGCTTCGCTGTGCCGCTGTGGGTGTGCGCGGCGCTCGCGCTGCTCGCGGGCTTCGCGGTGTTCGCGGGCCTGCGCATCGCGCTCGCCGGGCATTCGGATCGGCTGTTCGCGTCGATCGATGCGCTGCACGTGCCGAAGCTGCAGCCGGCGCAGCCCGCGGCGCGTCCGGCGCCCGCGCCGCGCGTCGCGAAGTTCCTCGAGCCGGAGATCGTCGCGGGCCTCGTGACCGTGCGCGACGAGGCCGATCGCAGCGTGATCGTGCTGCGCGGCGACGGCCTGTTCCAATCGGGCTCGACGTCGGTGATCGATCGCTACGCGCCGGTGCTGATGCGCGTGGCCGACGCGCTGAACAAGGTGCCGGGCAGCGTGCGCGTGAGCGGCTACACCGACGACACGCCCGTGCACACCGCGCGCTTCGCGTCGAACTGGGACCTGTCGCGCGAGCGCGCGGAGGCGGTCCGCAGCCTGATCGCCGCGCGCCTGGATCGCGCGGAGCGGATCACGGCCGAAGGGCGCGGCACGCTCGATCCCGTCGCGCCGAACGATTCGCCCGCGAACCGCGCGCGCAACCGGCGCGTCGAGATCACGCTGATGCTCGCGCCCGGCAGCGACGCGGCGCGCGCAACGAAGGAGACGCCCTGAGCATGAGCCACGCTGTCGCACGCATCGTTCGCCCGCTGCCTTCGCGGGAAATCTGGACGTTCGCCGGCCTCGTCGTGCTGGCGTGCTTCATCTGGCTCGCGGGGCCGCTCGTCGCGTTCGCCGATGTCCGCCCGTTCGAGAGCGGCTGGGTGCGCGCCGTCACGATCGCGGTGCTGTTCGTCGCGTGGGGCGCGCGGATTGCGTGGCGCAACTGGCGCGCGGGTCAACTGAACGCGCAGCTGCTGAACCAGTTGCGCGAGGCGGCGTCGCGGCCCGCCGCGGCGGGCGATCCGGCGCGGGCCCAACTCGAGGAACTGCGCAGCCGTTTCGACGAGGCCGCGACGCTCCTGAAGAAAGTCCGCTTCGACACCGCGGACGCCGCGCGCAAGGGCATGCCGCAGTGGCTCGAGCGGATGTCGCGCCAGTATCTGTATCAATTGCCTTGGTACGTGTTCATCGGCGCGCCGGGCTCGGGCAAGACGACGGCGCTCGTCAATTCGGGGCTCAGCTTTCCGCTCGCCGAGCAGTTCGGGCGCGCGGCGATTCGCGGCGTCGGCGGCACGCGGCATTGCGACTGGTGGTTCACGAACGACGCGGTGTTGATCGACACCGCCGGCCGTTACACGACGCACGAGAGCAACCGTGCGCTCGACGAGGCCGAATGGAAGGGCTTCGTCGATCTGCTGAAGAAGTACCGCGCGCGCCAGCCGCTGAACGGCGCGATGCTGACGATCAGCGTCGCGGATCTGCTCGGCGCGTCGGAGGCGGAGCGCACGCAGCACGCGATGGTGCTGCGCAAGCGCCTGCTCGAGCTGCGCGCGCAGCTCGGCATCCGCTTTCCGGTGTATCTGCTCGTGACGAAAGCGGATCTGCTCGCCGGCTTCGCCGAATATTTCGGCGGCTTCGGCCGCGCCGAATGCGCGCAGGTGTGGGGCTTCACGTTCCCGCTCGCCGAGAGCGAAGCGCCGGGCTTCGATCTGCGCGCGGCGTTCGATCGCGAATACCGGCTGCTGCACAAGCGCCTGAACGACGGGCTGCCCGAGCTGCTCGCGTCGCAGACCGACGCGCGCCAGCGCGAGATGACGTATCTGTTGCCGCAGCAGATCGCCGATCTGCAGGACATGCTCGGCCAGTTCGTCGCCGAGGTGTTCTCCGTGTCGAGCTTCGAGCCGATGCCGATGCTGCGCGGCGTCTATCTGACGAGCGGCACGCAGGAAGGCACCGCGTTCGACCGCGTGATGAGCGGGATCAAGCGCTTCCTGAAGATCGAGGGCGTGCCGCCCGCCGCGCAGGCGGGCTCGAGCGGGCGCAGCTTCTTTCTGAGGTCGCTGCTGCAGGACCACATCTTTCGCGAGGCCGCGCTTGCCGGCAGCAACCTGCGCTGGCATCAGCGGCGACGCGTGCTGCAGATCGTCGGCTATGCGGCGATCGTGCTGCTGTGCGCGGCGGTGCTGTTCGGGTGGCTGCGCAGCTATTCGCGCAATCGCGACTATCTCGACCAGGTCGCCGCGCGCGTGCCCGCGGTCGACGCGCAGATCGGCCGCGCGAAGTTCACGGGCGCGGCCGATATCGTCCAGCTGCTGCCGGTGCTCGACGAGCTGAGCGGCCTGCCGAACGCGGGCGGCGTCGACTTGCGGCATCCGCCGCTCGCGTATCGCTGGGGCCTTTTTCAGGGCGAGAAGATCGAGGAGGCGAGCGACGCCGTCTACCGGCGCGCGCTCGACGACGTGCTGCTGCCGATCGCCGCGAGCCGGATGGAGGCGGCGCTGCGCGACGCGCAGCCGGACGAGATCGAATACGCGTACGCGGCGCTGAAGGCGTATCTGATGCTCTACGACAGCGCGCATTACGATCCCGCGTTCGTGCAGGCCGTCGTCGATCTCGAAATGGAGCGCTCGCTGCCCGCCGATTTCTCGTCCGCGCAACGCAGCGCGCTGCGCGCGCATCTCGACGCGCTGTTCGGCGATCGCGTCGCGGTGTCGCCGTTTCCGATGAACGAGCGGCTCGTGGCCGATGTCCGCGAGCGGCTGCGGCAAGCGCCGTTCTCGCAGCGGCTGTACCGGCAGCTCGCGCGCACGCTGCGGCCGAGCACCGCGTCGTACGACTTCAGCGTCGCGCGCGCAGTCGGGCCGGACGCGTCGCTTGTCTATCGGCGGCAGAGCGGCAAGAGCCTCGCCGACGGCGTGCCGGGCTTCTACACGCGCAACGGCTACCGGAACGTGTTCGCGCCGCGCCTGCCCGGCGCGATCGATGCGTACGGGCGCGAGGAGGTGTGGGTGCTGAACCTCGGCGCATCCGAGATTCCGAATCCGACCGACGCCGCCGCGTGGGCGCGCGACATCCGCCAGCTCTATCTGAACGACTACATCAAGACCTGGGACGACTATCTGGCCGACATCCGCCTGCAGCGCACGGTGACGCTCACGCAGAGCATCCAGGTGGCGCGCACGCTCTCGTCGGCTGATTCGCCGCTCACGCGGCTGATGGTGGCGCTCGCGCGCGACACGCCGCTCGGCGATGCGCCGGGCGGCGCGCGCAACCTCGCGTCGCGCGCGCAGGACAAGGTCGACGAGGCGCGCAGCTCGCTCGCGCAGATCTTCGCGGGCCAGCCGGGCGCGGACGCGGGCGCGGCGGCCGCGGCGCCCGCGAGCCCCGAGCAGGTCGTCGACAGCCACTTCGCGGGGCTGCGCACGTTCGCGCCGGGCAGCGGCGATCAGGCGGCGTCGTTCGACGCGGTGCTGAAGGCGATCGACGCGCTGTACACGTACCTGAGCGCGACCGACGACGCGCTGCGCAGCGGCGCGACGCCGCCGCCGTCGGATGCGCCCGCGCGGCTGCGCGCGCAGGCGGGCCGGCTGCCGACGCCGTTTCGCGAGGTGCTCGACGATTTGTCGAACGTCGCGAACGGCAGCGTCGCGAGCGTCGAGCAGCGCAACGTCGCGCAGCGCGCGGGCGCGAACGTCGGCGACTTCTGCCGGCAGGCGATCGCCGGGCGCTATCCGTTCGCGCGCGGCGCGGCGCGCGACGTCGCGCCGTCCGATTTCGCGCAGCTGTTCGCGGCGGGCGGCCTGATGGACGACTTCTTCCAGAAGAACCTGCAATCGCTCGTCGACACGGCCGCGCATCCGTGGCGCTTCAACAACCGCAACGCCGACGCGGACCCGTCGGCGGCCGCGATGCTCGGCGCGTTCGAGAAAGCTGCGGTGATCCGCGACGTCTACTTCGGAGGCGGCGCGCGGACCGCGCAGATCAAGGTCGAGATCGTGCCGCTCGAAATGGACCCGTCGATTTCGGAGATGGTGCTCGATATCGACGGCCAGATCGTCCGCTACGCGCACGGCCCGCAGGTGCCGACCGCGGTGCAGTGGCCCGGCACGCGCGGCAGCAATCAGGTGCGGCTGCAGGTGACCGAGCAGTCGGGCGCGGCGGGCGGCTTCACGACCGAGGGGCCATGGGCGCTGCATCGGCTGTTCGATCGCGCGGGCGTGTCGGGCGGGCGGGCGCCCGAGCAGATGGTCGCGAGATTTTCGGTCGACGGCAAGCCGATCGTGCTGCAGGTGACGGCGAGCAGCGTCCGCAATCCATTCCGGTTGCCGCAGATGGAGTCCTTTACATGTCCTCCGAAGCAATGAGCACGACGCCGACGCCGCTCGCCCGCGACGGCGAGCCGCCCGCCTGGTACGGAAAGATTCCGGGCGCGGGCGACTTCGTCAACCACCGGCTGCCGCACGAGCTCGCCGGCTGGTGGGAGCGCTGGCTCCAGCAGGGAATGGCGGCGATGCGCCAGCGCGGCGCTGACGAAATCGAGCGCTACTACACGGTTGCGCCGGTCTGGAACTTTCTGATTCCGGCGGGCGCGGGCGCGCAATGCGTGCAGCCCGGCTGCCTCGCGCCGAGCTGCGATCGCGTCGGCCGCTACTACCCGGTGATCGCGACGCTGCCGATGCGCACCGCCGATTACTGGGGCGGGCTGCCCGATGTCGCCGACGCGTTTTACTGGCAGGTCGGCAGCGCGCTGCTCGATGCGATCAGGCACTCGCGCGCGCCGGTGCAGCTCGAGCAGACGCTCGCGCGGGTGCGGCTCGTGCCGGGCGTCGTGCAGCCGGCGCTGTTCGGCGGCGCGGGCGGCGGGCGAGGCGCAAGCGGCTGGAGGGGGTGGAACGGTGAACGCGGCGAGGCCGGTGAGCGTGGGGAAATCGGCGGAGCCGGCGAGATCGGTGGGACCGGCGAGATCGGCGGAGCGGGAGATATTGGTGGGGCAGGCGAGATCGGTGGAGTGGGCGAGATCGGTGGGGCAGGCGAAAGCGGCGACGAGGACGACAGCTCGTTCGCCCAACCGCTGCCGGGCCCGCCCGCGGCGCCCGCGTGGCCCGGGCTTTCACAGTACTTCGATCCGCATGGCTCGACGAGCTTCTGGTGGACCAATCGCGCCGACGGATCGCCGCTGCGCACGCACGCGCACACGGGCGCGCCGGACAGCCGCTTGTTCCTGCGGCTGTTCGGCGGCGTCCAGCACGGCGTGTAACGAAGGCGCGCAACGAAGACACACAACGAAGACGCACAACGAAGACGCACAACGAAGACGCACAACGAAGACGCACAACGAAGACGCACAACGAAGACGCACAACGAAGACGCACAACGAAGACGCACAACGAAGGCGAACAGCTAAGTCGAACAGCTAAGTCGAACGACTAAGGCGCGCAGTGAAGAAGGCGCGCAACGGCGGCGGATGGAACGGCGCGCGCGATGCCGCGCGCCATCACGCGACGGACCGGCTCGCGGCGTCGGCCCGAGGCGGCCGCGGTTCGCGGAATCGAGAGGTGGCACATGACGGATGCATTTTCGAGAGACAACGAGCAGGAAACCGTGACGCGCAGCGCGGCCGCCGAATTCGCGGTGCGCCCGCTGCCGCTCGGCCATCGTCTCGGCGAATTGCAGCTGGACGAAGTGCTCGGCGTCGGCGGCTTCGGCATCGTCTATCGCGCGTTCGACCGCACGCTGCGGCGCGCGGTCGCGATCAAGGAATACATGCCGTCGATGCTCGCGACGCGCGGCGGCGACTACACGGTGTCGCTGCGCTCCGAGCGCTTCGCGCAGGCGTTCGACGCGGGCCGCAGCGCGTTCCTCAACGAGGCGCGGCTGCTTGCGCAGTTCGATCATCCGGGGCTCGTCAAGGTTCTGCATTTCTGGGAGAGCCACGGCACCGCGTACATGGTGATGCCGTTCTACGAAGGGCGCACGCTCAAGCAACTGCTCGACGGCGGCGCGCAGATGGGCGAGACGCAACTGCGCAACATCGTCGCCGCGCTGCTCGGCGCGCTCGACACGCTGCATCGCGCGCAGTGCTTTCATCGCGACATCGCGCTCGACAACATCCTGATCCGCCCCGACGGCAATCCGATCCTGCTCGACTTCGGCGCGGCGCGCAAACGGATCGGCGATCTCGTCGACGACAGCGCGATGATGATCAAGCCGGGCTACGCGCCGATCGAGCAATACACCGACGACCCGGCGTTCGGCCAGGGGCCGTGGACCGATCTGTACGCGCTCGGCGCGGTGATGCACGCGATGGTTGCGGGCGAACTGCCGCCCGCGGCGGTCGTGCGCAGCATCAAGGACACCTACCGGCCGCTCGCGGCGCGCGAGCTGACGGCGCGCGAGCCTTACAGCCCGGCGTTTCTCGCGGCGATCGACCATGCGCTGCAACTGAAGATCGCCGACCGGCCGGAGTCGGTCGCGGAATTCGCGGCGGAGCTCGGGCTGCGCGAATTCGATCGGCCGCCTTATGTGTCGCCGATGCCGGCGACGCCGACGCAAGCGCAGCCGCGCGAGCCCGAGGGCGATCGGGACGCGGGCGCGGCGCGTTCCGGCGCGGAGCAGGCGGCGGCGTCCGGTTCGTCCGGCGCGGGGCGAAGCGACAACGCGGATGCGGCGGCGACGGCGGCGTGGCCCGACGGCGAGCGCGCGCGACAGTCGAGCCCGCATCGGCAGGCAGACGCCGGTTCGGCCGCCGCCGCGCAGGGCGGCGTCGAGCCGGGCGCGTCGGCGGCCGAGCCGCAGCATCGGCAGGCCGATGACGAACGGGCGACGTCGGCGCGTTCCGGCGCGGAACAAGCGCAATTGCAATCGTATCGACAAGCGGGCGAGCGCGGCGCGGCGGCCGCGAAACCGGATGAGGCGGCGGCCGCGCCGCCGCCGCCGCGACGTCCGACGGACGATCGCGATGCCGTGCGCTCGCAGTCCGGCGTCGAGCGCGCGGCGCCGCAGCCGCCGCCGCGCGGGCATGCGAGCGAGCAGGATTCGCTGCCGGCGCGGCCGGTCGCGGGCGACGCGTCGCGGCAGTCCGCATCGGCGTCGAGCGACGGCATGCCGCCGTCCGGGGCCGACGGGCGGCGCACATCCGAAATGCCGCTTGCGCGCGACGCGACCGGGGCGCGCGAGAACGCGGGGGCGGGCGCGATGCCGGCGGCCGGAACGGGGCATGCGGCAGGCGCTTCGAGGGCGGCCGCATCGCCCTCCGGCGCATCCGCTTTCGCCGCATCTGCGTCGGGTGCGTTTGCGTCTGCCGCATCCACGCCGGGCACATCCGCTGCGGCGCGCCCGGCCGCGCTGCGCGGCGACGTGCGCAACCGGCTGCGCGACCGGAGGACGATTGCCTACGCGGGCGGCGCGCTCGCGGCGGTGCTGGCGATCGGCATCGGCGTTGCGTCTCTGCTGAAGCCGTCCGGCCCCGCCGAGACCGCCGCGACGAACGTGAGCGGGCCCCCGTCTCCGGCCGCGACGAATGCGAGCGCGCCGCCGCCACCGGCCGCGACGACGGCAGCGACGGCAACGCCCGCGCCCGGCGACACGCCCGCATCAGCGTCCGTGCTCGCGCAGCGCGAGCCGCCGCCTGCGCTGGCACCGCCGCCCGCAGCCGCACTCGCCGACACGACCGCGCCCACGCCCGCGCCCGCTCCGACGGTCGCGACGACGGTCACGAGCGAGGCCGCGCTTCAGCCTTCGCAGACGACCTCGCCAGGCGCGCAGCCCGCGTCGCCGCAGATCGCGAAGAACGACGCCGGCGGCGCGCCCGCGCAGCACGCGCCTGCCGCGAACCTCGCGCCGAAAGGCAGCCTCGATGCGACGGAGACGGTGATCGCGAATTCGCCGGCGAGCGGCGTCGCGCCGCCCCCGGCGACGTCCGTCGCCGCGGAGGCCGCCGCCGCGGCCGATCAGCGCCCGCCGGATATGCAGGAGACGATCCCCGTGCGATTCCACGTGCGCCCGTGGGGCGACGTCTACGTGAGTGGCGTGAGGCGCGGCGCGAGCCCGCCGCTGCGCGCGCTGTCGCTCGCGCCGGGCGTCTATCAGATCGAGATCCGCAACGGCACGCTGCCGCCGCTGCGGCGCACGGTGAAGATCGATCCGGGCAGCAAACCGATCAACATCGACTATGCGTTCGAATGACGTCGACATGGCGGCGCGCGTCGCCGGCGCCGGTTCAACCACGGGAAGGCCCATGCGGAGTTCAGACCTGATCGAATCGTTGCTCGCCGGCGTCGCGCCCGATGCGCCGTGCGGCGCGAATCTCGAATACGAGCAGGATTTCCTGCGGCTGCAGGAGAGCGCGACGCCGCGCCCCGAGCAGCAGTACGGCGACACCGTGATCCCGGCCGAGGCGCCGGACTGGGGCGCGGTCGAGCGTCTCGCGCTCGAGCTGTCGGCGCGCACGAAGGATCTGCGCGTCGCCGCGCATCTCGCGCGCAGCTGGACCGAGCTGCGCGGCATTCCCGGCTACGCGGACGGCCTCGCGTTCGTCGCGGGCATGCTCGAACGATGGTGGGACGACGTGCATCCGCGTCTCGACGCCGATGGCGATCGCGATCCGACGCTGCGGATGAACGCGCTCGCCGAAGTCGCGGGCGCGCACGATTGCGCGCGCGCCGCGCGCCGGCAGGCGCTGTTCGACGGCGGGCCGAGCGTGCGCGACGCGGAGCGCGTGTTCGACGCCCGCGACGCCCACGACAGCGGCGCGGAGCACCCCTATCCGGGCGGACGCGAGCGCTTGATCGCCGATTTGACGCGCGCGCGCGACGGCGCGGAGCCGACGCTCCGCGCGGCGTTCGACGCGCTCGACGCGCTCGATGCGATTCGCGCGCACGCCGTGTCGCGGCTCGGCGGCGAATGGGCGCCCGACGCGAGCGACTTCGAGAAGGCGTTGCGCCGGATCGTGCGCGACGCGCTGCCGCCGCCCGCCGCGCCGCGGGCGGACGATGCGGCGGGCGCGTCGGCGGCGGCGGGGGGCGCGGGGGGGGCGGCCATCGCGGCAAACGGCGGCGCGGCGGCGGCCGGCGCATCGGCCGCGGCCGCCGCCGCGCACGGTCGCGCCTGGCGCGACGCCGAAGTGACGAGCCGCGACGACGTGCAGCTCGGCCTCGAAAAGATGTGCCGCTATTTCGAGCTGCACGAGCCGAGCCACCCGGCGCCGATCCTGCTGCGCCGCGCGCAGCGGCTGCTGTCGCTCGACTTCTACGAAATCATCCGGGATCTCGCTCCGGAGAGCCTGCCGAAGCTCGACTTGCTGAGCGGACAGCGCAGCGAATGATGCGGGGCGCCGCCGGGGACGGCGGCGGACATGATCGACGCAACCTGATGCGAAGGAGCAGACGATGACGAGCAAGTACAAGGCCTCGGCCAGCGGACAGAAATTCATTGCGCGCAACCGCGCGCCTCGCGTGCAGATCGAGTACGACGTCGAAACCTACGGCGCCGAGCGCAAGGTTCAGCTGCCGTTCGTGATGGGCGTGATCGCCGATCTCGCGGGCAAGCGGGCCGAGCCGCTGCCGGATCTGCCGGAGCGCAAGTTCCTCGAGGTCGACGTCGACAACTTCGACGAGCGGATGAAATCGATCGCGCCGCGCGTCGCGTTCCAGGTGCCGAACACGCTGTCGGGCGACGGGATGATGAGCGTCGACATGACGTTCGAGAGCATCGACGACTTCTCGCCCGCCGCGATCGCGCGCAACGTCGACGCGCTCAGGCGCCTGCTCGAAGCGCGCACCGAGCTGTCGAACCTGCTGTCGTACATGGACGGCAAGCACGGCGCCGAGCAACTGATCGAGAATGCGATCAACGATCCGGAACTGCTGAAGTCGCTCGTGCGTCAGCCGCTCGCGGCGAGCGCCGCCGGCGGCGCGCAGGCGGTGACGGACGCCGCGAACGCCGCGAACGCCGCAGACGATTCGGAGATTCGCCATGAATGAACACGCTCAAACCCGGGCCGACGCGCGCGAGGCCGCGCAGCCCGTCGTCGCGCGCGACGAGTTCGCCGCGCTGCTGCAGAAGGAATTCAAGCCGAAGACCGCCGAGGCGCGCGAATCGGTGGAGCGCGCGGTGCGCACGCTCGCGCAGCAGGCGCTCGAGCACACGGTCGGCATGACGACCGACGCGTACGGCAGCGTCAAGCAGATCATCGCCGAGATCGATCGCAAGCTCTCCGAACAGATCAACCTGATCCTGCATCATCAGGAGTTCCAGACGCTCGAGGGCGCGTGGCGCGGGCTGCACTATCTCGTCACGAACACCGAGACCGACGAGCTGCTGAAGATCAAGGCGCTGCCCGCGTCGCGCAACGAGCTCGCGCGCACGCTGAAGCGCTACAAGGGCGTTGCGTGGGATCAGAGCCCGCTGTTTCGCAAGGTCTACGAAGAGGAGTACGGACAGTTCGGCGGCGAGCCGTTCGGCTGCCTCGTCGGCGATTTCTATTTCAACCACAGCCCGCCGGACGTCGAGATGCTCGGCGAGCTGTCGAAGATCGCGGCGGCCGCGCACGCGCCGCTCATCGCGGGCGCGTCGCCCGAGCTGATGCAGATGGATTCGTGGCAGGAGCTGGCCAATCCGCGCGACCTGACGAAGATCTTCCAGAACACCGAGTACGCGGCGTGGCGCAGCCTGCGCCAGTCCGAGGATTCGCGCTACGTCGGGCTCGCGATGCCGCGCTTCCTTGCGCGGCTGCCTTACGGCGCGCGCACGAATCCCGTCGACGAATTCGACTTCGAGGAAGACACCGACGCCGCGAGCCACGACCGCTACACATGGGCGAATTCCGCGTACGCGATGGCGGCGAACATCAACCGCTCGTTCAAGCTGTACGGCTGGTGCTCGTCGATTCGCGGCGTCGAATCGGGCGGCGCGGTGGAAGGGCTGCCGTGCCATACGTTCCCGACCGACGACGGCGGCGTCGACCAGAAGTGCCCGACCGAGATCGCGATCAGCGACCGCCGCGAGGCCGAGCTCGCGAAGAACGGCTTCATGCCGTTCGTTCACCGGAAGAATTCGGATTTCGCGGCGTTCATCGGCGCGCAGTCGCTGTATCAGCCGGACGAGTATCACGATCCCGACGCGACCGCGAATGCGCGGCTGTCCGGCCGCCTGCCCTACCTGTTCGCGTGCTGCCGCTTCGCGCATTACCTGAAGTGCATCGTGCGCGACAAGATCGGCTCGTTCCGCGAGCGTGACGACATGGAGCGCTGGCTCAACGACTGGATCATGAACTACGTCGACGGCGATCCGGCGAACTCGTCGCAGGAGACGAAGGCGCGCAAGCCGCTCGCGGCCGCGCAGGTCGTCGTCGAGGAGATCGAGGACAACCCCGGTTATTACGCATCGAAATTCTTCCTGCGGCCGCATTACCAGCTGGAAGGGCTCACCGTGTCGCTGCGGCTCATCTCGAAGCTGCCGTCGGCGAAGGCGGCGGGCGAATGAGCGTCAACCGACTGAGTTTCGACTGACATCCCTCAATCAACCAAGACGGAGAAATCGATGGGCGTCGCAATGTTTATGAAAGTGGACGGCGTCACCGGCGAATCGGCCGACGCACAGCACAAGGGCTGGACCGACATCCAGTCGTTCTCGTGGGGCGCGAGCCAGCCGGGCGCGATGGCGAGCGGCAGCGGCGGCAACGCGGGCAAGGCGAGCTTCAACGATCTCGTCGTCGCCGCCTACATGGACAAGGGCGCAACGGCGATCATCAAGAACTGCGCGAACGGCAAGCACCTGTCGACCGTCGAGATCTCGGCGTGCAAGACGGGCGGCACGCAGATCGAATTCATGCGCGTGACGTTGCAGGAAGTGCTCGTCACGTCGGCGCAGATCGCGGGCGTCGATCCGGGCGACGCGGCCGACCGGCTGATGATGCAGTACGGCTTCCAGGCCGCGAAGGTCAAGAAGCAGTACTGGCAGCAGAACGACAACGGCGGCAAGGGCGCCGAGGTGTCGGTCGGCTGGAACATCAAGGAAAACACCGAGATGTGACGGCGCGAGGCGGACCGATCATGGACGACGACGTGCGATCCCGGGACGGCCGGGAGGGCGGCATGCGCGCCGCGCGCGACCGGCTGCAGCCCGCGCTGCTCGACCGGCTGACCGACGCCGAACCGCAGCGGCGCAGCGAGCCGCCGGATGCGCAGGCGATCGGCGGCGAGCGCCTGCGCGCGGCGGTGCTGCGCGATCTGTCGTGGCTGCTCAATACGCGCAACGGCGAGGACGGCTTCGTCGACTGGTCGGCGTTCGCGCACGCGCAGGCGTCGGTGCTCAACTACGGGATGCGGCCGCTCGTCGGCAAGCCGATGTCGGGCGTCGAGCGGATGTCGGTCGAGGCGTCGATCCGCGATGCGATCGTGCGCTTCGAGCCGCGCATCGCGCCCGACAGCGTCGAGGTGCGCAGCGTGCTCGACGCGCCGGGCGGTGCGGCGGGCGAGCGCCGGCACAACGTGCTGATGTTCGAGATCAAGGGCACGCTGTGGTCGGTGCCGCATCCGGTCGAATTCGTGCTGCGCTCCGATCTCGATCTGGAGACGGGCGCGATGTCGCTGCAATCGGCGGCGGGAGGCTGATGCGATGGACACGCGCCTGCTCGAGTACTACAACCGCGAACTCGCCTATCTGCGCGAGCTCGGCGGTGAATTCGCGCAGCAGTTTCCGAAAGTGGCCGCGCGCTTGCGGATGCACGAATCGGGGCCGCCCGATCCGTATGTCGAGCGGCTGCTCGAAGGCTTCAGCTTCCTCACAGCGCGCGTGCAGCTGAAGATGGACGCGGAGTTTCCGCGCTTCACGCAGGCGCTGCTCGACGCCGTTTATCCGGGCTACGTCGCGCCGCTTCCGTCGATGGCGATCGTGCAGTTCACGCCGATGATGAACGAGGGCAGCCTCGCGCAAGGCTGCCGGCTGCCGGCGGGCACCGCGCTGCGCGCGCGGCCCGCCGCGTCCGAGCAGACCGCGTGCGAGTTCCGCACCGCGCACGATCTGACGCTCTGGCCGCTCGAGCTGACCGCGGCGGCCGTGACGGGCGCGCCCGCGTATCTGCCGCGCTCGGCGACGGCCGCGCGCCGCGACGTGCGCGGCGCGCTGCGGATCAGGCTGAAGGCGCGCGGCGGCGCGAGTCTCGCGCAGTTGCCGATCGACCGGCTGATGTTCCATCTCGCCGGCCCCGAGCGCGACGCGCTGCACCTGCTCGAACTGATCGCCGGGCACACGATCGGCGTCGTCTGCCACGATACGGGCCAGCCGCCGCGCTGGCTGCACGTGCTCGGCGCGCACGCGCTCGTCCATCAGGGCTTCGATGCCGAACAGGCGCTGCTGCCCGACGACGGCCGCGGCTTCCAGGGCTATCGGCTGCTGCGCGAGTATTTCGCGTTCCCCGCACGCTTCCTGTTCTTCAGCATCGAGGGGCTGCGGCCGGCGCTCGCGCGCGCGACGGGCGACGAGTTCGAGCTGACGCTGTTGCTCGACCGGCACGACGCGGCGCTCGAGAACCGCGTCGACGCGCAGCATCTCGCGCTCAATTGCACGCCGGCCGTGAACCTGTTCGCGCGCCGCGCGGATCGCATCCCGATCCGTCCGGGCGTGCGCGAGCATCACGTCGTCGTCGATCGCAGCCGCCCGCTCGACTACGAGGTCTATGCGGTGCAGCGCCTCGCGAGCGAGCAGCGCGACGACGGGCAGGCGTGCGAGTTCCGGCCGTTCCACGCATCGTTCGCGGGCGACGACGGCAACTACGGCGCGTATTACACGGTGCGCCGCGAGCCGCGCCTCGTGTCCGCGCAGGCGCGCGCGAACGGCACGCGCACGGGCTACGTCGGCAGCGAGACGTACGTGTCGCTCGTCGACAGCGATTGCGCGCCGTACGACGAATCGATCCGCTATCTGTCCGTCGACACGCAGTGCACGAACCGCGACCTCGCGCTGCTGCTGCCGGCGGGCGACGCGAACACGTTCACGCTGCGCGTGTCGGCGCCCGTGGAGCGGATCGCCGCGATTCGCGGGCCGTCGCGGCCGCGAGCGCCGATCGCCGACGCGCAGAGCGCATGGCGGCTCGTCAGCCATCTGGGCCTCGCGCGCCATACGCTGACCGACGTCGACGACGAAGAAGGCGCGCGCGTGCTGCGCGAGCTGCTCGGCCTGCACGCGGACCCGGCCGACGCCGCGATGCGCCGGCAGATCGACGGCGTGCATCGCGTCGCGTTCACGCCGGTGTTCCGCAGGCTGCCCGCCGCGGGGCCGCTGATGTTCGGGCGCGGCGTGCAGGTCGACGTGACGGTCGACGATCACGCGTTCTCCGGCGACAGCCCGTACTTGCTCGGCGCGGTGATCGAGCAGTTCTTCGCGCGGCACGTGTCGATCAATTCGTTCGCCGAATGCGTGCTGAGCAGCGCGCAGCGCGGCAGGCTCGCGCAATGGCCGGCGCGCGTCGGCAGGCGGCCCGCGGTATGACGACGAACCTGAAACCGGATTCGCCCGCGGCGCACGCGCATGAGCGCGCGGGCGCGAAGCAGGACGCGAGCCCGAACCGAAGTTCGAGCCCGAGCGCGCATCCGAATCTGGTTCCGAATGCAAGCGCGAGCGCCGCCGCGCGCCGCGACGCATGGTGGCGCCGCCTGCGCGCCGCGCCGCACGGCTACGACCTGTTCCAGGCGCTGCGCTGGCTCGACGCGCTGTCGCCGGAGCACGCGCCGTCCGGCTACGCGGCGCGGCCGCGCGACGAGCCGATGCGGTTCGGCCAGGCGCCGTCGCTCGCGTTCGCGGCGGCGATGCTCGCGGGCGTGCGCGACGACGGCCCGCGCCCGCGCATCGCGATTCAAGGCTTCGGGCTGTTCGGGCCGAACGGGCCGCTGCCGTCGCATCTGACCGAATACGCGCACGAGCGCGCGACGCAACACGACGATCCGACGTTCGCCGCGTTCGCCGACGTCTTTCATCATCGGCTGATCCTGCTGTTCTACCGCGCATGGGCCGACGCGCAGCCGACCGTCAGTCTCGACCGGCCGGCGCGCGCGCGGTTCGACGCCTACGTCGCGAGCCTGATCGGGCCGCGCGATGCGCCGGGCGCGGCGGACGCGCTCGCGCCGCACGCGAAGTATTTCCAGGCAGGCCACCTGGTGCGGCACACGCGCAATCCGGAAGGGCTCGTGCAGATCCTGCGGCGCTACTTCGGCGTGCGGGCGCGGATCGTCGAGCACGTGCCGCACTGGGTGATGCTCGATCGCGCGCAGCGCTGCGCGATCCGCGCGACGCGGCCGACGCAGCGGCTCGGCGGCGCCGTGCTCGGCTGTGCGGTGCGCGACGCGCAGTCGCGCTTGCGGATCGTGCTCGGCCCGCTGACGCTCGACGAATACCGGCGGTTCCTGCCGGGCGGCGCGCATGCACGGCAGCTCGCGCAATGGGTGCGCGAATACGTCGGCGTCGAATTCGGCTGGGACGTGCAGCTCGAGCTCGCACACGACGAAGTGCCAGCGCTCGCGCTCGGCAGCCGCCACGCGCTCGGCCGCACCGCGTGGCTCGGCGAGCGGCTCGATCACGGCCCCGCGCGCGACCTCGTGCTCGGCTACGACGCGCACGCGCGCGGCGCAAGCGCCAGCGCGGGCGCCGCAAGCGCTCGATCGACGAGGGCCGATCAGGCGGCCGCCGCCGATGCGTCTCATCGCCAACCTGCCTGACCGGGAATCGCCATGTCCGATATCGGCCGAGTGACCTTGTTCGGAAAGCTGAACGCCTTTCTCTACGAGACGCTGGAGCAGGCGACGGGTTTCTGCCGGCTGCGCGGCAATCCGTACGTCGAGCTCGCGCACTGGCTGAACCAGATGCTCCGGCGCCCGGACAGCGACGTGCACCGGATTCTGCGCCGCTTCGACATCGATGCGGCGGCGGTCGACCGCGGGATCGTCGCCGCGCTCGACCGGCTGCCGCGCGGCGCCGGTTCGGTGTCCGATCTGTCCGCGCACATCGACGATGCGGTCGAGCGCGCGTGGGTGTACGCGACGCTCAAGTACGACGCGACGCAGATCCGCAGCGCGGTGCTGCTGCTCGCGATCGTGAAGACGGCGCAGCTTCGCAACGTGCTGTATGCGATCGCGCGCGACTTCGAGCGGATCGTGCCGGACGTGCTCGCCGACGAGCTCGACCGGATCGTCGACGGCTCGCCGGAAACGCCGCCGCCTGCCGCGCGCGCGCCGGCAGGCGGAGCGCGCGCGCCGGGCGGGGCGTCGTTCGCCGCACGCGAGGGCGCGGCGCTCGCGCGCTATGCGGTCGATCTGACCGCGCGTGCGCGCGCGGGCGAAATCGATCCGGTCGTCGGCCGCGACGGCGAGATTCGCCAGATCGTCGACATCCTGCTGCGGCGCCGGCAGAACAATCCGCTGCTCGTCGGCGAGGCGGGCGTCGGCAAGACGGCGGTCGCCGAGGGCTTCGCGCTGCGCATCGTCGCGGGCGACGTGCCGCCGCCGCTGCGCGACGTCGAGCTGTATCTGCTCGACATCGGCTTGCTGCAGGCGGGCGCGAGCGTGAAGGGCGAATTCGAGAGCCGACTGCGCGGCGTGATCGACGAGGCGAGCTCGAGCGAGCGGCCGGTGATCCTGTTCGTCGACGAGGTGCATACGCTCGTCGGCGCGGGCGGCGCGGCGGGCACGGGCGACGCGGCGAACCTGCTGAAGCCGGCGCTCGCGCGCGGCCTGTTGCGCACGATCGGCGCGACCACGTGGTCCGAATACAAGCAGTACATCGAGAAGGACCCGGCGCTCACGCGGCGCTTCCAGCTCGTGCAGGTGCGCGAGCCCGAGGAGGACGCGGCGCTCGCGATGCTGCGCGGGCTCGCCGCGAAGCTCGAAGCGCATCATCGCGTGCTCGTGCTCGACGATGCGCTGCACGCGGCCGTCACGCTGTCGCATCGCTACATTCCCGCGCGGCAGTTGCCCGACAAGGCGATCAGCCTGCTCGACACCGCGTGCGCGCGCGTTGCGGTCAGCCAGCATGCGGTGCCCGCGCCGATCGAAGACGCGCGGCGGAGGATCGACAGCCTGCGCGTCGAACGCGAACTGATCGCGCGCGAGTGCGCGCTCGGCGCGGGCGATGCGTCGCGGCTCGATTCGATCGATGTATCGGTGGCGAGCGAACAGGCCACGCTCGATGCGCTCGACGCGCGCTGGCAGGCGGAGCGCGACGCGCTCGGCGAGATCGTCGACTGGCGCGCTTCGCTGCTCGACGACGATCCCTCGCGCGCGCTCGATACACAGGCCCGCGCGAACGTGCAGGCGAAGCTCGCGGCGGCGTTGCAGGCGCTCGCCGAACTGCAGGGCGAGACGCCGCTCGTGCTGCCCGCGGTCGACACGCACGCGGTGGCCGCCGTCGTGTCCGACTGGACCGGCATCCCGCTCGGCCGGATGGTGCGCGACGAAATGCAATCGGTGCTCAAGCTCGCGGATACGCTCGCCGAGCGCGTCGTCGGCCAGCGGCATGCGGTCGAGCTGATCGCCGAGCGCATTCAGACCGCACGCGCACGGCTCGACGATCCGGCGAAACCGCACGGCGTGTTCCTGCTGTGCGGGCCGTCCGGCGTCGGCAAGACCGAGACCGCGCTCGCGCTCGCCGAAACGCTGTACGGCGGCGAGCACAACGCGATCACGATCAACATGAGCGAGTTCCAGGAGGCGCATACGGTGTCGACGCTGAAGGGCGCGCCGCCCGGTTACGTCGGCTATGGGCAGGGCGGCGTGCTGACCGAAGCGGTGCGGCGGCGGCCGTACAGCGTCGTGCTGCTCGACGAGATCGAGAAGGCGCACCGCGACGTGCACGAGATCTTCTTTCAGGTGTTCGACAAGGGCTGGATGGAAGACGGCGAAGGGCGCTACATCGATTTTCGCAACACGGTGATCATCCTCACGTCGAACGTCGGTTCCGAGCGCGTGATGCAGCTGTGCCGCGACGCGCAGCGGCTGCCCGATGCGCAGACGTTGACCGACGCGCTGCGCGCGCCGCTGCGCGACGTGTTCCCGGCCGCTTTGTTGGGACGCCTGACCGTCGTGCCGTACTACCCGCTGACCGACGAGATGCTCGCGCGGATCGTCGCGTTGCAGCTCGCGCGCATCGAGCGGCGCATCGAAGCGCATCACGGCATCGCGCTGCGCTGCGCCGATTCGGCGACCGCACTGATCGTCGAGCGCTGCCGGACGATCGAATCCGGCGGGCGGATGGTCGACGCGATCCTCACGCACACGGTGCTGCCGCGCATCAGCCAGGAGATCCTGCGCGCGACGATCGAGGCTCGCGCGCTGTCGGCGATCGACGTGAGCGCGGACGACGGCCAATTCGTTTATCGATTCGAAGAGGAGGGCGCGACGTGACCCGCGTGTTCACACTCGACAGCCTGCATGGAGACGACCTGAGGTTCCACCGGCTCTACGGCGAGGAAGCGCTCGGGCGATTGTTCGATTTCCGGATCGAAGCGCTCGCCGACAATCACAGCCTGTCGTTGAAGGAGCTGCTCGGCAAACCGGTGACGGTGCGCATCCGGCAGCAGAACGAATCGGAGCGCTGTCTGAACGGGATCGTCGCGCGCGCGTCGCTCGTCGGGCGGCGTGCCGAGCGCCATTACGGCTACCAGCTGATCGTGCGCCCGTGGCTGTGGCTCGCGACGCGCCGCTCCGATTGCCGGATCTTCCAGAACAAGACGGTGCCGGAGATCGTGCAGGAGGTGCTCGCCACGTACGGCTTCCCGATCGAAAACCACCTGACCGAGACGTACACGCCGCGCGAATACTGCGTGCAGTACAACGAGACCGACGCGGCATTCGTATCTCGGCTGATGGAGTTCGAAGGGATTTATTACTACTTCAAGCATGCGGCGCAAACGCATACGCTGATGCTGTGCGACGCGATGTCGTCGCACGTCGCGCTGCCGGGTTACGAGACGATTCCGTTCATCGCGCGCGACCGCACCGCGATCGCCGACGAAGAGCACATCGACAGTTGGCTGCCCGCGCAGGAAGTGAGCATCGGCAAGCACGAGACGAGCGACTACGACTACACGAAGCCGCGCGCGGACTTGTCCGCGCAGAAGATCGATCCGCGCGGCCACGACCATGACGGCTTCGCGTCGTTCGAATGGCCCGGCGGCTATCGCGACGACGAACCGGGCGCGCACTACAGCCGCGTGCGGCTCGAAGAGCAGCAGGCCGAGCACGAGCGCGCGCTCGCGCGTACCGACGTGCGCGGCGTCGCGCCCGGCTATCTGTTCGCGCTCGAACACTGCCCGCGCGCCGACCAGAACCGTGAGTACCTGATCGTGCGCTGCCAGTATCGGTTTCAGGAGAATGCGTACGCGACCGACAGCGGCAACGAAGCGGTCGTGCACGAATCGCAGGTGCTCGTGCAGCCGTCGAGCCTGCCGTATCGATCGCCGCGCGCGACGCCGCGGCCGCGCACGAACGGCCCGCAGACGGCGAGCGTCGTCGGCCCGAAGGGCGAGGAAATCTGGACGGACCAGTACGGGCGCGTGAAACTGCAATTTCGCTGGGACCGCTACGGGCAGAGCGATCAGAACTCGTCGTGCTGGGTGCGCGTGTCGAGCCCGTGGGCGGGCGGCGGCTTCGGGGGCGTGCAGATTCCGCGCATCGGCGACGAGGTGGTGGTCGATTTCCTGAACGGCGACCCCGATCAGCCGATCGTGACGGGGCGCGTATACAACGGCGAAAAGATGCCGCCGTGGGGCCTGCCCGGCAGCGCGACGCAAAGCGGGCTGCTGTCCCGCTCGTCGCCGGGCGGCACCACCGAGCATTCGAACGCGTTTCGCTTCGAGGACAAGAAGGGTGCGGAGCAATTATGGATGCATGCGGAGCGCAACTTCGATGCGGAGACCGAGCAGGATCACACGCTGTCGGTGGGCCGCGATCATTCGCATTCGGTCGGCAACAACGAGACGATGAGCGTCGCGAACAACCGGCAGAGAAGCGTCGGGCAGAACGAGACGGTGAACATCGGGCAGCATCGCGTCGCGCAGATCGGCGGGAACGAGACGCATGGCGTCGGCGGCAATCGCACGCGGCAGGTTGGAAAAGACGAAACCGTGACCATCGGCGCGAATCGCGAAGCGACGATCGGCGGAAATCACGTGGAGACAGTGACGAAAGACAAGACCGAATCGATCGGACAGGGCAAGACGCTGAATGTCACCACGCACTATCAGACGAATTCGAAAAGCATGAAGACGACCGTCGCCGAACATCACGCGGAGGAGATCGGTGCACGAACGTCGACGATCAAGGACGCGCACGTGCTCAACGTCGGCCAATCGCAGACGGTGAACGTCGGCGCGAGTCACGCGATGAACGTGAAGAACAACGTGCATGTCGGCGCGGGCGATCAGATCGCGCTTGTTTGCGGCAATGCGAGCATCACGCTGAAGAAGGACGGCACGATCGTGATCAACGGCGTCACGGTGGAATCGAGCGCTAGCGGAAGCCATAGCGTGCGCGGCAAGACGGTGACGTCGTCGGCGACGGGCGAGCACACGGTGGAAGGCACGATACTGAAACTGAACCCCTGACGGGGAACGAGGATCATGCAGAACTGGCAACCCACGAACCCCGTGGAGCGCAGGTTCATGGATGCGCACACGGATTGGCAGAGCTTTGCGAAGGATCGAGCCGCAAGGCTGATGATCTGGCAGGCGAACGAAGCCGATGCGCAGCTCGTGCAGCTTTATTTTCAGACGCAGGAGGAGATGTCGAGCGCGGTGATCGTCATGCGTTCGGATTTCGTCGGTGAAGCGCGCTACGCGGCTGCGCTGGCGGACGAGCTCATCCGCTTTTACGACAGCCGGCGCGACGCGTCGAACGCGCAAGGGCTGCGAGCGGATTGGCAACCGCCCCGTGACGACGGCGGACATCCGGTTCTTCGGTTTCTGACGGTTGCCGATAGCTTGATGCAGCACCATCCGGACATTTTTCCGGCGATGGTTTTCGTGTTGCAGCCCGAGCAGGTTCGCGACGATGCGGCGCTCGCGCGCTGGCTCGGCGAATTGCTCGACGTCATCGAAAACTCGCCGCGGCTCGGCGCGCGTGTGCGATTCGTATTGCCGCGCATCGGCGACGAACCGTTCAAGCCGTTGCAACAGCAGCATTCGAGCACCGTGCACGTCGTGAAGGGACGTTACACGATGGCGAGCGTGCCGCGCGAATTGCTCGCGGAATCCGGCGAGCGCGGGCCGAACGGCGAGTTCAGGCGATTGTTCGTCGAACTGAGCGAGACGATCGGCGACGGCAATCCGGCGCGGCTCGAACAATTGCGCGCGGCCGCGTTGCGGATCGCCGAACGCGAGCGCTGGTTCGATCAGTGCGTGGTCGTGCATCTGATCGCGGGCGCGGCGTATTTGAAGTGGCGCGATCACGAGCGCGCGCTCGACGCGTATCGGCAAGCGACCGAAAGCGGCGAGCGCGCGCTCGGCGCAGCGCATCCGGCGGGGCACAAGCTCGTCGCGAACGGGCTGTTCGGCGAAGCGAGCGCGCACCTGACGCACAAGGCGTTCGCACCGGCCGCATACTGCTACGAGCGCGCGGCGGCGTCGATGACGGCCGCGCGGGACGCGCTGATGACCGTCGAGGCATGGCGCATGAGCGCGGTGTGCTGGGAGAAGGCGGGCGAGCGCGAGCACGCATTGGAGGCGGGCTTCAACGCGCTCGACGCGGGACTTCTGATCGACGAATCGATGCGCTTGAACAGCAACTTGCGGCTCGTCGTCGAATGGATGGTCAAGCAGGTCGGCGCATTCGACCGACGCCGCAGCGAGCTGAGCGACAAGGTCGCGGCGCTGCGCGGCGGACGCTGAGCGCGAGCAAGGAGCGGAAAACATGGCGCTGCCGGCCGTCAAGCATCTCGATCCCGTCGTCGGCGTCGACGTGCATTCCGTGATCGTCACGCCGGGGCTGCCTCCCGTGTTCTTGCCGCATCCGCACATCGGCTTCATGCTCGATCTGCGGGAATACGTCGAGGCGGCGAAGGGCGTGATCGGCAGCATTGCGATGGCGATCGCCGAAGACGCGGTGCTGGAATATCTGAAGGATCATCCCGACGACGTCGAGAAATTGACCGATACGTTCGATTCGCTCGATGACCAGATGAAGAAGGCCACGAGCAATCCGATGGTCGCGGAAGCACTGAAGCTCAATCGCGACGTGTCGTCGATCAAAGGCGACGCGGCGAACGCGATGGGCGCGGGCGTCGGAGCGGGCGCCACCGCCAGCAGGCCGATCTTCGTGAACGGGCTGATGCGCGCGACGGCGGGCACGCATTCGTTTCATGTGCCGGGCTTGCACTTTCCGCTCGGCGAAACGTTCGCGCCGCCCGATCCGCTGCCGTCCGACGACGCCGAATCGTACATGGGCAGCCGCACCGTGCTCGCGAACAACGATCCGTTTTCGTACATGGCGCTGTCCGCGATGAGCTGCTGGGCCGAAGGGATCGAGCCGCCGCCGCACAACGGCGCGCATACGGCGCGCACACATGTGTCGATGCCGAGTTCGGTGATGCTGCCGATTCCCGCCGGACGGCCCGTGCTCGTCGGCGGGCCGCCCGTGATGAACATGGCGGCGGCCGCGAAGGGGATGTTCAAGGCGTTTCAGGGATCGAAGTGGGCGAAGAAGCTTGCGGACAAGCTGCATCTGAAGTCGGGGTTCTTGCGTTGCACGGTGCTGAAGGCGGAACCGGTCGACGTGACGACAGGCGAAGTGGTCGTGCAGCAGAACGACTTCACCGTGTCCGGCAGGCTGCCGCTCGTGTGGGATCGTTATTACGCGAGCCATGATCGTCATGCGGGCGCGGTCGGCTTCGGCTGGCAGACGCCCGCCGATATCCGGCTTGAACTGATGCGCAACGAAGACGGGATCGGCGCGGTCGCGCATTTTCCGGATCATGCGACCGCTTTCGACGTGGTGCCGGCCGGCGACGGCTGGCCAGCGCGCACGTATGACTGGCAGCATGGGCATGCGTTGTATTGCGACGATGGGCGGATGGTGCTGCGCACGCGTGAGGGTATCGAATACGGGTTCGTGCTGCCTTCTCGTTGGCGAGATGCTGTTGCGGCGCTCGATGGTGAGTCGCGAGTCACGCTGCCGATCGATCGCATGGCCGATCTCAATGGCAATGCGTGGGTGTTCGAGCGTGACGTGTATGGCGGGCTCGTGCGTCTCGTCGAATGGAAGCGCGACGGGCAGACCGAGCGTGTGATCGAATGCGGCACGGGCAGCGGGCTGCACGCCGGGCTGTTGACTTCATTGACGCTGATCGATGCGGGAGGGAACCCGCATCCGCTCGTGAGCTACGAGCATGATCGCGAGCGCAATCTGACGGCCGCGATCGATGCGATGGCGCATCCGCATCATTTCGAGTACACGGCCGGCCATCGGATGGTGAGCCATACGAGCGCGCGCGGCGTGTCGTTCTACTACAGCTACCAGCAGGGCGACGACGGCGTGTGGCGCGTCGATCATGCTTGGGGCGACAACGGGCTGTTCGATTATCGCTTCGTCTACGATCGCGCGCGGGTGGAGACGCGCGTCACCAATTCGCTCGGGCATACGTCGATCATGCAGATGAACGAGCGCGGGATGCCTGTCGCTGAAATCGATCCGCTAGGCGGCGTGACCGCGTATCGGTATGACGCGCAGGGGCGTGCGAGCGCGGTGATCGATCCGGCGGGGCGGACGACGGCTTGGGAATATGACGCGTATGGCGGTTTGATCGTGCAGACGTTGCCGGACGGCAGCGCAGTCAGAACGGAATTTGACCTCGATCGCCGCCCGGTCTGCGTGACGTTGATAGGTGGCCGGCAGTGGCGCTACGAATGGGATACGTTCGGCAATCTGCTCGCGCAGATCGATCCGTCGGGCGCGATATCTCGCTATACATATGACGAGTACGGTCAGCTCGTCGAACATACCGGGCCGCGCGGTGCGAGCACGCGATTCGATTACCACCGGGACGGCGATCTCGCGGCGCAGATCGATGCGTTGGGGCATCGCACGCAGTATCGGTACGATGCGCGCGGATACCTCATCGAAGCAATCGATGCGCTCGGACAACAAAGCAAATACGAGTACGACCGCAACGGCAATCTGATGCGCGCAATCGAGCCGGGCGGGCGTGAGATTCACTGTGGGTACGACGCTGAAGGAAACCTGTCTCGCTATCGCGACCCCATGGGCTACGTGACGCAGATGGAGTACTCGGCGCTCGGACAGGTCAGCAGACGGCTCGCGCCCGACGGCACCACCGTTGAATACCGCTACGACACGGAAGAACAACTGATCGGCGTCGTGAACGAACGCGGCGAGCTATACGCGCTCGAACGCGATGCGCTGGGGCGGATCGTCGTGGAGACGGACTACTGGGGGCAAGCGCGACGCTATCGGTACGGCGCGGCGGGTGAACTGCTCTGTAGCACTGATCCTCTGGGGCAGACGATCGAATACCGATACGATCGGCTTGGGCGCATCGTGCAGAAGCGCGTGCCTGATCCGGAACATGGCGATGGTCTCCGGATCGACAGCTTCGCATACGACCGGCGCGGGGATTTGGTGATCGCGCAGAATCCGTCTTGCCACGTCGAGTTCAGCTACGACGCAGCGGGTCGCGTGATCGAGGAGCGACAAGGCGACGACTTCACGATCGCCAGCGATTTCGACGAAGCCGGCAACCGGATAGCACGCAGGACCCGGCTTATTGCCGGCTGCGCGGTTGTCGAGCATACCGTTCGCTATGCATACGACGCTTTGGATGCCGTCACGTCGATTCGGATCGACGACACCGCGCCGGTCGTGCTCGAGCGAGATGCGCTCGGGCAGATTTGCACCGAGCAGTTGGGCGCGGAGTTGCGGCGCGAACTGTCGTACGAATCGGACGGCCAGCTTGCGTCGCAGCGTACGTTGCTAACCGGCACCGGCGCGCTCTTCGCGAGCGAATATACGTACGACGCGAATGGCGAATTGGTCGAAAAGCGCGACTCGCGGGGCGGCATCGAGCGCTTTCAGTACGATCCGGTGGGGCAGGTGATCGCGCATCTCGACCCCGCTGGGCAGTTGCGTCGCTATCTGTACGATCCGGCCGGAGATTTGCTGAAGACGCACATTCGCGAGCGCCGCGCGGCGGATGCAGCCGCTGCGGCAAGGACCGGCACTTGGGTGCGTGAAGGTGAATATGAAGGCTGCTATTACGCGTACGACAGAGTCGGCAACCTTATTCGGAAGCAGGATGCCGCGCAGGACCTGACGCTGCGTTGGGATGCGGCCGGGCAGCTCGTTGAGACGGTGGCGGTGCGGCCGGGTCTTGCCATTTCAGGGGAGAAGTCAACACACATTCGCGCACAGTATGAGTACGATCCATTCCAGCGGCGGGTTCGTAAAGTCGTGTGTGAGGGAGCAACAGGCGGGGCATCGCAGCAGCCGCTGTACCGTCTGAGCCGGTTCTTTTGGGACGGCAATACGCTGGTTGGGGAGTCCACAACGGGAGGGGAGGGAGGGAGTGGGTCCGATCTGGACATAGACGGGGATATACGGCCGTCGCCACTTGCTTCGCCGGAGCATGGCCAAACCGACACAGGAGCGCTACCCGTCGCTAGCCGTGTGTGTGAGTGGATTTACTATCCTGAAACGTTCCGGCCGCTCGCTATTGTGCAAGGCGATCTGGCTGAGGGTAGGGTATCGACGCGACTATCGGGGCAACTAGCACCGGTCGCAGGAACGGTGTATTTTTACCAGAATGATCCGAACGGGGCACCCGTACGGATGCATGATGCTAGTGGAAGGGCTGTATGGGAGGCGCATTATCGCCCTAGGGGTGACGTCGAATGCACTGAGCGGTGGATCGTGCAGCCACTCAGGTTGCAGGGACAGTATCACGACGCTGAATCGAACCTGCATTACAACCGGCACAGATACTTCGATCCCAATACTGGCTACTTCATCAGCCAAGATCCTATCGGATTAGAAGGTGGCTCTTACCTCTATCAATACGCGCCAAACCCATGGACTCACATCGATCCTCTCGGATTGATGGACCCTTTCGATTTGTGGTTCACGCAAAATACAATTTCAGATGTATTCACTCAAGGAGAATGGACTGGAAGAAGTGTGCAGGAGGCGATTGATGAGGCCGTACATTTGGGTGAACTTCCCAAAGGATTGGAGATCAGTTACGAAAGGATGATTCTTCCAAGTGGAGAAGAAGTATGGGCGACTCTAAACAATCGTACGCTCTACGTGGCACAAAAGGCAAATGTGCGAATCAATCCTGCGGATAAAAATGGAAGGGGGGTTAATCAATTGAATAAACTTCTGGATGGAAGATTTCCTACCCCGGAACAACCGGAAGTGTTGTCAAAGAACTGTTGATATGGTGATTTATGAGAAAAGGCAAAGAAATTTATACTGGACTCTATGCGTTCGGCGATGTGAAGTCAAATTCATTGTGCGGAGGCGTGTCAGCGGTTATTAAAATCCCAGAATATAGCAATGAAATAATGTTTTTTATTAATAATTCTCATGCTTGCGAGGCGGCTGCCATTGATAATGCGATGAGCTATAGGTTTAGCATGGAAGAGTTGGAGAGTATTCAGAGGGCTATTGAGAAAATATTAAATGATGTTCGGAATCTAAAATCTTTATCGCGTAGAAACCTTCTCCGTGATGAAGCATATAGAGATCCGAGCCAAAATGAGAAGGTGGAGTAAGCAGTTTCAAGAGAAGAACGCTGAAATTCTAAGTCCCCCGAGTTACAGAGCCGCGACCCGCAGGAGGTCAGGTCTTGTATTGACACATCGCTCGACGAAGCATGTTGCAAAGCAAGACCTGACTCTAAGGTTTCATGAGGCGTGAATGTGCCCGTTTCGCTTGACGGATGATTATATTGCTTTTCACACAATACTCTCGGATGGATTTATCTGTGTGGGATGCTTCGTGAGGCGACCTCCGGTTTTAATATGTATGGGTTATATATGATATTGGGAAGTGAGCCCTATTGCATAGATATAAGATTATTTAAAGAGGCGCCGTAATGAACATGCCGGATCGGGTCGACTGGTTGATGGCGTGCGTATGAAACCTCTCGATAGAAATATTACTTAGTCGTCCATGAACAAAGCGGAGCGGTTTGTGCGGCAAGGTGGCGGGGCCGAAATGGTGTTGAGAGATTTGCAAGGCACAGGCATATTGGTGTGAGTTTCCTGCAAGTTCCGACGAGGTTTGAATGGGTCCGAAGACGCCGGTGCCAGAGGGAGACTGCTTCCGCCAGCTGCTACGTGAGCAGATCAACCTGAAGCATCCGCTGGTTCGCCGGTCCGGCCTGATCGACTGGGATCGGCTTGGTGTGGCAATGAGCGCGAGTTTCGTCTCGCACTAAGGTCGGCCGGCGACCTCGCCTCGGCTGATCGCGGGGCTGCTGTACTTGCAGACCAAACCGCCTATCGATCCGTCGAGCCTGACGCGCTGACGCAAGCGGTTGGGTGAGGCCGGCGTTGAAGAACTGCTGGCCGAGACGATTGAAGCAGCCAAACGGGTCCACGTCATCAAGAGCGTCAACTCGATGGCGTCGCGGAACAAAGTCGGGCGGCTCTGGAAGACTTGATTGGCCGCACGAAGCGAAATCTGTCGCAGAAGCAAAAGGACAAGAACAAGCTGTACGCGGTGCACGCGCCGGAAGTCGAGTGCCTGGCGAAAGGTAAGGCGCGCAAGCCATACGAATTTGGTGTGAAGGTGTCGATCACGACGACGCACAAGGAAGGCTTGGTGGTCGGCGCCCGCTCGATGCCGGGCAACACGTACGACGGGCACACACTGGGCGAAGCGTTGGAACAGGCAGCGATCCTGAGTGACGTCCAACCGGAGATCGCCGTCGTTGACCGCGGCTACAAGGGCGTCGCCGTCGATGGCGTGAAGGTCTATCTCCCGGGTTTGAGACGCGGCATCACGCGAGGCTTGCGGGCGATGATTCGGCGGCGCAGCGCGATTGAGCCGGCCATCGGCCATATGAAGGCGGACGGCAAACTTGATCGCGACTGGCTCAAGGGCGCGCTGGGCGATGCGATCCATGCGGTGCTGTTGTGGCGCAGGCCACAAGCTGCGGATGATCCTGAGGCAGCTACGGCTTTTTTACGCCCTGATTCTCATCGCTTGGTTCGGGCTCAAATCCGTTCCGCTATCGGCGGCATGACTTCATCAGCGCACCAATACGAGTTGTTCAGGGCCGGACCAATTAGCAGTATCAGGACGGGATACGCGATCAATGCGGCAAAAGCGGACTGCATCCCAATCTTTTTGGACACCGTTTCGGGCAGGAGATCGCGATCGACATCGCGAAGCGATCGCGCCACGCAGGCAAGCCGAGCGCGCACGCAACCGCAACCGCTCGTCGCTCGTCGCTCGTCGCGCTCAACCAATGGTTCGACAGCACTTTCGAAAACGCCCGACCCTCCTCGAGTTCCGGCGAATGCCACGCATGCTCGCAGCACTCACGCCGAAGGACATACGGCCCACGACACCTCACGTGCGATCGACGGCTTGCCGTCGCGCCGATGCGTTCAGCCCATCGCGCGCCCCGCCTGACGAGCGAGTCCGTCATATGACGCCACCGCTAAACAATCTGCTCCCCCCCATCGACAGTCATCGACGCCCCCGTCACAAACCCATTCACCATACAAGCGATCACCACCCCCGCCACATGCTCGGCCCGCCCGATCCGCCTCCCCGGCAGCTTCGCCGCGTGCCCCGCAAAAAACGCCGCGCGCCGCGCCGGATCGAGCGCGTTCCACAGCGGCGTATCGAGCAACCCCGGAACCACGGTATTCACCCGTCTCGGGGCAAGCTCGACCGCGAGCGCCCGCGCGATCCCTTCGATCGCGCACTGCGACGACGTGAACAGCGATTTCCCCGCCACCGGCTTGCGGCTCAGCGACCCCGTGACGAACGTGATCGATCCCGTCTCGGCGAGATGCGCGAGCGTTTCCTGCACGACGACGAGCGACGACCAGAACAGGCTGTCCCAGTGCTGTTTCAGCGTGTCGAGATCGTCCGCGATCGAATGCGGCGCGATGTCGTGAGCGACGCTCAAGCAAAGATGATCGATACGCCCGATGCGCTCGGCAAGCCGCCGAACGTCGCGCGGCTCGCGTACGTCGGCCGCCTCGGCGATCGCGCCCGCGCCGACGATCGCCACCGCGCGATCGAGGCGCGCGCGATCCCGCCCGACGATGATCGCTTGCGCGCCGAGCCGCGTCGCCTCGCGCGCGAGCGCGAGCCCCACGCCGCTCGATCCGCCGACGATCAGCACGCGCTGGCCGTCAAGTGAATAGATGCCGTTCGAATGCGTCGCGCCCATGATGACCTCGTCGCCGTTTCATCGATCGTCGCGCCACGAATGGATCGGCTCGAAGCCGAACAATCGCTTCGCATGTTCCGGCGCGAAGAAGCTGCCGCATTCGCGCAGCCGCGCCGGCACCGGCGCGCCGGGGAAGCGCAGCTCGAAGAGCGCATCGATCGGCTGGGCCATCACGGTGTCGCGCGCGGACACGAACACGTTGTGCACGCCTCGCGGCCGCGTTTCGACCGCGAGACGGCATGCGCGGGCGAGATCGCGCGCGTCGATGTACGACCACAGATGCCAGCGGCGCAGCTGCGGATCGCCGTGATACTTCGCATAGTGCGGATAATCGGCCGGATCCTCGATCACGGGCGCGCGCAGGCCGACGATCGACATGTGTTCGCCGCAAAAAAAGTCGGCCATCTGCTCGGTGACGATCTTCGACAGCGCGTACGTGGAGCCCGCGCGCGCGGGCGAATCTTCCGTCACGGGCACGTCGATCTCGCCCGACGGATCGAACAGGTCGTCGACGACCGCGGCGCTCGACAGCCACACGACCGAGCGGATGCCGAGCAGGCGAGCCGCCTGGAACACGTTGTAGTTGACAGTCAGGTTGTCGCTGAACGTCTTGCCCGGCGGGAACATGCCGGGCAGCGACACGTTCGCGAGATGGACGATCGCATCCGCGCGCTCGAACGATTCGACTACTTGCCCGAGGTCGCGCAGATCGGCCTTCATCGAAGGCAGGTGCCCGAGCGCGCTCGATACGACGGTGGCCTTCACATCGACGCCGAGCGTGTCGTAGCCGTGCGCGGCGAATTCGCGCACGACGAACGCGCCGGCCTTGCCGGCGGAACCCGTGATGACGATCCTTGTCATGCTCGCCTCCAAAAATCGTTAAAGTAAGGATTTCGATGTGTCGCGGCCGCCCGAGCGCGGTCGCGCTTCGTCGGCACACACGCTGCGCGGCCTCGCGCTTCGCAGCCGCACGGAGGAACCATGGTTCGACCATCCGTCGAAGCGGCGCTCGAACAGACACTGTTGCTGGCGGTGCCGGCGATGACGGCGATGTTTCGCGATCCGTGGTGCGTGATCGGCAGCGCGGCGCTCGCGCTGTACGGCGTCGACGTCGCGCCGAAGGACATCGATGTGCTGACGAGCGTGCGCGACGCCGACGCCGCGATCGCGCATTGGGCCGCGTCGCGCCGCGCCGAATTCCGTCCGGCCGACGGCGCGCGTTTCCGGTCCCGCTTCGCGCGATTCGGCTTCGCGCCGCTCGACGTCGAAGTGATGGGCCGCCTCGAAGTCAACGACGGCCGTGCGTGGCGCGAGGTCGTCGTCGATTCGATGCGGTACGTCGCCGTCGCGAACGTGAAAGTGCCGGTGCCGTCGCCGCTCGCGCTCGAACGCATGCTGACGCTGTTCGGCCGGCGCAAGGATCTCGAGCGCGCGGCGTTGCTGAGGCTGCGCTTCGATGCGTTGCGCGAATAGTCGACGCTCGCGCCGATATGGCCAAAACGAGCGAAGCGCTCGAAGCGCTCGAAACGACCGCCACGAGCGAAACGACTCAACCGACTGAATCGGCCGCGATATCGCCGCATCGCGTCCGACGGCGGACGGCGCGCGCCGTCCCGCGGCGTCGTCGTCGCCGCGCGCCGCTTCCGATCGCGAGCGTACTGCGCGCAATCCGTTCAAGTTTCAGCCTCGATGCGCAGCACCGCCTCGGCGATCTTCGCGAGCGTGGCGGCGGCGGGCTGCATGCCGGCGAGCACGAATGCGTGCGTCACCGCGTTGTCCGGATCGAGCCCTTCCGCCCAGTTGCAGTTCGCGCAGATGAGCGCATACGGAATCTCCATCTGTCTGCACAGCACGAGCTCCGCACCCGCGGTCATGCCGAGCACGCGGTTGCGCCGGCCCTGATAGACGTGGCGGTACGTCTCGACTTCGGCCACGCTTTCAAACGCGTCGCCGCCCGACTGGATGTACAGCCCCTGCATCAGCAGCTTCGCGCCGACCTTGTCGGCCGCGAGCGCGAAGTTCGCGCGCAGCCGCGCGTCGAACGGTTCGCGCATCGACGGATGCACGTGTTTCGCAACATTGCCGAAGCTGTGCGAGACGCTCGACAGGCCGCGTGCGTAGTCGTCGGGCGCGAGAAACACGTTGTCGGCGGCGAGCGGCAGATCGAGGTCGATCGCGCCCACCGAATTGAATGCGTAGACGGCTTGCACGCCGAGTTCGTGCAGGTGCCAGATGTGCGCTTCGTGTCCGAGCTCGGCGACGAGCTCGGACGGGCTGCGGTCGGGAATCTCGAGCGTCGGGCCGTGCCGAGGCAGGACGATCGCCTCGATGCCGCCGATCCGGCCTGTCGTGTAATGCAGCACCGCGCCGCTGCGCCGGCCGAACGTGACCCGCACGTTCTCGATCGTCTCGCGGTTGCCGAGGAATGCGTCGAGGCCGCGGGCGAGACCGGTGCCCGCGATGATGGCGATGCGCTTCGAGTGTGACATGCGCGACTCCTGTCGGGTGATGGAGGGCGTTACCCGTCGCGCCCTCCGATAAGCGGCGGCGCGTCGCGCGCCCCGTCGTCGATGAGGGCGCCCGCACCGTCGGGCGGCGCGCGCGCGCGATCGGGATCGGTTCGCCACGCGAGCGACAGATGCGACGTGTCGCCGAGCGGACCGAGCGCCACGCCGCCGCCGTCGCGCACGATCAGCGAAACCGAGCATGCGTGAATGTCGGCGATCTGCCGGAAGCGCGACAGCGGCGTCGCGCCGTAGAACGACGCGAGCAGCCGGATCGGCGATTTGTGCGTGACGAGCGCGACGTCGTCGAACATGCCGATCGCGTCGCGCACCGCCGACATCACGCGCGCGAGCACCGCGAATCCGGTTTCTCCGCCGGGCGGCGCGTGGATCGCCGGATCGTCGATCCAACGCCGGTACGCCGGCTCGTCGCGCACGTCGTCGGGCACGCGCCCTTCCCACGCGCCGAACGACAGTTCGCGCAGCCGTTCGTCGACGAGAATCGACACGGAGTTCGCGTCGGCGATGTGGCGCGCGGTCTGTCGCGCGCGCAGCGACGGCGACGTCACGACGACGGCGATGCCGCGCAGCGCCGGATGTCGCGACGCTTCGATCGCCATCCGGTGCCCGAGCGCCGTGAGCGCCGGGTCGCGCGCGCCGCAGAAGCGCCCGTCCAGCGTGTCCGGCGTCTGGCCATGACGGATCAGGATCAGGCGGTAGCGATCGTGCACGGGCTTGCTCCTCCGGCGGCGCGCGACTACGGACTTCGCTCGGCGGCGAGCGCGCGGGCGACGTGCGCGGCGAGCGCGGCGGCTGCTCGCGTGCTCAGCAGCTCGCCGTATACGCGGATGCCGCCTTCCGTCGTGGACGGCCGCAGCAGCAGCCATTCGCCGCTGTCGAACGAAAACTTGATGCCGTCGACAGTCGTGATGCGCGCCGTGCGTGCGTCGAAGCCGCATCGTTCGAGTGCGCGCCGGCCCGCGTCGCGCAGTTGCGTGTCGGTGGCGTCGCCGTTCACGTGCGATTCATGCCAGTCGAAGCGGCCGTAGCGATGTCGCAGGTCAGCGACGAGCGCTGCGAGAGACTGGCCGCTCGTCGCCAGCAGGTCGGCGAGGAGCGCGACAGCGCCGAACGGATCGCGATCGACGCCGAATTCGGCGAACGCGAGATCGCCGACGCTGCCGCCGCCTGCGTCGATGCGGCCTTCGACGAGCAGCGGCGACAGATGCTTGAAGCCGACCGGCTGCTCGATGACGGGGCGGCTCCACCGCGCGCACAGCCGCTGCACGAGCGCGCCCGTTGCCGCCGTGACGGCGACGCCGCGCTCCGGATGGCCGTATCGCCGCCGATGCCGGTGCGCGAGCAGCAGTGCGAACAATTCGTGCGGCTCGACCGTGCGCCCGTCGCTGTCGATCGCATAGACGCGGTCGCCGTCGCCGTCGACGACGAGGCCGAGGTCGGCATGTTCGGCGCATACTGCCTCGGCCGCGCGTCGCCGGCTCGCGGGCAGCGACGGATCGGGCGCGACGCCGCCGAAATCAGCGGACGGCGCGCAGCCGAGCGGCGTCGCCGACCAGCGCAGCGCGTCGCAAAGATGCAGCATCGCGCTGCCCGCGATGCCGCTGAGCCCGTCGACGACGACGCGCAGCGGCAGATCCGGCGTCGCCGGCAAGCGCGACAGCACGTGCGCGATGTGCCGGTCGATCCACGGAGACGCGTCGCATGCTTCGAAGATCGCATCGTCGAGACCGTCGGCATCGTCCGCGCGCGCTTCGTCGGCTTGGTCGAATGGCTCGCCGGAAGGCTCGCCGAATGGCGCGTCGCCGGCGGCGCGCTCCGAATCGTCGAATAGCGCATCCGCGCGCCGTTCGAGCTCGGCGTCGAGCGGGCAGCCTGGGCGGCCCTTCGCCTTTACGCCGTTCCATTCGGGTGGGTTGTGGCTCGCGGTGACGAGCAGCGCGAGCTCGGCGTCGCCCGCGCCGACGAGGTACGACGCGGTCGGCGTCGGCAGATGTTCGACGATGCGCACGGCGCGCGCGCCCGCGTCGCTCGCCGCGCGCACGATCAGTCGCGCGGCGCGGCGTCCGAGGCGGCGGCAGTCGTAACCGACGACGACGCGCGGGCCGCCGCCGTCGTGCGCACGCACGGCGGTCACGATCGTCGCGGCGAGTCTCGCCGCGCGCTCGGGCGTGAACGTGCTTCCGATGAGACCGCGCCAGCCGTCAGCGCTTCGCCGCATGCGCATGAGCGGGCTCCTGGGCGCGCGGCGGCGCGGACCTGTATCGCGGGCCGTCGAGTGGGCCGTCGAGCGTCGCGTCGAGCAGCGCGTCGAGCGTCGGCAGGCCGTCGCGTGCGCCGCGCGTGCCGACCGCGCATGCGCCGCTCGCGTTGCCGAGCCGCAGGCGGTCGGCCGCGTCGAGGCCGGCGAGCCGCGCGAGCAGGTAAGCCGACGCGAACGCGTCGCCTGCGCCCGTCGGATCGACGACTTCACACGGATGCGCAGGCGCGCGCGTCTCGATGCCGCGATGGCGGGACAGCGCGCCGTGCTCGCCGAGCGTGACGACGACGTCGACCGCATCGAGCATGTCGAACACGTGATCGCCCTGATCGCGCAGATGCGCGAACTCGCGCGCGTTGCAGAACACGACGTCGCATTGCGGGAGGAGCGTCAAGGCGACCGGATCGCGCGAGTACATCCCGGACGGCGTCCAGCACAGCGCCGCGGCCGCACGGCGCGCGCGCACGAGCGCGACCGTCTGCACGAGCGCGTCGACGCTCGGATCGAACAGCATGACCGCATCGCAGCGCGCGACGCCGGACAGCGCGGCGCGCACATCGTCGGCGACGAGCGACTCGTTCGCGCCGCGATCGAGCAGCATGTAGTTGCAGCGCTCGGGGCCGAGCACGGGGATGATCGCGCGGCCGGTGTGCGCGTGCGCGATGCGCCGCACGAAGCGCGTGTCGACGCCGCGCCGGTCGAGGTCGGCGAGCAGCCTCTCGCCGTCGGCGTCGTCGCCGACAGCCGCGACGATCGATACGGCCAGGCCGAGCGCCGACAGCGCGGACGCGCAGTTGCCCGCGTGCCCGCCCGGCAGCGTGATCGCCCGCACGGGCAGCGAGTCGCCTTCGCATGGCGACACGTCGCTGTACAGCAGCAGATCGACGTTCAGCGAGCCGACGACGAGCACGCTCGCGTGCTGCGCGACGCGCGGCAGCACCGCCCGCTGGCTGCGGGGATCGGCCTGTTTGGCTGCAGCGTCGCGCGATGCGGGCGCGTTGGTGCGGCTAGCCACGTCCGCCGTCCTCGCCGATCACGGCGATGCCGCTGATTTCGACGACACAGCCCGCCTCGGCGAGCGACGCGACCTGTACGAGCGTGCTCGCGGGCGGCGGCGTGCCGAGCACGCGGTTGCGGATCGCGGACACTGCGGGAAAATCGGCGATGTCGCGCAGATAGATCACGACGTTGACGAGCGCCGAAAGATCGCCGCCCGCCGCGTCGAGGATGCGCGCGAGGCGCTCGAACACGATCTCGGTCTGCGCGCCCGCGTCGCCGGGCGCGAGCACGGCGCCGTCGGCGTCGGTCGCGACCTGGCCGCTGATGAAGAGGAGGCGCTGCCCCGCGCCGATCGGCACGGACACGGCGGGCGAATACTTGCCGATCGGCCGCGAGTGGCCGGCGGGATGAATGCCTGTGAAGATCGTCACGCTGGGTTTCCTCCCGGGAAAGGGCCGAAGCTGGATGCGAACGCGGTGACGCGCAGCTCGCGGATTTCGATATGAGGCGGGCCGTCGAATAGATCCGCGACGATCGTCGCGATGTCGGCCGCGTCGAGCGCGCCGGGACGGCTGCCGGGCGCGGCCGACGCGTGGCCGCCCTGGAAATGCGTGTCGATGCGGCTCGGCAGCACGGCGGTCATCCGGACGCCGCGCTCGCGCAGCTCCTGTCGCGCAATCTCGAAGAGCTGATAGAAGCCCGCCTTCGACGCGCAATACGCGCCCCGCTCGGCGAACGGCCACACGCTCGCGTCGGACATCATGCCGACGATCAGCGGATGGCGCGCCTCGAGCAGTGGGACGCACGCCTTCAGCGTGTGGAACGCGCCGTCGAGATTGGTGCGCAGCGTGCGGCTCCATTCGTCGGACGCCGTATCGGCGATGCGCGCCCACCGGCCGCATCCCGCGTTGACGACGACGCCCGCGAGCGCCGCGTCCTGCGCGTGCAGCGCGCGGCCCGCCGCCTCGACGGCGGCGGCGTCGCCGACGTCGACGGCCGCCGTGTGGACACGGCATCCGGCCGCGCCGAGGCGTTGCGCGATCGCGTCGAGGTCGGACGCGGATCGAGCCCATAGTGCGAGGTCGTAGCCGCGCTGCGCGAGCGTTTCGGCGATCGCGAGGCCGACGCCGCGGCTCGCGCCCGTCACGAGGACGGTGCCGCGCCGCGCGCTCATGCGGTCGCCTCCAAAAGCCGCGCGGCGGCCGCGCCGCGACCCGGCCGCAACTCCATCCGGGCCGCCACCGGTGCGACTGCGTACGGCGCAAAATCGGCGAGTAGCTGGAACGCGAGATCGGTCGCTTTCGTCGAAGGCGACGCATCGCCGCCGACCGACCACAGGCGTCCGTCCGCGATGAGGCCCGCGGCAGGCTCGACGGACGGCGCGACGTCGCGCAGCCATTGCTGCTTGTCGTGATGGATCGCGAGCCGTCGTCCGTTCGCGATGCCGGCCGCTGCCACGAGCAGCGCGCCCGAGCACACTACATAGATCGCCGCGCCGCGCATATGCGCGCGTGCCAGCAGCGTGGCGAGCGACGGGTGCCGGGCCGCGGCCGCCGCACCGCGTCCGCCCGGCACGACGATCGCGTGCGCGTGATCGAGCGTGTCGAGCGGCGCGCCGCAGCTCAGGTCGATACCGCACGAAGTCGTGATGACGCGCGACGCCGCCGCGATCGCGACGCGCAGCGGCGCGGCGCCGTCCGGCGCGGTCACGGCCGACGCCTTCGCGAGCACGGCATGCACACCGAACAGATCGAGCGCGTCGACGCCGTCGTACGCGAGCAGAATGACGTCGATCGTCGCCGCTGCGTAGCCGCCAGGGCGTTCGATGCCGCGTTTCGGATGCGCCATCGTCATGCTCTCAAGCGGCGGACGCGTCGAGTGCGCGAAAGCTCGCGTCGATGCTTTGGGGCGTGATCTTGTCGTGTCCGCCGACGGGTGACTTCAGCAGCTTCGCGGCCGCGGCCGGAAAGCCGGCGAGCTTCGCGCGGCGCGATGCGGCGGCGATCCGGATCAGATCGATGATGACACCCGCGGCATTGCTCGAATCCTGGACCTTCAGCTTCAGATCGAGCTGTACCGGCGTGCCGCCCCAGCCGACGCCCTCGATGTTCACGATCGCAACCTTGTTGTCCTTCAGCTGCCCGATATAGCCGGCCGACGGGATGATCTCGACGCGAGATGTATCGACGCCGTCCTGCGCGAGCGCATTGAGCTTCGACTGCTGTTTGCTCGCGCCGCGCTCGCGCAGGTTGCGAAAGTCCTCGTTGCCGCCGAAGTTCAGTTGATACGAGCTCTGCAGCGTGATGCCGCGATCGCTCAGCAGTCCGAGCAGCGCGCGATGCACGACCGACGTGCCGAAGTGGCTCGCCAGATCGTCGCCCACGAGCGGCACGCCGGCCGCCTGATAGGCGTCGAGCAACGCGGGCGTGCGCGCGACGAGCTCCGGCGTGCAGTTGACGAACGCCACGCCGGCAGCGAGCGCCGCGCGCGCATACGCTTCGGCCGCCCATTGCAAGCCGGTCGGCAGAGAATAGAGCAGTACTTCGGCTTCGCTTTCGCGCAGGCGGCGCACGACGTGCTTGAATGCGTCGTCGTCGTCGCGGGTGGTCTCGGCCGTCAAGCCCTGATCCACCGGGAACGGGATGGCCGGCAGCGGTGCGCCGAGCATCGGATAGTTGTTCGGCGGCGCGAGCACGGCCGCGTCGAACGGGCGGCCGACCTTGTTCGGATGGACGTCGAATGCGGCGACGAACTCGACGTCGCTTACGCCGATGCCGCCGATGCGCGGCCGCTTGATGCCGACGAATTCGCGCTCGTCGACACCCTGGTCGCGAAGCGCCCGATAGTATTCGATGCCTTGGAACAGTGCCGATATGTTGTTACCCACGCCGGCAACTGCGAGACGAATGCGCTGAGCCATGTCTCGGTCTCCTCGTAACGTACGTGTGTCTATTGAATCGGATCGTTTGCCGAAATGTTGCGGAATGCAATCGATAAACTGATTCCGTTCTATATTTACGGTTTAATAGAAAATTGAGCGGCGAAACGGAAGGTGGCAGTTTTTATTGATGAGTTGATTTTTTGGTGGAACACAACTCTTCAATATTAGTCGCCGGAATTGGATTATCAAGGCGAGAGGCGATGAGATGCCGGGCGATTGCTTGATGGAACATTCAAGCGGCGTTCCGCCATGTTTTTTAATGAGGGGCGAAACCGTTTAATTTATATTTAATTGAATTGCGAATTTGTCGATTTTATTGCTTGTGATTCGTGCTGTAAATTGCGGCGTGGATTTGTTGATGGATTAAGCCGCTCCGAGCGGCTTCGGAAAACGACCCTCATTGACGGACGGCAGGGTCGTGGCGCCCGGCCGTCGATTGCGACGCGACGCGCGAGGCGTCGTGCGATCGATCAGACCCGCGCGCCGTGGCGGGGATCAACACTTGTCGCGAGATCTCCGACGGAAATCAGCCGTGAATCAGGCTGTTCGGGAGTCCGCTCATCCCGGTGCACAGATAACGATTCTTGGCTGCCTTGTACACAAAATTGCGGACAGGTCCTTATCGTTAATCTATCGGCTTGGGGCACGCTCGAGGAATTCCCACAGCCCCCGATCCCCGAAATCTTTGATCGCCGTCTTCGCTCCTGCTTCTCTCAATTTCTCCTCACCCAACGCCGTCAACATCCCGAACGTAAAAATCCCAGCCGAACTCGCCGAGCGCACCCCCGACGCCGAATCCTCGAACGCCACCGCGTCTTCCGCCTTCGCCCCGAGCAACTCCAGCGCGGTCAAATAAGGCAACGGATGCGGCTTCCCATGTTCCAGCTCGCCGCCGATCACAAGCGTGCCGAACCGCTCCGCGAGCCCCAACGCATTGAGCATCATCGTCGCATTCTCGCGCGGCGCATTCGTCACGACCGCGGTCTTCGCGCCAACCCGCTCCGCATACCCGAGAATATCCGCCGTCCCCGCCGTCGGCGTCAGCTTCGCGCCCAGCTGCGCACGAAACAGCCGCTCCTTTTCCGCCGCCAGCTCGGTATATTCCGCCGCCGGCATCCCCGGAAACAACTCCCCGAAAATCAGGTCGTCGGAAAACCCCATCACGTGCGTCTTGTAGTAATCGATATCGATCGACCGATTCCAGCGCGCGAGCAGCGCGTTATACGCATTCAGATGCAACGCGTCGGTATCGATGAGCGTACCGTCCAGATCGAACAACAGGGTGAGCGCGGTCACTTGGCGGAACTCCTTTCGAAGCGTCATGGTGTCGCATTCGTCATACGTAAGCGAATGCCGCTCAACGCTAACACAATCGGCGGCATCGTGTCGGAATATGTGACCGATGCGGCGAACCCGCTCTCGCAGCCATGAGCCGCGAATTCGCGCATGACGGACAGGCCACACGTATCGCCCTTGCAGGCGGAACCGGATCGGCAGGCCGCGATGATCCTTCGTGCGCTGACGAAGGGCGCCGCGCGCCGCCGCCGCGCGGTGCGTGCGCTGCCAGAAGCCGCGGCGCGCATCGCGGGTGAACAGGGGATCAAATGCGGAATCGAAGCCGCGTGCGAAGCGCCGCGCGCCGACGAACGGCACGTAACGACTGTCGGCATCGCGCGAGGCGCGTGAACGATCGATGCGCTCAGCCTTCCTGCTCCGCCGTCAGCCAGTCGAGCACAAGTGTCGCGAACGCGTCGCTCTCCTCGAGCTCCGGCGAATGCCCCGCATGCTCGAAGCCCGGATGCCGGACCGCGTGCGGCACGTGCTGCGCAATCGACCACTTGCAGCTATGCCGGTGCGTGCGGTCCGCCGCGCCCCACGTGAGCAGCGTCGGCTGCCGGACCTGCACGGCGCGCGGCGCATCGTCGTAGAAGCGCTGCCACAGCGAGCCGAGGCAGCAGAATGCGCCGTGATCGAAGGACGTATCGAGCATCGGTGCGAATTCGCGATAACGGTCTTTCGCCATCGCCTGACGGAACCAGCCGATGCCGATCTTCCGCGCGCCGAACGCGCACGCGCACTGTCCGACGAACGGCGTCGAGAGCAGGCTGCGCGCGTCGACGCGCCGCGCCCATGCGACCTGTTCGTCCCACGCCGGGCTTTGCCAAAGCAGCAGCCTGTCGACGAGCTCCGGCCGCGCCGCCGCGATCTGCAGCGCGATATGCGCCCATACGCACGAGAACGCGAGCAGGTATGGCCCTTCGTTCAGGCTCGCGAGCATCGCCTCGATCGCCGCGCGGTAGTCGTCGAACGAAAACGTGAAACGCCGGTTCGGCACGGAAAAGCCGAAGCCCGGCGGCTCGAAGCAGACGACGCGCGCATGTTGCGCGACGCGCGAGATCAGCCGGTCGAAGTGCTCGACGACGCTCGGCGGATCGCAGACGAACACGATCGTCGGACGTTCGCCCGCGCGCGAGCCGGCGGCGCGTACGCGGATCGTCGCGGTCGGCACGTCGCAAAAGCGCACGTCCGGCCGCGATTGGGCGGCCCAGCCGTGTCTGATCCGCGACGCGCGCGGGCCGAGCCGCAGCGGATCGAGCCACGTCATGCCGATATCGGCGCGCCGTTCGCGAGTGCTCGCGAGCGCCGCGTTCTTCAGGCGTCGCGTGCTCATCGCGATTTACTTCGTTGGCCAGAGAATCATCTGCGTGCAGCGGAACGTCGCGAGCAGCTTGTCCGTTTCGCGGTGCCGGACGGTCGCGTCCCACACCTGCGTCATGCGGCCGGCATGGATCGCGCGCGCCTCGCAGACAATCCCGCCTTCGCGCGCGGTGCCCATGAAATTGCTCTTCAGCTCGAGCGTGCTGAAGCTGGATGCGCCTTCCGGCAGGCTCGCGAGGCATCCGTAGCCGCACGCGGTGTCGGCGAGGCCGACGATCGTCCCCGCATGCAGGATGCCGTGCGCGAGCACGGCCTTGCGTATCGTCAGTTCGGCGCGCACGTAGTGTTTCTCGACCTGATTGACGACGATGCCGAGCAGGCCCGGCAGATAGTCGGCGCCGAACCGGTTGAAGTAGTCCGCATCCAGTTTTTCTTGCATGCCGCGTTCCTCGTCAGTTGTTCCGGATCTCGTTCGGCGTGCCGAGCTGCGCGCGCCACTGGGTGATGACCGGCAGCGTGTCGTTGAGAAACAGTTCGCGACAGGCGTGCCGCTGGATCTTTCCGCTCGTCGTCTTCGGTATCGCCGACGGCGGCGTGAAGACGATGTTGTGCACCGCGATGCCGTGCTGCAGAGTGATTGCCCGACGCAGCCGGCCGAACAGCGCGTCGGGCGTGAGGCCGACCATTTCGTGGCCGCCGTCGCCGAGCGCCTTCAGGTAGCGGGCCCGCAACTCGCGCACGACGATCACTTGCGGCGTCGCCTCGGTATCGAGCGCGAACACCGCGCATCCGCCGGGGCGGAACAGCTCGACGTCGAGCTCCTCGATCGTCGCCTCGACGTCGTGCGGATAATGATTCGCGCCGCGAATCAGCATCATGTCCTTCAGACGTCCCGTGACGAAAACCCCGGCCCCCGACCGATAGCCGTAGTCGCCGGTGCGCAGGAACCGCCCGTCGTAGCCGGGCAGTTCGTTTTCGAAGGTCTGTGCGCTCAGCTCGCGATTGTTCCAGTAGCCGAGCGCGACGCTTGGCCCCTGCGCCCAGATTTCGCCGACCCGGCCATCATCGCATGGAACGCGCGTGTCGGGATCGACGATCAGCACCACGCTGTCGCCGGCCGCGTCGCCGCATCCGATTGCCGTGTTCGCGCGCGCGTGCCGCTCGTCGCCGGTGCCGTTGGCGTCGGCGTCGTCGGATGCGCGCGTCGGCTGCGCGCCGCGCGGCGCGCACGCGACGACGGGCGGCTGCGATTTCAGTCCGCCCGTCATGAACAGCGTGTGCTCGGCGAGGCCGTAGCACGGATAGAACGCGCGTTCGTCGAAGCCGCAGCGCGCGAAGCGTTGCGCGAACGCCTGCAGCGTGGCGGGCCGAATCGGTTCCGCGCCGACGAACGCGACGCTCCATGAGCGCAGGTCGAGCTTGTCGAAATCGGCATCGGCGATGCGCATCGTCGCGAGCATCTGATACGCGAAATTCGGTCCGCCGCTCGTCGTCGCGCGCCGCTCGCCGATCGTGCGCAGCCAGCGCAGCGGGTGCTTCAGGAAGTCGACGTGCGACATCAGCGTGACCGGAAAACCGGCGTAGAGCGGCTGCAGGATGCCGCCGATCAGGCCCATGTCGTGGTACGGCGGCAGCCAGATCGCGCCGCGGCTGTTCGCGTCGTGCTCGAAGCGGCTCGCGATGAGGGCGGAGTTGTGCAGCAGGTTGCGGTGGCCGATCATCACGCCTTTCGGCGCGCCGGTCGAGCCGGACGTGTATTGCAGGTAGACGGGCGTCCGGTGATCGACGGCGCGCGGCGCGCGGCGCGCGCCGTCGTCGAGCAGCGTGTCGACCGTGAGCCAGCGCAGGCCGTCGAGCGCGGGCGAACCGGTTTCGACGCGATTCGCGCTGTCGCGCCCGGACGTCGTCGACAGGATCGCGGCCGGCGCGCAGTCCGCGACGATGCCGATCAACCGCCGCAGCGTGCGTTCCGCTTGCGCGGGCTCGACCGGATACGCGGGCACCGCGACGACGCCCGCATACATGCAGCCGAACAGCGCGACGATGTAGTCGATGCCCGGCGGAAACAGGAGCAGCACGCGATCCCCCGGCCGGGCGACTTCCGCCAGCGCCGCCGCGACGGCGCCCGCGCGCCGGTCCAGGTCCGCGCAAGTCAGATGCCGCTCGTCGCGATCGCCGCCCGTGACGAACGTATAGACGCGCAGGTCCGGCTGATGCGCGGCGCGATGTTGCGCGAGCTCGACGAAATCGGCGAACGCGCCGGCGGCGTTCGCGCCGGTGGGCGCCGAATGATTCGCATGCTTCATCGTGTCGGCCCCGTGGTCGGTCCGGCCGCGAGCAAGTCGGCCGATGCGCGCTCGCCTGCGTTCGCGTGCGCACTCACGCCGATGCCCATGCCGACGCTCGCACTCGCATCGCCGCCGAACAGCGCGCAGGCGTTGTCCCACAGAACCTTGCGCAGCACGTCGGCCGGCAGGTAGCGCCTCAGCTGCTCGATTTCGAAATCCCATTCGTACGGAATGAGCGGAAAGTCGCTGCCGTACAGGAAGCGGTTCGGGTGGTCGCGCATCTGCGGCACCAGTTGCTCGAGCGCGGGCTTCCATCGCGCGGGCAGGCGCGGATGCGCGCCGCGCGGATAGCGCGCTTCGTGCAGCGGCCTGACGTCGGGCACGATCTCGCCCGTCGCCGCGCGATGCCCGCCGAACGCCATTGCGGTATCGAAATGCAGGTTCGGAAATTCGTCGAGCAGATCGACGTACTCCTGAACTTCGTCATAACCGATGTGCGGGACGATCACTTTCAGGTGCGGCGTGCGCCGCATCGCGCGCCGAAAGCGCTCGACGTTGCAGACGCCGCGAATTTCGTCCATGTTCGCGTTGTTCTTCGCGACCGCGCCAGAATGCAGGTTCAGCACTTTTCCGCGCTCGGCGAGCGCTTCGAAAATCGGCGCGAGCGCGTCGTCGTCCGGCGCGATCTTCAGCAAGCGGCAATGGATCTTGAGGCCGGCGAAGCCGAGCTCGTCGAGCACGCGAACCGCCTCGCGCGCGCAATCGCGATCGTGCGGATGCACGGTGCCGAACGGCACGAGAAACGCCGGATGCCGCGACGCCAGGTGCGCGACGAAGTCGTTGAGAAACGGCGCGATGCCGGGCTGCGCCGCATAGCAGATGCCGGCCGCGCGCGCGACGCCGTGCGACTTCAGGAAAACGATCGATTGCTCGGCGAGCAGCGCATAGCGATTCTTCCAGGCGTCGCGCTCGTAGTTCTTCCAGACGAGCTTCGTCACGACGTCGGGCAGCACGTGTATGCGCGCATCGAAGATCTTGAGTGCCGTCATCGGGAGATCCGGTCGGTTTCGATGGAAGGAAAACGCGGGTCACGCATCGTCGCGCCGCGCGTTCGCGAGCCGCCGGCGGATCGCGTCGTGATCGGGATGCTGAACGTCCCACACGAGCCCGAGCCGCTCGAGCAGCGCGATCAGCGATCCGGTCACGTCGATCTGCCATCGATCGAAGCGCATGCTCGCGTACTGCGGAAACGCATGATGGTTGTTGTGCCAGCCCGCGCCGAGCGTCAGGATCGCGAGCCACCATGCGTTGCGGCTCTGATCGCGGCCGCGAAACGGCCGGTTGCCGCCGAGCGAATGGCCGATCGAATTGACCGCCCAGATCGCGTTCGTCGCGAGAAAGATCCGCGCGGTGCCGCCCCACAGCAGGCCGAGCAGCGCGCTCTTCCACGACGGATCGAGCAGCCCGCCGAGCGCGGCGGGCAGCAGCAGGCCGAGCAGCAGCCAGTAATCGTACGCGAGATGGATGCGCAGCAGCGCCGGGTCCCGGTACATGTCGTTCGCGTACTGGCGCCAGCCAGCCGGGCGCGCGGACGACGGATCGAACAGCCAGCCGACGTGGCCGTGCAGAATGCCCTTCGCGCGGCCGACGAAACCGCGTCCGCCGAGTTGCGGCGTATGCGGATCGCCAGGCCGGTCGGCGTTCGCATGATGCAGCCGATGGATCGCGACCCACCACATGAGCGGCCCCATATATGCGAGCGAGCCGAGGACCGCGAGCGCGATCTTCACCGACGGCGCGGCCTTGAACGTGCGATGCGCGAAGTAGCGATGCAGCGCGAGCTCCATGCCGAGGATATTGAGCACGTAGAAGAGCGCGAGCATCGCGATGTCCTGCGCGCGCGGGGCGAGGCCGAATCCAGCCCAGAGCGCGATCGCGGCGGCCGTGCCGATCGCCGGTATCGCCGCGACGCCCAGATGGCGCGCGGACGACGCGCGCGACAGATGCCCGGATGCGCGATCGCCGGGCGTGGGCGGGATTGCCGGATCGGTCGCCGACGCCGCGCGATGCGGCGTCTTCGCGCGGCCGGCGCTGTCGGCGGGCGCGTTTTTCATGCGACGGCCGCCCGATGCCGGGAGCCGGCGTGAATCCGGTTCGGCTCGATGCGCCGGAACGTGATCCGGTAGAGCACGAACGCGCCGAGATCGAACGAATAGCTCATCGTCCGGTAAAGCCGCTCGTAGCGCTCGATCACGTCGGGCGGCGCGAGCTCGAGCGCCTCGCGGCGATGCGCGCGCAGGTTCTCGAACCACGCGCGCATCGTCTTCACGTAGTCGTGGCGATCGTTGCGAACGAGTTCCACTTCGAACAGCATTTCGGATGCCAGAACGATATCCGCGAGATACGGCAGATCCGATTCCGGAAAGACTTCGCGCGCGATGAAGAGATCGGAGTGCCGGCGGTCGCGGGGCACGTCGCCGTAGCCCATCGTCTGCAGCGACAGCCGGCCGCCCGGCTTCAGGAAGCCGTGGCATTTCGTGAAGAAGTGCCGATAGGCTTCGACCTTGTCTTCGTCGATCTTCGCGAAGTGTTCGAATGCGCCGAGCGAGATGATCCCGTCGAACGGCCGGTCGGGTTCGTAGTCCTGCCAGTTCCGCAACTGCACGTCGATGCCCGGATGCCGGTATTGCTCGCCGATGTAGCGGAGCTGCTCGTTCGACAGCGTGAGCCCGACCGCCTCCTTCACGCCGGCGGCCGTCACGAGCCGGTCGAGCAGCGCGCCCCAGCCGCAGCCGATGTCTAGCACGCGCGCCGCGCCGCGCGCCCGGATCTGCGCGATGTGATAGTCGAGCTTGCGGATTTGCGCCTGCTCGTGCGTATCGCCTTCCTCGAACATCGCGCACGAGTAGTTGCGGCCGCGTTCCTGCGCGAGCGCGAGGAACGCGTTGCCGATGTCGTAGTGGTATTGGATCGCGTCGGCGGACGCGCCGTACGGCGCGCCGCGATTCGGCGCGCCGGTTTCGCGGTTCTCGGGCCGGATGGTCATCGTTCGGTCTCCTATCGCTTGGCCGACAGATCGGCGAGCGCCCGCGCGAGCGAGTCGATCGTCGGATATTGATAGGGCAGGCTCGGGGACAGCTCGAAGCCGAGATAGTCTTCGAGATCGCCGACCATCCTCATCGCGTCGGCCGAATCGAGGCCGTACTCGACGAACTGCTTGTTCACGTCGATCGCGCTGCTGTCGGTGCGCAGCCTGGCTGCGACGTAGCCGGTCATCCAGCCGGCGATTTCCTCGTGGGTTCTTGCGTCGAATTCCACTGCGTTCAGGGTGGCGCTCTTCATTTTCCGGGCTCCCGTCGAGAGTCGTTCATGGGGCGATGCGCTTCTTTGCAATCAGTTCGTCGTTGGGGCGATTCACGTCGTGGACGAGGTGCAGGCGTTCCAGCACGCGCACGAACAGCCCGCCCGGATCGATCTGCCACCAATGCAGCCCGGTGAAGGCGGACGCGGGAAACGCGTGATGGTTGTTGTGCCAGCCTTGGCCGAATGTCGGGATCGCGAGCAGCAGGCTGTTGCGGCTGCGGTCGTGCGCGGTCGTGTGGAAGTCGCGCCGGCCGATCACGTGGCACAGCGAATTCAGCGCCCAGATGCAATGGCTGACCGCGAAGATTCGCACCATGTCGCCCCACAGGAAGCCGAGCAGCACGCCCGTCCACGAGCGCGACGCGAGCCCGCAGATCAGCGGCGGCAGCGCGAGGCCGATCGCGACCCAGCGGTAGTACGCCATGTGCTGCCTGAAGACGAGCGGGTCCTGATAGAGGTCGGGTACGTATTTCTCCCATCCCGCCGGCCGTGTCGACTCGCCGACGAAGAGCCACCCGATGTGGCTGTGATAGAGGCCCTTGAGCCGGCCGCCGGCACCGTCGCCCGACAGATGCGGCGAATGGGGATCGCCTTTGCCGTCGCTCGTCGAATGATGGCGGCGATGCGTCGACGCCCACCAGTTGACGGGGCCGTGCGCGCCCATCGAGCCGAGTGCGATCAGCGCGGTCCGCACCCACGGCTTCGCCTTGAACGCCTTGTGCGTCACGTGGCGATGAAAGCCGACTTCGAGGCCCAGCGCGGTCGCGAAATAGAACACGGCGAACACGGTCCATTCGACGGCGCCCGGCGCGTGACCGCCGATCCATAGCGCGATCGCGGCGGCCGTGCCCAATGCGGGCAGCAGCGTGACGGCGGCGGCGATGCGGCGATCGAGACGGGCGGCGGAGCGGGGCGGGAACCGTGCCGGGCGAGCCGAGCCATGCGAACCGGAAGAAAAAGACGCGGGAATCGCGCTTCCGGTCGCACCCTCGGGCTGGCTCGCCTCGCTTGAAGACGGAGGCTGGCCGGAACTCATCGGATATCTCTCAGTAAATTGTTTGGTACATATTTCATTGACGACATTCGAAACTCAATATGAATTTTCCTATCGTCAATGCTGAAGTGTTTGGTATGCAGAAAGTGATTTTTCGAGGCGTTATTTGGATTCGAATGCGTCAATCGGATAAACGTCGGCGGAAACCGTTTCCAGCGTCTCGCGCGCTTTCTAGTCCTCGGTTCGTCGTTTCGCTTCGGTGAATGCTGGATAGGTCTGGATTTGACGCCGATGACGATACGGCGGCCGTCAAACGGGTTTCGGAAGCGGTTCCTGAAAATCGAGGAAATACTCGGTGAACGAATTGCCGGAATGTTGTCGCGATGCAGATTGAGTCAGCTTGCCTGAGTCGGACTGAATTTAAATAAGCGGCGATAAAAAATAAGGATTTGATTCACGCGATATCGAACGGGCGCTTTTCGATCGGGGTTGAATCGGCCGCACGCGATGTCGGCCTGCCGCGGTGTGGTGCGGGTTTTGCCTTGCGTCGTCGATCGTCGCCGCGGGCGATGAAAATCGCGCCGGCCTTCGGGCTATCGCGCGGCGGAGAATCCGCGCCCGAACTGCTTTCGATACGCGCCCGGCGAAATCGAATAAGCGGCGGTGAAATGCTGCCGCAGCGACACGGTCGACCCGAATCCGGCGATCTCCGCGATGCGCTCGATCGTCTTGTCGCTCGTCTCGAGCAGCCGCTGCGCGGCCGTCAGCCGATGATTCAGCAGCCATTGCGAGACGGTCGTGCCGGTCTTCGTCTTGAAGCGCCGCGTGAAGGTGCGCCGGCTCATGCCCGCGCGCGCAGCGAGCGCGTCGAGGCACAGCGGCTGTTCGAGATGCTCGATCGCCCAATCGAGCGCCGCGCTGAGCGGATCGCCCGCCGTCGCCTTCGGCAGCGGCTGCTCGATGTACTGCGCTTGCCCGCCGTGGCGGTGCGGCGCGACGACCATCCGGCGCGCGACGCGGTTCGCGATGTCCGCGCCGTGATCGCGGCGCAGCAGATGCAGGCAACAGTCGATCGCCGCCGCGGTGCCCGCCGACGTGAGCACGTCGCCGTCGTCGATGTACAGCACCTTCCGGTCGAGCCCGATCTTCGGGTACTTCTGCGCGAAGTCGTCGCCCCACACCCAATGCGTCGCGGCGGTGCGGCCGTCCAGCAGGCCGGCTTCCGCGAGGATGAACGTGCCGAGGCACAGGCCCGCGATCCGCGCGCCGCGCCGATGCGCGGACCGCAACGCGTTCAGCAGCGCCTCGGGCGGCCGTTCGTCCGGGTCGCGCCACGCCGGCACGATCACCGTATCCGCAGCGGCCAGCACCGACAGATCGTGCGGCACGTCGATGCTGAAGCCCGACATCGTCGGCACGAGCCCCGGCTTTTCGGCGCAGATCAGCAGGCGGTAGCGCGGCACGCCGAGCCGCGCGAGGTCGTCGCCGAACACGATGCACGGCACCGACAAGTGAAACGGGCTGATGCCTTCGAACGCGATGACCGCGACGGTATGCATGACGGATGAGACGGCAGTCCAAAAAGGTGGCCCGATCCTATCACATGTTGTCTCGAAGGCCACTTTCGCGGTGCGGCCCGCATCCGGATACTTGCGCCTGTCTTGCCGCCGCGGAGGCGAGACGCGCAGCGACGGACGATGGGCGTGCGTCGCGTTTCATTCACCAGGACTTTCACGATGAGCCATCCCACCATTCGCACCTTGGCCGGCGCGAGCGCTCCGCAGGCGATCGAGGCCGTGAGCACCGCGCTGCTGGTGATCGATTTCCAGAACGAATATTTCAGCGGCAAGATGCCGATCCCGGACGGCGCGCGCGCGCTGCGCAACACGCAGCGGCTCGTCGAGCATGCGGACCGCGCAGGCATTCGCGTGTTTCACATTCAGCACGTGGCGCCCGCGGGCAGCCCGGTGTTCGCCGAGGACGGCGACGGCGTGCGCTTCCACGCGCAGTTGCAACCTGCGGCGAACCATCAGGTGCTGAGGAAATCGTCCGTCAGCGCGTTTCCGACGACCGACCTCGACGCGCGCCTGAAGGCGGCCGGCATCGAGACGCTGATCATCGCGGGCCTGATGACGCATGCGTGCGTTGCGGGGGCGGCGCGCGACGCCGTGCCGCTCGGCTACGACGTGATCGTCGTCGACGATGCGTGCGCGACGCGCAATCTCGATCGCGCGGACGGCAGCGTGCTGCCGCATGCGGATTTGCATCGCGCGGCGCTCGCGACCGTCGACGACACGTTCGGCGAAGTGATGACGACCGACGACGTGTTGACGCTGCCGCTCGCGTAACACGGGGCGCGGCCGGCTTCGGCCGGCGGCGCGAGGGACCACCGAAAAACGAAAATCGTCGCCGTGCGGCGGGGCGTGCCACCCGCGCCGCGCAGGCCGACGTGACAACGAAGTTTGACCCGGAGCGTTCGCGATCGCCCGACGGGGCATTACCAGAACGAAAGGAACGCTCCGTTTTTTCAATAAGAAAGAAGGCAAGAAAATGAATCACAAGTCGTTCTCGAGAATCGATGCTCACGATCTGGAGATGGTCGCGTTCGGCTCGAACCCGCGCGTACGGGCGCGCGACGCAGTGTTCGCCGTCGACAACGCGATGCGGCAGAACTACGCGGCGCTGAAGGCGAGGCTCACGTCGCATCTGAGCCCCGTCATCGTCGTCAACAACGATTACCGCGGCGGGCAGTACACGCTGATCCACGAAGGCCGGCGCGAGACGCTCGAGCCGGTGTCGCCGGTGTTCGAACTGGTGAAATCGATCAGCCACACGCCGCTCGGCATCTACGTGATCATCGCGCCGTATCTGAAGCAGCCCGAAGCGATCGAATGGGTGCGGCCGCTCGAGGCGTTCGGCGAGACGCTGAAGAACGCGCTGCGGCACCTCGACGCCGCCGAGTTTCCGGCCGATGCGCGAGCGGCGAGCGCGCGCATTCTCGAAGGCGGGATTCACTTCATCGCGCAATCGGTCGTCGAAGGGCGCTTCAGCATCGAGAGCTACGAGCGGTTCTCCGCGAGCGTCGCCGATGCGATCAAGGTCAACATGCAGTGCGCGGCGCAAGCGCAGGTGGCGGGCGTCGAGGCGTTGATCAAACGCTGGAAGGCGGCGCTCGGCGACGACGAATGGAAGAAGGTGTACACGGTCGTGCTGTCGATCTGGACGACGTCGGTGCGCAACCAGAACACGATCATCCTGCGGCGCCTGATGGACCGCAAGAACGTCGACACGCACCTGATCGACATCGCGACGGCGGAGACGCCCGCCGATCCGGTCGCGGTCGCGCTCGACAATCTCGCGCGGATCGTGCAGGACAACATCGCGGCCGAGATGGTGTTCCCGACCGATCCGGTGCTGGCGGATTCGCTCAAGGGGACCGAGGATCTGTTGTCGAATGCGATCGGCAAGCTGATTCGCTGTCCTTATTCGAAGCACTGACCGCCGATGGGGCATGCCTGGGCGTCGAGCGTGCGAAGCCTCGCGAAGCCGATGCTTCCGGAAGCGGAAGCGGCCGAGATCGCGACGCACGCGAAGCGCGTTATGCGTCTCCCGTCGCGCTCCAAAAGGCGAAAGGCGCGCCGCCCGGCGCGCCTTTTTTCATCGAGCGATGCGCAACGAACCGCAATCCGTCACGCCGCATCGGACTCCCAAACGACCGCCGCCCCGCGCGCGTCCCACGCGTCGAGAAACGGCGCATACCGCGCCTCGACGCGATTGCGGCGCACCTTGAACGTCGGCGTGACGAAGCCGCTCGTCTCGTTCCAGATCGAATCGACGACCACGACGAAGCGCAGCTTCTCGTGATCGTCGAGGCTCGCGTTGACGCGTTCGAGATGCTCGCCGAGCGATGTCGCGAGCGCCGCGCGCCGGCCGTCGTCGTCGAGCCGGCGGCCTTCGTCGGACAGCGACACGAGCGCGCACGGCTGCGGCCGTCCCGCACCGACGACGCAGCACGCATCGACGAGCGGATGCGTCGTGAGCCTGCTTTCGATCGGCGACGGCGCGACGTACTTGCCCTTGCTCGTCTTGAAGATCTCCTTCACGCGCCCGGTGATTTTGAGTCGGCCCGCTTCGTCGAGCTCGCCCAAGTCGCCGCTGCGGATGAAGCCGTCGGGCGTGAAGAGCGCGGCGGTGAGGTCGGGGCGCTTGTAATAGCCGATCGTGTTGCCCGGCGAGCGGATCTCGATTTCACCGGTGTCGGCGAGCCGGCTCTCGACGTCGCGCACCGGCGCGCCGACGTAGCCCGGCCGCATGTCGTGCTGCCGGCACGAGTGCGACACGCCGCACAATTCGCTCATCCCGTAGCCTTCGAGCAGTTCGAGCCCGAGATCGCGATACCAGGTGAGCAGCGCGGGCTCGATCGCCGCGGCGGCGCTTGCGGCGAGGCGAACCCGGTCGAGGCCGAGCTGCTGAAGAATCATCGGCTTCATCGCGTCCGGAATCGGGCCGGGCGGCAGGCGGCTCGCGGCCGCGTGCCGGAACTTCGCCCACAGGCGCGGCACCGAGATGAAGAACGTCGGCCGCGCGCGTTGAAGGTCGGCGACGAACGTGTCGAGCGATTCGCCGAAGTAGACGGTGAAGCCCGCGCGCACCGACAGCATCTCGACATAGCCGCGCTCCGCGACGTGCGACAGCGGCAGGTACGAGATCATCCGGTCGCCGGGGCCGAGCGCGATCAGATCGAAGACGGGCTCGACGCACCAGCCGAGCGCGCCGAACGTCAGCATCACGCCCTTCGGGTCGCCCGTCGTGCCGGACGTGTAGACGATCGTCCCGAGCTCGTCGGCGGCGCGCGTCACGTGCTCGGCGAGCGGCGCGGTGTCGCGCACGATGTCGTCCCATTTCACGCCGTCGAACTGCGCGCCGGACAGGTACGGCAGGCCGATGCGCCGCACGTGCGGCGGCACGCCGTCGCGCATCTGCTCCCATGCGTCGAGCTTGCCGACGAACAGCGCCGCCGCTTCGCTGTGCGTGAGCACTTGCCGGACCGATTCGGCGCCGAGCGTCGGGTAGAGCGGCACCGACACATGGCCGCTCAGCCAGATCGCGAAATCGGCGAGAATCCAGTGCGCGCAGTTCTTCGACAGGATCGCGATGTTCGATCCGCGCGGCAGATCGAGCGCGCGCAGGTACGCGGCGACGCGGCGCGCTTCGTCGAGCGCCTCGCGCCACGTGAAGCGGCGGATTTCGCCGCCGCCCGTCGGCTGGACGAGCCAGACGTCGTCGGCGCGCGTGCGTTCCCAGTATTGAAGGCGTTCGAGCGGCAGGTTGTCCGGGTCGATCGAGGTCAATGTCGTCTCCTTGCGAGCGGCGGGCGCGCGGCGGCCGCCGCGCGATGTATCGTTGCAGGCCGGTGCATTCGCACAACGCCGACGCGCGCCGGTTTTCGTCGGTTCGGAGCGGCGTCGGCGGCCTCCCGAAAATTCTCACCTTTCGATCTTGCGCGCCATATCTGCGCCGCCCGTTGCGCGCATGCATGTATGCGCGATGCGTGCTGTCGCGCGATCGCCGAGCGGCTTCGGCGATCGCGCGCCTTCTTCGGCCGCGTCTTGGCCGTGTCTTGGCCGCGTCTCGGTTGCGTTGCTCCCGTCGCGGCGTTCATCGGCGTCGCGCTCGCCGCTGCGGCGTTGCGGCCTCCGTGCCGCTCGCCGCGCATCGGCGGCGCGGGCTGCCGAGCCGGCCGCCGCGATCGCGGCTCCTTTCGCCCGTCAAGCGTCGTTCATGCAAGCGATGCGGCTTGCGCACGCGTGCCGAGAATCCGCCGCGCTTCCTGCGGCGACGCGATTTCGCGCCCGGCTTCGCGCGCGATCGTCGCGATCGCGTCGACGAGCTGCGCGTTCGACGTCGCGCGCGCGCCGTCCGGCAGATAGAACGTGTCTTCGAGCCCGGTGCGCAGCTGTCCGCCGAGCTCGGCCGTCCGCCGATGCAGCGCCCAGATGTTCGCGCGGCCGATCGCGGTGACCTGCCACGTCGAATCGGGCCGCAGCAGCCGGATCAGGATCGGCAGCAGCTCGGGATCGGCCGGCATGCCCGACTCGACGCCCATCACGAAGTTGTAATTCGATCGTCCTGCGAACAATCCGGCGCGCGCGTACATGTCGATGCAGCGGACGATGCCGGTGTCGAAACACTCGAACTCGGGCACCGCGCCCGTCTCGGCCATCGTCGTCAAAAACGACGCGACTTTCTCGACCGGGTTGTCGAACAGCATCGGCGGCCACGCCCACGCGCCGTCCGCCTTCACTTTCAGATAGTTGAGCGAGCCCGCGTTGCATGCGGCGATTTCCGGGCGGATCGAACGGATGCATGCGAGCGGACCGTCGACGTTCGGCCCGACGATGCCCGTCGACTGATTGAAGATCACGCCCGGGCACGCCTCGCGGATCGCCTGCGCGATCTCGGCCGCGAGCTGAGGGTCCCACGATGGCAGGTGCCCCTTGTCCGGCTCCTGCCGGCGAAAGTGCACGTGCATGCACGATGCGCCGGCGTCGTACGCGCCTTTCGCTTCGCGCGCCATCTGCTCGGGCGTGACGGGCACGTTGAACTGCTTCGGGTCCGTGAAGATGCCGTTCAGCGCGCACGTGACGACGACGGGGTGGCTCATCGAAAATTCTCCTTGTATCGAATGCCGGCGCGTTAGCCGGCCTGCGGCTCGAGTTGCGCGAGCACCTGGCCGGGCGCGACCTGCTCGCCCGCGCGCGCGCCGAGCGACGCGACCTTGCCCGCGAACGGCGCGGTGATCGCGTGCTCCATCTTCATCGCCTCGAGCACCATGACCGTTTGTCCGGCCGAGACCGTCGCGCCTTCGTCGATGTCGACCGCGATCACGCGGCCGTTCATCGGTGCGCGCAGCACGCCGTCGCTGTCGGCGGCGCCGGCGCTCGCTCGGCCTGCGCGGTTGAGGATCGCGAACGCGTGATCGATGCCGTCGAGTTGCAGCCACAGGCGCTCGCGCGCGATCGCGAAGCAGTAGGCGTGCGCGCGGCCGTCGATCTCGACCGTCGACGGCTCGCCCGGCGGCGCGGGGCGTGCCCCGTCGAGCGCGACCGGCGCGCGGCCGTGCGCGCGCACGACGGCGCGTTGCCGATCGATCGTCACCACGCCTCGTCGCGCATCCGCGTGCTCCGCGCTCGCGCTTACGTTCGCGTTCGCGCGCGCCGACGACAGCCGATATGGCACGGGCAGCGGCGCGCCGTTGCGCCAGCCGCGCCACGCGGGCGACAGCGTCTCCGCGCGATCGGCGGCGGCCGCCGACAGCCACGCGGCGATCGCCCACGCCGCTTCCGTCGGCGCGAAGCGGCGGCTGTCGTTGTCGGAAAAATGCGCGGCGATGAACGCGGTGGACACGGCGCGTCCGTCGACGAACGCCGGATGTCGCAGCACGCGCGCGAGAAATGCGCGGTTGCTCGGCACGCCGAGCAGCACCGTGTCGTCGAGCGCGTTCGCGAGGCGGTCGATCGCCTCGTCGCGCGAGCGGCCGTGCGCGATCAGCTTGCCGAGCATCGAATCGTAGTGCGGGCTGATCGCGACGCCGTCGGCGAGCGCATGATCGCAGCGCGCGTGACGGCCCGGCCGCCACGTCAGCACTTCGCCCGTGCGCGGCAGGAAATCGTCGGCGGGGTCCTCCGCGCAGAGGCGCACTTCGATCGCATGGCCGTCGAGCCGCACGTCGTGCTGCGCGAGCGGCAACACATCGCCTTGCGCGACGCGCAACTGCCATTCGACGAGATCCTGCCCGGTGATCAGCTCCGTCACCGGGTGCTCGACCTGCAGCCGCGTGTTCATCTCCATGAAGTAGAACCGGCCGTCGCGGTCGAGCAGGAATTCGACGGTGCCCGCGCCGACGTAGCCGATCTCGCGCGCGACGGCGACTGCCGTCGCGCCGAGCCGCGCGCGCAGCGCGGCATTGACCGCGGGCGACGGCGCTTCCTCGACGATCTTCTGGTGGCGGCGCTGCACCGAGCAGTCACGCTCGCCGAGATGGACGACGTGGCCGTGCGTATCGGCGAACACCTGCACTTCCACGTGGCGCGGCTCGATCACGGCGCGCTCGACGATCATGCGGCCGTCGCCGAACGCGTTCCGCGCTTCGGATACGGCAAGCTTCAGCGCGGCGGGCAGCGCGTCGCGCGCATCGACGCGGCGCATTCCGCGCCCGCCGCCGCCCGCCGCTGCCTTCAGCATTACCGGAAAGCCGATTCGTTCGGCCTCCGAAAGCAGGCGCGCGTCGCTCTGATCGTCGCCGTCGTAGCCGGGCACGACGGGAATGCCGGCCGCTGCCATCCGGCGGCGCGCGCGGGCCTTGTCGCCCATCGCGTCGATCGCGTCGGCGCGCGGGCCGACGAACGCGAGGCCCGCCTCGACGGCGCGCCGCGCGAACGCCGCGTTCTCCGACAGGAAGCCGTAGCCCGGATGAATCGCCTGCGCGCCGCTCTTCGATGCGGCGTCGATCAGCTTGTCGATCGACAGATACGATTCGGCGGGCGTCGCGCCGCCGATCGACACCGCCGCGTCGCACGCGGCGACGTGCGGGCTGCGCGCGTCCGCGTCGGAGTGGACGGCGATCGTCGCGATGCCGAGCCGGCGCGCGGTGCGCGCGATGCGCACCGCGATCTCGCCGCGGTTCGCGATCAGCAGACGGGTGAAGCGGCGCTCGCTCATGGCGTCACCGGCAGCGTCGGCGCATCGGTCGCCCAGCGGGGCGCGCGCTTGTCGGTCAATGCGGCGAGGCCTTCGACGACCGCGCCCGAGCGCAGCGCGGCGGCGAATGCGTTCGCCGCCGCATCGAGGACGGCGGCGCGCTCGCGATGCAGTGTGTCGGCGACGATTCGCTTCGTCGCGCGCTGCGCGGCCGGTTCGCATGCGAGCACGCGCGCGAGCTCGCCGCGCAGCAACGGATCGATGGCGTCCGCGTTCGCGATTTCGTCGGCGAGGCCCGCGTGCAACGCGTCGGCGGCCGACAGGCGGCGGCTCGTCAGCATCAGCCAGCGGCCGCGCACGGCGCCCGCGCGTGCGACGATGAACGGCGCGATCTGCGCGGGCGGCAGGCCGAGCGACGTTTCGGGCATCGAAAGATATGCGTCGCTCGCCATCAGCACGCGGTCGCACGCGGCCGCGAGCCCGCAGCCGCCGCCCATCGCCGCGCCTTCGATCACGGCGAGCGTCGGCATCGGCAGTGCCGCGAGCCTGTCGAGAAGCGCGCCGAACCGGCGGTTCGACGTTGCGATCGGATCGGGCGCGTCGGCGGGCGCCGGCTCGCGCATCATCGCGTGAAAGCCGCCGAAGTCGCCGCCCGCGCAGAACACGCCGCCCGCGCCGCGCAGCACGAACGCTCGCACGCCGTCATCGGCGGCGACGCGCGCGCACTCGGCGTCGAGCGCCGCGACGAGATCGTCGGTCAGCGCGTTGCGCTTGCCCGGCCGATTCAGCGTCGCGAACACGACGCCGTGCGTTTGCGCGACGTGCAGCGGCGCGAGCGTCGAGGAAGTCGTCTCGGTCATCGCGCGTCACTCCCGCGGCAGCGTGCCGAGCTTCTTGCAGATGATGCCGAGCATCACCTCGTCCGCGCCGCCGCCGATCGAAAACAGGCGCGTGTCGCGATAAGTGCGCGAGATGCTCGATTCCCACGCGAAGCCCATGCCGCCCCAGAACTGCAGGCAACTGTCGGTGACTTCGCGCGCGAGGCGTCCCGCCTTCAGCTTCGCCATCGACGCGAGCGTCGTCACGTCGCCGCCCTGCACGTACAGCTCCGTCGCGCGATATGTGAGCGCGCGCAGCGCCTCCACCTCGGTCTTCAGCTCGGCGAGCCGGTAATGCACGACCTGATGATCGAGCACGGGCCGCCCGAAGATTTTGCGCTGACGCGTGTAGTCGATCGTTTCGTCGATCGAACGATCGAGCACGACGAGCGCGGCGGCCGCGCCGTAGAGCCGCTCTTCCTGGAACTGCAGCATCTGATAAGTGAAGCCTTGGCCTTCCTCGCCGATCAGGTTGCGGCGCGGCACGCGCACGTCGTCGAAGAAGATCTGCGCGGTGTCCGAAGAATGCATGCCGATCTTGCGGATCTTCTTCTCGATGTGCACGCCTTTCGATTTCAGCGGCACGACGATCAGCGATTTGTTCCGATGCGGCGGGCCGTCCGACGTGTTCGCGAGGCAGCACATCCAGTCGGCCTGCGTGCCGTTCGTGATCCAGAGCTTCGTGCCGCTGATCACGTAATCGTCGCCGTCGCGGCGCGCCGCCGTGCGAATCGACGCGACGTCCGAGCCCGCGCCCGGCTCCGACACGCCGATGCACGACACGTGCTCGCCCGCGATCGCGGGCGCGAGGAACTCGCCGCGCAACGCATCGGAGCCGAAGCGCGCGAGCGCGGGCGTCGCCATGTTCGTCTGCACGCCGATCGCGAGCGGCACGCCGCCCGCCTTGCACACGCCGAGCGCCTCGGCCATCACGAGCTCGTAGCTGTAGTCGAGGCCGCCGCCGCCGAACGCGGCGGGCTTGCTCAGGCCGAGCATGCCGAGCGCGCCGAGCTTGCCGAACACGTCGTGCGCGGGAAAGATGCCGGCTTCCTCCCATTCGTCGACGTGCGGATTGACCTCTTGCTCGATGAAGCGCTTGACGGTGCGCGAGATCGCTTCGTGTTCTTCGGTGAAATGCATGATGTCTCCAGATCAGGGGCGGGCGACGCCGAACGTGAGCGGTTGGACGGACTTGCCGCGGCCGTCGCGGCAGACGGCGAGCGTCATCGCGATTACGCGGCGCGTGTCGCGCGGATCGATGACGCCGTCGTCGAGCATGCGTCCGGACGTGTAGAACGCGTGGGTCTGGCGCTCGAAGTTCGCGACGATCTTCTCGCGCAGCGCATCGATTCGCGCGCGGTCCGGCTCGACGCCTTTCGCGCGCGCCGCGCCTTCCATCACGATCGCCATCGTGAGCGCCGCCTGCTCCGCGCCCATCACCGCGGTGCGCGCGTTCGGCCACGAAAACACGAAGGCCGGATCGAAGCCGCGCCCGCACATCCCGTAATTGCCCGCGCCGAACGAAGCGCCGCACAGGATCGTGATCTGCGGGACGGTGGCGTTCGACACCGCCTGGATCATCTTCGCGCCATGCTTGATCATTCCCGCGCGTTCGGACTCCTTGCCGACGATGAAGCCCGTCGTGTTCTGCAGATAGACGAGCGGCACGCCGCTCTGGCAGCACGCCTGAATGAAATGGGTCGCCTTCGTCGCGCCGGCCGGATCGAGCGGGCCGTTGTTCGTCACGATGCCGACGGGCATTGCGTGGATGCGCGCGTGCGCGCAGACGGTGGCCGGCCCGTACGACGGCTGGAATTCCAGAAGATCCGATGCGTCGACGAGCCGCGCGATCACCTCGCGCATGTCGACGGGCTTCTTGCCGTCGCGCGGCAGGATGCCTAGCAGTCCTTGCGGATCGAGCGCGGGTTCCTCGCCGACGGGCAGCGCCGCCTCGCGCTCGCGCCAGCCGAGCTTGTCGACGAGCTCGCGCAGGATGCGGATGCCGTCGGCGTCGTCGTCCGCGACGTATTCGGCGAGGCCCGACACGCTCGCGTGCATCGTCGCGCCGCCGAGCTCCTCGTCGGTCGCGATCTCGCCCGTCGCGGCCTTCAGCAGCGGCGGGCCGGCGAGGAACGCCTTCGCGCGGTCGCGCACCATCACGACGTAATCGGACAGGCCCGGCATGTACGCGCCGCCCGCGGTCGATGAGCCGTGCACGAGCGTGAGCACCGGGATGCCGGCGGCGGACAGCTTCGCGAGCTGATGGAAATGGCGGCCGCCGTGGATGAATTCCTCGACGCGGTATTGCAGCAGGTTCGCGCCGGCCGATTCGACGAGATGCACGAACGGCAGCCGATGGTCGAGCGCGATCCGCTGCAGCCGCTGGAATTTCTCGAGGCCCATCGGCTGCAGCGCGCCCGCGTCGATGCCCGAATCGGCGACGACGATCATGCAGCGCGTGCCGCTCACGTAGCCGATGCCGCCGATGAGGCCCGCGCCCGGCACCGATTTGTCCGGATCGCTTTCGCCGACGAGATAGCCGGCGAGCGCCGCGAGCTCGAGAAACGGCGCGCCGGCGTCGACGAGAAGCGCGAGCCGCTCGCGCGGCAGCAGTTGCCCGCGCTTGTCGAAGCGCGGGCCGGCCTTCGCCGATTCGTCCGCGGCGCGCGCGTTGAGCGCGTGCCATTGCGCGATCAGCGCGCGCATGTGATCGGCGTTGTCGCGGAACGCGGCGCTTGTCGTATCGAGACGGGAATCGAAGATCGGCATGTCAGCGCTTGAAGAGTTCGGGCGCGATCGCGCGATGGAAGCCGTCGAACGGCGCGTTCGCGTCGACGGGCTGCATCGCGAAATGGCGGCGCGCGTTCGGCGCGCCGCCGTCTACGCGCAGGCACGCGCCGCTGATGAACGACGCGGCGTCCGACAGCAGGAACGCGATCGCCGCCGACACTTCGGCTTCGTTGCCGATGCGCCCGAGCGGCACCATCTTCGGCAGGCCGCGCAGCATCGGCTTGATCGCGTCGGGATACGTGTCCATTCCGCTCGACGCGATCCAGCCGGGCGCGACGGCGTTCACGCGCACGGGCGCCCATTCGGCGGCGGCCGTCTCGGTGAAGTTCAGCATGCCGGCGCGCGCGGCGCCGCTGTGGCCCATGCCCGTCATGCCGTGCCACATGTCGGCGATGATGTTGACGATCGCGCCCGTCTTGCGCGGCTTCATCGATTGCACGTAGCACTCGCGCGCGACGAGAAAGCCGCCGAGCAGGTTCGTGTTGAGCACGGCCTGCCAGCCTTTCGCGCTGATCTGATCGAGCGGCGCGGGGAACTGGCCGCCCGCGTTGTTGACCAGCAGATCGACGCGGCCGTGCCGCTCGACGATCTGCGCGATCGCGTGCCGCACGCCGTCCTCGTCGCGAATGTCGCATGCGATCGCGTCCGCACGGCCGCCGTCTTCGTGGATTTCGGCCGACACGTTCGCGAGCTTGTCCGCGTTGCGGCCGAGCAGCACGACGAGCGCGCCGAGCGACGCGAGCTCGTGCGCGCAGCAGCGGCCGATGCCGCTGCCGCCGCCCGTGACGAGCGCGACCTTGCCGTCGAAGCTGCCCGCGCGAAGTTGTGAGCGATATGCCATGTGAGGTTTTTCGTCCGTCAGTCGAGAAACAGATCGTTCGGAAACGACGTGGTGCCGGGCACGACCGCGTAGCGCGAGAGATCGGCGACACCCGCGCCGGCGAGCACCTGCTCGTCGATGAAGAAGCAGCCCGTGTGCGTGCGCGCGTCGAGCGACAGCACGTGCGCGGCGGCGTCGGCGACGATCTCCGGCGTGCGGCAGACCTCGGGCGCAATGCCGGGAATCATTTGCAGCGCCGCCGTGCGGATCACCGTGCGCGGCCACAGTGCGTTGACCGCGATGCCGTGCGGACGGAATTCCTCCGCGTGCCCGAGCACGCACAGGCTCATGCCGTATTTCGCGATCGTGTACGCGACGTGCGGCGCGAACCATTTCGGATCGAGATTCGGCGGCGGCGACAGCGTCAGCACGTGCGGGTTGCCGCCGCGCTTCGCGGATTCCCTCAGATACGGCAGCGCCGCCTGCGTGCACGCGAACGTGCCGCGGACGTTGACGTCGAACATCAGGTCGAAGCGTTTCATCGGCGTGTTCGGCGTGTCGGTCAGGCTGATCGCGCTCGCGTTGTTGACGAGCGCGTCCACGCCGCCGAAACGCTCGGCCGCGCGCGCGAGCGCGGCGGCGATCTGCGTTTCGTCGCGTATGTCCACTTGAAGCGGCAGGCATGCGCCGCCCGCCGCTTCGATCTCGGCGGCCGCGCTGTAAATCGTGCCGGGCAGCTTCGGATTCACGTCGGCGGTTTTCGCGGCGACGACGACGTTCGCGCCGAGGCTCGCGGCCTTCTTGCCGATCGCAAGCCCGATGCCGCGCGAAGCGCCGGTGATGAAGACGGTCTTCCCTTGCAGCGTGCTCATCGGGCGCCCCGGATGTCGTCGTGTGCGATGTGCGCATCGTAGCGCCGTGAATCTAATAAATCAATCGGTTGATTTATTTTTGCCGCGTTCCTAGAATCGGCACGAAAGCGGCCGACTCCCGGCGCACCGAAAGGAGGCATCGATGCATCGCGCGATCCCGAACCCGGCCTATTACCGGCCGGAGCACGTCCAATTGCAGGACACGTTGCGCCGATTCGTCGCGAACGAGATCTCGCCGTACGTGAACGATTGGGACGAGGCGGGCGAGTTTCCGCGCGAGCTGTACGAGAAGGCGGCGCGCGTCGGGCTTCTCGGCATCGGCTTTCCCGACGCCTACGGCGGCGTCGAGGACGTCGACATGTTTCATCGGCTGATCTGCTCGATCGAGCTCGCGCGCTGCGGCGCGGGGGGCGTCGTCAGCTCGCTGATGTCGCATACGATCGGCGCGCCGCCGATCGCGCACGCGGGCAGCGACGAACTGAAGGCGCGCGTGCTGCCCGGCATTCTCGCGGGCCGCAAGATCTCGGCGCTCGCGATCACGGAGCCGGGCGGCGGCTCGGACGTCGCCGCGCTGCGCACGAGTGCGGTGCGCGACGGCAGCCGCTACGTCGTGAACGGCGAGAAGGTGTTCATCACTTCGGGCATGCGGGCCGACTACTACACGGTGGCCGTGCGCACCGATGCGCACGCGCAGGGCGCGAAGGGGCTGTCGCTGCTACTCGTCGAAGGCGACGCGCCGGGCTTGTCGAAGACGCCGCTGAAGAAAATGGGCTGGTGGGCGTCGGACACCGCGCATCTGCGCTTCGACGATTGCCCCGTGCCGGCCGCGAACCTGATCGGCCCGGAAGGCGGCGGCTTTGCGCTCGTGATGCAGAATTTCAACCTCGAGCGCTTCAGCCTCGCCGCGTCGGCGCTCGGCTTCGCGCAAGTCTGCTACGAGGACGCGCTCGACTGGGCGCGGCAGCGGCGCACGTTCGGCCGGCGCGTCGCGGATCATCAGGTGATCCGGCACAAGCTCGTCGACATGGCGATGCGCATCGACGCGACGCGCGCATGGCTCGAGCAATGCGCGTGGCAGATCGATCATCTCGACAGGGGCGCGCCGACGCTCGTCGCGACGATCTGCATGCTGAAGAATTTCGCGGCGCAGACGATGCAGTTCTGCGCGGACGCCGCCGTGCAGATACTCGGCGGCATGGGCTACATGCGCGGCACGCGGCCCGAGCGCATCTATCGCGAAGTGAAGGTCAACATGATCGGCGGCGGCGCGGAGGAAATCATGAAGGATCTGGCGGCGCGCCAGCTCGAGTATTAGCGCGCGGCGCTCGGGATCGGGCGGCGCGCGCGGGCGGATCGGCTTTCCAAGCGTTTAAAACTCGCCGATAATCGCTCGAATGACGGGCTTCGCCGCAGCAGCGCGGTTGCGCGGCGGCGAGCGCCGGTTCGAAACATCGCATTGTGATTCTATGAGCGCCATACCTCAGGCCACGCGCAAGCGCGGGCGTCCCGTGAAGGGCGAGAGCGCGACGCTGCGCGACGAGCTGATCCTCAAGTCCGCGAAGCTGTTCCGCACGCAGGGATACGAACGAACGACGGTCCGCGACATCGCCGCTGCGGCGGGCGTGCAGGCGGGAAGCTGGTTCTACTATTTCAAGACGAAGCAGGACATTCTCGTCGCGGTGATGGAGCAGGGCATGTCGAACGCGCTCGCGCGGATCGAGGCGCTCGACGTCGAGAACCTGCCCGCGCGCGACGCGTTCCGCGCGCTCGTGCACACGCACTTGAAAACGCTGGTGTCGCCCGATCACGACTTCATTCCGGTGCTGCTGTACGAATGGAAGTCGCTCGACGAAGCGATGCAGGCGAAGGTGCTGAAGCTGAAGGACCGCTACGAGGCGGTGTGGGACGGCGTGATCGAGCGGCTGCAGGCGGCGGGCGAGTGGCCCGCGCCGACGCCGATCGACCGGCTGCTGATGTTCGGCGCGCTGAACTGGGTCGCGCAATGGTACAAGCCGAACGGGCCGCTCGGCCTCGACGCGCTCGCCGATCATGCGGTGCAGTTCCTGTTGCGCACGCAGCCCGGCTGCACGTTCGCCCCCGAGCCCGCGCGCGCGGCGAAGAAGAAATCCGTCAGGAAAACGGGCTGACGCGGTCGAGCCGATTCATTCGTCATCCGGAACGATCCGGCGCGGAGCGGCGCGCGGTTCATGTGCGGCAATGCGTTGCGCCGGAAGCGCCGGGTGTGCCGGAGGCAACGGACGAAGCAGTCGCGGCGGAAACCGCGACGCTTGTCATGCCGCCCGATGCGGCGTCGAACGGCGTGGCAAGCGTTGCTGGAACGATCAGTACTGCGTGCCGTACGTCGCCGCCATGGCCGCAGTTGCCGTCGCGCGCCGAGCGTGTCTCGATGCGCCCGGCGGCCGACAGCGCCGCGACGATGTCCGCGGGATCGCGGGATCGCGGGATCGCCGGCGTCGCGCGACGTCGCCAGCGTCAACGGCTGCGCGGGCCGGTACAGCGTCTCGCGGCACGGCGCGCCATTCGGGTTCGGCGCGCCGTGCCGCGAGACGCCGCTCACCGCGTGATGCGAGCGCCGCAAGCGCAGCACGAGCCGGCTCCCCGCGTGCCGCGGGTCGGTATGCACGAACGCGAGCCGCGCGCTTTCCCCTTCGGAGAATTTCGGCAGGGCCGCTAGCCGATCGGCACGCACTTGCGGCAGCAACGGCAGCAACGGCAGCAACGGACGCAACGGACGCAACGCCGCGCCCGCAGGCGATGCGTGCGGCGTTTGCCAACCCGCCTGCTGCAGGGCGGCGCGCGATCTGCGCGCGGTGCGCCGGCCATTGCGGCGGCAGCGGCTCTTCCTGATCGGCGCCGGCGACCATCGCGTCGCGCGGCGAACCGCCTTTCTTACGCGTCGCCGGATGCCGCGCCGCGCCGCCGTGTCGTCCTCCCGCAAAGGCCGCGATTCGTTCGCCGGCCTGTTCGCCGAACCGCCCTCTTTTTTCATTTGAAGAAAACGCAGGCCGCCTGCATTGACAACCACGCGTCATTGATCAATTGAATATTCATAATGTGAATTCAACAATTGAAATGAATATTCGATTAAGCAGAGCATGGCCGTCGCCATCGTTCTGCAAGCGCGCCGTAAATTCTGCTCGGGCTGCATCGCGTGCGGCGCGGCTTCGCCGTCGGCTCGTTCGCTGCCCATCCGGCGCGCCCCGCCCGCTCGCCGTCACCGGCATGCCTGAGGCACGCCGCACAGAACCATTTCAATTCACTAACCAAAGCCTAACTCGATTAACGCGACCATAACGATAAATTAATTTATTGGTAAATTTCTTGTAAAGATAGATTTGACCTCCTAGCATGGCTTTGCAGTTCACCGTACCTCTCTTGTTTAGTGCTTGCAGTTAATACGTTTCCAATAACCACGCATTCATTATCTGGAGGATTACATGAAGAAACTTTCCTTCCTGCTGTCCGTCACCGCGATTTCGCTCGCCAGTCTCAGCGCGTTTGCGCAAGCCGGCGACCAGCCGGCCGCGGTCGACCGGGCGCTGCAATTGATCCAGCAGAACCCGGCCGCCTTCAACCTGGCCGCCGGCAGCGCCGCGCGCACGCTGAAGTTCGCGGCCGCGCCGCCGGGCGCGCCGGCGGAGGGCGACCAGTTCCAGGTGCGCGACGTGATCGTCGACCCGGACGGCACCGAGCACGTGCGTTTCGACCGCTTCTATGCGGGGCTGCCCGTGATCGGCGGCGACGTCGTCGTGCACTCGAATCAAGGGCAACTGAAGCAGGCGAGCCTGACCCAGCCCGTGCCGATCGATCTTGCCGGCAAGATCGGCAAGGTCGGCGAGCGCTTCGTGGTGCGCAACGCGCCCGATGTGGGTGCGGCCGCGGCCCGGCGCGCCGCGGCCAAGCACTTCGGCGCGGACGTGCGCCGTGTCGACGGCCCGGATCTCGTCGTGTTCGCGCGCGACGCCGCGCCGACGCTCGCCCACGCGGTGCGCGTGTACGGCAAGGCGACCGACGCGCACGGCGAGGCCGTGCTCTACTACGTCGACGCGCGCACGGGCAACGTGCTCGACGCGCAGGATCTGATCAAGACCGCCGCCGCAACCGGCACCGGCCGTTCGCTGTACTACGGAAACCTGTCGCTGACGACCGACCAGACCGGCACGAACGCGTACCGGATGCTCGATCCGACGCGCGGCAGCGGCTCGGTGTACGACGGCCGCGGCCTGACCTCGGACGAAGTCGAGCTGGCGACCGATCTGCCGATCTTCACGAGCAGCACGAACGTGTGGGGCGACAACACGACGAGCAACCGGCAGACCGTCGCGGCCGACATCGACTACGGTCTCGCGCTGACCTGGGATTACTACAAGACCACGCACAACCGCAACGGCATCTTCAACGATGGTCGCGGCGTGAGGAGCTACGCGCACGTGGTGTTCGACACCGGCAGCGGCACGACCGGCGCGAACGCGGCATGGCTGTCGTCGCGCGTGATGGTGTACGGCGACGGCGAGCCGGGCAGCCGCCTGCCGAAGCCCGTCGTATCGGTCGACGTGGCCGGGCACGAGATGAGCCACGGCGTGACCGAAGCCACCGCGAACCTGAACTATTCGGGCGATGCGGGCGGCCTCAACGAGTCGACTTCCGATATCTTCGGCACGCTCGTCAAGTACTACGCGAACAACCCGAACGATCCGGGCAACTACGTGATCGGCGCGCGCATCACGAGCGGCGGCCTGCGCAAGATGTACAAGCAGGATCTCGACGGCCGGTCGTACAGCTGCTATCCGTCCAGTGGCTTCACGTGGACGAATCCGCATTACTCGTCGGGCGTCGGCAACCGCTTCTTCTATCTGCTCGCGGAAGGCCCGGTGGTGCCGGCGACCGACACCGGGCTGTCGAAGAGCCAACTGGTCTGCAACGGCGACACCAGCTTCAGCGGCCTCGGCCGCGACAAGGCGGGCAAGATCTGGTATCGGACGTTGACTGTGTACTTGACCTCCAACTCCAGCTACTCGAGCGCGCGGCGCGCGTCGATCCAGGCGGCGAACGACCTGTACGGCGCGAATTCGGCTGAGAGCGCAACGGTTGCGCGCGCGTGGAGCGCGTCCGGCGTGAACTGACGACGCGGCGTATCGGCGGCGGCGTGCCCGCCGGCCGGGAAGCCCGTTCCTGCGGGCTTCCCGGCGATTCTCGATGCGCATGATTGGATCAAGCCGCTTCACGGCGGCGCATCCGTTTTCCATGGCGACGCTATGTCGTCGTGCGGAGAAGCGAACGAGGCGCACGAAGCGAAGACGCGAACGAAGCGAAACCAGCGCGCATGTCGGTCATCGATGCGGACGTTGGACCATTCAAGCCCATCGTTTCACGCCGTGCCCTCCAGCGACGAAACGCCGAAGGTCAAGCATTTCATCGCACCGCTCGCGCGCCACGCGCAAGGGGCCGTCACGACGCCGTCGATGAATGCATGATGCGGCAGAGCATCCGGCGCATCCGGCGCAACCGGCGCGGCGATACGAATTGACGGAATCACTTCACTGCAGGCGGACGTTGCCATCACGCCTTGCGTGATGGCCGCAGGCGAGAAACGACCGAGAAAGTCGATCGCGGATGCATTGCGGATCGCTGCTTTCCTGTTGCGCGTTCGCCAAATCGATCCGCTCGGCATCGACATCAACCGGTTCGTTCACCTACCCATCGCGATTGAGCGGGGCACGTCGAACATTGCGTCATGTGCGGGCCCGGCGTGCATCGAGCGCCGCGATGTCGCTCGCGTCGTTCGCCTGCGGTTCGCCGATGTGAAAATGCTCGAACCGGCTGCACGCGGCGGCGACGCGCGATATCGCCGAATCCTTCCGTGACGCGATCCGTCGACTATGCTTCAGACGTGTACCGCAACGTCCCGATGAAAGGAGGCGCGATGACGGAGCCTGGCCCCTGCGTGTTGGCGATCGATCTCGGAACGAGCGGCCCGAAGGCCGCCGTCGTCTCGCTCGACGGGCGGGTCGTCGCGGCGGCGCGCGAGGCGGTCGCGACGCTGTCCGTGCCGGGCGGCGGCGTCGAGCAGGACCCGCTCGACATCTGGCGCGCGGTCAAGCATGCGTGCGTCGTCGCGCTGCACGCATCGGGCGTCGCGTCGCGCGACGTGCGCGCGATCGCATGCAGCAGCCAGTATTCTTCGATCGTGCCCGTCGGCGCGGACGGCGCGCCCGTCGCGAACATGATTCTCTGGCTCGACCGGCGCGGCGCGCCGCGCGCGATGCGCGACGTCGCACATTACCCGAAGCGGGCCGATTCGCTGCTGCGGCAGTGGCAATGGCTGCGCGTGCATGGATTGCCGCCCGTCGAAGGCGGGATCTCGCTCACGCACATGCGCTATCTGAAGTATGCGAAGCCCGACGTCTACGCGCGCACCGCGACGTTTCTCGAACCGATGGACTATTTGAATCTGCGCTTCACGGGGCGCGCGTGCGCGAATCAATGCACGGCGTTCATGTCGCTTGCGATCGACAACCGCCGCCTGAACGCGACGCGCTACGATTCGCGGCTCGTACGTTACTCGTGCATCGATGCCGACAAGCTGCCCGAGCTGCTGCCGATCGACGCGATCGTCGGCCGCGTGTTGCCCGACGTCGCCGACGAACTCGGCTTGCCGCGCGATACGCCGGTGGTTGCGGGCCTGAACGACACGCAGGCGGGCGGCATGGGCGCGTGCGCGTTCGCGGGCAAGCACGCGGCGCTGTCGATCGGCAGCTCGAGCGTGATGATCGCGCACGTGCGGTTCAAGCGAACGGATATCCGGCACGCGATTCTCAGCATGCCGAGCCCGGTGCCGGACACGTATTTCGTGATGGCGGAAAACGGCGTCGGCGGCGCGGCGCTCAAGCACTTCATCGAGCAGCAGGTCTATGCGGACGATCCGTTCGGCGCGCTGCCGCGCGACGATTGCTTCGCGCGCCTGCAAACGGCGATCGACGCGACGCCGCCAGGCAGCGGCGGCGTGCTGTTCCTGCCGTGGCTCGCGGGATCGCTCGCGCCGTGCGCGGACGCATCGATGCGCGGCGGCTTCGTCAATCTCGGGCTCGACGCGACGCGCAGCCACCTCGCGCGCGCGGTGCTCGAAGGCGTCGCGATGAATCTGCGCTGGCTGCGCGGCCCTGTCGAAGCATTCGCGAAGCGGCGCTTCTCGCACTTCGTGCTCTACGGCGGCGGCGCGGAATCCGACGCATGGTCGCAGATCGTCGCGGACGTGCTGAACGCGCCCGTGCATCGCGTCGAGCAGCCGCAATACACGACGTGCGTCGGGGTTGCGCTGCTTGCGTTCCAGCGGCTCGGCTTGCTCGATCTCGACGATTTCGGCGTACGCGTGCGGATTCGCGGTGTCCACGAGCCGAACCGCGCGAACGCGGACGTCTATGCCGAAATGTCCGCGCGATTCGTCGACGCGTTCAAGCGTAATCGGCCCGTTTTTCGCGCGATGCAGCGTGTTTAGGCACACGAACGAATCGCTCGCCGGCGCGCTGCGTCGTCAGCCTCGGTTCATACCCGGTGCGTGCGCGCGCGTCGGCGGCCGCGCGCGAGCCGACGCGCAAACCGGGAGCCGCTCAGCCCGGCGCGTAACACGAGAGCCAGTCCTTGACGTAAAAGCACTTCCAGCTCGAGTTGATCGGCAGGTTGAGCGAAGGAGCGGGCGGCGTGGCCGGCGACGGCTTCGGATCGTTCGGCCCGCTCGCGCGGCTCGACTGATCGACGGACACCGGATAGGGGACGTTCGCGAGAATGCCGCCGTACTGCTTGCCGAGCACGAAGCCGACGGGCGTCACCAGCATGTAGGCGCCCGGATTGCCCGATGTCGCAGTCGACCACACGGGCTGCCCCTTGTTGTAGACGACGAGATTGCCGTCGGGCTGCATCGCGACGCTGTCCGACGCGAAGCTCTTGTTCCACAGGTAATAGGTGACGTTGTTGAAGATCTGCAGCGATTGGCGTCCGTTGAGCACCGGGAAGTTCAGCCCGAACGGATAGCCGACGACCGTCGTGAGCGCGCCGCTATTCGGCGTGATCGATGCGAACGGCCAGGTGAACGAAGGATAGCCGCCCTGCGGCGGATAGATCGCGACGACGCCGAAATCCTCGACGACCGCGTACGAGCCCGGAATGGGCGCGGGGCCGTAATACCAGTTGCTCCAGACGACGTCGTTCCCCGAATAGAATGCGAGCCGGCCGTCGGTCTGCATGACGAGCCGATCGCCTTTGCCCACGTAGAGCGCGCCCTCGGGCTTCGTTCCGAAGAATTGCGACATCGAGCTCGCGCCCCATGCCTGCGTCGGGAATTTATAGTGGAAATACAGCTTGCCGCTCGCGGCGTCGATGCCGAATGCGAAATTGCCGTTGTTCGACATCGCGTATTGCCCCGCGACCAATGTGCCGCCCGATGGAATGATCGCCCCCGCCATTGCCGACATCGATGAGCACAGCATCAACAAGAAAGCCAATGCGTATCTCTTCATGACGTGTTCCGATTTTTATTAGGATGTCATGCTAAGCATAGCGTGAACGAAAGGAACGTACAGGGAATTTTTAATGTGTTAATTAGGCAGCCTTAATGTGAACGGCGAGGTGGAATCATCGGCAGTGCCGTCGGCATCGACGCACGTCCGAAAGCCGATGCCGGTTCCGATCAGGAGGGCGTGATGGATCTCGAAGAAGGCGTCAAAGTGCTTTATCCGTATGCGGCCGAATTCGGCGCGATGCACGGCTTTCCCGAGCGCGGCATGCCGCGCGAGCGCTTGCTCGAAGAGCTGCGATCGATGGCCGCGCGCGAAGACTTCAAATGGGAACACGGCCGCTGCTCGGGCACGATGTACTGCGGCGATCACGAACATTATGCGTTCCTCAACGAAGCGTACGGGCTCTTCAGTCACGTCAACGCGTTGCAGCGCGACCTGTGCCCGAGCATGAACCGGATGGAAAGCGAGATCGTCGCGATGACGGTCGCACTGCTGCACGGCGAGGCCGTGACCGGGCATGACGGCGCGCATCGCGCATGCGGCGCGCTGAGCCTCGGCGGCACGGAGAGCATCCTGAACGCGACGCTCGCGTATCGCGACAAAGCGCGCGCCGAACGCGCAATCGTGCGGCCGCGGATGATCTGGCCCGCGTCGGCGCATCCCGCGTTTCGCAAGGCCGCGCATCTGTTCGGCATCGACGTGATCGTCGCGCCGGTCGATCCGCAAACGATGCGGGTCGACGTCGATTTCGTGCGCGATGCGATCGACGCCGATACCGTGATGATCGTCGGCTCGGCATGCAATTATCCGTACGGGACGATCGATCCGATCGAGGCGCTGTCCGACGTCGCGATCGACAAGCACGTGTGGCTGCATGTCGACGCTTGTCTCGGCGGCTGGATTCTGCCGTGGGGGGAAACGCTCGGCTATCCCGACATTCCGGTTTTCGATTTCCGCTTGCCCGGCGTCACGTCGATCTCGGCCGATACGCACAAATACGGCTACGGACCGAAAGGCGGCTCGGTGCTCGCGTGGCGCGACGCGAGCTTTCGCCGGCACCAGTACTTTTTGATGACCGACTGGGCGGGCGGCGTATACGGGTCGCCCGGTTTGGCCGGCAGCCGTTCGGGCGGCCTGATCGCCGCGACGTGGGCGGCGCTGCGCGGCCTCGGGCGCGAAGGATACCTGGCGCGCGCGAAGGCGATATTCGATACGGCGTTCGACATGCAGGCCGCCGTGCGCGCGATTCCGGAACTGCGCGTGCTCGGCAGGCCGACGTTCTGTTTCGCGTTCGCGTCGGACGCGTTCGACATCTATCACGTGAACGACTGCATGCGTCGGCACGGCTGGCGCTTCAACGGGCTTCAGTGTCCGGACGCGCTGCACATGTGCGTGACGGGGCCGCAGACGCAGCCGGGCGTCGTCGAGCGATTCAGGCGGGATCTCGGCGAGGCGGTCGACTATGCGCGACGCCACGCGGATGCGCGCCCGCAGTCGAGCGGCGTCTATGGCGGCGATTCGGCCGGGCTCGACTTGCGCGACGATGCGCAGGCGAGAGCGTTCTTCACGCAGGTGCTCGATCTGTTTACCGACTGTCCGCTTTAGGCCGCGATGCATGGAGCCGTGCGCGCCGATCGAGCGCGATGGTCGAGCGTCACGAGTCGCCGGTCGGTCCGTCCCAGCCGTCGAGATATTTCGGCAGTTCGTCGCGCACGTCGACGATTCGCTGCCGATAGAACAGATGCATCGTCGGCCGCAGCGCGTCGGGCAGCTCGCCGCCCGTGGCGCGCGCGACGATCGCGTTCGGCACGACGCGCATGCCGAGCCGGTTCGTGCCGAACACGGTTTCGCCGCAGGCTGCGCAGAACCTGCGGGACAGGTGCTTCGCCGGATGCGTGAACGTCGCGGCGTCGCCTTCGGCGACGGCGACTTGCTCGGCCGGCCAAGCGGTTGCCGACAGCATCGGCGCGCCGTAGAAATCGCGGCATGACGCGCAGTGGCAGTTGGCTCGCGCGGCCGGCTCGCCCGTCAGCGTCACGCCGACGGCGCGGCATAGACATCGAATGGAACGCGTTGCGGTCATCTCGTCTCCAGCGGTGAGCCGGCGAGTATAAGACAAGCGCCGCGCGCTTCGGCGTGAACAAGATGCGTTGCGCGCGGCCGGCTCGTCGGCGAATCGGATCGCCGCGCGCGGGTTCGTCGAGCGACGGACGCTCGCTGGCGCGGGCGTGTCGCCGCGCCGCCGGCATCGATCGCGCCGACGCCTGCCTTAATCGAAATCGAACATGTCGAACAGCGATTTCTTTTTCCGATACCCGCCGTGTTGCGGCCGGTAATGACCGTCGTGCTCGTACCCGTCATGCCGGCGCCGATCGTCGTGCGCGTTGTGCGCGGGCGGCGCTTCGCGGGCGGTATCGCGCGCGGCGTCGCGTCGACGCTCGCCTGCATCGTCGTCGGCACGGGCCATGAGCTTGTCGAGCTCGCCGCGGTCGAGCCATACGCCGCGGCACGCCGGGCAGTAGTCGATCTCGATCGATTGCCGTTCTGTCATCAGCAGCTCGGGCGTCACGCAAACAGGGCATTTCATCGTGCAACTCCTTTCGAGGGCGCGCGGACGAGCCGCGCTTCGTTTCCCGCCGCGCGTCCGGCACGGCCAGGCGGCGCGACGTTTCGCTTCGTACGGCCCGATCGAGCCGGGCCGTGCAAGCAGTTCGCACCGCACTGCACTGCATCGCGTCACGTCACGTCGCGCGGCGGCGCGTCACTGCACGGCGATCCGCTTCGCGTGCTTTTCCTTCGCGCGCCGCGCGAGCATGTTCATTCCTTCGACGAAGGCGGAGAACGCCATCGCCGCGTAGATGTAGCCCTTCGGCACGTGCGAGCCGAAGCCTTCCGCGATCAGCGTCATGCCGATCACCATCAGGAAGCTGAGCGCGAGCATCACGATGGTCGGGTTGCGGTCGATGAAGCGCGCGAGCGGGCCGGCTGCGAACAGCATCGCCGTGACGGCGGCGATCACCGCGACGAACATGATCGGGACGTGCGTCGTCATGCCGACCGCGGTGACGATGCTGTCGATCGAGAACACGATGTCGAGCATCAGGATCTGGCTGACCGCAGCCCAAGTCGTCAGGCCGGCGGCGTTCGTCGGGCCGGCTTCGTTCGAGCCGTCGTGCGACACGTGGTGATGCATCTCCTTCGTCGCCTTCCAGACGAGGAACAGGCCGCCCGAGATCAGGATCAGGTCGCGCCACGAGAACGCGTGATCGAACAGCGTGAATACCGGCTCGGTGAGCCGCGCGATCCATGCGACCGTGCCGAGCAGCGCGAGTCGAAAGATCAGCGCGAGCCCGATGCCGAGGCGCCGCGTGCGTTCGCGCTGCGCTTCGGGCAGCTTGTTGCTCAGGATCGAGATGAAGATCAGGTTGTCGATGCCGAGCACGATCTCCATCGCGACGAGCGTCACGAGCGCGGCCCAGACGGCGGGATCGGCGGCGAGGGTCAGCAGGTAGTCCATGTGCGGTGTCGGACGGGGTGTCCGTCGAATGTCGAAGTCGTGATGATCGGCGCTTTCATGTTTCGAAAAAATCAGTTGAAATCTGATCTATCATTCGGTTTTTACGAAGTATCGATGACGATGGGGGCGAGGGCGCGATGCTGAATTTTCGCCATCTGTACTACTTCTGGGTCGTCGTGAAGGAGGGCGGCTTCGCGCGCGCGGCCGGGCGGCTCGACATGGCCGTGCAGACGATCAGCGCGCAGGTGCGCGAGCTGGAAAGATCGATCGGGCATCAGCTGTTGAAGCCGTCGGGGCGGGGCGTGGCGATGACGGACGCGGGGCAGGCCGCGTTCGCGCGCGCCGAGGAGATCTTCCGGATCGGGCAACTGATCGAGGACGAGGTGCGCGAAGCGGCGCGCGGGGAGGGCGCGCGGCTCGCGGTCGGGCTGACGGACGGCATTTCGAAGCTCACCGCGCACGCGGCGCTCGAGCCCGCGCTCGCGGCGCCGTCGCTGCGGCTGCTTTGCCATGACGGCGAATACGAGGAACTGCTCGCTGAGCTCGCATTGCACCGGCTCGATCTGGTGCTCGCGGGCGAGCCCGCGCCGCGCCGCGCGAACCTGCGGCTCGCGAGCGAGCGGATCGTCGCGTCGCCCGTCGACTGGTACGGGCCGACCGCGATGGCATCGGCGGCGCGCGGCCGCTTTCCGCAGTGCCTGGCGGACCTGCCGGTGCTGTTGCCGACCGGGCACGCGGTGCTGCGCATGCGGCTCGATCGCTGGTTCGACGCGCACGGCATCCGGCCGCGGATCGTCGGCGAATTCGAGGACAGCGCGCTGATGGCCGTGTTCGCCGCGCGCGGTCTGGGCGTGTTTCCGCTGAGCGAGCCGGGCGCGGGCGACGTCGCGCTGCTGCGCGGGTTGAGGCGGCTCGGGCGCGCTGACGGCGTGACCGAGGAGATCTACGCGATCCGCTCGCAACGCGGGCAGCATCATCCGCTCGTCGCGCAGGTGCTGGCCGCGGCGGCGCGAGGGTGAGCCGCATGATCGTGCGCGGCCGGCCGTGTGCCGACGCGCACGTCGCGGTCGTTCGCGAGTGTCCCGAGCGCCGTGCTCGCCGTGCTTGCTGTTGCCGCGCTCGCCGGCCTCGACCGGCCTCGCCCGGCCGACGCGAACCGCGTGCATCGGCGACGATGCGCGCTCGGGCGACCGTTGTTGCAGCCTGGTTGAGAAGTTGCCGTTCGATGTCGTCGCGTCTTGTTCCGCGGCGCGTCCTGGCCGACGCGGAAGGCGAACGGCGAACGGGACGCCGGCTTTCGCCGACCGTCGCCCTCGGTTGGCTGAGACGCATTGGCTTGCGAAGCCTTCGTGTGCATTCGTGCAATACGTCCCGCTTGCTGTCGATCGTGAACGTGCGGCCTCTTTCTTCGACCGCCGCGCTTGCCGATCCTTTGCTTGCGATTGCGTTTCCGCCTGCAATGGCGGGCGCTGCGAATCCGTCCAGTGCCGGCGACGAAGCTTATCGCCGAGACGTCGGCGCGTTCGGATATGTCACCTAACGCGCCGCATTTGCACGGGTCGTCAAGCGTTCACCCCTGCGGAAGTCCGGCGACGCGGCGCACGTGGGACGGCGGCCGCTTGCACTTCATCGCGCCCGACGCCGCCGCTTCCGCCGTTGCATCCGGCGCCGATCGGTTCGGACGGGCGGCCCATCGACGCAGTCGATCCGAGAATTTTCCAAAAAGGGCTTGTGTGCGCGTGCGAGGCTCTCTATAATTCGCGCCTCACACAGGCTCGTAGCTCAGTTGGTTAGAGCACCACCTTGACATGGTGGGGGTCGTTGGTTCGAATCCAATCGAGCCTACCAACGCACATCGGACGCGGATGAACAGCGCAGCAAAGCCCTCTTGGGCGAGCGCTTTCATCCGCGTTCTTCTTCATGCAGCGCTCGACGCTCGTCCTTCGCATCGACGGGGCGGTCCGCGCGGTTTCTCGCATTCTTCAATTTTCGGCATGACGTTCGACGCGCGGCGCGGTGGGTGATCGCACATCGCATAGGCATGTGCGATCGCGTACGTGCGTTGATGTCACGCCGTGCTCCGAGCATCGGAATCGCGGAGTGGCGTGCGTTCGGCGGATGGGCGGGTTGCATCGAACGGCGCGTGAATCGCATCACATCGCGCATTGCCTGCGGAGCATCGCGCGTCATGCCGCGCGCGTGCCTCGCACGCGGTACGCTACTGGCGCACCACGCACCACGCACCACGCACCACGCACCACGCACCACGCACCGCGCACCACGCGTCACACGTCACACGTCACACGTCACACGTCACACGTCACACGTCACACGTCACAAGCGCCGCGTCACCGCTGGCGACAGCGCCGCCCCGTCGGACACTGCGTCGCGCGCGGCCCGTGTTCGCAGCCGCACGCGCCGCACCCGATGCAGCCTCCGCCGATCCGCGCCGGCAGCGACGTGACACGCCGCCGCCCGATCACCGGATGGCAGCCGCGCGCGCACGCGCACACGTTGCCCGCCCGGGCGCTCGCGCAGACGTCGCGGCCCGCGTGCCGCCAGACGATCACGTTCACGCCGACCTCAGCGCGCGCAAGCCGAGCGCGAGCGCGTTGCATGGCGCTTCGATCGCGGCGAGCGGGAAGTGCGCCGTGTCGGTCGCGTACGGCATGTTCAGCAGCGCATGGACGATCCGCTCGCTCGCGTGGCCGTCGCCGTACGGATTCGACGCGCGCGACATTTCGTCGTACGCATCGTCGTCGTCGAGTAGCCGCGACGCCTCGCCCACGATCCGCTCGGTGTTCGTGCCGACGAGCCGCGCGGTGCCCGCCTGGATCGCCTCCGGCCGTTCGGTCGTGTCGCGCGTGACGAGCACCGGCTTGCCGAGCGCGGGCCCTTCTTCCTGGATGCCGCCCGAATCGGTGATGATGAAATGCGCGCGCGACATCAGGAATACGAACGACAGATATTCCTGCGGCGCGATCAGATGGATGTTCGGCAGCCCGTCGAGCAGCGAGTGCGCCGGCTTCTGCACGTTCGGATTCAGATGCAGCGGATAGATGAAGCGCACGTGCGGATAATGCAGCGCGAGCGTGCGCAGCGCGTCGCAGAAATGCGCGAACGGCTCGCCGAAGCTCTCGCGCCGATGGCCGGTGATCAGCACGACGCGCTCGTCTCGGCCGAGGAACGGAAACTGCGCGGCGATTTCGCGGGAAAGCGGCGCGTCGGCGTCGAGCATGCGCTTCACGTCCTGCAATGCGTCGATCACCGTGTTGCCGGTCAGCACGACGCCCTGCGTCGGCACGCCTTCGCTGAACAGATTGTGCTGCGCGCGCTCGGTCGGCGCGAAGTGCCACGACGACACCGCGTCAGTCACGCGGCGGTTCAGCTCCTCGGGCCACGGCGACCAGATGTCGCCGCTGCGCAGCCCCGCTTCGACGTGGCCGATCGGCAAGTAGCGGTAGAACGCGGCGAGGCTCACCGCGAGCGTCGTCGTCGTGTCGCCGTGCACGAGCACGACGTCCGGATCGAAATCGTCGAACACGGCGCCGATCGTCTGAAGGATTCCTGTCGTCACGTCGGTCAGCGTCTGGCTTTGGCGCATCACGTTCAGATCGTACGCGGGCGCGATGTCGAACAGCGAGAGCACCTGGTCGAGCATCTGGCGATGTTGCGCGGTCACGCACACGCGTGCGTCGACGTCGGCTCGCGCCTGCAGCGCACGCACGAGCGGCGCCATCTTGATGGCCTCGGGACGAGTGCCGAACGCAAGCAGGATTTTCTTCATCTTCATCCCCGATTCACGGTTGTTCCGGTCGATCGGGCACGCGGCGCGGCGGCCGCGTGCCGTGAAGCTCGACGTGCGAGCGAACGGCGCGCGCGAACGGCGTCGCGCGATCGGACGCGCGACGCGGTCCGCCGCGCGTCGCGCGACGGTATTTCGACGTCCGTGCGCAGCGTGTCCGCGACGATTCGTCGTGCGAATCGCATCGCGACCGGCTGGCTCGGCCGTGGCGATTGGGCGGTCACGTCATGTATCGCTCCTCGTGGTCTCGGGATTGGCGCCGCGTCGCGGTGCACGACCGCGTGCGCCGCATGTGGCACACCGTTTCGTCCTTTGAGCAATATTTAAACCAGCATCGTCGCCGCCAAGGCGGACGGCGCCGGCCGCGGGCCCGGCGCGCGGGAACGTCTCGCGGCTGTTACGGCGCATTACCGCTTTGCCCGGCGCGGCATGCAGGCGCCGCTTGCGGCGTCTCGGCGGCACATGGATGCGGCCGCGCAACGCCGGCCGCGCATCCATGACGACGTTCGCCGAAAACCTTTGGGCGCTTGGGTTCCGCGCTCGCGCGCGGCTTTCGGGCACACCGCGCGACGAATGCCGCGCGGCGGAGTTCGTCAGGGATTTCCCGGCCGCGCTCGGCCGAAGGCGGGCTGCCGGCGCCGCCTTCGCGAAACGTTTCGATTCTGAAACGCGGCCGCTTCGCAGGTTTCGCGGACGCGAGAGACATGCCGCGTACGCGCGCCGGAGTCAATCGTTTGCGGCGGGCTCGCATGCCGCGCGCGCCGCGACGACGGAACTGCGTGCGCGTTCCCGTTGCGATGGCGCGCGGGCGCGGCGCGGCCGCTCGGCGTATGCGCGCATGCGATCGCGCGTTGCGCGACGCACGCCGTCTTGCGAGCGACGGCGGCCCCGGCGTTGATTCGCCGATGAATCAAAACGCGTCGCGCGCGTCGTCGCGCGAACCCGCGCTTCGCCTCGAAACCCTTGTCGCGCGGACTTTTCCGGGCGATGGCTCGCCCTTTGCTTTGAACCAGCGCAGATCCGTTCCGACGCGATTCGACGACAACACACCAAAGGAACGGCCGATGTGACGAAGCCGGAAACCGGCGGCGCGGCGCGTGTTCCGCGCGGCGTCGACGCGCGACATGCGACATGCCGCATGCGACGCGCGCGCGGCGCGCAGCGCCGGTTTCCTTTTGCACGTCCGTGCGGGGGCGAGCGCAAGCCGCTGCCGACACGGGCACGGGGACATGAGCATGAAGAACAGGCGGGCGATGTCGTTGTGCGTGGAATGCGTGCTGCTGCTGATCGTGTTCGCATGTTCGCTGGCCGTGCGCGACACCGCGTCGCGCCCGGCATCCGCTTTGCTCCCGTCGATCCCGCTCGTGCGCGCGACGCAGGTGGCCGAGCAGGTCGGCGCGCTCGCCGAGCCGAGCCGGCCGCACGCCGAAGCGATCGCATTCCCGCTCGCGGAATCCGCGCCGCTCGATGCGCCGCCGCTTTTCGCGGCCGTCCGCACGACCGTCGCCCGTGTGCTGGCCGCTTCCGGCAAGGGAATCGTCATCGGCCTGTGCGCGGCGTATCTGTGGTCGTTCGCGCTGCTGACTTTCGTCTACGCGACGCGCCACTACGTATTCAGCCTCGATCGCCTGTTCAAGCCGCAAAGCGCGCCGTATCGCGCGATCACGCGTGCGGACTGGCCGGAGATCACGGTGTTCGTGGCCGCGCACAACGAGGAAGCGGTGGTCGTCGATTGCCTGATGGCGCTCCTCGCGACGACCTATCCGCGCGACCGGCTGACGATCGTGCCCGTCAACGACCGCTCGACCGACAACACGCGCGCGCTGATCGACGAAGTGCAGGCGCTCGCGCCCGATCTCATCAAGCCGTTTCACCGCGAGAGCGGCAAGCCCGGCAAGGCGGCGGCCCTGAAGGACGCGCTGCGCGAGATCCGCGGCGACATCATGGTCGTGTTCGATGCCGACTATCTGCCGCGCCCGGGCCTGCTCGGCGAACTGGTCGCGCCGTTCTTCGATCCGGAAGTGGGCGCGGTGATGGGCCGCGTCGTGCCGCAGAACGCGGATCGCAACCTGCTCGCGCGGCTGCTCGATCTCGAGCGCGCGGGCGGCTATCAGGTGAACCAGCAGGCGCGCAACAATCTCGGCCTCGTGCCGCAATACGGCGGCACGGTAGGCGGCATCCGCAAGAGCGCGCTCGACGCGGTCGGCGGCTGGCGCGACGACACGCTCGCCGAAGACACCGACATGACGTACCGGCTGCTGCTGAGCGACTGGCGCACCGTCTATCTGAACCATGCGGAGTGCTACGAGGAAGTGCCGGAGCGGTGGCCCGTGCGGGCGCGCCAGCTCACCCGCTGGGCGAAGGGGCACAACCAGACGCTGTTCCGCTACCTGATTCCGCTGCTGCGCAGCCCGGTGACGTCGCGGCGTTGCCGCCTCGACGGCGCGCTGCTGCTCGGCGTGTTCACGATGCCCGCGCTCCTCGCGCTCGCGTGGGGCATCGCGCTCGCGCTCTATCTGACGAACGGCATCGATTCGCTCGCGCTCGGCCTGCTCGTTTCGGTGTTCGCGCTGTTCGCGTTCGGCACGTTCGGCAACTTCGGCGTGTTCTTCGAGATCGTCGTCGCCGCGCGCCTCGACGGCCGCGCGACGCGGCTGCGGCTCGTGCCGGTGAACGTCGTCGGATTCTGCGTGACGATCGCGGCCGTCATCGCCGCGCTATGGGGGCTCGCGCTCGACGTGCTGCTGCGTCGCGAGCTGCGTTGGGACAAGACCGAGCGCTTTCGCCGGCCGCTGAAATCGGGACGATGAGCGATGACGACCTTCAACGTGATCATGCCGGTGGCCGGAATGCTCAGCCTGCCGTTTCTGCCGCTTTTGAACGAGCTGGTGAGGCGCAGCGACGTCAGTGCGCTGCCGATCGGCGACGGCCCGTTCGTCGACTATCCGCGTCGCGCCGAGCAGTGGCTCGACGCGTTGCGCGCGAACGCGCGCGGCGAGCCGCTCGCGCAGGGCGAAGCGGCACCGTGGCAGGCGCTCGGCCTGCGCGTCGAGCACGTCGACGCGCTCTGCCTCGCGCGCGGCGACCGGCGCGACGGCGTGCTGTATGCGGACCGGATGATCTCGCTCGGCGCGGGCGCGCAAGCGGCATACGCGTTCGCCGAGGAGCGCATCGAGATGCGCGCGGGCGCGACGCTCGGCGGGTTCGCGTACGCGCCGAACGTCGACATCGACAACACGCTCGTACACGGCGCGGTGATCGGGCAGACGGTGCGCATGCACGGCTGCGGCGGCTTCGCGAATCTGCACGGCACGCCGATCGTGTTCGGCCGCGTCGCGCGCGCGCTCGGCCGCGACGGCACGCTGGCGCCGCATCGCGCGCTGTCGCTCGCGAGCCGCCTGGCCGGCGTTCCGCACCGCGTGCTGGACGGCCGCTATCTGGTGCATCGCGACGTGCGCATGCCGTCGCACACGATCCTGCACGGCACGCTGATCGTCGAGGGCCGGCTGACGCTCGGCGAGGGCTGCGTGCTGATCGGCAGCGTGAAGGCGCACAGCGTCGTGCTCGAATGCGATGCGCTGTTGAACGGCGCGGTGTTCGCTCGCGACGACGTGCTGCTCGACGACGCGAGCTGCATCGACGGCGTCGTGTCCGCGGGCGGCCTGTTGCGGCTGACGGGCGCACGCATCGGCGCGGCCGATCATCCGGTCAGCGCGTGCGCGCGCGACGTGTCGGTGGTCGGCCATGCGTGCGTGCACGGCGATCTCGTCGCGTGGCGCAGCGGCTGGTATCACGCGTCGTAACAAGGAGATCGACATGCATGCGCTTTGTTGCCGGCGCGACCCGCCCGTTCCTCTCGCCGCCCTCGCGCTTGCGTGTGCGTGCGCGCTCGGCGCGCCGAACGCACATGCGGCGCCGGCTTCCGGCGACGTGCCGGTCGCGGCCGCCGCCGACGCGCCTATTGCGGTTTCCGTCGCGTCGTCCGCGCCTGTCGCCGTGCCGGCTGCCGCTGCTGTTGCCGTGCCGACCGCGGCGTCGCCCGAGCCGTCCGCGTCGCGCTTGTCGTCCGCGCCGAACGCGATCGCATCGGCGTCCGCGTCCGCATCCGCATCTGCGTCCACGGCGACGTCCGCGTCCGCCCCCCTTTCGGCGCCGCCGGCTGCGCCGCTCGTCATCGTGCCGCGAGAGTTCGACGACATGGCGCTCGTGAAGGTCGATTCGGAAGGCATGCCCGACGGCTATCCGCTCGCCGAGGTCACGCCCGATCAGGAGAACCAACCGACATTGCCGGAAGCGATCGTCACGCACGTCCAGGCGCCGGCGGAGCGGCACACGGAGCTGTCGCTCGCGTATTCGATGGCGCACGTGACGAACGGCTATGGCGACTGGTACGGCGTGCATCTGCGCGGTCTCTATCAGGCGGGCGGCCGCACGTTCATCGGCGAGCTCGCGCAACTGCACCGCTTCCACGAGAGCACGCAGCTCGGCGCGATCACGTACGTACAGGACATGGGGCCGGACTGGTTCGGCGCCGTCGGATTGTCCGGCACGACGTCCGGCACGATTCTGCCGAGCGCGCGCGTCGACCTGTCGCTCAACCGCAAGCTGCTGTCGAACCGGTCGCTCGTGTTGTCGGCGGGCGCGGGCTACGCGTGGAACCGCAACGGTCACCGCGATCAGCTTTATCACCTCGGCGCGATCTGGTATGCGGTGCCGAAGTGGATCTTCGAGGCGGGCTGGAACTACACGGTCGACTCCCCGGGTTCCGTGAAGGCGCCTGCGTATTACGGCGCGGTCACGTACGGCGAGGTCGGCAAGAGCGTGATCGTGCTGCGCGGCAGCTTCGGCCGCGAGGCGTATCAGGCGATCAGCAACAACGCGCAGATCACCGATTTCCGCAGCCACGAGGTGTCGCTGAAGTGGCGCTACTGGTTCACGCGCAAGTGGGGCACGCAAGTCGAGTTCGACTACTACCACAACCCGTACTACTCGCGGATCGGCGGGGAGGTCGGGATGTTCTATCGGTGGTGACGGGCGGGCGCATGGATACCGATCCCATCCCGTCGCCCGATGATCGTTCGCTGCGCACGCACGCGCATCCGCGGCGCTGGCTCGCATCGGCCGCGCTACTCACGCCCGCGCTGTACGCGCTGCTATGGTTCGCGCTGCCGTACGCGTGGCGGTACTGGTGCGCGGTGGTCGGCTGGGGTGCGCGACAGATCGATCCGTCGCTGGACGCGGTCGTGCTCGGCTATCCGGCGCACGCGCTGCGCGTGCCGCTGCTGTCGATCAATCTCGCCGCTCGGATGCCGAGCGGCGCGCTGCTGTTCGCGACCGCGGCGGCCTGCGCGGCGGGATTCTCGGCCACGTTCGTTCGTCGGGCGAGATGGCTGCCGGTTGCGTACCTGCTGAGGATCGCGACGTTCGCGCAGCTGATGATCTGCCTGTATTTCTGGACGATGTACGGGCCGCCCGCTGCCGCCGCCTCGCCCGCAGGCGCGGTGGCGGATACGTTCCCGTACGACGCATCGCTTCATCTGCGAGACGTGTTCGTGATGAACGTCGCGGCGATCGCGCTGATTCCGCTCGTGATGGCGGCGCTCTACTACCCGCTCGATTTCTCCCTCGCGCAGAAGGCGTTCGCGTCGCTCCTCGTACTCGGTTATTTCATGGCGGCGCTGCCGTTCGTGCTGCTGCTGCACGCGGTCGTCATCTATCACGGCTCGCTGCTGTTCGTGCCGTTCTGCTATTTCGTGCTCGGCGCGCCGTTGCTGATCGGATTGCTCATCACGCTCTACAGCTATTGCGCGAGCTGGCACGGCGCGTTGACGCGAGAGCCGCCGTGAGCGGCCGACGAGAGAAACCGCTTCCGTATCAGCGCTGAGACGATTTCGCGAGATTTCGTCGGGAGGGCGCCGCACGATCGGCCGCAGAGCCTGATCGATCGGGCATCCGAAGCAAATGGCACGGAGCTCGCTTTCACCGGGGGGTAGGTCCGATTGCCGTGCCGCGCCGAATGGGCGCGGCGCAGTCGTCGGAAGACGCCGGGCAATGCGCCGGCGTGACAAACGGCCATCACATCCACGAGGCCGGGGCCGGTGTGCCGGGCGGCGCGTCTGACGCGCCGCAGCCGGTCGCGAGCCGCCCTTCCCTGAAGAGAGGAGCGAACCATGTTGGCGAAGTCAGGCAAATTCCTGCGGGTCGTGTTCGCGTTGTTCGCGCTCGCGCTTGCGTTCGGGCCGGGCGTTGCGCGCGCGGTCACCAATCAATTGCTGCTGCTGGTTCCGGACACGCTCACGCTGCCCGATCCGAGAGTGTCCGCGTGGCTCGACAGCGCGCAAGAAGAAGGGCTTCAGATCAAGCTGATCACGGATAGTCAGTTCATGCAGGCGGGCGCGACGCTGTCGCAATATCCGGGGCTCATCCTACCCGACCAGGTGCATACGGTTGCCGACGACACGCTCGTCACCGCAATCCAGAACTATGCGCTGAATGGCGGCAAGGTGATGCTCGTCTATGATTTCGGCGTGCTGAATTCTGCGGGCTTCTATCCGGTTCCGAAGTCGCGCTTCAGCTCGATGGTGGGCGTCGATTACGTGCTCTACAGCCAACTGCTCGGCAACACGATCGGCCTCGGCAACGTGACCGGCATGAGCAGCTGGCTGCGCACGATTCAGGTGCCGCCCGGCAAGTCGATGGCGTGGACGACGACGTCGTCGTCCACGACGACGAGCGCGCTGCTGTCGGCCGCCACCGGCACGACAAGCGCGGCCACGACCGGCACGGCCACGTCGGGCACGCTGATGTACCTGAGCGCGAGCCCGTCGAACCCGGGCGGTCTGCAGGGCTACAACCACAGCGCATGGTTCGGCTATACGCTGCCGAAGGACGGCAAGGGCACGTTCACGTCGACCGCGCCGAAGCTGACGGGGTTCGTCACCGGCAAGCCGGTGAAGTCGGGCACGTACAGCGCGAGCTCTCTGACGACGAGCACGTCCACGACGCTGACCGGAACCGCGAGCACGCTGCTCACGACGGCGGGGACGCTGACCGACACGCTCGAAGGCATCTCGGGCTACGTGTACGGCTTCCTCACGTATCCGAGCTTCGTCACGCAAGGCACGTACACCGGCACGACGATCCTGACCTCGCCGAGCTTTGGCCTCGTATCGGGCTACAACACGTACGGCAACGGCGGCGTGCTGTTCGTGAACCTGCCGCTCGCGTACCTCGACGGCCAGACGGACGGGATGCTGATCCACGGCTTCCTGCATTACTTCGGCACGGGCCTGTTGAGCCTGCCGTCGCTGTCGAATCTGCCGAGGGCGCGGGCCGGGCTCGTGTTCAACTGGCACTTCTGCGCGGAAGACCAGATTCAGCCGGCGCAGACTCTGAAGAACCTCGGCGTGTGGGCGAACGGCCCGTTCTCGATCGTGTTCACCGCCGGCCCCGACGAAGCGACGTTCGGCGACGGCGACGGCATCAACCTCGACTACAATTCGACCGCGCTGAATCTCGTCAGGTACTTCCTGTCGAGAGGACATCACGTGGGCAGCCACGGCGGCTGGATTCACGACTACTGGGGCGCGTATGCGAGCGAGACGGACCAGAGCACGTTCCAGCAGTATCTGGTGATGAACCATCAGGCCGTGATGACCGCGACGGCGATGCCCGACGTCGAATACGCGGCGCCTGAAGGCAACACGCCGACCTGGTCCGTGAACTGGCTCGAAGCGAACGGCTTCAACGGCTATTACTTCACGGGCCACACCGGTTCCGAGCCGACCCGCGCGTATCGCAACGGCGCATTGTTGAACCCGGGGCTGTGGGCGTATCCGGTGATGCCGTTCGGCAAGTACGCGACGTTCGAGGAATTCCAGCAGTACGGCGTGTCGACGACCGACATCACGAACTGGTACACGAACCTCATCAACTTCGTGGTCGCGAACCGCACGAGCCGTCTGATCTATGCGCACCCGTACGGCGCGTCGTTCTACCCGACCGTGCTGACGTCGATCTTCACGCAGGCGAACGCGTTGAAGCTGCTCGGCCAGTTCAGGTGGTACACGATGAGCGACATCACGAACTTCGACCGCTCTAGGCTGAACGTGGCGTGGTCGGCGACGGACATGGGGGCGAGCTGGGCATTCCACGCGAGCCACCCGACGAGCCTCGCGAACATGACGTGGCTGTTGCCGAAGGCGAAGTACGGGATGCCCGTCGTGACGCAGGGCTCGGCGAGCGTCGATTATTCCGATCCGACGAACTGGCTCGTGATTGCCGGCGCCGGCACGAGCCTCACGTTCACGAGCGCGAAGATGTAGTGACGCGGCAAACGCGTCGCCGCGCGCGGCTTCGGCCGCGCACGGCGGCGGCGACCTCGAAGCCCAACCGCGCGCAAGCGCACGACATCATGAACCGGCCCGCGCTCGTCGCGGCCGCTCGCGCATGCGGGGCGGCTCGCCTTCTGCTACGCCGCGCATCGCGCGTCGTACTGCTTGCCATGTGCGGCGTCGCGTTGTGCGCGCACGCCGCCGAGCTGCAACTGAGCGGCTATTACCAGCGGCCCGACGGCGCGATCACCGTGCGCCTGAACGGGGCCGGCATCGATCCGTACTTCGCGGCGAAGGCGCTTCTCGCCGCCGCCGACGCGCAGCTCGACGCGCACCGGGCCGCGCGCGCATGGATTGCATGGCTGCTGCCGCGCCAACGCGCGGACGGCGGCTTCGACCGCTTCTGCGTGAAGGACGGCCAATACACCGCATGCGCGGATGCGGATGCGGACGATTCGATGATGGCGACGTGGATGGAACTGCTCGCGCGCTTCGCGCCGCAGAACGGGATGCCGGCGAACTGGGAGCGCAGCCTCGCGCGGGCGAGCGCGCATCTCGATACGTTGCTCGACAAACGCACGGGCGTCTACCAGATTTCGCCGACGCTGCACGTCGCGCTGTTGATGGACAACGTCGAGGTGCACAGCGCGCTGCAGGCGCTCGCCGCGTATTACATCCGCCGCTCCGACTACACGCACGCGGGCCCGTGGAGCCAGCGCGCCGACCGGCTGTCGGCGGCGATCCTGCAGGTGTTCTGGCGCGGCACGCAGTCGGGCTTCCGGGCGAGCACGCAGCAAATCGGCGACACGAGCTTCTACCCGGAGAAGGTCGCGCAGGTGTTCCCGATCCTGTCGGGCATCCGCGTGCCCGATCAATCGAACGCGACGATCTACGCGCAATGGATGCGCCGCTACGGCAAGACGTGGCTGCAACTCGCCGGCACCGATTTTCCGTGGGGCTTGATCGCGCTCGTCGCGTACAAGATGAACGACTGGAACACCGTCGCGTGCTGGCACGCGCGCTCCGGTCCTTACCGGCACGGCCCGCACTGGAACGTGCTCGAGGAGACGCTCTATCTCGCATTCGAAAGCAAGATGGCCGATCCGGTCGCGCCCGCGCGCTGCGGGTTCACGACGGCGTCGGCCGCCGCCGTGCTGCGTTGAAGAAGACGCGCGGGCATCGCTAGTCACTGGAGGTAACGAGTCATGTGTGGCATCGTCGGCGCGGTTGCGCAACGGAACATCGTTCCGATTCTGATCGAAGGCTTACGGCGTCTCGAATATCGCGGCTACGACTCGTGCGGCGTCGCGACCCTGGTTGACGGCGAGGCGCGACGCGAACGCAGCGTGTCGCGCGTCGCCGATCTCGAAGCGCACGTGCGCACGGCCGGCCTCACCGGCAGCACGGGCATCGCGCACACGCGCTGGGCGACGCACGGTGCGCCCGCGACCTGCAACGCGCATCCGATCTTCTCGCGCGATCACATCGCGCTCGTGCACAACGGCATCATCGAGAATCACGAAGCGCTGCGCACGCAGCTGTCCGAACAGCTTTACGAGTTCGACGGACAGACCGATACCGAAGTCGTCGCGCATCTGATCCACAGCAAGTATCGCGGCGACCTGCTGTCCGCGGTTCGCGACGCGACGTCGCAATTGCGCGGCGCGTACGCGATCGCCGTGTTCAGCAAGACCGAGCCGAACCGGCTGATCGGCGCGCGCGTGGGCTCGCCGCTCGTCGTCGGATTGAAGGACGGCGAGTGCTTTCTCGCGTCGGACGCGCTCGCGCTCGCCGGCATCACCGATCAGTTCATCTTTCTCGACGAAGGCGACATCGTCGAGCTGACGCCGGGCGGCGTGCGGATCGTCGATCGCAGCGGCGCGCCGGTCGAGCGCACGGTGCAGACCGTGCCGTCGACGCAGGGCGCGGTCGAGCTCGGCGATTATCGGCACTTCATGCAGAAGGAGATTTTCGAGCAGCCGCACGCGGTGGCCGCGACGATTCCCGACGCGGGGCTCTTCGATCCGGCGGTGTTCGGCCATGACGCGCGGCGCGCGTTCGAGCAGATCGACAACGTGCTGATTCTCGCGTGCGGCACGAGCCACTACGCGGGACTGACCGCGCGCCGCTGGCTCGAGACGATCGCGCGGCTACCCGCGCAGGTCGAGATCGCGAGCGAGTACCGGTACAGCGACGCGGTCGCGATGCCGAATACGCTGATCGTCGTCGTGTCGCAGTCGGGCGAGACGGCCGACACGCTCGCCGCGCTGAAGTACGCGCAGGCGCTCGGCCACATCGACACGCTCGCGATCTGCAACGTCCCGACGAGCGCGATGATGCGGCAGACCGGGCTGCGCTTCCTGACGCGGGCGGGCCCGGAGATCGGCGTCGCGTCGACGAAGGCGTTCACGACGCAGCTCGTCGCGCTCTTCATCCTGGCGGTCACGCTCGGGCGAATGCGCGGCCGCGTCGACGACGCGCAGCTCGCGCGCTACACGCAGCAACTGCGCCGCCTGCCCGGCGCGCTGGAGGACGTGCTCGCGCTCGAGTTGGAGGTGGCGCGCTGGGCGGACGAGTTCGCCCGGCACGAGAACGCGCTTTTTCTCGGGCGCGGGCTGCACTATCCGATCGCGCTCGAAGGCGCGCTGAAGCTGAAGGAGATTTCGTACATTCACGCGGAAGCGTATCCGGCGGGCGAGCTCAAGCATGGGCCGCTCGCGCTCGTGACGAACACGATGCCGGTCGCGACGATCGCGCCGAACGACGCGCTGCTCGAGAAGCTCAAGTCGAACATGCAGGAGGTGCGCGCGCGCGGCGGGCAGCTCTACGTCTTCGCCGACGCGGACACGCGGATCGACAACCGCGACGGAATTTCGGTGATGAGGATGCCGGACTATTACGGGCTGTTGTCGCCGATCCTGCACGTCGTGCCGTTGCAACTGCTCGCGTATCACGCGGCTTGCATCAGGGGGGCGGATATCGACAAGCCGAGGAACCTGGCGAAATCGGTGACGGTCGAGTAGGGAGGGGCGGTGCGCGTCCTTGCTGATTTCGAATAGTTTCCTTTACGGACGCTCGAAATGCTTCGCTTACGGGGCCCACTGACCTGTCGAACGCCTTTACCAGCAAGGCGTACAAGAAAGTAACAAGCAACGTCGCCTACGAAAGAATGAAGGTCTGTTTGTTTGCACACGGTTAGCGGCCTGTCTGCCTGATGGGTTACCTGACGAGCCGATACGGCGAACGCAAGGAGGCAATACCGGACTTGGCCAATAACTTGGCTCGCGCGGCAATGGCTCATGAGCGGCCTGCTGAGATATCTGCATCAGACGATGAAGTCGAATGAGGGTAGCGTGTCGGGGAGTCCAGCCAGTCACACAAGAGGTTTACTCCCTACATGGTTTGGTAGAAATACCCGGCTGCAGGAATCGCAGTAGTTTTGACGCGCTCGTTCATCGTCGTCATTGTCCCGACAAGACTTGCCTCATTCTTTCGAAATGGCCGCCGTCACATTTCTCGATGAGCTCGAGCAAATCCTTTAAAACTTCTGGCGCCTCGGAGAGCGCAGAGGCATCATCATGGCCCTCAGCTATTTGCTCGGCGTGAGAATGTGTATCAAGGAACCGCAGAATGCGCGTTTTCTTGGGACCATCGAACTCGACCGTCTCCAACCTCGCATGCAACGTGTCCTCATCGGGAATCTTGAAGACCAGGAATGTTTCCAGTAAGCGCCTAGCCAAGTTTGGTAGTTCGTAGTATGTCTTAAGCGGCCCACCTTCCGGAAGCGAGCTCGCTTCCACGATTCGCTTGAAGAGATAGTGATACTCAGACTCGTAGTCGCGTAAAAACGGGTCCATAGCCTCGATAGCTGAACTTCGCTGTCCGCCAACGTATGACGCTCGCAACATGTAAAAACGTGCAGGCTTCGCCTTATGACGATTCGCATGTTTGAACCAGTTCCGCACCTGTCGGAGGAAGGTGTAGTTGTGCGTCAAAACGAACAGTTGACCCGCGTCGCATAGCTTGCGCTTCATGAAGCCGAACGCGCTATAGACGGAGTTTGAATCGAGGCTCGAGATAGGGTCGTCCACCACGACGATGCCATGCTTGAGGTCGAACGACCGGTCCTCGAGTGACTTCAAAAAGTAGAGAAATGCAATCGCAGTCCGCTCGCCCTCGCTAAGATTTGTCGCAGCCCCGCCACGTCGCACCAGTCGATAGCCGGTGTCCTCAACGGCGACTTGAATTTCATCATGGCCAAGGTAAGCACGTAGCTCCCGATTCAACTCGTCAGCAGGCTCCTGATGCCTCAAGATATCTGCCTCTAGCACGCGAACTTTCGTCTCTGACGTGGCCTTCACTTCGTCGGCTGAGGAGCGCGCCTTCGTGGCAGATTCCAACTGCTTCTGCTTGTCGAGCCATTCAGGAAGCGCGACTGCTAGTTCGTGGTCGTGCAATTTCTCACGAGCAGATTTGACCCGTTCGGTAAAGGAGCGAGTCTTTGCATTGTGTCTTTCCACAATCTGTTCAATGCGAGCAATTGTCTGCTTACCTACGAACTCGCCGAGCGCTGACGCTCCAGCACTCAGAATACGCACGAAGGTTTCCAAGAGTGATTTGTCTTCCGCCGGGATTCCATCGCCTCCCAGGAGAAAGCCTTCTAGGTCCAACGCCTCAAAAACGCGCGCTTGTTTTTGTTTCACAGCGTTGGCGAGTGCTAGTAGCCCGTGGCGAAGATTGTTGAGATTCACCTCATAGGTTCTTCGTTCCGATTCAAAGTTATCACGGAGTTCTGAATACAAGTCCTTGCTGTCAGGAAGATTGGTCCGTTCAAGTTGCTTAGCAGCAATCTCGATGCGCTCAGCTAGGCCGTGAAGGTCTTGGGTGAATCGTCTAAACTCGTCGTTGAAGTGAGCCTCGAGTCGACGCAGCCTGTTTGCGGACAGCGGCTGGTCACAAAACCTGCATGCTTTGGCGTCTTCGCCGTGCGTGTGAATTGCCAACCCGTCGCGAACCCAAGAGCCAACTGTGGGATTTGCCGCAAGTTCCTCGATTACGCTCGATATGACAGTCTTGGCCAAGGCATCCCGGACCTCGTTCCGGAGCAGCATCGCGTCGGGTATGTTTACTGCTTTCAGCTCCACCATAGGTAAGGGTTGGGCGTCTTTCAGCGTGAGCAATCGCTCACGGTCCTTGTCTGACAATGCGGACTTCGGGGCCTGAGCGAAGAGCGACATCCTTTCCCTGAAGTCAGCAGCATTGTAGTTGTTGAAGCCGCTGCCCTGGGCAACTAGTAGGTTCTTAATCGTGCGCGCAGTGTTCGTCGCGTAATCGTTTAACTCCTTCTGAGCCTTCGTCTCGTTGTCCGAGGCTTTCGTCGCGCTCTCGGCAAGCTTCGGCAACTCCAGTTTGAGTGTGTCCAATTGGCGCTGCTTCTCCGCGCTCTCCTCGCCGAAAACATAAACCGGGGGTAGCTGACCGAGCCCTCCGCTGCTGCTCTCAAAGACGCTTCGCGCCACCGTCTCGCAACTGAATACACGGACCGAGGGTAAGGCGGCAATACTGAGCTTCTTGCCTGAAACGTGGACTCCATCGAAAACAAAATCGACATCGCCTTCGACGATGTCCTTCAAATCTTGGGCCGACTTGAACAGGCCCGAAAGCGTGGTCTTCCCTGAACCGTTCCACCCATAAATGAGGTTGAATCGACCAAAGTCATCAAGACCTCTCGGCCACATGAAGTCTTTGAAGATGCGATGGTCGCGAATCTTTGCAAAGCGGTCGAGCTTCATTGTCTGCCCCCGTGCCGAACTGCGCAAAACGACATCTATGTTAGCCGTAACATGCCTTGCTACAATGTGTGCCCCGCTTCAGTGCTGAGAAGGTCTGAGGCTGTCCGGCCGCAATCATTCTGAACACATTCGTGTGATGTCAGTCCAGGTATAAATGCATGACGACAAACGTTCGAATGACCAAACCAAGCTTGAGTGCTCGCGCGGCAGCTGCATGAATAAGCTGCCGCACGACGCAGGTGGCCATTTCTTGTGCATGACCAAAAGTCACGGCGCTCAAGTGACCTGCGGCGGGATTTTGTAGCCAATCAGACAGTGAGTCTCGCGTCGATATTATCGGAATCCAACCAGGCTCGACGGACCGTGGCCGGAGGTTGATACCTTCCAAGCACTGTCGATGCATCGTCGCAATTCCTGCTGCGAAATTGCCCGAAAACTGTACATTCGGGGTTCATCGCGCAGCACCCAAACGGCGATGCGCTCGGCAAGCCATGGGGCATGCACCCTCCCATCGTTCGCTGTGGACTCGGTTTTGATGAATCGGGAGAGTTCGCTTAGCACGCTGACGTAGGAGAATTTCCTCAGCCGGTTGCGAACAGGACGGATTGCTTCTGCATACATCATTACAATACCTGCACTCAGCGGTAAAAGCGGCCGGCGAATCGGCCAGACGAGCTAGGGTTGGCGATACGCCGTTCGCCGCACTCTTGCCGGGATGTGGGTCGAGTTCGTCGTCGGGGAACCAAGGCTCCTCTGAGCGCTGGAGCGTCGTCTGCGCATCGCCAAAGGCCTTGATGTTTGTTCTGCGAACAGCGTCGCAGTGATGCTCCCCGAAGCCCACTTCTCACATTTCATACCACATTCATAACACATGCTTGAAGAACTCTACAGTCGAATCTCACCGGCCTGCTGCTATGTGACGGTCTTCCTGGACGATGAAAAAATCAGTGAAGGCTCAGGATTCGCATTCACTTCAAATGGACAGGTTCTCACGGCGGCGCATGTTGTCACGGGGCGATTTCCGATTCGAACGAGCGACCACACGGACCCCTCGCTGAAGATATTTTGTAAGTTTCCGGGATTGCCCGTCGCTGAATATGCTGTCGTCATGTGCTGCATGGAGATACAGGTCCCGGGATTTCTCCGCCCTGTCCAACTGGACTTAGCGGTACTCAACCCGAAGGTGCCGCTTCCTGCTGACGTTCAACATATTCTTGCGGTGCTTGAGCCGCCGAGACTTGGTCAACGTGTTTTTCTGGCCGGGTATTCGGAAGAACTGCGGCTTCCTTTCGACGTTGATCGACTGTTGTCTCCAGAGATGCAAGGGGCCGATGCGTTCAAGTCCGCCATGGATAAGGGATATATGGCGGATATGACTGGCCCGCTCATCAAGCAGGGGTATATCGGAAATCTTAGACGAATTGTCGTGGAAGTTGCTGGTCGTGGAACCTTGGAATGCGATGTCATGTATATCGATAACGCAATGCATCCAGGTGCGAGTGGCGGCCCGGTCTTCAATGAGAGGGGCGAAGCCATTGGAATTCTGTCGCAACGCGCCGTTACGTCTGTCGAGTACGGGGCAGATGGCCGCGCTCAAATTCCTTCAGGTTCTACGGTGGCCATTAGCCTCGTCCCGTTGCGATTCATCGCTTAACCCTCAGAAATGGAGGTCGACCCGACCCAGTTCACGCGCAAGCGTGTGATGGCCACAACACGGAAAATGAAGTCGGCAACTGTGGATGAGTCGCCCTGGGTGGCCCTCGAAGCCGAGGACCGCAGCGGTCTCGTCATCGCGGCCATGGGGCCTGACAGTCCGAAGTCACGCGCAGACGCTGCCCGAATGATGGCGCTCTGGAACGCAGCGCTGGATGCCGAGGAACCGCTTTCTAGCTCGGCTGGCTAACTCCCAAGGCAAACAGCAACACCCCTCATCAGCCCCGAGCTATCGGGGCTGTTTCTTCAGCTGCACGCATACCGCCCGAGTCATCAACCGGCCGTTGCGCCCGGTCGGCATGCGGCCATCGCGCAGCGATTCGTACCGATGCAAATGCCCTGAAATCAGAGCCTGTTCCAACCGGGACATTTCCCGTGGCCCACCGACCGAAATCGTCACATCGAGTTCGAGCCCGTGCGCTGCGTGCTTGAGGAGACTGCTCAGCAGGCGGGACGTCGAGTCCGCGGCCAGCAATGGCGACTCGAGCCGCACGGACCGGGCGTGGGTCGTGTGCGCGATACGAAGTACGTCTACCATCTGTTCCCGCAGCGACACCGCATCGCGCGGCCGTATCGCGGTCGCCGGCAGATGGACTCGCAGGTTCCGACCGAAGCACGAGGACAGGAGCACCGAAGCCTTTCGCTTCAGGCGGAAAAACAGGCTGTTGATGGGAATTAACTGCAGCAGCAGGCAGACCGTCACGAGCCCGCTGCGCGGATATGTGTATTTCGCAATCTGCACGGCCAGAACCGTACCGCCCACCACGAACCAGGAATGCCACCGGGCAACCGTCACGAACATCGCACGCTGCAAACGCGTGGAGAGCACGAAATCCGCTATGCGGCCGCCGACGCGATACATGACCGAGAGCAGAATGGCCACAACGTACCCGAGCGCGACGAGAAAATCCCCCGCCGTCATCCCTCGCTGTCTGCACCGCGGTGCCTGTGCCATCCTGTGCCTCCCGTTGAATTGACCTTGCCCGCCGTCGAGATATCGGCAGCGCCGTCAGCTTCTTGAGTGCCGGCTGGCGCGCGCCATCAGCAAGCCGCCTATCGCGCCGCCGAGATGGCCTTGCCAGGACACGCCAGGCGTCAGCGGCAACACGCCGTACAGCAGGCTCATGCCGTGGCACCAGACGACAAACATTGCGACCAGCACCGACAGAATGCGGCGGGTGTACAACCCGCGCGCGACGAGGTAGCCGGCATAACCGAAAATGAGGCCGCTCGCCCCGATATGCACCGAATGTGGAGCCCCCAGCAGCCAGGATGACGCGCCGGCGCCGAGCAGGCGGCCGACAGTTGCGCGCCAGAAGCCCGCCGTGCTCGGCCACATGCAGAGCCATCCCCGCACCAGCACGCCGCCGATGTTGGCGAGCAGATGCCTGAGGCTCGCGTCAGTGTACAAAAGAAACAGCCCCGGAGGACTGTTGGAGGCTTTCCGATATGCCCCTGCTTGATGAGCGGGCCAGTCGTGTCCGCCATATATCCCTTATGAGCTCTCAACCGGGGACCGCTGCGCATCAACGTCAAGAGGCTCGACGGTTCGCCGCACACCCTTCTGTGGTTGCGGCACGACGGCTCGGTCGTGGAATTGCAGTTGGTTGAGGAAGACGAACGAACTCTGGGGCCATGCCAGACCGGGGAGGAATGGGACCTCATGTGGATGGACGACCTGCTACAGGGAAAAAAGCTCGTGAAAAGGTCTATACAAAATGGAGGGCGGCTCACGGTCGATGAACACCGAAGCATCGGAGAGGCTGTTCAGCGTCTGGCGGAGGTCAATCCAGGGTTCCTTTCGGGCGGCAGCGTGCAAGACGCTCGCTCGAATGCGGAGGCAAAGCGCAACGCTTCGTGCGCTGCAGCACAAGCGAATGCATATGGGCTCGCTACAAGAATGCCTACCGACGGAACCTCGCCTGGTGATGACCCGGAGGTCCCGTTCTACCCATCACGACGGTCGTTCTACCAGACCCTGGCCGCGCAGCTGAAAGACGTACTTTGAGCATCTCTTAGCGCCATCGCGAGCACTGCTGTCCCACACGGCCCAGCGAGCGCTGGGCCGGTAAGTTCAATGCACTTTCTATAGTGGTCTGTGCGCTTGGCTCCGTGTCGCGTAAAGAGAATTATTGAATATTGCCCTTCCGTGGCATCCTCCTACGCCTTGCAAACACGTGGCTCCCAGTCGTGCTGCGGGCGATGTCACAAACCATTGATTTCTTGCTAGATACTGCGGCGTAAGTGGAACGTTCCGGCTCGTAATCGAAACTAATCGACATCAGCGTCCTCGAGCGCACGCGATCTCGCCGGATGCACGCCGCAATCGCGGCCCCCCTTCAGGAAGGCTGGCGCTTCAGCTATACGACCGATACACGCTCGACTGGCCGCCGCGCTTGATGAGGAGCACGTCGTACGGCATGTGACGGCCGTTGTACGCCGGTCCGTCCATGCCGGGCGAGCCGATCGGCATCGCCGGCACGGCGAGCCCGATCGCGTTCGGCCGTTCCCGCAGAAGACGCTTGATCTCGCGTGCGGGAACATGCCCCTCGAGCGCATATCCCTGAATGACGCCCGTATGGCACGACGCGAAGCGCTCGGGCATGCCGGCTTTTTGCCGCGCGTCGGCCGTGTCCTCGACATTGTGCACCGCCACGTCGAAGCCGTTGTTCTTCAGATGCGACAGCCAGTCTTCGCAGCATCCGCACGTGGGCGTCTTCCACACCTGCACGACGGGCTTCGCGGCCGCTTTTTGCGAAAACGCGATGACGGGCAGCAGCGCCAATCCGGTGGCGAAGGCGCGTCTTGCGTGAGAAATCGGCTTGTTTTCGAAAGGTCGGGTCATGGGGCTTTCCGTCGGAGTGGAGGGGATATCGGCGATGTTCCGCTTTTAGCCGCGGCCCTTGCTTGCGGCTGCGATCGAATCGATACAAATGGTCGATCGCGATTCCCGGCCATTGTAACGGGCCATCGCACAGCTATCGCTTTTCCCGGCGTCGCGGCAGTTCGCTGATGCCGCGACATCGCGTCGCACTGCGGCGTGCTTTTGCGTCCGGCCGGGCCTTTATCCGTCGGATGGCCTGGCATGCATCGAACGGGTTCCGATTCGCGTCTCTCGTGATCGAATCGAATTCTCCGGTTCGGCCGAAACGCGAAATCAAGCATGAAGTTTTTATCGAACCGCATCGCCGCATTGGGCGATGCATTATCCAATCACTTAATTCGATTATCTAATTATCATGTAAATGACAAAATTTTGACTTGGATGTTTCGATGAACTAGCTTTAATCCGTTACGCGGCGCAAAAAACAAGAGTCCCGGTGCAGGTCATCAACAACTGAAATAGCCTGTGGAGACAAGCATGAAACCAACCGAATTCAAAATCACGGTTTCCGGCGCGGCTTTGGACGAGAAACAAATCGCGCATGCGTCCGCGCATATGAACATCGCGCTGCTCACCGCGCTCGTCGGCGAGAATTCCACGCAGATCAGGGGGCCTGCGTGGAATGTCATATTGCCGAACGGCGGAAAGGTCATCGTGGCCGAAGCGGCGGAGCGCTTGCTGAGAGTCTCGGAACAAGAAAGCGGAGAGTGACATGACGCCGGCCGGGGGAATCTCCGCCGGCGCGGTTCGGACGGAGGCGGGCGAGACGTCGCTCGGCACCTGCCCGAGCGCGCCGGCCGAGTCGGCTTCAGCGGTGCTGGGCGCGGTGATGGAGGGCGGTACCGTCGCCTACATCAGCCCGAAGATTCCGATCAGCAGCGAATTGCTCGACGGCCTCCGCGCGAACGGCGTTCCGGTCGAGAACCGCGTTCGCTTTCTCGGCCCGTGTCTGGGCGGAAAGTGTGCGCAGTGGGCCGGACACCGTTGCGGGCTCGTCGATGCGATCGTGAAGGAACCGGCCGTGCTGTCGACGCCGGTAGAAGGGCTGCCGAAGTGCGGCATCCGAAGCACGTGCAGGTGGTACGCGCAGCACGCGAGCGCTGCCTGCATGCAATGCCCCGTCGTCATCTATGAGCCGCGCGCCGAATAGCGCGCGGGTTTTGATGAAGGCGGAGGCATTCGGGCGGCGTTGCCGTTCGCGGCTGGCATCGAGCATGAGGTAGCCGGCATGACGTCCGGTGGAATGGAGGCAGGCCGCAGCGCAGCCCGCGGCAATTCGATTTCATCCGGACGAAGCAAAGCGGTGAATCGTTCCGTTTGCGAAGCGACGGTGCGAGCAAATGGTCGTCGACGTGCGCCGGGACCGAACGTCGACGATCAATCCTACGGATGCCTTTCAATTTCAATGCGGAGCGACCGGGTGCGATCGGCATGCACGCGACCGTGGCCGACCGCCGCCGAAAACTTTCTTCAGACGACGTGGAAAACGACAGGTGCTTTGCCTAATTGACGGCACCGCATGGGGCTTCGAAAGCCCGGCGCATCGTCATCCCGCGATGCATTCGCAAACCGCGCCGCACGAGATGACCACAACAAGAATAAGGATATCGAATTGTCTGAACGAGAATCGCTCCTATTATCGTCCGCATCTCACAACCGCTCGCTTCCATGAACACTCTTCAGACGATTTCCGCGCTTGCGCTGGCCGCGTTCGCGGCTTCGGCGACGCACGCATTCGCAGCCGACGACACGTACGTCCTCACGCTCAAGGATCACAAATTCTCGCCGGCGAATTTCACGATTCCGGCGGGCAAGAAGGTGAAGGTGACGGTCAAGAACCTCGACACGACGCCCGCCGAATTCGAAAGCGACGATTTCAAGGCGGAGAAGGTGGTTCCCGCGGGCAAGCAGGTCGACGTCTTCATCGGGCCGCTCAAGGCCGGCACGTACGAGTTTCACGACGAGTACCACGAAGCCGAATCGAAAACCAAACTGACCGTCAAGTAAGCACCGCGCAACATGCTCTCCACCGCCGTCATCGTCTTTCGCGAAGTGCTCGAAGCAGCGCTCGTCGTGTCCATCGTCCTCGCGGCGACCAAGGGCGTGCCCGGGCGAGGATGGTGGGTGAGCGGCGGCCTGCTCGGCGGCGTGATCGGCGCCGCGCTGATTGCGGCGTTCGCCGACGTCATCTCGGCATGGGCGTCGGGCATGGGGCAGGAGGTGTTCAACGCGGGCGTGATGTTCGTCGCGACGATCATGCTCGCGTGGCACAGCATCTGGATGGGCAAGCATGGCCGCGAGATGGCGCAGCAGTTGTCGACGATCGGTAAGGCGGTCGCCGCCGGCAGCCGGCCGTTGACGGGGCTCGCGGTCGTCGTCGGCGTCGCCGTGCTGCGTGAAGGTTCGGAAGCCGTACTGTTTCTGTACGGCATCGCGGCGAGCGATCCCGGACAAACGCCGCAGATGATCGCCGGCGGCGCGCTCGGCGTGCTCGGCGGCGTCGGGCTCGGCGTAGGCATGTACGCCGGGCTGCTGCAAATTCCGCTGAAGCGCCTCTTTTCCGTGACCAATGCGCTGATCGTCCTGCTCGCGGCGGGCATGGCGAGCCAGGGTGTCGGGTTTCTCGTGTCGGCCGGGTGGCTGCCGTCGTGGGGCGACACCGTGTGGGATACGTCGTGGCTGCTGAAGGAATCGAGCGTCGCCGGCAAGATGCTGCATACGCTCGTCGGCTATACGGCGCGGCCGGCCGGCATTCAGATTGCCGCGTACGTCGGCACGCTGCTCGTCATCGTGCTGCTCGCCCGCAAAGTGGCGCGCACGCAGGCGACGGCCGCGTCGCCGACGCAGGCGGCTTGACGGGGCGTCTGTCCGCGACGCGCGCGAGCGGCGGCGTTGCATTCCGGCGCGCCTGCCCGCAGCGGCCAGCGCGATGATGCGACGGCCGAAGCTCGATGAGCGCGGCGTCGATTCCCGTCGTTTCCGATGCGAACTGCGTGAAGCGTCATGCGCGCGGAATGATGCGGATTGCGTATCGTCACGTTCGGCTTTGAAATGGGCGGCCGTCGCGAACGATGAAGGCGGCGCGACTGCGCTTGCGCGACGCAATGGCCGCGCGGCCATGGCCGTCTGCGAACCCATGCCGCGATGTCGTTCGACTCGCTCCGGCCCCGCCTCGCGGCCGCCGCGTCTTCTCCGGCGCGATTTCTCCATCGCTTCGCGCATCGCCTGTTTTCGGCGCTGTCATCGTCGGGTCACCGCGCACCGTTAGTTTTCCTCTTCATTACCAATCGTTACGACGCTGCCGCTGCCGCGGTATGGCGCCGCGCCTTCTCGAAGAGGTTCGATCGTGCATAGACGTTTCCTGCTCGTTGGGATGACGACGCTCGCGCTTGCCGCGTGCAACAGCGATTCCGTCGACACGCCCGCGCTCGGCGACACCAGCACGACGCTGCTCGCGACGGGCCAACTGATTTCACCCGCGGCGGCGCCGGGCACGGCGTTCGTCGCGCTGAATCCGGGGCTCGCGGATCTGCCGAACTACGTTGCCGGCCAGCCCGTTTCCGAGGCGCTCAGCCCCGACCGCAAGACGCTGCTCGTGCTGACGAGCGGCTACAACAACGTGCTGGACGCGAACGGCAAGATGGTGAAGGCGGACTCGAACGAGTATGTGTTCGTGTTCGACGTTTCCGGCGGCGCGCCGGTCAAGAAGCAGGTGCTGCAGGTGCCCGACACCTACGTCGGCATCGCGTTCGCGCAGGACGGCCGGCATTTCTACGTGACGGGCGGCGGCGACGACAATCTGCACGGCTTCGCGTTCTCGCAAGGCGCTTGGGGCGAGGCGGGCGCGCCGATCGCGTTGAATCACAAGACGGGCAATGGAATCGGCAGCACGCCGCTCGCGACGGGCGTCGACGTGACGGCGGACGGCAAGCGCGCGGTCGTCGCGAATCGCTACAACGATTCAGTCACGCTCGTCGATCTCGCGGCGGGCGCGGTGCTCGCCGAGCGCGATCTGCGGCCGGGCAAGAGCGGCGGCGCGTCCGGCGTGCCGGGCGGCGAATATCCGAACGCGGTGCGCGTCGTCGGCAACAAGACCGCCTACGTATCGAGCGAACGCGATCGCGAGATCGTCGTCGTCGACATCTCGACGAACGCGCCGCAGGTCGTCGGGCGCATTCCGGTGAACGGCAATCCGAACAAGATGATCCTGAACGCCGCGCAGACGCGTCTCTACGTCGCGTCGGACAACGCGGACGTCGTTTCGGTGATCGACACGGCCGCGAATAAGGTCGTGTCGACGGTGTCGACGGTCGCGCCTGCCGGCCTCGTCACGGAGATGCAGTATCGCGGCGCGTCGCCGAACGGACTCGCGCTGTCGGCCGACGAGCGCACGCTGTACGTGACGAACCGCGGCACGAACGACGTCGCGGTGATTTCGCTCGCGGGCTCGTCGCCTGTCGTCACGGGCTTGATTCCGACCGGCTGGTATCCGTCCGACGTCGCGCTCGGCGCGGCGAACGCGCTGTACGTCGTCTACACGAAGAACATGCCCGGTCCGAATCCGGGCAACTGCAAGGACAGCGGCCGCACCGTGCCGTGCCCTGTGAAGAACACGCCGGTCAAGCTCGTCGAGAATCAGTACATCGAACAACTGAGCAAGGGCGGCCTCATGTGGATGCCGGCGCCGGGCAGCAAGACGCTCGATCAACTGACGACGCAGGTCGCGAACAACAACAGCTTCAACGCTGCGCTCACGGCGAACGACATCGCGACGATGACCGCGCTGCGCAAGAAGATCAAGCACGTGATCTACATCGTGAAGGAGAACCGCACGTACGACCAGATTCTCGGCGACGTCGGCCGCGGCAACAGCGATCCGTCGCTCGCGGAATTCCCCGACGCGACGACGCCGAGCATGCACGCGCTCGCGAGAACGTTCGTCACGCTCGACAACTTCTACGACTCGGGCGACGTGAGCGGCGACGGCTGGCCGTGGAGCACCGGTGCGCGCGAATCGGACGCGGGCGCGAAGATGCTGCCCGTCAACTATGCGAACAGCCCGGCGCGCTCGGGCGCGCGCGGCGGCTCGTACGATTGGGAGGGCGCGAACCGCAACGTCAACGTCGGCCTGGCGGGTGCGCAGCGCGCGGCCGCGAATCCGTCGCTGCCGGCCGATCCGGATCTGCTGCCGGGCAATGCCGACGTGTCGGCGCCCGATGGCCCGTCCGACGCGCTTCAGCAGGGCTACATCTGGAACGCCGCGCTGCGCGCGGGCCTCACGGTGCGCAACTACGGCTTCTTCGCGGATCTCGCGCGCTACAGCGGCCCGAGCGCGATCCCGCCGGACCGCACACCGTTCGTCGATCACGCGGTGCAGACGTATGCGACGAGCCCGGCGCTCGTCGATCGCACCGATCCGTACTTTCGCGGCTACGACAACGCGTATCCGGATCTCTATCGCGAACTCGAGTGGGAGCGCGAGTTCAACGGCTTCGTCGCGAACGGCCAGATGCCGTCGCTGACGCTGCTGCGCCTGCCGCACGATCATACGGGCTCCTATGCGACGGCGCTCGACGGCGTGAATACGCCGGAGATACAGATGGCCGACAACGACTATGCGGTCGGCCGTGTCGCGCAGGCGGTCGCGAACAGCCCGTATGCGGCCGACACGCTGATCTTCGTCGTCGAGGACGACGCGCAGGACGGCCCGGATCACGTCGACGCGCATCGCAGCACGGCGTTCGTGATCGGGCCGTACGTGAAGCAGAATGCGGTCGTCAGTACGCACTACACGACGGTCAACATGATCCGCACGATCACCGAAGTGCTCGGCCTCGATCACCTCGGGCTCTTCGATGCGACGCAGGGCCCGATGACCGACGTGTTCGATCTGAACCAGTCGAAATGGAACTTCAAGGCGGTCGCGTCGGGCCTGCTCGCGAACACGCAGCTGCCGATTCCGGCCGGCGATATCAAGACGGCCGCGCTGAAGCCAACGCACGGAATGCGCTACTGGGCGCTCGCGACGCGCGGCATGGACTTCTCGGTCGAGGACAAGATCGATGCAGTGGCATACAACAAGGTGCTGTGGAAGGGGTTGATGAGCGGCCGGGCGTACCCGGCGCGCATCGGCGAACGCGTGACGCCCCATCGCCGCGACGACGATGACGACGTGAAGGTGTCGCAAGCGAGGAGCGCGGCGCGAGGATGATGCGCCCGCCGCCGGGCGATGCGCGCGGGTGCGCCGCCCGGTCGGAATGCGCGAGACGGCGGCGCGCGCAGGGAAAAACGGATCGGCTTCGCGCCGGTCCGTTTGGTTTTTTGGGGCATCGTTCGCCGCACGGCGGCGATCTCGTGCGTGCGATCGTCGCTTGTCCGGACGCCTTACGTTTGTAATAATTCCTCGCCGAAAGCCGAAGTCCGGCCGCCGTCTTTCACGATCGATCGGCATTTCGGGCATACCGATGCGATCGATGCAAGGACGCCGCGCTGCGCCGCGCCGTATGTGACGCGCCGTCTCGCCGTCTCGCTGTCGACGGCAAAGCGCCGACGGTCCGGATTCGAACCTCCCGAACGCTCCGAATTTTCCGATTCGCCATGCGCATGAGTACGCAGTTCGTCATCAGGATGTGGCTCGCGCTGAGCTGCTGCATCGCAACCGCCGCGCACGCCGCCCGCGGCATCGAGCCGGCGGACGTCGAACGCATCGTCGACGCCGTTGCGCAACCGCTGCAACAGAAGTACGGCATTCCGGGGCTCGCGATCGCGGTGAGCATCGACGGCCGACATTACTTCTACAACTATGGCGTCGCGTCGAAAGCGACGCGGCGGCCCGTTACCGGCCGGACGTTGTTCGAGATCGGTTCACTCGGCAAGACGTTCACGGCGACGCTCGCCGCGTATGCGCAGGAAGGCGGCGAGCTGTCGTTCGCCGACAGCGTGAGCCGCTACCTGCCGTCGCTGCAAGGCAGCAGCTTCGATCGGATCAGCCTGCTGAACATGGGCACGCAGACATCCGGCCTGCCGTTGTTCGTGCCCGACACGATCACGAATACCGCCGAGCTGCTCGACTACCTGAAGAACTGGCGGCCCGAACATACGCCGGGCACGCACCGCGTCTATTCGAATCTCGGCATCGGCACGCTCGGGATGATCGCGGCGGCGAGCATGAACGAGCGCTTCGAGACGTTGATCGAGAAGAACCTGTTTCCCGAATTTCGCATGACGCACAGCTACATCGACGTGCCCGCCGAGCAGCGAGGCGATTATGCGCAGGGCTACACGAAGCAGGACGCGCCGATTCGGCTGAAGGCGGGCGTGCTCGCGTCCGAGGCGTACGGCGTCAGATCGTGCACGACGGATCTGATCCGCTTCGTCGACGCGAACATGGGGCTTGTGCCGCTGAGCGAAAAATGGGGGCGCGCGATGAAAGCGACGCACGTCGGCTACTACGACGCGGACGGCATGATCCAGAGCCTCATCTGGGAGCAATACCCGTATCCGGCGAGTCTCGACAAGCTGCTCGCGGGCAACGATCTGATCGGCAAGGATGTCGTCGCGAAGCCGTTCAATCCGCCGCTGTCGCCGAAGCAGGACGTGTGGATCAACAAGACCGGATCGACGAACGGGTTCTCGACGTATGTCGCGTTCGTGCCGTCGAAGAAGGTCGGCGTCGTGATTCTCGCGAACAAATCGTATCCGCTGGGCGAACGAGTGACGGCGGGTTATACAATCGTCGACTCGATCGTTCGGGCCGAACGATGACATGCACACCAACTCATCCAGATCAACAATGAAAATCCGATATGCGCTGTCGAGCGCACTCGTTCTGCTTGGCTGCGTCGCCGCCTCGGCGCACGCGAAGCCCGTCTGCACCGCGATCGCCGACGCGGCCACGGGCAGGTTCTTGCTGAAGGACGGCGATTGCGGCCGTCGCGCGACGCCCGCTTCGACGTTCAAGATCGCGATAAGCCTGATGGGCTACGACGCGGGCTTCCTGCGCAACGAGCACGAGCCCGTATTGCCGTATCGCGACGGCTACGTCGACTGGGGCGGCGCGGCGTGGAAGCAGCCGACCGATCCGACTCGGTGGCTCAAGTATTCGGTCGTGTGGTATTCGCAGCAGGTCACGCATCATCTGGGCGCGCAGCGTTTCGCGCAATATGCGAAGGCGTTCGACTACGGCAATGCGGACGTGTCGGGCGACCCCGGCAAGAACAACGGTCTCGAGCGCGCGTGGATCGGCTCGTCGCTGCAGATCTCACCGCTCGAACAGATCGGATTCCTGCGCAGGATGCTGAATCGCGAACTGCCCGTGTCGGCACACGCGATCGACATGACCGAGCGGATCGTCGATACCGCGACGCTTGCCGACGGCACGGTCGTGCACGGCAAGACCGGCATGGCCTATCCGCTTCTGGCCGACGGCACGCGCGACGAAGCGCATGGGTTCGGCTGGTTCGTCGGCTGGATCGCGCGCGGCAAGCAGACACTGGTGTTCGCGAGCCTCACGCAGGACGAGCGCAAGGAGCCCGTCTCCACCGGCATACGCACGCGCGACGCGTTCATGCGCGAGCTGCCGCAGCGCTTGGCTGTGCGCTGACGCGCGGGCGATCGACGCGGGCGATCGAACGCACCGGCATTCCTCGTATCGGCGACTCCTCGCGCGATACCACACGCGCCGGCGTGCTTTCGGCCGCGCATCTATTCGACCGACGGGAAGCGGCAGGCGTTGCAAGACGGCCTGCCGCATGTTCATCCGCGATCACGCGGGACGCAGCCATGACGTTCAGGACCCGGCATACGGGTTGCAGAACGTGCGCGGGCCGACGCAGCGCTCATCCTGCGCCGCCTCGGACATGCGGCCCGACGAGCCCGCCTTCGCGTCGCCGCGCGTATCGGCGATTGCGTGCGTCGGCTGCTGCGGCTTGGCCTTGTTCGCGAAGCGCGGCGCGTAGAGCGGCGAGATTTCCGGATACGACGCGTCGGTCACGTAGTCGAGCCCGTTGGCCTTGGCCTCGACCAGCTCCTGGTAGACCTGGGCGCGCGTTTTCCCGGCCGGTGCGTCCGCGAATGCCGCAGGCGAAACGAGCGCGGCGGCGAGGGCGACAGTAAGGAATTTGGCTTTCATACGTTCTCCATATCAATATCGAATTCAGAAGGAGAATTCGATGATTGACATTTTGAACAAGGGGCCCTCCGGCAACGTGACTCCCATATGAAGTTTTTGTCATTTTGATGAAAAAGCCGAATTCGAATTTAAAATGATTCACGAAATGACTCAAGTCTGTTCGAGATGCCAACGCGGATCATGACCCGCCGCCATGTAATCGGCGTCCTCTGCCGTATGCTCGCGAGGAAAGCGCAGGAAGAACGTCGTGAAGACGTTCGGCACGCTTTCGACCCAGCAGTCGCCGCCGTGCTCGGTGATGATCGAGCGCACGATCGCGAGCCCGAGGCCCGTGCCCGACGCCGAGTCGTATCGCGAAGGGTCGACGCGATAGAAGCGATCGAAAATTCGCGGCAGATGCACGGCTTCGATTCCGCGTCCGCTGTCGGTCACGGCGATCACGGCATTCCGCCCGGCCTGTTCGCAGCGGACGACGACCGTCGAGTGGTCAGGCGCATGGCGAATCGCATTGGACAACAGATTGCTCAGCGCCCGCTGCACGAGGATCAGGTCGCCGTTGAAGCTCGCTTCGCCTTCGACGGCGATCCCGATGCCGCGGTCCTCCGCCACCGTCTCGTAGTAGCGGACGATCCGGTCGGCCATCGCATAGGCGTCGATCGGCTCGATGTCGAGCTTGTTCTGATGGCCGTCCGCGCGTGCGAGGAACAGCATGTCGTCGACCATTCGCGCGAGCCGTTGATACTCTTCCACGCTCGATTCGATCACCTGACGATATTCGTCGACCGACCGCCGCTGCGACAGCGCCACTTGCGCCTCGGCGAGCAGGTTGGTGAGCGGCGTGCGGATGTCGTGCGCGAGATCGGATGAATACTCCTTCAGCCGTGTGAACGACGCGTTCAGGCGCGCGAGCATCCGGTTGAACGACACCGCGAGTTCCCGCAGCTCTCCCGCCATTTCCGTTTCGGTCAGCGGCTGTGCGAGACGGCTGCTCGAGATCTGATCGGCCTGCGCGGCGAAGCGGCGCAGCGGCCTGAGCGCGTATGCGGCGATCCAGTACGCGAGCGTCGCCGCGACGGCCGTGCCGACGAGGATGATCGCGACGATGCTGATCGCGCACGTGCGCAGCAGCGACTGCTCGCGACGGAAATCGTACTGAACGGCGACGCGCAGCGGCAAGCCCGGATTGCCGGTGAGCCGCGCGTCGGCGACGAGATAGCGCTTTGCATTGCGCTTGTCGTCGACGATCGCGGGATCGAGGCCGGGCTTGGCCCGCTGCACGCCGCCGTACGGCACGTACCAGCCGCTTTGCATGTACGCGGTGCCGCGCGCGTCGTAGATCGCGAAATCGACTTTCTCGTCGCTATGGAACGAGTAGTAGAACCGCGTTCCCTTTTCACGCAACTCGGCGATGCTGCGCGCTTCGCCGACGTGCGCGACGATGCCGGCGAGCGTCGTTTCCATCGCGCGCTCGGACGAATACGCGAACGTGCGCGTGAGCGTTTCGTACAGCAGCAGGCCGCTGATCGCGAGCAGAACCGACGTGGACAGCGCGAACTTGATCGCGAGCCGCCCGCGCATCGTGCGCGGCACGAGCCTCTGCATCATGCGTACGATTCGCACGGCTCGCCTCGCTGCTCCAGAACATATCCCATCCCGCGGACCGTATGGATCAGCTTGGGCTCGTAATCCTGATCGACCTTCGCGCGCACGCGCTTGATCGCGGCGTCGACGACATTCGAATCGCTGTCGAAGTTGATGTCCCAGATCTGCGATGCGATCAGCGAGCGCGGCAGGATCTCGCCTTGCCGGCGCATCAGCAGCCACAGCAGCAGGAATTCCTTCGCGGTGAGCAGGATCGTGTTGCCCTGGCGGCGCGCCTTGCGCTGGATGAGGTCGAGCTCGAGATTCGCGACGCGCAACACCGGCGCATCGGTCGCCTGGCCGCGCCGAAGCAGCGAGCGCACGCGTGCGAGCAACTCGGCGAAATCGAACGGCTTCGCGAGATAGTCGTCGCCGCCGAGCTCGAGGCCCTTCACGCGATCGTCGACATGGTCGCGCGCGGTGAGGAACAGCACCGGCGTGCGATGCGTTCTGCGCAGTTCGCGCACGATCGTCCAGCCGTCGCAGCCGGGCAGCATCACGTCGAGTATCGCGAGGTCATAGTTCTCCGTGCGCAACTGATGCAGGCCGCTGATGCCGTCTTGTGTCCAGTCGCAAACGAAGCCGGCTTCGGTGAGCCCACGCTTCAAATACATGCCCGTCTTCGGCTCGTCTTCTACGATAAGGACCTTCATTTCAAACTCATTAAGATTGCGTTAAATATTCTTTGAGAATGCGTGTCGTTCACAGTTCAACATTTCGGTGTGCGTGATTAAACGTGCGAAGCGAGTATCGTTTTTCGTCGGCGCGTGTCGCGATAAAACGTCGCATTCGAGAACCAATCGGCGAAGCGGGCAGGCGCGCGCGATCGTGACGGTGATCGGCGGGAAGCGAATCGCGGAAGCGTTCGCCGGCGCTTGACGAAGCGTACGAAGCGTACGATGCGTACGAGGCGCGCGGCGTCGTGCGAGCCGTTGCATGATGTTCGGTGCGTCGTTCGCGTGTTCTTCACGGCGATGTCGACGTTCATCGACCGGTCGCGCGACGAGGCCGTCTGATCGTCGGCGACGTCCAGCGTTTTCCTGTGTCAACTGAACGTGACAAGAATGTCATGCGCGCACGCCGGCGAGCGATTGAACTTCTCGGCGCGAACGAATGGAAATTTGTCGGCGAAGCGGATATCGGCACGCAACGACGCACGGATATCGATCACCCGTGATGCTCGCCGATCGTCAAATCGCCGTGCCGAAACACGCCGTCTGCATCCTTTCGGCGTCACGCGACATTGCTGAAAAACGAAAACGCGCGGTTGCGATCTCGAAGTGCGAAGCAACGCGCTGCGGATGCACGCGATGAAAAGTCCGGAATTTGTCGAGCGGCACACGCAAACGCGCCGGAGTATTCCTTATACGGCGTAGGGATATATGGCATGCGCCGCGTGCTGCACCGCACGAGCAGAGTTGGCCTGCTGCAAAAGCAGCGCCCGTAGCGATTCCTGCTTCGAACGAGCGGGCCGTGACGCACGAAGCCTCACTCGAATCGCCATTTCGTGACGGAATATGCGCCCACCATGGCAACGCGATGTGCCCGAGCGCGAAACCGCCGCCGCAGCGCACGAAACGCGCGGAGGAAGGCCATTCCTGCACACGCGATCCGGGCTCCGCAAATCTCTCTGTTCCGCGCCCGCGACTGGCGCTTTCTTGCTCGTTTGCCATTTTCTTCTACGAGACCGTCGGTACGGAGAAACAACGCGTCGTCGCGCGAGGCGCGCGATTGGCGCGGCCCGGTAATTGAGCGAAAGCGCGGAAGCCGATTCTCCTCCAAGTGGCGGGAACGAAACTTTTTTTGATATCAGCTAAAAATGTTTGACATGAGGATTTCAGCGAGATAAGTTTTGCGCAAGCTTTTGGAAAGAAAATGGATTGCGCGGCGCAAGCTCGGAATCGCGAATTTGACGGCGATCCGAGCCGGCAGCGGCCGCTGCCGGCAGATCCGGCGGTCCGGCGCTTCTCGCCGCGTGCGATTTCGTGTCGACATTTAGAAATATGAATGTAATCCGAGTTTGCCTTCGTCGAACGACGCGGCAAACGCTTGATGCGGGCCTGACGAGTCGCAAAGACGCACCGATAAATACAAACGCGGCAAAAGGAACCTGAGAGGGTGGGGCAGACGGAACGGGCCACCGTTCCGAGCGGTTCCCATGACGCAGATCTGGCGGAAGACGAATCGCCCGGCCCGCGCGGCCGGGCGATTCGATCGGCCGCAACCGGTTTGTCGGCAACACGTCGTCCAGTCGATTCCCATCGTTCGCATCGGCGCGGCGTGTCCTTTCTTGCCGGCAGCGCAGCGAAGCAAGCAGCTACAACACAACATCGTCGACTCATTCCGTTCAATCTCGTTTGGGGGAGTATGGGCATGTCCACGTTAATTCGTACTGCTTCGTTTAAGCTGACCGTCCTTTGTGCTGCGCTGGCCGGGTTCGCCTCGGTCGCGCAGGCGGAAACCTCGGCCGCGCCGCAAGTTCCCGGCCCCGCCGACGCGGTCAATCAGTTGATCGTCAAGTTGCGCGTCGCGAAGACGTCGCCCGATTCGTCGTCCGATTCGTCGATCGCGAAGGCCGCGCACGCCGACGTCCAGGCGGTCATCGACCGCGTGCTCGCCGCACGCAAGGCGCGCGCGGCCGGGCGCGCGTTCGGCGCGGCCGCTGCGTCGGCGCCCGGCAATTTCGCCGATCCCGCCGCGGGCATTCGCATCAAGCGCGACATGTCGGGCGGCGCGACCGTGCTGTCGTTGCAGCGCCGCGTGTCGCTCGCCGAAGCGGAGGGGCTCGCGCGCGACTTCGCGACGGATGGTGCGATCGAGTATGCGGAACCCGACGCGCGGATGCATCCGTTCCTCGTGCCGAACGACACGCGTTATTCCGAGCAGTGGGGCTACTTCAATCCGAAGGGCGGCGCGAATCTGCCGAAGGCATGGGATCGCACGACCGGATCGTCGCGCGTCGTCGTCAGCGTGATCGATACCGGCTATCGGCCGCACGCGGATCTCGCCGCGAATCTCGTGCCCGGATACGACTTCATCTCCGATCCGGCGATCGCGAACGACGGCAACGGCCGCGACAGCGACGCGTCGGACCCGGGCGACTGGGTCACCGTGCAGGAAGACGCCGATCCGAGCGGTCCGTTCTACGGCTGCGGCGCGAGCAACAGCTCGTGGCACGGCACGCACGTAGCGGGCACGATCGGCGCGGTGACGAACAACGGCCTCGGCGTCGCGGGCATCTCGTGGGTCGGCAAGGTGCTGCCGGTGCGCGTGCTCGGCAAATGCGGCGGGATGCTGAGCGACATCGTCGACGGCATGCGCTGGGCGGCGGGCCTGTCGGTGCCAGGCGCGCCTTCGAACCCGAATCCCGCGAAGGTGCTGAACCTGAGCCTCGGCGGATACGGCCGCACATGCAGCACGACATACCAGAGTGCGATCAACGAGATCACGTCGCGTGGCGCGAACGTCGTCGTTGCCGCGGGCAACAACGGCGGCCCGGTATCGACGACGCAGCCGGCGAATTGCCAAGGCGTGATCGCGGTCGGTGCGATCGACAGCAACGGCGTTCGCGCGAGCTTCAGCAATTACGGCGCGGCCGTGAAAATCGCCGCGCCGGGCGTCGGCGTTCTGTCGACGCTCAACGCCGGCAGGACGTCGCCGGGCGCGGACAGCTACGCGAGCTACAGCGGCACGAGCATGGCGACGCCGCACGTCGCGGGCACGGTCGCGCTGATGCTCGCCGTGAATCCGGCGCTGTCGCCATCGCAGGTCTTGCAGCGGCTGCAGTCGAGCGCGCGTCCGTTCGCGAGCGGATCGAACTGCTCGACGAGCACCTGCGGCGCGGGTTTGCTCGACGCCGGCAACGCGGTCGACGCCGCCGCGCAGTGAGCGAACGCGGGCGTTGTTGCGAAATGGTTTCGCGTTTGCGCGCGCCGATGCCCGTCATGCGGGATGCGGGCACCGGCGCGGCAAGTCGAGGCGCGAAAACGCTGATATGCAACGCCCGCATCGCGGCGCTGCCGGCCGGCGATGCCGCGTCGGCAGCGCCGAAGCATCGCGTCGCGAATGCCCGGCGTCGTCCGGGCGGCATCGCGCGCGAGACGGCCGGCAGCGTTCGCCGGCATGTTCGACAAGAAGCCATCCCGCACGGGATGACCGTTTCCAGACGATCATCGAAACAAGGACAACAATGAGAATTCATCGAATCGAACCGCGTCGCACATGGATCGCCGCACTCGTGGCCGCTACGACGCTCGCCGCATGCGGCGGCGAAGACGGCGCCGGCGTTCCGGGTGCGTCCGCGCTCGCTCAGGTCCAACAGGAGGGAGCCGCGCCGTCCGCGGCCGGCGCGCAGCAGATCGCCGCGCGCTTCTCGCCGTCCGGCGTGCCGTATGCCGATCTGTCGAGCGGCGGCCGTTATCGGCCCGTGATCGAGAACGGCCAGGCGCAGCCGTCGCTGTCGGGCGACACGATTTCCGAGGAAGCGTGGGTCGAGACGCCCGTCGATTCGGACGGCGACGGCGCGAAGGACCGCATTCACGTGCGCGTCGTGCGTCCGTCCGAGACTGCAGCGGGCGCCCGCACGCCCGTCATCGTGCTGGCGAGTCCTTACTACAACGGACTTGCCGACAGCCCGAACCACAACGTCGACGTCGAGCTCGACGGCACGCCGCATCCGACTGCTTCGGTCTCCGCACGAATCATGGCCGCCGCGCCGCAGACGCGGATCTGGCAGCAGGTCGACGCGGCCGCCGCGGGGCGTTCGTGGATCGAGGGCTATTTCGTGCCGCGCGGCTTCACGGTCGTGTATGCGGATTCGCTCGGCACCGCAGGCTCGGACGGCTGCCCGACGATCCTGACGCGCGACGAATCGGTGGCGATGGCGTCGGTGATCCGCTGGCTCGGACGCGGCGCGGCCGCGAAGGATGCGAACGGCAAACCGGTCGTCGCGACCTGGTCGACGGGCCACGTGGGCATGTACGGCGTGTCGTACGACGGTACGCTGCCGAAGATGGTCGCGAGCCTGCGCACGCGCGGGCTCGATGCGATCGTGCCGGTTGCCGGGCTGTCGAACATGTACGGCTACTACCGCTCGGGCGGGCTCGTGCGCGCGCCCGACGGCTACCAGGGCGAGGACGTCGACGTCTACATCAAGGCGCTGCTGACGAATCCGCATCCGGAGCGTTGCACGCACCTGATCGACGAGGCGCTGCAGAAGGAGGATCGCAAGACGGGCGACAATTCGCCGTTCTGGGCGGCGCGCGACATTCCGAGCGCGCTTGCGGTCGCGCCCGCGCTCGTTGCGCAGGGGCTTGCCGACGACAACGTGCGAACCGAGCAGTCGACGTCGTGGTATCTGGCGATGAGGCGTCAGGGCGTGGCGGCGCAATTGTGGCTGCACCGCGCGCGTCACACCGATCCGACTCGCGTGCCCGCGATGGCCGACGCATGGACCGCTCAGGTGAACCGCTGGTTCACGCGCTATCTGCTCGGTTATGACAACGGCGTCGAGCGCAGCCCGGGTGCCGTGATCGAGCAGGCGGACGGCACGCTGCTGAAGGAGGCGAACTGGCCCGCGCGCGGCGCTTCGTCGGTCACGTATTTCGCCGGCGGCGACGGCGCGAGCGCCGGCACACTGCTGCGCGAGCCGACGGGCGGTCCGCTCGCGAAATTCACCGACGATGCGCGGATCACGGCGCTTGCGCTGGCGAACGCGAATACGGGCGAGCATCGCAGCCGCTTCGAGACGACGCCGCTCGCGAGCGCGACGCGGATCTCGGGTACCGTGAAGGCGCGCGTTCGGCTGACGTTCTCGGCGGCCGCGAACGTGACCGCGCTCTTGATCGATCGTGCGCCGGACGGCAGCGCGACGATCGTCACCCGTGCGTGGACCGATCCGCGTAACCGCGTGTCGAGCTGGTTCTCGGAGCCGGTGCTGCCCGGCATGCCTTACGATCTGCGCCTCACGTTCATGCCGCGCGACTACAGGCTCGAAGCGGGGCACCGGCTCGGGCTCGTCGTGCTGTCGAGCGACAGCGAGGCGACGCTGCGGCCGACGCCCGGCACCGAGCTGACGCTCGATCCGGCCGGAACGTCGGTGACGGTGCCGCAGCTTCCGGCCTGACGGCAGGCGTGCGGCGGAAAGCGGCGCGCGATGCGTGCGCCGCTCGAACGAGGCATCGCCGCGAGCGTCTTGCTCGCGGCGATGCCGTTTGGCGAAGCCGATTCGCACGCTGAGCGATGCGCAGAGCGCGGACGATCAGCGCTTCGTTTGCCGATGCCGTTACCCCTGCGGCGACGGCAGCAGTTCGGCCACCTTGTCGCGCAACGCGGGCAGCACTTGCGCGTCGAACCACGAATGCTGCTTGAGCCAGCCCTGATTGCGCGGCGACGGGTGCGGCAGCGGAATGAATTCGGGCGCGTACTCGGCCCACGCTCGCACCGTTTCGGTCAACGAAGATTTGCGGCGTGTGCCGAGGAAGCGGCGCTGCGCGTATTGACCGATCAATAGCGTCAGCCGGACGTCGGGCAGTTCGCGCAGCAGCTTGTCGAGCCAAAGCGGCGCGCATTCCGGCCGTGGCGGGTTGTCGCCGCTCGCGCCGCGTCCCGGATAGCAGAACCCCATCGGCACGATCGCGAACAGCGATTCGTCGTAGAACGTCGCATCGTCCACGTTCAGCCATGCTCTCAACCGCTTGCCGCTCGCATCGTCCCATGGAATGCCGGACGCATGGACGCGCGCGCCGGGCGCCTGCCCGACGATCAGGATGCGCGCATGCGGATGTGCGCGCACGACCGGCCGCGGACCGCAAGGAAGGTGGGGCGCGCAGACGGTGCATGCGCGGATCTCGCGAAGGAGGGCGTCGAGGGACGCATGTCGCGCGGGCATCGAGCGCGAGCCCTTGCGGATCGGCGGCGGGTCGTTTGGTTTCGGTGACATCGCCCGCCATTATGCAACCGTTTCGCTACATGCGATCCGTCCCGTTTCAAACGTTTGAAGCGCGTGTCCGTAGGCGCGAACGCTGGCAATCCCGATGCACATCGGCGCGTGAAACTGGTAGGGTGGCGTGCGAATTCGTCGCGGCGACGCGTCGCGCATGGCGCGCGGATTCGGCGAGCGGCTTTGACGAGCGGATGCGGGCGCGTGATCGGCGTCGCTTCGCCTGCGCGAAACGAGCGCGTCCACAATGCATCGGGAGCGACTGCCCGGCAGTCGACGGCAACGAGAGGAATCCTTCATGAGCACTGCATCCGCCGCCGGCATCGCGCCGGCCGAATGGAAAATCCGCTGCGACCTGGCGGCCTGCTATCGTCTCGTCGCGATGCACGGATGGGACGATCTGATCTTCACGCACATCTCGGCGCGCCTGCCCGGCCCCGATCATCATTTCCTGATCAACCCGTACGGAATGATGTTCGAAGAGATCACCGCGTCGTCGCTCGTGAAGGTCGATCAGGCCGGCAACAAAGTCGATGATTCGCCGTATCCGGTCAATCGCGCGGGCTTCGTGATTCACAGCGCGGTGCACGCCGCGCGCGAAGACGTGCAGTGCGTGCTGCACACGCATACGCGCGCGGGCGTCGCGGTCAGCGCGCAGCGCGGCGGCGTGCTGCCGATCTCGCAGCAATCTACGTTCGTGCTGCCGTCGCTCGCGTATCACGCTTACGAAGGCGTCGCGCTGAAAGACGACGAGAAGCCTCGTCTGCAGGCCGACCTCGGGCGCGCGACGTACCTGATGCTGCGCAATCATGGCTTGCTGACGGTCGGCCCGTCGATCGCGGACGCATTTCTCGCGATGTATCTGTTCGAGACGGCGTGCCAGATCCAGATCGCCGCGCAAAGCGGCGGCGAACTGATCGCGATACCGCCCGAGATCGTCGCGACGAGCGCCGAGGCAGCGTCCGTGCAGACGGGCGGCCTCGGCGGCGCGTTCGTGTGGCCTGCGCTGATCCGCAAGCTAGACCGCCGCGACGACAGTTACCAGACTTGACGGCGAGCGATCACGTGCCGCTTGCGAGCGCGTGCATTCACGAGCCGGGCATGCATCGCGTTCGCGATGTCGAATACAAAGGAGCGGCGCGCGTGGTGCGCGCCGCCCAACGCCGGTCGTCGTGCCGACAGCTCACGACGCCTGCTTGCCATTCGTGTTGACGAACCTCGGGCCATAGAACACGGGTTTCGACAGATCGGTGTAGGTGCGCAAGTAGCCGATCTCGTCGGGATACAGCTCGCCGAGTTGCGCGAGGGCCGCGGCCGGCACCTGATGGCGCATGATGTTGAAGCATGACAGCACGCGCAGGTCGACCATTCCGTGCACGGCTGCGCCGAGCGTTTTCCACGACGTGGCCGACGGGCCGTTCCATACCGCGTCGAGTGTCGTCAGGATCGTCGAGAAGCTGGTGTCGAACGCGTTCAGATCATTCTCCACCGCGCCGCGGTCGGGATCGAGCGCGAGGATGTCGGCGTAGCCGTCGCGCGGCACGGCGAGCGTGTTGATCACGACGGGCGCGGTGATCGCGGGGCCGCAGAAGAAGAGCGGCTCGTTCTTCGGATTGAAGTCGACAGGCGGCGACGGCGCTTCGTAGCGCGCGCCGTAGTAGAGCTCGGCGAAGCGCGCGTAGTGCGATTCTTCGTTTTCGAACGGATTGCCGGCGAACACGTCGCCCCGGCTGGAACCTTCGCCTTGCCGAAGGATTTCGTCGATGCCTGCATAGAACGATTCGACGGGATCGACGCCGGGCGTATACGTGACCGTCGTGAAGCCGATATCGTCGCCGACCTGGTTGGACGGGCCGCCCGCCTGCACCGCCGCGCGCACCGCGTCCGCGTTGCGCTCGACCGCGTCGCGGATGCTCTCGTAGAACGCGGCGATCGTCGGATAGCTTTCGTCGCGGCCCAACTGGCGCAGCAGGAACGCGGGCGTCTCGATGCGCAGGAAGTTTTTGAGTTGCGGCTTCGAATAGCGCGCGAGGCCGACGTGCAGATCCGGCTCCGCGCCGCCCGGCAGTCCCGCCGTCGGATAGGCGATCCGGATCGTCGCGAATTGCGGCGAGCCGCCTAAAGCCGCGAGCAGATTCGACGCGATCGCCATGTGTACCATCTCTTCCATCGCGACACTGCGGATTGCGTTGTACGCGGTGTAATTCTGGACTTCCAACGAAAACATCGCGGACAGGTACAGAGGCAGCGTCGAGTATTCGAGCTCGATCGCGGTCTGCAGCGCGCGCTTGATCCACGCGAGGTCGCGCGCGGCGGGCGGTACGGTGTTCGGGTTCATCGCATGTTCCTCGCCAAGTCAGCCTTGATAGAAAAGCGCATACGACGTGCCGCCGACGCGATACGGCACGACGTGGGACGCGCCCGCGGCTGTCGTGGCGGCGCCGATGCGCGTCCAGCCGAGACAGTCCGCGTGAATCCGGTAGACGGCCGTCGCGCCGTCGCCGGCGATGTACGTGACGAGCGTCGGTGCGCCGTGCGCCCAAGGCACGCACGCCGCATTCGTGATCTTCAGCGCGTCCGGCAGTTGGTTCTGCAGATAACTGCCGACTTCGACGGTGCCGAGCGCCGGATTGTCCTGAATGTGATCGATGTTGACGTTGAGCTTCGCGGTGTTGATCTTGAAGAAGAAGTTCGCGCCGCCCAGCTGAAAGAACGAGAACTGCGTCCAGCCTTTTGCCCATTCGTGATACCAGACGTTCAGCGCGAGGAGGGGCGGCGTGCCGCCCGTCGACGCGGGCGTGACGGCGACGCTGAAATTCGCGACGCGTCCCGTGTTGAAGTCGTAGCCGAGGATGTATTGCTGGCCGAGCGACGTGAACGGCGCGACGTTCGTGAAGCCGCGCGTCGGCGTGTTGCGCGGCAGTGCGAACTTGTACGGCGGCGATGCGCTCAGGTCGGCTGCGATCGCGAAGAAGCCGAACGTGCCGTCGTCCGCGCGATACGTGAGCAGGTACGGCACGTTTCCGAGCACGAACGACGCGACGCTGTCCCACGGGCCGCCCGCAAGATCGATCCTCGAATCGGCAGGAGCGATCCACGGCGGCGCATCGCTGAGCGTGTAGACATCGGTCTTCTGCGTGGCCTTGTTGTAGGCGATCAGATCGAGCTTGCCGGCGTGCGGTAGCGCGACGAAGCTCGTGTAGCCGCGCGCGAGCGGGCCGTCGCCGTCCCACACGCGTTCCAGCATGATTTTTTCGGAGCCCGAATCAGGGCGAATCGAGTAGAGGCTGCTCATGTACGCTCCTTTGCGATAGAACGGTCGAACGGTTGCTCGGCCAGACGGGAACGGCGTCCCGGCAGCGCCGGCGAATCATGAGATCGGTTCGACGAACAGCGGCAGCGGCGTCGGGTCCGCCCCCGCGATCTGGAAATAGCTGAGCCGAGCGGGCTTGCCCGCGCCGGCGAGCTCGAGAATCTGGAAGCCGCGGTTGTACCAGTCGTCGGTCAGGTCGAGCTGCAGGTCCGCTTGCTTCAGCGGAACCGGGTACTTTTGCGCGTAAGGCGCTTCGCTCGCCTGCACGGGTATCGCGCTGTGCCCCGCGCAGCGGCCTTTCGGCAGCGTCTTGAAGATGTGCGCCGCGTCGTCGCCTTCGGTCGGCCAGTCTGCCGGACGGTATGCATCCGCGAAGATGCCGAGGTTGTGCTCGTGGCCCCAGATCCACGCGGCCACGCGATCGCCGAACGTCGGACCGAATTGCCGCCATAGTCCCGTGTTCACCCATTCGCGATTGAAATCGGATGAATCGGGCGTCCCGGACGCTTCGCGACGTTGCGCGATTCCGCACACGTCCAGCGCCGAATACAGCTGATGATGCGACAGCAGGATCGAGCGGCCGGAGAAGTTCGTCAGCTTGTCGAGATGCCAGACGGCTTCGTCGGTGCGAACGGTCACCTGATCGACGGGCGACGTGGTGTCGCGAGGCGGCTGATCGGCGAGCGACGCGAGGCGGAAGTACGGATTCCTGTCGGTGGGCCAGTGCGGGCTTGCGCCGGCGGCCGCCGTCTCGATCTTGCCGATGTGCAGCCGCTCGAGCGTCGCTTGCTGCGCCGATGCCGCGACGTTCATGTAGTGCCCGTGGTAGCCCGTGTCGAGGCCGAGGAATTGCCAGCCGTCGTCCTCGGTGCGCAGGCAGAAATAGCTTGCCTGCTGCCGTTGCGCGGGGCCGTCGACGAGTTCGCCGGAATCGAGCGCGTGCAGGAACGATACGGCGCCCGTGAAGTATTCGTGATTGCCCGGCACCGTGAAGAACGGCACGCGTCGTTTGTCGCTGCGCAGCACGTCGCGCACGAGGCCGATCAACCGGTGCTCGGTTTCGAAGCGCGTGCCGGAGAAATAGACGTCGCCGAGATGCAGGATTGCATCCGGCGAGAACTTCAGCGCGGCGACGAGCACGGCTGCCGCGACGTCGGTGCCGGTGCCGATGTCGCCGACGATCGCGATTCGCGCGCGCGCCGGCAGCTTCCATTCGATCACGCCGTAGCGCAGGTCGCCCTTGCCGGCGTCGGCGGCCTGCCACGAGCGGTACTGCGGTTCGCTGCCTTTGTGATACGGATATTGCCAGTAGTACTTGAAATACTGGACGTACATCTGCTGCCATAGCGGATTGCCGAATTTGTACTGCTGCGTCTGATGCTCGACGTCGCGCTCGATCTGCGCATCGCCGGCGATGTTCGCGTGCGCGCGGCGATGATGCAGATACGACAGATAGGTTTGCACCGCCTCTTCGTCGTTGCTGTCGGCGGGAGGCGGATCGAGCGGCCGGTTTTCGAGCATCGCGCGGCAGTAGCGGTCGGTCGCGCGCATCAGCGGATGATCGGCGTCGATGCCGGCTGACGCGCGATGCTCGAGACGGAGCGCATGCGCGAGCACTTCGGCGACGCACGACTTCCACAGCGCCAGATGCGGAACCTCGAAATGTTCGATCGGGACCATTCATGCCTCCGGCGCGCGCGGCGCCGCGCGGGACGTGCGCGGCCGAGGGAATTGCAGATTGATGCACGTGTCGCGCGTGAGATCGAGGCCCGGCCAGTCGTCCCACAAGCCGGCCGGCAATGCGAGCGGGCGCGGCGCCATCCGCAGCACGGGCGTCGTCAGCGCCGCAAGCCGATCGAGCTCCGGACACGGACGCGGATGTGGAGACGCGCTGTGTATCCATGCGGCGACGTAGTCGTCGCCGCAGCACACGAGCGCGCCGTCGACGCCGTCCGGCGGCTCGGCCTGAAAGGAAGTGGCCCACACCTGCACGGCCGCGAGTAAATCGGTTGGCCGCGTATTCGCGCGACGCGCGCCGACGAAATGCTTCGCGCTGCCGAACATCCAGTCAGCGGGCCGATCGATGAGGAAGTAGGGCTGCTCGGCGACGAGCGCATCGGCATGCGGATCGATCGCGACGGGCACTTCGGGCAGCTTGCTGCGCGTCATGTCGTAGGCGTCGCCGTGCAGGTTCTGATAGATGCGCGCCGCGATCGCCTTCGTCGCGCGATCGTGCGACGAAGGCGTCGCCCAGAACATCAGCGCGGTCTGGTCCGGAACGGCGGGCGGCTTGCCGGCTTGCGGAATCATCGTCGGCAGATACGCGCGCAGGCCGACGGGCGGCTGCAGCAGCACGCAGGCCGGTACGAACACGCTGCCGAGAAACTGCGCGAAATGCTCGTAGTCGAGCGCGGGCGACCGGAAGCCGCGCCACACGTAGACGGCGTTCGGCGCGACCGGGAAGGATTCCTGCGGCGTGTTCATCGGTTGCCCTCACGTTCGAATTGCATGTTGAAGCTGCTTCCCGCGCGCACGTCCATGCCGGCCCATTCGTCCCAGAGCCCGATCGGCAGGAATGTGGGCGCGGGCGCGAAGGTTTCCTTCCAGTCGGTCAGCACGGCCTGCAGGCGCGGCACGCCGGTCGGTGCCTGTGCCGAGCCGGCCGCGACGGGGCCGAGCTCCCAGTAGACGACGTAGTCGTTGCCCGTGCACGCGAGCGCGCCGGCAAGCGGTACGTTCTTCTGAATATCGGCGAGCGCTTTGGCGACGGCCGAGCGGAACGACACGGCGTCGACGGTGGACGGCCGCGCCGCGACGAGATGGCGGATCGCGCCGTGCATCCAGTCGGCGGGCTCGTCGTACAGATAGACGGGCTGGTCGACGGCGAGCGTGCCGTCGAAACGGACCGGAAAATCGGCGCGGCTCTGGTTGTCCTGCGTCAGATAAACGCCGTTGTGCGTCAGCGTGTACGTGCGCACCGCGAGCCGCGTGAAGCCGTTCCAGTACGTCGCGGGCGATGCCCAGAACAGGATCGCGGTTTCATCCGGCACCGACGCGGGCTTGCCGGGCAGGCCCGCCGGCACCGTCGGCGCGTACGCGCGCAGGCCCGCGTCGATCTGCATCTTCACGGTGGCCGGCACGAATACGGTGCCGAGCTTGCTCATGAATTGATCGAGGCCGAGCGACGGCAACCGGAAGCCTCGCCATACCCGCACCGAATCGGGGGCGACGCGCATGTCTTGCGGCAAATCGGGCGTGTTCATTGCATGGCTCCGGTTGGGGCGGCCGGCGCGCCGGCTTCGGCGCTCGCGGGCGCGGCGGCCGGCAAGGCGGGCTTGCCGGTGGCGACGAGGTGTTGCGCGACTTTGGCGAGAAATCCGGCGGGCGGCGGAGACTCGCGTGTCTTGTCGTAGCGGCATTCGTTCGGGAACTGCCAGTGGCGATTCACGCAGAACCGGCAGGAACCTTCGGTGCGCGACAGATAGCCGCCGCCGTCGGCGTCGTGCCACGTGAGCGCGCGTTGCGCGTAGAGCTCGTCGAGCACCGACGCCATCGCCGCGTGCGCGTCGACGAAATAGGCGCAGAGCGTGCGATACGCGTCGGGGAACTGGCTCGCGAGCCACGCGCGCGCCGCGTTCGCTGCATCGGCGTCGGCGGGCAGTTGGATCGCGACGTAATCGTACGGATATTCCTGCGTCGGCAGCACGAGCGTGAAGCCGTTCTGCGGCGTGAGCGCCGCGGCGCATTGCGGTTGCGTCGCGCTGAACGCCTGCCATTCGCCGGCGCTCATCCGGTATTGCTGCAGGAAGAAGCTGTTGTACGAGAAGTGCGGCGTGATGACGAGGCGTGTGCGGCTGAAGTAGCGCGTGCCGTCGATCGTCACGTCGAATTCGACATAGGCCGGGTGCGCGGGGTCGCTGGTTTCCTTCAGCAGCGTGTAATCCTTGTCGGCGGGATGCGTCGACAGCGGCGGATTGCGCCGCACGTGCGCGCCGAACGCCGCATGGAACATGTTCCAGCTCGATTGGCTGACGATGTAGAGCACGGCGGGCCGCGTCTGCACCATCTGCTTGATCGCCCATGCGTTGCGGCTCACGCAGTTGTCGACGATGTTCGCGACGCTGGCGTCGCTGCCGCCGAGAAATCCCGGTTTCCAATGTGGAGACGCGCACGCGACCATGTCGAGTTGGCACACGTCCTCGCCGACGCGCAGCGAGGCGGCCGGGTGGCCGTCGCCGTGCAGCGTGCGCTCGAATTTTTCGAGCACGGGCACGAACTGCAGGTAGTAGCTTTGCGGCTGCTGCAACACCTCGATCTGGATGCCTTCCGGCACCGATACGCGGGCGGCGAGCACGTCGCCCGCGGCGAAGCGGTTGTGCGGCTTGTAAGTATCGAAGAGGAGTACGTAGGGGAAATCGCCCGGCTGGCCGGGGATCGCGACCTTCGTGTCGGCGGCGTCGCCATCGTAGCGCACCGTGATCGACCACGCGGGACTGTCGTCGACGCGCGCCGCGCCCGTTACCTCGCCGCCGCGCGGCGCGATCACGCGCCCTTCCGGCAGCATGAAGCGCCGCACGAAATCGAGATCGAGCTTCTCCTGATAGACGGTGCGATAACGGTAGTACCACGCGTATTTGGCCCACGCATCGGTGTCGCCGTCGGAAGAGAAATCCGGATAGCACCACGCGGCGCCCGTCTGGCCCGGCAGGAAGGCGGTCAGATTCGGATTGATGCCGATCGTCATGATGGGCGCCTTGCGGCAGCCGTCGATCACTTCGCCGTTCGGAAACGCCGGCGGACGCGTGCGGCCGTTGATCCAGCGCGCCGCGCCGCTCTTGCCGTTCGCGCTCGCCGGATAGGGCACGGTGACGTCGAAATCGAATGCCGTGTACGGGCCGTACGCGCGCTTCTTCAGGTCGGCGGGCCAGAAGAACGAGCATGTGCCGCACGAGCGCACCTGGAAGGCGAGCTGCACCTCGAGCGGGTCCTCTTCGTCGACGGGCTTGTAGTCGCGGCTCGGGTTGTAGGTCGCGCTGCCTTCGCCGGCTATCGTCGCCCACGTCGCGAGCGCGCCGTTGTAGCTCGTTTGCAGTCCGAACGTCGAGTAGATGAGACCGGACCAGTCGGCGCGCACGGCGTCGGAGATCGGCGTGCCCCGGTCGGTGCGTCGCCGGACGATCGGGTCCGAAATGTTGCGCACGCACACGAATCGCACGCCGAGCCGGTTCGCCTGCTGGGCGATGATCGCATCGTCCATTTCGAGGCATGAGTATGCGCGCGCATCGTTGCCTTCCGCGATGTAGTAGAAGTCCGTCGTCAGGAGCGGCGCATCCTTCAACGGCCGAATTGCTGGCGCGTTCAGACATTCCGGCCGGATCGCGTCGTTGACGAGATCCGACAGCGTAAGCTCGCCGAGGCCGGGATCGTCGGGGTGGCGAGCCTTCAGCTCGTCGAAGAGCGCGGCGAGCGACTGCGGCGTCACGACCTCGTTCATCCTGAACAGCAACGTGCGCTCGACTTCGCCGACGAGCGCGGTCGACGGATACCAGGTCGGGCAGCGATACATGTTGCCGCCATCGGGGCTCGTCGTGTTCTGCGGGCGTTGCAGCTCGAGCAGCGCGGCGTTCGCGACGACCGTGTCGCCGAGGCGCTGATCGCGGCGCGCGCCGCCCGCGGTGCCGATCGTGTAGATGCGGTCGGGGCGAGCATCTTCGACGATGCATCGGATCATCGCGGACAAGCCGTCGAGCCAGGGAGAATGCGCGAGATGCGCATTCGACTTGAACAGCAGCACGTTCCATGGGCGCCCGGAGCGATCGACGACTCGCACCATCTGAAAGAGCCCCCAGAGCGTGCCCGATTTCGAGTCCGCCGCATACGACGATGCCCCTCGCGTATACGGAAGCCATGCCTGCTTCCACGCGTAGTCGTTGTAATCGCCGGTGCGGTCGCTGTTGACGAACACGTGGTCGAGCGCGAACCACTCGGCGCTCGTCCACGTGATCACGACGATGTCGGCGCGCGGCAGCGGATCATCGGGGGCGCGCGTGCCGGGTGCGGTGCGCACGGGCTTGGTTTGGCCGATCGTGTCCCATGCGACGGGCGGCAGCGTCGTCGTGCCGCGCAGCGGCGCGGCGGCGGAGATGTCGGTGTGGCGCGTGACGAGCGGCAAGAGCGCGCTTTCGGGTAGTTGCGCATTCATGGCAAGGCTCCAGGGCGATGTGGGGACGCGTGAGCGTCGACGTTTTGTTATGCGAAGGATGCTGCGCTATTCGGCCGATTCATGCGTTTTGCGGATCAGCTCGCGTGCCTGCGCTTCTGTCTTGCCGGGCGGCGGCACGATCAGATCGGTTTCGGACAGCGCTTTCCATAGCTTCGGATCTTGGAATGCGATCGTGCCGCCGCCGCGTTTTTCCTGCGACACCATTCGGTTGATGTCGCCGACGCACACCCAGTTGTCGGTCGTCGTGATGCCCCATTTCGCGTGGTCCTGCGTTTCGGGCCATGCCCACGGCGCGCCGAGCTTGCGCAGATCGATGAATTTGATGTCGTAAGTCTTGTGGATGCCGTCGGAATCGAGGACGGGCGGGATCTCGCCTCGAATCCACGTCTCCACGTACATGTCGGCCTTCAGCGTCGGGCCGACGAGGTCGTTCCAGAAATCCTTGTTCCACTTGCGGTTCTTCGCGATCACCTTGAACGGCACGCCGCCGCGGGTCTTGAAATCGAGCGCGTCGGAATCCGCGGGCGCGGACGCGGTGAGCGGCTGCGTCAGCGCATACAGCGGGCTCGAGCGATCGAGTCCGCCGGTGCGTGGCAGATAGACCTGCGGCTGCTGATGCAGCGCCATCTGCGCGGCGATCTTGCCCGCCGTCGCGAGATCGAGGCTCACGCACAGGAAGGTCTGTCCATACAGCGGCGTCGGCACGCCCGGTTCCGACGGGCTGGCATATTTCGGCCACGAATGCAGCAGCCACAATGCGGAGTTCGACGCGACATCGAATGCGATGACGCCCTTCGTATGGCCGAGCGTCGCGTTGTTCGAGCGATCGGCGTCAGCGGGCATTTCGTCGTTGTAGAGTATCCAGCCCGTCGTGCCGCCCGGATCGCCGAAGATCGCATCGAGCGTGTAGAACAGCGCGCCCTTCGAGTCTTTCATCAGATTCGGCGATTTTTGCACCGCGCCGACTTGACGATCGTAGTAGACATATTCGTAGCCGGTCGCGCTTTCGCTCTCGGCATCCTTGACCAGCTTCGGAACTTTGTAGGCGAACCATAGATCGACGGATCGATTCAGTTCGTCGCGCGGCGAGATAGCCATCTGATGTCCCCGGTTGCTGAATGGCGCCGCATGCGCGGCGAACGACGCCCGTTCGTGCGAGGCGTCTATATCTTGTCGTCGAAGGCTTGCCTGCACCGGTTGCGTGGCACTCGCAGCCGGCAGACTATCGCTTTGCGCGGGCGCGCGAACAGACCTTCGCGGGCAACGGGCGAATGTGCGTTGCGCGCATGCGCCGCCGAACCCAGGCGTGCGTGCGCGCGACGGCGCCCGTCGGCTCGCTCTGCGAACCGTCGGCGTCGACGATCAATGAGTAGGAATGCGAATAGGCTAGTGGACGAATCGACTGGTGCGCATAGAGGTCCCCTCCGTTTATTGCTATCCGTTGTCTTTGCGCCCGAACCCGTTCGTTGGCGACCGAAGCGGCACGGCTTCGGAAGTTGCGGGTTCTTGTGGTCTTAGCATAGAACACTCCGACGAAAACGGTAAGCCAATTCCGGACGCGTTGCGATTACGGATCGGCGCGGGGTTTGTCGTGCGGGATGGGGATTGCGGTGGAGGGAGGTCCGATCGGAGGCTCGATCGGCTGAAGCGCGGGAAAGGCGCTTCGCGTTGCGTAACCGGCCGGATGGCGACGTCGATACGAGACAACAGCGTTCGCGCAAGCGTCACGCGTTCTGAGTTAAGCATTTCACGCGCTCGAGCGCGGCGATCGCGGCTCGAGCGGGCGATTGCGCGGAAACACGGCTGTCATGCGCCGATACGTTTGACCGCGGGTTTGGGTCACGGCGGTCGCGACGGCACTGCATGCATTCGTCGAATCGGGCAACGCGGCGATTCGGCGACGCCGTCGTCAACGACGATGTGATTCGTTTCACTTTCGCGTCAGGCGCGGCCGTGTACCTCGACGGTTACGTGCGACAGACTCTTGAAGCGCTTCAACAACTGATGATAGAAGCCCGAGTCGCGTGCGGGATCGCCCGTCGCGACGGACACCACCGCGCTCATGTGGCCGGGGCCGAGACGCCAGACATGCAGATCGGTGACGCGATCGCCGCCATTTTCGATCGAGCTGCGCACGTTGGCGGCGAGGCGAGCGTCCGGGTTGACGTCGAGCAGGATGCGGCCGGTGTCGCGCATGAGGCCGTACGACCAGTTCGCGATCACGAGCGCGCCGACGATGCCCGCGAGCGGGTCCATCCACATCCAGCCGAACGCGCGCGCGAGCACGAGCCCGACGATTGCGAGCACCGAAACCGCCGCGTCCGCGATCACGTGGATATACGCGGACCGGATGTTGTGGTCGCGCGCCGTGGCGTCGCTCGAGCCGCCGTGTTCGTGATGATGCTCGTGGTCGTGCTCGATGAACGCGAGCGAATGCTCGCCGCCGTGCAAGCTCACGATGGCGGTGAACGCGTGCGGCTCCGGGATCGTGTCGGTCGATTCCAGATAGGCGCCGCGGTTCGCCAGCCCGAACGTCTGCCGCGTCCCGTCGGAGCGGATCGTCGTGATCGTTGCAGGCGCGTCGCCGATTGCCGGCTGGCTCGCCGCCGCGGGCGCGATGCGGAATACCGGCGGCACGCCGTCCTCGAAGATCGATACGATGAAGGCGCCTGCGCGCGTGGAGATCGTCTGCGCTTCGTCTTCGTGATCGTGATGGCCGTCGTGTCCGTGTCCATGCCCGTGATGATGGCCATGCCCGTGGCCGTGCCCATGGTGATCGCCGCTCAGCAGCCACACGCTTGCGAGATTCACGAGCAGGCCGAGCACGGCGATCGGAATCGCTTCGTCGAAATGGATCGGCACGGGCGACAGAAAACGCGCGACTGCTTCGTACGCAATGAACAGCGCGATCATCGCGAGCACGATTGCGCTCGTGAAGCCGGCCAGGTCGCCGAGCTTGCCCGTGCCGAACACGAAGCGCGGGTCGTTGGCGTGCCGGCGTGCATAGGTGTACGCGAGCGCCGCGATCAGCATCGCGCCCGCGTGGGTGGACATGTGCAGGCCGTCGGCGACGAGCGCGAGCGAGCCGAACAGCGTGCCGCCGACGATCTCCGCGATCATCATCGCCGAGCACAGCGCGATGACGGTCCAGGTTCTGCGTTCGTTCTGCTCGTGTGCCGCGCCGAGGAAGATGTGGTCGTGCCCTGCGCCGAACGCGACGTTTTCGAATTCGCTCATCGATCGCTCCGATTATTTGAAGTAGCTGTGAACCACGTCGATCAACTGCTCGGTCGCGCTGCCTTCGTGGTCGTCGGCCGCGTCGACGAGATGCGTGCGAATGTGGTCCTCGAGCACGACGGCCAGCAGGCCGTTCATCGCACCGCGGCAACTCGTGATCCGCTGCAGCACCTCGTTGCAGCCGCATTCTTCCTCGAGCGCGCGCTCGATCGCTTCGACCTGCCCCTTGATGCGGCGAACGCGGTTCAGGAGCTTCTGTTTCTCTCGAATGGTGTGGCTCATCGCCTCTCCCCTAAATACCGGGGGGGAGTATATATCAATGTGCGAATTTGTATAGTGGGGAGGGGTATGCGGCATTCCGACGCCGCGAGCTGCAGGCGACGCTACGCCGAGCGCGGACGGCTCGCCTTGCCGCGGATCATGCGCGGGCGATCGCTGCCGGTGCGGCGCCGATCCGCCGCACGATTGCTTCTTCGCGTCGATGTAAGAGGGATGAATCGTCGCGTGCCTGGCGGCGCGCGGACGCACGGTGTCGCGCGGAAAACGACAAGGGCGCCGATGGCGCCCTTGTCGTCGACTTCGTTCGTCGAGATGGATCGATCAGCTTGTCTTGCCGACGGCCACGTGCTTGCCCACATGGTGGTGGTTCATATGGGTCGACGCATGGCGCGCGTGAGAGCGCGACGTTTGCGTGCTCGCGCGATCGGCCTGCGTATCCGAGCGATCCGCTGCGCGGGAGAGGCCCTTGTCGCGGTCGCCGGACTTGAAGCCGTTCGTGTTCGTCATGCCGGAACTGCTCATATGGCCCGCCGACATGCCGCCCGAATTGCCGCCGGCACCACCCATGCCGCCCATGCCGCCGCCGTGGCCGCCGCCACCGGCACCGCCGCCCGCCGCGTGCGCGGCCGACGACATCAAGATGAACAGACCCGTAGCAGTCAGCGCGACCAAACGATTACCTTTCATTTTTGCCTCTTCCTATACGTTGTTTGGGCAATTGCATTGTACGAACCGCATTTGCCGTGCAACGGCGGCGTTGTAATCAAAGGTAACCGCTGCGGTAACTCCGTTGCGGCGCAACGGCGCGCGCGGGCGAAAGCCGCACGAGCGGCCTGCACAATCCGATTGCAAACGCGTGCGCGGACGAGTCGGGCCGCGTTCGTGCAAAGCGGAAGCACGCGTTACCGGTTGGTTACAAGCGTGCCGCGTTTTCCCGACGCGATCGGCGCCGCGCGGTCGCCGATCAGTTCGGAACGGCGCCGGCAATTGCCGTTTTCATGAGCCCGTAGCGCGGCTTTTCCTGTGCGCTGTTCGTCAGCAATCCGTAAGCGCCGCTGCGGTCGTCATAGAGTTCGTACCAGTCGAAGCCGATGACGTTGTACGTCGCTTTCGCGGCGGCCAGCTCGGGAATCGTCTTCGCGATGTAGGCCGCGATCTGCGCGTCCGAGTTGTCCGTGTTCACGCCGATCTCGGTGACGACGATCGGCAAGTTGTAGCGGTCCTTCAGCCGCGCGAGCACGTTGTATCGGCCGGTTTTGCCGAGTGCGTTTTCGAGGTCGCCGCCGTTCGAATACCAGTGCCACTGGATCACGTCGGGCGTGAGCTTCGGGTGTCCGGTCGTGCCGTCGGGTTGCGTGCCCGTCATCAGGCCGTCGAGGAAGCCGAAATGCAGTGCGCCCGACGTCGCGTTCGCGATCAGCTTAGTCGTGCGATTCGTGTCGACCGAGCGCCAGCCGTCGAGCGCGCCTCTCAGCGCGCCGCGCCAAATGGGAAAGGTCGAATTGTCGTAATCCGAAACATTGATGCCGTCGCCCTGGATCGGCGCGTTGTGGCTGTCGATGTCGTACTCGTTGCCGAATTCCACTATCGGGATGCCGGCCAGCTTCTTCGCCGCGTAGACGGAAAGCTTGTAGGCGTACGCATAGGCGCTCGCTTCGGTCGGCTGCTGCCCGTTCAGCGAGGGATCGGCCCAGGGGTGCGCCTGGATCATCGGCAGGACCGTGACGTTGGAGCCGAGGCCGGGGATGACCGTCGACGCAAGCGTGTCGATGTGAGCCGGGATGTACACGTCTTGCCGATAAACGCTCATGCCGAGCCCGGCAAGATGGGCCGCCTGAGTGGCGAGCGGGACCGACGCATAGACGCCGCCGTCTACGTAATGTCCGTTCACGCCGAAGAACGGCAATGCCGAAGCGGTGCTCGAGGGCGACGACGCACCGGATGCGGGCGCGGCCGTGCCGGACGAAGATGTCGACGGCAAGCTGGAAGCCGGTGCGACGACGTTGTTCGTCGGTGCGGCGGCGTTGACCTTGGCCTGATCGCCGCCGCCGCCGCAAGCGGAGAGCAGCAGCGCGAGCAATGCGGCTCTCGCCGCAGGGTAATGGATAGGAATACTAATGGATTGTGTCACGCTCATGGCGACCGCAGCTAGGCGTTTCATGGTGGGATCTCCGGAAGGGGAAATCTCTATTTTAGGTTAAATTGAGATAAACCTATCTCAAAATTGAGCAGTGATCTCGTTGAATATTCACGTTGGAGAGATAAATAGTGGGCTCGGGGCGGCTTTTGCCTACTCGGCGTTGGGCTCGGCGAGCGTTCGTGACGTGATGGGAATCGGCGGGCGCGACTGGCGTGAAATACGTGGAACGCTTGTGTGGCAGGCCTTTGCCGCCATCGTGCATGGTCTCGGTTCATGCCCGATACGCGTGGGAGAAAGAAATCGATCGAATGTTTTGTCTACTGAGGTTCTTGCATGATTCATGATCGATTCATGAAACGATCGTCGGCGCCGTAGCAAAGATTTAAACGCTTGAGCCAATAAAAAACCGGAGGTGCGGAAACCTCCGGTTTTAGGTGCGATTACTTCTTCGTATCGAATCGATTCGGAATCCGATCTGATCGGAGCCTCTGCCTTCAGTTTCGAGAGGCTTTCGCGACGGCTCCTTTCGCCAACCTGAACGTCTGCTTCGCCTGAGCTGGTCGGGCAGGGCGTCGAGGCTTGGTCCAACGCTCGGCGACGTCGCGCCACCCGTCCCGCAGCGACGTGCGGGGCGGGCGCGGCGGCGCGACGTATGCATTGAAAATGTGGCCGGCGATTTTCGCGCCGACGCTGTCGAGGCGCTGCAGCGCCGTTTCGAGTTCGGCCGCGCGTGTCGTCCTGCCGCGCGACACGATCAGCACTGCGTCGCAATCCTGCGCGGCGATCGAAAGCGCATCGCTGAACGGGAGCACGGGGGGCGCGTCGACGATCACGAAGTCGTAGCGCGTGCGCAGCGTCGCCAGCAACTGCGAGAACTCGGCGCGCTCGAGCAGTTCGCCCGGATTCGATCCCGTGAGCGTACCGGGCGTCATCACGGACAGTTTGCTCTTGCCGAGCTTGACGATCGCCTTGTCGAGCGGCTGGCCGCCTTCGAGCACGTTCGCGAGACCGATGCTGCCGCCGTTGCGGCCCACGCCGAGCGGGTTGTGCGAACCGCCGCGCATGTCCGCGTCGACGAACAGCACCGACGCGTTCGCGTCGGCGAACAGATACGCGAGATTCGATGCGACGAAGCTGCTGCCGACGCCCGCGGTCGGGCCCGCGAACGCGAGCACCTTGCCGCCGCCGCGGCCGTCGTGCGCAAGCGCTGCGCGCAGGCTCGTGCGCAGCGCGCGCAGCGCCTCGATGCCCGGGTCGTTCGGATATTGCGCGGCAAGCGGCTTTACCGCCGCGCGTGAGCTGCCGGCCCTGTCGTCGCGCTGCGCGAGCGCGGCCGGCGACGGTGCGATGACCGCGACGCAGGGGATGTCCGACACGTCCGCGATCGATTGCGGACCGTTCAGCTCATCGCGATGGCGCGCAAGCAGATACGCCGCGGCGAGGCCCGCGAACAGCCCGCCCAGCAGCGCGCCGAGAATGATGATGCCGCGCTGCGGCCATGCCTTCTTGTACGGCTTGCTTGCCCAATCGACGACGCTCACGCCCGGCGTCGTGCTCGCCACGGCGATCTCGAGCTGCTGCGCGTTGGTCAGCACGCTCGTGTAAAGCTGCGTCGCGACCGATACCTGCCGCGACAGGCGAACGAATTCGCGTTGCGCGGTCGGCAACCGGTTGGCCGCCGTGGTCGTCTGCTGAATTTCCTTCTTCACCTGATCGAGCTGCGTCTGCACGGTCTGATAGGTCGTGCTGCCCGGCAGGAAGCGCGCCTTCACGTTGTCGAGCGCGAGTTGCAGCACGGTTTGATGCTCGGACAGCGAGTTCAGCCGGTTGATGAGCGCGATGCCTTGCTGGTCGACGTCGATCGTGCCCGTCGTGGTGCGGTAGCGGTTCAGCGCGTCCTCGGCTTTCTCGAGGTCCTTCTTGAGGCCGGGCAGGCGCGCGTGCAGCGAGTCGAGATTGCGCTGCGCCTTCTCCGCGCGATATTTGATGTCCTGATCCAGATAGACGCGCACGATCGCGTTCACCATTTCCTGCACGCGCTGCGGCGTGTCGGCCTGGTAGATGAGCTTCATCATCGACGGCTCTTCGAGCGTCGAATCGCGATTCGCCACGACGGTCTTCATTTTCTTCATCACGTCGTCGTAGACGAGCTGCGTCGGCTCCTTGGCGATCGAGAACGCGATGCCGGCGCGCGCGCGCAGCGTGTCGACGCGAATCTGTCCCGCCTGTGCGCGCTCGCCGTCCGCGGCGACGGCGAACGGCACGGTCTGGCCGACCGCGCCGCGTGCGAGCAGGCGATCGCTTTTGTCGTAGAGCGCCCATTGGCCGTTTTCACCCGCGACGAGCCGGAATTTCTTGCCGAGCGCGGCGTCGGGCAGCGAGAGCTCGCCGAGCTTCAGCTTTTCGCCGCCCCATGCGAAGCCGGACAGTCCGAGGAACGGCGACGCGAGCTCATCGTCGCTCGTGTGGCCGGAAGCGAGCAGACGGCCGACGAGCGGGAAATAGTCGAGCGTGCGGATCTCGAGGTTTGCGCCGATCTGTTCGATCGCCGCGCCGACGATCGCGCGCGACGTCAGCACCTCGCTCTCGTCGTTCGCGGACGGGCCGTTCGAGATCGTGCCGGACACGTCCGACAGCGCGCTGATCGACGATCCGGGCTTCGTTTGAATCCGCAGCAGCGCTTCGGCGCGATATTGCGGCGTGGCGACGAGCGCGTACAGCAGGCCGAGCGCGAAGAACACGACGACGATCGCCGCGAATAGCGTGCGATGCCGAGCGAGGCTCCACCACAGGCTCGCGAGCCCGTCGTTTCTCTTGGCGTGCGGAGCCGCCGAAATGGGTTGTGCTTTCAGATCCATCGTTATTTCCCGTGATATGCGGCGAAGGCCGCCGCAATCCTCTGAGTCAATCCTCTTCATCGAGCGCGTGCCCGGCTCGGCGCGAAGGCGGAGCCGGGCGCGACGCTCATGCTCCGATCGTGATGAATATCGGCCCTCGCGTTTCCGGAACGTCGAGTCGCCTGCGGTTGCCGGCATCGAGCCCGGCGCCGTACATGTCGGTCACGGCGGCACCGGCGGGCAGCCGCGACAGGTCGACGCCGATCGCGTTGCCGTCGCCGTAGCACCAGACCGCATACTTCGTCGCGCGCGCGGCGGTCAGCTTCAGCACCACGTAGCGCGCGTCCGAATCCAGAAAATACTGAGCGCGTTCGGCATCCCCGGTGAACGAGAAGAGTTGGCGAACCGCGACGTACGCGGGCAGCTTCCCGTTGTCGGCGTCGAGGAGTCCGAAGTTGTGCTCCATGTTCTTGCGATCGCGGCCGTCGTCGCGAATGTCGTAGTACGACGTGAGCCCGATCTGCGAAATCCAGTTCGCGAGCAGCAGCCGCACCGCGTACTTCGCCTGCCGCGCGCGTGCGACGCTCGAATGGCCGTCGCCGATATCGGCGACGTAGTTGTAGCCGTAGGCCGGGTACGCCCATTCGGTCGCCCAGATCTGCTGCCGCGTCCGATACGACGACAGGTCGCGCCGCAGCGCGGCGTAGTCGGCGAACACCGTTTCCGGTTCGGTTTGCCGGTACGGATGCACGCTGACGGCGTCGGGCGCGGGCTGCGCTGCGCTGGCGATGTCGCCGACCGCGCGGATGAACGTGCGGTTGACTTGCTGCACGCCGCCCGTCGCGACGATCGCATCGGGATTCGCGGCCTTCACCGCTTGCAACGCCTGCTTCAGCACGTTGCGGTAAGCGGCCGGAGACGGCTCGCCGAGCCAGTAGGTCTTGTGGTCCTGCTCGTTCCACACCTCGAAGCGCACCGGCTTGCCCTTGTAGCGCTGCGCGGCCTTGAACACGTACCGGCGGAACGCGGCGAGCTGAGCGGGCGTCGTCGGCGGCTGGTTCGGGCTGTGCACGCGATGCATGCCGCCGAGAATGAACAGCGCGCCGAGTCCGCGCTCGGACAGATCGGCGACGAGCGCGTCGTATTTCGAGAAGTCCCAGCCGTGCGGTGTGTCCACTGCTTCCCAGAACAGGTCGGCCCGGACGAACGAGAAGCCGGCGTCCTTGACTGCGTCGAGCAGCTTCATGTCGCCGATCGCGTGCACCGCGATGCCCGTGTTGTCGCGCGATGCGACGAAGCCCGGCAAGTCGACGTATGCGCGCTTCGCGTCGGCGTTCGCATAGGCGGCGTCCAGCGCGACGGTGCGCGCGGCGCCGGCGAGGCGAGGCGCCCCGAGTGCCGCGCCGGCGAGCGCGACGAGCAGCCGGCGGCGCGGGTTGGGCGTGCAGTTCTTCATGTCGTCGTTTCCTTCGCGGCGCATGGCGGCTTCAGCGCGCGTTCGGCGCGATCACGCCGGTGTCGTATCGCAGCCGTTCGAGCGCGATGCGCGCGCTGGCGACGTGCGCGCGCTGCGGCGCGCGCAGACCGATCGAGCGCAGCGTGACGCCGAGGAACAGCAGGCAGCCGATCGTTTCGCAGATGTCCGTCGTCACGCCGCTCACGAGCAGGAAGCACAACATCAACCAGACGGGCCGATCGTTCGCCGGTTGCGCGAGGACGAAGCGCACGAATGCGGCGACGAGCAGCGCCGCACCGATCACACCGAAATTCGCGACGGTGTAGAGCGCCATGTTGTCCGCGTAGCCGACGTTGAAGCCGAAGTCGGCCGTGTAGTAGCCGACCGCCGAGCCGAATCCGCCGGGCCCGATGCCGAACCAGATCAGGTGCTCGCGCAGCAGCCCTTCGATCAGCAGCGGCCACGTGTTGATGAAGCGGTCCTGCATCGAGGACAGCGAGCCCGAGCTGCCGACGTCCTGCGTGCTCGCGAGCGTGACGAGCCAGCCGGCGATCGGCAGCGCGATCGTGATCGCGGTCGTCCAGATGCAGGCCGTGCGCAGCGAACGCGTGCGCAGCATGAAATGCAGTGCGACGACGAGCGCGAGCGCGACGAGCGTCGTCTTGTTCGTCGTCGCCCAGATGCCGACGGCCGCCAGCGCGAGCAGCGCGGCGAGCGCGAGCCGCGAGCGCAGGCGCGGAAACACCCAGGTCGTCAGCAGTCCGATCATCAGGCCGGTCGTCGCGCTGCTTCGGCCGAAGCCGGGCAGCCGCGACGACGTGCCGACATACGACGACTTCGCGAGCTGCACGCTGACGCCGCCGATGTCGACGCTGCCTCCGACCCACGGCAGCTTCACGAAGTAATTGAGCAGCACGCCGCCGATGCACAGCAGCGCGAGCGCGACGAACGCGCGGAGCATCCGCTGCGACTCGAGCTCGTCGAGTGCCTCGAGCGGCATGACGAGCGCGAACAGCATCGGCGCGATCGTCCAGATCCAGAAGCCGACCGCGCTCAGGCTGACGCCGTTCGCGAGCGACACGCACGTCTGCGCCGCCAGATACGCGGCGATCAGCACGTGGCTCGCCTTCGGCCGCTGGACGATCGCGAGCCCGAGGCACGCGACCATCAGCGCTTTCGGCAGATAGCCGAGCGCTGCGACGCCGGCGAGCGACGTGTAGTAGCGGATCGCGCCGGACAGCACGTCGCTCGCGACTGCGATGACGAACGTCGCCGCCCAGAGTCTGTGTATCGTCGAGATACGTTGCATCGGTGCGTAATGGTCGAATGGCGAGTCGGGCTGCGGATCGAACCGCCGGGGGCTGCGGGCTGGCATCGTCGAGTCTCGAACGGTTGCGGGCACCGCCTTTAATCAGCGAGCGATGCCGCAAAACGGCGGTCTCGGCTCAATTCGTCTGATTCACTCCAGCCGCGCGCCCGTAGACGCGTTCGCGCGGCCAGCCGTCGTTACGACGGCCGGGTTGGCGGGAGGAGCCGCGACCGTCGGGCCGTGGCGTCGGACATGGATCGACGTGCGAGCCATGCATCTGCGTCGAAGGATAGCGTCGCCGCCCGGCGGGGAAAGTACGACAGCCCACACTACGCAGATGGGATGAAAAGCGAGGAATCGGCGCGGGCGGCGGTAAAAAATAGGGGAAGGCAATGGCACGCGGCGCGCGCTTGGCGGAAGGCTGCGTGAAACGATGCGGCCGCTGCGGGGGCGTCGGCGGCCGTGCGCCGAAGGCAGGTGCGCAAGCGGCGCCGGAGGATCGGCGGGCGCGCTCTTGCGCGGAGTCGGCGCTGTTGCTCGAGGTCGTCGCGCGAATGTCAGGGAATGTGAGCTCGCCGGTTCTTCCGATGCGCAATCTCGAAATGGCCTTGCGTGCTTCGGCGGCCGAATCGATCGGGCACGCGGCGCAGCATCGCTCGCCGCTTGCGCGATGGACGTGCGTTCATGCGGGATCGATCGCGCGGCGCCCCGTCATGCGCACGACGGCATGCCGAATGTGCATCGACGCTCGCGGCGCTTCGATCGCCGCGCGTTCGCGCTACGCGTGCCGTTCCCATCCGACCATCCGCCCGAGCTTCGCGAACAGTCCGTGCCGCGCGATCCATTCGGCGTACGCACGATATTCCGGATCGCGCATCAGATGCCGTTCCTCGGTCTTCGCGCGCAGCCAGTACAGCAGGTTCACCGCGACGAGCGCGGCCGAATGCATGATCGCGAGACGCCAGCCGAGCGGCTCGACGAACGGCACCGAGATCATCCAGTACGACAGGTTCTTCGCGAGATACGCCGGATGCTTCGTGAAGCGATACGGGCCCGAGGTGATGATGCCGCGATTCGTCAGATTCGAGAAACGCAGTCCGAACGAGATCGTCGACAACGCATAGCAGAGCAGCAGCGCGACGATGACGACGCCCCACGCGAAGCGGATCGCGGGCGCGGACAGCAGCCAGTTGTCCCAGAACATCGAGCCTTCGTAGTGGATGTAGTTGTTCCCGATCAGCGACCAGAACGGCTGGTAGCAGATCAGCGCGGCGAGCCAGCCGAGCGTCGTCGGCTCGACGCTGCGCACGTGGCTGTCGAGAAGTCGGAACGTGCACAGGTAGCCGACCGCGCCGAACATCAGATCCATCGTGTACGACAGGTCGTACATGAAGCGGAACGTCGCGAGCGAGAACGGCGCGCTCGCGGCGCTGGCGAACGACGCGCCGATGCGATCCGCGTCGGTCGACAGATAGACGACCATCAGCGGCAGGAAGAACGCCTTCACGGCCCAGCCGGCGAGCATCTCGCGAATCGGCCGCCAGTCGGCCGGGCGCTGCCCCCGCAACAGCCATCGGGCCCAGCATAGATAGGCGTCGTCGACGTCGCGCTGGCGGCGGTCCATCCAGCCGAAATAGAACGGTGCGGCGAGCGCGACGTACGGCGCGAGCGTGCCGACGAGCGACCAGAACGGCTGGTAGAACGCGCCGTGATATTCGGGCAGCAGCCAGTAGACGAGTGCGATGCCCGCGTAGACCGACGCGAGCGCGGCGAGCCGCAGCGACACGCGCGCGATGCTGAGCGGCCGCAGCGCGCGGTTCGCGAGACCGGCGCTCGGGCGCAGATGGACGCGCGCGACGAAGAGTTCATACGCGCCGATTGTCGCGATGATCGCCGCGCACGCGAGCAGGCTGCGTTCGGTGCCGGTCAGCGCGGCCGCGCCGCGCGACGCCCACAGCGTGACGAGCCCCGCCGCGATGCCGGCGAGGCCGATCGAAAATGGCGTCGCCGAGCGCGGCGGCCGTTCTTGTGCGTTCGCGACGCTGTCGAGAGTGGATTGCATGTCATCCCCCGTGTCATGACATGGACGGCGGGCGGCCGGGTGTTTGGATTGGTTGGTCCCGGCCGCCGCGCCGTTCGGCTCGCCCGCGCTTACTTGCCGGTGACGCCGCCGAGCAGGCCGCCGATCAGGTTGGTCACGGGCGCGAGCAGATTCGTCGTCGACGAGCCGCTCGCGGTCGTGGTGCCGGTCAGGCTGCCGACGACGCCCGTGGCGGGCGCGGTCGTCGTCGAGCCGGTGCTCGGGGCGGGCGACGTCGTCGCGACGGTGCCGCTCACGCCGGTGGCCAGCGAGCCGACGAGGTTCGTGACGGGCGCCAGCACGGCGTTGAGGCCCGTCGTCGCGTTGCCGCTCGTCGAGCCCGACGCGCCGCCGAGCAGGCCGGTGACGGGGGCAAGCGGGTTCGTCGTGCCGCCCGACAGCGCGCTCGTGATCGGCGCGAGCGGGTTCGTCGTGCCGCCCGACAGCGCGCTCGTGATCGGTGCAAGCGGGTTCGTCGTGCCGCCCGACAGCGCGCTCGTGATCGGCGCGAGCGGGTTCGTCGTGCCACCCGACAGCGCGCCCGTGATCGGCGCGAGCGGATTGGTCGTGCCGCCCGTCAGCAGGCCGCCGACGCTCGAGACCGTGTTGCCCAACTGGCTGACGACGCCGCCGACCGCCTGGACCACCTGGTTGTTCGTCGAGCCCGACACCTTCGCGCCGGCCGCGTTCAGCCCGCCGCCGACGGTGGTCAGCAGATTGTTGACGGGCGCGCCGAGGCCGGTGACGGTGCCGATCGTTTGCGTCGTGCCCGAGACGGCGTTCGTGATCGGGTTGATGACCGCGCTGACGCCGGTTTCGAGTTGCTGGACGGGCGCGCTCGTGAGCACGCTGTTCAGGCCGGAACCGACCTGCGTGACGGTGCTGCCGAGCGTGCCGACCGCGCCGCCGAGCGGCGACGTGACGGGCGCGAGCGGCGCGAGGGGGCCGGTGCCGATGCTCGTCACGACGCCGCCGAGCGACGAAACGGCATTGCCGACGTTCGACACGACGCCGGACGTCGACGTGAGCGTCGGGCCGAGCGGGTTCGTCGACGTGCCGAGCGTGCCGAGGCCGGCGGCGGTGCCGTTGCCGAGCGTCTGGACGCCGTTGCCGAGCGAACTGACGGCGTTGCCGAGGTTCGTGGTCGTCGCGCTGTTCACGCCAGGCACCGACGTGCCGGAGATCTGGTTGCCGGTGGCGGAGACGACGTTGCCCGTCGCGGTGATCAGGTTGCCGGTCTGCGCGAGGATGTTGCCGAGCGGGGAGGAGGCGGTGCCGGAAGTACCGGAAGTGCCCGAGGTACCCGAAGTGCCCGAAGTGCCCGAAGTACCCGAAGTACCCGAAGTACCCGAAGTACCCGAAGTACCCGAAGTACCCGAAGTACCCGAAGTACCCGAAGTACCCGAAGTACCCGAAGTACCCGAAGTACCCGAAGTACCCGAAGTACCCGAAGTACCCGAAGTACCCGAAGTACCCGAAGTACCCGAGGTACCCGAGGTACCCGAGGTACCCGAAGTACCCGAAGTACCCGAAGTACCCGAAGTACCCGAAGTACCCGAAGTACCCGAAGTACCCGAAGTACCCGAAGTACCCGAAGTACCCGAAGTACCCGAAGTACCCGAAGTGCCCGAAGTGCCCGAAGTGCCCGAAGTGCCCGAAGTACCCGAAGTACCCGAAGTACCCGAAGTACCCGAAGTGCCCGAAGTGCCCGACGACCCGGACGTGCCGCCCGAACCCGAGGTGCCGGACGTGCCCGAAGTCCCCGAAGTCCCCGAAGTCCCGATGGTGGCCGGCTTGACGCCGCCGGACGACAGCGACGGACCGTCGACCGATCCGCAGCCCGAAAGCGCGAGAAGTGTGGAAATACTGATTGCGATGGCCGATTTATTGAACAGTTTTTGCATGACAGGCTCCCAGATAAACTTTGATGACAGCCTTCGATGCAATTTTCGTACCATTGATTACTTCGTAGAATCTCCCTTCGTTAATGTATAAAAAATATCAAATCATCGATTAATCGTTCGAGATCGATGGGGAAATTTGGATTTTCTGCGAGGGTGTGGCCGCGCTGCTCCCGTCTTGCTACGTGACGTTCCGGGCGGCGTAACGGACTGCGCTCGGAACACGGAACACGGAACACGGAACACGGAACACGGAACACGGAACACGGGGGCCGAAGCGTACGCGTGAGGTAAGACGGCATCGCGTGACGGCGGCATCCGTGCAGGCCTGAATCGATCGCAGGCGTTGCGATATCGATCGAAAACGATCCGATTCGAAAAGGAGAGTGAGGGAGGCGTTCCGACCGGCCGGTCAGTATCGATTCGTCTTCCGCCTGCGCGGCGGCGCTGTCCGCGAGTTCGATCGGCCGCTGACCCGAGCGCCCGAATGAACCGACCCCTCGCGGCAAGCAAGCCGCAGTGACGCGCACTCGGCCGAAATTTGCCTCTCGATGAAAAGCGTCGCCCTCATCGACGGCCATGCACCCGCCGGCAATCGACTTCCGACGCATGCCGCGCGGGCCCGAGTTTCGGTTGCGCGTGTCGAACTTGCATCTCGAATTCACCGCATTTGCCGGCGTATTCGCCACGCCGGCACGCCGGCGCGCCGGCACCGGCATGCCGGCACGAAACCCGCCGCGCGCCCCGAACCGGCCACGCGCGGCGTTTCCCGCCCGTTACTTCACCGAACTCGCGCTGACCTTCGCGAAATCGAGGCTGCCGAAGCCGGTGTCGTAATCCCATCCGGACGTCGCGCTATAGCCGTAGTTGTTGTAGCCGTTGTTGCCCGACGTCACGTCGTGCAGCAGCGACGCATTGCTCGGCAGGCCCTGATAGAAGGCCGACGTCGGCAGGCCGAGGCTGTTGCTGTTCGCCGATTCGACGCGCGCCCAGCCGCCGACGAAGATCGGCGACGCGAGGCTCGTGCCGCCGACCAGCTGATTCGTCTGGCCGTTGATCACGAGATACGCGCCCGTCGATTGCGCGGCGTCGAACGCGACGTCCGGCACCACGCGCTTCGTCACCGAACTGCCGAGCGCGGCCGTCTGCCAGCTCGGCGCCGTCTCGTAGCCGCTCACGCCGCCGCCTGTCGCCCACAGCCGCACCGCGTTGTCGAGCACCTGGCCGCTGCTGTTGACGTCCGCGTAGGCGAGCCCTTCGTTCCACACGGTTTCGCCCGCCCAGGTCGTCGTGCCGTTCGTCGACAGCGTCGTGCCGCCGACCGCGACGACGTACGGCGAGCTCGCCGGCGACGACACGCTGTACTTCGCCAGATTGATCTTCGTCGTGACCCGGCCGCCGCTGTACGTGCCGACGTAGCCCGGCGAACCGTACGGCGAGGTCGACCATTGATAGACGCCCGCGTCGCCCGACGACACCGAGAAGATTTGCCCCTGCGCGACCGCCTGTTTGAACACCGCGTCGTTCGCGGAGAGCGAGCCGTCCGAATTCGCGGCCGCCTCGTCTTCGCCGAGCGATACGTTGATGACCTTCGCGACGTTGTCGGTGACGGCCTTGTTGTACGCGGCGGTCAGCGTCGCGTTCGTGAGGCCGTTGTCGTTGCTGTCGCCGTTGACGGCCGCATAGAAGATGAGCTGCTTCACGCCGCCCGACGTGCCGATGATCGTCTGGCTGTCGAGATCCCATTCGCTCGGATCGCCGTCGTTCGCGAGCGTGCCCGAGCTGCCCGCGACGACGGCGGTGTTGACGGTCGGCAGGCCCGCGTTCTGCGTGAACGTGTTCAAGTCGGCGATCGTCTGCGTCATGTCGCCCCACGTGATGATCCCGACCGTCGTATTGGTCGCGGCGGGCAGGCCGCTTGCGTCGTAGATCTGCGCGAAATCGGTCGGCTGATGGCCGACCTGCGAGCCGCCCGTCGTCGCGTTCTTCGTGATCGTGTCCGTCTGGATGCGCGCGTCGGCCGGCGTGCCGCGATGGATCAGCCGATGCGGAACGGCTGCGCTCTGCAGCCCGAGCACCGATTCGACGAACGGGCTCAGCGATGCGGGCACCAGCGCGGCCGAGTCGTTGGCGTAGACCGCCTTGCCGCGATAGTTGAAGCGCTTGAGCGTCGTGCGGAAGCCGCGCTCCGCGTTCGACGCGTTGCCTTCCGCGAAAATCAGCTTGTTGTTCGCCGATACCGTGACGTTGCTGAAGCCGTTCGCCTTCAGGTGCGCGACGACGGCCTGCACCTGGCCGTCGGTCGGCGCGAAGCGCGCCTTGAACTGCTCGGGCGTCAGGTACTTGCGATAGTTCGCGCTACCGGGCTGGTTCACTTCGCGCACGAGCGCGTCGAGCTGCGCTTCGTTGCGGCTCTTCAGCACGATGGTCACGCGCAGCGGCTGGCTCAGCTCGAGCGGCGTGACGTTCGTGTCGGTGAGCTCGGGCGTGCCGATCACGTTGAGCGTGTAGCTCGGCGCCGTCTTGGCGAGCGTCTGCGATGCGGCGGCGGCGGGCGCGCGCGCGATCAGGAAGGCGTCGGTGCGGGTCGGTGCCCAGTCGGATGCGGCTTGCGAGGAAAGCGGGGACAACGCAGCGGCGATCGCCAGCGGTAGCAGCGACAGCGCGAAGCGTTTCGAGAATAGCCGGTTGACATGCTGAGTTCTCTGCATTTTTGGAGTCCCAAGAAAATGATGAAGAACGGATGCGCAGCCTGGGTCCGACGGGGTAGGGACGCGCGGCGCGCAGCCGATGCACGGCGATGCGGCGAAGCTGACGTTCACGGCGACATGATTCCCTCCCTTCGATGGATGGCTGAGGCGGCGCGGCGTGGTCGAGCTCGACGTTCGCGGCGGCGTCGGGCGCACCCGCATGCCGACGCGAACGCGCGCCCGATTCGGCGGGCCGTTCGTCAAATGCTTAGGAATCCCATTCATATGGCGCGCGAAAGCACTGCTTGCGCCGCGCCGCAATTCGTTGCGCGATCCGCGTGCGGCGCGGCGGATCGGCGTCGATCCGTCACGCGGCGGCTGTACCGCGTCTTTCAGCAAATTCGGACAACACGAGCCCGTCGCGCAGCCGCGACGAAGCGGCGCGCGAGACGGAACACCTACTCAGTAGACCGGCCGGAACCGGGCGAGCCGGTCGGGGCCGTCAAATCAGTCATGCTGCCTGCGCGTCGGCGGTGCGCGGCGCCCTCTCGCCGCGCGCATCGTTCGTCGTTTGCCGCCTTCGTTGGCCGCGCCGGCCAAACGCTCGCCCACCGAGATTCCGGCATTCGCTTTGCGCCGCTCGGGAATCCAATCTCGAAAATCCGTATTAATCGAGTGATTTTCGATATTTCCGATTCGCGATGAATGGCGAAGGATTGCCGGTTAATCTGGAATTAATCGATTGTCCGGAAGCGTGCCGCGGTTTCTTCGTGGATTGAAAGCCGCCCCTCGTAAATAACGTAATTAAATTGGAAGAATTCGGTCAGGCAGATGTTTGGTTAATGCTTGCGCCGCGTATCGATGCGGCATTTGTTTGCGAAAAGATAGCAAGGAAAAAATTGAAGCGTCAAACTTTTTTTGATTCGATCTAAAAAATTTAGAAGCGTAATTCGTTTGAACCAAATTCGATAAAGGCAGAATGTAAGCTGGGATGTGAAAAGCGTTTGATGCGCCGCAGTAATGGCGAATAAGTATTACGAATGCGCGGGCGGCGATTTGCGGGATATGAATTGCTCGACGAGCCGCAGCGCGCCGCGGCACGCGTCGAGATCGAACGTGTGGATCGTGTTCGACGTGGCGTCGAGCCCCAGTTGCGTCGCGAGCCAGCGTATGCCTTTCGCGCGCGCTTCGAACGCGTTGCAGCCGTCGCGCCGCATCTTCGCGGCGACGAGCGGCTCGAGCGCCGCATGCAGCTCGGACTTCGCGTGCCTGAGCTCGGCGTTCGCGAGCCGGCCGAGCGGCACGTGGCGCCGGCTGCGCGGAAAGACGCCGATCCATGCGTCGCACGGCGGGCAGATCCACAGCTCGCCGTGATCTTCGCGGTATGGATACGCTTCTTCGCCGTAGCGCGCGAGCGTCGCTTTCGCGCCGCAGTAGTCGCAGACGGGTTGAGGCAGGGCGGGAACGGGGCGGCCGACTCGCATGATTCAAGACAATAGGTTCGTGTGTGGACAAAGCGATAGCGTATACGAATGACCGGGCCGCGCGGCCTCGGTTCCTTTCGGGCGCTTTCGCGAGCCGGAAAGCGGCGCGGCGGCGGGTGTGCGGAAGCCGCGCTGAAACGGGCTAAATCGGGCTAAATTGGACCCAAACGGGCCAAAACGGGCCCGACGCGCGAGCCGCGTGCGCTATGCGTGCTGCGCGTCGCAGACGCGGTTGCGGCCCGACGATTTCGCCCGGTACAGCGCGGCGTCGGCCATCCTGACGAGCGTCGTGTCGGAATGCGCGACGTTCTCGCGCGACGTGACGAGCCCGATGCTGACGGTCACGCGCTCGTACGGGCTTCTTGCGTGCTCGATGTCGAGATCGTAGATCGCGCGGCGGATATGCTCGGCGATCGCGGACGCGCTCTTCGCATCGGTGTCCGGCAGCGTGATCACGAACTCCTCGCCGCCGTAGCGGGCGACGTCGTCGGCCGCGCGGCGCACGTTCAGCGCGAGGCAGCGGCCGACTTCGCGCAGCACGTCGTCGCCCGCCTGGTGGCCGTAGCAGTCGTTGTAATCCTTGAACTGGTCGATGTCGACGAACAGCAGCGACAGCGGCCGGCCGGTGCGCAGCGCGCGCGCCCATTCGCTGCGCAGGTTTTCGTCGAACGCGCGGCGATTGCCGAGGCCCGTCAGCGCGTCCGTGCGCGCCAGCCGCTGCAGGCGCAGCTCGGCGTGCCGCCGCCAGCGCAGCTCGTGCGACAGCAGCGCGGTGCCCGTCAGGATCACGACGCCGAACACGAGCATCAACAAGCCGAGCCGCAGCGCGCGGATGCGCCATTGGAGAAAGACGTTGTGTTCGGCGGGCGATACGGCGACGACGATCGGCAGCCCCGGCAGCCGCTTGTACACGTAGAGCCGCCGCACGCCGTCGATCGACGCGACGGCGGTGAACACGCCTTCGTCGCGCGCCTTCGCTTGCGTGAAGAGCTCCGATCCGGCGATGCTGCGCCCGACCATCTTCGGGTCGAACGGCAGGCGCGTGATCATCAGCCCGTTGGTCTCGAAGATCGACGCGGTGCCGCCCGGCCCGACCGACAGGCCGTCGAGCAGCGCGCGGAAATAGTCGATGCTGAGCGTGCCCGCGACGATGCCGCCGAACGAGCCGTCGGCGCGCGTGATGCGCCGGCTCAGCGCGATCGTCAGCGCGCCGTGCCGCAGGCGCGCGGCGTACGGCTCGCTGATGTAGAGGCCGCCCTGAGGATGGTCGCGCTGATAGGCGAAATAGTCGCGATACGCGAAATTCGCGACGGGCGGCGGATGCGGGAAATGCGAATCGAGCACGATGTCGCCGTGCTCGTTCATCACGTAGATCGTGCCGAGATACTTGCCGGTGGCCGCGCGATCGAACAGCACCTTGCTGCGTATCGCGGGGTCGAGCGCCATGATGTGCGGATCGTTGACGCCGTCGACGACCGCCTGCAGCGACAGATCGTAGAGCTCGATGTTGCGCGCGACGTCGCGTTCGAGCAGCAGCACGAGGTTGTGCGCGTTTTCGGTCGCGTGCAGGTACGCGTCCTTGCGTGATTCGTACAGCACACGCGCGCCGAACAGCCAGATCAGCGCGAGCAGCAGCGCGCCGCAAACGATGATGCCCGCCGGCGACATCAGGCTCTGCATCCAGGACTGCAGGTAACGAGTCGCGAAGAAGGTCGAGCGCTTGCGCATGACGTCGGAGGCCTGTCGGGCGGCCGATCGGCGGCATCGCGGTTCGCGGGGGCCGTGCGATCGGACCGTCGTTTCATCCGCCGCTTCGCGCGGGCTGCCGGCTCGCGCGAAGCAACGATTATTCGGGTTATCGTGCAATGCCGCATTTTCTTGATCATTCGAGCGTCGCACAAGGCCGTTTCCACGCGGCTGCCGCGGCGGCGCGCGATTCGGCGGCCGTTCGCCGGCCGGCACGGACGAGGGCGTCGCGCGCGTTCTTTCGTCCGTGGATACGATCGTAGATTTTCCTTCCGATTATCGCGATCGTCGAGCACGGATTCGTGCGGCGATCATTTTTCGTCGTTGCAAGCCTGATCCCGAGCTTGCGCCCCGATTGCGCATGCGGCTGATTGCCGCATGCATGCGCGGCGATCGGATCGTCGCGTGTGTGCGCAACGGCGGCCCGGCGCTCCGGACGCAGCGAGGCGACGGGCCGATGTAATGTAATCGATGACGGGCTGGAAGGTGTGCGTAATAAAGCGCGTGGCGATGGCGCCGCGCCGAGTTCGTTGCGCGTGCAACGAACGGCATGCATTCGTCATGCCGCCGATTGCCGACCGCCGACCGCCGACCGCCGACCGCCGACCGCCGACCGCCGACCGCCGACCGCCGACCGCCGACCGCCGACCGCCGACCGCCGACCGCCGATCGCCGATCGCCGATCGCCGATCGCTCATCGCTCATCGCTCATCGCGATTCGTCGCGGCATAAAAAAAGCGCCGCCCAAAAAAGGCGGCGCATCTCACGCGAATCGAACGGTTTCACAGCGCGCGTACGCGCCGCGAAAGCCGCCCGACGCGAACCGTCGGCTCAGCTCTCGACGCTTTCAGTCAGGCGTTCGGGCTCGGCGGGCACCGGCGCGTCGGCAACTTCGAGCAGCCAGTCGGTCGTTTGCGCGGGCTGCGTGACGGGCAGCATGTGGCCGCCGTCGACGACCTTCAGGTTGATCGCGTCGAGCCGCTTCTTGAGCGCCTCGCCGTGGCGCTGCCAGTTGAGGATCTGGTCGCCGCGGCCGTACAGCACGTCGACGGGCACGGCGAGCGACGCATAGCGGCTTTCCATGTCGGGCAGATCCTCCGGCGCGGCGACGAGATCCGACGACGCCGAATAGAACGCGTGCGGCCGCAGCCCCATCAGGCCGCCGCCCTTCACGCCGAAATCGTGCGGCACGGTTTCCGGCGCGAAGATCAACTCGATCGCTTTGCGGCTTTGCAGAATCGACACCGGAATGCCGAGCGTGAACGACGCGAAGCGGCGCACGAGCGACGAGCGCAGAGCGAGCCCGCGGAACGGGCCGGGCGGCTCGGTTTCGGTGTGCGTGAGCGGCGCGATCAGCGCGATCCGGCTCACGCACTGCGGATGGTTGAGCGCGAGCGCGAGCGAGATCGCGCCGCCGAGCGAGTGGCCGACGACGACCGGCTTGTCGAGGCCGAGCGTCGCGATGAACATCGCGATCGTGCGAGCCTGTGCGTAGACGTTGGCGGTCGAACGCGGGCCGCGCGTCGAGCGGCCGGAGCCCGGGCGATCGACGAGGATCACGCGGTGCGACTTCGCGAGCCGTTGCAGATCGAGATACGCGAAGTTGCGCAACTGGCCGCAGAGGCCGTGCACGAACACGATCGGCGGGCCTTCGCCGTATTCGACGTAGTGCAGGCGGTCCGCGCCGACGTCGACGAACTTGCCCTCGGGCGGGAACATCTTCTTGATGCGGTGCGCGGTGAACAGCGTGAACGCAAACAGCGCGACGAACGCATAAGCGAGAAAGTGCAACAGCTTGATTATCATCGGGATCACCTTCCTTCGTAGGCGGGCTGACGGGTGTCGTCACGTTCGGCGAGCGCCGGGCGGCGGCGCTCGAACTGCATCGCGCCGTCGGCGAGCGAGCCGAACCTGAATGTGGCGAAATCGCGCGCGTAGTTCTGGTAGGACTTCCACGGCTTTTTCGTGCCCTGCTTCGGCAGCACGCCGGCGGCGCGCTGGATATAGCCCGACGTCAGGTCGACGACGGGATCGAGCTCCATGCTGCCGGGTGCGAGCCGCGGCACGCAGACGTCGTAGCCATGCGTGCGCATGTGCTCGAGCAGCCGGCACACGTATTGCGCGATCAGCTCGGCCTTCAGCGTCCATGACGCGTTCGTGTAGCCGAACGACGATGCGAGATTCGGCACGCCGCTGTACATCATGCCCTTGTACGACACGGTCTGCGACAGGTCGACGGGGCGTGCGTCGACGGTCACGGCCGCGCCGCCCAGCATCTTCAGCTTCAGGCCCGTGGCGGTGACGATCACGTCCGCGTCGAGGCGCTGGCCGCTCTTCAGGCGCAGGCCGGTCGGCGTGAAGCGTTCGATCTCGTCGGTGACGATCGACGCGTTGCCCGCGCGGATCGCCTTGAACAGATCGCCGTTCGGCACGAGGCAGACGCGCTGGTCCCACGGCTTGTAGCGCGGCGTCAGATGCTTGTTGACGTCGAACTGCGGGCCGAGCTGCTTGCCCGCCGCGCGGATGATGAACTTCTTCGTCGCGTCCGGGCGGCGGCGCGCGAGGTTGTAGAAGTACATCGTCAGCAGCACGTTCTTCAGCCGCACGAGCCGGTGCGCGAGCCCCGACGGCAGCCAGCGGCGCAGCGCGTTCGCGATCGCGTCGCGCGCGGGCAGCGACACGATGTAGGTCGGCGAGCGCTGCAGCATCGTCACGTGGCGCGCGTCGCCCGCCATCGACGGCACGAGCGTCACCGCGGTCGCGCCGCTGCCGATCACGACGACGCGCTTGCCCTTGTAGTCGAGATCGCTCGGCCAATGCTGCGGATGAACGATGCGGCCCTGGTACGCGTCCATGTCCGGCCAGCTCGGCGCGTGGCCTTCGTCGTAGTCGTAGTAGCCGCTGCACATGTAGAGGAAGCGGCACGTGTAGACGGCTTCTTCCTGATGCGAGTCGCCCGCGCGCTGCACGCGCACGGTCCAGCGCGCGCTCGTCGAATCCCAGCTCGCTGCGATCACCTTGTGATTGAAGCGGATCGTCTTGTCGATGCCGTACGCGCGCGCGGTGTCCTCGATGTAGTCGAGGATCGTCTGGCCGTCCGAGATCGCCTTGTCGCTGTGCCACGGCCGGAAGCTGAAGCCGAGCGTGAACATGTCGGAATCCGAACGAACGCCCGGATAGCGGAACAGATCCCATGTGCCGCCCATCGTCGCGCGGCTTTCGAGGATCGCGTATTTCGCGTCCGGGCAGCGCTCGCGCAGGTAGTACGCGGCGCCGATGCCGGACAGCCCGGCGCCGACGATCAGCACGTCGAAGTCGGTCGCGGCGCGGGTGTCGCCGCCCGTCGCCGCCTGCGGCGCGCGATCGTTCAGCGCGCGGGCGGCGTTCCAGTCTGTCGTCGAACTCATGCGGGGTCCTTGCTGATGGAGGAAGGGGGAGCGGTCCGCGCCGCGGCCTGCTGGCGCGCGAGGTTGCGCTCGCGCGACTTGCGCACGAAGCGCAGCACGAAGACTTGGTATGCGGAGCCGAACAGGCGCGCGAGCTTGTCGATGCGGCGCGCGTCGGCGCCGACGAGCACGCGCCGCGCGTTGCGCTCGACGCCCGCGACGATCTGGCGCGCGGCCGATTCGGGCGTCGTCACGTTGATGAGCCGGTTCGCCGCGCGGCGATGCGTTTCGATGTCCTGACCGGTCAGCGTCGCGATGCTCGAATCGATCCGCGACGCGGTGGCGATGTTGGTCGCGACGCCGCCCGGATGCACGCAGGTCACGCCGACCGGCGCGCCTTCGAGCTCGAGCTCCATCCTGAGCGCCTCGGTGAAGCCGCGCACGGCGAACTTCGTCGCGTTGTACGCGCTTTGCGTCGGCATCGCGACGAGGCCGAACAGGCTCGAGGTGTTGATCACGTGGCCGTCGCCCGATTCGCGCAGATACGGCAGGAACGCCTGAGTGCCGTGCACGACGCCCCAGAAGTTGATCGCCATGATCCATTCGAAATCTTCGATCCGCGCGGTCTCGGCGGGCGCCGCGAGCGACACGCCCGCGTTGTTGAAGATCAGGTTGACCTTGCCGTGCACGTCGCGCGTCGCGCGCGCCCAGGCGAACACCGCGTCGCGCGACGCGACGTCGAGCCGCTGCGACGTGATCTTCACGCCGTGCGTCGCGCAGATCGCGACGGTCTGCGCGAGGCCGCTTTCGTTGACGTCGCTGAGCGCGAGGTGACAGCCGCGCCGCGCGAGCTCGACGGCGAGGCTGCGCCCCATGCCGGAGCCCGCGCCCGTGATCGCCGCCACCTTGCCGGAAAAATTCCTCATCACACGGCCCTCCTAAGGGTGTCTCCGTGATATATGTCAATTTTGAATGTGGTGTGAGTCGTCACCACTTTAATTTTTACATTGACTGATGTCAAATAGCGAAATGGAGAACTCTCTCGAACTGGACAAGAAGGGCCGCCCGTACGGCGGGGTCGCGCCCGAGGCCCGCGCCGCGGAGCGCCGCGACGCGCTGATCCGCGCGGGCACGCGCATCTTCGGCACCGTCGGTTTCCGCCGGGCCACCGTGCGCGCGATCTGCCAGGAAGCGAAGCTCAACGATCGCTATTTCTACGCGGCGTTCGACAGCGCCGATGCATTGCTGCGTTGCACCTATCAGCATCACGCGGAGCAACTGCGCGTTTCGGTGAAGCACGCGATCGACGCGCTCGGCGGCGAGCGCGACGGGCTCGAAGCGAGGGTCGACGCGGGTCTCGCCGCATTCTTCGCATTCCTGCGCGACACTTGCGCGGCGCGCGTGCTGCTGCTCGAAGTGATGGGCGTGAGCACGGAAACCGACGCGACCTATCAGCGGAACCTGCTCGAATTCGGCAAGATGATCATCTCGCTCGCCGGGCCGGTGAGCGAGGAGGCCGGCGAGCGCGCGGACCAGCGGATCATCGGGCTCGCGCTCGTCGGCGCGATGACGAACGTCGGCGCGGCGTGGCTGCTGACCGGTTATCGCGATCCCGAGGAGAAGATGGTGCGCAACTGCCGGAAGGTGCTGCTCGGCACGTTGCAGTTTCTCGCGAAGCGGTGAGCGGGCGGGGCGTCGCGTCGGCGGCGCGTCGGCGTTGGACGTCGCGCGTCGATCGCGCGGCGGATGCGCGTCGATCTTGCGTCGAGCGCGCCGATGCGTTTGCGTTCGGATCGGCGCGGATCGTCTCGTCGTGCGGATCGATCGGCTGCGTGTCGACGCACGCGTCGAACGAAGGTTCGTCGCCATTCCCGCCACGGCGACGCGCGGAGCCCCGCGCACGCGATTCGGCCGGGCTGCGTCGTCGGTCTGCCCGCGCTCGCTTCGCATTTCACTCGCAGCCGGCTCGCCGGCGCCGGCTTCGCCGATGAGCGATGCGCCGGCGCGCCTGCGTGACGCGCCGTTCAGCGCATTCGCCCTGGCTCGCGCTCACGCCGCGAGCCGGGCCTTCAGCACGTCGATCAGCGCGCGCACCTTCGCGCACGGATGGCTCGTCGACGGAAACACCGCATGGATGTCGCCGGGCGGGAACGACCAGGCGGGCAGCACGCGCACGAGCCGGCCGGCCGCGACGTCGTCGGCGCTCGAGAAGCTCGTCGCGACGCCGAAGCCGCCGCCCGCGAGCACGGCTGCGCGGCATGCCGTCGCCGTGTTCGACGCGAACGCGCGCTTGCACCGCACGCTCGCGCGCTCGCCGCGCGCGTTCGAAAGCTCGAGCGTCGTGCGCGGCACCGTCGACAGCATCACGTACGGCAGCGCGCCGAGCGCATCGGGCGCGGCCGGCGCGCCGTGGCGCGCGACGAACGCCGGACTCGCGACGAGCCAGCGTTCGAAGCCGCCGATCTTCACCGCGCGATAGTTCGAATCGGCGAGCCGGCCGAGGCGGATCGCGACGTCCAGGTTGTCGCGCACGAGATCGACGACGCGGTCGTCGCACTGCAATTCGACGTCGAGCGCCGGATGCGCGTCGCGCAGCGCGACGAGCGCCGGCGCGACGACGAGCGCGCCGTAGTCGACGGGCGCGCTCACGCGCAGCGTGCCGCGCAGCGGCCCCGCGTCGCCCGCCGCCGCGGCGAGCGCCGCTTCCGTCTGGCGCAGGATGTCGCGGCACGCGTCGCAGAACGCGCGGCCCGCCTCCGTCACGTTGAGCCGCCGCGTGGTCCGCACGAGCAGGCTCGCGCCGACCTCGGCTTCGAGCCGCTGCATGTGCGCGCTCACCATCGTCTTCGCGAGGCCGAGCCGCTCGGCCGCCGCCGTGAGCGACCCCGCCTCCACCACGGCGACGAAGATCGCGAGCCGGTTCAGGTTCACGTCGCGGATGTCCGCCATCGTCAATTGTCCATTCATCAGGGATTGTGTTTCGGCAATTATCCATCTTATGTGAACGGGATGCGCGCGCTACGCTGCGGGTGTCGGCGGGCGGATCGACGCAAAGCGCAGGTTGCCGAGGCGGTCCGCCGCCGCCGTTCGTCGTGCTCCGCCTTCGCCCTTCGCGTTTCGACCTTCGTATTTCGTATCTAGCCCTTTGTATCTAGTCCTTCGTTCGAGGAGTGCCGCCCCATGCCCGCCATTCGATTGCCCGCCGCGCCGATTCGGCTCCACCGGAGTTCGCTGTCCGGCCACTGCCATCGCGTTCAGTTGTTCCTGTCGCTGCTCGGCTTGCCCGTCGAGCTCGTCGAAGTCGACATGCGCGGCGGCGAGAACCGTCGCCCCGCGTTCCTCGCGCTCAATCCGTTCGGCCAGGTGCCGATCATCGAGGACGGCGGCACCGTGCTGTTCGATTCGAACGCGATCCTCGTCTATCTCGCGAAGCGTTACGGCGATCCGTCGTGGCTGCCCGAAGATCCGCAAGGCGCCGCCGCGGTGCAGCGCTGGCTGTCGCTCGCGGCCGGGCCGATCGCGTACGGCCCGGCCGCCGCGCGCCTCGTCACCGTGTTCGGCGCGCCGCTCGATCACGCGAGCGCGGTGAGGATCGCGCAGCGGCTCTTCGACGTGATCGATCCCGAGCTCGCCGCCAGGCAATTTGCGGCGGGCGACCGTCCGACGATCGCCGACGTCGCCGCATATGCGTACATCGCGCATGCGCCCGAGGGCGGCGTATCGCTCGAGCCGTATCCGCACGTACGCGCGTGGCTCGCGCGCATCGAGGCGCTGCCGGGCTTCGTGCCGATGCGGGCGAGCCGCGCGGGGCTGCGCGTCGCGTGACGCGAGCTCGGGCGCGGCGCCGAATCGATCGCGAAGGAGAACGACATGACGCAATCCACATCGACGGCGCCCGTCGCGCCGTTTCACGACGGCGAGCTCGCCGCGCAGCGGCGCGCGGGCGTCGCGGAAGCGGCCGCCGTGTCCGGCGGGCGCGGCATCCGCACGTTCATGCCCGATCAGCATCGCGCGTTCTACGCGCAATTGCCGTTCTTCGTCGTCGGCGGCGTCGACGGCGACGGCCAGCCGTGGGCGACGCTGCGCGTCGGCGCGCCGGGCTTCGTGTCGTCGCGGGAGCCGCGCACGCTCGACATCGCAGGCGGCGCGCTGCGCGACGATCCGCTCGCCGGCAGCTGGCGCGTCGGCAGCCTGCTCGGCGGGCTCGGCATCGAACTGCACACGCGGCGGCGCAACCGGATCAACGGCGTCGTCGCGTCGCTCGCGGGCGATGCGATGGCGGTGGCGGTCGACCAGAGCTTCGGCAATTGCCCGAAGTACATCCAGAGCCGCACGTCGACTCCGGCGCCGCCGCAGCGGATCGACGCCGCGCCGCCGCAGCGCCGCGCCGCGCAGCTCGGCGCCGACGACCGCGCGCTGCTTGCGCGAGCGGATACGTTCTTCATTGCGAGCGCGAACGCGTCGGAAGCGGCGGGCGGCGCGCGCGGCGTCGACGTGTCGCATCGCGGCGGGCCGCCCGGCTTCGTGCGCGTCGACGACGATCGCACGCTGACGACGCCCGACTACAGCGGCAACAATTTCTTCAACACGATCGGCAATCTGCTGCACGATCCGCGCGCCGGTTTGCTGTTCGTCGACTTCGAGCGCGGCGATCTGCTGTACGTCGCGGTCGACGCGCGGATCGTGTGGGACGGGCCGGCGCTCGATGCGTTCGACGACGCGCGGCGTCTCGTGCGGTTTCGGGTTCGCGAGGTGCGGCGCAGCGCGGCGGTGCTGCCGTTTCGGTGGTCGGCGCCGCGGTTCGCGCCGCAGTTCGCGGGGGTGGGAGGAATGGAGGCGGCGGGGGTGGCTGCGGCGTTGGCGACGGCTTCGGTGGCGTCGTCCGCGTCCGCGCTTTCGTCGGCGTCCGAATCCGGCACGGGAGGCGACGATATTGTGCGCTTGATGCTTGATGCGTGATGCGTGATGCGTGATGCGTGATGCGTGATGCCCGACGCCCGACGCCCGACGTTCGATGTCCGACGCTCGATACCTGACACTTGATACTTGACGCGTAACGCTCGACCGCAAACCGCAAACCGCAAACCGCAGAACGCAGAACGCTAAATCGCCAAATCGCCAAATCGCCAAATCGCCAAATCGCCAAATCGCCGCGAAGCGCCCGCCCCTCGCCTACCTCGCCAAAATCCCGCTGACAACCGAAACCGCGCGCGAAACGCGCGGGCGCGCATCTTTCGTTCGCCGATCGATTCGACCACTGGCGTTCGCCGGCCGCGCACGTTATGTTCTCGTCCGACGATTGGACGGACGCGCCCGTCCGCCCGATCGAGCGGGCTGGCCAGCCCGCCGGCCGCGCCGGCGACGGCGGGCCTCTCATCCCATCATCCGAGGTACGTTCGTGGATATCTTGCGCAGCTTGTGTGGCATCGTGGTATTGCTCGGCGTCGGTTTTGCGCTGTCGATCAACCGGCGTGCGATCAGCGCCCGCACTGTCGTCGCGGCGCTCGCGACGCAGCTCGCGATCGGCGCGCTCGTGCTGTTCGTGCCCGTCGGCCGCGACGCGCTCGCCGCGATCGCGCATGCGGTCAACAGTGTGCTCGAGATGGGCCAGCACGGCGTTGCGTTCCTGTTCGCGGGCCTCGTCGGCGACAAGATGTTCGCGCTCTTCGGCGACGGCGGCTTCGCGTTCGCGCTGCGCGTGCTGCCGATGATCGTGTTCGTCACGTCGCTGATCGCGGTGCTGTATTACATCGGCGTGATGAAGTGGCTGATCACGATCGTCGGCACCGCGATGGCGAAGCTGCTCGGCGTGAGCCGCATCGAGGCGTGCTCGGCCGTCGCGACGATCTTCCTCGGCCAGAGCGAGATGCCCGCGTTCGTGAAGCCGTTCATCCGGCGGATGAACGGCACCGAAGTGTTCGCGGTGATGTCGAGCGGCATGGCGTCGGTCGCGGGCTCGGTGCTCGCCGGCTACGCGGGGCTCGGCGTGAAGATGGAGTATCTGCTCGCCGCGTCGTTCATGGCGATTCCGGGCGGCCTGCTGTTCGGCAAGATGCTGTGCCCGACGACGGAGCCGTCCCGCGTCGTCGTCGATTCGCTCGAGTTCGACGAGAAGCGCGCGGCGAACGTGATCGAGGCGGCCGCGTCCGGCGCGGGCGTCGGGATGCGGATCGCCGTGAACGTCGGTACGATGCTGATCGCGTTCATCGGCCTGATCGCGCTCCTGAACGCGATGGTCGGGCTCGTCGCCGGCTGGCTCGGCTTCGCGGGCGTCACGCTGCAGTCGCTGCTCGGCGCGCTGTTCTCGCCGCTCGCGTGGCTGATCGGCGTGCCGTGGCAAGATGCGCCGGTGGCGGGCAGCTTCATCGGCCAGAAGCTGATCCTGAACGAGTTCGTCGCGTACGGCGCGTTGTCGCCGTATCTGAAGGACGCCGCGCAGGTTGCCGCGGCCGGGCTGCCCGTGCTCGCGCCGAAGACGATCGCGATCGTGTCGTTCGCGCTGTGCGGTTTCGCGAATTTCTCGTCGATCGCGATCCTCACGGGCGGCTTCACCGCGGTCGAGCCGGATCTGCGCTCCGACGTCGCGCGCAACGGCATGCGCGCGCTCGCGGCCGCGACGCTGTCGAACCTGATGAGCGCGACGATCGCCGGGCTGTTCCTGTCCCTTTCTTGAACGAGGTGCTCGCATGGAGCTTTCGTTGAATCGCAACCAATTGACCGAAGCGGCGCTGAAGGCGCTGCACCTGATCGACCTCACGTCGCTCAACGACGACGACACCGACGAGAAGATCGCCGCGCTCGCCGCGTCCGCCGACACGCCGGTCGGCACGCCCGCCGCGCTGTGCGTGTATCCGCGCTTCGCCGGCGTCGCGCACGCGGCGCTCGCGGCGCGCGGGCTCGTGCTGCCGGTGGCGACCGTCGCGAATTTCCCGCACGGCGCGGCCGATCCGGATGCGGCCGCGCGCGAGACGGCCGATGCGCTCGCGCGCGGCGCGGACGAGATCGACGTCGTGTTTCCGTATCGCGCACTGCTTGACGGCGACGAGCGGGTCGGACGCGAGCTCGTCGCGCAATGCCGCGCGGCGGCGGGCGGCCAGTGTCTGAAGGTGATCCTCGAAACCGGCGAGCTGCGCGACGCGGCGGCGATCCGCCAGGCGAGCGAGATCGCGATCGAGGAGGGCGCGGATTTTCTGAAGACGTCGACGGGCAAGGTCGCGGTGAACGCGACGCTCGACGCGGCGGCCGTGATGCTCGCGACGATTCGCGTGGCGGGGCGCGCGGTGGGCTTCAAGGCGGCGGGCGGCGTGCGCACCGCGCAGGACGCGGCGCAGTATCTGTCGCTCGCGGAGCGCGAGCTCGGGCCGGGCTATCTGACGAGCGCGACGTTTCGCTTCGGCGCGTCGGGGCTGCTCGGGAATCTGCTCGAGACGCTCGGGCATCGGGCAGGGGCGACGCGGGGCGCAGGGTATTGAGCGACGTTGCGCGAACCGAAGGGCGGCGTCAGTCGATACGGGCGCGCCGGGGGCGAATGCGATCGGGGCGCCGTTCGACGACGGCGAGGCTGTAGCCGGGGGCCGCGCTCGCACGCGCGAGTTCGGCCAGTGCTCGAAGCCACCGGCAGCCGAGCAGCGCGGTCAGGATCGCGCGCAGTCCGATGGCCGGCGCGAGCCGTTGAAGCCGCCGGCACGCCCGCCGCGACGCGCGCGTCGCGAAAGGCGCGCGCACGTGTGCGCGACCGCGTGACGGATCGACGCGCATCTCGCGGCTCCCGTCAGTGAACCGGCGCATAGCCGAGCTTGTGGACTCCATACGCCTCCATCCATTCCTCGCGATCGTCGAATCCCATGGCTTTGGCGAGATGGTCGGCCATGTCCTCCGGTGTCGGCGTCACCGACGAATCGTAGTAACCCAGCGGCGTTTCCGCTTTCGGCGTCAAGATGGCGTAGAGCATGTCGACCTCCTGTCTTTAGCCAACTTAACGGCCGCGGGGATCGCTTTCTTGACCGGGAAATTCCCCGGTTAGAGTGATGCGCCGAATTTGCCGGCTGTCCGGCGGCCGGTGGCGGTGGCGATGGCGATGGCGATGGCGATGGCCGGTGGCTCGCGGCTCGCGGCGAGCGGTCGCCACTCGATTCGATCGCCTCGATATGCACGCGCGCGGGACGCCGCCGCCTGCCGGAATCGGCCGTTGCCCGCGCAGCCGGATTCGCGATCGCTTCCATCGCGGGCCCGCATCGTTCCGATCGAGCGGGCCTTCGCGGCGCGTCGGGATTGCGTGTGCGGCTTGCGCGTCCGTGATAGCGTCGCTCTTCATGAGATTCCCGCCCGGCCTGCCGGTCCCGGCAACGGATGGAACGTCGACCGCGCGCGGCGGGGCGCAGCGCCGTACGGGATGCATTCGATCGTGTCGTTGAAAATCAAATACTTGGGCAAGTCATGACTTTCCTGCCGCAGGAATTCATCCGCAAGGTGCGCGACCGCGAGCCGCTCGACGCGGCCGACGTCGAGCGTTTCGTGCGCGGCGTGACGACGGGCGACGTGACCGAAGGCCAGATCGCCGCGTTCGCGATGGCCGTCTATTTCAACGAGCTGCCGCTATCGGCGCGGATCGCGCTGACGCTCGCGCAGCGCGATTCCGGCGACGTGCTCGACTGGCGCGGCGAGCGCCTGAACGGTCCCGTCGTCGACAAGCATTCGACGGGCGGCGTCGGTGATCTGACGTCGCTCCTGATCGGGCCGATGGTCGCCGCGTGCGGCGGCTGCGTGCCGATGATCTCGGGCCGCGGCCTCGGCCACACGGGCGGCACGCTCGACAAGCTCGAGGCGATTCCCGGCTACGACGTCGCGCCGTCCGTCGACGCGCTGCGGCGCGTCGTGCGCGAGGTCGGCGTCGCGATCGTCGGCCAGACCGCGCAGCTCGCACCCGCCGACAAGCGGATCTACGCGGTGCGCGACGTGACGGCGACCGTCGAATCGATCTCGCTGATCACCGCGTCGATCCTGTCGAAGAAGCTCGCGGCGGGCGTCGACGCGCTCGCGATGGACGTGAAGGTCGGCACCGGCGCGTTCATGCCGACCGTGGAGAAATCGGCGGAGCTCGCGCGCAGCATCGTCGACGTCGGCAACGGCGCGGGGATGAAGACGGCCGCGACGCTCACCGATATGAACGAGGCGCTCGCGCCGTGCGCGGGCAACGCGATCGAGGTGCGCTGCGCGATCGACTTCCTGACGGGCGCGGCGCGCCCCGCGCGGCTGCGCGAGGTCAGCTTCGCGCTCGCCGCGCAGATGCTGACGATGGGCGGGCTCGCCGCGAACGCGGACGACGCGCGCCGGCAGTTGCGCGTCGCGCTCGAATCGGGCGCGGCCGCCGAGCGTTTCGCGCGGATGGTCACGGCGCTCGGCGGGCCCGCCGATCTGATCGAGCGGCCGCAGCTGCATTTGCCGCGCGCGGCGCTCGCCGCGCCGGTTCTCGCCGAGCGCGCCGGCTGGATCGACCGGATCGACGCGCGCGCGCTCGGGCTCGCGGTCGTCGGCCTGGGCGGCGGCCGCGCGAAGATCGGCGACGCGCTGGATTATGCGGTCGGGCTGTCCGCGCTCGCGCAGCGGGGCGCGCGCGTCGACGCGGGGCAGCCGATCGCGATCGTTCACGCGCGCGAGCCCGACGCGGCTGCGCGGGCCGCCGACGCCGTGCGGCGCGCGTATCGGATCGGCGCGGAGCAGCCGGCGCAGGCGCACGTCGTCTATGCGGTGATCGAGTAATCGAGCGAATTGGGCCGCGCGCGAGGGGCGCACACATCGGACGCGCCGCAGGCAACGTGAGCATCGGGCGGCTCAGGAGAATCGGGCATATCGAGCCTGCCGGCCGTGCGGGGCGCTGCGATGGACGTTGGCATAAAATCGCACGTCGACGCAGACTGGCGTGCGGCGTGCGGCGTGCGGCATGCGGCGTGCGACATGCGACGTGCGACGTGCGACGTGCGACGTGCGGCAAGCGACGCTCAACACCACCATCGCACCCCGAGAACCGAATCACAGCTCATCGAATCATCGAACGAGGTAACACGACATGACGCACAACGCATTGATCGAAGCCGCGAAGGCCGCGCGCGAGAAGGCCTATGCGCCGTATTCGAACTTCAGGGTCGGCGCGGCGCTCGCGACGAAGGACGGCAAGATCTTCCACGGCTGCAACGTCGAGAACGCGTCGTACGGGCTGTGCAATTGCGCGGAGCGCACGGCGTTGTTCTCGGCGCTCGCGGCGGGCTATCGGCCGGGCGAGTTCGCGGCGATCGCGGTCGTCGGCGAGACGGACGGGCCGATCGCGCCGTGCGGCGCATGCCGGCAGGTGATGATCGAGCTCGGCAAGCCGGCGCTCGAAATCGTCTTGACGAACATGAAGGGCGACGTGCGCGTGACGAGCGCGGGCGACTTGCTGCCGGACGCGTTCTATCTGGAGTGACGCGCGGCGCGCCGGCGGCGGCGCGTGCGCGATGCGTCGCGCCGCCTCGGGTTTCTCGTGCTTTTCCCGGTTTCCGCGCGTATTCGTACGCCTTCGTACATATTCGTGCGGTTTCATTTTTTCCCCCGCGCATTTCGTCGGTTTTTCGCGTGATGGCCATCGGCGGCCGAACGACGAACCCGCCGCGAGCCGCGCCGTCTCCCGCGTCGCAGCGTATCGGCCGGCCGCATCGCCGCGCATCCGTTTGTCACTTCTCCTTCATTGACGCGCGTCAAGGTCCGCGCCGCGCAATGCGCGATGCTGGCTTGCGTGCGCCGCCGCGCGTTGTTCGCCGAGGGCGGCCGCTTATCGAAACCGGTCGGCGAGGAGACGACGATGAAATCGGATGCTGCGCTCAGGCAAGATGTCGAGCAGGAACTGTATTGGGACCCGTCGCTGGATGCGCGGCAGATCGACGTGTCGGTGCACGATCGCATCGTGACGCTGCGCGGCTTCGTGCCCAGCTGGGCGCAGAAGTACGCGGCGCAGAAGGCCGCGCAGCGCATCGCGGGCGCGCGGGCGCTCGTGCTCGAGCTGAAGGTGCTGCCGAGCGAATCGCCCCGCGACGACGAAGTGCTCGCCGCCGCGATCGTGTCGGCGCTCGCGTGGCAGGAAGGGCTTGCCGGGCAGGAGCTTCACGTCGACGTCGACGAAGGCTGCGTGACGCTCACGGGCGAAGTCGAGTTCGGCTATCAGCGTCAGGCGGCCGAGACGGTCGTGAGCCGGATGCGCGGCGTGATCGGCGTCGTCAACAGGATCGACGTGCGCTCGCGCGACGCGGGCGAGACCGTGCGCGAGCGCGTCGCGGATGCGCTCGCGCGGCGCGCGCAGCGCGAGGCCGGGCATATCGACGTCGACGAGCGCGACGGCATCGTCACGCTGACCGGCACCGTCGATTCGCTGATCGAGCGGCGCGCGGCTTGCGGCGCTGCGTGGTCGGTCAAGGGCGTGCGCGAAGTCATCGATCATTTGAGCGTCGCATAGGCGTGGGCGGCGCTTGCGCATCGCGCGCACGGCGCCCGACACTGATCGGCGGCAAGCGGCAAGCGGCAAGCGGCAAGCGGCAAGCGGCAAGCGGCAAGCGGCAAGCGGCAAGCGGCAAGCGGCAAGCGGCAAGCGGCCAACGGCCAACGGCCAACGGCCAACGGCCAACGGCCAACGGCCAACGGCCAACGGCCAACGGCCAACGGCCAACGGCGGCGGACCTGCTCCGCAGCAGAAGGTTCGACGCCGGACCGAACACGCGCAACGCGGCGCGCGCCGCCGCGTTCGATCACCCCGTTTCCTTTCCGTTGCGGACCCTTTTGTCACAACCACCACGATCATCCCGACCGCCACGATGCCCGAAATCGTCACCATCACGCCGAACCCCGCCGTCGACGTCGCGACGTCCGTCGATCGCATCACCGACACCCGCAAGTTGCGCTGCGCGCCGGCGCGGCGCGATCCGGGCGGCGGCGGGATCAACGTCGCGCGCGTGCTCACGCGCCTCGGCGCCGATTGCTCGGCGCTCTATCTCGCGGGCGGCGATACCGGTCGCGCGCTGCGCGGCCTGCTCGCCGACGAAGGGGTGCGCGCGAGCTGCATCGACGTCGCCGGCGAGACGCGAGAAAACTTTTCGGTGCTCGAAACATCGACGGGGCGCGAATTCCGCTTCGTGCTGCCGGGCCCGGCGCTCGCGCCCGACGAATGGCCGCGCTGCGTCGACGCGCTCGCGCGGCTCGCCGACGCGTCGCGCTATCTGGTGATGAGCGGCAGCTTGCCGCCCGGAATGCCCGACGATTGCTACGGCCGGCTCGCGCGGCTCGCGAACGCGCGCGGCGTGCGCACGGTCGTCGATACGTCGGGGCTGGCGCTCGCGGCCGCGCTCGATGCGGGCGTCTATCTGGTGAAGCCGAGCCTGGGCGAGCTGCGCGCGCTGACCGACCTGCCGCTCGACGACGACGCCGCGCGCCTCGCGGCCGCGCGCGCGATCGTCGGCAGCGGGCGCGCGCAGATCGTCGCGCTGACGCTCGGCGACGCCGGCGCGCTCGTCGTGTCGCGCGACGATGCGGTGCGGCTGCCGGGCGTGAAGGTCGCGGTGCGCAGTGCGATCGGCGCGGGCGACAGCTTCGTCGCGGGGCTCGTCGCGGCGCTCAACCGTGGCGCGAGCGTCGCCGATGCGTCGCGCTACGCGCTAGCCGCGGCGTCGGCTTCGCTGCTGAGCGCGGGCACCGCGCTGTGCGCGAAGGAGGACGTCGAGCGGATCTATCGGGAATTGCCGGGAACGGTCGACGCGTAGCGCCTGCCCGCCCGGCCCCTTTCGGCATCCTCGCTTCGGGCCGCGCGTTGCGATTCGGCCCCGATGCCCGGTTCCGCCGGCCGCGCGGACGCGATCGCTTGCGTGAAAGTGAGAGGACCGATTCACATTGCCGGCGATGGCACGCGTAGCGCCTGCCCGCCCGGCGCTCTTTCTGCATCCTCGCTTCGGGCCGCGTCTTGCGATTGCGCCCCGATGCCCGGTTTCGCCGGCCGCGCGGACGCGATCGCTTGCATTAGCGCGAGAGGGCCGATTCACAACCTGCGGCGCGACCTGCGGTGATGCCGGTGGCAGCTGCGTCGGGCGATCGCTCGCCCGACAGCCGGGAGGCATCCGATCGCCGAGGCACCGCCCGCGGCGCCGGCGCGTGGCGCGCGACGCTCAGCGCAAGCCGTGCGGTGCGCGACGCAGCGGATCAGGCGGACGGTCCGCGCCTCCCGCCCCGGAACGACGCGCATCGAGCGGTCGGGAGGCCCGAAGGATCGCCCGACCGGTCCGAGCGCTCACGCATGCAACACCGATGCCGCATCCGTTGCGATCACCTGCTCCTCGTCTGTCGGCACGACGAGCACCGCGACGCGGCTCGCGTCGCGGCTGACGATCTCCGCGTTGCGCGCGTTCGCGTGAGAATCGAGCTCGACGCCGAGCCAGCGCAGCCGCTCGCACACGGCGGCGCGCGTCTCGGCCTGATGCTCGCCGATGCCCGCGGTGAACACGAGTGCGTCGAGGCCGCCGAGCGTCGCCGCGAGCCGCGCGGTCTCGCCGGCGATCCGGAATGCGAACAGCTCGAGCGCGTCGCGCGCGCCGGCCGACGGATCGGCGAGCAGCACGCGCGCGTCGCCGCTCACGCCGGACACGCCGAGCAGGCCGGAGCGGTGATACAGCATCTGCTCGACCTCGTCGACCGAATGGCCGAGCATCTTCTGCAGATGCAGCACGACGCCCGCGTCGAGCGCGCCGCAGCGCGTGGCCATCGGAATGCCGTCGAGCGTCGAGAAGCCCATGCTGGTGTCGCGGCTCACGCCGGCGTCGAGCGCGCAGAGGCTCGCGCCGCTGCCGAGGTGCGCGGCCACGACCTTGCCGCGCGCGAGCGCCGGGTGCCGCTCGCGCAGCCGTCCGGCGACGTACCGGTACGACAGCCCATGAAAGCCGTAGCGCTTGACCCCTTCGTCGAACAGCGCGCGCGGCAGCGCGAAGCGCCGCACGAGATCGGACTGGGTGCGGTGGAACGCGGTGTCGAACGACGCGACCTGCGGCAGATGCGGCCGCAGACGGCGCAGCGCGCGAATCAGCCGCACGCTCTGCGGCTGGTGCAGCGGCGCGAGCGGCACGAGCGCCGCGATCGCGTCGAGCGTGCGATCGTCGATGCGCACCGGGCCGTCGAACGCGTCGCCGCCGTGCACGACGCGATGGCCGACCGACACGAGCTCGTGCAGCGACAGATGCGCGGCGATCCAGTTGAGCGCCTCGTCGAGCACCTCGTGCAGATCGTCGGTGACGGGCGCGGCGAGCGGCACCGTGCGCGCGTCGCCGCCGTTCGCGTATTCGAACTGGAGCGGCGTGCGGTTGAAGTCGATCTTGCCGCGCCCGAGCGGCGCGGGCTCGCCGTTCGCGACGCTGTAGAGGCCGATCTTCAGCGTCGACGAGCCGGCGTTGAACGTCAGCAGCAGCGGCTCGCTCATGACGCGAGCGCGCCGGCGCGCGTCCTCTCGGCGACGAGCTTCGCGAGCGCGGCGGACGCGATCCGCACGCGCAGGCTGTCCGCGCGGCTCGTCAGGATGATGGGCAGCCGTGCGCCGAGCACGAGGCCCGCGCCGTCGGCGCCCGCGAAATACATCAGTTGCTTCGCGAGCATGTTGCCCGCCTCGAGGTCGGGCACGAGCAGGATGTCGGCGTCGCCCGCGACGGGCGACGCGATGCCCTTCGACTGCGCGGCGATCGCGCTCACCGCGTTGTCGAACGCGAGCGGCCCGTCGACGATCGCGCCCGCGATCTGTCCGCGCGCGGCCATCACGGTGAGCGCGGCCGCGTCGAGCGTCGAGGGCATCTTCGGGTTGACGGTCTCGACCGCCGCGAGCACCGCGACGCGCGGCCGCTCGACGCCGAGCACGTGCAGCAGGTCGACCGCGTTCTGGCAGATGTCGCGTTTTTGCTCGAGCGTCGGCGCGATGTTGATCGCCGCGTCGGTGATGACGAGCGGCTTCGGATACGCGGGCACGTCCATCGCATACACATGGCTGATGCGCCGCTCGGTGCGCAGCAGCGACGCCGGGCCGACGACCGCGGCGAGCAGCTCGTCGGTGTGCAGGCTGCCCTTCATCAGCGCGGCGACCTGGCCCGCGCCGCCCATCTCGACCGCGCGCGCGGCGGCCGCGTGGCTGTGCTCGACCGCTTCGATCCGCACGCCCGCGAGATTCACGCCGGCCGCCTCGGCGGCCGCGCGGATCTTCGCCTCGGGGCCGATCAGGATCGGATCGATCAGGTTCTCGTCGCGCGCGTCGATCGCCGCGCGGATCGCGTCGGGCGAGCACGGATGCACGACGGCGGTGCGCAGCGGCGGCTGCTCGCGCGCGTCGCGCACGAACGTCTCGTAGCGGTCGTGGCGGCGCACCGCGACTTCCGGCCCCGGCACGCGCTCCCACGTGAGCGGCTTGTCGGGCGCGATCACGGTGGCGGTGCCGCGCAGCACGACCTGGCCGTCCTGGTTCGTGCAGCAGGTGTCGAGCAGCACGATCCGCTTCTCCGGACGCTTTTCCTTGACGGTCACGGTGGCCGTGACCGTGTCGCCCGGCGCGACCGGATGCCGGAACTCCAGCGTCTGGTCGAGATAGATCGTGCCCGGCCCTGGCAGCTTCGTGCCGAGCACCGCGGACACGAGCGCGCCCGTCCACATTCCGTGGACGACGACGTGGCCGAACAGGTCGTGCGCGGCGAACGCCGCGTCGAGGTGCGCGGGGTTCACGTCGCCCGACATCGCGGCGAACAGGTCGATGTCGTCGCGCGACGCCATGCGCACGACCGACGCGCTGTCGCCGATCGCGAGCGAGTCGAACGGGCGGTTCTGCAGGATTTCGCGGTCCACGCGGCGCTCCTTATTTCTGGAACACGTAGGTGCCCGGCGCGTCGCCGAGCGCGTGTGCGCCCGGCTTGCCGAGCGGCGGCGGCGCGACGCGCTGCGTGCTCGAATGCCCGGCGAGCCACTTGTGCCACGCGGGCCACCACGAGCCCTCGAAGTCCGTCGCGCCGGCGAGCCATTCGTCGGGCGAGATGTTCGGCGCGTCGGCGGCCGTGAGCTTCATCCGGTAATGGCGCTTCGGATGGCCCGGCTCGCTGACGATGCCCGCGTTGTGGCCGCCCGCCGTCAGCACGAACGTCACGTCGCTGTCGGTCAGGTAGTGGAGCTTGTAGACCGAGCGCCACGGCGCGATGTGATCGTGCTCGGTGCCGACGGCGAAGAACGGCGCGCGGATGTTGTGCACCGACACCGTTTGAGCGTCGATCACGTAGCGGTTGGTCGCGAGATCGTTGTCGAGGAACAGGTGGCGCAGATATTCGGAGTGCATCCGGTACGGCATGCGCGTCGAATCGGCGTTCCACGCCATCAGATCGATCATCGGCGTGCGCTCGCCGAGCAGATAATCGTGGACCACGCGCGACCAGATCAGATCGTTCGACATCAGCAGCTGGAACGATCCCGCCATCTGGTGCGCGCCGAGGTACCCCCGCTCCCACATCATGCTCTCGAGGAAATAGATCTCGCTGTCGTCGATGAAGAGCTGCAGCTCGCCCGGCTCGGCGAAGTCCGTCTGCGCGGCGAGCAGCGTGATCGACGCGAGGCGCTCGTCGCGCGCGTTCGCCATCGCCGCGGCCGCGAGCGCGAGCAGCGTGCCGCCGAGGCAGTAGCCGGTCGCGTGAATCTTCGCGCCGGGCACGATCTTGCCGATCGTGTCGAGCGCGTCCATCACGCCGAGCCGGCGGTAGTCGTCGATGCTCAGGTCGCGATCGCTCGCGTCGACGTTGCGCCACGAGATGCAGAACACCGTGTGCCCCTGGTCGACCAGATAGCGGATGAGCGAGTTGTGCGGCGACAGATCGAGGATGTAGTACTTCATGATCCACGCGGGCACGATCAGGACGGGCTCCGCGTAGACGTCGGGCGTCGTCGGCCCGTACTGCAGCAGCTCGATCAGGTGATTGCGGAACACGACGCGCCCGGGCGCCGTCGCGAGATCCTTGCCGACCTGGAAGCGCTCGACGCCCGCGGGCGGTTGCTTCGTCAGAAGGCGGCGGACGTCGTCCAGATAATTCCACGCGCCTTGCGCGAGATTCGCGCCGCACGACAGCACGGTGCGCTGCAGGACTTCCGGATTCGTCGCGACGTAGTTCGCCGGAGCGAGCATGTCGAGCATCTGCCGCGCGGTGAACGCGACGACGTCCTCGTGATGCGGCGACACGCCGGGCACGTCGCGGGTCGCCGCGCGCCACCATTGCTCGGCGAGCAGGAACGTCTGATTCCAGAAGCGGAACGGCTCGAGTTGCCATGCGCTCGCGCGGAAGCGCCGGTCGCCCGGCGACGGTTGCGCGGGCGCGTTGGGCGCGTGCCCGGTCGCCGCTTCGAACAGGTATTCGGCGAGCTGCACGGCGTGCTTCGTCGCGAGCGTCGCGAGCTCCGCGCGCTTGCCGGGCGCGGCCGCGAGGTGAATCAGCCAGTCCGACAACGCGAGCTGCAGCGACGCGGGCGACAGGCCCGACGTCAGCTTCGCGAGCGACGCCTCCTTCGCGAGATCGAAGATGCGATACGGGCTTTCCGGCGCGTACGACGCGGGCGGATGGGCGGGCGGCGGCGCGGCGGGCGCGCCGGGTTCGGGGGTGTGGCGTGTATCCATCGGGCTTCCTTCGGCTGGCGCTGCGCGGGCGACGGCATGACGAAGTACGGCGGCCGATGCGGCGGCCGCGCGCGAAGCCGCGCCGCGGGCGTTGCCGCCCGCCGCTCGCTTCGACCGCATGCGTCGACGATCACTGACACGGCCACTGTAGCCACGCATAGGTCTGTGGAATCTGATTTGCATCAATGACGGACGCCGCGGCAATCGCGTCGCCGCCGCGCGTTTTCGCACGGATCGTTTCGCTTCGCGCGATGGATCGTTTCATCTGGCGATTTCCCGTTTCTTGACCGAGATCAGCCGGCGGGCGCCGCCCGTCGTTATGGTGAAGCCATCGACGAACCACTCAGGCGGGAGCGAGCGTGGCGGAACTGCATGCGACGAATGGCGAGACTGCGGCGCAAGCGGCGCGCGACGGGCGCGTCGTCGCGGTGCGCGGCGCGGTCGTCGACGTCGCGTTCGACGGCGGCGTGCTGCCCGCGCTGAACGACGCGCTCGTCATTCCGGTCGACGGCGCCGCGCCGATTCTCGCCGAGGTGCATGCGCACCTGAGCGGCACCGCGGTGCGCGCGCTCGCGCTCGGCCCGACGGGCGGGCTCAGGCGCGGCGCCGCCGCGCGCGCCACGGGCGGGCCGATTCGCGTGCCGGTGGGCGACGCGGTGCTCGGCCGTCTGCTGACCGTGACGGGCGAGCCCGGCGACGACGGCGCGCCGCTCGCGGCGGGCGTCGCGCGGCGGCCGATCCATCGCGGCGCGCCGCCGCTGTCCGAGCAGAAGAGCGCGACCGCGCTGTTCGCGACCGGCATCAAGGTGATCGACCTGCTCGCGCCGCTCGCGCAGGGCGGCAAGGCGGCGATGTTCGGCGGCGCGGGCGTCGGCAAGACGGTGCTCGTGATGGAGCTGATTCATGCGATGGTCGAACGCTATCGCGGGATCTCCGTGTTCGCGGGCATCGGCGAGCGTTCGCGCGAAGGCCACGAGATGCTGCTCGACATGCGCGGCTCCGGCGTGCTCGGCCGCACGGTGCTCGTCTACGGGCAGATGAACGAGCCGCCCGGCGCGCGCTGGCGCGTGCCGCTCACCGCGCTCGCGATCGCCGAGCATTTTCGCGACGAGCGCGCGCAGAACGTGCTGCTCCTGATGGACAACGTGTTTCGCTTCGTGCAGGCGGGCGCCGAGGTGTCGGGCCTGCTCGGGCGGTTGCCGTCGCGGGTCGGCTATCAGCCGACGCTCGCGAGCGAGGTCGCGGCGCTGCAGGAGCGGATCGCGTCGGTCGAGGGGGCGGCCGTGACGGCGATCGAGGCCGTGTACGTGCCCGCCGACGATTTCACCGACCCCGCCGTCACCGCGATCGCCGCGCACGTCGACAGCATGGTCGTGCTGTCGCGCGCGATGGCGGCCGAAGGGATGTATCCGGCGATCGATCCGGTCGCGTCGTCGTCGATCCTGCTCGATCCGCTCGTCGTCGGCGACGGGCACGTCGAGGTGGCGATCGAGGTGCGCCGCGTGATCGAGCACTACCGCGAGCTGCAGGACGTGATCGCGCTTCTCGGCATCGACGAGCTCGGCGCGGACGATCGGCGCATCGTCGGCCGCGCGCGCCGGCTCCAGCGCTTCCTGACGCAGCCGTTCGCGGTGACCGAGGCGTTCACGGGGCAGGCGGGCGCGTCGGTCGAGATCGCCGACACGATCGCCGGCTGCCGCGCGATCCTGCGCGGCGATTGCGACGATTGGCGCGAGAGCTCGCTGTACATGGTCGGCACGCTCGACGACGCGCGGCGCAAGGAAGAGGCCGCGCGCGACGCGGACGCGCGGCGCGATGGCGGGAGCGGCGCGGCGGGCGCGCATCGCGCGGGCGGCACGAAGGGCGCAGATGGCGTGAAGGGCACGGACGGCGCAGATGGCGCGGACGGCGTGCAGGGCGCGATCGGTTTGAATGAATTGGCGGGTTCGACGAACACAACGCGTTCGACGGAGACGAATGGCGCGAGCGCCGCGAACGGCGCGAACGGCGCGAACGGCGAGAACGGCGAGAACGGCGAGAACAGCGAGAACAGCGAGAACAGCGAGAACAGCGAGAACAGCGAGAACAGCGAGAACAGCGAGAACGGCGGCGCCTCGGCTTCTCGCGGCGAGAAAGCGGGCGCGAGCGGCGCGAATGCGGCGAAGGCCGCGACAACGAACGCCGCCGCGAGCGATCGCGAGGCCGCCGAGACGCGCGCGCCCGCACCCGGCCCCGACGCGCCGCAAGGAGCGCCACATGCCCGCTGAGCTGCGCCTCGCGATCGCGACGCCGGCGCGCGTGTGCGTCGACGATTTGCCGATCGTGTCGCTGCGCGCCGAGGACGCGAGCGGCTCGTTCGGCATCCGCGCGGGCCACGTCGACTTCGTCACGCTGCTGCGCGCGTCGGTCGTGCGCTGGCGCACCGCCGCCGACACGCGCAGCAGCGCGACGCATGACGTCACGCATTACGCGGCGATCGACGGCGGCGTGCTGCGCGTGACGCGCGGCTCGCGGATCGAGATCGCGTGCCGCGAGGCGGTGCTCGGCGAGTCGCTCGCCGAGCTCGACGCGATCGTGCGCGGCGTGCGCGCGGCGCAGCTCGACGAGAAGCGCCGCGCGCGGGTCGACGAGACGCGGCTGCACGCGCAGGCGATGCGGCGGCTCCTCACGTATCTGCGGCCCGAGCATGCGAAGGACGGCATGCACGCGCCGCTCAAGCCGGAGACGCTCGAATGACGAAGCCTCGCCCGGCCGATGCGAAGCGCGACGCGGGAGCGGATGCCCGTGCCGGCGCGAAGCCCGCGGCGGCGTCCGCGGCGGGAGACGATGCGAAGCGCGCCGGGCCGCCCGCCGCGCGGGACGTGTCGAAGCGCGACGCGCCGCCGCCCGCCGGCACGGCGCGAACGCCCGCCGCCGACCGCGTCGAACAGGCGGCGCGCACGGCCGCGAAGCGCGCGGCGCGCGGCGCGCGCGATCCGGAGCCGTCGCTCGGCCGGCGCCTCGCGCAGATCGGCGTGCTCGGCTGGACGATCCTCGCGCCGACGCTCGCCGCGCTCGCGCTCGGCCGCTGGCTCGACCGCGCGTTCGCGTCGCGCGTGTTTTTTTCCGCGCCGCTCTTGATGTTCGGCGCGGCGCTCGGTTTCTGGCTCGCATGGCGCTGGATGAAAACTCAACAAGAAGGAGATCGCGATGATTGAAATGTGGGAAGCCGCGCGCGCGTCGTTCGACGGCGTCGCCGTCGCGATCGGGCTTGCAGCGGGGCTCGCGGCGGGCGCGTGCCACTTCGTATCGCTCGGCTGGAACAGCCGCTTGTTCGTCGCGGGCCGCGCGGGCGCGGCGCTCGCGCTGCAGCTTCTGCGGATCGCGCTCGCGGTCGCGGTGCTCGTCGTGCTCGCGCGCGCGGGCGCAGGCATGCTCGTCGCGGGCTCGGCGGGCTTCCTCGCCGCGCGCTCGATCGCGGTGCGCCGCGCGCACGCGCTGACGGGAGCGTGACGATGAACGCGTCGCCGCTGTCGACCGTGCCGGTGTTCTCGATCGGCCCCGTCGGCATCTCGGAGCCCGTGCTCGCGACGTGGGCGATCATGGCGCTGCTCGTCGTGCTCGCGCTCGTCGCGCGCAGGCGGCTGAGCGTCGACGCGCCGTCGCGGCTGCAAAGCGTGCTCGAGCTGTTCGTCGCGACGATCGACGCGCAGATCGCCGACACGATGCAGACGCCGCCCGCGCGCTACCGCGCGTTGATCGGCACGATCTTCGCGCTCGTGTTCTGCGCGAACAGCGCGTCGCTCGTGCCGGGCGTCGAGCCGCCGACCGCGCATCTGGAGACCGACGCCGCGCTCGCGCTCGTCGTGCTCGCCGCGACGCTCTATTACGGCGTGCGCGTGCGCGGCCTGCGCGGCTATCTCGCGACGTTCGCCGAGCCGACCTGGGTGATGATTCCGCTGAACGTCGTCGAGCAGCTGACGCGCACGTTCTCGCTGATCGTGCGCCTGTTCGGCAACGTGATGAGCGGCGTGTTCGTGATCGGCATCGTGCTGTCGCTCGCCGGTCTGTTCGTGCCGATTCCGCTGATGGCGCTCGATCTGCTGACGGGCACCGTGCAGGCGTACATCTTCATGGTGCTGTCGATGGTGTTCATCGGCGCGGCCGTGTCCGGTGAAGAAACTTCCGCGCCGCGGCGCGGGCAGGAGAACTCATGAACAATCTCATCGAAGTGGTCAGCATCGCGGCGGCCGCGCTCGCGGTGTCGTTCGGCGCGATCGGTCCCGCGCTCGCGGAAGGGCGCGCGGTCGGCGCGGCGATGGACGCGATCGCGCGGCAGCCGGATGCGTCCGGCACCGTGTCGCGCACGCTGTTCGTCGGGCTCGCGATGATCGAGACGATGGCGATCTACTGCCTCGTCGTCGCGCTGCTGCTGCTGTTCGCGAATCCGTTCGTCAAGTGACGGGGAGACGGCGATGCGAATCGACTGGTCCACGCTCGCGCTGCAGGCGGTCAACGTCGTCGTGCTCGTGTGGCTGCTGTCGCGCTTCCTGTTTCGGCCCGTCAGCGACATCATCGCGAAGCGCCAGGCCGCCGCGCGCAAGCTGATCGACGACGCGGCGCACGAGCGCGACGCCGCGCGCGCCGAGCACGAACGGGCGCGCGCCGAGCGCGCGTCGCTCGCCGCGGCGCGCGACGACGCGTTGAAGGACGCGCTCGCGCAGGCGGGCGCCGAGCGCGAGCGCCTGATCGAGGCCGCGCGCGCCGACGCGCTGGCGCTGCGTGAAGCGGCGCGCACGCAGGCGCAAGCCGACGCCGCGCAGCGCGCGAAGGAGCTCGACGCGCGCGCGACGCGCCTCGCCGTCGACATCGCCGCGAAGCTGCTCGCGCGGCTGCCCGACAGCGCGCGCGTCGCGGGCTTCGTCGACGGCGTGGCGGCGTCGCTCGCGCGACTGCCGGCCGACGTGCGCGCGTCGCTCGCCGCGAACGACGCGCAAGTGCGGCTCGTCGCGCCGCGCGCGCTGACCTCGCAGGAGGCGGCCGCGTGCCGCGCGGCGTTCGCGGCGAGCGTCGGGCGGCCGCTCGAGGCCGACGTGCGCGTCGATCCCGCGCTGATCGCGGGGCTCGAGCTCGAATCGAAATACGCGAACGTGCGCAACAGCCTGCGCCAGGATCTCGCGACCATCGAGGCGGCGTTGCTGAACGACGATGACGCAAACCATTGACGCAACCGAGGCGGGCTGGCTCGCGCGCCGCCGCGACGCGCTCGCGCGCGTGTCGCTCGCGCCCGTCGCGCAGGCGGTCGGGCGGGTCGAGCGCGTCGCGGACGGGATCGCGTTCGTGTCCGGCCTCGAGGACGCGATGCTCAACGAAGTGCTGCGCTTCGACGGCGGCGTCACGGGTTTCGCGCACACGCTCGACGAGGATCTGATCAGCGTCGTGCTGCTCGATCCGGATGCGAGCGTCGAGGCGCAGGCGGCCGTCGCGCGCACGGGCGCGGTGCTCGAAGTGCCGGTCGGGCCGCAGCTGCTCGGGCGCGTCGTCGATCCGCTCGGCCGCCCGCTCGACGACGGCGCGCCGCTCGGCGCGGCCGGCACGCTGCCGATCGAACGCGCCGCGCCCGCGATCATCGAGCGCGATCTCGTGAGCGAGCCGCTCGACACCGGCGTGCTGATCGTCGACGCGCTCTTCACGATCGGGCGCGGCCAGCGCGAGCTGATCATCGGCGATCGCGCGACCGGCAAGACTTCGCTCGCGATCGACGCGATCGTCAACCAGCGGCACTCGGACGTGATCTGCGTGTACGTGGCGATCGGCCAGCGCGCGAGCGCGGTGCAGCGCGTGATCGACGCGGTGCGCCGCTACGGCGCGCCCGAGCGCTGCATCTTCGTCGTCGCGCCGGCCGCGTCCGCGCCGGGGCTGCAATGGATCGCGCCGTTCGCGGGCTTTTCGATCGCCGAGTATTTCCGCGACCGGGGGCAGCACGCGCTCGTCGTCGTCGACGATCTGACGAAGCACGCGGCGACGCACCGCGAGCTCGCGCTCCTCACGCGCGAGCCGCCCGGCCGCGAGGCGTACCCGGGCGACATCTTCTACGTGCACGCGCGCCTGCTCGAACGCGCGGCGAAGCTGTCGGCGAAGCTCGGCGGCGGGTCGCTGTCCGCGCTGCCGATCGCGGAGACCGACGCGGGCAACCTCGCCGCGTATATTCCGACCAACCTGATTTCGATCACCGACGGGCAGATCGTGCTCGATTCGGCGCTGTTCGCGGCGAACCAGCGGCCGGCCGTCGACGTCGGGCTGAGCGTGAGCCGCGTCGGCGGCAAGGCGCAGCATCCGGCGCTGCGCGGCGCGTCGGGCCGCCTGCGGCTCGACTACGCGCAATTCCTCGAGCTGGAGGCGTTCACGCGCTTCGGCGGGCTTACCGACGCGCGGCTGCGCGCGCAGATCACGCGCGGCGAGCGGATTCGCGCGTCGATCACGCAGCCGCGCTTTCGCGCGCTGCGCACGCTCGACGAAGTGGTGCTGCTGAAGGCGCTCGCGGCAGGCGCGCTCGACACGATGCCGCCGGATCGCATCGCGCCGTTGCGCGAGCGGCTGCCGTCGTGGCTCGACGCGCGGATCGCGGCGCTGACGCCGGCGGGCGCGCCGCCGCGCGACTGGCTCGCGGACGACGCGGCGCTCGCGACGCTCGTGGAATCGGTCGGCGAGCTGCTCGAACGGATCGCGGCTGACGCCGCGCATCTCGCGGCGGGGCATATGCGTTCGGAAGACGCGGCGGGCGACATGGGCGGCGGGCTCCGCGGCGACGACGGCGAACTGGGGAGCGGCCGCGATGCGCCTGCCGACGCGGCGCGCGCCGAACCTGCGCCGCCGCGCGACGCCGAAGCCGACGCGGAGCGCAAGCGATGAGCGACAAGCTTGCCGCGATCGAAGCGCGCACCGACACCGCACGCCAACTGCAGACGGTGATCGGCGCGATGCGGGGCGTCGCCGCCGCGCGCGCGCACGAGGCGCAGCAGCGCTTGCCGGGAATCCGCGCGTCGGCGGCGACGGTCGGCGCGGCGATCGGCGACGCGCTGTCGGCCGGCGCGCCCTCGCGTGACGCCGCGCCCGCCCGCCGGGCCGCGCCGAACGCGCGGCTCGTGATCGTGATGTGCAGCGAGCAGGGATTCGTCGGCGCATACAACGCGCAGATGATCGAATATGCGACGCGGCCCGACGGGGCCGCGTCGCGCGAATACATGATGGTCGGCACGCGCGGCGCGATGCTCGCCGAGGCGGGCGGCGTGCCGCTCGTCTGGAGCATGCCGATGGCGTCGCACGCGGACGACGTCGTGCACCTCGCGAACCGGATCACCGATGCGCTCTACGCGCATCTCGCCGAGCGCGGCGCGCAGCCGGTGTCGATCGTCCACGCGATGCCGGGCGCCGCGCAGCGGCTCGACGTGATCGAGCGCCGCCTGCTGCCGTTCGACTACGCGCGCTTCGACAGCGCGCCGCGCGCGCAGCCGCCGCTCGTGCATCTGCCGCCCGCGGCGCTGCTCGCGGAGCTCGCGCAGGCGTACGTGTTCGTCGAGCTGTGCGAAGCGGCGATGCTCGCGTTCGCGGCGGAGAACGAGGCGCGCACGCGCGCGATGATCGCCGCGCGCGAATCGGTCGAGCGTACGCTCGGCGAGCTGCTGCAGGCGTATCGGATCGCACGGCAGGACGAGATCACGGCGGATATCGTCGAGTTGGCGGCGAGCGCGCTTTGAGTGGGGACGCGAACGAGTCGCGCGGAGCCGGACGCGGCGATGCCGCGCGCGTGCGTCTCGACGATAGGCGCGCACGCGCGCGATGATCGCCGCGCGCGAATCGGTCGAGCGCACGCTCGGCGAGCTGCTGCAAGCGTATCGGATCGCGCGGCGGGGCGAGATCACGGCGGATATCGTCGAGTTGGCGACGCGCGCGATGCGAGTGCGGAAATGCTCACGGCGTGACGTCGCGCGACTCGGCAAGGCCGGCTTCGCAGCCGTCGAACTCGGCGCGTATCCGGTGTGATCGTCGCCGGATCGCACGCTCGGCATCGTGCTGCCGCGCGCTCGCGCTCGTCGGCGACGCACGGCCGAACGGTTTCGATACCCGCGCGTGCGGCGAATCGATCGCATCCGCGGCGAACGGCCGCGCAAGCGGCGAATCGTGTGCGGAACCGCGAGCCGATTGGTGCGCCGATTCGCGAGCCGACTTGTGCGGCGACCCACGCGCCGACTCATGCGCCGACCCACGCGCCGATTCACGCGCCGATTCACGCACCGACTCATGCACCGACCCACGCGCCGACTCATGCACCGACTCACGCACCGACCCACGCACCGACTCACGCACCGACTCACGCACCGACTCATGCGCCGCGCGCACCCGACATGCCGCGGCGCCGCGCAACGCAAGCGAATCGTCAACGGAACCGCGCGACGCGCCGAGCGCGGTTGACGCACGTCAATGACCGGCGCCGTGCGTGATCGATACTCGATCGGGCATCGAACCAACCAGGAGCGACAGATGGCGCAATACATGAAAGCCGCGGTGGTGCACGCATTCGGCGAACCGCTTCGCATCGAGGAAGTCCCGGTGCCGACGCCGGCACCGGGCCAGATTCTCGTGAACATCAAGGCATCGGGCGTGTGCCACACCGATCTGCATGCGGCCGACGGCGACTGGCCCGTCAAGCCGACGCTGCCGTTCATTCCGGGGCACGAGGGCGTCGGCTTCGTCGCGGCGGTTGGAGAGGGCGTCAAGCACGTGAAGGAAGGCGATCGCGTCGGCGTGCCCTGGCTCTGCACCGCGTGCGGCCATTGCGAGTATTGCCAGACCGGTTGGGAGACGCTGTGCCACGAGCAGCAGAACACCGGCTATTCAGTGAACGGCAGCTACGCGGAATACGTGCTCGCCGATCCGAACTACGTCGGCCATCTGCCGAGCAACGTCGCGTTCGACGAGATCGCGCCGATCCTCTGCGCGGGCGTGACCGTCTACAAGGGCATTCGCGTGACCGACACGCGCCCCGGCCAGTGGATCGCGATCTCGGGAGTCGGCGGGCTCGGGCACGTCGCGGTGCAGTATGCGAAGGCGATGGGGCTGCACGTCGTCGCGGTCGACGTCGCGCCGGAGAAACTCGAGCTCGCGCGCAAGCTGGGCGCGGCGTTCGTCGTCGACGCGTCGAAGGACGATCCCGCCGCGGTGATCCAGAAGGAGATCGGCGGCGTGCACGGCGTGCTCGTGACGGCCGTGTCGCGCGGCGCGTTCGCGCAGGCGCTCGGGATGGTGCGGCGCGGTGGGACGATCTCGCTGAACGGATTGCCGCCGGGCGATTTTCCGCTGCCGATCTTCTCTACGGTGCTCAACGGGATCACGGTGCGCGGCTCGATCGTCGGCACGCGGCGCGATTTGCAGGAGTCGCTCGATTTCGCGGCCGAGGGGCTCGTGCGCGCGCATATCCATCGCGACAGGCTCGAGAACATCAACAGCGTGTTCTCGGCGCTGCGGGAAGGGAAGGTCGACGGGCGGATCGTGTTGACCGGCGAGTGATGCAAAGGGGCGCGGGCGGCGGGGCCGCTTGCGCCGAGCGGATCGCGCATCGCCACGGAGCTTACGTTTCGTCTTGCCGTGGTTGTGACGCGAGCCGGGGCGTTTCTCGCGCACGTGCCGCATCGGGACGAGAAGACAGGATGGGAATCGAGGCCGCACGCGTTTGGCGGGCATTCGATCGTGCAGGAATCGCGACAGAAAAGGAAATAGAATGATCGGGTGACGGCCGCGCATCGAGATGCGCGTCGCGTCATGCGCCGCTTGCCAATCCGGGGCGACGACGGCCGCTCGCGCGGCAGGCGTTCGAGTCATGTACGAGGGTGTGACGAATCGGCGCTGCTCGCCGATATTGCTGACGTTCAATTAGAAAAACATGAGCCAAATAAAAATCCATGTCGACCAGCGCACGCTGGCGTTTTACGGGGTAAGTCACGCGGCGTTCGAGAAACGATTGCGCGACGCGCTTTCTTTCACAAAATCGATGGGGTGGGAGATCGACGTCGTCCCGGATGCCCGGAACACGGACCATGTTCAGTATGAGGAAGCGTGGACCACAGTTTCGGCGGACGAAGTCGCGCCGTCGGATTTCGAGGAACTGATGCGCGGCATTCGTCGGGCATGGGAGGGCATGCCGAAGACCTTCTCGCAAAGCGGCGTGCAATACCGCATCCTTCCGGCTGCGGACGGCGATTGCGCCGTCATTGACGAGGCGCGACCCGACGCCCCGATTTTCACGGGAGCATGGTATGTCGTCGTGCGATTTCTGCGATTGAATTTCTCGCGCTTCGCATCTCAGGCGGATTCTCGCTAGGCCGTTCTATTCAGTACCGATCGCGATGAAAGGCGACGCGCGCCCGCCCGTTGCTCACGAGCCGCGGCGCGGCTGTCGCCGACACGCGCCGCTTGCTCCGGCGCGATTATCGGCTCGTCGCCGAAGCGTCATGCGTCGTGTCACGGAAACGCCGGAATAGTCGGATCGGTCCCTTCCAAATGGGCGTCCGGATGATGCTGCTTGATCAACGCCTCGATCTCCTCGACGCGATCGCGGTGCACGTCGATCATCATCAGCAATTCGCCTTTCTCGACGGCGTCCTCGAAGTGTCTGAGCCGGGTGTTCGGCACGCTCACGCCGATCATCGTGCCGACCCACGCGCCGAATCCCGCCCCGGCGATCGCGAACGCGACCACGGCGCCGCCCGCGATCGTGAGGCCGGCGGGCGGAAACGCGATCGCGGCCAATCCGGCGAGCGCGCCCGTGACGCCGCCGGCAGCGGTTCCACGAGCGAGCGCGGGCAGCAGATCGCTGCTTTGCGCGATCGACGCTTCGGGCAGATTCTCCAGCGGAACCTGATCATTCGCGACGACATGGATGTGCCGCCATTCGATGCGCTTGACCAATAGTTCGTCGACGATCACCCGTGCCGTGTCCGCGTCGGGCAGCAGGAAATAGATTCGTCTCATGATGACCTCTGTCAGGGGACGCCCGGGCATCCGCGTCGGACCCCATGACTTCGATGGCGTGTTGCCCGGCAAGCCGCGTGCGAGATAGGCTCGTTGTTCGAGGCCTATATGACGAAGTCTAGGTGATACGCGGGCTTCGGCAAGCGTCGCGCCGGGCGGCCGTTGGATGCGCCGAGCCATGCCGAGGCAAGCCGGGCCATTGGGCAGGCGCTGTCTTGGCTCAAGCGTTCGACGCGCTTCTCGGATGCGTAGGGAAATGGATGCCCGCCTGTCGGCCGGACTCGGTCGCCCGAGGGCAATATCCGAAGGGCCGCTCCACCGCATGTTTATCGCGGCCCCAATGGGCATGATTCGGCGCTGCTCGCGCCGTTTGCGGAAGGCGGCATCGATGAAGGCTCACTCCACGGAAGTCGTTGTTTGACAAGCGTTGTCTGCTCGTTATCGGGGAAAGGCCGGGCGGGGCTCGGATGGTCTCTCTTCCCTATCCCCACCGTCGTGCGCTCACGCGATAAACGAACGTTCCATTGACGCCGAATGCAGGAGACGGGCGGGCTGCCGATCAAATGGTGCCCGTCGGTGCTCGGCCGCGGCCGGGCAGTTCAGCCGAGCGCGGCTAAAGCCGACGTCAGGACGGCGCGCTTGAATTCCTTGGGGCGCCGCGGCAACGCCGAAAACGGGCTCAGCGCATGGCTGTACGCGACGGTTTTGCTGATGCCGTTGGCGAGCAGCAGGAACATGATCTCGGGGTCCTGCCGCGGTACCTGGCCAGCATCGATCGCATCGACGAGCAGCGGCACGAACACGTCATGAAATGGCCGCACCAAGCGCTCAATCAGGACATCGAGGCGCTCTCCCGTTTCAGTTGCGGCAGTCGAAAAAAACATGCCCACGTCCGGCGTGAGAAACACCTGATCAATCAGGAGCGACACCGCCGCCTCGACGCGCTCTCGCGGCCCTAGCCCGGGCGTCGCGCGCAACGCGGCGGTGCTGGCGATCATCGGCGCGGCTTCGTCGGCGATCTGGCCCACGACGGCGACCCACAATGCTTCCTTCGATCCGAAATGATGCGCGACGAGCGCGGGGTCCACGCGCGACAGCCGGGCAATTTCGCGCACGCTGGTCGCCTCGTAGCCGCTCTTCGCGAACGCCGCGCGCGCACTGCGAAGCAGTGCCTCGGCACCGCCCGCGTCGCTGCAGGCCGGACGACCGCGCGTGCGGCGCGGCGTGGAAATCGTCGTGCCGGGCGCGGCGGTGTCGTTCGAACGTTTCATCAGCGGCGGTGGATCGTGTTCAGGGAAAGTTCGAAAGTTTAACCGGTGTGCTCCCGCGCGTGAGCGCGGCGCCATGTTTGACACGAGCCCCTCGAGCCCGTAGTATCGCGTTAATTCATCACTCGTAGAATATGTGACCATGAGTCAAGCCACCCGAATCGTCATCGTCGGCGGGGGCATCGCCGGGCTCCTGCTTGCGACCCGGCTGGGCGACACGCTCGGCCGCAGCGGCCGCGCTCGCGTCACGCTCATCGACAAAAGCGCCACGCACATCTGGAAGCCCATGCTGCACACCATCGCGGCCGGCACGCGCGACGTCCAGCAACAGCAGGTCATCTATCTCGCCCACGCCCGCGATCACGGGTTCGACTACCAGCCCGGCGAAATGGACGGTCTGGACCGCAATGCGCGCGTCGTGAAGCTGGCCGAACTCAGAGCGCCATCCGGCGAAGTCGTCGTCGGCCCGCGCACGGTCGAATACGACGTGCTGATTCTCGCGCTGGGCAGCCGTGCCAACGATTTCGGCACCCCGGGCGTACTCGAGCATTGCCATTTCATCGACAGTCAGGCGCAGGCTGAAATCTTCAACGAAGCATTGCGCATTCGCGTATTCCAGAGCGTCGTGACGAATGGCTCGTTGCGCGTATCGATTGTCGGCGCCGGGGCGACCGGAGTCGAGTTGGCGGCGGAACTGAGCCGCTTGCTCGAAGTGGCCGCGAGTTATGGCGACCCGGGCATCCGCGCACGCCTGAACCTCACGCTTTATGAAAGCGCGCCGCGCATACTGGCGGCATTTCCAGCGGCGGTATCGGAATCCAGCGAGGCGCAGCTGCGACATATCGGCTTCACGGTACGAACGGGCACGCGCGTGACCGCAGCCGAGCCGGATGGATTCCGGCTTGGCGACGGTAGCAGGCAGCCGGCCGATTTGATGGTTTGGGCGGCGGGCGTCAAGGCGCCTGATTTTCTGGGCAAGCTGGATGGAATCACGGCGAATCGGTCCAACCAGATCAGCGTCAGGCCGACGCTACAGGCGCTGGACGACGACAAAATATTCGTTCTCGGCGATTGCTCCACTTTGACGCTCGCGGGCAATGAGCGGCCTCTCGCGCCAACCGCGCAGGTCGCCACGCAACAGGCACAGTTTCTCGCGAAGCACATACCGGGATGGCTAGGCTCCGGCTCGCTGCCCGACTTTGCGTTTCGCGACTTCGGCGCGCTCGTGTCGCTGAGCGACTACAACGCTTTCGGGACGCTCGGGCAGTTCGGTTTCTTCCGTGGCGGGTTCATCAAGGGCCGATTCGCGCAACTGAGTCACGCCATGCTTTATCGCCAACATCAGCAGGCGTTGCACGGCTTCGGCAAATCCACATTGCTATGGGCGGCGGAGCGGATCAACGGCCTCGTGCAGCCGAAGATACGGCTGAGCTGAAGGCCGCCCCGCTTTTGACAGGAGCACTGGCATGGAGCAGTACGTGACGGACGACACCGCATGGCAGCGCGCTGTCAGCCTGCTTGACGCCGGGCACGCGGACCAACTGACGGCTCGCGTCAGGCACCTGGTCGGTTCCCATGGCGAGCACCGCCTGTCGACTGGTCGCGGCGCCGTTGTGATCGCTCTGCTCGATCGAATCAGCCCGCGAGCCGCCACGGTCTCGTGGAGCGATCCGCAAGATTGCAAGTACGGCGAGCAGGTTTGGCGCCTTGTCACCGCCAAACAATCTGGGATATGCGCGCTGAGCGGACAGCCGGTCGCCGCGGGCGATGCGATCTTTCGCCCCGCAAAGGTCAAGCCGCCTCCGGCCAATGCCGCCGCCATGATGCTCGCGGTTGCGGTCGACCGCGCGTTCGCCGATCAACGCTGCTAGTTTTCGCGGGGGAGTTTGTCCGCTGATGCCGCCGGCGACGCACACCGGCGCTGCCGTGGCCCCGAGTCTTCGAGATTCGGCGACATGCGTTCTCGCTATCGGACGTGCGACATCGACGTCACCCCCGACACGTTCGGATGGTCGTTACTTCGCTCGCGTGAGGATCATGTGACTGCACGACCTGACGGACGCCCGTTTGGCGCCTGCTTGTCAACAGGGCGATTTGGGCAACGGGGCTGACGCGGTGAAGCGTGCCCGCGACCGTTCGCCGGCCCGCCTAAGCCATCTGCCCGATCGTCTTCCTGAACCGCTTCAACGACAGCAAAAACAACACCGTTCCGATCACCGCCAGAATCAGAAACGGCCGCCAAACCGTCTCGATTCCCGCGCCGCGATAGAGAATCGCTTGCCCGATCTCGACGAAGTGCGTCGTCGGCGCGGCGAGCATGATGTTCTGCACCGCGAACGGCATGCTCTCGCGCGGCGTCAGGCTGCCCGACAGCAATTGCAGCGGCAGCAGCACCAGCACGAGCAGCATGCCGAACTGCGGCATGCTGCGCACGAGCGTCGCGAGAAAAATGCCCATCGACGTCGTCGCGAACAGGTGAATCGCCATCCCGACGACGAACAGCGCGACCGAACCCTCGATCGGCACATGCAGCGCGCCGCGCACGACGAACGTCAGCGAAAACACCGCCGCGCACGCGACGACGAGCCCCATCGACCACACCTTCGCCATCATGATCTCGCCCGGCGTCACCGGCATCACGAGCAGGTGCTCGATCGTCCCGTGCTCGCGCTCGCGGATCAACGCGGCGCCCGTGAGCACCATCGACAGCAGCGTCACGTTGTTGATCACTTCCATCAGCGAGCCGAACCATGTCTGATCGAGGTTCGGATTGAAGCGCATGTGCATCGCGATGTCGACGGGCGGCGCCGCGCTGCTCCGGTAGCGGCGCGCGAAATCGTCGATCTCGCCGCTCACGATCTGCTGCACGTAGCCGTTGCCCGTGAACGCCTGGCTCATCCGCGTCGCGTCGACGTTCAGCTGGATCTGCGCGGGCCGGCCCGCGAGCACGTCGCGCTGGAAGTTCGGCGGGATGTCGAGCGCGAACGTGAAGTCGCCCGCGTCCATCCCGCGGTCGGCTTCAGCGAGCGTCACCATCCTCGGCAGCGCGAACTGCGGCGGGAAGAGCGCCGATGCGATCCGCGCGGACAGCGGCGACGCGTCCTCGTCGATGATCGCGATCGGCGCCATGTGCAGCGTGTCGGGGCGCGCGGTCGCGGCCGAGTAGATCGATGCGGTGAACGTGTAGGCGATCAGCACGAGCAGGATCGGGTCGCGCACGAGGCTCCACAGTTCCTTGATGCCGAGACGATAGACGATCGCGAGGCGCCGCATGATCAGCGTTCCTGTTTTTTCAAGAGCAGTATGGTCGCGCCGAGGATCACCGGCACCGACGCGGCGAGCGGCCAGAACTGCGAATAGAGATCGGACAGCGACAGCGCCTTGTTGAACACGCCGCGGCTGATCGACAGCATGTAGGTGGCCGGATAGACGAGGCCGATGAAGCGCCCGGTGCCTTCGAGCGACGACAGCGGCGTGAGCAGCCCCGCGAACTGCACGGTCGGGATCATCGTGCCGATGATCGTCATCACGATCGCCGCGACCTGGCTGCGCGTGAACGTCGACGCGAGCAGCCCGATGCCTGTGGCGACGACGTTGAAGATCAGCACCGCGAGCAGCAGCGTCATGAAGCTGCCCTTGACCGGCACGTCGAACGCGAGCCGCGCGAGCACCGTCATCAGCAGGAAGTTCAGCATCGCGAGCACGACGTACGGCACCTGCTTGCCGATCAGGAACTCGGTGCGCGTGACGGGCGTCACGTACAGGTTCAGGATCGAGCCGAGCTCGCGCTCGCGGACCACGGCGAGCGCCGTCAGCATCGCGGGCAGCATCAGCAGCAGGAGCGGCATCACGGCGGGGATCATCGCGGGCAGGCTCTTCACGTCCGGGTTGTAGCGGTAGCGCGTGACGATCTCCGCGCGCGGCGCGAGCGTCACGCCGAGGCGGTGCTGCGCCTTGTCCGACAGCCACATCGTGTGCATGCCGATTGCGTAGCCGCGGATCGTCTCCGCGCGCTGCGGCATCGCGCCGTCGATCCACATGCCGATCTGCACGGGCGCGCCGCGTTCGACGTCGCGCGCGAAGTTCGGCGGAATCTCGATCGCGAGCGACACTTCGCCGGTGCGCATCCGGCGATCGAGCTCCGCGTAGTCGGCGATCGGCGGCCGCTCGACGAAATAGCGCGAACCGGACAGGTTCAGCGCGTAGTCGTGGCTCAGCTCGGTCTGGTCGCGGTCGAGCACCGCGTAGGTCAGATCCTCGACGTCGAGGCTGATGCCGATGCCGATCACGCACATCAGCACGAGCGAGCCGATCAGCGCGAGCGTCGCGCGGACCGGATCGCGGCGCAGCTCGAGCATCTCGCGCCACATGTAGCTGAGCGCGCGCTGCGCGCTGAATGCGCGGTGCGGCGGCTCGGAGGCGAGCGTAGCGGAGCGCGGCGCGGCCACGAGCGGGGCGGATCGAGCGGACGGATTGGATCGGGCGGGCGGGGTCGATTCGGCGGGCGATTCGGTGGGCGAGGCGGCGGGCGATTCGGCGGGCGATTCGGCGGGCAAGGCGGCGGGCAAGGCGGCGGGCAAGGCGGCGGGCAAGGCGGCGGGCAAAGCGGCGGGTGAGGCGGCCCGCGCTTCGGTCTCGGTTCGGATCGCGGTCTCGTCGCGGTCGCGAGCCGCGATGTCGGCGGCGGCGTGCGCGGCGGTATCGGCGGTATCGGCGGCGGCACGGCGGGCGTGAGCGTCGTTGCCGATGTCCGTCGCGGCTTCGGCGCGCGCGCCGGTTCCGACGTCGACTTCGGTGTTCGCTCCGGCTTCGATGGCCGCTGCGTGTTCGCGGCCGCTTGCGCGTTTGGGAAGGTTTTCGGCTTCGGGGTCTGCTTTTACGATGCCTTTGGCTTCGGCGTTGGTCCGGGCACCCGTTGCGGCTGCCGCTTCGGCGTGGGCGTCGGCGCCGTCCGCTTCGCCCGCCGATGCGTCGACGAGATACCCGATGAACGCGTCCTCGAGCGTCGCCGCGCCGCGCGCGCGCACGAGCTCGGCCGGCGAATCGCTCGCGAGCACGCGGCCCGCGTGCATCAGCGAGATCCGGTCGCAGCGCTGCGCTTCGTTCATGAAGTGCGTCGAGATGAAGATCGTCACCAGGTCGCGGCGCGCGAGGTCGATCATCAGTTGCCAGAAGCCGTCGCGCGCGACGGGATCGACGCCCGAGGTCGGCTCGTCGAGGATCAGCAGCTCGGGCTTGTGCACCATCGCGACCGCGAGCGACAGCCGCTGCCGCATCCCGAGCGGCAGGCTGTCGGGCAGCGTGTCGTAGATGTCGGTGAGGCCGAAGCGGCACGCCATTTCGTCGATGCGCGCGTCGATGCCGGCGGCCGGCACGCCGAACAGGCGCGCGTGCAGCACGAGGTTCTGCCGCACGGTCAGCTCGCTGTAGAGCGAGAACGCCTGCGACATGTAGCCGACGCGCCGGCGCGTGTTGATGTCCTTCGGATCGACTTCCTTGCCGAACAGCTGCGCGGTGCCTTCGGTCGCGGGCAACAGGCCCGTGAGCATCTTCATCGTCGTCGACTTGCCGCAGCCGTTCGAGCCGAGGAAGCCGAAAATTTCGCCGCGGCGAATCCGGAAGCTCACGTGATCGACCGCGGTGAAATCGCCGAAGCGCATCGTCAGGCCGCGCGCCTCGATCGCGGCGCCCGCCTGCGCGTCGGCGCGCAGCGGCTCGATCTTCACGGGCTTGTGGTCGCGCCGCTTGTCCTCGGGCAGCAGCGCGATGAACGCCGCTTCGAGCGTGTCGCAGTTCGTGCGCGCGAGCAGCTCGGCGGGCGCGCCCGTCGCGAGCACGCGGCCCGCGTCCATCGCGATCAGCCAGTCGAAGCGCTGCGCTTCGTCCATGTACGCGGTCGCGACGATCACGCTCATCGTCGGCCGCTCCGCGCGAATCCGCGCGATCAGATCCCAGAACTGCGCGCGCGCGAGCGGATCGACGCCCGTCGTCGGCTCGTCGAGGATCAGCAGATCCGGATCGTGGATCAGCGCGCAGCAGAGGCCGAGCTTCTGCTTCATCCCGCCCGAGAGCTTGCCCGCCGGCCGCGACAGGAACGGAAAGAGGCCCGTGCTCCGCGTGAGCGAATCGATCCGGCGGCGGCGCTCGCCGGCATCGTGGCCGAACAGGCGCGCGAAGAATTGCAGGTTTTCCTCGACCGAGAGCGTCGGATACAGGTTCTTGCCGAGCCCCTGCGGCATGTACGCGATGCGCCGGCACACGCGTTCGCGATGGCGGCGCGAGCGCATGTCGCCGTCGAGCGCGTGGACGCCGCCCGTTTGCAGCGCGCGCGCGCCGGACGCGAGCGCGAGGAGGCTCGACTTGCCGACGCCGTCCGGCCCGATCAGGCCGATCGTGAGGCCGGCGGGCACGTCGAGCGTGATCCCGTCGAGCGCGACGGTCTTGCCGTAGCGCAGGGTGACGTCGGAAAAGCGAACGACGCTCGGCGCGCTCACCGCGGGACCTTGACCATCAGTTGCGCGGGCCACGGCTTGCTCTGGTCGACGCGCACCCACGCGACGCCGGGCAGCCCCGTCTTCACGAGCTTCAGGTGCTTTTGCAGCAGCTCGCGATCGATCCGGGCCTTCACGCGGAACATCAGCTTCTGCCGCTCGTTCGCGGTCTCGACGGTCTTCGGCGTGAACTGCGCGGTGCTCGACACGAACGACACGGTCGCGGGAATCACGTAGTTCGGCGCGGCGTCGAGGATGATCCGCGCGTCGGCGCCGAGCGCGACTTTGCCGACGACCGTCTCCGGCAGGAAGAACGTCATGTAGACGTCCGACAGATCGACGAGATTGAGCACCTTGCCGCCCGCGGGCAGCACTTCGCCGGGCTGCGCGACGCGGTACTGGACGCGGCCGTCGCGCGGCGACTCGAGCTTGCTGTCGTCGATGTCGGCCTGCACGCGCGCGACGGTCGCGTCGGCCGCCGTCACCGCCGAATGCGCGGCGACGAGCTGCGCCTCGGTCGCCTCGATCGCGGCCTGCGCGGCGGCCACCTGCGCGGCAGCCGCGGACACGGCCGCCTGTGCGCTGCGGGCGCGGGCGCGATCGTCGTCGAGCTCCTGCATCGACGATGCGCCCTCGCGCGACAGCGTCTCCGAACGCGCGAGCCGGCGCTTCGCGGCGTCGAGCTCGCTGTCGCGCAGCACGACCATCGCCTGCGCGGCCGCCTTGTCGCTCTTCCTCTGCGCAACCTGCGATTCGACGCCCGCCGCCGTGTTCAGCGCGCGCTGCCGCTGCGCGGTCGCTTCGTCGTACTGCGCGCGCAGCACCTGGATCTGCATGCTCGCGAGCGGTTGGCCGGCCTTCACGAAATCGCCTTCGTCGACGAGGATTTCGTCGATGCGGCCGGGCAGCTTCGTCGCGACGTCGATTTCGGTGGCCTCGATGCGGCCGTTGCCGTTCGCGAAGGCGTCGCCGGGGCCCTGATGGCGCAACAGCGTCCAGCCGTAGTAACCGCCGAGCGCGAGCACGACGGCGGCGGCCGCGGCGGCGATCTGCTTCCTGGTGACTTGGATCATGACAACGGACCTTATTTCGCTTGGGGTTCGGTGGAAGAGGGCGCGGCCGCGTCGCGCGCGGGCTCGGACAGGTTGCCGCCGAGCGCCGCGTACAGCGCGACGCGGCTCGACAGCAGCGCGCGGCGCGTCTGCACGAGCTGCTGCTGCGCGCTCAGCAAGTCGCGCTGCGCGTCGAGCACTTCGAGAAAGCGCGCGGCGCCGCTGTCGTAGCGCAGCTTCGCGAGCCGCGCGCGCTCGGATTGCGTCGCGAGCGTGTCCTGCGCGATGCGCACCTGATCGGCTAGCCAGTGGCGCGCGGCGAGCGCGTCGGCGACGTCGCGAAACGCCGTCTGGACTGTCTTCTCGTACTGCGCGAGCGCTTCGTCGCGGCGCGCGTTGGCGAGCTTCAGGTTGCCGATGTTGCGGCCGGCGTCGAAGATCGGCATCGACAGGTTCGGAATGAAATTCCACGCGGTCGTGCCGGACGCGAACAGGTTGTGCAGCTCCGTGCTACCGGTGCCGATCGAGCTCGTCAGCGCGATGCGCGGGAAGAACGCCGCGCGCGCCGCGCCGATGTTCGCGTGCGCGGCGCGCAGCTGATACTCGGCCGCGACGACGTCGGGGCGGTTCGCGAGCAGCTCGGACGGCAGGCCGGGCGCGAGGTTCGGCGCGACGCTCGCATCGTCGAGCGACGCGGGCGTTTGCGCCGGCGCGCTCGCGCCGACGAGCAGATCGAGCGCGTGCTGCTGCACGTCGCGCGCCTGCTGGAGCTGCGAGCCGAGCGTCTGCGCCTGCTGCAGCAGGATCTCCGATTGCGTGAGATCGAGCTTCGAGATCGCCCCTTCCTCGTAGCGCCGCCGGAAGATGCGCAACGATTCGCGGCGGCTCTCGATCGTCTCGTTCGTCAGCGCGAGGCGCTCGTCGTAGGCGCACAGCGACAGATACGCGTCGGCCACCTGGCCGACCAGGCTGATCGTCACCGCGCGGCGCGACGCGTCGCTCGCGAGGAACGCGTCGAGCGCGGCGGCCTTCAGGTTGCGCACGCGGCCCCAGAAGTCGATTTCCCACTGCACTTCGCCGAGCGACGCCGAATACAGCTCGCCGACGATCGGGCTCGGCAGCAGCAGGCCGCCCGGCTCGCGAAAGCGAATGTAGGCGGCGTTCGCCGTGATCGTCGGGAACTGGTCCGCGCGGCGGATTCCGTACATCGCGCGCGCCTCGTCGACGCGCCGCGTCGCGATCCGCAGATCGCGGTTGTTCTCGAGCGCGGTTTCAATGAGCGCCTGCAGCCGGGGATCGACGAAATAGCCGCGCCAGTCGAACTGGCCGAGCGCGCGCGCGCCGGCGCCCGTCGGGTCGCCCGGATAGGCGGGGTAGGCCGTGGGCACGGGCGGCGGCTTGCGCGCGTAGTCGGGCGCGAGAGACAGGCAGCCCGACACGGCCGCGCACAGCGCGAGCGTGGCGGCGTGCCGCGACACGCGGCGCGCGATGCCGCGCCGCCGCTGATGCCGTTCGTCGTGACGCGCATCGTTGCGCATGGTCATATCCTCGGTGATCGATGTAGCCGACTGTTCTTCGTGGACGCCGCGCGCTCCCGAAAACGCTCACCGTCGCGCGGCGCGGAAAAGCGATGCGCCGCGCGCGCCGCTCTCGTGTCCCTTTATATCCGACGATTACCGTGTCTTATCTTGATCTGAGTCAGTGAGATACCGACTGGTCAGTTTTTAAGATGTCGCCATGCACGATGCAGGTGCGTCCGCCGCGCGCGGGCGTCGCGCATCGCGAAACGAAACGGCACAACGAACGGCCGCCCGCGGGGCGGCGAAGCGGCGGCGGACCATGCGAAACCGGAACGGCAACGAGCGGGCGGCGAAGGCGCGAGACGAGGCACCGGCCAGGTCGGCGCGCTGCCGTTTGCCCGCCGACGTCCGCATCCACCAGATCCTCGATGCGGCGCTCGCCGAGTTTTCCGCGAGCGGCTTCGTGGGCGCGCGGATCGACGACATTGCGGCGCGCGCGGGGATGTCGAAGGGCGGCGTCTACACGCACTTCGGCAGCAAGGACGAGATTTTCGAGGCGCTGCTCGAGCGCTCGCTGATGCCGCCGCTGCCGGGCGCGTCGAAGGCGGCGCTTGCCGCACGCCGCCCGAAGGGGGCGCGCAAGGCGAATGGGGCGAATGTGGATCGCGCCGCGCGCGCGAGGAATTCGGCGAGTGCGCCGAGCGGCGTCGATGCGCGCGATGCGCACGATGCGCACGATGCGCCGAGCGAATCGGATGCGCGCTGCGCGCCGCGCTCGTCGATCACCGCGAATGCCCGGGCGGCTTCATCCGAATCGGAAGCGCCCGCGGCGCTCGCCGCGCTCGTCGATCTGCTCGCCGGCGATCTCTACACGTGGTCGACGAGCGAGCCGGTGATCGCGATGCTGCGCCTGCTCGTCGCCGAGAGCAGGCGCGCGCCGCACGCGGTCGAGCGCTGGCAGAAACAGGTCGAGCACGCGGTCGCGACGGCGGTCGGCCGGCTCGTGCGGCAGGGCGTCGACGCGGGCGAGCTGCGCGCCGGCATCGCCGCGCGCACGCCGCTTTTGCTCGTCGCGCCGCTCACGCAGGCGTGCCTGCGGCAGGCGCTGCGCGCCGCGCCCGCGACCCGGCGCGAGCTTGCTGCATCGCGGCGCGACTATGCGCGCTTCATCGAGGAACTGTTGACCTGACGAAATGCGCGAATCCGTGCGCCGCGCGGCGGAAGCTTGACGGAAGTCAACTTTCCGCACATGGAACGCCGGATCATGAACGCATGTTTTCGGCATCCCGAACGGTTCCGCGCAACGATGAAGCAATCCGGTGCGCGAGGCGGTTTCTCGAAGCATGCGAAAGCCCCGGACCGCCGGGCCGCCGAAACGACATCGACTTGAACCAGGAGGTTTTATGTACCAGAAGATCATGGTGGCGCTCGACGGCAGCGACATCTCGAAGCGCGGCCTCGGCGAAGCGATCAAGATCGCGAAGGCGACGGGCGGGCGCGTGCATGCGGTGTACGTCGTCGACAAGTCGGTGGTGTTCAGCTACGCGGGCCATTTCGATCCGAACGCGCTCCTCGAAGGCTTCCGCGACGACGGCCGCAAGGCGCTCGGCGAAGCGGAGAAGGCGATCGAGGCCGCGCAGGTGAAGGGCGACGCCGAGCTGTTCGAAACCGCCGGCATCGGCGAGGAAGTGGCGCAGGCGCTCGAGCGCTGCGCGAAGCAAAACGGCGCGGATCTCGTCGTGCTCGGCACGCATGGCCGCCGCGGCATGCGGCGCGTCGTGCTCGGCAGCGTCGCCGAGCGCTTCCTGCGCGCGTCGCACTGCCCGGTGCTGCTCGTGCGCGGCGAGGAAGCCGAACATCACGTGGATGTGTGAGCGCATCGCGCGCGCCCGGAAAACAAGGAGAACGACATGATGCATTCTGACCGCAACGCGATCGCATCGACCGTCGCCGTGTTCGCCTCGCAAGTCGGCCTGATCGCCGCGGTGCGCGGGCTGCTCGTCGCCGACGGCTCGGCCCCGTATTTCATGCTGTTCGCGATCGTCGCGGGCGCGCTCGGCTTCGTCGATCTGTATTGCCGGCCGATCTTCGCGCCGGCGTTCGCGCGGCAGCGCGCAGTGCCCGTCCAACGTCGCCGGGGGGCCGCGCGCGACGCATCGTGAACGGGATACTGAGGCTCGCGTTCAAGCTGCTCGTCAACGACAGCGCGAAGTTCAGCGCGCTGATCGTCGGCATCACGTTCGCCGTGTTCCTGATGGTGGAGATGACGTCGCTGTTCGCGGGAATCCTGAACAAGTCGTCGTCGACCGTCATCAACGTCGGCGCGAAGGTGTGGGTGATGGACCCGGGCGTGCAGACGATCGCGAGCAGCATCGGGATGCCCGACTACGTGCTCGACGCGGTGCGCAGCATCGACGGCGTCAAGTACGCGGTGCCGATCTATTCCGGCGGCGCGCTCGTGAAGCTCGCCGACGGCACCTACCAGGCCGTCACCGTGATCGGCCTCGACGACGCGAGCCTGCTCGGCAGGCCGACGATGAAGGCGGGCCGCATCGAGGACATCTACGCGGAAAACGGCTTCATCGCGATCGACGACGCCGAGTTCCCGAAGCTGAAGAATCCGGCGCTCGGCACGACCTTCGAGCTGAACGACAACCGCGGCGTGATCGTCGGCATCGCGAAGGTCGCGAGCAGCGGCCTGTTCGGCACGCCCACGCTCTACACGACCTACGCGCGCGCGACGCAGTACATTCCGTCGACGCGCTTCACGACGTCGTACATTCTCGTCGAGCCGAAGTCCAGCCAGAACATCGCGCACATCAAGCGCGAGGTCTCGGCGCTCGGCTATCGCGCGTACACGAAAGAAGAATTCATGAAGCACATCTCGGACTTCTACAAGTACGAGACGGGCGTCGGCACGAACATCCTGCTGATGACCGTGATCAGCTTCATCGTCGGCCTGTCGATCTCGGGCCAGACGTTCTACACGTTCATTCTCGAGAATCTCGAAAAATTCGGCGCGTTGAAGGCGATCGGCGCGAAGAACCACGAGCTCGTCGCGATGATCCTGTTCCAGGCGACGTTCACCGCGCTCACCGGCTACGGCCTCGGCGTCGGCCTCTGCACCGCGCTCATCAGCTTCGCGCGGCTGCGCCTGCCGAGCTACGCGGCGCTCATCACGTACGGCAATCTCGCGCTCGCGTTCGGCATGGTCGTCGTGATCGCCGGGCTGTCGAGCTATCTCGGCGTGCGCCGCGTGCTGCGGATCGAGCCGTTCGACATTTTCAGGGGATGACCATGGCGGAGCTCGCGATCGACGCACGCGGCCTCACCAAGTGGTTCGGCGAAGGCGACGCGCGCACGCGCGCGCTGTCGGACGTGTCGGTGCAGGCGAATTTCGGCGAGATGCTGCTGATCGTCGGGCCGTCGGGCAGCGGCAAGACGACGCTGCTCAGCGTGATGTCCGGCATCCTGCGGCCGGACGAGGGCAACGTGTTCGTCGACGGCGTCGATCTGTGGGCGCAGGGCAACGACGCGATCGCCGATTTCCGCCTCAACCGGATCGGCTTCGTGTTTCAGGACTACCATCTGTTTCCGCGCCTGACGACGGCCGAGAACGTCGCGATTCCGCTGATCCTCAAGCGCCGCGACTGGAGTCTCGCGATCGACGCGGCGCACGAATATCTCGACGTCGTCGGCCTGCGCAACCGCGCGACGCTGCCGCCCGTGAAGCTGTCGGGCGGCGAGCAGCAGCGCGTCGCGATCGCGCGCGCGATCGTGAGCCAGCCCGACATCCTGATCCTCGACGAGCCGACCGCGTCGCTCGACGGCGACACCGGCCGCACGATCATCGATTTCGTCAAGCACAAGGTGCTCAACGACAAGCGCTGCATCGTGATCGTCACGCACGACAGCCGCATCTTCGACTACGCGGACCGCATCCTGCGGATGGAGGACGGCAAGCTCACCGCGATCGAGAGCGGGGGCGGCCAGTGAAGCATCGGCTCATCTTCCTGATCGCGATCGTCGGGTTTCTCGTGAGCGTCGCCGCCGCATGGGTCTACAGCATTCAGGAGCCGCCGCAGCCGCCCGTGTTCAAGCCCGCTTCGAATCCGTATCCGCGCGGCGTCTATGCGACGGGCATCGTCGAGAGCGACCAGAGCTCCGGCGTGAACGTCAACCTGTATCCGGACGTCACGGGCGCGGTCACGCGGATCTTCGTGCGCGAGGGCGACGCGGTGAAGGCGGGCGACACGCTGCTCACGCTCGACGATTCGGTGCAGAAGGCGACCGCCGCGCAGCTCGCCGCGCAAGCGGACGCCGCGCAGGCGTTGCTCGACGAATTGAAGGCGCAGCCGCGCCGCGAGACGCTCGACGTCGCCGCCGCGCAGGTCGACGCGGCCGCCGCGAGCCTGAAGACCGCGCAGGACCAGTACGACAAGCAGCAGCGCGCGTTCGCGATCGATCCGAAGACAGTGAGCCGCGACGCGCTCGACAACGCATTGAACGCCGTGAAGGTGGCGCGCGCGAACCTCGACGTCGTCACGCGCCAGTATCGGCTGACGCGCGCGGGCGCGTGGGTGTACGACGTGCGCAACCAGGAGAAGCAGGTCGCCGCGCTGCGCCGGGCGGCCGACGCGTCGAGCGCGCTGCTCGCGCACTACACGCTGCGCGCGCCCTCGGACGGCGTCGTGCTCGCGATGAACGCGGCGCTCGGCTCGTACCTGTCGCCGCAGGGGATGTACGACACGTACACGCAAGGGAACGCGCCGGCGATCGTGCTCGGCTCGTCGGCGAACCGGCTGCAGGTGCGCTGCTATGTCGACGAGATCCTGATCAGCCGCCTGCCGGCCGGCAAGATGCCGAAGGCGCACATGTCGGTGCGCGGCACGCCGACCGAGGCGGATCTCGAGTTCGTTCGCGTGCAGCCTTACGTGACGCCGAAGATTCAGTTGTCCAATCAACGGACCGAGCGCGTCGACGTGCGCGTGCTGCCCGTGATCTTCCGCGTCGTGCCGCACAAGGATCTGAGGCTGTTTCCGGGGCAGATCGTCGATGTGTACATCGCGTCGGATTGACCGTGCGCGACGGCGCCGCCGGCTGCGCTTCGCGGCGATCGCGCTCGGCGGCGCGGCGCTCGTCGCCGGCTGCGCGGTCGGGCCCGACTTCGTTCGGCCCGAGCCGCCCCGCGTCGACGCCTACGTGCCGGACGCCGCCGCGCGCACGAGCTTCACCGCGGGCGGCGCGACGCAGACGCTCGCGCCCGACGCGCCGTTGCCCGATGCGTGGTGGCGCCTGTTCGGCTCGCGCGAGATCGACGCGGCCGTCGACGACGCGTTCGCCGGCAGCCCGACGCTGGACGGCGCGCAGGCGACGCTCAGACGCAGCGAGCACGAACTGATGGCGGGCGCGGGCGTGTTCTATCCGCAGATCGACGCGCAGGCGGGCGCGTCGCGGCAGCGCAACGTGCCGTTGCGCACGGGCACGAATCTGCCCGCTTCGATCTTCAACCTGTTCACGCTGTCGACGACGATCAGCTATGCGCTCGACATCTGGGGCGGCGAACGGCGCAACGTCGAGGGGCTCGCCGCGCAGGCCGACGCGCAGCGTCACGCGCTCGCGGCCGCGCGCCTCACGCTCGCGGCGAACGTCGTCAACACGATGATCGCGCGCGCCGCGTATGCGGACGAGGTCGCGGTCACGCGCGAGCTGATCGCGTTGACGGACGAACAGATCCGTCTCACGCGCGCGCAGGTGAGCGCCGGCACGAGCGCGTACTCGGCCGTGCTCGCGCTCGAGTCCGCGCGCGCGTCGCTCGACGCGTCGCTGCCCGCGCTCGAGCAGAAGATCGGCCAGGCCGACGATCTGCTCGCGACGCTCGCGGGCCGCTTTCCGGCCGAGCGCACGCCGCCGACGCTGTCGCTCGCGGACATCGCGTTGCCGGCGCGGCTGCCGCAGACGGTGCCGTCCGGGCTCGTGCGCCGCCGCCCCGACATCCTGCAGGCCGAGGCGGCGCTGCATGCGGCGAGCGCGAACGTCGGCGTTGCGACGGCGGCGCTGTTTCCGAGCGTCACGCTGTCGGCCTCGGGCGGTTTCAACGCGACGCAATTGCCGTCGCTGTTCGCGGCGAGCGGCAAGGCGTGGAGCGTCGGCGCGTCGATCACCGCGCCGCTCTTTCATGGCGGCGCGCTGTGGTATCAGCGCAAGGCCGCGATCGACGCGTTCGACGAATCGAACGCCGCCTATCGGCAGGTGGTGCTGAGCGCGTTTGCGCAAGTCGCCGACACGTTGCGCGCACTTGATCACGATGCGGCGGGACTCGATGCGCAGTCGCGCGCGATGGACGCGGCGCGCGAGGCGCTGCGGCTCGTGACGATCGAATACGAGACGGGCGCGGCCGGCTATTTGCAGGTTCTTGCCACCGATCAGCAATACCGGCAGGCGCGGCTCGCGTGGGTGCAGGCGAGCGCGCAGCGGCTGCAAGATACCGTTGCGCTGTACGCGGCGCTCGGCGGCGGCTGGGACGATTCGCGCGCACCGTGACGGCGGCGGGCCGCGCGCATCATCTCCGAGCGGCTTCCTCGCGCGGCGCGCCGCTCTTCGCGAGCAGCCGCCGCAGCACGGGCGGCGTGCATTCCTCGACCATCAGAAAACGCGGCAGCGTAAGCAGCGGCGAGTCGTGACGGATCTTGCTCGGCTCGAGCGTGAAGCCCGCTACGTAGCCCGCTTCGCGCGCGAGCGCGCCGAGCTCGCCGTCGAACGCGCCGAACGGCCAGGCGAGCAGATCGACCGTGTTGCCGATCTCGCGCTCGATGCGCGCGCGCGCCTGTTCGAACTGCGCGCGCGTCGCGTCGCAAAATGCGACGGTCGAACGATGCATCGCGTTCAGATCGGGATGCCACCACGCGTGCGACTGCACGTCGAACCAGCCGGTCTTGTGCAGCACGCGCAGCTGATGCCACGTGAGCGAGCCGGGCGCTTCGCCGACCGCCGACGGATAGACGAACAGCGTGATCGGCACCCGCTCGTGCAGCGCGATCGTTTTCGCCCATTCGAAGATCGACGCGTGCCCTTCGTCGATCGTCAGCGCGACCGACTTCGGCGGCAGCGCGACGCGCTCGCCGCGCAACCAGCGGACGATGTCGCGCAGCGGGACGATCCGGTAGCCGAGCCGGCGCAAGTACGCGAGCTGCGTTTCGAACGTTTCGGTGCCGACCGTCATCGGATCGGCGCCGGACGTGTTCGAAAAGCGGTGGTAGACGAGCACGGCGACGTCGGTCGGCGGCGCGTCGACGGCGGGTGCGCCGGCCGACGCGTCGGCAGCGACGATCCGCGAGACGGGCCGCAAGCCGGGGCCGAAGACGGCCGTGCGCCAAGTGAACCGGGAACGAGGTGACATGATGGTGTGCGTCGCTGGGTTATCGGGGCCGGCATCGCGCCGGTTGCATGCAGGCTGCGATCGGAGGCGGGACGCGAGCGTTCGTCTCGGCGCGGGAGCGCGATGTCGGCGCGCCGGGTCTTCTGTCGAGCGGCGCTGGACGAACCTACGTGCGAGCCTCGTGAACGGCATGCGAAGCATCTTTTAAATAGGATGCGCCGCGCATGCCCGCGCGCGTTGAGCCAAGTCAACGCAGTCGCACCAATGCAGGGCGCCACTATAGGCAGGTGCTGCGGAAGCGGTGCGCGGCCGCGCGCACGATTGTTGACGTGCGTCAAATTCGCGCGGGTTTGCGGGGGCGGACGCGGGGCGTGCGGCTCGGCGAGGTCAACGATGCGCCGTTCGGGCGCGACGCTCGACGCGTGCGGGCGGCGCGACCCGAAAGCGCAGTGTCGCAACGCGCGCGGCGGACGCAGCCGAATCTCAAGGGTGTGCTGTGGTCTGGCGAGCCGCCCGTTGCGGCCGATCTCGCGCTCGGCACGGCACCGCACCGCACCGCACCGCGCGACTGTCGCTCGACGACGCGGCGGCGATGCGGCGCGCGTATCCGATCGCGCGCTGCAAAGGCGCGCCATGTCGATTGAGCGCCCATCGATTGCATTCGCCGCTTGCCGCGCTTCGTGTGCGACGGGCGCTTCAATCGGCGATGCGATCCGCACCGGCATGTCGTGCCCGCGCGCCGCACGCTTCGATGCGCGGCGGCGGCGGTAACCGTGGCGCGATCTTGCACAGTCGAATTTCCGCGATATCGCGGCGCGCCGGCATTGCGCGGATTTTCTCCAGGCGGTGCGCGGCAGGTTGCGGCGGCGCGCGCATGCCGGCCCGCACGGCGGCGCGCCGGAGCCGCCCGACGCATCGAACGCGGCGTTCGACGTAACCGACTGACGAATGCCGGCGCAGCCTGCGCCCCGGCATGCAAGGCGATTCGTCGCGCGGCGCGCATCGCGTTCTTCGACCCTCCGGCGCTTCGGCCGCGCAGCGCCGAATCGCACTTGACGTGCATCAGAAAACTCGTGGTGCGCGTATGCAAAGCTGTTCTGAAGCGGCGGATTCGCGCCGTGTTTTCAGGTGGAGCGAGCGATGAAAACGGACAGGCAGATCAAGCAGGAAGTCGAGGAGGAACTGACGGGCGACCCGATGATCGACGTCGCGCACTTCAATGTCGACGTCGCCGGGCACATCGTCACGCTGACGGGCCATCCGGCCAGCTACGCGGAAAAGCTCGCGGCCGAGAAGGCGGCGAACCGGGTCGCGGGCGTGCGCGCGGTGGTCGTCGACGTGCAGGTGCGGCTGCCGCACGGCGACGTCCGCTCCGACGAGGAGATCGCCGACGCCGTGCGCTCGATCCTGCACTGGACCGTCGGGCTGCATGACGCGGCCGTTCAGGTGCAGGTCGAATCGGGCTGGGTGACGTTGTCGGGCAAGGTCGACTGGGCGTATCAGAGCCATGTCGCGATTCGTGCGATTTCGCAGATGCGCGGCGTGACCGGCGTGACGAACGAGATCGACGTTCTCGGCGACGTGAGCGCCGACGAGATCGCGGGCGGCATCCGGCTCGCGATGCAGCGTCATGCGGAGCGCGAGGCGAAGCATATCGACGTGACGGTCAAGGACGGCACCGTGACGCTGTCGGGCAAGGTCGGCTCGTATGCGGAGCGCGCAGTCGCGCGCGGCGCCGCGTGGTCGGCGCGCGGCGTGCGGGCGGTGGTCGACGACCTGGTCGTCGAGTGAGGTCGGGCGAAAGGCGCGGCGCGCATTGCGCAGTCGCGCATGCGTGACGCGCAACGTAGGTGTCGTCGGTGTCGCAGGTGCCGAATGCGCCGTGCACTGCGCGCTGCGCCGCTCGTCGCCCGCGCCGTTCGATGCATGTCGCGGCGCGTGCGCCGTGCGGCGACGCAAGGAAGCCGGCGCGGCGTATGAAACGGCGGAAAGGGATGCGTGACGGCCGCCCGATGCGGGGGATGCGGATTCGAATCGGTCGAGCGGGGAAAAAGAAGCTCGCGAGCCGGTGAGAGGAGATGGTGGTGCGCGGCTCGCGAGACGAAAGCGAACGAAGACTTGAGCTCAGGCGGGTGGATGAACCGGCCCTAGCGGCAGCCGGACGCGTAGCGGCGCGACGCGGAATTGGTGCGGCGGCTGCGTGCGCGGGCGGCAGTGGCGAGCGGCGTGCGCGCGCAACGGCAACGGCCACGTGCGCAGCGCACCGGCGTTTCGCAGGCGAGCATGTCAGCGGTCTGCGTCGAGCAGCGATTGTTCGAGCGCGGTCACGAAGCGCATCAGCGACGCGACGGAGCCGGCGACGCTCTGATAACGTTCGCGGCCGATCTGGCCGTCGAGCGTGACGAGCATGCCGGCCTCGCGGGCGAGCGCAAGCAGCGCGTCGGCCCGGTCGGCGCTCGCCGCCGCCGGCTGCGGCCGCGCGGTGCGGTCCGTATCGGCGGCGGGCGTCGCTTCGGTGCGGCCATAAGCGAGGTAGCCCGATTCGGCGTAGACGTCTTGGTATGACATGGCGACCTCCTGATCCCCGTGGAGCGTTTGTTCTTGCATTCGTCGCGTGATGCGTGTCTGCAATGACAGTATCGTGTGACGAACGATTCGCTCCAAGCAGCGCACACCGAGCTTCTCGTAGGAAATGCGGCGGGCCTATCGGCGCTTTCCTACAACGCGGATGCGCGCTTTCTTCGAATAGGAAAGCGCCTTACGGGAGAACCCGGAGCGCCGCGCGCGCGGGGGTGGACCAGGCTGCGGGACAACCCGAATCCGGCCCGCGCCGCTCACGCGGGACGATGCGGGCCGCCGATCGCCGTCCAGATCTCGTCGGCGGTTTCGCAGAACCGGAACAGCTCCGCGTCGCGCGGATCGATCATGCCCTCGTCGACCAGAAAGCCGAAGTCGACCGCCGAGCGCCAGAACGCGCGGCCGACCAGCACGACGGGCAACGGCGCGATCTTGCGGGTTTGCAGCAGCGTCAACACTTCGAACAGTTCGTCGCAGGTGCCGTAGCCGCCCGGAAAGAACACGGCGGCCTTCGCGCGCTCGAGCAGGTGCAGCTTGCGGATCGCGAAATAGTGGAAGCGAAAGCACAGCTCGGGCGTCACATACGGGTTCGGGAATTGCTCGTGCGGCAGCGCGATGTTGAGCCCGATGCTGGGCGCGCCCGCTTCGTGCGCGCCGCGGTTGGCCGCTTCCATGATGCCGGGGCCGCCGCCCGTGACGATCGTGAGGCGGCGCGGATGGGGCGAGCGGCTGGTCTTGCCGACGAGCCGGCCGAGGTCGCGCGCGACGCCGTAGTAGTGGCTGCGCTCGAGCAGCCGCACCGCGACGCTGACCGCATGGCGTCGCTCGGGATCGTTCGGGCGCGCGGCGAGCTGGCGCTGCGCGTCGGCAAGCCGCGCGCGCGCGACGGCGGGCGCGACGATCCGCGTGCTGCCGTAGACGACGACGGTATCGCTGATGCCGACGCGCTGCAGCATTTCCTCCGTCTTCCAGTAATCGAGCTGCAGCCGCACGCCGCACATCTCGGGGCGCTGCAGGAAGTCGAGATCCTCGTCGGCTTGCCGGTACGTCGGGCTCGACACGAGCCGCTCGACGGCGGCGGGCAGCGGCAGCCGGCTCTTCGGCGCCGCGCGCACACGGCGCAGCGGCGCTCGGCGCGCGGCGGCGTTCGCGACGGAAGGGGCGCGTCGCTTGGTGCGGGGTGTGGTCGGTTTTTTCATCGCGCCGTCCGGATGCGGTAAGTCGGGTCGATCCCACGTTAAGCCGGTTCGATGTGCGCGGATTGATCGCGGTCAACGCGGCCCGACAAAGCGGATGTGACCATGCGCGGCGCGCTTGCCCGGCAGCCGCGCATCGGGCTCTCAGGTGAGTCGCGCGCCCGGTATCGGCCTCACGCTTGACGCATGTCAAGCGGCATCCGTCAAAGAACCGGAAGATGCTAGTGAAGCGCCCCGAGGATGGACGCAATGCTTATCGCTCCGGCACGTCATTTCGTTTTGCCGTATGAGCGCCAGGGGAGAAAAGGATCATGGGAATTGGAATGCAGATCGCCTATTTCGGCTTTGCCGGATCAGCGCAGCTCGAAGCCGAGGCGAGCATCCAATTGATCCGTCTGGAGCGATTCAGCGCGCGGCTCGCGGGCTGCCATCTCGCGATCGAGGCGCTCGGCGCCGGCACCGCGAACACGACGTACGATGTCCGTCTCGATCTGATCACGCGCGACTACGAGCTGAAGCCGGTTCCGCACATGAACGGCGCCGATCCGCTGGCGGCGATCCGAAGCGCATTCGACGCCGCGGAGCGCGGGCTCGCCACGGCGTTGGCGTGACGGGAGCGAGCCGCGTGGCGTGACGAATCGAGCCGCGCGGATCGGCGGCGCGGCCGGCCCGCGTGACGGCCGGTGATCGCAACGATCGACGATCGGAATCCCGATTTCACGAAGCGACGAAGCGACGAAGCGACGAAGCGACGAAGCGACGAAGCGACGAAGCGACGAAGCGACGAAGCGACGAAGCGACGAAGCGACGAAGCGACGAAGCGACGAAGCGACGAAGCGACGAAGCGACGAAGCGACGAAGCGACGAACAGGTGACTCCCGAAGACTCCGAAAATTCCCCGAGCGCATCCCGCACGGACACATCGGCGCGCGCGGGGCGACGCTTCGCGCCCGCGCGACGCCGTCCGCTCAGGATGCCTCGCGCCCCGTGAACAGCTCGTGCTCGGCGGGCGCGGCGGTTTCGTCGACGCACTGCACGTGCCACTCTCCGACGACGGGCGAGTGGTGCGCGTGACGATACCAGTGCGCCGCGCCCGTCTCGCCTTCGAACGGACCGTGCTTCGCGCCGAGGTCGAGACCTTCGAGCACGCACAGCGAATGCGAATCGTCGGCGCCTGTCACGCGGGTCGCGCCGTCGCGGCAGACGACGTTGCCCCATGCGGGCAGCTCGACGCCCGCATGGCCTTCGCGCGACCACCTGCGCTCCGCCGTGTCGATCCACAGGATCGCGTAGGCGGCCGGATCGGCGGACGCGAACGTATCGAGATGAACGGTGATGCGCACGGCTGGCTCCTTGCAAAATGCGCGGCGACGCCGCGCTACTGGCTCATGACCCATTGGATCAACGTATGCGCGTCTTCCTTCGACAGCGGGCCGCCGCGCTCGGGCGCGGTCGGCATCGGCGCGTCGCCCCAGTGCGCGCGCCCGCCGAGACGCAGCTTCTGCTCGAGCATCTCGGCGGCATTCGGCACGTCGCGATAGCGCTCCGCGATCTGATGAAACGACGGCGCGAGGAACGGCATGTTCGGCGCGTGGCAGAACATGCAATGCTGCTGGTCGACGAGCTCGGTCGGCTCGCGCACTTGCGCCCGCACATCGCCGGCCGCGCCGATGCAGACCGCGCCCAGCATGCACGCCAGCGCAAGATTCGGCAGACTGTTCAACATGGCGCGTACCTCGATCGGAGATTCGATTCCAGTCTAAGCGGCGACGGGGCGCGACCATTGATGCAGGTCAATGCGATCCGGGCGAAATTGTCGCGGCAGGACGATGACGGCGCGCCGCGCAGCGCCGCGCCGCACCGCACCGCGCGCGCGTCGCGGGTCGCGCTCTTTTGCGTCGGCGCGTGCCGGCGCAAGGCGTGTCTGCGCGTCGGCGCGGCGGCGAACCGGCGACGCTTGACCCAGGTCAAGCCGCCCTCGTGCCGCGGGGGTTCAATCGATGACGATGCACCTACGCTGGAACCGATGGACATCAACGGATTCGACGACGCACAGGGGCACGCATCATGCACCACGACATGCTTTTCGATTCGCTGCTCGCCGCCGCGCGGCGGCGCTCGATCACGGAGGGAGAGTTGATGCACATGCTCGATGACGAAATCGCGCGCCTTGCGGACGGCGCGCGCGTTCACGACTACCTGCGCGTGATCGCGATCAGGCGCGTGCGCGAACGCCTCGCCTCGCACGCGCGGGCGGCGGACGCCGCGCATGCGCGGCGCTCGGGAGCGCGTTGATGCGCGCGATGGTGTTCGACGGCGGCGCGCCGCGGCTGCGCGAGGCGGAGCTGCCCGATCCGAGGCCGGCGTCGGGCGAGTTGCTGATCGACGTGCACGCGTGCGGCGTATGCCGGACCGATCTGCACGTCGTCGACGGCGACCTGCGCGATCCGAAGCGGCCGGTGATTCCGGGCCACGAGATCGTCGGCACGGTGGCCGCGCTCGGCGTGGGCGCGGCGGGCTTCGCGATCGGCGATCGCGTCGGCGTGCCGTGGCTCGGCCGCGCATGCGGCCACTGCATGTACTGCAAGAGCGGCCGCGAGAACCTGTGCGACGCCCCCGGCTTCACCGGCTACACGATCGACGGCGGCTACGCGGAGCGCACGGTCGCCGACGCGCGCTTCTGCGTGCACTTGCCGAGCCGCTACGACGACGTCCACGCGGCGCCGCTGCTGTGCGCGGGCCTCATCGGCTACCGGACGCTGAAGATGGCGGGCCCCGCGCGCCGCATCGGCCTGTACGGTTTCGGCGCGGCCGCGCATCTCGTCGCGCAGGTCGCGCGTTTCCAGGGGCGCACGGTCTACGCGTTCACGCGCCCCGGCGATGTCCCGGCGCAGCAGCTCGCGCGCCGGCTCGGCGCGGCATGGGCGGGCGGCAGCGACGAGCCCGCGCCCGAGCCGCTCGACGCCGCGCTGATCTTCGCGTCGGTCGGCGCGCTCGTGCCGGCCGCGCTCGCGGCGGTCGCGAAGGGCGGCGTCGTCGTGTGCGGCGGAATTCACATGTCGGACATTCCGTCGTTTTCGTACGACCTGCTGTGGGGAGAGCGGCGGATCGTGTCGGTCGCGAACCTGACGCGCGACGATGCGGCGGAATTCATGCGGATCGCGAACGACGTGCAGCTCGACGTGGAGGCGACGCCGTATCCGCTCGCGCAAGCGAACCAGGCGCTCGACGATCTGCGCTCGGGGCGCCTGACGGGCGCGGCGGTGCTGACGATGCGCTGAATCAAGCGGCGTCCGTGCGCGGCGCACGGGCGCACCGCTCCCGCCGCGAAGCAAGCGGCTTCATCGAAGATGCGCGCGCGGCTTCAGGCTTCGGGCGTGCGCCGCGCCGGCGACGCGTCACACGCGCGCGAGCCCCTGCGGATCGGTGATGCGAATCTGCTTGCCGCGCGGCGCGATCAGCTTGTCGCGCTGGAACTTCGACAACATCCGGCTGACGGTTTCGAGCTTCATCCCGAGATAGCAGCCGATTTCCTCGCGCGTCATCCGAAGATTGAACTCCGACGCCGAATAGCCGCGTTTCTGGAAACGCTCGGAGATGTTGAGCAGGAACGCGGCGACGCGCTGCTCGGCCGTCATCGTGCCCAGCAGCATCATCAGGCTCGATTCGCGGACGATCTCGCCGCTCATCAACTGATGTACGTGGTGCTGCATCGGCTTGACTTCGCGACACACCGCTTCGAGCTGCGCGAACGGGATGATGCAGACGGTGCTGTCCTCGAGCGCGATCGCATCGCTGTTGTGGCGGCCGCCGCATACGCCGTCGAGACCGAGCGTTTCGCCGACGATCTGAAAGCCCGTCACCTGCTCGCGGCCGTCGCGATGCATGACGACCGTCTTGAACGAGCCGGTGCGCACCGCATAGATGCTCTGAAACGTATCGTGCGTGCGAAACAATGCTTCGCCGCGTTTGACGTGGCGCGTCGTGCACACCATTGCGTCGAGCCGGGCGAGCTCGCTCGGCGTGAGGCTGGCCGGCATGCACACGTTGCGTGTCGCGCAGGTCGAGCAGCGCGTCGCCGGCTGCTTCGGCGTGTCCTCGGCCGCAACGGGATGCAACTGCAACACGGGCCGTTGCGGCACGGACGAGGGCGCGGCTTCATTGGCTGAGGCGGTCAGCATAATCGGCTCCTTTCATGCGGCGGGCTCGACTGGCACGGTCGAGCGCGCAGACACGTGGCGCGGCACGCAGTGCCGCATTGCGCGGCGGCGTCGGCGAAGAAGGGCGACTGCGCTGCGCGGCATGCCGGACGATGATGGCAAACGGCCGGAACTGCCGTCCGGGAGCGAGGCTTGCATCTCGTCGTGCGCAATCCGTCGTTTCGTTGCGATTGCCGAATCAGCCGAGGCAAGCCCGCCCGCTAAGAGCATAGACGACGAAACGCGGGTCGGAATGATCATTCGAAGACCACCCCTACGCTTGTCAGTATGCAACGCGGATTGCCGCATCGATACTGTCGAACGTTGAACTTCCGGTAGGCATCAGCGTAGCGTTGTAGGGCGTTTCCTACAGCAGGGCTGTGCGTCGGTGCCGTGCATCCGTTTGACTCAGGTCAACGGATCGCGTGAGTGCGTGCTTACAGTAAAACGCGATGGCGTAGAGGGACGACACGCAACGTCACGGCAACGGGCGTCGACACGTTGCCGCACATATGAATCGGTGCGCGCGTTCGCCGCGAGCCGCAAGCAACATATTTCTCAACCCATGCCCGGATGGCGGCCGCGCGACATCGCTCGCGGGCCGCGCGGCGTCGATGTCGCGCCGGGCATCTTATCGGGAGGCCGTGATGGAAGCAAAACGCGTGGCGTTCGTGACAGGCGGTATGGGCGGGCTGGGCGCCGCGGTGAGTCGGCGGCTGCACGACGCCGGCATGGCCGTGGCGGTGTCGCATTCGGAGCGCAACGATCATGTGTCGACGTGGCTCATGCACGAGCGCGATGCCGGGCGCGACTTCAAGGCGTACAGCGTCGACGTCGCGGATTTCGAATCGTGCGAGCGGTGCGCGGAAAAGGTGCTCGCGGATTTCGGCAAGGTCGACGTGCTGATCAACAATGCGGGAATCACGCGCGACGCGACGTTCCTGAAGATGACGAAGGGCGACTGGGACGCCGTGATGCGAACCGATCTCGACGCGATGTTCAATGTGACGAAACAGTTCATCGCGGGCATGGTCGAGCGGCGCTTCGGGCGCATCGTCAACATCGGATCGGTGAACGGCTCGCGCGGCGCGTTCGGTCAGGCGAACTACGCGTCGGCGAAGGCGGGCATCCACGGCTTCACGAAGACGCTCGCGCTCGAGACGGCGAAACGCGGGATCACGGTCAACACCGTGTCGCCCGGCTATCTCGCGACCGCGATGGTCGAAGCGGTGCCGCAGGACGTGCTCGAAGCGAAGATTCTTCCGCAGATTCCGGTCGGCCGGCTTGGGCGGCCCGACGAAGTGGCCGCGCTCATCGCGTTCCTGTGCTCGGACGACGCCGCGTTCGTCACCGGCGCCGATCTCGCGATCAACGGCGGGATGCACATGTGCTGATTGTGGCCGCGCCGGCGCCCGCCGCGCGAAGTCGGCACCCGCCGAGTCGAGGCGGTGGAGGCGCGGCCGCCGGCGTTGTGCGCAGCGGCGGCGAACGCCTCTTTCGTGCGGTGCGTTGCCTTGCATGACGGCAACGCTCGCATGCTTCGTTTCCGCGTTGCTCGACATCCGGCGGCGGCGCCGAGCCGGGTTGAGATCACTTCGCGGCACGATCGCGCGATCGATTCGCGCGATCGTTCAGGGAACCGAAACATCGGCGCCTGATCTTGCCGCAGACGTGCCTCCCGCACGGCATTCGTCAGCCGATTCGTTACGCCGGCGCCTACGAATCGGCGCACGCCGCCCGGTATCCGGCCGATTCCCCCGAAGCGTTGCGCATTCCGATGCGCCGGAGATGGCCACGTGTCCGGCGTTGCGTTTGCCTCGTCGCATTCACGTCGTTCGCGCGGGCGTGTCTTCCAGCTCGATCGATTCGAGATACGACGGCACTTCGCAGCGCCAGTGCAGCGATTCCTCGATCCGCCGCCGCAGCGCATCGGCCGCCGCGGGCTCGCCGTGCGTGACGAACGTGCGCACGGGCGCCCTCGACTGCGCGCCGAGCCATCCGAGGATCTCGCCATAGTCCGCATGCGCGGACAGCGACGAGATCATTTCGACCTGCGCGCGCACGCGCACGTATTCGCCGTGGATTTTCAGCGTCGGTTCGTGCGCGGCGAGCGCCGCGCCGCGCGTGCCCGCCGCCTGATACCCGACGAGCAGGATCGTGTTGCGGCTGTCGGGCGCGTAGCGCTCGAGGTGATACAGCACGCGGCCGCCCGTGGCCATTCCGCTGCCCGCGATGATGACCATCGGCCCGTTGTGGTCGGCGATCGCCTTCGACTGCTCGACCGTGCGGACCATCACCGCCGCGTGGCTGATCGCGTCCGCGTCGGACATCGTGAGCCGGTGATCGGAGAGCCGCCGCTGGTAGATCTCGGTGACGCTCGTCGCCATCGGGCTGTCGAGAAACACGGGCACGTGCGGCATTCGTCCGGTCTTTTTCAGTTGCGCGATGTAATACAGGACCTCCTGCGCGCGCCCGACGGTGAAGCACGGCATCACGACCACGCCGCCGCGCGCGAACGTCTTCGAGAACACGTCGGCGAGCTCGGCTTCGGGATCGCTCGTGTCGTGCAGCCGGTCGCCGTACGTCGACTCGACGACGAGATAGTCCGCATGAACGGGCGGCACGGGCGAGCGCATGATCGGATCGTGCGCGCGGCCAAGATCGCCGGAGAACGCGAGCAGCGTGTGCCGCCAGCAGACGACGACGCTCGCCGCGCCGAGAATGTGCCCGGCCGGCAGGAAGCGGAAGTGCAGGCCGCCCGCGAGCGGCGTCGGCGCGTCGAATTCGCGCGGCGCGAGACGCTGGAGCGCGCGCTGCGCGTCGTCGGTGGTGTAGAGCGGCAACGCCGGATGGTGCTTCGAGTAGCCGTGGCGGTTCGCGAACTCGGCTTCTTCCTCGAGGAGCCGTGCGCTGTCCGTCAGCATGATCTCGCAGAGCTCCGCCGTGCCGTGCGTGCAATAGACCGGCCCGCGGAAGCCTTCGCGCACGAGCACGGGCAGATAGCCGCTGTGGTCGAGATGCGCATGCGTGAGCACGACGGCGTCGATCGAATCGGCGGGCACGGGCAGCGGGCTCCAGTTGCGCAGCCGCAGGTTCTTCGTGCCCTGGAACAGCCCGCAGTCGATCAGGACGCGTGTCCCGCCGTCCTCGAGCAGATACTTCGAGCCCGTGACGGTTTCCGTCGCGCCGAGGAACGTGAGTTTCATGAGACCCCCTGGGGAAACGTGCGATGTCCGATGCGTTCATTGCACTACACGCGTCGCGCGCATTGCTGACGTGGATCAATCTGCGCGGCCACGCATCGCGCGCATGCGGCGAAAAAGGGGCATGGGCCGATGCGCGCGTCGGCGCGCTGCTCGCGCATCGCCTCTTGGGCGAGCGCCGCCTGCGCCGGCATCGCGATGCGCGGCGTCGTGCTGCAACGCGGCGAATACAGTGCCGACGCGAACGGGAGAATGCCTGCGAGCGAAGAGCAGCATCTTCCGAGCCGCGAATCCGGGGCTTGGTGCGATGCAGCTTGTGCGCTGCGACGAAAGCCTTCGCGATTGCCGAAGCAAGCGGCGAACGTCGCCATGCCGCATGCGGCCGACGCGAATGCCCGGTGTGCCCGCGCGCCGTTTGAAGGAGACGCTCGGGCGTCGTCGCGAGCCGCGCAAGCCGCGCGCACGGGGGCTTGCGCACGCGGGTAAGGGAAATTCCGCAACGAAGAATGTGTTTTTTGCGTGAAGTCGTTCTTGCGCGGACTTGGATCGTCTTCTATGATGACATCCATCAATGTAACGTTGATTGATGGTTTGATGTGAGATTGCGACCACGCCCCAATTCCCAAATCGAACCATCGGGGGCGTTGCATCGAGTCGCACCGACGTCCCATGACGGGACCTGGAGACAAACACCGTGAATGCTATTGTTCGTCGCGATATTCGCTTCGCCCTGCCGCCCGACCGCATCTGCGACTGGCACACCGAAGGCGTGGGCGTGACGCATCTGTTCAACGCGCTGTCGCTGCTGTTCCCGGCGGGCGAGCGCTTCTTCATGGATTCGGTGCGCAACTATCGCGACCGGGTCGAGGAGCCGAATCTGAAGCGCGACATCGCGGGCTTCATCGGCCAGGAAGCGATGCACACGCGCGAGCACGTCGAGTTCAACGATCTGCTGCAGGCGGCGGGCATGCCCGCGCACAAGCTCGACAAGCGCCTGTGGACGGTGCTCGGCTGGTTCAAGAAAGCGCTGCCGAATTCGATGCAGCTCGCGATCACGATGGCGCTCGAGCACTACACCGCGATGTTCACGGGCCTCGTGCTCGCGAACCGCATCACCACCAGCGAAGTCGACGGCTACCGCCAGATGTGGATGTGGCACTCGATGGAGGAAACCGAGCACAAGGCGGTCGCATACGACGTGTGGCGCACCGTGATGAAGCCGAGCCTGAAGAGCTACCTGCTGCGCACGAGCATGATGATGCTCGTCACGGTCGTGTTCTGGGCGACGCTGTTCGATTTCAACACGCGCTTGCTGATCTCGCATCGCCGCCGCATCGGCAAGGGCCTCGGCATCGGCAAGCTGGTCAAGTATCTGTGGGGCCCGAAGAACGGCATCTTCGCGCTGATCGCGCGCGAATGGATCGACTACTTCCGCCCGGGCTTCCATCCGTGGGATCACGACAACAGCGTGCACCTCGAGCGTCTCGACGATCTGATCGCCGAGATCGACGCGAGCAACGCGCGCCAGGCGGCGAAGGCCGCGCCGCGCCGGGTGCCGCTGCATCCGGTGCCGCAGGCGGTGTGAGGCCGCGATCGCGATGTAACGCAGCGCTGTAAGGCAGCGCTGTAAGGCAGGATAAGCAGGCAAATCAGGGAGAAGAGAAGGGCCGCTACGAGCGGCCCTTCCGTTTTTCGGGCGCCGCCGCCGCACGCGTGCGCCGTTCGCGGTGCATGGTCCGTTGTCCGCCGCGGCGTGCCGCACCGCAGCGAATACCGGGCGTTTTCGGATTCATCATATTTTTCGATGACGCGGTGCATCGGGGCGCGCCGGCTCGCGACGCGCGGCGGCGCGCCCCGATGCACCGCGTTCTGCGCGCAACCCATTGATCGGCAAAGCGTTTTGCCGGCGGTTATCTTGCGCGTCGCAGCACGCCGTGTTGCAGGCGTGCTCTGATGAATCGGGTAGAATCCGCGCTGCGCAAAAAATGCGTGTGGCGCGGCGCGCCCGGTCGGCACCGGGCGGCGCGCCGCAGATCGTCCCGGGGACGCGCCGAATCCGGCGTCCTGCCCGGCGCGGCGTCGAACCGTCGCCCGCCGCTCCTTGCCAGCCCTTTATGTCACCACACCCGAATTCCGACCGTTCAACCGCACAATCGAAACCTCCCGAGCTGCGCCGCAGCCTGAAAGCCCGTCACCTGACGATGATCGCGATCGGCGGCTCGATCGGCACGGGGCTCTTCGTCGCGTCCGGCGCGTCGATCTCGCAGGCGGGCCCCGGCGGCGCGATGCTCGCGTACCTGCTGATCGGCGTGATGGTCTACTGCCTGATGATGAGCCTGGGCGAGATGGCCGCGTTCATGCCGGTGTCCGGCTCGTTCGCGACTTACGGCGCGAAATACGTCGAAGAGGGTTTCGGTTTCGCGCTCGGCTGGAACTACTGGTACAACTGGGCGGTGACGATCGCGGTCGAGCTCGTCGCCGCGCAGCTCGTCATGCATTACTGGTTTCCCGACGTGCCGGGGGTCTGGTGGAGCGCCGCGTTCCTCGGCGTGATGTTCCTCCTCAATGTGCTGACCGTGCGCGGCTTCGGCGAGGCCGAATACTGGTTCGCGCTGATCAAGGTCGTCACCGTGCTCGCGTTCATCGGCGTCGGGCTGCTGATGATCTTCGGCATCCTGAAGGGCGGCCCGAGCAACGGCTGGAGCAACTTCACGATCGGCGACGCGCCGTTCGCGGGCGGCCTGCCCGCGATGATGGGCGTCGCGATGATCGCCGGCTTCTCGTTCCAGGGCACCGAGCTGATCGGCGTCGCCGCCGGCGAATCGGAAAACCCGCGCACGACGATCCCGCGCGCGGTGCGTCAGGTGTTCTGGCGCATCCTGCTGTTCTACGTGCTGGCGATTTTCGTGATCGGCGTGCTGGTTCCTTATACCGATCCGAGCCTGCTGAAGAGCGACGTGACCGACGTCGGCGTGAGCCCGTTCACGCTCGTGTTCCGTCATGCGGGCCTCGCGTTCGCTGCGGGCGTGATGAACGCGGTGATCCTGACCGCCGTGCTGTCGGCGGGCAACTCGGGAATGTACGCGTCGACGCGGATGCTCTACAACCTCGCGACCGAAGGCCGCGCGCCGAAGCTGTTCGCGAAGCTGTCGGCGGGCGGCGTGCCGCGCAACGCGCTGTACGCGACGACCGCGGTGGGCGCGCTGTGCTTCCTGTCGTCGCTGTACGGCGACAAGACGGTTTATCTGTGGCTCCTGAACACGTCGGGAATGACGGGCTTCATCGCGTGGCTCGGCATCGCGCTCAGCCACTATCGGTTTCGCAAGGGCTTCGTTCGGCAGGGCTTCTCGATCGATCAGCTGCCGTATCAGTCGAACCTGTATCCGTACGGCCCGATTTTCGCGTTCGCGCTGTGCATCGTGATCGCGCTCGGCCAGGACTATCAGGCGTTCCTCGCGAACAAGATCGACTGGGTCGGCGTGCTCGCGACCTACGTCGGCATTCCGCTCTTCCTCGTCGTGTGGTTCGGCTACCGGCTCGTTCACAAGACGCGCTTCGTTCGCTTCGAAGAGATGGACATCGCGTCGTGGGTCGCCGAGCACGAGCGCGCGGCGGCGCGCGAAGCGCGCGAGGCGGCGGCCGTGCGCGTGCCGTCGAGCCCCGAAGCGGCTTCGTAATGCATCGCGTCGCGCGCTCGCCGCGCGACGCTCGCTGCAATGTCGACGAGCGGCCGGCCCGGCATCGGGCCGGCCGCTTTTTTTGTTCACGTTGCCCGTCGCTTTTGTTTTGATGCTCGACGGCGTGCGTGGCGCATCGCGAACGTCGCGCGAGCGAACGTGGCGCTCGCCGCTCGCCGCTCGCGGTCGGCGACATGCGGCCCTTGCGGCCGTCGTCGGAATCGGCGCGGCGCCGGATCAGGCCGCCGCCGTCGAACTCGCGCGGCAGCGCGGCGAGGTTCGACGAGCGCATTGCACACGGCCATCGCCGGTGTGGGTGCGGAGCGAGCGAGTCCCGCAATACCGAGACGACACTCTACGAATCGACTATTTGGCCGCTTTATCGTTTACCGGTTTTTCAGGGAAGACGATTCTCGCAACGGAAAGGCGCGTGGATCGAATGCGCGCGGCTACGCGGCAATGCGCCGCGCGCGTTCGAAGCGTTTGAATGTTGCGTGCGCGCGCCGATATGGCGGCGCGCGATGCGTGCGTCGTCGTTCGAGTAACCGAGGAGCAGGCGATGCTGGCAGGGATGATGTTGATCGGATCGGCCGTGACGCTCGGCGTGTGGGCCGGCCGCAATCCGTTGGTCGTACTGAACGCGGCGGCTCGCCGCGCGACGTTTGCCGGCCGTTTCGACATCGTCTACGGTGCGGGGCCGCGCCGTTCGCTCGACGTCTATTTGCCGGCCGGACGCGGCGCGCGCACGTGCGGCGACGGCAAGCCGCTCGTCGTGTTCTTCTATGGCGGCAGCTGGCAGAGCGGCCGGCGCGGCGATTACCGGTTCGTCGGCGAGGCGCTCGCGTCGCGCGGCTGCGTCGTCGCGATTCCCGACTATCGGCTGTATCCGGGCGCGGTGTTTCCGGACTTCGTCGAAGACGCAGCCGCGGCGGTGCGCTGGGCGCGCGATCATGCGGCCGAGCTCGGCGCGGACCCGCGCCGCGTGTACGTCGCGGGTCACTCGGCGGGGGCGCAGATCGCGGCGCTGCTCGCGACCGACGGCCGCTTTCTCGATGCGCACGGTCTGGGCAAGCGCGATCTTGCGGGCGTGGTCGGACTCGCCGGTCCGTACGATTTCCTGCCGCTCGCCGACGCGACGCTGATGCGGATCTTTCCCGAGCCCGTGCGCGACGCGAGCCAGCCGATCCGCTTCGTCGACGGCAGCGAGCCGCCGATGCTGCTCGTATCGGGCCTAAACGACGCGACGGTGAGGCCGGGCAACACGGCGCGGTTCGCTGCGCGCGTCGCCGCCGCGGGCGGCGCGGTGCAGGTCAGGCTCTATCCGCGCATCGGGCATGCGCTGCTCGTCGGCGCACTGGGCATGCCGATGCGGCGCTTTCTGCCGGTGCTCGACGACGTAGCGGAATTCGTGCGCGCGGCGCCGCGAGTTCGCGCATGAAATTCCGCAGCGTTAATACGCGTGCGCAAACGCACGCAAACGCACGCAAACGCACGCGTGCGCACGCACGCGGCGCTCAACCCTGATCACCGCCGCCGACGGGCAGCACCGAGCCGGTGATGTACGACGCTTCGTCCGATGCGAGAAACAGAATCGCGGCGACTTGCTCGTCGATCGTTCCGTATCGGTGCATCAGGCTCGACGACAGGGTCTGGTCGACGATCGCGCGATACCAGCGCGCGTCGTCGTCGCCTTGCGGTTCGGCGTTGCGCGGCACCTTGCGCGGCGGCGCGTCGGTGCCGCCGGCGGCGACCGCGTTCACGCGCACACCGTGCGCCGCATGCTCGAACGCGAGACTCGCGGTCAACGCGTTGACGCCGCCTTTCGCCGCCGCGTACGGCACGCGATGAATGCTGCGCGTCGCGATCGACGACACGTTGACGATCGCGCCCCGGCCGCGCTCGATCATGCCGGGCAGCACCGCGCGGCAGCACCACAGCGTCGGGAACAGCGAGCGGCGGATTTCCGCCTCGATCTGTGGGATGTCGTAGCGATCGAACGGTTTCGTCCAGATCGTGCCGCCGACGTTGTTGACGAGCACGTCGATCGCGCCGAACGCGTCGACGGCCGCGCGCGCCATCGCTTCCGCGCCCGCGTACGTTTCGAGGTCGGCGACGACGGCGAGCGCGCGGCCGCCTTCGGCCGCGATTTCGGCCGCGGCGTCATGCACGAATTCCGCGCGATCGACGAGCACCGTCGTTGCGCCTTCCCGCGACGCGCGCAATGCGACGCCGCGCCCGATGCCTTGCGCGGCGCCCGTGACGACCGTTACTTTGCCGCCGAAGCGGCCGGGTGCATGTTGGCGATTCATGATCCGCTGCTCGACGAGAATCTTTCGAAGTACAGATTGGTCGGCGTGACGCCGCGCTCGCGCAGCCACGTCTGCACCGCGTCGACCATCGGCACGGGGCCGCACAGGTAGATGTCGACGTCGCCGCCGTTCAGCCACTCGGGTTCGACGTGCGCGGTCACGTAGCCCTTGCGCGGATGCGCGCTCGCATCGTCCGCGACGCAGGTCCGGTACTCGAAGCCGGCGAGGCGGCGCCCGACTTCGCCGATGCGATCGAGCGCGACGAGATCGTCGTCGCGCGTGACGCCGTAGACGAGCCGCACGGGCGGCGCGCCGTCGCGCGTCGCGCGCACGTCGAGCATCGACAGGAACGGCGCGATGCCGGTGCCGCCCGCGAGAAAAAGCGCGGGCCGCGCGGCGTCGCGCAGATAGAAGCTGCCGTGCGGCCCGGAGAACGCGATGCGCTGGCCGGGCGCGGCTTCGTCGACGAGATAGCGGCTCATCCGTCCGCCCGGCACGTTGCGCACGAGAAACGACACGCGCGCGTCGCCCGGTTGCGAGCTGAACGAGTACGAGCGCGTCGCGCCCGCGCCGGGAATCTCGACGTTCACGTACTGGCCCGCGAGAAACGCGAGCTTCGCGGGCTCGTCGACGTCGATCGAAAAGCGGATCGTCGATGCCGATAGCCGCTCGATCGACGCGAGCGTGCCCTCGTGGCGCACGGCGCTCGTCTTGCATGCGGCCGACGACGCGGGCACGTCGATCACGCAATCGGCGCGCGGGCGCGTCTGGCACGCGAGCACGTAACGCCGGGCGGCGTCGTCGGCCGTGAGCGCGTCTTCGATGTAGCTCGATTCGGGCAGGTCGTAGTCGCCCGATTCGCAGCGGCAGCGGCAGGTGCCGCACGCGCCGTCGCGGCAATCGAGCGGGAGGTTGACCTGCTGGCGATACGCGGCGTCGGCGAGCGTTTCGCCGTCGCGGCACGTGATGAAGCGGGTGACGCCGTCTTCGAACTGGAGAGCGATGCGGTGTTCCATGATGCGTTCCTCGGGCGCGACGCGGCGAGCGGCGTGCGGCGCGCGGCCGGCTAGATGTGATAGATGTCGATCAGCTGGTTGATGTAGTCGTTCTTCAGGATGACGTACTTGCTGACGATCTTCGGTGCGTCGCCTGAGAAGTCGATCGCGTAGCGCGACGTTCCGAAGTAGCTCGACACCGTCTTGTAGCGATAGCTGAGCGTGTGCCAGTTGAATCTCACGATGTGCACGTCGCCCTCGATGCTTTCGCGCTCGACGTTCGCGACGTTGTGGCTCGTGCGCGTATCGGGCATCGTCGCGCTCGAGCGCTCGGTCTTGATGCGGAACACGCGATCCTCGAGCCCCTGCCGGTTCGGATAGTAGATCAGCGAGATCTCGCGCTGCGGATCGGTGACGAGCTCGTCCGAGTCGTCCCACGACGGCATCCAGAACACGACCTCCGGGTGATAGCAGTCGAGCCACGCGTCCCATGCCTTGTCGTCGAGCAGCCGGCATTCGCGGTAGAGGAACGCGCGGATGTCCGCGATGTCGATCGTCTTCATGCGCGGCTCCTTTCGGCGGCGAGCGCCTGCTTCATCGTCGAGATCCAGTAGCGGTGCTGGACCGTGTACAGCCCTTCGTCCTCGGTCTTCACGCCGCTCAGCAGCGGACGGATGCCGATCTTGCGCGCGGCTTCGTCGGGGCCTTCGATCCAGTGCGCGGCGCCGCGGCACATGTCGTTCCATTCGACCGCGCGGCCTGCATAGCCTTGCTGGCACGCGCGGAATTCCTCGAGATCGTCGGGCGTCGCCATCCCGCTCGCGTTGAAGAAATCCTCGTACTGGCGGATGCGGCGCGCGCGCGCGTCGGGCGCTTCGCCCTTCGGCGCGATGCAGTAGATCGTGACCTCGGTGCGATTGACGGCGAGCGGCCGCAGCACGCGAATCTGCGAGCCGAACTGGTCCATCAGATAGACGTTCGGGTACAGGCACAGATTGCGCGAGTTCCGGATCATCCAGTCGGCGATGTCGCCGCCGCAGCGCGCGGCGAATTCGTCGCGGCGATCGAAGTTCGGCCTGTCCTCCGGGTTCGCCCATCGAGTCCACAGCAGCATGTGGCCGTGATCGAACGCGTAGAAGCCGCCGCCCTGGCGGCCCCATTTGCCCGCGTCCATCGCGCGGATCGCGTCTTCGTGCTGCGCATCCGTCTTGCGGTGATTGACGGTCGCCGCGTAATTCCAGTGCACGGCCGACACGTGATAGCCGTCCGCGCCGTTCTCGGCGGTGAGCTTCCAGTTGCCTTCGTACGTGTATGTCGACGCGCCGCGCAGCACTTCGAGGCCGTCCGCCGACTGGTCGGCGATCATGTCGACGATGCGCGCGGCGTCGCCGAGATACGCGGCGAGCGGCTCGACGTCCGGATTCAGGCTGCCGAACAGGAAGCCGCGGTAGTTCTCGAAGCGCGCGACCTTCTTCAGATCGTGCGAGCCGTCGCGATTGAAGCAGTCCGGATAGCCGGCTCCTTCGGGGTCCTTCACTTTGAGCAGCTTGCCGCTGTTGCTGAACGTCCAGCCGTGGAACGGGCACGTGTAGCTCGCGCGATTGCCGCGCTTGTGCCGGCACAGCATCGCACCGCGATGCGTGCACGCGTTGACGAACGCGTTCAGCTCGCCCTGGCGGTTGCGCGCGATCACGATCGGCTGGCGGCCGATGGTGGTCGTGTAATAGTCGTTCGCGTTCGGGATCTGGCTCTCGTGCGCGAGATAGATCCAGTTGCCTTCGAAGATGTGCTTCATCTCCAGCTCGAACAGCATCTCGTCGGTGAACGCGCTGCGGTGCAGGCGGTAGTCGCCGTGCGCCTTGTCCTCGACGAGGAAGTCGTCGATGCATCGCAGCGTCGGGTGACGATCCGGGTAGATCGGGATCATGGGGGGCGTCTCCTGATGGGCTCTGTTCGTGGCCGGCGTGCGTCCGGACGAGCGGTCCGTCGCTGCGCCGCAATGCGCGTCGTGCGGAAAACCCGGATGAACCTGCGATGCTTCGCAGGTATAGTGCTTGACGACAACGCGGTCAGATTGAGGATAGTTGCCGGCAAAACGGTGCGTCCAACACCGATTGAGTATCGGATCGATATCCACGAGGTATGAAGATGGAACTGCGGCACTTGCGCTACTTCGTCGCGGTCGCGGAGGAGCAGAATTTCACGCGCGCGGCCGAGCGCCTGCACATCGCGCAGCCGCCGCTGAGCCGGCAGATCCAGCAGCTCGAGGACGCGCTCGGCGTGATGCTGTTCGAGCGGCACGCTCGGCCGCTGAAGATGACCGATGCGGGGCGTTTCTTCTATTCGCACGCGGTGCAACTGCTCGCGCAGACGGCCGAGCTCGAATCGATGACGAAGCGCATCGGCAAGATCGAGCGCGCGCTGTCGGTCGGCTATGTCGGCTCGACGCTGTATGGGATGCTGCCGAGAATCATCCGCCGCTTTCGCGACGAATACGGCGAGGTCGAGCTGAGCCTGCACGAGATGTCGACGATGGATCAGATCAAGGCGCTGAAGGAGGGGAGGATCGACGTCGGCTTCGGCCGCATTCGCCACGAAGACCCGAGCGTGCGGCGCATCGTGTTGCGCGAGGAGCGGATGATCGTCGCGCTGCCGCTCGGGCATCCGCTCGAAGCGGCGAAGCCGGTGCTGTCGCTGCACGATCTCGTCAACGAGACGCTGATCATCTTTCCGAAGACGCCGCGGCCGAGCTACGCGGACCAGGTGCTCGCCGCGTTTCACGATCGCGCGCTGAAGCCGCGCCGGATCTACGAGACGCGCGAGCTGCAGATCGCGCTCGGGCTCGTCGCGGCGGGCGAGGGCGTATCGGTCGTGCCGCACAGCGTGTACGGGCTCAAGCGCGACGACGTCGGCTACAAGGAGCTCGACGATTCGAATCTCGTGTCGCCGATCATCATGAGCACGCGGATGCTCGACGAATCGGAGGACATCCGCGCAATGCTCGAACTGATCTATCGCTTGTACGACGAATTCCAGATGGATTACCTGCCGCCGCACGAATGACGCGGCGCGGTTGCGTCATGCGTTGCGAGCGCGCGCGAGGAGCGGGCCGTCGGGACGGCGGCGAATGCCGCGAGGGCGCGCGGTGCGCCGCGCGTTCGCGTTCTTCATCGGTTAGCCTAACGAACCGTTTCGCCGTGACCTAGAATCCAACCATCACTTCGTTCGATGCGCGTCATCGTCGTTTCCGAAGCGATTGCCCCGGGGGAAGATCGATCGTCAGGTTGGCTTCAGATCACATGCGAGGAGGGCGTCATGGCTCGCAAATACATCGATTGCCGGGAGTTTCCGAGCGAAATGCACTGCACCGTCGCGCTGTCCGCCGATTCGGATGACGAATTGATGGAGGCCGCCGTGCAGCACGCGGTCACGGTTCATCGTCATACCGATTCGCCGGAATTGCGCGCGCAGCTGAAGACGCTTTTTCACGACGGCACGCCGCCCGTCGACGCGCCGCGTCAAGCGTAGCGCCGACGGAACGGCCGATGCGTGTCGGTGTTGCATCGGCCGGCGGGTGCGTGTGTCGAGCCCGCCCGGGCCGCGCGCTCCAATCCGCCGCCGTGCCGGTGAGCCGGCGGCGGATGCGCGCTTGCGCCCGGACGCGGCGGCACGTACCGCACGGCCGCGCGGCGTGCGGTCCTTTTTCGTCTTTTTCTCTTGCCGAAGCTTGCCGCGTCACGCGGCCGATTCGGCGCGCTTCATCGCCGCGACGAGCGCGTTGAATCCGGCCCAGCCCCAGTAGACCCGGTGGCGCGCGATGCGCCCGCCGGCGACGTCGATCGATTCGATCAGGTCGATCTGATCGCCTTGCGGCGTTTCGCGGGGATATTCCCAGATCAATTGCCGGCCGTTCGTGAAGAACGTATCGGTGCGGTGCCAGCGTGCAAGCTCGTTCGGCAGTTGCCGGAATCCCGCTTCGAAGAACGCGCGGATCGCCGCGCTGCCCTGAAGCACTCCGTCGGGGCGCTCGCGCAGCACGGCGACGATCAGCGGCGTCTCGAGTATCGCGTCGGGCGCGTAGAGCGCCATCAGCGCGTCGAGGTCGCGGCGCACGACGGCGTCGTGCCATGCGGCGTGGATGTGTCGGATCTCTGCAGGCGTCGTGTCGGTCATTTCGGGCTCCTTGGCGAAAGCGGCGACGGGAAGGTTCGTCAAGCGTAGCCGCGCCGGCGCGCCGGATGTTTCGACGCGCATCGAAGCGTCGGCGGCCGGGCGGTGCTATCTTCGTCGACACCGCTCGATTCGACGGATCTCCCATGGAAGCTCAAGCGAACATCGTCACATCCGCGTTCCTGATCGCCGACCCGGCGCGTCTCGCGATTCTCGTGAGCCTTCTGGACGGCCGCGCGCGGCCGGCGGGCGAGCTTGCGCGCGTGGCCGGCGTGAGCCCGCAGACGGCGAGCTCGCACCTGCGCAAGCTCGTGGACGGCGAGTTGCTCGCCGTCGAATCGGAAGGGCGGCATCGCTACTATCGGTTGTCGAGCCCGCAGGTCGCGTTCGCGCTCGAAAGTCTCGCCGCGATCGAGACGCGGCGTCCGCTTCCGCCGCGTCCGCGCGCGGGCATGCGGCGTCTGCAATTCGCGCGCTGCTGCTACGACCATCTCGCGGGGCGCGTGGGCGTCGCGATGACGCAGCGGATGCAGGCGCTCGGCCTGCTCGCAGCCGCGCCGGACAAGCGCTTCGACGTCACGCCGTCGGGGCGCGCGTGGTTTTCCGAACTGGGCGTGGAGGTCGACGGCTTGACGGCGGGCCGGCGAGGCGTCGCGACCCAATGCCTCGATTCGACCGAGCGGCAGCATCATCTGGCGGGCCCGCTCGGCGCGCAGCTGATGCGCTGCCTGTGCGAGCGCGGATGGCTGCGGCGCGTCGCGGCGTCACGCGAGATACAGGTCACGCCGCGCGGCTGGACGGGCTTGCGAGAGCGGCTCGGGATCGACGCGGCCGCATTGTCAGCCCGATGACGGCGCAACGCGCGGTGCGCGGCCGCTCAGGCAGCCGAGCGCATCGAGCGTCGTTTCCACCGCCGCGTCGAGCGGCGTGTGCGGCTCGCGTCCGAGCGCGGCGACGAGCTTCGCGTTGTCCATGCGCAGCGCTTCGCGCCACAGATAGCGCATCTCGCGCATTTCGCGGCAGGTCGTGACGAACGGCGACGCGAGCGTCACGAGCCACCACGGAAACGCAGCGATGCGCGGCTCGACGCCCGTTCGCCGCGCGACGACGCGGCGGATCGCCGCGCTCATTTGCGCGCCGTCGGCGTCCCAATGGCCGGCCATGTGGAAGCATGAGAATGCGTCGAGCGCGTCGCGGCGCGCGAGCAATTCGACCATCGTGCGCGCGACGTCGGGCAGATACGCCCACTGATGGCCGACGCCCGCGCGGCCGGGCGAGCGTACGGTCCGCACGGGCCGCCCGGATTTCGCGAGAGCTTGGGAAAACCAGTTGTTGCGCGCACCGGGGCCGAAGAAGTCGCCGGCCCGAACGATCAGAACGCGCGCGCCCGCATCCGCGGCGTCGTGCAAGCGCCGTTCCATCTCGACGCGGATCGCGCCCTTGCGGGTCAGCGGGCGCTGCGGCGAATCCTCTCGCAGCAGGTGGCCGGCGTCGGGCCCGAAGTTGTAGACGGTGCCGGGCAGCACGATCGTCGCGCGTTCGCGCGCTGCGGCCGCGATCGTGCTGTCGAGCATCGGCAGCACCAATTCGTTCCAGCGGCGATAGCCGGGCGGATTGACCGCGTGCACGATCACCGCGCAGCCGCGCGCGGCATCGGCGACGTCGCGCGGATTCAACGCGTCGCCGAGCCGCCAGTCGATGTCCGCCGCGCCGCCATTCGCCGCCGGCGACGAGCGCGCGAGCGCCCGCACGCGCCAGCCCGCGTCGCGCAGCGCTCGCGCCATTTCTCCACCGATTCCGCCCGCCGCGCCCACCACGAGCGCCGTGTCGAGAGTCGCCATCGCTTGCTCCTGAACGTGATCCACAGGCGCATTCTGCGCCGCGCGCGGATCGATTAACATTACCGAATCTCGTCTAACGGCTATACATTTTCGTATGGGCTCGGAAATCGGCTGGGAGCTGTATCGTTCGTTCCTCGGCGTGCTGCGCGAGGGTTCGCTGTCGGGCGCGGCGCGCGTGCTCGGCCTCACGCAGCCGACCGTCGGCCGGCATGTGGCCGCGCTCGAGGCGGCGCTCGGCGTGCCGCTTTTCACACGATCGTCGACCGGGCTGATGCCGACCGACGTGGCGCTCGCGCTGCGCGCGGACGCCGAGGCGATGGAAAGCACGGCCGATGCGCTCGCGCGCACGGCAACGAGCTTCGGCAAGGACGTGCGCGGCGTCGTGCGGATCTCGGCGAGCGACGTGATCGGCGTCGAGGTGCTGCCGCCGATCGTCGCGCGCTTGCAGCAACGGCATCCGGCGCTGAAGATCGAGCTCGCGCTGACGAGCCGCATTCAGGATCTGCTGCGCCGCGAGGCCGACGTCGCGGTGCGAATGACGCGCCCCGAACAGACGCAGCTGATCGCGCGGCGCATCGGCGGCATCGAGCTCGGCCTGCATGCGCATCGCGACTATCTCGCGCGGCGCGGCACGCCGCGCAATGCGGACGAACTGGTTCGTCATTCGCTGATTGGCTACGACCGCCCGACGGCGTTCATCCGGCAGATGGCCGCGAAGTCGTTCCCGGGGCTCGACCGCGGCGCGTTCACGCTGCGCACCGACAGCGATCTCGCGCACCTCGCGCTGATTCGCGGCGGCGCGGGCATCGGCATTTGCCAGGCAGCGCTCGCGAGGCGCGATCCCGCGCTCGTGCGCGTGCTGCCGAAGGCGTTTGCCGGACGGCTCGATATGTGGGTCACGATGCACGAGGATTTGCGCGGCAGTCCGCGCTGCCGGGCGGCGTTCGACGCGCTGGTCGAGGGGCTCGACGCGTATGCGAACGAGCCGCGCGCGCCGGTTGCCGAGCGACGGCGCGCGTCGCCCGCTCGTTCGTGAGGCGTCCGCAGCTCGCGCTCGCGAAGCGTCGCGGGTCGGACGGCGATCGGACAGCAAGCGGTTGGTGAGCGGTTGGCGAGCGGCGGGCAAGCGGCGGGCAAGCGGATTCGCGTCCGCGGGCCGGGCGTTCCCGCCCGTCGTCGCGCGCGTTGCACGCATGCACACGTGTTGCGCTCGCGTGACGCGCATCGGCAACAGCTTGCGCTCGCGCCGGTGCGAATCGCGGCGCGATTGCACGCCGCGCGCCGTCTATCGCTCGGCGTCGTCGCCCGCTTCCCGATACGCGCTCGGCGTGAGCCCCGTCCACTTGCGGAACGCGCGCGTGAAGTTCGCCGGGTCGGAGAATTGCAGCCGCTCGGCGATCGTCTTCAGATCGAGATCGGATGCGCGCAGCAGCCGGCGCGCGTCGCGCAGCCGCGCCTCGTCGACGAGCGCGCGGTAGCCGGAACCTGCATCGAGCAGGCGCCGCCTCAGCGTGCGCGTCGACATCAGGAGGTGCCGCGCGAGCGCGTCGGGCTCGGGATAGCCTTGCGCCGCCAGCGCGAGTTCCGCGCGCACGCGCGCGACCAGATCGCCTTCTTCGTGGCGCACGTCCGCATATTCGCGTTCGACCTGCGCGAGCGCCTGCTGATGCGCGACTTCGTCCGCCATCGGCAGCGGCCAGTCGAGCGCATCGCGCGACACCCACAGCGCGTTCGACGCGCAATCGAAGCGCACGGGCGGCAGCCGGTCGCGATAGCGCGCGTAATAGCCGGGCTGCGGCCACGCGAATTGCAGCTCGATCGGCGGCGCGGCGCGCCCCGTCACCGTGCCGACGTTCTGCGCGATCCCGGTGAGCACGATCTCGAACATCGCGTGATGCTGGAGCACGGGGCTCGCCTGCACGCCGTGCAGCGAAAGCGTCGCGCCGTCGTCGCGCTCCGCGTAGTGCAGCCGGTATTGCCGGTTGCGCATCCGGAAATAGCGCGCGTTGACGAGCAGCGACGCGCGCAGGTCCGCGGCCGTCAGCGCCGCGTAGCCGAGAAAGCCGTGCACCGACATCCGCAGCCGCAGCCCGAGCTCGAAGCCGATCCCCTCGTCGCCGCTCAGCCGGATCGCATTCAGCACGAGCCGCCCCCATTGCGAAGGCGCGACGCGCGCGTCCGGTTCGCCGAGCACGTCGTCGCGCAGGCCGGTGCCCGCGCGGGCATCGCGCGCGTCGATGCCGCGCTCCTCGAACACCTTCAGCAGATGCCGCAGGTACGCGACCGGAATCGTCGGCCGGCGCAGGCCCAGGTGGTCTTTCGTCGTTCGTCGCGTCATCGTGTCGTGAACTGGACGAGTGTGGCCAAAATTGGCCACGAATGACAAGCATTATGGCTATTTGCCCCCTCACGGACAAGCGGTGCGTGCGCCTACGATGTAACGATCCCGATCAATCCGTTCCCGCGATACCCGATGACGACTCCGTTCCCACACCTGCTCGCCCCGCTCGATCTCGGCTTCACGACGCTGCGCAACCGCGTGCTGATGGGGTCGATGCACACGGGCCTCGAAGACAGCCGCAAGACGCTGCCGCGCCTCGCCGACTATTTTGCCGAACGCGCGCGCGGCGGCGTCGGCCTGATCGTCACGGGCGGCTTCGCGCCGAACGTCGCGGGCTGGACGAAGCCGTTCGGCGGCACGCTGTCGACGGACGCCGCGGCGCGCCGCCATCGCGTGATTCCGGACGCGGTGCATGCGGAAGGCGGCAAGATCGCGCTGCAGATCCTGCATACCGGCCGCTACGGCTATCACCCGTTCGCGGTCGCGCCGACGCGGCTCAAGTCGCCGATCTCGCCGTTCACGCCGCACGAGCTGACGGCGCGCGGCATCGAGCGGCAGATTCGCGCGTTCGTGCGCTGCGCGCAGCTCGCGCGCGAAGCGGGCTACGACGGCGTCGAGATCATGGGCTCCGAAGGCTATCTGATCAACCAGTTCATCTCGCTGCACACGAACAAGCGCACCGACGAATGGGGCGGCTCGTACGCGAACCGGATGCGGCTGCCGGTCGAGATCGTCGAGCGCACGCGCGAGGCGGTCGGCCGCGATTTCATCATCGTCTATCGGCTGTCGATGCTCGATCTGATTCCGGACGGCAGTGATTGGAGCGAAGTCGTGACGCTCGCGAAGGCGGTCGAGCGCGCGGGCGCGACGCTCATCAACACCGGCATCGGCTGGCACGAGGCGCGCGTGCCGACGATCGCGACGTCGGTGCCGCGCGGCGCGTTCGCGTGGGTCACGAAGAAGATGAAGGGCGAGGTCGGCATTCCGCTCGTGACGACGAACCGGATCAATCGGCCGGAAGTCGCCGAGCAGATTCTCGCGGACGGCTGTGCGGACATGGTGTCGATGGCGCGGCCGTTCCTCGCCGACGCCGAGTTCGTGAAGAAGGCGGCCGAGGGGCGCGCCGACGAGATCAACACGTGCATCGGCTGCAATCAGGCATGCCTCGATCACGCGTTCAAGAATCGGATCGCATCGTGCCTGCTGAATCCGCGCGCGTGCCACGAAACGGAGCTGAACTATGCGCGCGCGGCGAACGTGAAGCGCATCGCGGTGATCGGCGCGGGGCCCGCCGGCCTCGCGTGCGCGACGGTGCTCGCGCAGCGCGGGCATCGCGTCGAGCTGTTCGACGCGGCGGCCGAGATCGGCGGCCAGTTCAACATGGCCAAGCGCATTCCGGGCAAGGAGGAGTTTCACGAGGCGCTGCGTTACTTCGCACGCCAGATCGAGCTGACGGGCGTGCAGCTGCGTCTGAGCCGCCGCGTCGACGCGGCCGAGCTGATCGCGGCCGGCTACGACGACGTCGTGCTCGCCACGGGCGTCGCGCCGCGCAATCCGCGCATTCCGGGCCAGGATCATCCGAAGGTGCTGACCTACATCGACGTGCTCGCGCGCAACAAGCCGGTCGGCGAGCGCGTCGCGGTGGTCGGCGCGGGCGGGATCGGCTTCGACGTGTCGGAGTTTCTCGTTCAGGACGGCGAATCGCCGGCGCTCGATCTCGACGCATGGAAAGCGGAGTGGGGCGTGACCGATCCCGCGCTCGCGCGCGGCGGCGTGACGCTCGGCGAGATCGCGCCGCCCGCGCGCCGCGTCACCCTGCTGCAGCGAAAGGCGACGGGGCTCGGCAAGGGGCTCGGCAAGACGACCGGCTGGATTCATCGCGCGACGCTGAAGATGAAGCAGGTCGAGATGATCGGCGGCGTCAACTACGAGCTGATCGACGACAAGGGGCTGCACGTGACGTTCGGCAAGGAGCGTCTCGATCCGACCGTGATCGAGGCCGATACGATCGTGCTGTGCGCGGGGCAGGAGCCCGAGCGCGCGCTGTACGAGCCGCTGAAGGCGGCGGGCGTGCCGGTGCATCTGATCGGCGGCGCGGAGCTGGCGGCCGAGCTCGATGCGAAGCGCGCGATCGACCAGGGCGCGAGGCTCGCCGCACGGCTTTGAGCGCGGTGCGGCGGGCGGCGTGCGCCGGCGCGATCGTCGCGTGTTTGGGCGGGACTAAACGTGCGTTCGCGCAAGTCGGAGCATGTCCGCGCATGTTTGCGCACGTCGGCGCATGTCGGTGCATTTCGGAGACCGATCGCCGGGATTCGCATGCATCGGCATGCATTTGAGGCGGCACGGGATGCTTCGCCGGCCCGGTGTCCGCGCGCAGCGCCGCCGCGTTCATCGAAGCGAATGACGCGACGGCGGCGGATCACGATCGCCGGCTTCGCTTTCCGTCATGCCGACAATTCCGACGCCGCGGCGCATTCGAATGCGATGCACGATCGACGGCGTGTTGAAGCGAAGCGCGCGTAGCGAAACCTGCGGCCGTCGCGCGCGCCGCGTACAATCGGCGTCGCCGCGCCCGAGCGGCGGCGGCTGATCGCCCGCACGTCGAGCACCTCGCGCGCGCGTTGTCAATCGCGTGTCCGGCCGCTGCGACGGCCATTCCGTCTCCGGCGGCCTTCTTCTCGCGCGTATACGCGCACGCACGCGCACATGCGCAACTCATCTTCCCACCGCATCGAAACAGGCGCCGCCAACGCTGTGACATCGTGTCGCACTGTCATTTTCGGCAAAGATGATTTGTCTCATTGACTGATTTTCATCTCGCTCGCCGGCCGTATGATGCGAGCGCTTCCGCGAACCGGTCGTCCGACGGTTTCGATCGGAGTGCGATACATCTTGCTGGCGAATGTGATGAATAGAAAGGCTTTGAGAAGCTTGTCGTGGTTCGGGGCGATCGGTGCGCTCGCCTCGCTGTCCGGGTGCGGGCTCGACGTGCTCGATCCGAAGGGCGCGATCGGCGCCGCGGAGAAGGCGTTGATCGCCACGTCGACGTGGGCGATGCTGATCGTCGTCGTGCCGGTGATCCTCCTCACGCTGCTCTTCGCGTGGCGCTACCGCGCGTCGAACCGCAACGCGACCTACTCGCCGAAGTGGGCGCATTCCACCGCGATCGAGATCGTGATCTGGACGGTGCCGTCGCTGATCATCCTGTTCCTCGGCATCCTCACGTGGAAGACCACGCACGAGCTCGATCCGTATCGGCCGATCCAATCGTCGGTGAAGCCGATCGACGTCGAGGTCGTCGCGCTCGACTGGAAGTGGCTCTTCGTCTATCCGGATCTCGGCATTGCTTCGGTGAACCAACTGGCGGTGCCTGTCGGCACGCCGATCAATTTCCGGATCACGTCCGATTCGGTGATGAACTCGTTCTTCATTCCGCAGCTCGGCACGCAGGTCTACGCGATGGCCGGCATGCAGACGCGCCTGCACCTGATCGCCGACGAGCCGGGCGACTTCGCCGGGATCTCCGCGAACTACAGCGGCCGCGGCTTCTCCGACATGAAGTTCCGCACGCTCGCGACGTCGCGCGACGCGTTCGACGCGTGGGTCGCGAAGGTGCGCGCGTCGGCCGACCGGCTCGACATGAGCGCGTACGGCCAGCTCGCGCAGCCGAGCGAGAAGCAGCCCGTGCGCTACTACTCGACGATCGACCCTCGGCTCTTTCACAACATCATCGCGAAGTACAACAACGGCCACGTCCTCGATCTGACGGACGCCGCCTGTCGGACGAAGGGGTAACGCATGTTCGGTAAATTGACGCTTTCTGCCATCCCGTTCGATCAGCCGATCGTCATGGGCGCGGCCGTGTTCATGGCGCTCGTCGCGCTCTCGGTCGTCGGCACGCTGACCTACACGAAGCGCTGGAAATGGCTGTGGTCCGAGTGGCTGACGACCGTCGACCACAAGAAGCTCGGCGTGATGTACATCATCGTCGCGCTGATCATGCTGCTGCGCGGCTTCGCCGACGCCGTGATGATGCGCCTGCAGCTCGCGCTCGCATACAACGGCCCGGGCTACCTGCCGCCGCATCATTACGATCAGATCTTCACCGCGCACGGCGTCATCATGATCTTCTTCATGGCGATGGCGTTCATGATCGGTCTGATGAACATCATCGTGCCGCTGCAGATCGGCGCGCGCGACGTCGCGTTCCCGTTCATCAATTCGCTGAGCTTCTGGATGACGGCGGTCAGCGCGATCCTGATCAACATCTCGCTTGTCGTCGGCGAATTCGCGCAAACGGGCTGGCTCGCGTATCCGCCGCTGTCGGAGCTGCAGTTCAGTCCGGGCGTCGGCGTCGATTACTACTTGTGGGCGCTGCAGATATCCGGCGTCGGCACGTTGCTCACGGGCGTGAACTTCTTCGTGACCATCCTGCGGATGCGCGCGCCCGGCATGACGCTGATGAAGATGCCCGTGTTCACGTGGACCGCGCTCTGCACGAACGTCCTCATCATGGCGTCGTTCCCGATCCTGACGGTCACGCTCGCGCTCCTCGGCCTCGACCGTTACCTCGGCATGCACTTCTTCACGAACGATGCCGGCGGCAACGCGATGCTGTATCTGAACCTGATCTGGGCGTGGGGCCATCCGGAGGTCTATATCCTGATCCTGCCTGCGTTCGGGATCTTCTCGGAAGTGGTCGCGACCTACGCGAAGAAGCCGCTTTTCGGCTACAAGACGATGGTTTATGCGTCGTGCGCGATCATGGTGCTGTCGTTCCTCGTGTGGCTGCACCACTTCTTCACGATGGGCTCGGGCGCGAACGTGAACGCGTTTTTCGGGATCATGACGATGGTGATCGCGATTCCGACCGGCGTGAAAGTGTTCAACTGGCTGTTCACGATCTATCGCGGCCGGCTCGAATTCTCGACGCCGGTTCTCTGGACGATCGGCTTCATGGTGACGTTCACGCTCGGCGGGATGACGGGCGTGATGATGGCGATCCCCGGCGCGGACTTCGTGCTGCACAACAGCCTGTTCCTGATCGCGCACTTCCACAACGTGATCATCGGCGGCGTGCTGTTCGGCTATCTCGCGGGCTTCAACTACTGGTTCCCGAAGGTGTTCGGCTTCAAGCTGAACGAGAAGCTCGGCCGGGCCGCGTTCTGGTTCTGGCAGGTCGGCTTCTACGTCGCGTTCGTGCCGCTCTACGTGCTCGGCTTCATGGGCATGACGCGCCGCCTGAATCATTACGACAACCCCGCGTGGCATCCGTGGCTCATCGTCGCCGCATGCGGCGCCGCGTTGATCGCGATCGGCATCGCGTGCCAGCTGCTGCAGCTCGTCGTCAGCCTGCGCGATCGCAAGCAGCCCGAGAACCGCGATTTCACGGGCGACCCGTGGGGCGGCCGCACGCTCGAATGGGCGACGTCGTCGCCGCCGCCCGCGTACAACTTCGCGACGATTCCGCGCGTGCACGCGCTCGACGAATTCGCGTACCGCAAGGAGCGCGGCCTCGGCATCGGCAAGCAGGCGGAGTATCGCGACATCCACATGCCGTCGAACACGAGCGCGGGACTGTTCGTCGGCGTGTTCAGCCTCGTGCTCGGCTTCGCGGCGGTATGGCACATCTGGTGGCTCGCGATCGCGGCGCTCGTCGGCATCGTCGCGACGGTGATCGCGCATAGCGCGAGCGACAACGACGGCTATTACATCCCGGCCGAAGCCGTGCGCAAGATCGAGGAAAAACGCGGCGGCGCGCGCTTCGTCGCGCGGCCGGCGCAAGTCGAACTGGAGGCAAACTGATGTCGTATCAATCCGCGAGCGCCGCTCGTCATCTGGATGCGCACGATCATCCGCCGTCGCATTCGGTGTTCGGCTTCTGGCTGTACCTGATGACCGACTGCGTGATCTTCGCCGCGCTGTTCGCCGTGTTCGCGGTGATGGCGCACCAGTTCGCGGGCGGCCCGACCGCCGTCGACCTGTTCGACATCCCGGGCGTCGCGCTCGAGACCGCGCTGCTGCTCACGAGCAGCATCACGTACGGCTTCGCGATGATCGGCGCGCAGCGCGGCCGCCGCGGCGCGCTGCTCGGCTGGCTCGCGGTGACGTTCGCGCTCGGCGCGGCGTTCCTCGGCCTCGAGCTGCGCGAGTTCTCGCACCTGATCGCCGAAGGCGCGGGGCCGCAGCGCAGCGCGTTCCTGTCGTCGTTCTTCACGCTCGTCGGCACGCACGGGCTGCACGTCGCGATCGGCCTGCTGTGGATGGCCGTGCTCGCGTTCCAGGCGATGCGCCGCCCGGCGCTGACCGAGCGGGACATCCGCCGGCTCACCTGCCTGAGCCTCTTCTGGCACTTCCTCGACATCGTCTGGATCTGCGTGTTTTCCTTTGTCTATCTCGCGAGCGTGATCTAAATGGCCGACACCCATCTCTCTCATGAAGGCGAGGCGCACGGCACGGTGGGCGGCTACGTCGCCGGATTCATTTTGTCGGTGCTGCTGACGGCCGCGTCGTTCGGGCTCGTGCTGAGCGGCGCGCTGTCGTCGCACGCGTCGCTGATCTCGCTCGCGGTGCTCGCGTTCGTGCAGATCGTCGTGCACCTCGTCTACTTCCTGCACATGAACGGATCGTCCAGCCAGCGCTGGAACGTGATGGCGTTCAGCTACACGGTGCTGACGGCGGCGATCCTGATCGTCGGCACGCTTTGGGTCATGCACAATGTCGGCATGAACATGATGTCGCGCTGACGGCAGCCGCGGCAGGCGCCGAACGGCCGATGAGCATGGGGCCGCGCCGGTCGGCTCGTGGAGAAGCCGCCTTTTTTCCGAATCGTCCCGCAAGAATTGGACACCGATCCAACTTTTTGGGGGCGCTTCACATCGGGGCGGCTTTTTTGCGTGCCCGGTGCGCGCGGGGCATGCATGCGATACTGCGCCGTAATGAACGGTAAGAATCGCAAAGGACCGGCAACCGATCGGCGCGCGTTCTTCGCTATAGTCGCCGGGTCAGAAGGCCGGCTACCGGCGCGGCGGGAAGCGGCGCGGGTTCGCGGCCTTGTGCGTTTGCCGCCATCTTGTGCTCACGACCATGCACGATACGTCCCTTCAGATCCTGCTGATCGACGACGACGCCGCGCTGCGCGATCTGCTGAGAACGTTCTTCCAGCAACGCGGCATCGCCGTCTCGGTTCTCCATGACGCCACCGGGCTCGCGCGCCGACTTGAACGAGAGCGGCCGTCGATCATCGTGCTCGACCTGATGATGCCGGGCGTCGACGGGCTGACGGCGCTCAAGCAGTTACGCGCGAGCGGCGACACGATCCCCGTCATCATGCTGACCGCGCGCGCGGACGGCGTCGACCGGGTGGTCGGGCTGGAGCTCGGCGCGGACGACTATCTCGGCAAGCCGTTCATGCCGCAGGAACTGCTTGCGCGGATTCAGGCGGTGCTGCGCCGGCAAGCGCCGCCGCGCGCGCAGGGGCGGGGCGCAGAGCCGCGGGCGCCGCTGCGGTTCGGCCGGTTTCGGCTCGATTTCGCCGCGCGGGCGCTGCTGCGAGACGGCGATCCGGTGAAGCTCACGGGCAGCGAATACGCGTTGCTCGAAGCGTTCGCGCTGCATCCGATGGAGACGCTGTCGCGCGCGCGGCTGCTCGACTTGTTGCACGGCCCGTATTCCGATCTGACGGAGCGCGGCATCGACGTGCCGGTGTGGCGCCTGCGCCGCCTGCTGGAAAACGATCCCGCGCAGCCGCACCATATCCGGACGATGCGCGGTGCGGGCTACATGTTCATACCGGGCGGCGCGAGCGGCGGCGACGATGAAGAATCCCGCTGACACGCTGTTCGTCCGCCTCGCGCTGATGACGATGGGACTCATCGTCGCGGTTCACGTGCTCGGCATCGTGCTGGTGGACCGCGAGCGCTTCGCGCTCGCGGTGGACCAGACGCGGCGTGTAGTCGCGCTGTCGGTGCAGTCGCGCACGACGGGCGGCGAACTGGGGCGCGCCGTCAGCTCGACGCTCGGCGCATCGTTCGTCAACGTCGGCGACGCGGCGGCATATGGTTGTCCCGCGTCGTGCGTGGATACGAACGGGCCGTTCGAGCGCGATCTGCGCCGCCAGCTTCCGCCCGGCTCGCACGTCGTCGCCGACAAAGGCACCAACACGCTGTGGGTGCGCTATCCGGACGATCATTACTGGGTGACGATGACGAGCGCAATGCCGTCGTTTGCCCGCTTCATCGGCATGTCGTCGCTGGCGGTGCTGCTGGCGATCGCGCTGGCCGTCCTCGGCGCATGGCACTTGCAGCGGCCGCTCAGGCGGCTCGCGCAGGCAGCCCGCGAGTATCGGCTCGGCCACCGGCCGCCTGTCGTGCGGGAGAGCGGGCCGCGCGAGGTGAAGGAGCTGATCGGCGACTTCAACGACATGGTGCGCGAACTGGCGCAGACGGAGCAGGAGCGCTCGGTGATGCTGGCGGGGCTCGCGCACGACCTGCGCGCTCCGATCACGCGGATGCAGGTGCGCGCGGATCTGCTGCCCGACGAGGCGAATCGGACGGGCTTCCTGCGCGATGCGGAATCGCTGTCGCGGATCGTCACGCAGTTCCTCGACTTCGCGCGGGACGCCGCTGACGCGTCGCCGGTCGCGAACGTCGATGCGCATTGCCGTCAGCATTACGGCGACAGCCTGGGCGAAGATGCGCTGCTGACGCTCGACCTGCGCGCGGGCGACGGCTTCGGCCTGCCGCTCGTCGATCTGGACCGGATCTTGTCGAACCTGATCGAGAACGCGCTCACCTACGGCGAGCCGCCCGTCGAGATCGCGACGCGCGCGACGGCCGGCGGCTACGTGCTGAGCGTGCGCGATCACGGCGCAGGCATTCCACCCGCGCAGCTCGAACGCGCGCTGCGTCCGTTCGTTCGGCTCGACGCCGCGCGCGGCGGCGAAGCGCATTGCGGCCTCGGCCTTGCAATCGTCAGGCGGCTCGTCCGCTATCACGGCGGTGCGCTCGCCGCGTGCAACGCGCCCGACGGCGGCTTCGTCGCGACGATGACCTTCCCGCTCCCGTCGCGCGGCGCGATCACGCATCCCGACGATTTGGGGCGTTGAACGACGCATTTCCTGACGTCCGTTACACGCTGTAATGCGGCGCTAAGCACCCGTAAGGGGCATTTCCTTACGCTCGTGGTTTCCTGTTCCGCCGTGCACCGGCTACTTTCGGCGCGCGCCGTCGCGCGTGCGGCGGAACCGACACGGAGCTGACGAGAAGCCATGAACCGCCTACCCATTCCATCCGATCGTCCGCGCGCACCGGCGCGCCCGTTGCACCGGCGTGCGTCGCTCGCGCTCGTCGTCCTGGCCGTCTCGTTGCAAGCGGGGTGCGGCCAGCGCGGGGCGTCCGGCGCAGGCGCCGCGGCTGTCGAAGTCGGCGTGGTGACGCTAGCCGAGCAGTCCATCGTCCAGCACACCGAATTGTCGGGCCGGTTGTCCGCGATCAAGGTCGCCGAGGTGCGACCGCAGATCGGCGGGATCGTCCGCAAGCGGCTCTTCACCGAAGGCTCGGACGTGAAGGCGGGGCAGGTGCTGTACCAGATCGATCCGGCGACCTATCAGGCCGCATACGATCAGGCGCGCGGCACGCTCGCGAAGGCGCAGGCGACGCTCGCGTCGGCGAAGACCAAGGCCGATCGCTACGCGGAACTGGTCAAGATCAACGCGGTCAGCAGGCAGGATTACGACGACGCGGTCGCGGCCGTGCGCGAGGACGCCGCCGACGTGATCGCCGATCAGGCGTCGCTCGAATCCGCGCGCGTCAACCTCGGCTACACGCGGATCGTCGCGCCCGTGTCGGGGCGGATCGGCGCGTCGAGCGTCACCGAAGGGGCGCTCGTCACGGCGGATCAGACGACTGCGCTGGCGACGATCCAGGCGATCGACGAAATGTATCTCGACGTGTCCCGCGCGAGCGCCGATTGGCTGAAGCTGCGCCGCGCGTTCGCGTCGGGCAGGCTGAAAACGGCGGGGAGCGGTGCGGCCGTCAAGCTCTTGCTCGAAGACGGCGCGGAGTACGAGCAAGCCGGCACGCTGCAGTTCTCGGACATTACGGTCGATGCGACAACAGGCTCCGTGACGCTGCGGATGATCTTTCCGAATCCGGACCACGCGCTGCTGCCCGGCATGTTCGTACGCGCGCGGCTCGACGAGGGCACGGACGATCATGCGCTGCTCGTGCCGCAGCTCGCGGTGACGCGCAGATCGGATGGCGGCGCGACGGTATTCGTGGTCGACGAGAAAAGCAACGCGAAGCAGGCGGCGGTGAAGGCCGACACCGCATACGGCGATCAATGGATCGTCACACAGGGGCTGAAGGCGGGCGATCGCGTGATCGTCAGCGGATTGCAGCAGGTGCGTAGCGGAACGCCGGTCCGGATCGCCGGCGACGACACGTCCGCCGCAACCGCGGCGTCGGCGGCACACTGAGGGGGGCGGCATGGCGAGCTTCTTCATCAACCGTCCGATTCTCGCGTGGGTGATGGCGATCGTCGTGATGATGATCGGCGCGGCGTCGGTCACGACACTACCGGTCGAGCAGTATCCGAGCATTGCGCCGCCTTCGGTGCAGATCACGGCCACCTATCCCGGCGCATCCGCCGAGACGATCGCGGCCACCGTCACGCAGGTGATCGAGCAGAAGCTGAGCGGCATCGACAATCTGCTGTACCTGTCTTCGAAGAGCAGCGCGGCCGGCCAGGCGACGATCACGCTGACGTTCCAGCCCGGCACCGATCCCGACATCGCGCAGGTGCAGGTGCAGAACAAGGTCAGCCAGGCGACGTCGTCGCTACCGCAGACTGTGCAGGAGCAGGGCGTGCAGGTCGCGAAATCGGCGAGCGATTTCCTGATGATCGTCGCATTGTCGTCGCCGGGCGGCAGCCTCGATTCGATCGATCTCGGCAACGTGATCGCGACGCAGCTCGAGGATCAGCTCACGCAGGTAAGCGGCGTCGGCGACGTCACGCTGTTCGGCGCGCAACATGCGATGCGGATCTGGCTCGATCCGGTGAAGATGCATGGCTTCGGCGTCGCGACATCCGACGTGACGACAGCGATCACCAACCAGAACGTGCAGATGTCGGTCGGGCAGTTGGGCGGCGCGCCCGCCACCGACGCGCAGGCGCTCAACGCGACGATTTCCGCCGCCAGCCTCCTGACCACGCCGGAGCAATTCGGCGACATTCTGCTGCGCGTGAACGCCAACGGCTCGAAAGTGCGATTGAAGGACGTCGCGCGCGTCGAAGTGGGCGGCGACAGCTACGATACGTCGTCGCGGCTGAACGGCAAGCCGGCCGCCGCGCTCGCGATCAAACTCGCGACGGGCGCGAACGCGATGACGGTCGAGACCGCCGTACGCGCGAAGATCGATGAGCTGAAGCCGCAATTGCCGAATGACCTCGCAATCACGTATCCGTACGATACGACGCCGTTCGTGCGGATCTCGATCGAGGAGGTGCTGAAGACGCTCGTCGAGGCGGTCGTGCTGGTGTTCCTCGTGATGTACCTGTTCCTGCAGAACGTGCGCGCGACGCTGATCCCGACCATCGTCGTGCCGGTCGCGCTGCTCGGCACGTTCGCGGTGATGGCCGCAGTCGGCTTCTCGATCAACGTGCTGTCGATGTTCGGCATGGTGCTCGCAATCGGCCTGCTCGTCGACGACGCGATCGTCGTGGTCGAGAATGTCGAGCGGATCATGGCCGAGGAGAAGCTCGGACCGAAGGACGCGACCCGCAAGGCGATGGGACAGATCACGGGTGCGCTCGTCGGCATCACGACGGTGCTGACCGCCGTGTTCATTCCGATGGCGTTCTTTTCCGGATCGACGGGGGCGATCTACCGGCAGTTTTCGATCACGATCGTCGCGGCGATGGCGCTGTCGGTCGTGCTCGCGATGACGCTTACGCCCGCGCTGTGCGCGACGCTGCTCAAGCGCGCCGACGTCGAGCATCACGCGCGGCGCGGTTTCCTCGGCTGGTTTAATCGCGCGTTCGCGGCCGGCAACGCTCGCTATAGCGCGACGCTCGTGCGGATGGTCGGCCGGCCGGGGCGCTACCTGATCGTCTACGCGCTGATCGGCGCGCTCGTTGCATGGCTTTACGTCAAGCTGCCGTCGTCGTATCTGCCGGACGAAGACCAGGGCTATTTCCTCGTGTCGATCTCGACGCCGGTCGGCACGCCTGCCGGGCAAACGCTGAAGACGGTCGAGCGGGTCGAACGCTACTTCCTGAAGGACGAACCGTCGGTCGACCAGATGATCACGGTCAACGGTTTCAGCTTCAACGGACAAGGCCAGAACAACGCGCTCGCATTCGTTTCGCTGAAGAACTGGAGCGTGCGGACCGCGTCCGGCCAGACGGCCACCGCGATCATCGCGCGCGCGAACGCGCATTTCGCGAAGGAACGCGATGCGCAGGTGTTCGTGATGAATCCGCCCGCGATTCACGACCTCGGCACGCAGAGCGGCCTCGATTTCGAGCTCGAGGATCGCGGCGGACAGGGGCACGACAAGCTGCTCGCCGCGCGCAACCGGCTGATGACGCTGGCTGCGAAGGACCCGGCGCTCGCGCTGATGCGGCCGTCCGGCCTCGAAGATGCGCCGCAGTTCCACATCGACATCGATCGCGAGAAGGCAAGCGCGCTCGGGCTGTCGATCTCGGACGTCGACGGCACGTTGCAGACCGCGTTCGGCTCGACCTACGTGAACAACTATGTCGATACGGGGCGCATTCAGAAGGTTTACGTGCAGGCCGACGCGCCCTTCCGGATGATGCCCGCCGACATCGATCAATGGTACGTGAAGGCTTCGTCGTCGTCCTCGTCTTCGTCTTCCACGTCATCGGGGGCGACGAATTACGACGGATCGATGGTGCCGTTCTCCGCGTTCTCGACGAGCCGCTGGACGTTCGGGCCGCCGCAGATCGAGCGCTACAACCGCACGCTCGCGATGGAAATGTCCGCGCAGACCGGCCCGGGCGCGAGCACGGGGCAGGCGATGACGGCCGTCGAGCGGCTCGCGAAGCAGTTGCCGGCCGGGTTCGGCGTCGAATGGACCGGCCAGTCCTATCAGGAGCGGCTCGCCGGATCGCAGGCGGTCTATCTTTACGCGATCTCGCTGATCGTCGTGTTTCTGTGCCTGGCGGGTCTTTACGAGAGCTGGTCCGTGCCGCTCGCGGTGATTCTGGTGGTGCCGCTCGGCGTGCTGGGCGCGTTGCTCGGCGCGCATCTGCGCGGGCTGTCGAACGACATCTATTTCAAGGTCGGGCTGCTCGCGACGATCGGGCTGTCGACGAAGAACGCAATCCTGATCGTCGAATTCGCGAAGGATCTGCAGGCGGAAGGGCGCGGGTTGATCGACGCGGCGCTGGAAGCCGCGCACATGCGGCTGAGGCCGATCCTGATGACGTCGCTCGCGTTCGTGTTCGGCGTGCTGCCGCTCGTGATCAGCACGGGCGCGGGCTCGGCGAGCCGGCGTGCGATCGGCACGGGCGTGACGGGCGGGATGGTCGCCGCGACGGCGCTCGCGATCTTCTTCGTGCCGATTTTCTTTGTCGTCGTGCGCAGGTTGTTCGGCGAGCACGGCCATTCGAGCGACACGCAACAGGCCGGCGAGGGCGAAGCATGAAATTCAAGACTTTGAGTCTGGCCTGCGCGATCGCGCTGAGCGCCTGTTCGCTCGATCCCGCGTATCAGCGTCCCGCGTCGCCCGTCGAAGCGGCGTGGCCGGCGTACGCATCCGATGCCGCGGTGTCGCGTACGGCGCAGGCGCCGCTCGCGGCCGACGTGGGCTGGCGCGATTTCTTCAAGGACGCGCGGCTGCAGCGGCTGATCGCGCTCGCGCTCGACAATAACCGCGATTTGCGCGTCGCCGCGCTGAACGTCGCCGAATACGAGGCGCAGTACCGGATCGCACGGGCGAATCTCGCGCCGGCGATCGACGCGTCCGGCTCGCTCACGCGCGAGCGCGCGCTCGGCACGGAGTCCGGTCTCGGCTCCAGCAGCGTGAGTGTCGGCACCACGTCTTGGGAGATCGATTTCTTTGGGCGGCTGCGCAGCCTGAAGCGGCAGGCGCTCGAACAGTATCTCGCGACCGACGCGTCGCGCACGAGCACGCAGATCAGTCTGATCGCGACGGTGGCGACCGATTATCTGCAATGGCTCGCGGACGGCGCGCTGTTGAAGATCGCCGCCGACACGGTGGCCGCCGATCGGCAGACGCTCGATTTGACGATGGCGAGCATGAAGATCGGCAACGCGTCGCTGCAGGACGTTCGGCAGGCGCAGAACTCGCTCGCGAGCGCGCGGGCGAGCCTCGCGTCCTACACGCGCGCGGTCGAGCAGGATCTCAACAATCTCGTCGCGGCGATCGGCTGTCCGCTGCCCGACGATCTGCCGCCCGCCGGGACGCTGGAGAGCCGGAGCCTGCTGGAGGATATCGGCGCGGGCGTGCCGTCGGACCTGCTGGCGCGCCGGCCGGACATCGTCGAGGCCGAGCACACGCTGAAGGCCGCGAACGCGAATATCGGCGCGGCGCGCGCGGCGTTCTTCCCGAAGATCGCGTTGACCGCGTCGGCGGGCACGTCGAGCAGCAGCCTGTCGGGCCTATTCAAGGCGGGCAGCGGCGCATGGACGTTCGCGCCGACGATCACGATGCCGATTTTCGATTACGGCAGCAACAAGGCGTCGCTCGACGTCGCGAAGATCGAGAAGGACATCGACATCGCCGACTACGAGAAGGCGATCCAGACCGCGTTCAAGGAAGTCGCGAATGCGCTTGTCGGGCGCGAGACCTATGTCGAGCAGGTGGCAGCCGACCGCGAATACGTCGCGTCGGCGCAGGAATACTACGCGCTTGCCCAGGCGCGCTACCGGAATGGCACCGACAGCTTCCTCACGCTGCTCGACGCGCAGCGTACGCTGTACACCGCGCAACAGCAGCTCGTCACGGATCTGCTGGCGAAGCAGTCGAACCTGATCACGCTGTACAAGGCGCTCGGCGGCGGCTGGTCGGCGCCGGGGCGCAGCGGGTAGCGCGGCGGAATGCGACGCTCGGGGATGTCGGCGTCGTCGTGTCGAGGCGAGTTGGTCGGTGAATGAGCAGGCGAATGAGCAGGCGCATCGGCGGGCGATCGGCTCAATCTGGGCGGCGCGCCTCAGCGGATGCGCGGGCGGCATCGCACGCGCGTAAGTCTCCGACGAGCGAGCCGGGCGGCAGCGATCGAGCGATGCGCGCCGCCTGGCGACGGGCGGCGTTTTCGTCGGGGCGGCGCATTGCGAAGAGGTGCGCCGCCGCTCAGCGATCGTCGTCGCGGATCGACGACGGATGACGGCACAGCGCGCGCACGTCGATCTGCATGTACGGGAACAGCGGCAATTGGCTCAGCACGTCGTGCAGGTGCGCGGGGCTCTCGACGTCGAAGATGCTGACGTTCGCGTAGCGGCCCGCGACGCGCCACAGGTGCCGCCACACGCCTTCGCGCTGCAGCCGCTGCGCCATTTCCTTTTCTTCCGACTTCAGGCTCGCCGCCTTCACCGGATCGATGTCGACGGGCAGGTTGACGGTCATTTCCACATGAAACAGCATGGTTCGCTCCTTGTGTTGAACGTGATCGCGACACCCGTCACGCTTGCGCGCGAACGCGCTCGACTTCGCTCGCCGGCACGTCGCCGCGCTCGGGCGTCAGCGAGAAGTCGAAATCGATCAGCGCGAACCGGCCGTCGACGCCGTACGGCTTGCCTTGCGCGCCTTCGGCCTGCTCGATCTTCGGAATCAGGCCCTCGCGTGTCGCGAACGCGAAGTCGTCCCAGATGTGCGGATCGCCCTCGATGTTGATCTGCGTCGTCAGCTTGCGATGGCCCGGCGCGGACACGAAGAAGTGGATGTGCGCGGGGCGGTGCCCGTGGCGGCCGAGCTGGTCGAGCAACTGCTCGGTCTTGCTGCCGGGCGGCACGCTGTAGCCGACGGGCAGCACGCTGCGGAAGCTGTAGCGGCCGTCGGCGCCGGTGCGGATCGAGCGGCGCAGATTGAACGCCGGCTGAGACGGATCGAAGTACGAATAATTGCCGAGATGGTTCGCGTGCCACACTTCGACGAGCGCGTTCGCGAGCGGCGCGCCGTCTTGCCCGAGCACGCGGCCGCGCATCACGAGCGTCTGGCCCGGATCGGTGCCGTCGTCGAGCCGCGCGTGGCCGACCGATTCCGGCGCGCCCGCGACGTACAGCGGCCCCTCGATCGTGCGCGGCGTGCCGCCTTGCAGGCCCGCTTTCGCTTCGGCTTCGTCCATCCGCACGTCCAGGAAGCGCTCGAAGCCGAGGCCGGCTGCGATCAGGCCGAATTCCTTGCCCGCTTCGTTCAGGTAGTTGAGCGCGGTCCAGAACTCGCTCGGCTGCACGTCGAAATCCTCGATCGTGTGGAACAGATCCTTCACGATCCGATTGACGATCGCGCGCACGCGCGGGTTGCCGGGCTTCGTCGCGGCGTCGTCGAACGACTTCAGCAGGGCGTCGATGGCTTCCTTGTTCATCTGCGTCTCCAATATCAAAGAATGATGGCGTGGTCAGCGGGCCCGGCGTCGCATCCGCTCGATGCGGGCCCAGTCGAATGTGATGCCGAGGCCGGGGGCGGCCGGCAGGTGCAGCTTGAAATCCGCGTAGCGCAGCGGCTCGACGAGAATCTCCTCGGTCAGCAGCAGCGGGCCGAACAGCTCGGTGCCCCACTTGAGCGGGCCGAACGTGCTGAAGAGCTGCGCCGACGCGATCGTGCCGGCCGCGCCTTCGAGCATCGTGCCGCCGTACAGCTCGATGCCGGCCGCGGCCGCGATCGCGGCGACGGCGGCCGCGCCTTGCAGGCCGCCCGATTGCGCGATCTTCACCGCGAACACGTCGGCCGCGCGGTCGCGCGCGAGCGCGAACGCATCGACGGGGCCGTGCAGCGCCTCGTCGGCCATGATCGGAATGTGCGCGAGCGCGGTCAGGCGTTTGAGGCCCGCGCGGTTCGCGGCGGCGATCGGCTGCTCGACGAGGCTCACGCCGGCTTGCGCGAGCCTTGCGCCCGCCCACACCGCCTCGCTTTCGGTCCACGCCTGGTTCACGTCGACGCGCACGTCGCCGCGCTCGCCGAGCGCGCGCTTGATCGCGACGACGTGCGCGACGTCGTCGGCCACCGCGCGCGCGCCGATCTTCAGCTTGAACGCGCGATGGCGGCGCGCCTCGAGCATCGCTTCGGCCTCCGCAATGTCGCGGCCGGTGTCGCCGCTCGCGAGCGTCCATGCGACGTCGAGCGCATCGGTCGCGCGGCCGCCGAACAGTTCGGAGAGCGGCACGCCGAGACGGCGCGCCTGCGCGTCGAAGAGGGCCGTCTCGAGCGCGCATTTCGCGAAGCGGTTGCCCTGGAACAGCTTGCGCACGTGCGCCATCGCGGCGCCCGGACGGGTCGCGTCCGCGCCTTGCAGCAGCGGCGCGAAATAGGTGTCGACGTTCGTCTTGATGCTCTCGGGGCTTTCTTCGCCGTACGCGAGACCGCCGATCGTCGTGCCTTCGCCGACGCCTTCGATACCGTCCGAGCATCGAACGCGCACGAGCACGAGCGTCTGGCGGTTCATCGTCGCAACCGACAGCTTGTGCGGCCGGATCGTCGGCACGTCGACGAGCAGCGTCTCGATGCGGTCGATGGTGATGCCTGTTGCTATCATCGGAATCCTCCTGTCGCACACATGGTAGAAACAAACGCGCGGCGGCGTCCAACACCCTTTCCGACTACTTCCATACTTTCGAGGTATGCATGGAACTGCGTCAGCTCCGGTATTTCATCGCGGTGGCCGAGGAGATGAACATCACGCGCGCCGCGCAGCGGCTGCACATGACGCAGCCGCCGCTCAGCCGCCAGTTGCAACTGATCGAGGACGAGATCGGCCTGCCGCTCTTCGAGCGCGGCGCGCGGCCGCTGAAGCTGACCGACGCGGGGCGGGTGCTGTACGCGCAGGCGCGGCGCGTGCTCGAGCAGGCCGACGAACTCGCGCCGCTCACGCGGCGGCTCGCGCAGGCGGCCGAGCGCATCGTGATCGGCTTCGTGCCGTCGACGCTGTACGGCGCGCTGCCCGACGTGATTCGCGCGTTTCGCGAGGCCGCGCCGGCGGTCGAGCTGTCGCTGATCGAAATGTTCACGCTAGAGCAACTGGGCGCGCTCAAGGGCGGGCGCATCGACATCGGCTTCGGCCGGCTGCGTTTCGACGACGACCAGCTCGTGCGCGAGGTGCTCGTCGAGGAGCGGCTGATCGCGGCGCTGCCGCACGGCCATCCGCTCGCCGCGCCGGATGCGCCGATCTCGCTCGCGGACGTCGCCGGGCAGACGCTGATCGTGTACCCGAGCACGCCGCGGCCGAGCTTCGCCGATCAGCAGCTGTCCGCGCTGCGCGACGGCGGGCTCGCGCCCGCGGCGGTGCACGAGGTGCGCGAGCTGCAGACGGCGCTCGGGCTCGTCGCCGCGCAAGTGGGCGTGTCGCTCGTGCCGGAGAGCGTCGAAGGGGTGAGGGTGAAGGGCGTCGTCTACCGGCGGCTGCCGGAGCCCGTCGCGACGTCGCCGATCATCCTGAGCCGGCGGCTGCACGACGAAAGCCGCGCGACCGCGCTGTTCTGCTCGCTCGCGCGCGAGCTGATGGCGGGCCGCTGACGCCGCGCGCCGCGCGGATGAAGGGGAAACGTAAGAATCAGGCGTCGCGCTCGCCGGCGAGCGTCGCGGAAGGCAGTTCGCCGAACCGTTCCCGGTATGCGAGCGCGAAGCGGCCGAAATGCGCGAATCCGCAGTCGAGCGCGATCTCGGCGATCCGGCGGTCGGGCCCCGCCGCGCGCAGCAGTTCGCGCGCGCGGTCGAGGCGCAGCTTGCGCAGGTACTGCATCGGGCTCATCCCGCGAAACTGCAGGAAGCCGTCGCGCAGCGTGCGCTCGGGCACGCCCGCCGCCTGTGCGATGTCGGCGAGTTGCAGCGGCAGCGCGAACTGGACGTCGATGAATTCCTGCGCGCGCCGCACGAAGCCGGGCGCGGGATCGGCGCGCCGCACGGGCGCGGCGGCGGGCGGATGGCCGTCGATCAGCAGATCGAGCAGCAGTTGTTCGAGCGCGGCCGCGACGCGCGGGTTCGCGCTCGCGCTCGCGATCAGCTCGGGCGAGCGCGCGACGAGCTTCAACTGCTGCATCCACGCGCTCAGCGCCGAATCGTCGACGCCGATCACCGGGTCGAGCGACGCGGCCGCGTCGCCCGCGTGCGCGGCGAGCGTCGCCGCATCGATACGGAGGACGAACTGCTCGCAATCGCGGGACAAATGCGCGTCGAACGGCTCGCCGGGCGCGCACAGCACGCCCGTGTGCGCATCGACGTCGAACGCGCGGCCCATCGTGCGGACCTGCGCGCTGCCGGTCAGACAAAACATCAACAGGTGGTAGCCGTCGACCGCGTCGATGCGCACGCGCATCGCGTCGCCGAACGCAATGGTTCCGATTCCAAGCCCGCCGAGCCGCACGAAATCCATGTGCGACGGCCCATGGCGCGTGCCGTCCGGCAGCAGCGCATGCGGCTGCATCACGCGCGAGATCCGCTCGCGCGTCTCGTCGAGGTCGCGCGATTCGAACAGCCGGTGCCCGCGCAGCGCGAGCGGGTCGAATGGGGTCGGGGGCATGATCGTCTGCCTCGCACAAAGCGCCGGCGTCCTGAATATCGTTCGTCGGCCGGGCGGCATGTCTGATGCGCGCATCGTAGCGCGGAAATCCGCCGGAAGTGGATACTGCGCCGCCGCAATCGCACTTTCCGGATAGACGGCGAATTCTAGCGTTTCAAAAATCGGTCTCGTCAGGCGGATTGTCGTCCGCCTCAACCGCAAGCATCTTGCATGGGAGTGGAGTGAGCGCTGAAGCGCTGGCTCCGATCGACAGGAGACAACGATGGAAACGACCGAATCGCCAGTATCGCTGATCAATCGCGCCGATTCGTCCGACGTGCGATTCCCGCGCGACGACGGATCGCGCGTGCCGTACAAGGTGTTCAGCTCGCAAGCGGTGTACGACCGCGAGCAGGAGCGGATCTTCCGCGGGCCGACGTGGAATTTCGTCGCGCTCGAAGCGGAGATTCCGAAGCCTGGCGACTTCAAGAGCACGTTCGTCGGCGACACGCCCGTCGTCGTCACGCGAGGCGAGGACGGCGCGCTCGCCGTGTGGGTGAACCGCTGCGCGCATCGCGGCGCGCAGGTGTGCCGCAAGGCGCGCGGCAACGCGAGCTCGCACACGTGCGTCTACCACCAGTGGAGCTTCGACAATCAGGGCAACCTGCTCGGCGTGCCGTTTCGGCGCGGCCAGAAGGGCATGACCGGGATGCCCGCGGATTTCGATCCGAAAAACCACGGGCTGCGCAAGCTGCGCGTCGACAGCTACAAGGGCCTCGTGTTCGCGACGTTCAGCGACGACGTCGCGCCGTTGCCCGACTATCTCGGCGCGCAGATGCGCCCGTGGATCGACCGCATCTTCCATAAGCCGGTCGAGTATCTCGGCTGCACGCGCCAGTATTCGAAATCGAACTGGAAGCTGTACTTCGAGAACGTGAAGGACCCGTATCACGCGAGCATGCTGCACCTGTTTCACACGACGTTCAACATCTTCCGCGTCGGGATGAAGGCGCGCTCGATTCCCGATGCGACGCACGGCCTGCACAGCATCATCACGATGACGAAGACGCGCGAGGACGCCGACACCGCGAGCGCATACAAGCAGCAGAACATCCGTTCGTTCGACGAAGGTTTCTCGCTCGAGGACGATTCGATCCTCGCGCTCGTGTCCGAGTACGACGAGGACACGACGAACCACATCCAGCCGATCTTTCCGCAGCTCGTGATCCAGCAGATCCACAACACGCTCGTCGCGCGTCAGCTGCTGCCGAAAGGGCCGAAGAACTTCGAGCTGATCTTCCACTTCTTCGGCTACGCGGACGACACGCCCGAGCTGCGCGCATTGCGGATCAAGCAGGCGAACCTCGTCGGGCCCGCGGGCTACATCTCGATGGAGGACACCGAGGCGACCGAGCTCGTGCAGCGCGGCACGGTGCGCGACGCGGATGCGGCGTCGGTGATCGAGATGTCGCGAGGCAATCCGGACCAGCAGGACACGGCGATCACCGAAAGCCTGATCCGCAAGTTCTGGGTCGGCTACCAGAAGCTGATGGGCTATTGAAGGGGAGACGAACATGACCGACATCACCGACGACATCACCGGCGATATCCGCACCTGGTTCGAACTGCACATGCTGCAGGACCGTTACATCGGCCACCTCGACAACGATCGGCTCGAACGGTGGCCGGAGCTTTTCACCGAAGACTGCCTGTACGAGATCGTTCCGAAGGAAAACGCCGACATGGGCTTGCCGATCGGCATCGTCTACTGCACGAACCGGCGGATGCTGCGCGACCGCGTCGTGTCGCTGCGCCACGCGAACATTTACGAGGCGCACACGTACCGGCACATGACGTCCGGGCTCACGATCGTCGGCGGGAACGGCGGTGAGATCGAGACGGAGAGCAGCTACGTCGTCGTGCAGACGCGCAGCGACGGCGAATCGAACGTCTACCAGGCGGGCAAGTATTACGACACGGTCGTGCGCACGGCCGAGGGGCTGCGCTACAAGAAGAAGCGCGTGATTTACGACACGTCGCGCGTGCAGACGCTGCTCGCGACGCCGATCTGATTTTCACCAGGAGTTCGAAGCATGAGCAACGAAACCGTCGCCGCGTGGCATCCGCTCGGCGCACTCGACGAGTTCTCGGCGGACGAGCCGGCCGCGCGCGTCGTCGGCAACAGGCCGGTCGCGGTGTTTCGGATCGGCGACGACGTGTTCGCGCTGCACGACCTGTGCACGCACGGGCATGCTCGGTTGTCCGAAGGATTCGTCGAGGACGGCTGCGTCGAGTGCCCGCTGCATCAGGGGCTCTTCGACATCCGGACGGGCGCGCCGAAATGCGCGCCGGTGACCGAAGCCGTGCGCGCGTATCCGATCCGCATCGTCGACGGACAGGTCGAGATCCATGTCGACGAATGATCCGTATCTGATCGCGGGCGGCGGGCACGCGGCGCGGCGCGCGGCCGAGACGATGCGCGCGCGCGATCCGGCCGCGCGCATCGTGATGATCGGCGCGGAGCTCGAGCTGCCGTACGACCGGCCGGCGCTGTCGAAGGACGCGCTCGTCGAAGCGGACGAAGGCGAGCGCCGCGCGTTCGTGCGCGACGCCGCGTGGTATCGCGAGCGCGACATCGCGCTGCGGCTCGGCGTGCGCGTCGACGCGATCGAGCGCGCCGCGCAGCGGGTGCGCTTGAGCGACGGCGCGAGCGTCGGCTACGCGCGTTTGCTGATCGCGACCGGCTCGCGCGTTCGGCGCTTCGCCGGGCCGATCGACGCCGGCGTGCCTGTTCACTACGTGCGCACGGTCGCCGACGCGCGCGCGTTGCGCGCGGCGCTCGCGCCGGGCAAGCGCGTCGTGGTGCTGGGCGGCGGCTTCATCGGGCTCGAAGTGGCCGCGTCGGCCGTGCGGCTCGGCTGCCGCGCGACGGTCGTCGATCCCGCGCCGCGCCTGCTTCAGCGCGGAATGCCCGAAGTCGTCAGTGCATTCGCGCTCGCGCTGCATGCGCGGCGCGGCGTCGACGTGCGGCTCGCCGCGCTGCCCGAGCGCATCCGCCGCTGCGCGAGCGGCGCGGCCGTCGTCGAGACGAGCGCGGGCGACGTCGAGGCCGACGTGGTCGTGGCCGGCATCGGCGTCGTGCCGAACGTCGAGCTCGCGCAGGCGGCGGGGCTCGACGTCGACAACGGCATCTGCGTGGACGACGGGTGCCGCACCGCCGATCCGGCGATCTTCGCGGCGGGCGAGGTCACGCGGCATTTCAATCCGCTCGTCGGCCGTGATCTGCGGATCGAGTCGTGGCAGGTCGCGGAGAACCAGCCGGCCGTCGCGGCGGCGAACATGCTCGGCGGCGCCGAGACTTACGCGGAATGGCCGTGGCTGTGGTCCGATCAGTACGACTGCAATCTGCAGACGCTCGGCCTCTTCGACGGCGAGCAGACGCTCGTGCTGCGCGGCTCGCCCGAGCGCGACGGCGCGTTTTGCGTGTTCGCGCTGAACGCGCGCGGCGAGCTGAAGGCGGTCGCGGCCGTCAACGCGGGGCGCGAGATCTCCGCGTGCCGCCGATTGATGACGGCGAACGTCGTGCTCGATCCCGCGCGCCTCGCGGACCCGTCCGCCGCGTTGCGCTCGATGTTGCCTCGCGGTGCGTAGCGCGTAGCGTCCGCGCCTTGCGGAACGGCTGCCCGATCGATGCCGTCACGCACGCGTGCGAGCGCCGGACGCTTGCGCGCGTGCGCCTTCTCGCGCCGTATCGCTTGCGCGTTCGCGCGCGAGCGGTAAGAATCGCGTGTTGACTGACATCCGACAGACAGGCTCGCGAGCCGGGAGACTTTGATGGCCTACGATCAATCGAACATTTTTGCGAAGATCCTGCGTGGCGAGGTGCCGTGCATCCGGTTGTGCGAAACGGACACGACGCTCGCGTTCATGGACATCATGCCGCAATCGAAGGGCCATGCGCTCGTCGTGCCGAAGGAGGCGGCGGAGACGTTCTACGAGCTGTCCGAAGAAGCGGCGGCGGAATCGATGAAGATGGTGAAGCGCGTCGCGCTCGCGCTGCGCAAGACGCTCGAACCGGAAGGGCTGTTCATCGGCCAGTTCAACGGCGCGGCGGCGGGCCAGACGGTGCCGCACGTGCATTTCCACGTGATCCCGCGCTGGGCCGACGAGCCGCTCAAGATGCACGCGCGCGAGATGGCCGATGCGGCGGAACTGCAAGCGCTGGCGGAGCGGATTCGCGCGGCGTTGTAAGCGCAACATGCGCGGGCGGGCGCGGCGCGGCGACGGGCTGCGCCGCGCCGCGCGTCAAAGCTGATCGTCGATCGGCAACAGCAGGCACAGCCCCGCCAGCAGGTTCCGATAGAAGCCCGCGTTCGGATCGACGCTGTACGTGCGCACGCGGCCGTCGGCGACCTCGGTCCACACGAGCGGCCACGCCGTCGCGCTCGCGCCCGCCGTCTGGAGCGCATCCGGCGCGTGGGGCGCGAGCGTCACGCGGTAGCTGATCGCCGGCTTCGTCACTTCGTCGAACAGGTTCGCGACTTCGTTCGCGAGTTGCGGGCTGTGAATCACGAGCGCGAGCTCCGTGTTCAGGTGCGCGGAGCGCGGATCGAGATTCATCGAGCCGATCACGAGAATTTTCCGATCGATCACGTACGCCTTCGCATGCAGGCTCGCGCGCGAGCGCGAGCCGAGCATGCCGATGCGCGCGCGTGCCTGATCCGGCTTGTATTCGTACAGCTCGACGCCGTGCCGCAACATCGGCACGCGATACGGCGCGTAGCCGGCCTGCACGGCGACGGCATCCGTCGCCGCGAGCGAATTCGTCAGGATCGCTACGCGTACGCCGCGCGCGGTCAACTGGCCGAGCGCCTTCACGCCCGCCTTGTGCGGCACGAAATACGGCGACAGCACGAGGAATTCGCGCTGCGCGTCGCGCGTCAGCGCGATGAGCCGCTGCATCGGCGGGCTTTTGTAGCTGTCGTCGGGCGCGGCGATCTTGTCGGGCGAATCGGCGGTGAACTCGGCGCTCGCCCAGACGAGGCCGAGTTCGCTGCGCGCGATCTGCGCGGAAAGCGGCGTCGCGTTCAGCGGCTTCGCGTTGTACGGCGTCGCGTTCGCGCGCCAGTGCGCCCGCAGCGCCTCGCGCGCCGCGTCCAGATCGGTCGCGTCGTAGTGCCGCCGATTCAGCGCCGGCAGCGGATACGTGAGCGCGCTCGCCCAGTACGCGTCGAAGCTCGCCGAAATGTCGCGCGTGACGGGGCCGGCCGCGAGCACGTCGAGATCGCGGAACTGCAGCGTCGGGCTCGCGTTGAAATACTCGTCGCCGAGATTGCGGCCGCCGACGATCGCGATCTGGTTGTCCGCGATCATTGCCTTGTTGTGCATCCGGCGCGTGAAATTGTCGATCTGCGTGAAGAGGTTCGTCGTGCGCGCGAGCATCCCACGGCGTGCGGCGCCGAACGGATTGAACACGCGCACTTCGAGGTTCGCGTGCGCGTCGAGCGCGGACATCAGCTTGTCGACGTCCTTGAAATTCAGATCGTCGACGAGCATCCGCACGCGCACGCCGCGGTCGGCCGCGTATAGCGCGGCGCCGAGCAGCAGCTTGCCCGTCGTGTCCTCGGCGGCGATGTAGTACTGAATGTCGAGCGTCTTCGTCGCCGCGCGCGCGACCGCGATGCGCATCTGCAGCGCCTCGTCGCCGCGCGGCAGCACGAGAAAGCCCGATTCGCCCGGGTGCAGCGGCGCTTGCGTGGCGAGCGCGGCCGCGAGGGGCGTCGACGTGCCGGGCGGCAACGCGTAGGAGACCGTGCGGTCGAGCGCGGTGGCGGGCGGATGCGTCGCGCAGCCGGCGAGCCCGAGCGCCGCGCACACCACGAGCGCGCGCGCGGCGGCCGTCATGAAGCGGGTGGGGCGGTGCAGCGGCAAGCCGCGGCGGGCGGCGCGATCCGGCACGTTGAGACCTCCTTCGGGCATCTGTCTGGATGATCGTCGAATCGACGGCGCGGCAGGCCGGGGCGCCGCGCGAAGGCATTCTAAGTGTCGCCGGCGACGCGGGTCAACCGAGCCGCGCGCCGCCCGGTGTACCATCTGACGAGTCCGTCATTCTTGCTCGCGAAGCCCGTCATGGCCCATCCGGCATCCTCGCCTTGCATCGAAATCAGGCGCCTTCGCGCCGCGCACGCGGCCGACTATCGCGCGATCCGCCTCGCCGCGCTGAAGGACGCGCCGGACGCATTCGGCTCGACCTACGAAGCCGAGGCCGCGCGGCCGCCGGTCGCGTTCGCCGAGCGGCTCGACAGCGCGATCGTGTTCGGTGCGTACGTCGACGGCGCGATCGCAGGCATGGCCGGCTTCAAGCGTCAGGAAGGTGCGAAGGAGCGTCACAAGGGCTTCCTGTGGGGCATGTATGTCGCACCCGCTGCAAGGCGGCGCGGCGTCGGCGCGGCGCTGCTCGACGCGGTGCTCGCGGCCGCGGAGCAAGCGGCCGAGCAGGTGACGCTCGCCGTCGCCGACGGCAACGGCGCGGCGCGCGCGTTCTACGAGCGGCACGGCTTCGTCGCGTACGGCGTCGAGCCGCGCGCGCTCAAGGGAGCGAACGGCTACGCGGACGAATGGTTGATGGTGAAGTTCCTGCCGTCCGCGCCGCCGCGCGCGTGACGAGACGAAATCGATACGACCGAATCGCGATGCTCGACGACAAGGAACGGGAACTCCGAAACAGCAAGCGGCGCGCGCTCGCGCTGCTGCTCGCCGCGGCGGGCGTGTTCGCGGCGACGCTGTTCGCGCCGCGCGGCTTCTGGATCGACGGCGTCAAGGCGATCGCGGAGGCGTCGATGGTCGGCGCGCTCGCCGACTGGTTCGCGGTCGTCGCGCTGTTTCGGCGCGTGCCGATACCGTTCGTGTCGCGGCACACGGAGATCATTCCGCAGAACAAGGAAAAGATCGCCGACAATCTCGCCGCATTCGTCCAGGAGAAGTTTCTCGACCCGGCGTCGATCGTCGCGCTGATCAAGCGGCACGACCCGGCGGCCCGGCTCGCGCAGTGGCTCGCGACGCCGCGCAACGCGCACGTGCTGGGCGGCTACGCGACGCGTCTCGTCGCGTTCGGGCTCGACATGACCGACGACGCGCGAATCCAGTCGTTCGTGAAGGACGCGTTTCATGCGGCGCTCGACCGGATCGACCTGTCGCGATCCGCGGGCGCGATCCTCGACACGCTGACGAAGGACGGCCGCCATCAGGCGTTGCTCGACGACGGGATCGCGCAGATCGTCGGATTCCTTCGCGATCCCGACAATCGCGCGTCGATCGCGACGTACATCGTCGACTGGCTGAAATACCAGTTTCCGAAGATGGAGAAGCTGCTGCCGACGAGCTGGCTCGGCGAGCACGGCGCGGAGCTGATCTCGAACGTCGTGACGCGAGTGCTCACGCAGATCGCCGAGGACCCCGAGCATCGGCTGCGGCGCAGCTTCGACGACGCGGCAGCGCGCCTCGTGGTGCGATTGAAGCGCGACCCCGCGTTCATCGAGAAGGGTGAGGAAATCAAACGCTATCTGCGCGACGGCGACGTGTTCAACCGCTACGTGAAGGACATGTGGGACCAGCTTCGCGCCTGGCTGAAGGCCGATCTCGCGCGCGACGATTCGGTCGTCCACCAGCGCGCGACGGCGCTCGGCGGCTGGCTCGGCGAGCGGCTCGCGCAGAGCCCGCAATTGCGCGACTCGATGAACGAGCACGTCGAGCGCGCGGCGAGCGAGATGGCGCCCGAGTTCGCCGAGTTCCTGACGCGGCACATCAGCGACACCGTGAAGAACTGGGACGCGCGCGAGATGTCGCGGCAGATCGAGCTGAACATCGGCAAGGATCTGCAATACATCCGGATCAACGGCACGCTGGTCGGCGGGCTGATCGGGCTCGGGCTCTATGCGGTGTCGAGCCTCGCGCGCTGGGCGGGCGCGCTGCCTTTCTGAGCGCGCGCGTTCGTCGCCGCTGCGTTTTCGGCGCTTTCGCCGGGATCAGCGAGATCAGCGAGATCAGCGCGCCGAAGCATCGGCATCCTGAACGAATTTGACGATTGCGCGCTCGACGCCGCATGCGTCGGCATGCTGTAATCGCGCGATCGGCCGCCCGTCGTTCGGCCGTTTAACTCTCGCGTGGAAGGCGCACCCATGTCTCCGGTCTCGGCATTCAAGCTCGTCCTGCTGTCGTTTCTCGCGATCGTCGCGCTCGAGCTGCTCGCGAAGCGGCTCAAGCTGCCGCCCGCCGCCGCGCTGCTCGTCGGCGGCGCGGGCATCGCGTTCCTGCCCGGCTTGCCGCCCGTCGATCTCGATCCCGATCTCGTGCTGATCGTGTTCTTGCCGCCGCTGCTGATGGACGGCGCGTACTTCTCGGTATGGGAGGAGTTCAAGCGCAACGTCGGCGGCATCATGATGCTCGCGATCGGCGCGGTCGCGTTCACCACGTTCGCGGTCGGCTTGGCCGTGCATCTCGTCGCGCCGGGCCTGCCATGGGCCGCGTGCTTCGCGCTCGGCGCGATCGTGTCGCCGCCCGACGCGGTCGCCGCGAAGGCCGTGCTCGAGCGCGTCGCGCTGCCGCGCCGGCTGATGGTGCTGCTCGAAGGCGAGAGCCTGCTGAACGACGCGGCGGGGCTCGTGCTGTTTCGCTTCGCGCTCGCCGCCGCGCTGACGGGCGCGTTCAGCGCGGGCGACGCGCTCGTGCGCTTCGCGGAGCTCGGCTTCGGCGGCGTCGCGGTGGGCTTCGTCGTCGGCTGGCTGATCGTGCGCTTCCTGAAACTCATCGAGGACGACTATCTCGTGATCACGACGGCCGTTCTCGCCGCATGGATCAGCTACATCGCGGGCGAGATGTTCGAGGTGTCCGGCGTGATCGCGACCGTGACGACCGGGATGATGCTCGGCTGGCATCAGCACGAGGTGTTCTCCGCGTCGGTGCGCAATCGCGGCACCGCGTTCTGGCAGGTGATCGTGTTCCTGCTCGAGGCGCTCGTGTTCGTGTTGATCGGCCTGTCGCTGCGCGGCGTGATCGAGCGGCTCGGCGGGCTCGGCGAGGTGTTCGCGACGATGACGCCCGCGGTGGTCGCGGTGCTGGCCGCCGTCGTCGTGTCGCGCTTCGTCTGGGTGTTCGCGGTCGAGCTGCTGAAGGCGCCCGTCGCGCGCGTGCGCGGGCGTGGACCGCTCGCCGACTGGAAGGCGGCGGCCGTGATGAGCTGGGCGGGAATGCGCGGCGTCGTGACGCTCGCGATCGCGCTGTCGCTGCCGGACGCGATGCCGGGCCGCGATTTGATCCTCGTCGCCGCATTCGCGGTGATCCTCGTCACCGTGCTGCTGCAGGGCACGACGATCGGGCCGCTGATTCAACTGCTGAGGCTGCGCGATCCGGGGCCCGCGCCGCATCATCTGACGGAACCGCAGACGTGGGCGCGCGTCGAGGCCGCGCAGCTCACGGCGATCCAGCCGCTCGTGCGCGACGCCGGCGGCAACCTCATTCATCCGCGGCTGCTCGAGCAATATACGTACCGCGCGAACGTGACCGCGCGCCATCAGAACGAGCCGGCGTTTCCGGAGCACGAGCGCAACGCGCACTACGACGTCGTGCTCGCGGCGATCGCGGCCGGCCGTGCGGAGCTGCTGCGGCTGCATCGCGGCGGCCAGATCCACGACGAGATGCTGTACCTGCTCGAACGCGATCTCGACTTGCAGGAGATCGCGGCGCAGCACGCGAAGGGATAGCGGTGTGCGCGGCGCGACGCGCATTGCCCTCCGGCGTGTCATCGTTTCGTAAGCTGCCCGCCTCGAAGCGGCTTTTTCGGCGATCTCCTACAATCGAGAATCGCCGCCACCGATGCGCCGCCGATGCGGCGTCGATCGCGCGCCGGCAGCCGTCCGGCCGCGGCCGGAAATAGCGGGCCGCGCAGCCCATCGCCGCGGCTGTTTCGCTCTGCTTGCTTTTGCTTTTGTCTGTCGAAGGAAAGGGTCGCGTGCGCCGTAGGCCGGCGTAAGCGTCGCTCAACGCCGCGCGCGCCGTAAGCCGGAGGCGCGGCACCAACCGAGAGTCCCCATGAAAGCATCCGATCTGTTCGTGAAGGCGCTGGAGGCGGAAGGCGTCCAGTATGTGTTCGGCATTCCCGGCGAGGAAAACCTCGATCTCCTCGAGTCCCTGCGGCGCTCCCGCATCAAGCTCGTACTGACCCGCCACGAGCAGGCGGCGGGCTTCATGGCGGCCACCTACGGGCGGCTGACCGGCAAGACGGGCGTGTGCCTCGCGACGCTCGGCCCCGGCGCGACGAATTTCGTGACGGCGGCCGCGTATGCGCAGCTGGGCGGCATGCCGATGCTGATGATCACCGGGCAAAAGCCGATCAAGTCGAGCAAGCAGGGCCATTTCCAGATCGTCGACGTGGTCGGGATGATGCAGCCGCTCACGAAGCTCACGCGGCAGATCGTGTCGATCGGCAACATTCCGTCGGCGGTGCGCGAGGCGTTCCGGCGCGCGGAGGAAGAGCGCCCCGGCGCCACGCACCTCGAATTGCCCGAGGACATCGCGCACGAGGAGGGCGACGGCAAGCCGATTCCCGCGAGCTACAGCCGCCGGCCGATCGCCGAGGAGAAGGCGGTCGCGCACGCGGCCGAAGCGATCCAGGCGGCGCGCCATCCGCTCTTGATGATCGGCGCGGGCGGCAATCGCAAGACGACCCGCAAGATGCTCAAGGAATTCGTCGACACGACGGGCATACCGTTCTTCACGACGCAGATGGGCAAGGGCGTGATCGACGAAACGCATCCGCTGTGGCTCGGCAACGCGACGCTGTCGGACGGCGATTTCGTGCACCGCGCGATCGAGCACGCGGACTGCATCATCAACGTCGGCCACGACGTGATCGAGAAGCCGCCGTTCTTCATGCGCGCCGACGACAAGACCGTGATCCACGTGAACTTCCTCGGCGCGCAGGTCGATCCCGTGTACTTCCCGCAGATCGAGGTCGTCGGGGACATCGCGAACGCGGTGTGGCAGATGAAGGAGACGCTCGCGCGCCAACCGCACTGGGATTTCTCGCGCTTCATGCTGATCAAGGAGCACTTCGAGGCGCACCTGAAGAAAGGGCAGGACGATCCGCGCTTTCCGATGTATCCGGTGCGGATCGTCAACGATCTGTACCGGTCGATGCCGGAGGACGGCATCGTCTGCCTCGACAACGGCATGTACAAGATCTGGTTCGCGCGCTACTGGCGCGCGCACGAGCCGAATTCGCTGCTGCTCGACAACGCGCTTGCGTCGATGGGCGCGGGCCTGCCGTCGGCGATCGCGACGAAGATCGTGCATCCGCAACGCAAGGTGATGGCCGTGTGCGGCGACGGCGGCTTCATGATGAATTCTCAGGAGCTCGAAACGGCGGTGCGGCTCAAGCTCGACCTCGTCGTGATGATCCTGCGCGACGACGCGTTCGGAATGATCCGCTGGAAGCAGGAGAACATGAACTTCCCCGATTACGCGATGACGCTCGCGAACCCGGATTTCGTCGCGTACGCGCAGAGCTACGGCGCGCATGGGCACCGGATCGCGTCGGCCGACGAACTCGAGCCTCTCGTGCGCGAATGCTTTGCGTCGCCGGGCGTGCATCTGATCGACGTGCCGATCGACTACTCGGACAACGAGCGCGTGCTCAATCGCGAAATCAAGCGCCTGTCGGCGCAGTTGTGACCGCAGTGGGCGGCACGGCGCATCAAACCGGACGGAGTGATTCGACATGCTGAAGGAAACCTATCCGTATTACCTCGCGAACGAGGCGGTGTACGCGAACACCGATCTCGACGTCACCGACAAGTACAGCGGCGAGGTCGCGACGCGCGTCGCGCTCGCCGACGCGAAGGCGATCGACGCCGCGATCGGCGCGGCCGTCGCCGCGCAAAAGCCGCTGCGCGAGCTGCCGGCGTTCAGGCGGCAGGCGATCCTCGAGCACTGCGTCGCGCGGTTTCGCGAGCGCTTCGACGAGCTGGCCGAAGCGCTGTGCATCGAGGCGGGCAAGCCGATCAACGATTCGAAGGGTGAAGTGACGCGCCTCATCGACACGTTCCGCGTCGCGGCGGAGGAATCGGTGCGCATCGAGGGCGGCCTCATCAACCTCGAAATCTCGCCGCGCGCGCAGGGCTACAGCGGCTATTACAAGCGCGTGCCGATCGGGCCGTGCTCGTTCATCTCGCCGTTCAACTTTCCGCTGAACCTCGCCGCGCACAAGGTCGCGCCCGCGCTCGCCGCGGGCTGCCCGTTCGTGCTGAAACCCGCGAGCCGCACGCCGATCGGCGCGCTGATCATCGGCGAAGTGCTCGCGCAAACCGATTTGCCGAAGGGCGCGTTCTCGATCCTGCCCGCGCATCGCGACGGCGCCGATCTCTTCACGACCGACGAGCGCTTCAAGCTGCTGTCGTTCACGGGCTCGCCCGCGGTCGGCTGGGAGCTGAAGAAGAAGGCGGGCAAGAAGAAGGTCGTGCTCGAACTCGGCGGCAACGCGGCCGCGATCGTCGACGCCGATCAGCGCGAGCGGCTCGACTACGTCGTCGAGCGGCTCGCGTTCGGCGCGTACTACCAGTCAGGGCAGAGTTGCATCGGCGTGCAGCGGATCATCGCGCATGCGGATGTCTACGACGCGCTGCGCGAGAAGCTGATCGCGAAGACGCGCTCGCTGAAGATGGGCGATCCGAAGGACCCGGCGACGTTCGTCGGCCCGATGATCTCCGAATCCGAGGCGCGGCGGCTGGCCGGCTGGATGGAAGCGGCCGTCGCGGCGGGCGCGAGGATTGTCGCGGGCGGCGGCGTCGACGGCGCGATGTTCGAGGCGACGCTGCTCGAGAACGTCGGCCGCGATCAGGATCTGTATCGCAAGGAGGCGTTCGGCCCCGTCGCGCTGCTCGAGACGTTCTCCGATTTCGACGACGCGCTCGCGCGCGTGAACGACAGCGATTTCGGCCTGCAGGCGGGCGTGTTCACCGATTCGCTCGCGCACGCGCAGCGCGCGTGGGACGAGCTCGAAGTGGGCGGCGTCGTGATCAACGATGTGCCGTCGTTCCGCGTCGACAACATGCCGTACGGCGGCGTGAAGGATTCGGGGCTCGGCCGCGAAGGGATTCGCTACGCGATCGAGGACATGACCGAGCTGCGGCTCATGGTGGTGCGCAAGCGTTGATTGCGGCGCGGCGGCGTGATGCGGTGCCGCCGTCGCGCGCGTCGCCGCCGCTTCGCTGCGCGCTCGGCTTGTTCGGTGCGCTCGGCGTGCGATTCCGCAGACCTATCCTTTCGTCACGAGCATCCGGCGGATCGGCGCGCGGGAAGCGGGCGAGCGCGACGGGCGGTGCTTGGCGTCGATGCAGGGCGAAATGCGCAGCGGCCGCCGCGACAAGACGGCCGCGAATCGCGGCAACGGCGCCTTGCGCGCTACGCCGCCGCGATCGCGTGGCCCGGCAGGCTGAGGCTCGTCGACTTCGCGAGCACGCAGACGTCGCCCGCCGCGTTGCGCAGCGTGCCTTCGAGGCGCACGACGTCGCCTTTGAGCTTCGGGTTCGGCTCGATCGCGACGATCCGCCGTTCCATCGTCGCCGTATCGCCCGCCGCGACCGCCTTGCGGAACTGAAATTCGAATTCGAGCCCGAGCGCCGGCCGCCGCTCGCTGAGGAACGTCGCGACCATCCCCATCATCAGCGCCGAATAGTGCGTGCCGCTGACGATCAGTCCGCCGAATCGCGTCGATCCGGCGAGCGCCTCGTCGTGATGCAGCGGATTCATGTCGCCGGCGAGCGCGGCAAATCGGCGAACGGATTCAATGTCGAACGTGACCATTTTCGAGATAGTTTCGCCGACGTTGTAACTCGTATTCATGAGGATGCGCAGAATAATTGGATAAGAAAGTGGCGGCCGCGTATTAAACGGCAATTGCCGAATATCGAGATAAGGCGGCAATGGTCGCGATCGTCGCCGTCTCGAAAAACCGGGGGGGCGGCGCGCGAAGCGTTCCCGCTCACGCCGGCATTGACGGCGATGCGCGCCGCCGCATCGATTGGAGATGCTATCGTTCACCGACCGGACGGTCAATCTGACGGCGCGTCCGGCCGAACCGGGCGGCTTCGTGCATGTGTGAGGCGTCGAGCCGAGAGCCGAGAGCCGAGAGCCGAGAGCCGAGCGCCGGCGCGTGTCGCGCGCGCGCGTCAAACGCCCGTCGAGCGGGCGCCGCAGGCCGATTTCCGGCAGGCCGCGCAGGTTCGGCGAACATGCGATGACTTGCGTCGAAGAAAACGTTTGCGCTCCCTTCATCTTCCGGCGTCGCGAGCTCGATTGATAAACCGCACTGTGGCGAGCAGATAACACACTGCTCGGATGCAATTGCGCGCCGCGCGTATCCGGCGCATTGTGACCACGAAATCAGCCGGGCCGCTCCGACACACGCTTTTACCTGATCGAACGATGACTCGATCGTAAAAAGGAGTGAAATGCGCATCGATTATCGAGCGAGATCAGCGAGCGGACTTAATTTCATTTAACATCAGCACTTTATATTCGTTTTAAGAAAGAATGAGGGCCCGTTTCATTGCCGTTCACGAGGAACGGCGGGCTCGCGCTCACGCGATCGCATGCTGAACCAGCCGGGCAGGCGAGCGACGAACGGGGCTGGAACAGGCAACAAGGCAACGATTGCGTAGCGCTACGACATGATGAACAAAACGAGTAGGGATAATGCTTCGGATTCGCTTGAATCGGGGATCTCGGTGCTGCTGGTCGACGACCAGGCGTTCGTCGGCGAAGTGATTCGCCGCTCGCTCGTCCCGGAGCGCGACATCGTGCTGCACACGTGCACCGACGCGCAGCGCGCGCTCGCGATGGCGAGGGAAGTGAAGCCGACCGTGATCCTGCAGGACCTCGTGATGCCCGACATCGACGGCCTTGATCTCGTGCGCGCATGGCGCGCCGACGCGCAGACGGCGCGCGTGCCGATCATCGTGCTCTCGGCGAAGGAAGAGCCTGTCGTCAAGCGCGCGGCGTTCGTCGCCGGCGCGAACGACTATCTCGTCAAGTTGCCCGACACGATCGAGCTGATCGCGCGCATCCGCTACCACTCGAATTCCTACCTGATGCTGCGGCAGCGCGACGAGGTGCTCGATTTCCTGTCGCACGACATGCGCACGCCGCAGACGTCGATCCTCGCGCTGCTCGACGTCTATCGCAACGAGCACGGCGCGATGCCGCCGATTCTCGAGCGGATCGAGACGCACGCGCGCCGCGCGCTCGCGCTCGCCGACGGCTTCATTCATCTGACGCGCGCGCAATCGGAGAAGCGGCCGAGCGAGACGGTGAGCCTGAACGAGGTCGTGCTCGATGCCGTCGACCAGATGTGGGAGAAAGCGGGCAGCGTCGGCAGCCGCGTGAGCGCCGACGTGCCGCCGACGGAGTGCCTGTGCATCGGCGACCGGATGATGCTCACGCGCGCGGTCGCCAATCTCGTCGACAACGCGCTGAAGTATGGGCCGGCGGGCTCGGAGGTGCGCTGCACGCTCGTCGAGGACGGCGACGGCTGGCTGATCGGCGTCGAGGACGAAGGCGCCGGCATCGCGCCCGAGCAGCGCGCGGCCGCGACCGAATCGTTCGTGCGGCTCGTGCCGGCGGGCGGCGCGCAGCGCGGCGGCTTCGGGCTCGGGCTCGCGTTCGTGCGCGCGACGGCCGCGAAGCATCGCGGTCTGATCCTGATGCGCTACACGCCGCGCGGCTTCCTCGCGGGACTTCGGATTCCGAAGGATGCGAGCGCCGCGTGACGCGCGCGCTGGCCGCACGCCGCCGTCCGTGCGACACGATCCGCTTCGCGCGCACCGACCTGTCCTCGTTCACGATGGTTCAAGTTACACTCGCGATGCCCGGGTTTCGCGTCGCGCCGGGATCGATGCGATCCGCCCCGTGCGTAGCGCGACGCTTTCCTCATCTGATTTTCCGCCAGCCGGATAAAACGACATGCCCACAGTGACGCCTCGCGCCAGCCACGAGATTCTTCGCAAACCCGCCGCCGGCAGCCGGCTCACGCTGGGCAACCGGATACTGTTCAGCTTCGGCGCGCTGTTCGTGCTGATGCTGTTCATGGCGGCGCTGTCCTATCAGCGCCTGCGCGCGATCAACGACGAAGCGATCAGCATCGAGCGCGATTCCCTTCCGGGCGTCTATCTCGCCGCTTCGTTGCGCGCGGCGACGAACGAATCGTACATCGCGCTGCAGCGCGCGGTGTTCGTCGACGCCGACGCCGACGCCGTCCGGCGCGATCTCGCGAAGGTGCCCAGCCTGCTCGAGGAAACCGACAAGCTGATGTCCGCGTATCAGGCGTCGATCTTCCGCAACGACGATCAGGAGCGCTTCAACGCGTTTCGCGCGTCCTACGAGCGCTACGTGCCGCTCCTGAACGACACCGTGCAGAAGGCGCACGGCGCGAAGCCCGATTCGCTCGCCGCGTACGCGAAGATGACGCCCGCGTGGGAAGAGGTGATTCGCACCGCCAACGTTCTCGTGCAGGAGAACCGGCGCTTCGCCGAGCAGTCGGCGACGCTGATCCGCGAATCGGTGCACGGCACCGAGATCACGCTCGCGGTCGCGCTCGGCGTCGTGCTCGTCGCCGCGCTCGTGTTCGGCTATTTTCTCTATCGCGCGGTGACGGTGCCGATGGCGCGGCTCGTCGACGTGCACGACGTGATGCGCACGGGCGATCTGACGCAGCGCCTGAACCTCGGCCGCAGCGACGAATTCGGCACGCTCGAGAGCGGCTTCAACCGCATGGCCGACGAGCTGACCGCGCTCGTCGCGCAGGCGCAGCAGTCGTCGCTGCAGGTGACGACGTCGGTCGCCGAGATCGCGGCGACGTCGCGCGAGCAGCAGGCGACGGCGAACGAAACGGCGGCGACGACGACCGAGATCGGCGCGACCTCGCGCGAGATCTTCGCGACGTCGCGCGATCTGCTGCGCACGATGAACGAGGTGTCGGCGGTCGCCGAGCAGTCGGCGACGCTCGCGGGCGTCGGCCAGAGCGGCCTCACTCGGATGGGCGAGACGATGCGCAGCGTGATGGATGCGGCGGGCTCGGTGAACGCGAAGCTCGCGATCCTCAACGAGAAGGCGATCAACATCAACCAGGTCGTCGCGACGATCACGAAGGTCGCCGACCAGACCAACCTGCTGTCGCTGAACGCCGCGATCGAAGCGGAGAAGGCGGGCGAGTACGGCCGCGGCTTCGCGGTCGTCGCGACCGAGATCCGCCGCCTCGCGGATCAGACGGCGGTCGCGACGTACGACATCGAGCAGACGGTGAAGGAGATCCAGTCGGCGGTGTCGGCGGGCGTGATGGGGATGGACAAGTTTTCCGAGGAAGTGCGGCGCGGAATGCGCGACGTGCAGCAGGTGGGCGGCCAGCTGTCGCAGATCATCGCCGAAGTGCAGACGCTCGCGCCGCGCTTCCAGATGGTCAACGAAGGGATGCAGACGCAGGCGAGCGGCGCCGAGCAGATCACGCAGGCGCTGTCGCAACTGTCGGAGGCCGCGCAGCAGACGGCGGAATCGCTGCGGCAATCGTCGCAGGCGATCGACGATCTGACGCTCGTCGCGAACCAGTTGCGCACGGGCGTGTCGCGCTTCAAGGTCGACGCGTGATGTGCGTGACGCGCCAAGCGGAGCCGACATGCTGTTCCTGCTGTTTCACCTAGACGGCGAGCGCTACGCGCTCGATGCGGCGGAGATCGCCGAAGTGCTGCCGCTCGCCGCGACCAAGACGATTCCCGGCGCGCCCGCGTGGGCGGCCGGCATCCTCATGCATCGCGGCGAGCCGGTGCCGGTGATCGACGTGCCGCGGCTCGCGCTCGGCCGCGCCGCGCAGCCGTTGCGCTCGACGCGGCTCGTGCTCGTGCGCTACCGGCTGCCTGCCGCCGAGCCGGCGGTCGCGCCGCCGCGCGTGCGTCTGCTCGGGCTCATCGTCGAGCGCGCGACGCAGACCGCGCGAATCGCGCGCGACGCGTTCCGCGACAGCGGAATCGCGACGCCGCACGCGCGCTGGCTCGGGCCGATCGCGAGCGACGCGGACGGCGTCGTCCAGTGGGTCGCGGTCCAGCACATCGTTAGCGGCGATGCGCGCGCATTGCTGTTCGACTACGCGGCGGCGCTCGATCCGGCCGGCGCGAGCGCGCCGCTCGCGGGCGCACCGACGGGAGGCGGCCGATGAACGCGTTCGATCCGCGCTTTCAGGCGTGGCTGTCGCGCGAGACGGGGATCGATCCGGCCTCGCTCGGCAACGACTTCGTCGCGCGCGCGCTCGCCGAGCGGATCGCCGCGACGCAGCCGGGCGCGGGCGGCGATGCGGCCGAGCAGGCCGCACGTTCGCCGCAGCCGATCACGAGCGAAGCGCTCGATGCGTACTGGCAGCGCCTGAACGCGTCGGACGACGAGCGGCGCGCGCTGATCGAGCTGTTCGTCGTGCCGGAGACGTGGTTTTTCCGCGAGCGCGAGGCGTTCGGCGCGCTCGCGCGGCTCGGCGCGCAGCGGCTGTCGGCTCAGCCCGCGCGCGCGCTGCGGGTCCTGAGCGCGCCGTGCTCGACGGGCGAGGAGCCGTATTCGGCGGCGATGGCGCTGCTCGACGCGGGCATCGATCCGGCGCGCTTCGAGATCGACGCGCTCGACATCAGCGCGCGCGCGATCGCGCACGCGGAGCGCGCGCGCTACGGGCGCAACTCGTTTCGCGGCCACGCGCTCGGCTTTCGCGGCCGGCACTTCAAGGCGGCGGCCGACGCCTGGGTGCTCGACGAGCGAGTGCGCGCGTGCGTGCGGTTCCGGCAGGCGAATCTGCTCGATCTGCTCGGCTGCCCCGGTCAACCGTACGACTTCGTGTTTTGCCGCAACGTGCTGATCTATTTCGATCGCGACGCGCAGGATCGCGTCGTGCGGATCGTCGAGGAGCAGCTCGACGAGCGCGGAATCCTGTTCGTCGGGCCGGCCGAGACGGGGGTCGTGATGCGGCAGGGGTTGACGTCCGCGCAGATTCCGTTGGCATTCGCGTTTCGCAAGCCGGCCGTGGACGCGTCGGCGTGGCCCGGCGCGAACGGCACCGGCGCGCATGCGGCGGGCGCCGCGTGGCGAGGCGGATCGGCGGCGGCGGGCATCGCGGGCGCCGATCGCACGTTGACGCTCGGCGGCACGTTGCGCGCGATCGCGCATGAATGGTTCTTCGATGCCGGATGGCCGACGCCCGAGCCGATCGCGCGCGCGATCGACGGCGCACCGGCCGAGCCGTCCGCCGGATCGTCGGTGCCCGCGCCGGCCGCGATGCGCTCCGCATCCGAGCCGCTCGCGCGTGGCGGTGATTCCGAATCCGATTCCGACTTCAGCTCCGATTCCGACTTCGACTTCGACTCCGGCTTCAACTCCGGTTTCAACTCCGGCTCCGATCCCGGCTGGCGGGCCGTCGGCGCATTCGCGCGCGCGCCGGACGTCGCGCGGCCCGGTGGCGTCCCGCTCGCGCGAGCGGTTCGCGACGCCGCACGCGCCGCGATCTCGCCGCAAGCGAACGCGTTCGATGCGGGCTGGGCGGCGGCCGGCGCGTTCTCGCGCGCGCCCGGCGGCGCGCACGCGCACGCCGATGCGTTCGAGCGTGCGGGCGGCGGCGCGCATGTCGCGGCCGAGCCGCTTGCGCGTCGCGCGAACGTCGCGCGTCCGGCGCTCGAATCGCTGCCCACGGCGGCGGCCGACGCCGGCTGGCCCGCTGCCGGGCCGATCGCGCGCGATGCCGGCGCCGTGCCGCGCACGTCCGCGTCGCTCGCGCGGGCGTTCGACACCGCGTGGCTCGCGTCTGGGCCGATCGCCGGCGCGGCCGGCGTCGCGCAGCCGGCACCCGCGCCGCGCGCGCCCGGCTCGCCGGCGCTCGGCGGCGCCGCCGCGATGGGCGCCGCGATCGACGCCGCGCAGCGCGCGACCGGTGATCCGCGCATCGGCGCGCCGCCCGAGGCGCTGCTCGACGTGGCCCGCCGCCTCGCCGACGCGGGCGCGCTCGACGCCGCGCAGCAGGCGGTGCATGCGTCGATCGAACAGTCCGGCCCGTGCGCCGACGCCTTCTACCTGCTCGGCCTGATCGCCGATGCGCGAGGCCGCGGCGACGAAGCGGCGGACTGCTATCGGAAGGCGCTGTACCTCGAGCCGTCGCATTACGAAGCGTTGACTCATTTGGCGACGCTGCTCGACATAGCGGGCGATCGCGACGGCGCACAGTGGCTGATGCAACGGGCCCGGCGCGCGGCCCAATACGAATCGGCCGCGTCCGTGACCGACACGGACGGCGGCGAACCGAGAGGAACCCATGGACCGCGACGCCGTTGAGCGACCACGGATCGCATTCGACATCGACGCTTGCTGGAATCGCATCGGCACGCGCGGCGACCGTTCGTGCGAGCGGCTCGATACGTACCGCCGCTGCTTGAACTGCCCCGTGTTCGAGCGTCACGCGGCGCTGCTGCTCGACCGCCCGCTGACCGACGCGGATCTCGCCGACGCGGCGCGCCTCGCCGCCGAGCGCGCGCCGCGCGCGAACGCGGCCCCGGCCCCGTCGGCGGCGCGCGACGGCGCGGCCGAGACCGTTCATTCGGCGTTCGCGTTTCGCGTCGCCGACGAATGGCTCGCGCTGCCGATCCGCGTGCTGCGCGAGATTACCGACACGAGATCGATTCATCCGCTGCCGCATCGCCGCAACCGCGCGGTGCTCGGCATCGTCAACGTGCGCGGCACGCTGCGCGTCGCGGTGTCGCTCGCGGAGCTGCTGAGCCTCGATGCGCGCGCCGATAGCGCCGCGTCGCGCGCGAGCTTCACGCGCATGCTCGTCGTCGCGCATCGCGGCGATCCGGTCGTGTTCCCGGTCGACGAAGTCGAAGGCGTGCTGCGCTTCACGCCGGCCGAGTGGATGCCGGTGCCGGCGACCGTCGCGCGCACGGGCGACGCGCATTCGCGCGGCGTGTTCGCGTGGCGCGGCAAGACGATCGGCCTGCTCGACGAGGACCGCCTGTTCGATTCGCTCACGCGGAGCCTGCGATGAGTCACGACGACGATTTCGGCCGCGCGTCGCTGCTCGAGCTGTTTCGCGAGGAGACGCACACGCAGACGCAGGCGCTCTCCGAGCGGCTGCTCGCGCTCGAGCGCGGCGCGCAGGACGCGGCGACGCTCGAGGCGTGCATGCGCGCCGCGCATTCGCTCAAGGGCGCGGCGCGGATCGTCGGGGTGCCGCAGGGCGTCGACATCGCGGGGCGAATGGAGGATTGCTTCGTCGCCGCGCAGCACGGGCGGCAGCCGCTGACGCCGTGTCATGTCGACGCGCTGCTGACGGGCGTCGACCTGCTCGTGCGCGTGGGCGATCCGCAGGCGGCGGCGTTGGTCGCGCAGCACGAGATCGACGCGTTCGCGGCGGCGCTCGCGGCGGCGGATGCGGGGACGGGCGACGCGCAGACGGGCGACGCGGGCGAGGCGGATGGCGCGGGCGCGCGCGGCGGCGGGGCGGCGGGCGGAGATGCCGCCGCCGGATCGAGCGGGAAGACCGACGCGATGCGCGCAAGCGGCGGCGGACGCGGTGCGGGCGATGTGGTCGGCGCGGTCGGCGCGGGCGATGCGAGCGGCATGGGCGGCGCGAGTGGCGCCGGTGATGCGAGTGATGCGGCCGGTGTCGGTGGCGTTCGCGTTGCATCGGACGCCGGCGAAGCACGCGGCGCATCCGGCTCGATGCGCCGCGTGCGCGCGGACACGCTGAACCGCCTGCTGAGCCTGTCCGGCGAATCGCTCGTCGAATCGCGCTGGCTGAAGCCGTTCGCCGAATCGATGCTGCGCGTGAAGCGCGCGCAGCGCGATGCGGCCCGCTCGCTCGACGCGCTCGTCGAATCGCTCGCCGACGACGCCGACCCGCGCGTGCTCGGCGCGCTCAACGAGGCGCGGCAGATGTTCACCGACGTGCAGCGCACGTTCGCGACGCGGCTCGACGAGCTCGACCGCTTCGAGCGCCGCAGCTCGCACATCGCCGAGCAGCTCTACGACGAAGCGCTGCAATGCCGGATGCGCCCGTTCGGCGACGCGACGCGCGCGTATCCGCGCGTCGTGCGCGATCTCGCGCGCTCGCTCGGCAAACGTGTGCGCTTTTCGATCGCCGGCGAAGCGACGCAGGTCGACCGCGACATCCTCGACATGCTCGACGCGCCGCTCGGCCACCTGCTGCGCAACGCGATCGACCACGGCGTCGAGCCGCCCGATGCGCGGCTCGCGCGCGGCAAGCCGGCTGAAGCGGCCATCACGCTCGAGGCGCGGCACAGCGCCGGGTCGCTGCTCGTCAGCGTGAGCGACGACGGCCCCGGCGCCGATCTCGCCGCGGTGCGCGCGGCGATCGTCCGCCACAATCTGACCGACGAGGACACGGCCGCGCGCCTGTCCGATCAGGAACTGCTCGAATTCCTGCTGCTGCCGGGCTTCTCGATGCGCGAGCAGGTGACGGACGTGTCCGGCCGCGGCGTCGGCCTCGACGCGGTGCAGGAGATGGTGAAATCGGTGCGCGGCGCGGTGCGGATCTTCAACGAGCCGGGCCTCGGCATGCGCTTCGTGCTGCAGCTGCCGCTCACGCTGTCGGTGATCCGCAGCCTGATCGTCGAGGTCGGCGGCGAGCCGTACGCGTTCCCGCTCGTGCAGGTGCGCCGCACGCTCGAGCTCGACCGCGCGGACATCGACGTGCTCGAAGGCCAGCAGCATTTCCCGCTCGACGATCGCCGCGTCGGCCTCGTCACCGCGCATCAGCTGCTCGACGCAGGCGAGCTCGACGAGGGTCGGCCGACGACGGCCGTCGTCGTCGTGGGCGGCGAGCCGGAAACCTACGGCGTCGCGGTCGACCGCTTTCTCGGCGAGCGGATGCTCGTCGTGCAGCCTTTAGACGGACGCCTCAACAAAATTCAGAACATTGCGGCGGGCGCTTTGCTGGAAAATGGCGATCCGGTGCTGATCGTCGACGTCGAGGATCTGATCCGCTCGATCGACAAGCTGATTCGCGGCGGCGAGCTCGCGAAGGTGCGGCGCGGCGATCAGGACGCGCTCGCGCGGCGCAGCAAGCGCGTGCTCGTCGTCGACGATTCGCTGACCGTGCGCGAGCTGGAGCGAAAATTGCTCGAGAAGCGCGGCTACGACGTGACGATCGCGATCGACGGGATGGATGGCTGGAACGCGATTCGCAGCGACAGCTTCGACCTGGTCGTCACCGACATCGACATGCCGCGGATGGACGGCATCGAGCTCGTCACGCTGATCAAGGGCGATCCGCTGCTGAAATCGGTGCCCGTGATGATCGTCTCGTACAAGGATCGCGACGAGGACCGCCGGCGCGGGCTCGAAGCGGGCGCCGACTATTACCTGGCGAAGGGCGGCTTCCACGACGAGGCGTTGCTCGACGCCGTGCACGACCTGATTGGGGACGCGTAAAGCCATGAACATCGGCATCGTCAACGACTTGCCGCTCGCCGTCGAGGCGTTGCGCCGCACGATCGCGCTGCGGCCCGAGCATCGCGTGCTGTGGGTTGCGACGGACGGCGCACAGGCCGTCGATTTCTGCGTCGCGCAGCCGCCGGACCTCGTCTTGATGGATCTCGTGATGCCGAGAATCGACGGCGTATCGGCGACGCGCAGCATCATGGCGCGCTCGCCGTGCGCGATCCTGATCGTCACCGCGAACGTCGGCGCGAATGCGTCGTACGTGTACGAGGCGATGGGCGAAGGCGCGCTCGACGCGGTCGACACGCCCACGCTCGAGCAGGGCGGCAGCGCCGATCCGTCGCAGCCGCTGCTCGCGAAGATCGACCAGATCGGCCGGCTGCTCGCGACGCGCACGCCGTCCGCCGCGCCGTCCGCCGCCGCGCCCGCGCCGCAGGGCGCGCTGCCGCCGCTCGTCGCGATCGGCGCGTCGGCGGGCGGGCCGACCGCGTTGACCGCGCTGCTGCGGCGGCTGCCGGAGGATTTCCCGGCGGCGATCGTGATCGTCCAGCACGTCGATCAGGCGTTCGCGATCGGGATGGCGCAATGGCTCGACGGCTACTCGCCGCTGCCGGTGCGCATCGCGCGGCAGGGCAGCGTGCCGCAGATGGGCGAGGTGCTGCTCGCGGCGACGAACGATCACCTGCATCTGACGCCGCGCGGGCTGCTCGGCTACACGCGGCGGCCGGAGGAGACGCCTTATCGGCCGTCGGTCGACGTGTTCTTTCACAGCATCGTCGAGCACTGGAAGGGCGGGGCGATCGGCGTGCTGCTGACGGGCATGGGACGCGACGGCGCGCTTGGCCTGAAGGCGATGCGCACGAAGGGGCATTACACGATCGCGCAGGACGAGGCGACGAGCGCCGTGTACGGCATGCCGAAGGCGGCCGCCGCGATCGGCGCGGCGACCGCCGTGCTGCCGCTCGACCGGATCGCCGATCAACTGATCTCGCTCGTTCCGCGCAGCAAGCATCGCTGGCGCTGAGCGCGCGTTCGAAGCGTTCGAAGCGTTCGAAGCGTTCGAAGCGTTCGAAGCGTTCGAAGCGTTCGAAGTCTTCCCCGAGTTCCCCTTCGCACCGCGGATTCGGCTTCCAATTCGACATCGACATCGACATCGACTTCTGCCTCGATTGCGTCCTAGCGAAAGCGCGCGCGCTATTCGCCGATAATGTCGAGCGGCAGATGTGCGATTTTCCAGACGTGCAGGAGCGGCGGTCCGCGTTCGGCAGTTTGCGTTCGGCGGCCGCGCGGGGCGGTTCTGCGTTCGTCGATTCCGCCCGCGCGGCCGGCCGCGGCACGAGCCGGCCGCGCGCGCACGGCCGACGAGCACCGCACGATTTCCCCGACGGGCCCGCTGCATCCTGAAACTTCATCCCACGACTCAGGAGAGCATCATGCAAGCGCTTGGCGTGAAGGCGTTGGTTTTCGACGTGTTCGGCACCGTGGTCGATTGGCGCGCGGGCATCATTCGCGACGCGGGCCCCTTTCTGGCGAAGTATGGCCGCGCGGGGGCCGATCCCGCGGCGTTCGCCGATGCGTGGCGCGCGAGCTATTCGCCCGCGATGGAGGAAGTGCGAAGCGGCCGGCGGCCGTTCACGCGGCTCGACGTGCTGCACCGGGAGAATCTCGAGGCGATCCTGCCCGCGTTCGGCGTCGATCGCGCGAGCGTGCCCGACACCGATCTCGACGAATTGAATCTCGCGTGGCACCGGCTCGATCCGTGGCCCGATTCGGTCGCGGGGCTCGCCCGGCTGAAGGCGCATTACATCATCGCGCCGCTGTCGAACGGCAACGTGATCCTGATGATCGACATGGCCAAGCGCGCCGGTCTGCCGTGGGACGCGATCCTCGGCGCCGAACTCGCGCAGGCGTACAAGCCGACGCCCGAAGCGTATCTGCGCACGGCCGACATCCTCGCGCTGCGGCCCGAGCAGGTGTGCCTCGTCGCCGCGCACAACGGCGATCTCGCGGCCGCGCGGCGCTGCGGCTACCGCAGCGCGTTCGTCGCGCGCCCGCGCGAGCACGGCCCCGCGCAGACGACGGATCTGCGCGCGGAGCAGGATTGGGACGTCGTCGCGGCGGATTTCGTCGAGCTCGCGCAGCGGCTCGGCGCGTGACGAGCGACGCGGCGCGCGGCCGGTCGACGGGCCGCGCGCCGTGCCTCGACCGGCCGCGCATGCGCTGAGGGCCGAGGGCGCGCGGCAACCGCCGCGCCGCGTTCGCCGCGACGGTTGCCGCGCGCGAGCCGCATCGCGTACAATCCGCGGCGACCGGAGATGGCATGCCTCCGTACAACCGCCGGCGAGCCGGCTGATGATGCCTACGCGTTCCTGGGTGCAGGAGGTCGTAGGCCATCCGTCAACAAGCGGCATCCTGCCGCCCGGGTTTGATGTCCTGTCGAATCTGGAAATCCATGAAACGTCTGCACACCCTCGAGCCCGTCGCGGCGCTCGCGCATCTGTGCCGCTGGCTCGCGTTGTCGGCCGTCGTCGGCGCGCTCGCCGGCTCGGCGTCCGCGTTCTTTCTCCGGGCGCTCGATCTCGCGACGGGCGCGCGCGTCGCGCATCCGTGGCTGCTGTGGCTCCTGCCCGCCGCGGGCTTCGCGACCGGCTGGGTCTATCATCGCGCCGGCCGGTCCGTCGAGCGCGGCAACAACCTGCTGATCGACGAGATCCACGATCCGCAGCGCATCGTGCCGAAGCGGATGGCGCCGCTCGTGCTCGCCGCGACCGTTCTCACGCATCTGTTCGGCGGTTCGGCGGGGCGCGAAGGCACCGCGGTGCAGATGGGCGGCGCGCTCGCCGATCGCGTCACGCAGCTTTTCGCACTCGGCCGCGACGACCGCCGGATCATGCTGATGGGCGGGATCGCCGCCGGCTTCGCATCGGTGTTCGGCACGCCGCTCGCGGGCGCGGTGTTCGGCCTCGAAGTGCTCGCGATCGGACGGCTGCGTTACGACGCGCTGCTCGCGTGCGTCGCGGCGTCGGTCGTCGCCGATGCCGTGTGCCGGATGTGGGGCATCCATCACACTGTCTATGCGGTGCCGTTCGTGCCCGCGTTGAGCGCGGCGGGCGCCGCGTCGGCGGTGGCGGCCGGCATCGCGTTCGGCATCGTCGGCCGGTTGTTCGCCGCGGCGACGCATGCACTCGGCGCGCGCGCGAAGCGGTGGATCGCCTATGCGCCGTTGCGTCCCGTCGCGGGCGGCGCGCTCGTCGCGCTCGCGGCGACGCTCCTTCACACGCCGCAGTATCTCGGCCTCGGCATTCCGACGATCGAAGCCGCGTTTCGCGGGCCGCTGCCCGTCTACGATTTCGCGGGCAAGTTCGCGTTCACGGTCGTCACGCTCGCGTCGGGTTTCAAGGGCGGCGAAGTGACGCCGCTCTTCTACATCGGCGCGACGATCGGCAACGCGCTGTCGCATCTGCTCGCGCTGCCCTTGCCCGTGCTCGCGGGGCTCGGCTTCGTCGCGGTGTTCGCCGGCGCGGCGAACACGCCGATTGCGTCGACGATCATGGCGATCGAACTGTTCGGCGCGCCGATCGGCGTGTATGCGGCGCTGGCCTGCGTCGTCGCGTATCTGTTCTCCGGGCAGGCGGGCATCTATCGCGCGCAGCGCGTCGGTCAAGCGAAGCTGCCGGGGCCGCGCGGCGAAGCGAGCGTCGCGCAGCCGGCTGCGAAGGAGGCGGCGGCGAGGTGAGCGCGCGCCGCGGCGCGTGGGGACGGGGCGGCGCGTGCGTGATCTCTAAAGGCGCGTTGCAGCGCGCCGGCCGCGCGCCGATTGTGAATCGACCGCCGCAGGCGGCTCAGATCATCTGTCGGCGCTTGTGCGCGAGCGCCGGATCGTTCGACGCCGCGCGCGGCGGCAGGCGCCATGCGACGTATGCAAGCGCCGCGAGCGCCGGAAACACGAGCACGCTCGCCTCGGGGCCGACCGTGCCGCCGCTCAGCCAGACGGGGCCGATCGCGTGGCTCCTGAACAGCGTGTCGTGCGCGGTGAGCCCGCTGTCGGCCGCGCCGAACAGGAACGACTCGCTCCAGTCCCACATCGCATGCTCGCCGAGCGCCCACCACAGCGAGCCGGTGCGCCAGATCGCGACGCACGCGACGAGCCCGTACATCACGATGGGCACGATGCCCGCGATGTTCTCGTTGCGATTCGATACGTGCGACATGCCGAACGCGAGCGACGTGAGCGCCGCCGCGACGACGGGATGCGCGCGCTGCGCGAGCTTGAAGAACGGGTAGCCGCGAAACGCCACTTCCTCGGCGAGTGCGATGAGCGCGAACGCGGCCGCCCACGCGAGCGCCGATTCGAGCGCGGCCGCCCGGCTCGCGCCCGAGTATTCGATCGTCGCGCCGCCCGTCAGCACGAGCAGGCCCATGATCGCCGACACGGCGACGAGACTGCAGAGCGCGCCCCAGACGAAGTGCGACGCGCTGTGCGGCGCGCGCAGCCCGTAGTCGAGCCATGAGCGACGGTCGATGCGGCTCATCACGCGCGTCGCGATCAGCGACGCCGCGCACAGCGCGAGCTCGAACGGAATCTGGCCGGCCGCGCTCGACTCGATGTGCGGACGAAACGGATGGTGCGCGATGCGAGCCGCGTAGCCGAGCGCGAGCACGATCGCCACGACGATCGCCGCATACAGCAGCACGGCCCAGCCGGTTCGCAGGCCGTGGGCGCCGTACCAGATGCGTTTGAGTCGAGGCGATGACGGGGGCGGCCAGCCGGTTTTGTTCACATCTCCCATTTGCACGTCACTGGTTTTTCGATGGAAATGCTTACGAATTGCCTTCGCGTACGTCGCTCGGCCAGGTCTCGGAATGCGGCGCGTACCGGGCCGAATGGTACATCCGGCGCGAGGAAATGTGGTGTCGCGGATTGTGGAGAATGGTCGCGATGTGTCGCGCGATGCGCGGCGGGGCCTCGCGCGGGTTCAGCGAGCGGTTTCAGCGCGTGCGTCCGGGGCGGGCGGCGATGCGTCGGGTGCGCCGCAACGCCGTTCGCATCGCCTCGCGCTGGGCGCCGCACGGGATCGACGCGCCGATTCGGGTTCGCGATCCGTGCGGTTCGGCGCGCGCGACGCGATGGCTCCGCGCGCTCAGCGCGCGCCGGCGGCGCGGCTGCGCTCGGGCAGCTGTTGCGCGAGCGCGCCGACATCCGCGACGAACCAGAACGCGTCGCCGCGATTCGTTTCGTGCACGAGTTCGCGCAACGCGCGGCCGCGCGCGAGCGCCGCGTCGATGTCGCCGACGGCGGCGAGCCTCGCGCGATAGTGGATCAGCTTCCGCGCGAGGTGTCCGGCGACGCGCGTGACGAGGCCAAGGAAGTCGATGTACGCCTGCTCGCGAAGACGAGGAAGGCGAAAGGGACGCAAGGATGCGTCGGCTCGTGCAGTCCGGCGCATGCCGCGAATCGTCGAACGATCACGCGGCCGGACGGTCGAGACGGGCTTCGCGACGCCGCATAAAAAAACGACGGGAGCCGGGCGGCCGTAACGGCCGGCCCCGAGCTTTCCGTCGCTTTGCTCATGCGCCGCGTACGCGGCCGCCGCCGCTGTCGGGCGGCGCGATTCAATACCGTGAAATCTGATTGCCGTCGATGCGCACGCGATCGCCCGGGCGCAGATCGCCCGGCGTCTGCAGGTCGAACGAGCGCATCGAGCCGTCGCTCAATTGCACGTCGACGCGATAGGCGCTCGGCTGCGCGCCCATCTGCTGGCCGATCTGGTTGCCCGCGACCGCGCCGCCGAGCGCGCCGATGACCGTCGCGGCGTCGCGGCCATGGCCGCGGCCGATCTGGTTGCCGAGCACGCCGCCGACGAGCGCGCCGACGACCGTGCCCGCGACGCCCGACGGGCCGATCGCGCCGCCGATCGGGCGGATGCCGGCGATCGTGCCGTACTGGGTCGAGTAGCCGGGCTGATAGCCCTGCTGATAGCCGGGCTGCGCATAGCCTTGCTGCGGATAACCGGGCTGCGAGTAATCAGGCTGCGCAGGCTGTGAGTAATCGGGCTGCGCGTACGACGGTTGCGAGTACGACGGCTGCGCATACGACGGCTGCGAATAGACGGGCGCGCCGTACTGCGGCTGCGAACCATACGGTCCGTACGCACCCGGCGCGACGCATGCGCTCAGCGACAGCGCGGCTGTCGCGGCGAGCGACGCGAGCAGAGCAGTCTTCGTGAAAGCCGGGCGCTGCGTTGCCGTCTTTCGGATGGGCTTCGTGTTCATGGTAGCGGGTGGTTGCTATTGCACGGCGGCAGTATAGGGAATGCCGTCATCGTTGGATGAGCGCCGCGCGTAACAGTGTGTAAAGTCTGTAGCCGCGCGGTCGGCGCGTGCGGAAATCCCGTCCGGGACGGCTGTTTTCGGGCCGGTGAAACGATTCGTCCGAGGAAACGGCGCGTTGTCGAGCGCGTGCGTCGAGCGATCCGACCGACACGCTCGAACGGCACACGCCAAGCGATGCCGCCATGCAGCGATACCCAGACGCTCCAGCGTCCCGGTGCTGCGGCGAAACGTCGAAACGTCGAAACGTCGAAACGGTGAAACGGTGAAACGGTGAAACGGTGAAACGGTGAAACGGTGAAACGGTGAAACGGTGAAACGGTGAAACGGGCGAAAAGGCGAAAAGGCGCAACGTCGCTCCGCGCCGACGCGCGCGTCACCCGACGAACCGCCGGTACGAAAACGCGCCCAGCGCATCGCGCACGTCGTCGAGCGTGCGCTGCGTGACGTCGTTCGCGCGCGCGGTGCCTTCCTTCAGCACGTCGACGACGTAGCCCGGCTCGCGCGCGAGCTGCGCGCGCCGTTCGCGGATCGGCGCGATCAGCGCCTGCAGCTTGTCTTCGAGGCGGCGCTTGAGCGTCATGTCGCCGAGCCCGCCCGCGCGATACGCGGCCTTCAGCCGCTCGACTTCGTCCGGCTCGTCGTCGAACGCGTCGAGATACGTGAACACGACGTTGCCTTCGACCGTGCCCGGATCGGACACGCGCAAGTGGTTCGGATCGGTGTACATCCGCTTGACCGCATCGGCGATCGCCGCCGGCGGCGACGACAGCGCAATCGCGTTGCCCTGCGATTTGCTCATCTTCGCCCGGCCGTCGACGCCCGGCAGCCGCCCCGTCGACGAGATCAGCGCGCTCGCCTCGGGCAGCACGTCGACGCCCGCCTGCCGGTTGATGCGCCGGACGATCTCGTTCGTCTGCTCGATGAGCGGCAGTTGATCGTCGCCGACGGGCACCGTGTCGGCCTTGAACGCGGTGATGTCGGCCGCCTGCGCGACCGGGTAGCAGAGAAAGCCCGCGGGAATGTCGCGGCCGAAGCCGCGCGCGTGGATCTCGTCCTTGATCGTCGGATTGCGCTCCAGACGCGCGACGGTGACGAAGTTCAGATAGAAGAGCGTCAGCTCGGCGAGCGCGGGCAGCCCCGATTGCACGGCGATCGTGCTCCTGCGCGGATCGATGCCGACGGCCAGATAGTCGAGCGCGACCTCGATCACGTTGCGGCGGACCTTGTCGGGATCGTGCGCGTTGTCGGTCAGCGCTTGCGTGTCGGCGACGAGGATGAACTGCCGGTGGGTGTCCTGCAGCGCGATGCGCGTCTTCAGCGAGCCGACGTAATGGCCGAGGTGCAGCGGGCCGGTCGGGCGGTCGCCCGTCAGCGCGATCGGCGCTCGTGCCGGGATCGAGATGTCGTCTTGCATGAACGGTTTCTCCGGGAAGAACCGCCGCAATCCGGGCCGAGCTGGGGCGCGATCGACGCAATGCCGGCCGGATGCGGCGGCATGGTCGTGAACGGGATGTGACTATGCCGCTGCGTCAGGCGCGGCGCCAGCAGTGCGAGAGGGGAGGAAGCTGCGTGGACATGCGGCTAGGGTCGCACATTTTCGGTTCTCGCGCCATGCGGCGCGAACCGCTCGCGGTACGCCCGCGGCGTCACGCCGAGTATGCGCAGGAAGCTGCGCCGCATCGTTTCCTCGCAACCGAACCCGCAGCGCGCGGCGATGCGCTTGATCGGCAGCGGCCCGCCGGCCAGCAGATTGCGCGCCGCCTCGACGCGCATCTGCTCGATCGCGCGCGCGGGCGTCTTGCCGGTCGCCTCGCGATAGCGGCGCATGAAGCTGCGCTCGCTCATGCCGGCGCGCGCGGCGAGCGCCGCGACCGACAGATCCGCGCCCGGATTCGCGGCCGCCCACGCGTGCAGTTCGCTGAAGCCGCCGCCTTCATGCTGCAGCGTCAGCGCCGTGCTGAATTGCGCCTGGCCGCCCGGCCGCTTCAGGAACACGACGAGATGCCGCGCGACGTCGAGCGCGAGCGCGCGGCCGAGATCGTTCTCGACGAGCGCGAGCGCCAGATCGATGCCGGCCGTGACGCCTGCCGACGTCCAGACGTTGCCGTCGCGTACGAAAATGGGATCGGGGTCGACGCGCACGCCGGGGTAGCGCCGCGCGAGTTCTTCGCAGCGCGACCAGTGCGTGACGGCGCGGCGGCCGTCGAGCAGCCCCGCCGCCGCGAGCACGAACGCGCCCGAGCACACCGACGCGACGCGCCGCGTCCGGGCCGCGCGGCGGCGCACCCAGTCGACGAGCCGCGGATCGCGCGCCGCGTCGTGGACGCCCCAGCCGCCCGCGACGATCAGCGTGTCGGACGGCTCGCGCGCGGCGGGCAGCGGCGCGGCGACGAACGCAAGCCCCGCCGACGACGCCACCGAACGCGCGTTCGCGGCGACGACGCGCGGCGCGTACGGAATCGCGAGGCCGCGTTGCGCCGCGAAGTCGTTCGCGGTCGAGAACACCTGGAGCGGCCCGGCGACGTCGAGCAACTGCACGTCGTCGAAGGCGAGCACGTGTACGGCGCGGCGCGCGGCGGCGGGCGCGGGCACGGATATGAGCGGCTCGGCTGGCGGGATTCGTGGGGACTTTGGCATATCCGCCATACGGTACTTGCGTACAGTCGGTTTGTCCACGACGCCGGCGCGGGCGCGCGGCGCGGTGCGACAACTGCGAAAAGGAGGAGGTGAGGAATGGCCATCGAAGTGGGATTACTGTTGTTTCCGCAGGTGCAGCAACTCGACCTGACCGGGCCGCACGACGTGTTCGCGTCGCTGCCGGGCGTCACGGCGCGGCTCGTCTGGAAAACGCGCGAGCCGGTTGCGGCGAGCAGCGGGCTCGCGCTCGCGCCGGACGCGACGTTCGACGACTGTCCGCCGCTCGACGTGATCTGCGTGCCGGGCGGCATGGGCGTCGCCGATCTGATGGAGGACGCGGACACGCTCGCGTTCATCCGCCGGCAGGCGGCGCACGCGCGCTACGTGAGCTCGGTGTGCACGGGCGCGCTCGTGCTCGGCGCGGCGGGGCTGCTGCGCGGCCGGCGCGCGACGACGCACTGGGCGTTCCATTCGCTGCTCGCGCCGCTCGGCGCGATTCCGGTGCGCGAGCGCGTCGTGCGCGACGGCAACCTCGTGACGGGCGGCGGCGTGACGGCGGGGATCGATTTCGCGCTGACGCTCGCGGCGGAACTCGTCGGCGAGGACGTTGCGCAGGCCGTGCAATTGCAACTCGAATACGCGCCGGCGCCGCCGTTCGACGCGGGCGATCCGGACACCGCGCCGGCGCGGATCGTCGAGCGCGTGCGCGAGCGGTCGAAGCCGGTGCTCGCGCGGCGCGAGCAGGTGGTCGCGCGCGTGGCGGCGGCGCTGGAGCGCGGCCGGGCGGAGCGTTGACGCGTATGGTCCGTTGACGGACGGGGGCGCGAGCCGGAGATAGCGGAGCGCGGCGGCGCGGGGCGCGGGCGGATGCCGCCGGATCGCGGGGCGGCGCTCGCGCGGACAGCGTGCGCTTCGAAGCGACGCCGCGCTGCGTGGCTCCGCTCCGTTCGTCGCGATTCGATCGAATCGCGTTTGACCGCGTGGATCGAACGCCGCGACGCTGCGCGCCGTTCACGCGGGGCGTGCGTGCGGGGCGTCGCGATTGCGCGTGATGTGCGCGCGTCGCGTGAAGCGCATCGCGCGAGCGCGACGCAAGACGAAGCGACGCAAGACGGTCGGCGCGCTCGCGCGCGCCCGTGCCTTGCCTTCGTCGCGCCCGCGGCTACTTCTCGACAGCGACCGCCGAATCGTCGATCCGCCCGTCGCCGCCGTCGGGCGCGCGATGCGCGCGCCGCGCGTCGTGTCCGTCGAGCACGCCGGGCTTGTCGCGTTCGCCGCGCTCGTTGCGCTCGTCGCGTCCGTCATGCTCGTCGCTCAGCCACTCGGCGGCGTCGCCGCCCGTCTGCTCGATCAGGCCCTTCGCGAGCTCGAGCGCCTGCCGCTCGAACAGCCGCCGGTAGACGCCGCCTTCGAGCCGGATCAGCTCGTCGTGGCTGCCTTCCTCGATCACGCGCCCCTTGTCGAGCACGATCAGCCGATCGAGCGCGCGCACCGTCGACAGCCGGTGCGCGACGACGAGCGTCGTGCGTCCGACCATCAGCCGCTCCATCGCCTGCTGGATCAGCACCTCGCTTTCGCTATCGAGGCTCGACGTCGCTTCGTCGAGGATCAGCACCGGCGCGTCGGCGAGGAACGCGCGCGCGATCGCCACGCGTTGCCGCTCGCCGCCCGACAGCTTGATCCCGCGTTCGCCGACGAGCGTGTCGTAGCCCTGCGGCAGCTCGGCGATGAACTCGTGCGCGCTCGCGAGCCGCGCGGCGCGCTCGATCTCGCCGCGCGTCGCGCCGGGTCGCGCATACGCGATGTTCTCGGCGAGCGTGCGGTGGAACAGCAGCGGCTCCTGCTGGACGATCGCGATCTGGCTGCGCAGCGAAGCCTGCGTGACGTCGGCGATGTTCTGCCCGTCGATCGCGATGCGCCCGCCGTCGACGTCGTACAGCCGCTGAATCAGCTTGATGAACGACGTCTTGCCCGAGCCCGAATGCCCGACGAGCCCGATCCGCTCGCCCGGCGCGATCCGGATCGAGAAATCGTCGTACAGCGGCTTCGCATGCGCGCCGCTGTAGCCGAACGTCACGTGCTCGAAGCGGATCTCGCCGTGCGCGATCGAGATCGGCTTCGCGCCCGGCTTGTCGTCGATGCCGAGCGGCTGCCGCTCGAGCGACACGAGCTCCTCCATGTCGTTGACGGAGCGCTGCAGGTTGCGGATGTGCATCCCGATGTCGCGCAGATAGCCTTGCAGCACGAGGAACGTCGTGAGCGCGAACGCGATGTCGCCGACGCTCGCGCGATCGTGCGCCCACAGCCACAGCGCCGCGCCGAGGATCGCCGCCTGCATCGCGACGAGCATCGCGCCCTGCACGCCGCCGTTCAGCGTGCCGCGCCGCCACGCGCGGCGGGTGCGCGCGCGCCACTTCGACACGACGCCGTCGAGCCGCGCCTCTTCGCGGGTCTCCGCGCCGAACGCCTTGACGACCGGGTTGCAGCTCACCGCGTCGGCGAGCGCGCCGCCCATACGCGTGTCCCACAGGTTGCCGAGCCGCGCGGCGGGCGCGACGAAGCGCAGCGACATCGTGACCGTCACCGCGATGAACACGACGGAGCCGCCGCCGACCACCGCGCCCATCACCGGCCAGTGCGAGCCGAGCAGAAGCGTCGCGCCCGCGAGCATCACGACGGACGGCAGCAGCGCGACGAGCAGCGTGTCGTTGAGCAGGTCGATCGCCCACATGCCGCGCGTGATCTTGCGCACGGTCGAGCCGGCGAAGCTGTTCGCGTGCCAGTCGGTCGAAAAGCGCTGCACGCGATGGAACGCGTTCGCCGCGATCTGGCTCATCATCTCGAGCGTCAGCACGATGATGTTGCGGAACGCCGCCTGCCGCAGCAACGTGCAAGCGAGCCCGATGCCGATCAGCATGCCGAACGCGTGCAGCGCGCGGCTCCATGCGAGCGCCTTGTCCGCGGCGGTGACGCCGTGCGACAGCGCGTCGACGAGGCGTCCCGCGAAGAGCGGCGTCAGCACGTCGCCGAGCGCGGTGGCGAGCGCGAAGAACGCGATGGCGGCGATGCGCGCGGGTTGCGCGCGCCAGTGCCGGAAGGTGAACGCGAGCACGTCGGTAAACGCTCGTCCACCCGGATGGGTTGTTTTTTGGGCCATTTGTCGGGGCCCGGTCGCTCGTGGCGAACGGGACTTGTCGATTGTTGTTCGAAACGAAAGCCGGACGCATGCCGCTGCGCGTCAGCGCGCGAAGCGAAGGCGGGGAACTGTCCGGAAGCTGTGCGGGCTGGATAGCGGCCCGCGAAGACGACGACTTAGAACGCGCGTCGTGGAACTGCCGTCGGGGAGGTGACATGCATTCGCGACATCTGGCACCTCCTTCGAACGTTGAGTGAGTGGAGTGAAAGCGAGCGGAGTTCAGCTCGTGAAGCGATTCTAGCGGCCGTTTCGCATTGCTGCAATGTCAGACGAATGGATGTTGCCGATTCGATACGGGGCGATGCGCGGCGATGCGGCTCGCCGCATTCGATTGGGGGCGGAGGGAGTGGGTTGGCATCGGGACTCGACGTGCGCCGCGATTGCCACGCGCGGGCGCGCCGGGCGTACGGGCGTACGGGCGTATGGGCGTATGCGTGTGGCGCTATGCGCCCGGCGGGCCGAAGCGGTTCGTACACGCGTGCGCGTGCGCGGCGCGCGAAGCTGTCACGGCGTGCATGTCGCCGATGCGGAAGTCGCGGGCGGGATGCGTCCGCTGATATGTCCCGGGCGGGTGCGTCGGTTTGGCCTTGCGCGCGGCCGGACATGCTTCGAGCGCGTGTATTGCGACCGTGGCTCCCCGTTCCGGGGGGGCCGCGGCGAACGCATGTGCTCGGGACGACGCGTTCCCGACCGGGACGGCGCGAACGGACGCACGCCGAGCGGGCGCGTCCCAGACGGGCACGTCCCAGACGGGCGCGTCCCAAACATGCAGCCCCGAACGCGTCTCTCCCAGAAGGGCCGCTCCCGAACGGGCATGTCCCGAACGGGGACGTCCCGAACGGGCACGTCCCGAACGGGCACGTCCCGAACGGGCACGTCCCGAACGGGCATGTCCCGGACTGGCATGTCCCGAACGGGCACTTCCCAAGCAGGCACGTCCCAAGCAGGCGCGTCCCGACGTTATGGGACAATCCGGCGTCCCCCACCCTGTAGAACCGAACACTGCATCGAGGAAACGATGAGCGATTTTCAGCAAGGCATTCTGGCTCCGATTCCGGCGGCGAGCCGCTACCTGTCCTTCCGGATCACGCATCCGGAGCGTGCGGCGAGCGCGCTCGCCGCGTTGCGCGACGCCATTGACGGCGTCGACACGGTGATCGGCATCGGGCCGTCGCTCGTGCAGGCGCTCGACAAGAAGATCGACGGCCTGAAGGAGTTTCCCGAGCTGTCGGTGCCGGGCGCGCCGGTGCCGTCGACGCCCGCGGCGCTCTGGGTCTGGCTGCGCGCCGACGATCTCGGCGCGGCCACCGTGCGCTCGCGCGAGATCGAGCAGCTCGTCGCGCCCGCGTTCGAGCTCGACTGCGCCGCGAACGCGTTCCGCTACGCGGACGACCGCGACCTGTCCGGCTACGAGGACGGCACCGAGAACCCGGAAGGCGACGAGGCGATCGAAACCGCGTTCGTGTCCGGCAAGGGCGCGGGCTTCGACGGCGCGAGCTTCGTCGCGGTCCAGCAATGGGTGCACGACTTCGGCAAGATGCGCGAGATCCCGGGCGACGAAATGGACCGGATCATCGGCCGCCGCAAGGACGACAACGAAGAACTCGAAGACGCGCCCGCGTACGCGCACGTGAAGCGCACCGAGCAGGAGAGCTTCAAGCCGGAGGCGAAGGTGCTGCGGCGCTCGTCGCCGTGGGCGGACGAGCGCCGCGCCGGCTTGTATTTCGTCGCATTCGGCCATTCGTTCCGCGCGTTCGAGGTGCAGATGCGCCGGATGATCGGCGCGACCGACGGCGTGCACGACGGCCTGTTCCGCTTCACGCAGCCGATCACCGGCTCGTTCTTCTGGTGTCCGCCCGCCAAGGGCGGCAAGCTCGATCTGTCGGCGCTCGGGCTGTAACGCGGTCGCGCGGCGTCGCCGCACGGGCGTCCGTGCGGCCGGCGCGTGCAGCGAATCCGTCAATTCGCGCGCGTGCCGGCGGACCGTTCCACGTCGCCGCGTTGCGCGCCCGAATCTTCCGTCAGGGTTTGCGCAGAAACGCCGGGCTCGCGCTCGGCCGCGCCGGCGCCGTGCCGCTCGCATCGCTCGCCGCTGTGCCGTGGGCCTTGTCTCCCGAATCCGAAGGCTTGGGTTTGCACGGCCGCATCGTCGACGCGCGCGCTCAGGCGGGCTGCACGCCGCAGGTCTCGCAGCGTGCGATCCGGAGGGACACCACCGTGAGTCTCGTCGGCGCGGGGCTCGGCGTATCGCCGGTTCCCGCATCCCCGCGCGAGGATCGGCGCAAGATGGTCGTTTATCGCGACATCGACGCGCCCGGCACGCCGGGTTTCGTACGAACCGGCATCGGCGCGGCGTCGCGGCGATCGTTCCCCGTCACTCGAAGCATTCCGGGAATCGGCGTTCGGGGCATCCGGTCGACGGATTTCGAATGCGATCGAGGCTGATTCGCGCTGCCGGCGAATACCGACGCGAATGCGCAATCAATCGGCAGCCTGATGTTTAATCGGCGGCAATCGATTCATCGGAACGGACGTTTTTCGAACGGCTTCGATTTCCTGTCGGCAGCGCCGCTTCGTTCGGGCGAAGTGAGCAGTGTCGCGCGTTGCGAGCCGCCGGACGGGCCGATGAAAAGCGCGGCGCCGATTTTCACGGAGTCGGCTTCGATCATTTAAACAAGTAGATAATATATTAAATATTAAAAGAAATTGATTATCCCGTCGGATATGGTCGGTTATTTTCATCGGGCGAGTGAGCGTCGCTTATAGTGCACGACGCATGTCCGCCAATCGAAACACCCGTACGAGGAGGATCGAATTGAAATTCAAGTGCATCGCAGCAACCGTCCTGGCCGTGGCGGCCGTCGACGCGACGGCCGCCGGCGCCTGCCTGAACGGCTCCGTGATCGCTTCGTCGACGAGCGCGCCGCTCGTCGCGAGACAAGGCTCGGCGTTCTCGTCGACGCTCTACGATCCGGCGATCACGTCGAACAACCGCACGCACAACCCCGTCATGCTGACGGTGAAGGTGACGAACAAGGGCCAGCCGGTTTCCGGCTGCGATGTCGCGTGGCAGCCGCGGGGCGCAGGCAGTGCGTCGGGCTGGCTCTTTCCGGTGAACGCGTCGACCGGCGCGGACGGGGTCGCGTCGGCGTGGTGGATCGCCGGCAGCGGCGGCGCGCAAACGGCGGTGGCGAGCATCCGCAGGTTCGACGGCACGGCGCAGAGCGTCGCGATCGGCGGCTCGGCGCAGCCGCACCGCACGCGCGCGAACTCCGTCCATCTGAACTACCAGCAGGCGAGCGACTGGACCGCGTTCAGCGTCGACGTGACGCCCGAAGCGCTCGCGCCGACCACCTATTGGGAAGCGATCGGCTGGCCGGGCGCTTACACCGGCATCCAGTCGGTCGACGGCAAGCAGAACGGCCTGGTCCTGTTTTCAGTGTGGGACGCGAACGGCAAGTCGCCGCAGATCATCGCGAAGGGGCCGGGCGTCAGCTGCACGCAGTTCGGCGGCGAAGGCACCGGCTACAAGTGCTCGAAGAGCCATGCGCCCGTCGCGGGCCGGACATATCGCTTCATGGCGTCGATCGCGCCCGTCGCCGGCCAGAACCAGACCGACTATTCGGTGTGGTTCACGGACACGTCGACCAACGTGCGCGAGCTGATCGCGACGCTGCGCTATCAGAAGAGCCTGCAGTCGGCGAATTTCGCGAACAGCTTCGTCGAGGATTGGGCGACGCAAGGCGCGTCGTGTCTCGACGCGACGCAGCGGGCCGGACAGTACGGCAACGTATGGGCGTTCGACAGGGTGGCCGGGCGGTGGGTCGCGGTCAAGAAGGCGACGACGTCGGCCGTCTACACGCCCGATCACAACGAGATCTGCTCGAACTATCAGTTCTCGGTGGTCAACGGCAACTTCCGGATGAGCACGGGCGGCTACGCGGTGGGGCAGCCGCACAATCTGCCGGGCGGGCCGAAGTCGATTCTGCTGACGCTGCCTTGACCCTCGGGCGCGTCGCGCTCGTTCGGCGGCGTGGGGCGCGACGCGTCGTCTGGCCCCGCCTCGCCGCTTGGTTGCATGCCGCCCGGTTGCATCGTCGCTCGCGGTTCGGGCGGTCGGTGCGACGGCCGGGCGCGGTGCCGCCGCCGGTTCGGTTCTGGCGGGCGAGCTTACGTGCGGCTGCCGAGAGGTCGGCGCCGGTGACTGAAGCGGCGCTGCCGCCACCGCCACCGCCGCCGCCACCACCGCGGATGCGAAGCGCGCACGCGCGAGAGCCTGCAACGTGCATCCATCGAACGGGCGGGCCCGATTTGTCCCGCATCGCCGCCGCTAAGCGATCGAGGCGCGTCACCGCGTCGCCCGACGCCTGACGCCTGACACGGCACGGTGCGGCGCAATGCGGCACGCCCGACGCGGCACGCACGAGGCCGCCGCGTGTCGCAGCGCAACGCGGCACGTCGCGCCGCCCTACGCCGCGCCGCCGCATCCGTCACTTCAACGTCGTCTCGATCCGCGTCCCGCGCTTGATGAACAGCGTGACGGGCGTCTTCTCGGCGATTTCCGCGAGCCGTTTGCGCTGCGCATCATCGAGCGCGCCGTCGACCGCGATCGTGCGCCGCACGTACTGCGCGCCCTCGCGGTCGACGTGCAGTTCGGCGCGCGCGGCGAGGCGCGCGGCCGGCCATTCCTTGCGCTGCATGTACATCCGCAGCGTCGCGACCGTGCACGCGGCGAGCCCCGACAGCACGAGCTCGTACGGCGCGGGCCCGACGTTGCCGCCGCCCTCGTGCTCGTTTTCGTCGCCTTGCAGGCGATGCTCGCCGGCTTCGAGATCGACGACGTAGTTCGGCGCGTCGGGCGCCATTTCGGCTGAGGCGTGAATGAGCGGCATCGCGTGTCCTCGAGGTAAAGGGAAGGAGCGGCCGGCATGCCGGCCCCGATTCACGAGCATAAACGGCTTCGCGCCCGCGTGCAGCGGCCGTCATGCGCCCGCGGGATGCGTCGACGCCGCGCGCACGGCGTCGATCACGCGCTCGCGGAGCCACTGGTGCGCGCGGTCGAGCTCGCGCGATTCGTGCCAGTACGCGAGGATCGGATAGGGCTTGAGCCGCAGCGGCAGCGGCTGGACCGCGATCGGCAGGAGCCGCGTCATGCGTAGCGCGTACGAGCGCGGCAGCGTCAGCAGCAGATCGCCCGACGCCGCGATCTGGCACGCGGCGAAATAGTGCTGGCAGACGAGCTGGATGCGGCGGAAGCGGCCGTCGGCGCCGAGCAGCACGTCGAGCGTGTGCGGTTCGCCGAGCGGCGACACCGTCACGTGCCGCGCGGCGAAATAGTCGGCTCGGCGCAGCGGCGCGCCCGCGAGCGGATGATCGCGCCGCATCGCGACGACGAGCGTGTCGTCGACCACGTTTTCGCCGACGATCCGGGGCCCTGCGGGCACCCGGCGCTCGATCGCGAGATCGAGGTTGCCGCTGCCGAGCTCGCGCTCGATGTCGGCGACGGGCACGCGGCGGCTCACGAGCCGCACGCCGGGCGCGTCGCGCGCGAGCGACGCGACGAGCTGCGGCAGCGCGATCGATTCGAGCACGTCGCGCACGCCGACGACGAAGCCGAGGTCGAGCGCGTCCGGGCTGAAGCGCGTCTGAGCGCGCGCCGCGTCCTGCAGCCCCTTCAGATGCAGCTGGACGTCGGCGATCACCGCGCGCGTGCGCTCGGTCGGCACGACCTTGTTGCCCTGCCGCACGAAGAGCGGATCGCCGAAGTGCGCGCGCAGCCGGTTCAGCGCGTGCGTGACGGCCGGCTGCGTCAGGTGCAGCGCGCGCGCGGCGGCGCTGATGCCGCCTTGCACGTAGACCGCGTCGAGCACGCGGAACAGGTTCAGGTCGAGTCGGTGGTCGGGCGGCATCGGCATGTCGGGGATTCGGCGTTCCGGGAAGGCTCGCGCGATCGCGCAAGCCCATCAGTGAAGTCTATGTCCTTGCATAATAAATATTCATTTCATCGATTGTCGAGGATCGCGTACGCTCGTCTTCATTCGAACCGACCACACGGAGACGCCATGGATTTCTCCCCTTCGGCCCGCAGCCGCGAACTGAGCGAGCGCATCGCGGGCTTCATGCGCGACGAGATCGCGCCCGTCGAGGCGCGCTATGTCGAGCAATCGACGGGCGGCGCCGACTGGCGCCTCTGGCGCCAGCCCGACGTGATGGAAACGCTGAAGGCGAAGGCGCGCGCGGCCGGCCTGTGGAACCTGTTCCTGCCGCAGGCCGAGCACGGCGGCGCGGGGCTGTCGAACGCGGAGTACGCGCCGCTCGCCGAACTGATGGGGCACTCGTTCATCGCGCCCGAAGCGTTCAACTGCAACGCGCCCGACACCGGCAACATGGAGGTGCTCGCGCGCTACGGCTCGCCCGAGCAGCGCCGCCGCTGGCTCGAGCCGCTCCTCGCGGGCGAGATTCGCTCGGCGTTCTGCATGACGGAGCCGGAGGTCGCGTCGTCGGACGCGACGAACATGCGGGCCACCGCGGCGATCGACGGCGACGAAGTCGTGCTGAACGGCCGCAAGTGGTGGTCGACGGGCATCGGCCATCCGCTCGCGCGCGTCGTGATCTTCATGGGGCTCACTGATCCGCAGGCGGAGCCGCACCGCCGGCACACGATGGTGCTGTGCCCGCTCGACGCGCCCGGCGTGAAGATCGAACGGATGCTGCCCGTGTTCAATGCGTACGACGAGCCGTCGGGCCACGGCGAAGTCAGCTTCACGAACGTGCGGCTGCCCGCGTCGAACGTGATCCTCGGGCCGGGGCGCGGTTTCGAGATCGCGCAAGGCCGGCTCGGGCCGGGCCGTATCCACCATTGCATGCGCGCGCTCGGCGCGGCGGAGAAGGCGCTCACGCTGCTGTGCGCGCGCGCGACGACGCGCACCGCGTTCGGCAAGCCGCTCGTCAAGCTCGGCGGCAACGGCGACGTCGTCGCGAACCTGCGGATGTCGATCGAGCAGGCGCGCCTCCTGACGCTGAAGGCCGCGTGGACGATCGACACGCAGGGCGTGAAGGCGGCGCTGTCGCTGATCTCGCAGATCAAGGTGGTCGTGCCGGCGGTCGCGCAGCAGGCGGCCGACGCGGCGATCCAGATCCACGGCGGCGCGGGCCTGTCGAACGACTTTCCGCTCGCGGCGCTCTATGCGTACGCGCGCGTGCTGCGGATCGCGGACGGGCCGGACGAGGTGCATCGCGCGGTCGTCGCGAAGCTCGAGGTGAAGCGGCAGCTCGCCGCGGCGGAGGCGGCATGAGCGTGCGCCTCGACGATGCGCGCGACGTGCGCGACGAAGACCGGCTCGACGCGGCGAAGCTCGACGCGTACCTGAAGTCGCGGATCGACGGCTTGACGGGCGAGCCGAGCATCCGGCAGTTCCACGGCGGCGCGTCGAACCTGACCTACCTGATCGGCTATGGCGATCGCGAGCTGGTGCTGCGGCGGCCGCCCGCGGGCGCGAAGGCGGGCACCGCGCACGACATGCTGCGCGAGGCGGCGGTGATGGCGGCGCTCAAGCCGGACTACCGCTACGTGCCCGCGATCCTTGCGCGCTGCGACGACACCGCGGTGATCGGCAGCGAGTTCTACGTGATGGAGCGCATCGCCGGCGTGATCCTGCGGCGCGAACTGCCCGCCGGGCTGAACCTCGATCGCGACGGCGTGCGCAAGCTGTGCGAGAGCTTTGTCGATCGGCTGATCGAGCTGCACGCGATCGACGCGTCGCGCGCCGAAATCGCGGCGCTCGGCAAGGGCGAGGGCTACGTCGCGCGGCAGTTGAGCGGCTGGGGCGAGCGCTGGCGCAAGGCGCTCACCGACGGCGCGAACCCGTGCGACGACGTGCTCGCGTGGCTCGAGCGCAACCGCCCGGCGAGCGAGCGCCGCATCTGCGTGATTCACAACGACTATCGCTTCGACAACGTCGTGCTCGATCCGGCCGACCCGTTGTCGATCGTCGGCGTGCTCGACTGGGAGATGGCGACGCTAGGCGATCCGCTGATGGATCTCGGCGGCTCGCTCGCGTACTGGGTGCAGGCCGACGACGATCCCGCGTTCGTCGCGATGCGCCGCCAGCCGACGCACGCGCAAGGGATGATGACGCGCCGCGAGGTGGTCGACTATTACGGCGCGCGCACGGGCATCGACGTCGGCGGCTTCGAGTTCTACGAAGTGTTCGGCCTGTTCCGGCTGATGGTGATCGCGCAGCAGATCTACCGGCGCTTCGTGCTCGGCCATACGACGAACGAACAGTTCGCGGGCTTCGGCGCGGCCGTGCGCTATCTCGGCGAGCGGTGCCGGCGCGTGATCGCGGCGGCGGCCGGGAGTGCGCGATGAGCGAGCTGTTCCTGATCCGCCACGCGCAGGCGAGCTTCGATGCGGCCGATTACGATTGCCTGTCGCCGCTCGGCGACGAGCAGTCGGCGCGGCTCGGCGCATGGATGGCGCGCGGCGCGCGGCGGCCCGGGCTGATCGCGACGGGCACGCTGCGCCGCCACGCGCAGACGGCCGACGGCTGCGCGCGCGCGGCGGGCGTCGACGCGCCGCGACTCGCGCTCGCGGGCCTCGACGAGCTCGACTCGGACGAGTTGATCGCGCGTCATCGGCCCGAGCTTGCTTCGCGCGACGCGCTGCTGCGCGCGATGAGGGCGCAAGCCGATCCGCGCCGCGCGTTCCAGGCGCTGTTCGCGGCGGCCGTCGCGCGCTGGACGGGCGGCGCGCACGACGGCGACTACGTCTGCCCGTGGCCCGAATTCCGCGCGCGCACGCTCGCGGCGTGGGACGCGCTCGCGCGGCAGCCGGCGCGCGAGATCTGGGCGTTCACGTCGGGCGGGCCGATCGGCGTGATCGTCGCGACGCTTCTCGGCGTGCCCGTCGAGCGCAGCTTCGAGCTCGCGTGGCCGCTCGTCAACACGAGCGTGAGCCGAATCAGGATCGGCCGCGGCGGCGCGCGCGTGACGACGTACAACGGCTGGCCGCACCTCGACGGCGCGGACGACGAGCGGCTCGTCACGCATCGCTGATTTCCTCCCCCTTCATCGACTCAGGATATTCTCCATGACCGCATCCAACCTGTTCGATCTGTCCGGCAAGATCGCCGTCGTCACGGGCGCGAGCCGCGGCATCGGCGCGGACGCCGCGAGGCTGCTCGGCGCGTTCGGCGCGCACGTCGTCGTCACGAGCCGGCGCATCGACGATTGCCGCACGATCGCGAACGAGATCGTCGAGGCCGGCGGCTCGGCCGAGGCGGCCGCGTGCCACATCGGCGAGCTCGACCAGATCGACGCGCTGTTCGCCGCGCTCGAAGACAAGCACGGGCGGCTCGACGTGCTCGTCAACAACGCGGCGGCGAATCCGTACTACGGGCCGATCGTCGACACCGACCCCGGCGCGTTCCAGAAGACCGTCGACGTGAACATCCGCGGCTACTTCTTCATGTCGAGCCGCGGCGCGAAGCTGATGGGCAAGGGCGGCGGCGGATCGATCGTCAACGTCGCGTCGGTGAACGGCGTGGTTCCCGGCTACTGGCAGGGCATCTACTCGATCACGAAGGCGGCGGTGATCTCGATGACGAAGGCGTTCGCGATCGAATGCGCGGCGAGCGGCGTGCGGTGCAACGCGCTGCTGCCGGGCCTCACCGACACGAAATTCGCGTCGGCGCTGACGCAGGCGCCCGACGTGCTGAAGCAGGTGCTCGCGCACGTGCCGATGCGGCGCGCCGCGCAGCCGTCGGAGATGGCGGGCGCGGTGTTGTATCTTGCGTCGGCGGCGTCGAGCTACACGACGGGCGCGGTGCTCAACGTCGACGGCGGGTATTTGTCCGTCTGACGGTTGGCGCTCGGCGTACGCATGCCGCACCGGATGCCGTACGCTGCTGACGGCGGCGCCGATTGCGATTGCAGCCGCGTTCACGGCGACGCGTGGGGTGCGCGACGCATCATGTATCACGCATTCCGCATGCGCGCGATCGCGCATGCGACGAGCGAATAGCGAATAGCGAAACGACTGGGAGTGTTCATGACGAAGAACTTGGCGCCGCGTCTTGCCGGCAAGCGGGCGTTCATCACCGGCGCGGCGGGCGGCCTTGGGCGCGCGATCGCGCGGCGAATGGCCGAGCAGGCGGCGAAAGTGTTCCTGACCGACATCGTCGACGCGGCGGTGCTCGACGCATTCGCGGCGCAGCTGAACGAAGCGGCGGGCGAGCGCGTCGCGTGGGCGGCCGTGCAGGACGTCGCCGACGAAGTGCAGTGGGCGTCGCGGCTTTCGCAGGCGAACGACGCGATGGGCGGATTGTCGGTGCTGGTGCACAACGCGGGCGTCGGCTCGTTCGGCGCGGTCGGGCAGGTTCGGCTCGACGAATGGCGGCGCGTGATGGCGATCAACGTCGAGAGCATCGTGCTCGGCACGAAGCGTGCGCTGCCGTATCTGGAGGCGGGCGCGCCCGCGTCGATCGTCAACATCTCGTCGGTCGCCGCGTTCAAGCACGAGCCTGACTACACAGCGTACAACGCGTCGAAGGCGGCGGTCGCTTCGCTGACGAAATCCATCGCGGTGGATTGCGCGCGCCGGCAGACCGAGGTGCGCTGCAACTCGATCCATCCGTCGTTCATCATGACGGGCATCGTCGCGCCGATCGTCCAGCAAGTCGGCGAGAAGGAGGCGGCGCGCAAGCTCGCGCGCGGCGTGCCGATGCGCCGGCTCGGCGAGCCGGACGACGTCGCGCATGCGGCCGTCTATCTCGCGTCCGACGAGAGCCGCTACGTGACGGGCGCGGAGCTCGTGATCGACGGCGGGATGTGCGCGGTTTGACGTGGCATGCGCATGCCGGCGATGGTCTTTATGCGCGGCCGCCGGCGCGTTCGAATCATGCGCGGCGACGTGATTGCATCGTTGCGGATCGCGGATCGCGGATCGCGGATCGCGGATCGCGGATCGCGGATCGCGGATCGCGGATCGCGGATCGCGGATCGCGGATCGCGGATCGCGGATCGCGGATCGCGGATCGCGCGCATGCGACAGCGGTATGCGCGCCGAGTTCGCCAACGCGGCGTACGCCGCATCTTTCCACTCATCCTGAAGGTGACGCCCATGTCCAACCCCGTCAATCGCCAACTGCGCCTGAAGTCGCGCCCCGACGGACGCGTCGGCCAGGAGCACTTCACGCTCGTCGAAGCGCCGTTGCCCGAGCTCGGGCCGGGTGAGATGCTCGTGCGCGTGCTGTATCTGTCGATGGACCCGACCAATCGCGTGTGGATGAGCGACATCCCGCAATACCTGCCGCCCGTCGCGATCGGCGACGTGATGCGCGCGCTCGGCATCGGGCGCGTCGTCGCGTCGAATGCGCCGGGGTTCGCCGAGGGCGATCTGGTGCAGGGGCTCGTCGGCTGGCAGGACTACGCGCACGTGCGCGCCGACGAAGCCGCGCAGTACACGAAGCTGCCCGCCGCGCTCGGCCTGCCGCTGCCGCGCCTGCTCGGCGCGTGCGGGATGAGCGGGCTCACCGCGTACTACGGGATGACCGAGATCGCGCCGGTGCAGCCGGGCGAGACGCTCGTCGTGTCGGCCGCGGCGGGCTCGGTCGGCTCCGTCGCCGGGCAGATCGGCAAGATTCACGGCGCGCGCGTCGTCGGCATCGCGGGCGGCGCGGACAAGTGCCGCTATCTGACCGAGGAGCTCGGCTTCGACGCGGCCGTCGACTACAAGGCCGACGGCTGGAAGCGCGCACTGAAGGATGCGACGCCCGACGGCGTGCACGTGAACTTCGAGAACGTCGGCGGCGAGATCATGCGCGCGGTGCTGTCGCGGATGGCGATCGGCGGGCGCGTCGCGCTGTGCGGCGTGATCGCGAACTACAACAGCGGCCGCCCGTCCGACGACGTCAGCGTGCTGATCGCGAAGCGGCTGACGATGCGCGGCTTCCTGATTCTCGATTACCGCAAGAGCCGCGAGGCGGTCGCGACGCTCGCCGGCTGGCTGCGCGACGGCAGGCTGAAAGCGGAGGAGACCGTCGTCGACGGACTGAGCAACGCGCCCGACGTGCTGAATCGGCTGTTCGACGGCAGCCATCGCGGCAAGCTCGTGTTGCGGGTCGATCCGCAGGCTTGATAGCGTCGTCGCGTCGCGTCGCGTCGCGTCGCGCTGCGTTGCGTTGCGTTGCGTCGTGCCGACGGGCGCTCGGTTGATCGGGCGGCGCTCGCGCGCCGTGCGCTTTTTTCGGGTCGCGCTGCGTTCGGCGACGGCGCGCGCCGAACACGTCTATTCGTCGATATCACGAAGGGCGGCTCGACCGCACGCGTACGTCGAGACAAAAAGACGCCACGGCGGCTTGCCGTGGCGTGGGAATTCCAGTCAGGGGGGGAGGGTTGACTGGGTCTAGCCGCTCTGGCGCGCCGTGCGTCCGGAAACGACACGGCATCCTAAGCAGTTCCCATTGTTGGGAATCGGGCGAACCAAGTCAATTTCGGCAAATTAACGCAATTTACCGTGCGTTACCGGCGGGCGATCGTTATGCTGCCGACAGAGTCGAAGGCGTCGAAGGCGTCGAAGGCGTCGAAGGCGTCGAAGGCGTCGAAGGCGTCGAAGGCGTCGAAGGCGTCGACCGCATCGACCGCATCGACCGCATCGACCGCATCGACCGCATCGACCGCATCGACCGCATCGACCGCATCGACCGCATCGACAACTTCAACCGCATGCCGTTCGCAGTCGCCTCGAAGTTTTCGGATGCTTCGCCAGCCTTTGCGGTTTCAATGCGTCGACTTCGAGCCTCGCGAATGCATCGATTACTTCAATCGATGCGCGCGCCGCGAATGTCGACACACCGAAACACCGAAAGAAGCCGCGCGGCCGCACGCGCGGCCACGGCGCCGGCCGTCGAGCCGCGGCCGGCCGCGGCGCGCGCGACGGTTTCGCCGCCGCTCGAATTCACCGCATCCTCCGATTCAAGAAAATGCCGCAGCGCGCCGCTCATGCGGCGCTCAGGACGCCGCCGGCCCCGCCGCAACGTCTTCGTGCTTGCCGCGCATCGCGATTCCCCACAGGATCACCACGCCGCTCGCGAGCGTGAAGCCCGTGCACATCCACGCGACGGGCGCGAGCCCGAGATGCAGGAACGGCGCGACGGCCTGCGTCGCGAGCGCCGCGCCGCCGAGGCCGAAGAACATCAGCAGTCCGGCCGCGCGTCCGGCGATCGACGGCTCGGCCGCGAGCGCGCGCGCCATCGACGCCGGTCCGCGCAAGCCGAGCGAGCCGCAGAACAGCATCCACGACGCGACGACGAGCGCGGTCGAGCGCAGCTCGAGATGCGCGAGCAGCAGGAACGCGGCGGCGGCCGCGAACTGCAGCAGCGCGCCGAGCGAGATGATCCGGTCGAGGCCGAGCGCGTCGGTCCATTTGCCGCTGCGCGCCGCGGTCAGCATGAACGCCGCGACGCCGCATGCCTGCAACAGGCTGAACGTCGACGGCCCCGCGCCGAGCCAGATCTCGACGACCTGCGGTGCGCTCGCGACGAACGTGAGCAGCGCGGCGAAGCACAGCGCGTGGCCGAGCGCATAGCCGAGATAGACGGGCGAGCGCAGCAGCCGTCGATAGCCGCCCGCGCGTCCGTTCGCGTTCGCGGGGGCGGGCGCCGGCGAAGCGGCGGGCACCACGCGGAACACGAGCGGCGCCACGACGACGGACAGCGCGACGATGATCCAGAAGCTCATTCGCCAGTCCGCGACGACGAGCAGCGCCGCGCCGACGACCGGCGCGAGCCCCGGCACCGCGCTTTCGATGATGCCGAGCCACGCGAGCGCGCGGACCGCGCCGCCGTCGCCGAACGATTGCCTGGCGAGCGCGGGGACGATGACCGTCGCCGCGCCGACGCCGAAGCCTTGCACGGCCCGCGCGCCGATCAGCACGCCCATCGACGGCGCAAGCGCGCACGCGGCGCCCGCGGCGAGTTGCAGCAGCACCGCGAATGCGAGCGTGCGGCGGTGGCCGAGGCGGTCGGCGGCGGCGCCCCAGACGAGCTGCGAGACGGCGAGCGCGGCCGAGAACACGGCGAGCGTCGCCTGCGCGCTTTCGATCGAGCCGCCGAGCTGCTGCGGCAGGGACGGCACGGCGGGGAGATACAGGTCGGTTGCAAGGAGCCCGACGGCCGTCAACAGGGCCAGCGGGAAAATCGATCGAAGAGGATGCATGCGTGAAACTGAAAGGACTTTGTCGGTTTGCGAGCGCCCGACGATACCACGTCGACGCGCGCGGCCCGCGCGGCGCACGTTCGCGACGACGAGGGCGCAAGCGCTTGGCGGTCGACGTTCCGAGTTCGACTCCGCGAGTCTACGGCGCGGGGCGGCGCGCGTTCCACGCATCAACTATGCGCACAGCAATGCAGCGGCGCTTGTGTATGTATGTGCGGCAAGAGGAAAGCCGGCCGAGACCTGGAGCGCGGGGTGCGGAGCGCGCTCGCGCGCGCCATGCGTCGTGACGATGTCGAGGGCGCTTGAACGGCATGGCGAGGCGCGCGGCGAGCGGCCCGGCATGAACGGCGTGTCAATCGCGCAATGACGGCCCGGCGCAGCGCATGCTCGGTGGATGAATGCGGCAATCACGCTGGACTGATTCCGCGCATCGTCGGTTTTGCGTGCCGGCGCGACTTGCGGCGGCGGCTGTCGTCGCCGAGGATGCAGGCACGGCCTTGCCGATGCCACCATCACCGATGCAGGGACCACCGATGCAGGGACCACCGATGCAGCCGCCGCCGATGTCACCACCACCGCCCTGACCGCGCCCAAACGCACCGTAAGGCATTTGTTGCTTAAATTGAAATGATATAACATATCCATCCCATCGTAAGCCGCCGCGAGCCGCGACTGCACCGTCGCAGCCAGCCGGATCGGCTGTCGATGTGTTTCGCCACGGCCTACGTGCGCGCAGGATTTGATACGTTATATCGTTTCGATGGCGCTGCGCGATTCGGTCCGTGATCCCGTCCACTCCGACAACACCACACCGATTACCGCAATGGATGACCACCGACGCCCCGCGCCGCCTTTCGTTCGCAGGCTGCATCCCATGTCGCTGCTGCTCGCCGCGAGTCTCGCACACGGCGAGACGCTCGCGCCGCCCGCCGATCGCCCGTCGAACGAGCCGCCGGCGACGACGCTCTCGCCGATCTTCGTGACCGCCAATCCGCTCGGCGCATCGGCGCTCACGTCGCCAACCGCGTCGCTGTCCGGCGATGCGCTGACGCTGCGCCGCGCCGATTCGCTCGGCGATACGCTCAACGGCCTGCCCGGCGTGTCGACGACGACCTACGGCCCGCTCGTCGGCCGCCCGATCATCCGCGGCATGGACGGCGACCGCATCCGGCTGCTGCAGAACGGCGTCGCCGCGTACGACGCATCGTCGCTGTCGTACGACCACGCGGTGCCGCAGGAGCCGCTCACCGTCGAGCGCGTCGAGATCGTGCGCGGGCCGGCCGCGCTGCTGTATGGGGGCAACGCGGTCGGCGGCGTCGTCAACACCATCGACAACCGGATTCCGCGCGAGGCGGTCAACGGCGTTTCGGGCGCGGTCGACGCGAGCTACGGCGGCGCGAACAACGCGCGCGCGGGCGCGGCGCTCGTCGAGGGCGGCAACGGCCGCTTCGCCTTCCATCTCGACGCGTTCGGCCGCGAGACCGACGAGCTGAGAATCCCCGGCTATGCGCACTCGGCGCGCCAGCGCGCGCTCGACGGCGAGGACGCGAGCGAGCCGTACGGCAAGCTGCCGAACAGCGACGGACGCCGCTACGGCGGCGCGGCGGGCGGCTCGTACACGTGGGCCGACGGCTACGTCGGCGCGTCGTACAGCGGCTACGAATCGAATTACGGCTCGGTCGCCGAGACCGACGCGCGGCTGCAGATGCGGCAGGAACGCGCCGCGGTCGCGTCGGAAGTGCGCAATCTGCGCGGGCCGTTCTCGCAACTGAAGTTCGACTTCGGCTACACGAATTATCTGCACAAGGAAATCGAGGACGGCGTGACGGGCACGACGTTCCGCAACCACGGCTACGAGGCGCGCGTCGAGGCGCGTCACCGCAAGCTAGGCCCGTTCGAGGGCGCGCTCGGCGTGCAGGTCGGCCAGAACACGTTCTCCGCGCTCGGCGGCGAGGCGCTCGCGCCGACGACGCGCACGACGAGCGTCGCGCTGTTCGGCCTCGAGGAATGGCAGGCGAGCGACGCGCTGAAGCTGTCCGCCGGCGCGCGCATCGAGCACGTGCGGCTCGACCCGAGCGCGAACGGCGACGACAAGTTCGGCTTCGCGCGCTCGCGCGACTTCAATGCGGGCAGCGTGTCGGCGGGCGCGCTGTACCAGCTCGCGCCTGCGTGGGCGCTCGCGGGCAACGTGTCGTACACGGAGCGCGCGCCGACCTTCTACGAGCTGTATGCGAACGGGCCGCACGGCGCGACGGGGCAATACCTGATCGGCCTGCCGGATGCGCAGAAGGAGAAGGCGGTGTCGACCGATCTCGCGCTGCGCTATGCGAGCGGGCCGAACCGCGGCAGCGTCGGCGTGTTCTACAGCCGCTTTCGGAACTATCTCGCCGAATACGACACCGGGCGGCTCGTCGACGACGAGGGCGCGCTCGTCGCGGCCGGCTCCGCCGACGCGCTGCGCGAGGCCGTTTATCGCGGCGTGCGCGCGGAGTTCTACGGCGTCGAGCTCGAAGGCAAGTGGCGCGCGTTCGAGAAGCGCGGGCATCGCGTGGATCTCGAGCTGACGGCCGACTACACGCACGCGCGCAACGCGGACACGGGCGAGCCGCTGCCGCGGATCGCGCCGCTGCGCGCGACGCTCGCGGCCGATTACGGCTACGGGCCGTTTGGCGCGCGTGCGCAGGTCACGCACGCATGGGCGCAGCACCGCGTGCCCGACAACGATCTCGCGACGGACGGCTACACGTCGCTCGGCGTCGTGCTGACGTACAAGTTCCGCGTGGGCGCGACGAACTGGCTCGCATACCTGCGCGGCGACAACCTGACGAACCAGGATATCCGCTACGCGAGTTCGGTTGTGCGAAACATCGCGCCGCAGGGCGGACGCAGCGTGACGGTCGGGATGCGCACGACGTTTTGAGCGCGCGTGTGCGGGCGGGGAACCGGCGGCGAGGGGCGGCCAGGCTGAGCGCGGGGGCGCACTTGATGATTGGCTAGTCTTGCCGCTTGGTGCCTCATGCCGAACGCCGAACGCCGAACGCCGAATGTCGAATGTCAAAGGGCGAACGCCCAACGCCCAACGCCCAACGCCCAACGCCCAACGGCAAACGGCAAACGGCAAACGGCAAACGGCAAACGCCAAACGCCAAACGCCAAACGCCAAACGCCCAAGGCTCGGAAAACCCACGGAACCCACAAAACGCACAAAACCCGACGTCCCCGCAGCCCCTCTTCTGTTCCCGGCCGTTCGTTTGTAAGATAGCGGTCGCCGCGCGCGGTGCTGAGGGCGCGCGCAGCGTCGTGCGAAACGGCATGACTTTCTTCCGCCATTCCTTTTCGAGTCGAGCATGAAAAGAACAATCCAGAAAAGCTGGGCGGCGCTCGTGCCGCTGCTCGTCGCGGGTTCGGTCTGCGCCGCCGCGCCGCTGTGCCAGACGCAGAAGCTCGGCGCGCACACGTCGAAGATGTGCGTCGAGCAGACGCCGTTCAAGCACGACTACTACACGCTGTGGGTCGACGATTCGCCGATCTTCATGCTGCCCGACGACTACGTCGAGAAGGTCGCGCTGACGCACACGGTGCCGGAGGACGGCGCGATCGAGTTCCCTCTGTCGAAGCAGGGCACGCCGACCGTGACGATTGCGGGCGGCTGCGAGCCGATCAGCGAGACGCAGGGCAAGGGCGCGGACGCGGTGAGCCTCGAGACCGGGCGCGTGTGCTCGTTCAACTGGGGCAAGGAGCCCGTCGTCAAGGATCTGCGCTTCAGCTTCGAGTAACGGGGGCGGTGCGCGGCGGCGCCCGCGGCGATGCGTCGTGCGTCGCACATGCGGATGCCGCTGCCGCTCAGGCTCGATCGGCTCGCCGGCACGCGTTGGGGGGCGACCGCAGCGGGCTTCGGCGTCGCCAAAGAAAAACCCGGCCGAGGCCGGGTTTTTTCGTTTGGAATGCCGACGAGCATCGGGTCGCGCATCGGATTGCCTGTTGGGCGGCGCGCCAAGCTGCCGCTGCCCGCGCCACGCATCATTCCAGGTCGGCTTGCTCCGTGCGCGCGAAGATGTCCCAGCTCGCCATGAACAGCGCGGCGACGAGCGGGCCGATCACGAAGCCGTTGATTCCGAAGAGCGCCATCCCGCCGAGCGTCGAGATCAGCACGACCCAGTCGGGCATCTTGGTGTCCTTGCCGACGAGGATCGGCCGCAGCAGATTGTCGACGAGCCCGATCACGCCGACGCAGAACGCGACGAGGATCACGCATTTCCAGATTTGCCCCGTGATCGCGAAGTAGCCGGCGGCGGGCACCCAGACGAGCCCCGCGCCGATCGCGGGCAACAGCGACAGGAACGCCATCAGCGCGCCCCAGAGGATCACGCCCTCGATGCCGAGAATCCAGAAGATCAGGGCGCCGAGCGCGCCCTGCACGGCCGCGACCGCGATGTTTCCCTTCACGGTCGCGCGCACGACGGTCGTGAACTTCGTGAGCAGATGCTGCTTGTGCTCGTCGTCGAGCGGCAGCGCGCGCCGCACGCGGCGGCCGATTTCGCCGCCGTCGCGCAGCAGGAAGAACACGAGATACAGCATCACGCCGAAGCTCACGACGAACTGGAACGTGTTCTGTCCGATGCTGAGCGCCTGCGCGGCGACGAACTGGCTGATCGCGGCGGCCCCGTCGGTGAGCTTCTTCTGGATGCCGGCGATGTCGGTGAGCCCGTAGTTGCGCAGCACCCGGTGCACGGACGTCGGCAGCGCGTGCATGAACTCCTGGAAGTACTGCGTCATGTTCGGCTGCATCGCCTTGATCTGCTGATACGCGTACGCGATTTCCTGCACGAGCGTTCCGGCGACGAACGCGAGCGGCAGGATCACGATCAGGATGATGAGCGACAGCGTGACGAGCGCGGCGAGATTGCGGCGCTTGCCGAAGCGCGCGGCGAGCCAGCGCTGCACCGGCTGAAACAGGATCGCGAGAATGGTCCCCCAGAAGATTGCGCCGAAGAACGGCGTCAATATCCAGCAAAGGCCGACGGTGACGACTAAAAGCAGCAGGTGGAAGAATTTCTGGTGATCGTGCCCGCTATCCATGGTGTGCTCGGGGAGGATGGTTGATCGGCCGGGCAAGCCGCGTCGCGGCGGCCCGCCTTGATGCGTGGATTATGCCTGACGCGTGCCGCACGGCGAGCGTGCGCTGCCGCGCCCTGAGCGCACATCGTTCGGGCTGCGATCGAAAGCGCCGCGGCGCAACGCCGCGGCGCGGGCGGGGACGCGGCGCGAATGCGCGATGCGCCGCGCCGCTTTCGTCAGAGCTTCAGGCGCGTGACCTTCGTTCCGTTGATCGACAGATCGCCCATCAGGCCGGCGTTGGTCAGCACGATCACGTCGACCGGGCCTGTCGCGGTCGACGTGTCGACCGCGCCGTTCGCGCCCATCTTGACGAGCGCGACCGACGCGTCGGCGCCGGCGGCCCAGCCTTGCGAGCCGCGGAATTTGTCGAGCGCGTCCTGCGTCATGAACAGGAAGATGAGCGCCTTCGATTGCGCGCCCGCCTGCAGGCCGACCGACAGCGACGACGTGTTGTAGTAGCCGAGCGTCGCGCCGCCGACGCGCAGCGCGCCGTTGCCGCTCTGGCCGCCGAAGATGAAGCCTGCCTGCAGCACGTTCGGGAACACGAGCACGCCGCGCGATTTCGCGACGAGTTCGTGCGAGCCCGGCACCGTCGAGTAGAGGCGCGACAGCGTCGCGTTCACGCGCGCGTCGATCGCTTCGCGGGTCGACGCATTGGACGCCGCGGTCGACGGCGTGTCGGGCGTGGTGGTGCAGCCCGCGAGCGCCAGGCTGCCGAGCATGGCCGCGATCGCGGCTTTCATAACGAGAGTCTTGCGCATGATGCTTCCTCCATCTTGAAGGTTGAACGTCGGGCGACAGCGCCGCGCTTATCGACGCGCAAGGAGGATGCCTGCCGCGAATGCGAGGCCGGCGACGATGCCGGCCGTCTGCCACGGATTGTCGTGGACAACCCGGGACACGCGTTGCGCGGATTGCCGCAGCCGGCGCGACGCGTGCCACGATGCGTCGTCGAGCGTGTCGCGCGCGGCTTCGAGCCGCCCGTGCAGGCGCTTGCGGAGCGCCTCGATGTCGACGTCTTCCTTGAGCAGCGCGTCGAGCTCGTCGACGAGCGAGCGCATGTTGTCCTTCACGTCGCCGTTCAGGTCGCGCGCCGCGGAACGCGCATCGTGCGCGAACCGGCGGCCGGCGCGTCGTGCTTCGGAGAGGCCGCGGTCGAGCTTGTATTCGACGGAGTCGGAAAGAGCCATGATGATCGTTCTCCTGAGGGTTTGAGGGAAAGGTGCGGACGTTGCCCCTATGTGATCCGCTATCCGGCCCCGAGTTTCGCGCGGCGGCGGCGGCGCGCCGGCGCGGTGGGGCCGAAGCCTTTGCGGGGCGGGGCTCGGCGGAAAATGCAACAGTTTGTGCGGCAATCGGGCACAGCGCCGCTGCGCGTTCGAATCGATGGTGGAAGTTTTTGCGGATCGGTGTGCCGGATTTCGGTAAATGTGACTGGCGTCGCGTGCGGGAGAAGGGGGTGGTTCTTTCTTCTTGTTCGCGCGTTTTGCGCATCGTTGCGATGCGCGTCGCCAGACGGGCGCTCGCGCCGAGATCGTGAGGATTCCGTCGTTTTCGGATACGCATGCGCGCATGTGCATCGATGATTCGATGTCGGCAGCATCGGTTGAGTCGTCGATGCGCTGAATCGGTGATTCACCGATTCAACGATTCACCGACGCGCTGATGCGCCTATGCGCCTATGCGCCTATGCGCCTATGCGCCTATGCGCCGATTCGACGGTGCCCGGAGGCGCCGATGCGGCTGTCGAACGTGTTCGAGATCCGCGTTCGGGCCGCGGCATGACGCGATGAAAAGCGGCATGCGCGCCCGCCACTTCTCGCCATCGAGAATACAACCGCCGACGGCCGGCACGTTGCCAGCCCGGTTTGCGGCGTCGCTCGCGTGAACGCCGATAGCGGCGCGTTGCGCATCGCACGCCGTCCGCCGTCCGCCGTCCGCCGTCCGCCGTCCGCCGCGCGCAGCGAACGGCGAGCAGCGCGACATCGAAAGCGTTACCGCGAAGCGCGGCGGCTATGCGCCCTCGCCATTTCCGCGCCCCGGCGCGAGGCCGCCGCCGCGTATTCGTCGGCGAGCGCGACGTCGATCAGCACCGGATCGTGATCGGACGAGCGATACGCGTCGGGAGCGTAGTACGTGCGCTGCTGCTCCGCGCTCTTGTACGCGAGCGTGTATTGCAGTGCGACCGGCTCGTCCGCGTTGATGTGCCAGTCGTGCACGGCCTTCACGCGCGACGCGAGCGCGCCCGTCGCGAGCGCGTGATCGAGATAGCCGGCCTCGCCGTTGTACATATAGCTGTATGCGCCCGAGCCGATCTTGCTCGACACGAGATTCAGGTAGCCGCGCGACTCGAGCGCGCGAACCGGGTCTTCATACGTGTAGCTGTTCAGGTCGCCGATCAGCAGCACGCCTTCGCTGTGCGCGCCGGTCGGATTGCGGGCGAGCCAGTCGGCGACTTTCGCCGCCGCGCGCGTGCGCGTCGCGTTCCAGCAGCCCTGACCGTCGCCCTGGTCGAGGTCGTCGCCCGCCGCGTTCGGGCAGTTCTTCGATTTCAGGTGATTCACGGCGACCGTCACCGCGCGCGAGCCGCGGACCGGGCGGAACGTCTGCGCGAGCGGCTGGCGGTTCTTGTCGTCGATCACGAGCGTCGCCGGCTCGCCGACCGGCTTGACCTTGCGGCTGTCGTAGATCAGCGCGACCGCGATCGCGTCCCCGCCGAGCCGCGCGACGCCCGGATCGACGACGCGCCAGCCGTCGCCGAGCTTCGCCGCGAGCTGGCGCACGGCGCTCAACTCGCCGTAGCCGTCGTTCTCGATTTCCATCAGGCCGATCACGTCGGCGTCGAGCGCCTTCAGCGCGCTGACGATCTTCGCGTCCTGCCGGACGAATTCTTCATAGCTCTTCGCTCCGCGGTTGTTCGGATCGTCGAAGCCCTTGCCCGTGCCGTCGCCGTTGAAGTAATTCAGTACGTTGAACGAAGCGACCCGCAGGTTCGCGCGCGGATCGCGCGCGGGCACGGACGTGCGCGGGTTCGCATTCGCGGCGAACGCCGGCGTGCGCGAGCCCGGCACCGGCTGCAGGCGCCACGTGCCGTAGCGCATTTCGAGCACGCCTTCGACGTTCGCCGCCGTGTAGCCCGCGCGCAGCGTGTTCGCGGCGGAGAGCGCCGGCGCCGGGTAGGGAACGGTCGCGGGATTCTGCTTGTTCGAGCCGTCGTCGAGGATCAGCCGGTTGCGCGCGTTCGCGTCGGCCACCGTGTTCGCCTGCGCGGGCGGCACGACGCTCGTCGGCGTGCGCAGACGCCCGTTGCTGAGCAGCACGCTGCCGTAGCGGCCGAGCTCGTAGACCTCGGTGACGGTCAGCGTCTGCGGCAGCCGCACGAGCATGCCCTCATAGGCGGCGAACGTGCCCGGGCTGTCGACGGGCAGCGTGAGCGTAGCGGGCGTGACCGACTGGCCGCCCGCGCAGACCGCGATGCCGCCCGACAGCGTGAGCTGCGTCTGCCCGTATTTCTCTTCGACCTTGCCCGTCAGATGCACGAGGTCGCCCGCCTGCGCGCGCGCTTTCGGCGCGTAGACGAACAGCCCCTCGGAGACGCCGGGCTGATTGCGGCGCTGCGGATCGGCTTGCTGGACGAAGAAGCCGCCGAAGCCGTCGGTGCCGCCGAAGTCGGCCGTGACGACGGCTTCGATCGATACGTTCCGGCCGGCGAGCGGCGACGGCGCGCCGGCGCCTTGAATCTCGGCGATCGGCGTCGTGCTGCCGCCGCAGTTCGTGCTGACGGGCGCGGCCGTGGCCGCGAGGGCGGGCGTGGTCGCGATGGCGGACAGAAGCGACAGGGCGGTGAGCAAGGGCGTCGGAGTGCGCATGGGGACAGTCCGTTGTGTGGGAATCCTGAAAGCTTAATGGTGCATGTTGACAGTTTTGCGTAAAGAATAGATATGGATATGTAATCTGGCCAGGTTTTTTTGAGCAATGGCCCAGCGCATCGGCGGCGCGGGCGCGGCGGCGCGCGAGCGAACCGTTTCCATCGTCCGGGCCGCTGGAGCCGGTTGCGCTCATGCGCCGGGCGAGCGAATGGCCGCACGGCTTCGCCGCGCGCGGGCAGCCATCGATTCCGATGGACCGCCGCTCGTTGGCCGCTCAAAATAGAAGCGCAGCCGTCCGTGATCGGCGGCGCGATGTGGCCGCATCGCGCGATTCCGGAGGGCCACGTCATAGGAGGTGACGCAAATGAGCTACATGTTGTTGATCGTCGAACCGCGGGGCCAACGCGCGGCACGCGCGCGAGCCGAAGGCGAGATCCTGTACGAGCGGATGCGCCACTACGCCAGCGAGTTGCAGTCGCGCGGCATACTGATCGGCGCCGAATCGCTCGTGTCCGACGACAAATCGACGCGCGTGCAGGTGCGCAACGGCGAAGTGCGGCTCGTGGACGGGCCGTTCGCCGAAGCGAAGGAAATGGTCGGCGGCTTCTTCCTGCTCGACGTCGCGACGGAAGGCGAGGCGCTCGCGATCGCCAAGGATTGCCCCGCAGCCGAGTGGTGCTCGGTCGAAGTGCGCGAGATCGGCCCGTGCTTCTCGTGACCGGATGCGAGCGCGCGCGCAACGCTCGCCGGAAGCCGTGCGCCGCATGAATCTGGGGTTTTCCCTGATTCGATATCCTTGATGTCGAGCGGGGATCGCGTCGTCCGTCGTAGGGGCAGGACGCCAGGTCAGGCGTCCTGTCATCTGCCGAAGGAGAGCGCGATGCGTTTCATGATCATGGTGAAGGCCAACGCGACGAGCGAGTCCGGCGCGATGCCCGACGAGTCGCTGATCGCCGCGATGGCGACGTATCACGAAGAACTGGCGAAGGCGGGCGTACTGCTCGACGCGTCCGGCCTGCAGCCTTCGTCCAAAGGCTGGCGCGTGCGCTATTCGGGCGGCAGGCGCACCGTCGTCGATGGTCCGTTCACCGAAACGAAGGAGCTGATCGCCGGCTACACGCTGATTCAGGTGCGCTCGCGCGACGAGGCGCTCGAATGGGCCCGCCGTTTTCCCGCGCCGTTCGGCGAGCGCGAGGACGGCGAGATCGAAGTGCGGCAACTGTTCGAGCTCGACGATTTCGAGCCGAGCGGCGCGGTCGAGCGATTCCGCGAGCTCGAGAGCAAGCTCGGCTGACGCCGGCGACAGGAGACGGCAATGGTCCAGATCGTGGTGATCGCCGGCGCGGTGGTGATTGCGCTCGCGCTGCTGTTGATGCTGTATGCGGCGTCGCGGCCGGGCACGTTTAGCGTCGAGCGCAGCGCGCGGATCGACGCGAACGCCGCGCGCATCTTTCCATACGTGGCGGACTTGCGCCGCTTCAACACGTGGAATCCGTACGAGCGCAAGGACCCGACGCTGCGCGGCGAATACGGCGCGGTGACCTCGGGCGTCGGCGCGAGCTATGCGTGGACGAGCGAGAAAGTGGGCATCGGCCGTTTCGAGATCACCGAACTCGACGAGCCTTCGCACGTGACGATGCGGCTCGATTTCGAGAAGCCGTTCGAGGCACACAACGTCGCGGAATTCACGCTGCGGCCGGAGGGGGACGCGACGGTCGTCACGTGGGCGATGCGCGGGCCGTCGCCGTTCCTGTCGAAGCTGATGCAAGTGTTCTTCAGCATCGACAAGATGGTCGGCGCGGATTTTTCCGCGGGGCTCGCGAACCTGAAGGCGCTCGCCGAAGGACGCGCATGACGGGGAACGCCGTTCATCGCGCGATAGACGCCGTCTGGCGGATCGAGGCCGCGAGAATCATCGCGCATGTCGCGCGGCTCGTGCGCGATGTCGGCGTGGCCGAAGAGCTCGCGCAGGATGCGCTCGTTGCCGCGCTCGAGCACTGGCCGCGCGGCGGCGTGCCGGATAATCCCGGTGCATGGCTGATGACGGCCGCGAAGCGCCGCGCGCTCGATCATCTGCGACAGAACGCGCTGCATGCGCGCAAGCACGAGCAGATCGGCCTCGATCTCGACGCGCTCGGCGCGCACGTTTCGCCGGACGTCGCCGACGTGCTCGAGGCGGCGCGCGACGACGACATCGGCGACGATCTGCTGCGGCTCGTGTTCACCGCGTGTCATCCGGTGCTGTCGACCGACGCGCGCGTCGCGCTCACGCTGCGCCTGCTGGGCGGGCTGACGACGGGCGAGATCGCGCGCGCGTTTCTCACGCCCGAGCCGACGATCGCGCAGCGGATCGTGCGCGCGAAGCGCACGCTGTCTGCCGCGAAGGTGCCGTTCGAAGTGCCGCGCGCGCCCGAGCGCGCATCGCGCTTCGCTTCGGTGCTCGAAGTCATCTATCTGGTTTTCAACGAAGGCTATTCGGCGACGGCGGGCGACGACTGGATGCGTCCCGCGCTGACCGACGAGGCGCTGCGGCTCGGGCGCGTGCTCGCCGAGCTCGCGCCAAGCGAGAGCGAGGTGCACGGGCTCGTTGCGTTGATGGAGATCCAGGCGTCGCGGATGCATGCGCGCGTCGATGCGCGGGGGCGCCCCGTGTTGCTGCTCGATCAGGACCGCAGCCGCTGGGACCCGCTTCTGATCCGGCGCGGGCTCGCCGCGCTCGCGCGCTCGGAAGCGCTCGGCGGCGCGAGCGGCCCGTATGCGCTGCAGGCGGCGCTCGCCGCGTGCCACGCGCGTGCGCGCAGCGCCGCCGACACCGACTGGGAGCAGATCGTCGCGCTCTACGACGCGCTCGCGCAAGTCGCGCCGTCGCCCGTCGTCGAGCTGAATCGCGCGGTCGCGGTCGGCATGGCGTTCGGGCCGGCGGCGGGGCTCGAGATCGTCGACGGGCTCGCGGCCGATCCGGCGCTCGCGCGCTATCACTGGCTGCCGAGCGTGCGCGGCGATCTGCTCGCGAAGCTCGGGCGGCGCGACGAAGCGCGGGCGGAGTTTCGACGCGCGGCCGGCATGACGCTCAATGCGCGCGAGCGCGAGATGCTGCTCGCGCGGGCGATGGAGCGATGATGGTGCTTTCGATTTTCGATGCGTGATGCGTGGCGTGTCGGCGGCGTGTCGTCGGGCGGGTGCGCGCTGCGGATGCGGGATGTTCGACGCTCGATGTGCGAGCACGCGGCTTGACGGGCTTTCGACGCGCGCGGCGCGCGGGCGTGTGCCACGACGTCGCGCGACGCACATGTCGATGTCGATCGGGGCGACGATGCACATGTGAGTCGTTGCGCTGCGTTGGTATGTGTCGGAACAGCGCCGCTTCATTCGGACATCTGGTGAACCGCTTCACGTAGTCTTCCGAAAGCCGAAAGCCGAAAGCCGAAAGCCGAAAGCCGAAAGCCGAAAGCCGAAAGCCGAAAGCCGAAAGCCGAAAGCCGAAAGCCGAAAGCCGCCAACCGCCAACCGCCAACCGCCAACCGCCCGGCAAAGAATCGACAAGCGAAGCATTTTCAAGCCCTCCCCATCGTCGATTTCATTTCGAAGCTTTCCCGTTTTCCGATAATGCATCGCAGTCCGAACAGGAACTTGCGCCGCGTCGACGACTCCCACGGTCGCGCATCGCTTCATCGCGCAACCTACTCGCTCGGCGCGCCGCGCCGATTCTCAATCGCAAGTTACGACTCGAACGGAAAAGGGTATGGCTGAAGAACAACAAGCGAAAATCATCAACGAGGGCAGGCGCGGTTTTCTCGCGCGTTCGTCGGCATGGCCGGTGGGGATGCTCATGCTGCCGCTCGCCGGCTGCGGCGATGGCGACGGCGTCGTGTCGTCCGCGCACGCGCAGGATGCGTCGCAATCGTCGGGCTCGACGGGCGGCGCGGGCTACACGATCGATCGCTCGATCCAGTCGCCGAATCAGGATTCGCGCGTGCGCACGCTCGTGCTGCACTACACCGCGCAGACGCTCGCGGATTCGTTGGCATCGCTCACCAGTCCGCAGCGGCAGGTCAGCTCGCACTATCTCGTGCCCGACGCGGCCGACGACGGCCAGCGCTTCAAGGTATTCGAGCTCGTGCCGGAGGCGCGCCGCGCGTGGCATGCGGGCGTCAGCTACTGGCAGGGCGACCGGATGCTCAACGCGGGCTCGGTGGGCATCGAGATCGTCAATCTCGGCTTTCCGCCGGAAGACGAGAACCTGCCGCTGATGAACCGGCGCTGGTATTCGTATCCGGACGCGCAGGTCGCGGTGTTCGGCGCGCTCGCCGCCGACGTCGTCGCGCGGCACCAGGTGCTGCCGCACAAGGTGGTCGGGCATTCGGACGTCGCGCCCGGCCGCAAGACCGATCCGGGGCCGCTGTTCCCGTGGAAGAAGCTCTACGATCAATACAAGATCGGCGCGTGGCCGGAGGCCGAGGCGGTCGACTACTACCGGACCAACCGGCCTTTTTCGGGCGATGTCGCGAGCCTGCAGTCGAAGTTGCTCGCATACGGCTACGACACGCCGCAGACGGGCACGCTCGACGCACAGACGGTCAACGTCGTGTCGGCGTTCCAGATGCACTTCAGGCCGTCGCGCTATGACGGCGCGCCGGACGTCGAAACCGTCGCGATCCTCGACGCGCTGCTCGAGAAGTACTTCAACCGCAGCCGCGCGATCAGCAAGCAGGTGCTGCCGGGCGCGACCGCGCCGGCGGGAGAGAAGGGCAGCGACGTATGGCCGCTTGCGCCGGCGTCGCCGCGCTGACGTCGCAGACGCGCGCGTACCGTGCCGCGACGCGACGCGGCGCGGTACGTCACGGTGCGGTACGGCGCCGCGCCGTGCGGTGAGACCGCCGTCCGCCGAGCCGCGGCCTTCGAAGGTCATCGCCACGACTATCGACGGCATTGAAAAAGCCTATTGGGGGATGCGCACGGAAGCGCCTAGATTGAAATGCACGGTGCCCCAGCGGCGGCAGCCGAGTTGCGCATCGTTCCCCACAATCGTTCATCCGGTCCGGCGCCGCGCGCCGGCATCGGACACGGAGGCGCAGATGGCACAGCTCAAGGGCAGCAAGACCGAAGAGAACCTGAAGTACGCATTCGCGGGCGAGTCGCAAGCGAATCGCCGCTACCTGTATTTCGCATCGAAGGCGGACGTCGAGGGACAGAACGACATCGCCGCATTGTTCCGCTCGACCGCCGAAGGCGAGACCGGCCACGCGCACGGCCACCTCGAATATCTGGAAGCGGTCGGCGATCCGGCGACCGGCTTGCCGTTCGGCACGTCCCGCCAGAATCTGCAATCGGCGATCGCGGGCGAGACGCACGAGTACACCGACATGTACCCGGGCATGGCGAAGACCGCGCGCGAAGAAGGCTTCGAGGAAATCGCGAACTGGTTCGAGACGCTCGCGAAAGCGGAGCGCAGCCACGCGAATCGGTATACGAAAGCGCTCGACGGGCTCGTCGACTGAGCGCGCCGCTCGCCGGCCCGCGAGCGTTCGCCCGCCGCATCGCCGGCCGGACGCGGCCGCGCGCGAGCGCGTCGCCGCGGGGCGGGCGCCACGCGCGCGTCCGCGCGCAACATGATGGAGCTGCCCCATGTCCCATCGAGAAGGCAGTCTGGAGGCTCCCACCCGGCATCCGCTCGATTGGCGATCGGATGCGTTCTACGATCAAGCCGCGATCGACGCCGAGCTCACCCGCGTATTCGAGATCTGCGCCGGCTGCCGGCGCTGCGTGTCGCTGTGCGGCGCGTTTCCGACGCTATTCGATCTCGTCGACGAGACCGACACGGGCGAAGCGCATGCGGTCGATCCGAAATCGTTCGGCAAGGTCGTCGACCAGTGCTATCTGTGCGACCTCTGCTACATGACGAAATGCCCGTACGTGCCGCCGCATCCATGGAACGTCGACTTCCCGCATCTGATGCTGCGCGCGAGGGCCGCGCGCTACAAGCGCAACGACGTGAAGCTGCGCGACAAGCTGCTGTCGAACACCGACATGCTCGGCTATTTCGCCGGCATCCCGATCGTCACGCAGGCCGTCAATGCCGCGAATCGCACGCAGCCCTTGCGCGGCGCGCTCGAGGCGACGCTCGGCGTCGACCGGCACGCATGGCTGCCGCCGTTCGCGCCGCGCAAGTTCCGCCGCGCCGCGCAGCGCTCGCCCGGCGCGACGCCGCGTGACGGCGAGCGCACGCCGGGGCGCGTCGCGATCTACGCGACTTGCTACGTGAACTACAACGAACCGGGCATCGGCCACGATCTGCTCGCGGTGCTCGCGCACAACGGCATTCCGTACGAACTCGTCTCGAGCGAAGCATGCTGCGGGATGCCGCTGCTCGAACAGGGCAATCTCGAAGGCGTCGCACGGAAGAAGGGCGCGAACATTCCGGTGCTCGCCCGCTACGCGCGCGAAGGCTATGCGCTGATCGGCGCGATTCCGAGCTGCGTGTTGATGTTCAAGAGCGAGCTGCCGTCGATGTTCCCCGACGATCCCGATGTGCGTGCGGTCGCCGACGCGTTCTGGGACCCGTTCGAATACGTGATCGCGCGCCATCGCGACGGACTGCTGAAGACCGATTTCAAGCACGAGCTCGGCACCGTGTCGTATCACGTGCCGTGCCATGCGCGCGTGCAGAACATCGGGCGCAAGACGGCCGACGCGCTGTCGCTCGTGCCGGGCACGAAGGTAAACGTCGTCGAGCGCTGCTCGGGCCACGCGGGCACGTTCGGCGTGAAGAGGGAATTCCATGCGCAGGCGCTGAGGATCGGCGCGCCGGTGTTCAAGTCGATCGCGGAGCAGGCGCCCGACTACATGTCGTCCGATTGCGCGCTCGCCGGACACCATATCGAAGAGGGCATCGGCGCGAAAGGCGTCGAGCCGCCGCCCTTCGCGCATCCGCTCACGCTGCTGCGCAAGGCATACGGCATCTGAGCGCGGCCCACCGAACGAGGACCACGACATGACGCTCACCCGCGACTCGCTGCTGACGCTCGAAGCGTACGCGAAGGTGCGCCGCCAGGAACGAGCTCGCGTGATCGAGCACAAGAAGCGCCGCGCGGTGCCGGTCGGCAATCATCTGCGCCTGCTGTTCGAGGACGAGACGACGATCCGCTATCAGATCCACGAGATGCTGCACGTCGAAAAAATCTTCGACGAGGACGGCATCTCGGCCGAGCTCGACGCGTATCTTCCGCTCGTGCCGGACGGCAGCAATCTCAAAGCGACGATGCAGATCGAATACGAAAACGAAACGCAGCGGCGCGCGGCGCTCACGCGCCTCATCGGCATCGAGGATCGCGTTTTTCTCGTCGTCGGCGATGAGACGCCTGTCTATGCGATCGCGGACGAGGATCTCGAACGCGAAACGGCGCAGAAGACGTCCGCCGTGCACTTCCTGCGCTTCGAGTTGAGCGGTGCGATGAAGGCGAGGCTCAAGGCGGGCGCGCCGCTGTCGATTGGCTGCGACCATCCCAACTACCCGGTGCAAACGATGCGGATCGATCCGGACGTCGCCGCGTCGCTCGCCGGCGATCTGGATTGAGCGAGCGCGCGGCACGCGGCCGAACGAGCTGGCATCGATCGCATTTAATCAATTATGAGATTGCGTGTAATGAAAAGTATAACGATTGGAAAAGGATTTAATTACCGAACAATAAACAATTTGTCACGTATTTTCCCTTAATTTACCGATGTTGCAACGACGTCGGAAAATGCTTCCACTCATGCTGGGAGCTTGCGCCGGAACCGCTTGAAATATACTTTTCATATTCCATTCAGCCTTGCTGGACGGGGCTTTGTGGCCACTCGAGATAAGAAATTCATAAAAATATGAAGGAAAAGCTGACCCTGCTTGACCACTTTCTTGTTTCAGTGCGTAACATGACGCCGGTGTCATATTGAGATAAACCCTGATGATGGTATGCTTCATGCACAAAAAATATCGCATACGAGTGAGACAGTGGTTCGTGCCTCATCGTCGGGAGTCGCGGCACCTTGTTTGTGCCTAGCGCGCCGGCGTGCACAACCGAATAGCGGTCCATGTGCAACCTGGCCGCGGTCACGAGAGCGACACGCTCGTGGCCGTGCCGCCAATCGCAGCCCGGCCTGGCTGCGTGGAGAGATCTATGTTCTTCGATGAGCTAAACGATGAAGAGTGGGCCCGTCTGTCGACGTTGATCGCCGATGAACCCATCCGACTGAACCGACGAGGTCGTCCGCGCGCGGAGAATCGGGTCGTTGCGAACGCGGTGCTGTGGATACTCACCACGGGCGAACCGTGGTCGAAGCTGCCCGGTCGCTATCCGTCCGGTCCGACGTGCCGGCGCCGTTTCGAAGAATGGCTCGCGAGCGGCACGCTCGGCGAGATGGTGAGAGTGCTGTCGGAAGAAAGCGGCCGCGCGTTCGCGTACGTGCCGCCGCCGCCCGAGTCCGTCACGCCCGTGCGGCGCGCGGAGCCCGCAGCCGATTGCGATCGGCTGCGCGGCGTGTTCTGGCAAAACCCGGAGTCGTGGCAACTGCCCGTCGCGCAAGCGAACGCCTGCCGCTCGGGCGCGGGCGTGAACGTCCGGCGCTTCGCGAGCGACGACGAGGAAGACGAGCCGAGCGACGTCGAGAAATCGCATCGCGACGGCTTCGCCGTGCCCGGCGCGGCCGTGCGCGACCATGGACATGGCCGCGCGCATCCCGCCTCGTTCAGCTTCGCGACACACGCGCCGCAAACCGAGACCTATCGCGGCTACACCGTGTACGGCATCGCGCAGCCCGTGCAGAACCTGATGTATCGGGCATGGGCGGAGATCGTGCAGGACGATCGGCGCGTCGAGCGCTCGGGACTCATCGGCCCGCGCTTCACCGACGCCGAATCGGCGGAGCAGTACGCGCTCGATTGGGCGCGTCAATGGATCGATCGCCAATCCGGGAGCGCGCAGAGCAAGCGTGAAGCGTCTGCGCCCGCGGACGGGGCGGCGGGCAAGTCGGTGCCGACGATCGCCGGGCTGTCCGCGCTCGCGATGGCCGAAACCAACATCAAGCATTTCGCGGCCGAGCGCCGTCGCGCGCTGGCAGAGGGACGCGGCGATGCGCCGCAAGTGCAGGTCGACCGGCACGAATACGCATATCGCGTCGGTTGAATGCCGTAGCGCCCGTCGCCGCGCGGCCCGCTTGGTCGCGGACCGCGCGGCCGCTGCGGGGCGGCCGTCCCGTTACCGTCAGTGTCTTCCATAGTTGTCTTCGAAGCGGACGATGTCGTCCTCCCCGAGATACGAGCCCGATTGCACTTCGATCAGTTCGAGCGGCATCTTGCCGGGATTTTCGAGCCGATGCGATACGCCTAGCGGAATGTAGGTCGACTCGTTCTCCGACAGCAGGAATGTTTCGTCGCCGCGCGTGATTCGTGCGGTGCCGCGCACGACGATCCAGTGCTCGGCGCGGTGGTGATGCATCTGGAGCGACAGGCGCGCGCCCGGCTTGACGACGATCCGCTTCACCTGGAAGCGCTCGCCGCTGTCGACCGAATCGTAATGCCCCCACGGGCGATGCACCTTGCGGTGATCGGACGTTTCCGCGCCGGATTCCGCCTTCAGGCGTCCGACGATTTTTTTCACGTCCTGCACGTGCGCGCGATCGGCGACGAGGATCGCATCCGGCGTTTCGACGACGACGAGATCCTGCGTGCCGACGCAGGCGATCAGGCGTCCTTCCGAATGCGCGAACGTCGACGACGCCTGCTCGAAGCACACGCGGCCGCGCGCGACGTTGCCGTCGGCGTCCTTGTCGCTGATCTGCCAGAGCGCGTCCCACGAGCCGACGTCTGACCAGCCGGCGTCGAGCGGCACGACCACGCTCTCGCAAACGGCGGGCAGGTTCGACAACGGTTCCATCACCGCGTAGTCGATCGAGTTCGACGGCGATGCGGCGAAGCTGTCCCGGTCGACGCGAAAGAACGGACCGTCGTCTCTGCCGAGCGCGACCGCACGCGCGCAGGCTTCGTGGATCGCCGGCTGGAAGTGGCGGATCGCCTTCAGCCACACCGACGCGCGGACGATGAAGATGCCGCTGTTCCACCAGTACTCGCCCGATGCGACGTATTGCTGAGCGAGCTCGAGATGCGGCTTTTCGACGAAGCGCTCGAGCTTCCTGACCGCGACGCCGAGCCCGGCGTCGCCCGCACTCGCGGCGCCGACGCGGATGTAGCCGTAGCCCGTCTCGGCGCGCGTCGGCACGATGCCGAGCGTCGCGATCATCCCTTGCTCGGCATGGCGCACGCCGGCCGCGACCGCTTGCTGGAAGCGCGCGACGTCGGCCACCGCGTGGTCGGCCGGCATCACGGCGAGCACGGCGTCGCCGCCGCCCGCGGCCGCATGCAGCGCGGCGATCGTCAGCGCTGGCGCGGTGTCGCGGCCGAGCGGCTCGAGCACGAGCGTCGCGTCCTTGCCCGCGAGCCGCAATTGCTCGGCGGTCGTGAAGCGGTGCTCTTCGCCGCACACGACGATCATTCGTTCGGATACCGGATGATCGGCCGACAGGCCGTCGAGACGGCGCGCGGTCGATTGCAGCAGCGATTCGTTGCCGAGCAGGTTGATCAGTTGCTTCGGATGACGCTCGCGCGACATCGGCCAGAGCCGCGTGCCCGCCCCCCCGGCCAGAACGACGGGTTGCACGGAAAGGCGCGCGCCGACGGCGGCGGTGGCGGGGCCGGCGGCGGCGGGCGTGGCGTTCATGATGGCGCTCCTCGAATACAAGACAGTCCCGAGGTTGTAGCACGACGTAAATCGACAATAAAAGAATCGCACGGATGCACCCGATTGACGGCTTGTTATCGTGCGATGCAAACAAGTTGCATCGAATGCGCGATAAGTAATGAATAAAAAATTAAAAAAATATTGGGTGCGGGTCCTTGGTGCCCTTGCGGGACAAGGGTTTCATCTCGATCTTCAGATCTTATGGTTCTCTATCGAAGTGATTGATTCGGAAAATCATGCTGCCTGAAAAGCATCGCGCGACCGAAAAAATTTCCGATTATTTTTAGAAATACTTGTGCGCTTGCGGGAGGAATTTTCTTCCCGGTTCAATAACGCCATGCAATGTTTAAATCGGATGCACGTCGACGAGATGTGTGCGGCCGGTTTCCGTCTCACGAGGAAGAGTCATGTTGAGCGTGCTGGCTAGGATGATCGATATCGCGATGGCCGTGGCGGGCGCGTTGTTCGCCGCGATGATCCATCGTGGCGGCTTCGTGTGGCTCGACGACCTTCAGCGCACGGTCGTCGTGTTCGACTGCATGCTCGTCGTCGTGTTCTTTCCGGCGTTCGGCATCTATCAGTCGTGGCGCGGCAAGCCGTTGTTCGGGCTCATGTGGCGCGTGTCGGTCGCGTGGCTCGTCGTCGAGGGCGCGGGCATCCTGATGAGCTTCAGCGTTCATCACGCGGGCGAGCTGTCGCGCCTGTGGCTCGGCTACTGGGCGATGGCGACGATCACGCTGCTGGTCGCCTCGAAGGCCGGCGTCTACGCGGTGCTGCGGCAACTGCGGCGCGGCGGCTTCAATCACAAGTCGGTCGCGATCGTCGGCAGCGCGGATGCAGCCGCGACGAAGCGCCTCGTCGCCCACATGCGGGCACGTCCAGATGCGGGCTTCAATCCGGTATGCATCTACGACGAGCACGACGACGCGGCGCTCGCCGAGATCGAAGGCGTCGCGATCGAGCGCCGCTTCGGCGATCTCGTGCGCCTCGTGCGCGGCCGCGAGATCCGCGAGCTGTGGCTCGTGCTGCCGCTGTCCGAGGAGCCGCAGATTCACCGGATCGTGACCGAGTTCCGAAACGATTTCGTCAACATTCGCTTCGTGCCGGACGTGCGCAGCCTGTCGTTCTTCAATCAGGAAGTCATCGAACTGCTCGGCGTGCCCGCGATCAATCTCGCCGCGTCGCCGATCACCGACGTGCGCATCCTGCCGAAGTTCGTGTTCGACCGGCTGTTCGCGCTCGCCGCGCTCATGATGCTGTCGCCCGCGATGCTCGCGATCGCGGCGCTCGTGAAGCTGACGTCGCCCGGCCCCGTGTTCTTCCGGCAAAAGCGCAAGGGCATCGACGGCAACGAGTTCGAGATCTACAAGTTCCGCTCGATGAAGGTGCATCACGAGGCGGCGGGGAGGATCACGCAGGCGAAGAAGAACGACGCGCGCGTGACGCCCGTCGGCCGCTTCCTGCGCCGCACGAGCCTCGACGAGCTGCCGCAGTTCATCAACGTGCTGAAGGGCGAGATGTCGGTGGTCGGCCCGCGTCCGCATGCGCTCGAGCACGACGACATCTACAAGGATCTCGTCAAGGGCTACATGTTCCGTTACCGGATCAAGCCGGGCATCACCGGCTGGGCGCAGATCAACGGCTTTCGCGGCGAGACCGATCGCGTCGAGAAGATGATGGGCCGGGTGAAGCTCGATCTGTACTACATGCAGAACTGGTCGTTCTGGCTCGACATCAAGATCGTCGCGCTGACGCTGTGGAAAGGCTTCACGGGCAGCAACGCGTACTGAGCGCGGCAACGCGTTTTTCGACTCACTGGGTAAGAGGTTCGACAGATGAATCTGACTATCATCGGCAGCGGTTACGTGGGGCTCGTCACGGGCGCCTGTCTCGCCGACATCGGCCACGACGTGTTTTGTCTCGACGTCGACCGGAAGAAAATCGACATCCTGAACGGCGGCGGCGTGCCGATTCACGAGCCGGGCCTCAAGGAGATCATCGCACGCAACCGTTCGGCGGGCCGCCTGCAATTCTCGACCGACGTCGAGGCGGCCGCCGCGCACGGCGACGTGCAGTTCATCGCGGTCGGCACGCCGCCCGACGAGGACGGCTCCGCGGATCTCCAGTACGTGCTCGCGGCCGCGCGCAACATCGGCCGGCACATGAAGGGCTTCAAGGTGATCGTCGACAAGTCGACGGTGCCCGTCGGCACGGCCGAGCGCGTGCGCGCGGTGGTCGCCGAGGAACTGGAAGCGCGCGGCGACGATTCGATGTTCTCGGTCGTGTCGAATCCGGAGTTCCTGAAGGAAGGCGCGGCGGTCGAGGACTTCACGCGGCCGGACCGGATCGTGATCGGCTGCGACGACGACGTGCCCGGCGAACGCGCGCGCGAGCTGATGAAGAAGCTCTATGCGCCGTTCAATCGCAATCACGAGCGCACGCTCTACATGGACGTGCGCTCGGCCGAGTTCACGAAATACGCGGCGAACGCGATGCTCGCTACGCGCATTTCGTTCATGAACGAGCTGGCGAATCTCGCGGACCGATTCGGTGCCGACATCGAGGCTGTGCGCCGCGGGATCGGCTCCGATCCCCGCATCGGCTATCACTTTCTGTACGCGGGCTGCGGCTTCGGCGGCTCGTGCTTTCCGAAGGATGTCGAAGCATTGATTCGCACCGCGTCCGAGCACGGGCAGGCGCTGCGTGTGCTGCAGGCGGTGTCGGCCGTCAACGACGAGCAGAAGCATGTGCTCGCGCGGAAGGTCGTTTCGCGTTTCGGAGAGGACCTCACGGGCCGCCGCTTCGGCGTGTGGGGGCTCGCGTTCAAGCCGAACACCGACGACATGCGCGAGGCGCCGAGCCGCGCGCTGATCGCGGAGCTGCTGTCGCGCGGCGCGCACGTCACGGCGTACGACCCGGTCGCGCAGGCCGAAGCGCAACGCGTGCTCGCGCTCGACTTGCACGATCGACCGGATGCGCTCGCGCGGCTCGCGTTCGCCGACGACGAAGCACAAGTCGCGCAGGACGCGGACGCGCTCGTGATCGTCACCGAATGGAAGGCGTTCAAGAGCCCGGATTTCGCGGCGCTCGGCAAGCGCTGGAAGACGCCCGTGATTTTCGACGGACGCAATCTGTACGAGCCGATCGCGATGCGCGAGCTCGGCATCGAGTATTACCCGATCGGGCGGCCGGGCACCGCGCCGCACGCGGCGAAGAGCGACGGGCGCCGCGCGCGCGCGGCGCGCGCCGGCGCGTGAGCAACGACGCGAGTTCGACCATGTTCCGCAATATTCTGATCGTATGCCGCGCGAACGTGTGCCGGAGCCCGGCCGCGGAGCTGCTGTTCAAGTCGATGGCGCCGCGCGCGTCGCTCTCGTTCCATTCGGCGGGCATCGACGCGAACGACGGCGACGGCATCGATCCGACGATGTCGCGCCTGCTCGCGGCGCGCGGTGTCGACGCGGCGCCGCATCGTTCGCGGCGGCTGAGCCGCGTGCTCGTGCGCGCCGCGGATCTCGTCCTCGTCACCGAGCGCGGGCAGATTTCCGAAGTCGAGGCGATCGATCCGATCGCGCGCGGCAAGGTGCATCTGCTCGGCAAATGGGAGGGCGCGGAGATCGCCGATCCCTACGGCGGTCCCGAAGCCGATTATCGGGATAGCTACACATTGATCGAACGTCTGGTTCAAGGATGGCTGCAAAAGATATGCTGAATCGTTCGCTTAGACCTCTGGCGCTTGCCGTCGCCGCCGCCGTGCTGTTGCAGGCGTGCGCGATGGCGCCCGGCAACTACCTCGACACGTCGCGTCTCGACGACAAGGATGCGCAGCCGACCGAGCACTACAACGTGCAGCTCATCACCGCGCAGATGATCGTGTCGCAGGCCGACGCGCAGCATAAGGAGCGGCCGCTGCCGCCGTCGCGCTTCGTCGATCCGATGCAGTACGTGTACCGGGTCGCGCCGCAGGACATTCTCGGCGTCACCGTCTGGGATCACCCGGAGCTGACGACGCCGCAAGGCCAATCGTTCTCGAGCGGCGGCAACACGACGCAGACGGTCGCGGGCGCGCTGCAGCAGCCGTATGCGAATGCGCTGCCCGGCCAGGCCGATCCGTACGGGCAGACGGTGATGTCCGACGGCACGATCTACTTTCCGTTCGTCGGCCGCCTGCACGCGGCGGGCAAGACGGTGGGCCAGGTGCGTGACGAGCTCGCCGCGCGGCTCGCGCGCTACGTGAAGAATCCGCAGGTCGACGTGCGCGTGCTGTCGTACCGCAGCCAGAAGGTGCAGGTGACGGGCGAAGTGAAGACGCCCGGCCCGCTCGCGATCACCGACGTGCCGCTCACGCTCGTCGACGCGATCACGCGCTCGGGCGGCTCGACGAACGAGGCGGACCTGCAGCGCGTGCGCCTCACGCGCGAGGGCAAGTTCTATCAGCTCGACGCAAACGGGATGCTCGATCGCGGCGACGTCACGCAGAACGTGATGCTGCAGCCGGGTGACATCGTCAACGTGCCGGACCGCAGCGACAGCCGCGTGTTCGTGATGGGCGAAGTGAAAACGCCCGCGACAGTGCAGATGCTCAAGGGACGCCTGACCATTGCCGACGCGCTGACGGCGGGCGGCGGCATCCTCGACACCGACGCGAATCCGCGCCAGGTGTACGTGCTGCGCGATTTGCAGGACAAGCCGAACACGCCCGACATCTTCCGTCTCGACATGACGCAGCCCGACGCGCTGATGCTGTCGAGCCGCTTCCAGCTGAAGCCGCTCGACGTCGTGTACGTCGGCACGTCGGGATCGGTGCGCTTCAACCGCCTGCTGCAGCAGATTTTCCCGACGATCCAGTCGATTTACTACATGAAGCAGATCACGCGCTGATCGGTCCCGGGCCGTCGCGCGCGGCCCGCCTCAACCTCAAGCGGGAATGCATGGTGAATACGCAAGCGAAACATCCTTATGCCGACCTCGCGGTGAAGACCGACGAGGAAGACGTCGTCCTGGGACAGATGATCCAGGTGATTCTCGACGATATCTGGCTGCTTCTCGGCATCGCGTTTGTCGTGATCGCGCTCGCCGGGCTCTACTGCTACGTCGCGAAGCCGGTTTATTCGGCCGATGCGCAGGTGCGCGTCGAGGTGGGCGACAACACGTCTCAGGCCCTCACGCAAACGCAGACAGGCGCGATGATCAACAGCGGGCCGCCCACGCCGCCGACCGATGCGGAGATCGAGATCATCAAGAGCCGCGGCGTCGTCGCGCCCGTCGTCGAGCAGTTCAAGCTGAACGCGTCGGTCACGCCGGACACGTTCCCGATTCTCGGCGCGATCGCCGCGCGGCTCGCGGCACCAGACCATCCGGCGAAGCCGTGGCTCGGGTTGTCGTCGTACGCGTGGGGCGGCGAGGACGCGAACGTCGATTCGATCGACGTGTCGCCCGCGCTCGAGGGCAAGAAGCTGACGCTGACGGCCGGCACGGACGGCGGCTACACGCTGGCCGATCCGGACGGCAATGTGCTCGTGCGCGGCAAGGTCGGCGAGAGCGAGCAGGGCGGCGGCGTGACCATCAACGTATCGAAGCTCGTCGCGCGTCCCGGCACCCGCTTCACGGTGGTCCGGCAGAACGATCTCGATGCGATCACCGCGTTCCAGTCGGCGATTCAGGTGGCCGAGCAGGGCAAGCAGACGGGCGTGATCCAGATCTCGCTCGAAGGCAAGGACCCCGAACAAACCGCGCAGATCGCGAACGCGCTCGCGCAGTCGTACCTGCATCAGCACGTGACGAGCAAGCAGGCGGAAGCGACGAAGATGCTCGAGTTCCTGAAGAACGAAGAGCCGCGTCTGAAATCGGACCTCGAGCGTGCGGAGGCGGAGCTCACCCAATATCAGCGCACGTCCGGCTCGATCAACGCGAGCGACGAAGCGAAGGTCTACCTCGAAGGCAGCGTCCAGTACGAGCAGCAGATCGCCGCGCAGCGGCTGCAACTCGCGGCGCTCGCGCAGCGCTACACGGACGAGCATCCGCTCGTCGTCGCGGCAAAGCAGCAGCTCGCGCAGCTCGAAGGGGAGCGTGCGAAGTACGACGGCAAGTTCCGCGGGCTGCCGGCGACCGAGGTGAAGGCGGTCGCATTGCAGCGCAACGCGAAGGTTGCGGAAGACATCTACGTGCTGCTGCTCAACCGCGTGCAGGAGCTGTCGGTGCAGAAGGCCGGCACGGGCGGCAACATCCGGCTCGTCGACGCGGCGCTGCGCCCGGGCGTGCCGGTCAAGCCGAAGAAGGTGCTGATCCTGTCGGCGGCGGCGCTGCTCGGCCTGATTCTCGGCACGAGCGTCGTGTTCCTGCGCCGCAACCTGTTCCATGGCATCGAGGACCCGGATCGCGTCGAGCGCGCGTTCAATCTTCCGCTGTACGGCCTCGTGCCGATGAGCGCCGAGCAGGCGCGCTTCGACGCCGCCGACAAGGGCAGCCGCGTGCGGCCGATTCTCGCGTGCGCGCGCCCGAAGGACATGAGCGTCGAAAGCCTGCGCAGCCTGCGCACCGCGATGCAGTTCGCGCTGATGGACGCGAAGAACCGCGTGATCGTGCTGACGGGCCCGACGCCCGGCATCGGCAAGAGCTTCCTCGCCGTGAATCTCGCCGCGCTCGTCGCGCATTCGGGCAAGCGCGTGCTGCTGATCGATGCGGACATGCGGCGCGGCACGCTCGACCGCTACTTCGGCATGGGCGAGAAGAACGGCTTGTCGGAGTTGCTGAGCGATCAGGTCGCGCTCGAAGAGTCGATTCGCGAAACGTCGGTGCCGGGGCTGTCGTTCATCCCGTCCGGCTCGCGTCCGCCGAACCCGTCGGAGCTGCTGATGTCGCCGCGTCTGTCGCAATACCTCGACGGCCTCGCGAAGCGCTACGACATGGTGATCGTCGATTCGCCGCCGATTCTTGCCGTCACCGACGCGACGATCTTCGGCGAGCTCGCCGGATCGACGTTCCTCGTGCTGCGCTCCGGCATGCACACCGAGGGCGAGATCGGCGACGCGATCAAGCGGCTGCGTACCGCGGGCGTGCCGCTGCAAGGCGGGATCTTCAACGGCGTGCCGGCGCGCACGCGCGGCTACGGCCGAGGCTATGCCGCCGTGCACGAATACCTGAGCGCGTGACGCGGGCCATTCTCCGATCGACGAGGTGACGATGAAAATTTCCGTACTCGTGCCGACCTACCGGCGTCCGGCGGATCTCGCGCGCTGCCTGATCGCGTTGCAGCGGCAGCGCGTCGCGCCCGACGAGGTGATCGTCGTCGCGCGCGCCGACGACGACGCGACCCACGAGCGGCTCGCCGATCCGGGCGTGTGCGGCGCGCTTGCGCTGCGCGTGGTCGCGGTCGACGTGCCGGGGCAGGTGGCGGCGCTCAATCGTGGGCTCGACGCGGCGCGCGGCGACGTGATCGCGATCACCGACGACGATGCCGCGCCGCGCGCCGACTGGCTCGAACGGATCGGCGCGATATTCGCCACCGATCCGCGCGTCGGCGCGGTAGGCGGCCGCGACTGGGTGCACGAAAAAGGCTGCCTGCTCGACGGCGAACGTCCGCTCGTCGGCCGGCTCACCGTGTCGGGCAAGATCATCGGCAATCATCATCTCGGCGTAGGTGGCGCGCGCGAAGTCGATACGCTGAAAGGCGCGAACATGAGCTATCGCCGCGCGGCGATCGAGGGCCTGCGTTTCGACACGCGCCTTCGCGGCGCGGGCGCGCAGACGCACAACGACACGTCGTTCAGCATGTGCGTGAAGCGCGCGGGGTGGAAGCTCGTCTACGACCCGGCTGTCGCGGTCGATCACTATCCGGCCGAGCGCTTCGACGACGACCGCCGCGACGCCGCATCGATGGCCGCGCTGTCGAACGCTGCATACAACCTGCATCTGACCTTGCGCGAGCATTTGCCGCCCGCGCGGCGCATGATCGCGTGGTGGTGGTGGACGTTCGTCGGTACCCGCGTGTATCCGGGGCTCGCGCACGTCGCGCTGACCGTCGCGGCGAAGAACGGCGCGAGCATGCGCGCGCGATGGCGTGCTGTGCGGCGAGGCGCACACGACGCGCGGCGCGTGACGCACGCGCCGCACGCCGGCGTCGCGCGATGAGCGACACGTTTCGGATTCACTTGTTTCGGGCTGGAGTTACCGCATGATCGCCACGAAGGTTCACGTTCATCTCTTTTACGGCGCCGATCCGCGCACCTATCGCAAGGGCGACGACATCGGCTGCCTGTACGGCTATCACCATGCGGAGTCCGAAGAGTTCGCACTGACGTATTCGCGCGATGCGCGCGAGAACAGGCTCATCAGCGTCGGCCGTCGTGCGCTGAAGTACGTGCTCGGCTTCGATCTGATGCATGCGTGGCGCAACCGCGCCGAGCTGCTGGGTTCCGACGTGATCTGGACGCACACCGAACAGGAGCATCTTGCGGTGGCGCTCGTGCTGAAGCTGTCCGGCGCGCGCGGCGCGAAGCCGCTGCTGCTCGCGCAAAGCGTGTGGCTGTTCGACAAATGGCCCGACTACGGCGGCGTGCGCCGTTGGGCGTATCGGATGCTGATCGGCCGCGCGGACGTGCTGACGACGCTCGCGCGCAACAACGCCGAGCTGTGCCGCCGCTACCTGCGGCGCGATGCACTGCACGTGTACTACGGGCTGAACACGCAGGATTTTCCGGTGCGCGTGCCGGACGCATGGTCGCCGCATCGGCCGTTGCGGATCGCCGCGATCGGCAATGATCGCGATCGCGACTGGAAGACGTTCGTCACCGCGTTCGGCGGCGATTCGCGCTATGACGTGCGGCTCGCCACGCGCCGCCGGATTTCGCGCGCGCTGCACGCGCCGAACGTCGAGATCGCGCCTGCTTCGGGCATCGTCAAGCAGCGCGAACTATATGACTGGGCGGATCTGATCGTCGTGCCGCTGCGGCCCAATCATCATGCGTCGGGCATTACGGTGATGCTCGAGGCGGCGGCCGTCGGGAAACCGATGATCGTGAGCGACGTCGGCGGGCTGCGCGACTATTTCCCGCACGGTACGGCGACATACGTGCAGCCGTTCGACGCTGGCGCGTTGCGGCGCGCGGCCGATGCGCTCGCCGCGCGGCCCGAGCAGGCGCTCGCGCGCGCGCGGGCGGCCGCGCGCCGGCTGAAGGCGCGCGATCTGACGACGCAGCAGTTCGCCGAGCAGCACGTTCGGATCACGCGCGATCTGCTCAAGCGCCGGCGCGCGCACGCGACGGCCGCGGCGGCGCTGTCGTTCGCGGATTCGCGTTCGCGCTCGAACGGGTGAGGGCCGCGACGGTGAGCGTGACGACCCTGCCCGTTCCCGCATCCGGCGGCGGCGCGAGCCGGCGAAAGCTGCTTGGCGATCCGAAGCATTGGGTCGCGCAGGCGGGATTGTGGACCGTCACGGGGCTGCTGATCGCCGCGCATCAGGGCACGCTTCTGACGTACGGTTTTCCGTGCCTCGCGGTGGCAACCGGCTTGTGGCTGTATTTCGTGAACCCGGCGCGCTACGTCGGCTTCATGTGGTGGATGTGGTTCCTGAGTCCGGAAGTGCGGCGTCTCGCCGACTGGTCGAAGGGCGCGTACACGCCCACGAGCCTGATCCAGATCGCGCCGCTCGCGGTCACGATGATCGCGGGGCTCGGCCTGCTGCGCCACTACCGGGTGCTCGCGGAACGGCGCGGACTGCCGGTGCTGCTGATCCTGTTCGGCCTGATGTACGCGTTCCTCGTCGGCGTCGTGTCGAGCGGCCCGCTCGCCGCGACCTACGACCTCGCGAACTGGCTCTACCCGGTGGTGATCGGCTTTCACATCGTCGTGCATTCGCGCGATTACCCCGAGTACCGCAAGGTGATCCTGTCGACGTTCGTCTGGGGGATGTTCGTGATGGGCATCTACGGGATCGTGCAGTTCTTCGCGATGCCGAAATGGGATGCGCTGTGGATGATCGGCTCGCAGATGAATTCGCAGGGCGATCCGGTGCCGTACGGCGTGCGTGTGTTCAGCACGATGAATTCGTCGGGCCCGTTCGCGTTCGCGATGATGGGCGCGCTCGTGTTCATGATCGCCGCGACCGAGCGCGTGCGCTGGCTCGCGGGGGCGGCGGGCTTCATCTCGTTCTGCCTGTGCCTCGTGCGTTCGACGTGGGGCGGCTGGGTGATCGCGCTCGCTATCCAGCTCGCGAAATCGAGCAATCGCGTGCGCGTGCGGATCATCGGCAGCGCGATCGTGCTGGCCGCGCTGTGCGTGCCGCTTTTGACCGTCGGCCCCGTCGCGGACCGCCTCGGCCAGCGTCTGCAGACGATCACGAACCTGAAGGACGATCGCAGCTACGACGATCGCAACAAGTTCTACGCGACGTTCGCGCAGACCGCGTTTACCGACGTCGCGGGCGAAGGGCTCGGCGCGACCGGCGCGTCGACGAAACTGTCGAGCGACAGCGGCAACCTCGGCAAGTACGGCAGCTTCGACAGCGGCGTGATGAACGTGCCGTTCGTGCTCGGCTGGCCCGGCACGCTGCTCTACCTGCTCGGGCTCGTTTGGCTGCTCGCTCGTGCGCTGCGCGTGTCGTTCAGGCTGCGCAGCGACAAGTTCGTCGCCGCGTGCCTGAGTCTCAGTTTGTCTGTCTTCGCGATGCTCGTCTTTACCAATTCGTTCATCGGCACAGGAGGGCTGTTGCTGTTCATGAGCATATTTTCGATCTTGTCCGCGGCGCACTGGCAAAAGCTACAGCGCGCGAGCGCCGCGCGTTTTCCGGGAGCCGAACAATGAGAATCGCTATCGTCACGCACGTCGTGCGGCATAACGACGGCCAGGGACGCGTCAATTACGAGATCGCGCGAGCCGCGCTCGCGGAGAACTATCAAGTGACGCTCGTCGCGTCGCACGTCGCGCCGGAGCTGCTCGCCGATGCGCGCGTGCGCTGGATTCCGGTGAAATCCGGCCGCTTCTGGCCGTCGACCCTCGTCAAGCAGCAGGTGTTCGCGATCAAGAGCGCATGGTGGCTGCGCCGCCATCGCGATGCGTACGACGTGCTTCACGTCAACGGCTTCATCGCTTGGGTGCGCGCCGACGTGAACACCGCGCATTTCGTCCACGGCGGCTGGTTCGCGAGCCGTTATTACCCGTTCGGCCTCACGAAGGGAGTGTGGTCCGCGTATCAGTACGTCTATACGCGAACCAACACGCTGCTCGAACGCTGGGCGTATCGCCGCTCGCGCGCGATCACGGCCGTGTCGCAGAAGGTGGCCGACGAGATCCGCCGGATCGGCATCGACGGCGACCGGATCGGCGTGATCTACAACGGCGTCGACGCGCAGGCGTTTGCGAGCGCGACGCCCGATCGCCGCGCATTCGGTTTGCCGTCCGAACCGTTCATGCTGCTGTTCGTCGGCGATCTGCGCACGCCGCGCAAGAACCTCGGCACCGTGCTGAAGGCGCTGACGCAGTTGCCGCCCGACGTGCACTTGGCGGTCGCGGGATCTTTGCCGGGAAGTCCGTATCCGGACGAGGCGCGTGCGCTGAAGATCGATTCGCGCGTGCACTTTCTCGGGCTCGTGAAGAACATGCCGACGCTGATGTCGTCGGTCGACGCGTATGTGTTTCCTTCGCGCTACGAAGCGATGAGCCTGTCGCTGCTCGAGGCGATGGCGGCGGGGCTGCCCGTCGTGACCGCGCGCACCGCGGGCGGGGCGGAGATCATCACGCCGGATTGCGGGATCGTGCTCGAGGACCCCGACGATCCGGCCGCGCTCGCGCAGGCGATCGGCCGTCTCGCGCGCTCGCGCGACGCGTGTCGCGCGATGGGCGATGCGGCACGCAAGCTGATGGACGGATTCGGTTGGGCGCGCATGGGCGCGCAATACATTGCGCTGTATCGCCGGCTGCGCCAGTCGTCGCAGTCGCCGTCGCTCGTCGGCGCCGAGCATGCCGTGACGCAGGAGCCATCGTAATGAATCACACAGGAACGTCGATCAAGTCGCTGCAAATCGGCATGCACTGGTTTCCCGAGCGGGCGGGCGGGCTCGATCGCATGTATTACGCACTCGTCGGCGCGCTGCCGGGCGCGGGCGTCGCGGTGCGCGGCGTGGTCGCGGGCTCCGAGCGCGTCGCGGCCGACACGGGCGGCGCGATTCGCGGCTTCGGGCCGGCGACGTCGTCGCTGCCGCGCCGGATGATCGCCGCGCGCCACGCGCTGCGCGACGTGATCCGCGCCGAGCGGCCCGACGTGGTGTCGTCGCACTTCGCGCTGTACACGTTTCCCGGGCTCGACGTGACGCGCGGCATTCCGCAGGTGTCGCATTTTCAGGGGCCGTGGGCGGACGAGAGCCACGTCGAGGGCGCGGATTCGCTTGGGCAGAAGGTCAAGCACCGGCTCGAGCAGGCGGTCTACTCGCGCTCGTCGCGGTTCATCGTGCTGTCGCGCGCGTTCGGGCAGATTCTCACGTCGCGCTACAACATCGATCCGGCCCGCGTGCGCGTCGTGCCGGGCTGCGTCGACACCGCGCAGTTCGATCTGCCGATGATGCCCGCCGACGCGCGCCGCAAGCTGCAACTGCCGCAGGACCGGCCGATCGTGCTCGCGGTGCGGCGGCTCGTGCGGCGCATGGGGCTCGAGGATCTGATCGACGCGGTGAAGATCGTGCGCCGTCGGCATCCGGACGTGCTGCTGCTGATCGCGGGCAAGGGGCGGCTCGAAAGCGAATTGCAGAAGCGGATCGACGACGCCGAACTCGGCGACAACGTGAAGCTGCTCGGCTTCGTGCCCGACAACCATCTGGCCGCGCTGTATCGCGCGGCGACGGTGAGTGTCGTGCCGACCGTCGCGCTCGAAGGATTCGGGCTCATCACCGTCGAATCGCTCGCGTCCGGCACGCCGGTGCTCGTGACGCCCGTCGGCGGGCTGCCGGAGGCGGTTGCCGGCTTGTCGGATGCGCTCGTGCTGCCCGAAATCGGCGCGCACGCGATCGCGGACGGGTTGACGGCCGCGCTGTCGGGCTCGCTCGTGCTGCCGGATGCGGACGCTTGCCGGCGATACGCGCGCGAGCATTTCGACAACGCGGTGATCGCGCGGCGCGTTGCGCAGGTCTACGAGGAGGCGATTCGAGCGGGTGACTGATCGGTGCGCGGTAGCAGGGCGCGGAAGTGGTGCCTGGGCGCGTTCGCGCATCCGGGTTCCTTGAGTGGCGCCCGAGCGTTCGCGCATCCGGGGTCGATGTGCGTCGCGGGCGAACGGGCCGCGCGGCTTTGTCGTGGTGCTCCGCAATCGCCGGATGAGAACGCCGGATGGAGGCGCGGTGTGCCTCGCGGTGCAATGCCGCTTCGCTGGCCGCTCGAATGATCGACGACGAAATGGGCGAGCGCTTGGACGCGAGCAGGAGCCTGCTCGTCGCGCGCGCTCGTCGCGCGCGGCATGCGGCACGAGCAAGAACGCTCGCGCCGGAAGGCTCAGTGCCGGCCGCCGCGCCACCGGCCGGGCGCGAGCCCGAACCGTTTCGTGAATGCGTGCGTGAACGCGCTCTGATCGGCGAATCCGATTTCGCCGGCGATGTCGGCGAGCGAACGCTTCGGATCACCGAGCAATACGACGGCGGCGTCGAGCCGCAACCGCTGCAGATAGCGATGCGGCGTCTCGCCGAACGCGTCGCAGAAGAGCTGATGGAAGCGGCGCATGCCGAAGCCGCAGTGTGCGGCGAGATCGGCGATGCGCAGCGGCTCGGCGAGATGCGCGCGCAGCCAGCGATCGATCCGCGCGAAGTCGAGCCCGGCGGCGGGCTGCATCGACGAAGCGCCGCCCAATTCGCCGACGAGCGCGCCGCATAGCCGTGCGGCCGCCTGCCAATGGAGGCGCCGGGCCGACAGCGCGTCGACGCGCGCCGCGAGTTCGCCGACGAGCGCCGTGAGGCCCGGATCGATCGCGATCGTCTTCGCGCGCTCGAACAGCCGCTCGGGCACGGCGAGCGAGCCGAGCGGCAGGTCGAGCACCAGTTGGCTGTTGTCGGCGAGCCCCGCGTATTCGTGCCGCGAGCCGGCCGGAATCAGCCATGCGGAGCGGCGGTCGATCCGCTCGTCGACGCCGTCGACCATCATCGTCATCGCGCCGTCGACGCCGAGCACGATCTGATGGAAGTCGTGCACGTCCGATTCCTGCACGGCGCCGTAGCGGCGCAGCGAGAGAGTCGGCGAAGCGAAGCGGGCCATGATGCGGCGACGGTCGGCGAAACGGGGGCGACGGGCGGCGCCTGCGTCAGACGTCGAGCAGTTCGACTTCGAACACGAGCGTCGCATTCGGCGGAATCACGCCGCCCGCGCCGCGCGCGCCGTAGCCGAGCTGCGGCGGGATCGTGAGGCGGCGCACGCCGCCCACCTTCATCCCCTGCACGCCTTCGTCCCAGCCCTTGATGACCATGCCGCCGCCGAGCACGAACGCGAACGGGTCGTTGCGGTCCTTGCTCGAATCGAATTTCTGGCCGTCGGTGAGCCAGCCGGTGTAATGGACGCTCACGGTCTGGCCCGCTTGCGCTTGTGCGCCCGTGCCTTCGGTCAAGTCTTCGTATTTGAGGCCGGATTCGGTGGTGACGGCTGTCATGAAATGCTCCTGATTGAAACGAAATGACCGCTATTGTAGGGGAGCCGCGCGAACTCGGCCGGATTTCGCGGCGCGCCGCGTTCGCCGCTTCGCGCGATGCGGCAAAAATGCGCCCGGCGATCGCGTTTGCAAGCCCGGGCGGCGGCCCGCGCCGTCGCGCCGAAACCCCCGCTGCACGGGGCTCACGGGCCGGCCGCACGGCGCTTCTCGCGCGGCCGGCGTTTGGAAGGCCGCCACTAACTCGCGCCTTGCCTATCCGCGGCTCCTCGCCATATTGTTTCAGTTATTAATGTAAAGGTCGGCGGCCGCACGGCGGGCGCGCGAGGCCGGGGCCGCTCGATGCGGCGGCCCCGGCGTGCGGAGCCGGAAGCGCGCGATCGACGTCGATCCGTCGGCCGCGCGAGCGTTCGCCGACGAACGCGACGAGCGCGACGCCGGCCGGATGCCGGGCATGGCTCGCATCGACGCCGTCCTCGGCCGCCCAGACAGGAGACATCGATGAATCAACCCGCGAAGTCGACGGACCCCGTGTTCGTCATGCCCGTGCGCCGCGACCTGCGCTTCAATCTGCCGGTCGAGCGCGCGACGGATTGGCATGGGCAGGGCTCGCAAGTCTCGCACTTCTTCAATGCGCTGTCGCTGCTGTTTCCGGCGGGCGAGCGTTTCTTCATGGATTCGGTGCGCAACTACCGCGACCGAATCGACGATCCGGTGCTGAAGAAACAGGTGCTCGGCTTCATCGGCCAGGAGGCGATGCACACGCGCGAGCACGTCGAGTACAACGATCTGATGCAGGCGCACCGGTTGCCGGCGCGCACGATCGACAGGCGCGTGTGGAAAGTGACGGGCTGGATGAAGAAGGTGCTGCCGCATTCGGTGCAGCTCGCGCACACGGTCGCGGCCGAGCACTATACGGCGATGCTGGCCAACTGGCTGCTGACCGAGCCGTCCGCGCTGGCCGGCTCGCATGAAGGCTACAAGCAGATGTGGCAGTGGCACGCGCTCGAGGAGACCGAGCACAAGGCGGTGTCGTTCGACGTCTGGAATGCGGTGATGAAGCCAGGGCCGAAGCGATACCTGATCCGCATCGGCGTGTATTTGCTGACGACGATGACGTTCTGGCCGAACGTGTTCCTGATCCATTCGCAGTTGATCCGTTGGGACCGCACGTCGGACAAGAGCGTGCGCGGCCTTTGGCGCGTGGTCGGCCTGCTGTACGGGCCGCGTCGTGGACTGTTTCCGAAGATCGCGCGCGAGTGGCTGAGTTTCCTCCGGCCGGGCTTCCATCCATGGGACTACGACAACCGTCATCATCTCGCGCGCGTCGACGGCATCGTCGCGGCGACGCAGGCGCGCGCGGCGCTAACGCTGCCGCCGATCGAGCTCGACAGCGCGGAGCCGGCGTGAGCCGGTGAGCTCGCGGGCGGGCCGTCGCACTGGCGGCTTGTCCGGTGCGGCATCGCGGCGCGCGGCGTGCGTTCTTCATGCGCTTTTCGTTCGCACTCGCGCGCGCTCCGGCCTATTTTTTTACGCTCCACGCGCGCTCCACGCGCTCCACGGCGCGCCGGGAAACATATCCGCGAGCGCGCTGCATCGGCCTCCCTTCATCCCGATTCCGTTTCTCGCCGGCTGCTCTTCCGGCAGCTTCAGCTCATCCCGCGCACGCGCGAACGCATCCGGACATTTCGCGCGCGTGAGATCCGCATTTTTCGTCGCCCGAGCGGAGGCCGACGCTCGACCGCCAGGCGCGTTGCCGTCTCGCGTGCCGGCGTCGAATGGGCCACGCGCGATTCGCTGCGAGTGCCGCGCGCACGGGCGCGCAAGCCGGCGAGGGCGGCGGCGCGGAAGGCCGCATATGATTTCCGACCCCACTAATTCACCCAATCCGCAGCTTATTGGGATCAGCCATTATTTTCCTTGTAAAGATCCCGAAATGGACTAATATTGTTAGTAGATTCATTTTGAGACTAACTGCCATGTCCCGTCCTGCTTTGAAGCCGCTGCCGAATCCGCCGGAGGCGACGGTCGCGCAAATGTCGGCGGCCGGCCTGCGCGCGTTCTTCAACATCGCGCGCGACTGGGAGCTGTCGACCGACGAGCAGATCGTCCTGCTGGGCTCGCCCGGCCGCTCGACGTTCTTCAAATGGAAGGCGTCGCCGCAAACCGCGCGCCTCACGCACGATACGCTCGAGCGCCTGTCGCTCGTGCTCGGCATCTACAAGGCGCTGCAGATCCTGCTGCCGCAGCCCGCCGCGGCGGACGCGTGGGTCAAGCGGCCGAACGACGCCGCGCCGTTCAACGGCAGGCGCGCGCTCGACCGGATGCTCGCGGGGAACGTCAGCGATCTCGTCGCGGTGCGCCAATATCTCGACGCGACGCGAGGCGGATGGGCGTGATCTTTCCCGAACGGCAGACGAACTGGCCCGTCGCGGCGCTCGACTGGGCACCCGCCTACCGCGTGATCCCCACGCGCTTTCCCGCGATCAATCTGTTCGACCGCGTCGCGTCGGCCGAGGATTTCGACGCGCTGTACGCGCTCGAGGCGTTGACCAACGATCGCGTGCGTACCGAGGTGGGCGTGCTCGGTCTCGTGCCGCCCGACGAGCGGCGCTTCGGGCCGGGCTACGGGCCGATCATGGCCGCGTTCACGCACCTGAATCCGAACGGCAGCCGTTTCTCCGACGGCAGCTACGGCGTGTTTTATTGCGCGCACACGCGCAACACGGCGATTGCGGAGACGCGCTATCACGCGTCGCTGTTCCTCGCGGCGACGAAGGAGCCGCCGATGCGTCAGCAGATGCGTCTCTACACGGTGGCCGCGCACGGCGAGGTCGCCGACCTGCGCGCGTGGCGCGAGCGCGATCCGGCGTTTCTCGATCCCGCCGACTATGCAGCCGGGCAGGCGTTCGGCCGTGCGGTGCGCGAGGCGGGCGGCGCGGGCGTCGCGTATCCGTCGGTGCGGGACCCGGGAGGCGAATGTCTCGCGGCGTTCAGGACGCTGCTGCTGCGCGATTGTCACCACGCCGCGTATCTCGAGTACAACTGGAACGGCGCGGCGATCGACGCGGTGTTCGAGCTGAGTCAGATCGGCTGACGATGCGGGCGGCGCGCGGCGGGACGCCCGGCGCAAGGCAGCATCGTTGCGCCGTCGCGGCTCCACGGTGGCGCCGCGGCCCGCGCATCAAGGCAGCGGCACGTCCGCCGCGCCCTGTTGGCGCGCGGCCGCGACCGACAGCGACCAGCTTTCGCCGCTGCGCGTGTCGAGCAGCGTGAGCCGGCCCGACGGATCGAACGCGCCGGTGTCGATGAACGTCTGCGCGCCGATTCTCACGACGTCGTGCATCGGCGTGTGGCCGCAATACGTGGTCGACATGCCGATCTGGCGTGCGGCCGGGTCGGTGCGGCCGTACGCGAGCTCGCGGCCCCACAGCAGGCGTGTGATCACGTCGGGCGCGTAGTCGCCGCGATCGAGGTCGGCGTCGCTGCCGAAGAATTCCGCGTGCAGCACGTTGAAGCGCTCGTCGCCTTCGCCGACGACGCGCACGAGCGGCAGTTCGCGCAGCCGTCGCGCATAGCATTCGAGCGTCGCGACGGGCAGGTCGGACGCCCAGTCGCCGCCGATGCGCTTCCAGACGCTCATCGGCAGCCTGCCGTCCGCGACCGAGCACAGCACGTCCTCGTGATTGCCGAGCACACAGTGGAACCACGGGCGCTCGAGCAGCGCGAGCGCCGCTTCCGACTGCGCGCCGCGGTCGACGAGATCGCCGACGGAGAACAGCCGGTCGCGCGCCGGATCGAAGCGCACGGTGTGCAGCAGCACGCGCAGCGGTTCGACGCAGCCGTGCAGATCGCCGACGACGAAATCGCGGCCGGCATGGTTCGCGGTATGGCGACGGATCAGGGGAGCGGTGTCCATTCGCCCATCTTAGGACACAGCCGCCCTTGGCGCAGCGGGACAACATGACGATAATCGCTGCGACGCGCCGCAGCAGCGGCGCGGTCTTTCACTCGACTTTCGATCGTCTCGACGAGGAATCATGACGCTTTATCCGCAAGTGCTGCGCAATCGTCCGCGCATGATGATCGCGGCCGCCGCCGGCGTCGCGTTCGGCCTGCTGTTCCCGTATCCGCTGCGGCCGTTCGCGCGTGTGCTGATCGGCTGGGATTGCACGATCTGGCTGTATCTCGTGCTGATGTGGGTGCGGATGGTGCGCGCGCAACATCACAGGGTGCGCGAGATCGCGATGCGCGAGGACGAGAACGCGACGATCGTGCTGACCATCATCTGTTTCGCAACGGTCGCGAGCATCGCCGCGATCGTGCTCGAGCTCGTCAGCGCGAAGAGCGTCGGATTCCGCTACGGCCTCGGTCATTACGCGGTGACGGGCGCGACGATGTTCGGCGCATGGTTCCTGATTCCGACGATCTTCACGCTGCACTACGCGCGGCTCTACTATCTGTCGCCGAAGGACGCGCGCGCGCTGTCGTTTCCCGATCGCGATCTCGAGCCCGATTATTGGGATTTCCTGTATTTCTCGTTCACGATCGCGGTCGCGTCGCAGACGTCCGACGTATCGCTGCGCGGGCGATCGATCCGGCGCGCGGCGCTCGCGCAGTCGATTCTGTCGTTCTATTTCAACATGGCGGTGCTCGGGCTGTCGGTCAACGTCGCGGCGGGGCTCCTGAGCTGAATTCGATTGCGCCGACGTCGCATGCCGCGTCAGCCGGCGCATTCGCGCCGGCGCGGCGAGGCGGCGCATGCGATTTCCGGACAGGCAGCCGTTTCCTTGCATTTCACGAGTGCGCGGCCTAATGTGCAGCCAGGAGGCTGCATATGAACACATCGACCGATCGTATCGAAAGGCGGATCGTGCTGAGCGCGCCGCGCTCGCGCGTGTGGCGCGCGCTGACGAACGCCGACGAGTTCGGCGCGTGGTTTCGCGTCGATCTCGCAGGGCAGACCTTCGAGGCGGGACGCCACGTCGAAGGCCGCATCACGTATCCCGGTTACGAGCATGTAGTGTTGCAGATGCGGATCGAGCGGATCGAGCCGGAGCATCATTTCTCGTACCGCTGGCATCCGGCCGCGGTCGATCCCGCGCTCGACTACTCGCAAGAGACGCCGACGCTCGTCGCGTTCGAGCTCGCCGACGTCGAAGCCGGCACGTTGCTCACCATCATCGAATCGGGCTTCGACAAGCTGCCCATCGAGCGCCGCGCGGATGCGTTCCGGATGAACGGCGGCGGCTGGGACGAGCAGATGAAGAACATCGCCGTACATGTCGACGCGCGCTGACGGCCGGCCGCCGCGCGCGCCGCTCAAGCGCGCGCAGTTGCGCGATTGCGCGACGGTGTTCGCCGCGCTCGGCGACGAGACCCGCTTGCGCATCGTCGCCGCGCTGTGCGCGGGCACGGCGCTGTCGATCGCGCGGATCACCGCGGGCACCGACATCACGCGCCAGTCGGTCACGCAGCATCTGCAGGTGCTGGCGGACGCGGGGCTCGTGCGTGACGCGAAGCTCGGGCGCGAGCGGCTGTGGAGCTTCGAGCCCGCGCAGATCGATATCGCGCGGGCGGCGCTCGACGCGATCGGCCGGCGGTGGGATCAGGCGTTGCTGCGGCTCGAGCACGCAGTTCAGGCATGATGGCTGCGCTTGCGGCGCGCCGCTTCGCTTTCGCGGCGGGAACGGTCAGTTAAACGAACGATCGTCGATGGACGAACCGTTTCGCGCACGGCCGATGCGAGTGCCGTTTCGAAGCGGTCGCGAACGTCTCGCGAAATATCTCGCCACGCGGCTACTTGCCGTCGTGCGCGCTCCGCCTGGCGCATGGAGACAGTCCCGCTCGCCGCGCTCATCCGGCGCGCTCGGCGGCAGACGCCGAATCGAGTGGCGAGACGCGCGGGCATCGCTTGCCTGTCCGATTTCATGACCGCACGGAATCGCGATCGATGAAGGGCGGCTCGTGCAACTGCTCACGCGCCAGACGCACGACGTGCTGCAGCCGGTTCACGCAGTCTATCGCCGCAATACGGCGATCTCGTCGCGCATCGCATCGTTCGTCGATTGTCTGACATCTGACGAGATGAAACGCATCGGATCGCAACGCGCTCGGCGCGGAAGTGCCGGGCGCCTAATCGGCGAATGCGTCGGGCCTGCAGCGACACGCGCTTGCCTCCTCTTTTACGATCGCATTCAACGCGAAACCGCGCTTTTCCGCTCTTGCTAAAGAATTCAACCGCGCGCGCAGCGGCATGCTTTGAATCATCCATTTATTTAGGCAGCCAAAAATACATCAACAAACGCTTAAATATCAGGTTCGGAGCTTATTCTTGAATCGCGCTGAAATCGTGCGGACATATTCTGGAAGTGATCTAAGTATTTCCGCAGGGAATTTCATCTAGCCTATCAATCAACGAATGCGGCGACGAACGACACGCATTCGAGCCGACGTCGAGCAACGCGCATTCCGCCTGTTCGACGTGCGCTCGCCAGCATTGCATCCGGGTGCGGGCGCGTCCGCTTCATCGGCGGATCGGCGGTGCAGCGGCAGAACGATTCGAACAAGCAGCCAGCAGTCTGAGAGAAAGCAGCACGCAGTCAAATGACGAGGGGCCGGTAGTCGACGGCGAACGAACGTGCATCGCAAGCGCGCATGCAGGGTCGTTCGCCCGTTAGCCGGTGCGCAATGCCGCCTGAATCTCGAAGGTGCCCGTAAAGAGACATCGCAAAGAGGATTCATTCAGATGGCCAGACACATCGTTCAAGCAATCCAGTCTCATGCGTTCGCCACGCCGTATAAATGCGCGTTGTCCGATTCTCGCGGCGATCTCGGCTACGCCGATCTCGACAGCTTCAGCACCCGTTTCGCGATGCGCCTGCAGGATCTGGGCTGCCGCCCGGGAGATCGCGTCGTGATGCTCGCGAGCCGCCGCGCGTTGCTCGTCGCGGCGATCGTCGGCGTGTTCAAGGCCGGCTGCGTGCACGTGCCGCTCGATCCGCGCATGCCGACGGACCGCCTGCGATACATCCTGCACGACGTCGCGCCGGCGCTCGTGATCGCCGACGAAGATCTGACCGAAGCGCTCGAGCACGCGTTGCCGTCGGCCGCGCCGATCCTGCCGCTGAGCGAGCTCGAGCGGCTCCTCGCCGACGCAGATTCGGCGCGGCTCGACGCGCTCGTGCAGCCGTTGCCGCTGCCGCCGTTCGACGAAACCGCGATCGCATATTGCATCTACACCTCCGGCTCGACAGGCCGCCCGAAGGGCGTGCTGATCAACCACCGCAGCATCGCGGATTTCTTCGAAGGTACGCGCGCCGTCTACGACGTCACGTCGCAATCGAGATGCGCGAGCTTTTCGCCGCTGCATTTCGACGTGTATCTGATGGACATGATGTTTCCGCTCGCGCAGGGCGCGTCGCTGTACGTGCACGACGACGTGAACGCGCCTGACTTGCTGTTCGACGCGATCCGCGCGCACGACGTCACGCATTTCTCCGCGTGGGGCATGATGCTCGGCCTGATCGCGCAGGCGGACGCGTTCGAAGCCGCGCCGCTGCCGCACCTGAAGACGATCCTTACAGGCACCGACGTGCCCGACGTGAAGACGATCCAGCGCTGGCTGAAGAAAAACGCGGGCGTGCAGGTGATCAACGCGTACGGTCCGACCGAGGCCACATGCGCGGCGGTCGCGCACGTGATCCGAGAGGTCGAGCCCGAGCGGCGCGCGCTCTATCCGATCGGCAAGCCGCTCGAGCACGTGAGGGCGTTGCTCGCCGACGAGCGCGGCGAGCGGATCACGGCGCCGGGTGTGCCGGGCGAGCTGATGATCGGCGGCACGCAGGTCATGCAGGGCTATTGGAACTTGCCCGAGGAGACGGCGGCGCGGCTCGTTCGCATGAACGGCGTGCCGTTTTATCGAACGGGCGACGTCTGCACGTATCTCGCCGACGGCAGCCTGTATTACATGGGCCGCAAGGATAACGAAGTGAAGATCGGCGGTTACCGGATTCATCTGAGCGAAATCCAGCGGGTCGTCAACGGCGTGCCGCACGTGCATGGATCGGAGGTCGTGCTGCTCGAATCGCGCTACGGCGAGACGCTGCTTGCCGCGGGCGTGCTGCTCGAGCGCGGCGCGTCGCTCGACGCCGATTCGAAGGTCGACGAAATCAGGCGGCGCCTCGCGGCGGAGCTTCCCGCCTACATGGTGCCTCGCCACGTCATGGTTCTCGAGCAGTTTCCGCAGTTGTCATCGGGAAAGACGGATCGCAAAGCGCTTCTGTCGATATTGCAACACCGCGTCAATGAAAGTAACCAGGAGGAAGTGAATCCATGAAGACCGAAACGATGTTGATTCAGATTCTGGAGAGCGTGATCGGCGTCAAGAAGGTGACGGGCGATACCCGTTTTCTGGATATCGGCGGCAATTCGCTCAATCTCGTCGAAGTGCTGAAGCAGATCAAGGCGAAAACGGGCGTCGCGCCGTCGCCGAGGCTGTTTTTCGACAAGACGCGCTCGACGGTGGCGGCGTTGAGCGGCGAAATCGACGCACTGCGCGAGCTCAGCGGCGCCGAGGCCCCGGTCGCGGGCTGATTCCGGAGGGCGTTTCACGAGCCGCGAAAGCGGCGGCCGCGACAAGCGGATTTTTCAAGACATGGCTCTTTACGCCATATTTAGGAGAACTGAGATGCAAAAGCGTTTTCACATGTCGGAAGCCGAAAAGAAATCTTTTTACGAGAACGGCTTCGCCGGCCCGTTCACGCTGTACGAACCGGAGGAGATGACCCGCGTCTGGAACGAAGTGCGGATGGACCTGCTCGATGCGACGAAGGCGGCGTTCCCGAACAGCCGGCTCAACTATGACCGTCATCTCGACATGCCCGATCTGAACCAGATCATTAGTCATCCGAAGATCGTCGATCGGATCTCGAGCATCCTCGGCCCGGACGTGCTGAGCTGGCGAACCGAGTGGTTTCCGAAATACCCGGGCGACGAAGGTACCGACTGGCACCAGGCCGAGAGCTTCGTGGAGTTCGAAGGCACCGAGAAGCTCGAGCCGACGGCGGCGGAAGAAGGGCGGCCGTGGGAGCTGACCGCGTGGATCGCGATGAGCGAGGCGACGAAGGAGAACGGCTGCCTGAAGCTGATGCCGGGCAGCCACCGCACCTGGTTCTTCGACGAGAAGCGCAACATCCCGTTCGAGCCGGAGAACTTCAACAAGCGCGTGCTCGACGACGGCCAGAAATCAGGCTTCTACGGCTACGACTACGAGAAGCTGAAGCTCGATCCGAGCTGGAAGCCGGACGAGTCGCGCGCGGTGCACATGGAAGTGAAGCCGGGCCAGTTCTTCATCTTCACGTCGCGCTGCATGCATGGCTCGAATCCGAACACGAGCAAGGATTCGGTGCGTTTCGGCTGGGCGACGCGCTTCGTGCCGACGCACGTGAAGGTGTATTCGGGTCAGGAGTCGTTCCACCACTTCGGCGAAGTGCTGCCGCTCGACCGCTACTCGACGGTGTTGGTGGCGGGCGAGGACCGCTATGGCCATAACCGCGTGACGAAGCCGCTCGCCGCAGTTGCGGCGATCGCGTAAGCGAAGGAAGGCGCCGACATGAATGCATGCGAGGCCCGCTGGTTCCTGTTCGGCGCCGACGAACGGAAACCCGATGTACGAATCCGGCTGTTCTGCTTTCACTACGCGGGCAGCGGCGGCTCAATCTTCAGGAACTGGGTCGAGTCGCTGCCGGACGGCGTCGAGCTTGTCGCGGTGCAGATGCCCGGCCGCGAGAACCGGCTGAACGAGCCGCTGTTGCACTCGATGGACGAAGTCGCGTCTCCGCTCGTCGACGCGCTCGCTCCGCTGCTCGACCGGCCGTTTGCGTTCTTCGGGCACAGCACGGGCGCGCTGATCGGTTTCGAGGTCGCGCGGGTACTGCGCGCTCGCGGATATCCGCAGCCGAGGCTTCTGATCGCGTCCGCGCAGAACGCGCCCGACGTGAAGCCGGAAGTGATTCGGCATCGGTTGTCGGATGCCGAGTTCGTCGAAGTGCTGCGCGGCTGCAACGGCACGCCCGACGCGATTCTGCAGGACCCGGCGCTGCTCGAGCTGCTGCTGCCGCGGATTCGCGCGGACGGCGCCGTGTTCGAGACGTACCGCTACGAGCCACAAGCGCCGCTCGATTGCCGGATCGTCGTCTTTCACGGCGTTCACGACGGCCTCGTGCGCGAAGACGGGCTCGCACGCTGGGCGAGCGAGACGCGGCAAAGCTTCGCACGCTACCGGTTTGCCGGCGACCACTTCTTCATTCACGACGAAGAGGCGTCGGTACTCGACCACATCAACCGCGAGCTCGAGCCGCTCTTGAGCGATGCGAGCTCCACTCTAATCGGATGACAGACAAATGGCGCAGTGGAATTCAGATGACGAGCTGTTCGCGCTGATGCGCGCCGAGCTCTCGACCTGCCCCGTCAGCGACGTGATGGAGCAGCTCGGGTTCGCGTACCCGATGCTGCCGCCGGAGATCCGCCCGCTGCGGCGGGACATGGTGATGATCGGCCGCGCGATGCCCGTGCAGGACGAGCCGCCCGTGCCGCACGGCGGTCTCAAGCGTTACGACGCGAAACCGTTTGGACTGCTGTTCGAATCGGTCGAGGCGTTGCGTCCGGGCGAGGTCTACGTCGCGAGCGGCGGCCCGACGGCTGTCGCGCGGCTCGGCGATCTGCTTGTCACGCGCGCGCGCAATCTCGGTGCGGCGGGTGTCGTGTTGAACGCGCACGTGCGCGACGCGAACGCGATTGCCGATCTGAACCTGCCGGCGTTCGCGCACGGCACGTACGCATACGGGCTGCAGGGGCGCCACAACGTCGTCGACTATCGCTGTTCGATCACCGTTGGCCACGTGCGAATCCGGCCGGGCGACCTGATCTTCGGCGACGGTGACGGCGTCTGCGTGATTCCGCGCGAAGCGGAGCAGGAAGTGATCAACCGCGCGATCGCGAAGAACCGGCTCGAACGCAAGGTTCGCGACGCGATCGTCGAAGGCCGCAGCGTCGTCGACGCATTCAATCAATACAACGTCATGTGAGGAGCGCAACAGCGATGAAAGCGAGCTACGTGTGGAAGAACGGCGAACTGGTGCCGTGGGAGCGTGCGCAGGTGCACGTGATGAGCCATGCGCTGCATTACGGAACCAGCGTGTTCGAGGGCGTGCGCGCCTACGAGATCGGCGAGAAGGCGGCGATTCTCTGCGGCCGCGAGCACTTCGAGCGCTTGCTGTTCAGCTGCAAGGTCGCGCGGATTCCATCGCCGATGAGCGTCGGGCAGTGGATGGAGGCGACGGTCGAGACGCTGCGCGCGAACGGTCAGCGCAGCGCGTACATCCGGCCGCTCGTCTATCGCGGCGCGGGCGAGTCGCTCGGGCTCGACGCGCGGCAATGCCCGGCCGAAGCGCTGCTCGTGACGATGCCGTGGGGCGCGTATCTCGGCGACGAGGCGCTGGAGCAGGGTGTCGACGTGCAGGTCAGCAGCTGGCGGCGCAACGGCGCGGGCGCGGCGAGCACGCTCGCGAAGATCGGCGGCCAGTACGTCAACGGCCAGGCGATCGTGATGGAGGCGCACGAGAACGGGATGAGCGAGGGCATCGCGCTCGACGCGAACGGTTTCGTGAGCGAAGGCAGCGGCGAGAACGTGTTCCTCGTCTACAAGAACGAGATCTTCACGCCGTCGATCGGCAGCAGCATCCTGAGCGGCATCACGCGCAATTGCGTGATTCGGATCGCGCGCGACCTCGGCTACACCGTGACCGAGACGAGCATCCCGCGCGAGATGCTTTATCTCGCCGACGAGATCTTCTTCACCGGCACCGCGGTCGAGATCTGTCCGGTGCGCTCGGTCGACAGGATGTTCGTCGGCGGCGGCAAGCGCGGCCCCGTGACGAAGGCGATCCAGGATCAGTACTTCGGCATCGTGCGCGGCACGCACGCGGACAAATGGAACTGGCTTACGCCCGTGCCGGTGCCGGCGCGCGACGGAGCGCGGTCATGAGCGCGCGCGAATCGGCGGCCGCTTCGCCGTGGCTGATCGTCCACGCGGCGCGGGATGCGCGCGTACGGCTCTTCTGCTTTCACTACGCGGGCGCGACCGCGTCGATCTTTCGGACGTGGCCGCGCGGCTTGCCCGACTGGGTCGAAGTGGTCGCGGTGCAACTGCCCGGCCGCGAGTATCGCCTGGGCGAGCCGCTGATCGAGGACGCCGAGCCGATCGTCGCGGCGCTCGCGGAGGTCGTGCCGCCGCTGCTCGATCTGCCGTACGCGTTCTTCGGCCACAGCATGGGCGCGCTGATCGCGTTCGACCTCGCACGCCTGCTGCGCGCGCGCGGCTTCGCCAAGCCTTCGCTGTTCGTCGCGTCGGGCCGCAGCGCGCCGCGTTTTCGCTGGCGGGACGCGGGCATTCAGACGCTGCCCGACGATGCGTTCATCGCCGCGGTGCGCGACTACAACGGCACGCCCGACGCGCTGATCGCCGATCCGGCGCTGCGCGACCTCTGGCTGCCCCGGCTGCGGGCGGATCTGACGATCTCCGCGACGTACCGATACGTCGAAGCGCCGCCGCTCGATTGCCCGCTGCTCGTGCTGCACGGCTCGAACGACGGCCTCGTGAGCGACGCCGGGCTGTCGGGCTGGCTCGCCGAGACGAGCGGAGCCGCGCGCTACGTCGGTTTTTCGGGCGGCCATTTCTTCATGCACGGCGAAGAAGAGGGCGTGCTCGGCGAAATCGGCCGCGAGCTGGAGCGTGTGCTCGCACGCGAAGCGGCGGGTGTGCAAAGCGGCATGCGCGGTTCGGCGGCGCGCATGCGTCATTTGACGGAGGAGAGCGGCATATGAAGAACAAATCATCGCGCACGCGCGTGGCGATCCTCGGGTCGGGCAGCATCGGGCTCGATCTGATGTTCAAAGTGAAGGCATCCGAACAATTCGATCTGAGGTTCGTCGTCGGGCGTAATGCGCAGAGCGACGGACTCAAGCTCGCGCGCAGCTGCAACGTCGAGACGTCGAGCGACGGTCTCGACTTCCTGAAGGAGAACGAGGGGGCGTACGACCTCGTGTTCGACGCGACGTCGGCCGCCGCGCACAAAATCAACAATCGCTTCTTCTCGGACGCGGGCAAGTTCGTGATCGACCTGACGCCCGCGAAGCTCGGCCGCCTGTGCGTGCCGTGCATCAATCTGGACGACATGGGCGCCGAGCAGAACGTGAACCTCATCACCTGCGGCGGGCAGGCGAGCCTGCCGCTTGCGTACGCACTGAAGCAGGCGGTCGACGAGATCGAATACCTGGAGGTGGTGTCGGCGATCGCGTCGCGCAGCGCCGGCATCGCGACGCGCGAGAACATCGACGAATACATGACGACGACCGAATACGCGCTCGCGAAATTCAGCGGTGCGAAGAAGACGAAGGCGATCCTCAACATCAATCCCGCCGAGCCCGGCGTGCGGATGCAGACCACGCTCTATGCGTACGCGCGCTATCGCGATTTCGATCGGGTGCGTGCGTGCGTCGCCGGCATGGTCGAGAAGGTTCGCGAATACGTGCCCGGCTATCGGCTTGTCGTCGAACCGCTCGAAAGCCAGGGCAGGATCACGATCGGCCTGACGGTGCGCGGGCGCGGCGACTACCTGCCCGAGTACGCGGGCAATCTGGACATCATCAATTGCGCGGCGCTCGCGGTCGCCTCGCATCGACATGCAACCGCCAGACAAGGAGCCACACAATGATACTGATCAGCGATGCGACCTTGCGCGACGGCAATCACGCGATTCGCCATCAACTGAGCGCTGCGCAGATTCATGCGTATGCGCGCGCGGCCGACGAGGCCGGCATCGACGTCGTCGAAGTCGGGCACGGCAACGGTCTCGGCGGTTCGTCGTGCCTGCTCGGACAGACGCCCATCGGCGATCGCCTGATGCTCGAGACCGCGCGCGCCGCGCTGCGCACGAGCCGGCTCGGCGTGCATTTCATTCCCGGGCTCGGCAAGGCGGCGGACATCGCGCTCGCGCTCGAGATCGGCGTCGACGTCGTGCGCGTCGCGACGCATTGCACCGAAGCGAACGTGTCCGCGCGCTTCATCGAGCAGACGCGACACGCGGGCCGCACAGCGTTCGGTGTGCTGATGATGTCGCACATGGCGCCGCCCGACGTGCTGCTCGCGCAAGCGAGGCTGATGGAGCGTTACGGCGCGCAGGCGGTCGTGCTGATGGACAGCGCCGGCTACTCGACGCCGTCGCTCGTGCGCGCGAAGGTCGAGCGCCTCGTCGACGGCCTCGATATCGACGTCGGCTTTCATGCGCACAACAATCTCGGGCTCGCGGTCGCGAACAGCCTCGTCGCGCTCGAGGCAGGCGCGCGCATCGTCGATGCCTGCGTGAAAGGCTTCGGCGCGGGCGCGGGCAACACGCAGCTCGAGACGCTCGTCGCCGCGATGGAACGCGAAGGGCACGGCGCGCGAACGACGTTCGAGCGCGTGATGACGCTCGCGCGCAGCACCGAGGCTTTCCTGAATCCGAAGACGCCGCACATCCAGCCGGCGAACATCGCGAGCGGCCTGTACGGCCTCTTTTCCGGCTATGTGCCGCACATCCAGAAGGCGGCGCAGGAGTTCGGCGTCAACGAGTTCGATCTGTACAAGCGGCTCGCGGAACGCAAGCTCGTCGCCGGCCAGGAGGACATCATCATCGAGGAGGCGAGCCGTCTCGCGCGCGAGCGGGACGTGCAGCGCGCGAGCGACGGCGTGCGGATTCGCGAGCTGTCCGCGTGAGCGCGGACGCATTTCACACGATCGAACGAGGAGGGAATCGTGACAGGTTTGAGCGAACGAGGTTTTGGTGCATGGGATCGAGTCGAGCGCGAAGTGCTGACCGATCGGATCGAGCGTCAGGTCGTCTCGGGCGACGCGCTGACGCTGGCGAAGCTGTTCCTGAAGAAAGGCGCGTTCGTCGGAACGCATTCGCATCCGAACGAGCAGTTCACCTACATCCTCGAAGGACGCCTGCTGTTCCGTTACGGCGAGCGCCTCGAGCACGAGGTCGAGGTGGGGCCCGGCGAGATCCTGCATCTTCCGGCGAACGTGCCGCACAACGCGTTGTGTCTCGAGGACGCGGTCGATCTCGACGTGTTTACGCCGCCGCGGGCCGACTGGCTCGCGCCGGACGGCAATCGCTACTTCGCCGGCGCACCGGCCGCGGCTTCGTCCGCGCCGGCGGCCGGCCGATGAACGACCACCATCGAAGCCGACGAACCGAGGAGGCGCCGTGCTCATCCAGGATGCATTGCTCAAGATGTCGTTATACGTGTCGCTCGTGCTGATCGTGCCGGGGCCGACGAACACGCTGCTGCTGTCGTCGGGCCTGAAGGCCGGCCTGCGCGGCACCTGGCACCTCGTGATCGCGGAGGCGCTGGGCTATGTCGTCGCGATCTCGCTATGGGGGTTCTTCCTGCTGTCGGTGGCGGCGAGCCGGCCCTGGCTCTTCGGCGCGATCAAGCTGCTGAGCGCCGCGTACATCCTGTGGCTCGCGGTCAAGATGTGGACGAAGAGCCGCGCGCTGCACGAGCTGACCGCGGGGCCGATCAGTTTCGCGGATCTGTTCGTCGCGACGCTGATGAACCCGAAGGCACTGCTGTTTGCGAGCACGATGTTTCCGCTAGAAGCGTTCCGGTCGCTCAGCTACTTCGGATGGGCGGTCGTCGTGTTCCTGATCGTGCTCGCGCCGATCGGCGTCGGCTGGTCGAGCCTGGGCGGGCTGCTGACGTCGCAGCGCTCGTGGGCCGCGCATACGTCGACGTTCATGCGCTGCGCGTCGCTCGTGCTCGCGACGTTTTCTGGATCGCTCGCGTATTCGGTGTTGGGGCGCTGAATCCGCTCGCGGGCGGGCGGCCCGCGAGCGGCCATCGACGATAGGAGAGACGGGCGGGCCGTGCGCCGCGCCCCGTTCATTCGGAGATGTAGCCCTCCGCCAGGAAACCGAGCTGCTTCGCCTTGTTCGCGCTCGTCTTGATGTGGCTGCTATTCATCTTCTTGTTGATCGACGTGAACAGCTGATAGACCGCATGTTCGTCGAGCTGTAGTTCCTCGGCGACGTGGCGCGCGTTGCCGCCCCGGCCGACGAGCCGCAACGCGACGAGTTCGCGACGGCTCAGCGACATTTCTCGGGCAAGCATCTGGCGCTGCGCCGTGACTTTCCATTCGAGCATCTCGGTCGCTAGTCCGCGCAGCGTTCGCCGGTTGCGCCAGATGATTTCTTCGCCTTGCGCGGGCGGCAGCGACGAACTGACGTGCAACAAACCGATCGTGTCGTCGTCGCGGCGGTGTGCAGGAAAGAACACGTTGCTGGCCAGGCCGAGCAATTGCGTCTGCTGATTCAGCCAATGATCGGACGGCAGCGTTGCGAGCGTTGACGCACGCAGCGGGCGCGTGTCGTTGCGTGCATGCGCGATGGCGGGATCGTTCAAATACCAATGGCGATGCACATAACGGTGTGCCCAAACGGGCGTTCCGCCGATTAATAATTCATGGTTCTTCAAGTTTCCGGTTTTCTCGTCGATTCTGAAGTAATGGTAAAAACAGTTTGTTGCACCACATTCGGCGGCTGTGTTGCGCATTACAGTCAGTAAGCCGCTTTCGCTGACGCATTCAGACGCGAATTCGGGTTGAATCGCCTTGTATTCGGTGGATTCCACGGTGTTTTCGGGAACGCCAACTACTGCTCGATATAGACTTTCGAGCTCCACCGAATAAGGATCGTGTTCGATGAACGACGTAACGGTCGCGCCGTCGAATAAATCCAGACGTTGCACGAACGATGGCTGGCGCGGCGCCGCGTGGTGTCGCTCGAGCAAGTATCCTTGGGCCGCGTCGCCACATATCCTGAGCGATATCTGTTTGTCGCCGACAACGCCGTTGCGTTCCTGGGTGACGTCCATTCGCGCGTGTTCGATAGGAAATACGGTGCGATTTCGAGCCATACGCGCCAGGCCGTGCTTCGAGGATTCCGAACTTCATGACGATTCGCCGCGACCTACCGGAGCGCCGAGCTGATGGCGACGGGCGCGACGGGAAATTGCTCGCGGTGTGCGGGGTCGGAGGCATATGCCGAATTATGTCCTTTAACTTACTGCGACTATAGATTGGTTGGCAATACAAACTTTTAATTACTTGTATCGCTCTGAATGAGTAATTTGAGATTTGTAAATTTAGTTTTTTGGTGACCAATAAACTCGATGGAAATCGAATCGGAAAATTCCTAGATCACCATTCGATCCGCAGATGCACATCGAGATTCGACGAGGCGATTCTTCCGGCGATGCGTGCGGTTCCCGTCTCGGCGTGAATGGATGGTTGTGCACTCAATCATCGACGGACGAGTCCCTATCGTCTCTCTGGCGACACGATCCCCATATGTGCTGGCACGCGACTTCGCCGGCCATGCGTTCCGATGGCGTGAGCTCGAACGGCGTTGGCTGCCGTCATCGAGATGCGCCAGCGCGATGGATGTCGAGTAACGAGCGGTTCGCAACGTTTGTCTCGCTGGTTGGTTTATGCGAAGCCAGGCGGATATGCCGCCGACGGCGCGCCGAATGTCGAGCGCGGCCGGATGGGCCGCGCGTGCGCGCAAGCGCTCGGACGAGGACGCCCGCATCCACCTGGTGGGCGGATGCGGCGGTCGGAAGAGGCGGGGCGAGGGGTGTTCGGCCGCCGCCGGGTGGTCGAATGTCTTTAGTGGTCTGCCTGGTGCTGCGAGCGCCGGCCGCGGACCGCGGAAATCCACGAACCCGGCGTGATGCCGTAAGTGCTCTTGAAGTGCCGCGACATATGGCTTTGATCGGAGAAGCCCGCGTCGGTGGACGAGGTCGACAGCGATTCGCCTTCCATCAACAGTTTGCGCACGAGATTGAGCTGCCGTTGAGTGCGAAAGCGGCTCGGGCTCGTGCCGAACAGCGTGCGGAACTGGCGGGCGATTGTCCAGCGGTCGAGCCCCGAGGCGTGTTCGAGCGCGTCCATCGAGATCGCCGTGTGCGGGCGGGACGCGATGATATCGCGTATGCGCGTCAATTCGGCCACGGCGAGCGTGCCGGTCTTGGGCGCGCCGCGGTTCGCGGCGGCGGCCGTCAGCAGGTTCGCGACGGCGACGGCGATGTCGAAGCGGGACAGGTTGTCGATTTCCTCGTCCAGGTTCCAGACGCCGGCTGCGAGTCCTTCGGCGACGGCGGGCGCCTGAACGATCGGTGAGCGGACGAACGGAAGCATGCGTCCGCCAAGGGCTTCCTGGACGAGCGCGGGGTCAACGTAGACGATCCGGTAGCCGAAGCCTTCGTCGGTTCCCGCGCGGCCGTCGTGCAGTTCGTCCGGGTGAAGGATATGGCACTGCCCCGGCAGGCAGTGGTGGGTTTCGCCGAGATAGCGGAAGGTCTGCACGCCCGAGAGCGTGATGCCGATCGCGTACGTGTCGTGACGATGGGGCGTGAACGCGTGATCGAGGAAGTGCGCCTCTGCGCGCTCGATGCCCGTGGCGCCGGAGCCGATCCGAATGTGGTTCCTGTCGGGCGCGGTGTCGCGTGCACAATCGTTCAAGACAGCCTCCGTGGCGCTTCCATAAGCTACCTGTTCAAAAAATGGTGCATTGGAGCCTCGATGGTAAACCAAGTCGATCTAGTTTCGGATATGTTGCGCTCACTTCTGGCCCTGCTCCTTGCGGCGACCGTGGTGATGGGCAGCCCCGGGCCGTCGACGGTCAGTGCGACGGCGATGGGCGCGTCCTACGGGGTGCGCAGGTCGCTCAAATATGCTTGGGGCCTCATTGCCGGCACGGTCGCCGTGCTGCTTCTCGTGTCGACGGGCGTGACGGCTTTCGTGATGTCGATGCCGAACGGCGCGAGGATGCTCAACATCATTTCCGCTGTCTACATTCTCTATCTTGCGTACAAGATTGCGACTGCGCCACCGCTCGACGCGCGCAAAGGAGACGTCTCGTCTCCCGCGTTCAAGGGCGGCTTCCTTTTGGCCGTCGCCAATCCGAAGGCGTACATCGCGATCGGCGCGGTGTTTGCAGGGACGACGCTCGTTGCCAGCAACTATGGCCTGGATGCTGCCGCCAAAATTGCCCTGCTGAGCGTGATGATCATCGTTATCCATCTCGGCTGGCTGCTGGCAGGCGTGTCGTTGTCCCGTTTCCTGCACGATCCGGTTGCGTCCCGCATCATCAATGTTTCCTTGGCGGCGATATTGGTGCTTGTTTCGCTGATTGCGCTATTCGAATGAAGTAATTGCCTTGGGGGCGTTATCGATTGCGGCTCTTCGTTTTCGTCTCGGCTCGGTTGGAGCGGCCGATTCGGCGTTGGAGCCGATCCGCTGTTCGCCGTCGGCGGTATGAGATTTGCGCCGTCGGCGCGTGCATTCGATCAGGCGGCCCGTTGGCATCGGAAGGGTGCGGGCGCTATCGCGATGCGATGCCGATGCCCGTCGGCTTGGGCATCGGTGCGGAGCGTCTTCGGCCGTGCATCAGCGTGCGGCGCGCGGGTGTTTTTCCATTCGTTGCAACGAGATGCCTAGCGTGCGCAACAATTCCCATCCACCGGTTTTGCTATATGCGACGCCGAATTCTCGCTCGATCAACATGCATACTCGCGCGACCGTCCACTGCGGGCTCGTGAAACCCGCCGCGAGCGCGCCGTCGTCGAGCATGGCGCGAAGTACCGCGCATTTTGCGGAAGTCAATCGCCTTGGCCGTCCCAGCGGCTTTGCGACATGCAACTCGCGTTGCGCAAGCCGTCTCGCCCATCTGCACACCGACTGCCGCGACACGACCAGCGTTCGCGCAACGTCGGCCTGAGACATGCCCATCTCGAGCAAGTCGAGACCCTTCATGCGCCGTTCGGCGACCGACGATCCTCTATCTTGCTTCGTGCCCATATGCTTTCACCATTTAAAAGTCATCGTTGATGAAATGGAGTACTAAATAATTAAAAAATCAGTGAAAGGTCGATGAAAATAACATTAGAATGTCGATGAGACAGCTAGTGAAAAAATCCTGCCGAATCCGAGCCGCTGCCATGAAAACATGGCCGTAATGCCTCGGTGCGAGTGAGATGCACGCCCGCTACGGCGCCCGTGCATGGAAGAGGCGAACGCCCGCGTTGCGGCGGCAAATGGAGAGGGTCAAGATGAGCGACGTCGGAAAGGCATGGAACATCGATGATTTGAGAAAAATGGCGCAAAAACGGGTGCCGAAGTATTTCTTCGATTATCTGGACGGCGGTGCGAACAGCGAAACCACGATGCGCGCGAATGAAAGCGATTTCGCACGCTGGCGGTTGCGTCAGAAGGTGTTGACCGGGGCGCAGAGCAGTGCGGCGGGTTTGAACGCGACGTACCTCGGCGCCGAACATCGGCTTCCGATCCTGCTCGGGCCGGTGGGATTCGCAGGCATGTATTGGCCGCAAGGGGAAATCGCGGCGGGGCGTGCGGCCGACGAGGCGGGCATTGGTCAGTGCTTGTCGACGTTTTCGATCTGTTCGCTCGAAGATGTCGCCGCGGCGCGGTTCGGTCCGCTGTATTTCCAGCTCTACATGTTCCGCAATCGCGATCTGACCGAGGACATTCTCGCGCGTTGCCGGCAGACGAACGTAGACGTTGTCTTCCTGACGGTCGACACGTGCTACATCCCGATTCGCGAACGTGATGCGCGCAACGGTTTTCGCGCCGATACGCGTTTGTCGGCGCGAGGTGTGTGGTCGATGCTCAAGCACCCAGGCTGGTGCGTCGGCGCGCTGTCCAACGGAATGCCGAAAATCGGCAACGTCTTGCGCTATCCGGATCTCGGCGCATCGTTGCTCGAGCAGTCCGCGGCGGTCGGCCGGATGATCGACTCGCGTTTGTCTTGGGCCGACGTCAAGTGGTTGCGCGCGCGCTGGCCCGGCAAGATCGTCATCAAGGGCATTCTCGATCCCGACGATGCGCGGCGCGCGGTCGACGAAGGCGTCGACGGCATTCTGATTTCGAATCACGGCGGACGGCAACTCGATCCGGCGCCCTCGGCGATGGATGTGCTGCCGGAGATCGCCGACGCGGTCGGCAAGCGGACCGAGATTCTGATGGACGGCGGCGTGCGCCGCGGCGCGGACGTGATCAAGGCGCTGGCGCTCGGGGCGAGCGCGGTCTCGATCGGGCGCGCGTATGTCTACGGCCTCGGCGCGGCGGGCGGGAAGGGCGTCGAGCGGTGCCTCGAACTGTTGAAGAGTGAGATGCTGCCCGCGCTCAACATGATGGGCTTCGAATCGATTGCGGAACTCAGGGCGGCGGGCAAGTCGGCGTTGCGGATGGCGGGGGCGGTCCATCGTGCGGTGACTGCGGTTGCAAAACCGGAGGAAGCATCGCGCAAGCTGATGGAGCGTGCGCTGTAAGGCGCCGACAGTCATTGACGCACGCCGCCGCAACCGGTAACCGACGGCGCGCGGCGCGCCGGCTATTTGCAGACGTCGACCCACTCTGCTTCGACGAGTTCGGCCAGCCGGACCGGATCGATGCGCAGCGCGGCGTGCGTCGAGCCGGCGGCCGGCACGACGAAATCGTACGATTTCAACATCACGTCGCAATAAACGGGCAACGGCGTCGAGAGTCCGAACGGACATACGCCGCCCACCGGATGGCCGGTGACGGCGACCGTTTCGTCCGCGGAGAGCATTTTCGCCTTGCCGCCCAGCGCGGTTTTGACTTTCTGGTTGTCGAGACGGGAATCGCCGCAGGATACGAGCAGCAAATGGGTGTCGCCGACCTTCATCGCGAGCGTCTTGGCGATCTGCGCGGGCTTGATGTCCCAGGCTGCCGACAACGTCAACGTGGAACTGCTTTCGTTCAAGGGAATGACGTCGATGTCCGGCGCCTTTTCCGCCAGAAACCGGCGAACCGATTCAACACTCATATTCTTTGCACTCCTTGCGGCCGACTTGTCTGTCTTCGCATGATCGGCGGGAGAAAAGGCTGGCTCGGCAGCCTTTGCGCTCGCATTGTTGGTGAACGCTCGGAACGGATAAGCTATCGCCCGTGGGGCAGAATGTATTGAACGATTGTGCAGTGACCGTTGCGGCCGTTCGCCGAGCCGGCCGAGCGGTCATGCATCGCACGACGCGCGAAAACGCAACTGGCGCTGTGGAGCGCGCCGCCGGCAAGCTCGCGCTCATGCGTCACGCGTCGCGACCCACGCACCCCAGAACAGGCTCGCGAAAAAACGTACCGGCTCGCGGAACCCCGCAGCGTCGAGCAGCGCATGCACGGCGTCCTCGGACGCGGGCGGATCGGCGCCGCGCAGGATCGTCGCGAGCTTTTGCGTGACTTCGTCGGGCGATGCCCCATGCATCCGCCAGCGCTGCGCCCACGCGCACAGCAGGCGCGGATGCTCGGCATAGCGACGGTAGTTGCCCGCGACGACGAGCGGCGCGCCGGGCTTCAGGCGCCGCGCGATCGAGCCGAGCAGCGCGGCCTTAGCGTCGTCGCCGGGCACGTGGTGCAGCACGCCGATCAGCGTCGCGCCGTCGAAGCGCGCGTCGGCGGGCAGATCGTCGACGTAGCCGTGATGTAGCCGCGCGCGCGCGTCGAGGCCGGCCGCCGCGAGGTTCGCGCTCGCGAGCTCGAGCATCGGCCGCGACGGATCGACAGCGGTGAAGCGCCAGGCGGGCTCCAGGGCCGCGAGCGCGACGATTTCGCGCGCGGTGCCGCCCGCGCCCGCGACGAGGATCTGCGCGGCGCCCGCTTCCGATGCGACCGACGATGCGAGCATGCATGCGGCGAGATCGTGGCACGCGTCGTAGCCCGCGAGCGCGATGCGGCTTTGCTCCGCGTATTCGGCGGCGCGCGACGGATCGAATTTGGCTGCGCCGGATGGCGTGGACATGACGTCGGACTCCTGAAGAATCGCGCGCGCGGGATCGTACGCGAAACCGCAGCGTAGGCGCCGACGCTGTGCGCAACAAGACAAGCGGCGATCATGGTATCGCGGCTACCGGCCATTTTCGGGGTCGCTTCACGTTTAAAACCCCGCGTCGACGCTCGCATCGCAACGCGAATCGGCGCATACTGATTGCCCCTCTTCGTCGGGCCACGCGTGTCATGCATGCACGCCGCAAGCGGCGCATCGTCATGCCTCTGAACGCAGGAGGATCGCATCATGTCCGAATGTCCTCACGATCCATATGCGCGGCACTATTCGCACTGCCTGCCTTTCGGCGCACAGCCGTGCGGCGCCGCGGGCGCGACCACGCGCACGCACTTCCGCGTCTGGGCGCCCGCGCATGCGAGCGCGACGCTCGCGCTCGAAACCGCGGGCGGCCCGCATGAACTTCAGATGGCGCCCGCGGGCGACGGCTGGTTCGAGGCTTTTGCCGATTGCGGCGCGCACACACGCTATCGCTACCGGCTCGACGATGCGCTGACGATTCCCGATCCCGCATCGCGCTCGCAGCCGGAAGGCATCGAAGGGCCGAGCGAAGTGGTCGACCCGCGTGCGTTCACCTGGCGCCATACGTTCTGGCGGGGCCGGCCGTGGGAGGAGATCGCGCTTTACGCGATCCAGCCCGGCGCGGCGGGCGGCTACGACGGCATTCGCCGGCGCTTGCCGCAACTTGCGCAGCTCGGCATTACGGCGCTCGAATTGCTCGCGGCGCCGCATGCGCGCGACGACAGCCTGCCGTTTGTGCCGCTCGCCGACTACGGCGGCCCCGACGCGCTGAAGCAACTGATCGACGAAGCGCACGGCTTCGGCCTCGCGGTGCTGCTCGATCTCGACTACGCGCGCTTCGGCTGCGGCACGGACGAGATGCGGCGCTACGCGCAACCGTTCTTCCACACGCGCGACGATCCGCTGCAAGCGCCGCCGCTCGCGCTCGATCATCCGCAGGTCTGCGAGTTCTTCTGCGACAACGCGCTGTACTGGCTCGAAGAGTACCGATGCGACGGGTTGCGGATTCGCGAGGCGGACCGCATCGACAGCACGTGGTTGCGCGAGATCGCGGATCGCGTGCACGCGGTGATGCCGACCGATCGGATCGTGCATCTCGTGCTCGGCAGCGAGCGGCATCCGTCGCATCTCGCCGACACGCATTTCGACGCGCAATGGAACGGCTGCGGCGAACGCGCGCTGTACCGGCTCACGGGCCGCCGCGACCGCGCGCGCGGCGACGGCGTGTCGACCCATCAGTCGATTCACGCGCTCGCGCGCGCATTGACCGCGGACGGCGCGGTGTTCCAGCGCGCGCAACCGATCGGCGACGGCGGGATGGCCGACGTCGGGCTGTCGCTGACGTCGCTCGTGCTGTCCGACGGCGTGGTGCGCGATGCGCGCGAGGCGGATCTCGCGGCGCTCGCGCTGTCGTTGCTGACGCCGCAGATTCCGCTGATCTTCGACGAAGCCGCGGGCGATCCGTCGCGTCGGCATTTCCTGCAGTCGGCGCTCGCGGTGCGCGCGAAGCTGATCGCGCCGCGCCTGCTCGACGTGCGCCCGCGCAGTGCCGACATGCTGAGGACCAACGACGGCGTCGAAGCCGATGCGCTCGTTGCCGCATGGCGGCTTGGCGACGGCGAGACGCTCAGCATCGCGCTGAACCTGTCGCCGCAGCCGTTGCCGTTCTATGGCGCGCCGGACGGAATGATCGTGTTCGAGACGCCGGCGCGCGCGCGGGATCGCGTCGACGAAGGCGAGCTGCCGCCGTACGCGCTCGTAGCGTGGCTGACGGGCGACGTCAATCAGTACGCGCTGACGCACGATGCGCGTCGCTACGCGGATGTCGCGCCGCGCCCGTTGGGCGGTGTTTGAACGGGTGAAAGCGCCCGGCGTGGCGTCGCGCCGGCCGAGCCGGCGGCGCCTGCGCCGTTTCTTCCGATCAGGACGCCTGAACGAACGCGGGCCGAAGGCGGCGTGCGCGTGACGAGGCGACAGGCGCGTGGCGTCCGTTGCCGGATCGCTTCCTACCAGAGCCCCCGAATGCTGGCGATGCCGTGCGCGCGATGCTCGCGCGCCGTCGCCAGATGCTCGCGCGTCATCCCGCCGAGCGCGTAGACGGGCATGCGCGCTTGCGCCGCGTAGTCGGCGAAGCGGGTCCAGCCGAGCGTCGGCGCGCCGGGATGCGTGAGTGTCGGCAGGACCGGCGACAGCGTCGCGAAATCCGCGCCGATGCGCTCCGCGTGCAGCAGCTCGTCGAGCGAGTGGCACGCGGCCGACAGCAGGCAGTCCGACGTGAGCGGGCGGGCGGTCGCGACGCGCAGCGCCGCGCTGCCGAGGTGCACGCCGCTCGCGCCGAGCGCGAGCGCGGTTCCGGCATCGATCGGCCCGTTGACGATCAGGCGCGCGCGTTGCGCGCGGCAGCGCGCGATCGCGTCGGCGGCGAGCGCCGCATACGCGGCGGCATCGAGCGTCTTCACGCGCAATTGAACGAGCGCGAGCCCGGTCGAGAGCGCGGCCGACAGCCGATCGAGAAACGCCGCGAGATCCGCGTCGGAATCCGAGTCCGGTTCCGGCGTGATCAGGTAGTACGGCGGCAGCGCGAGATCTTCGGGCATTTCGTCATCCTACGCACTTGCGCGCGCGGCCGCGTTTGCCGCGTCGAGCGCCGTATTCCCGCTCATTCGTCCGCCTCCTTGAACGCCTTCGGATACACGCGCACGAGCACGATCCGCGGGCCGATCATCTTCTTCACGACGACGTCGAAGCGCTCGAACGACACGCGCTGGCCTTCGGTCGGCAGATCGTTGAGCGCCTGGATCACGAGGCCGCCGACCGATTCCGCGCGGCCTTCGTCGATGTCGATCCCGAGCGCCTGCTCGAGCGACACGACGGGCAGGCTGCCCTTGCCGATCAGCGTGCCGTCGTCGAGGCGGTTCCAATCGGAATCGCCCTGCCGGAATTCGTCGTGGATCTGGCCGACGAGCGCGCCGAGCAGGTTGTCGAGCGTGAGGAAGCCGATCGGCTTCTCGCCCTTCTTGCCGACGAGCGCGAAGTGCGGCGCGCCCTTGCGGAAGCGGCGGAACAGGTCGAGAGCGGGCGTGTCGGGCTTCACGTACTGCACCGGGCGTACGTAGTCGGAAAGATCGGCGAGCGCCGCGCCCGCGTGCCGCGCGAGCAGCAGATCCTTCAGGTGGATGAGGCCGTTCACGCGCTCGCGCGAGTGGTCGTCGAAGAGCGGGTAGCGGCTGAAGCGGTGGCGCGCGACGACTTCCATGTTGTCCGCGAGCGGCACGTCGCGGCGCAGGCCGACCATCTCGTGCGCGGGCCGCATCAGGTCGGATACGGTCATCGACGAAAAATCGAGCGAATGCGCGAGCGTGTTCCATTCGTCGGTGCTGTACGCGTCCTTCGACGTCTTCGCGGAGCTGGCCGTGTTGCGCCGGCTGCGCAGGATCAGCTTCAGCTCGTCGGTCGAGTAGTGCGCGTCGCCGCCGTGCTCGGCGGACAGCCCAGCGAGCCGCAGCACGGCGTTCGCGCTCGTGTTGAGCACCCAGATCGCCGGATACATCGCCCAGTAGAACGCGTAGAGCGGGATCGCGACCCACAGGCCCGTCTTCTCGGCTTGCCGGATCGCCATCGATTTCGGCGCGAGCTCGCCGACGACGATGTGCAGGAACGAGATCACCGAGAACGCGAACACGAGCGAGATCAGGTGCACGAGCTTCTCGGACTCGACGCCGACGAGCGCGAGAACGGGCGACAGCAGCGCGGCGAACGCCGGCTCGCCGATCCAGCCGAGGCCGAGCGACGCGAGCGTGATGCCGAGCTGGCATGCGGACAGATACGCGTCGAGCCGCGCATGGACGACGCGCAGGATGCGCCCGCGCAAACCGTGCTGGCGGGCGAGGGTTTTGACGCGCGTCGCGCGCAGCTTGACGAGACCGAATTCGGCGGCGACGAAGAAGCCGTTGAGGGCCACGAGGAACAACGCGCCGACGAGCGCGAAGATCTGTATCAACGAAGGGACTCCGGAAATGAACGAAGCGACAGTATAAGGTTGGAAAGGAAAACGTAATTTATTGTCGCGCAGTGCGACATGCGCGGCCGCCCATTACGCGCGGGCGGCGGCGATCGTCAGCGCGAGCGTGGCCGGCGCGCCGGCCTCGAGCGGCGTCTGCGCGAACGTGCCGCCGTGCGCGCGCGCGACGCGCTGCGCGAGCGCGAACACCGCCACCGGACGCTCGCCGTGGCGCTCGGCCAGCGCGTCGCGCCGCGCGAACGTCTCGAACACGTGCGGCAGCGCGGCGTCGGTCAGCGCCGACGGCTGCGCGCGGAACGTCACGCCGAAACGCGTCGCGTCGGCCGCGACGTCGCAGCCGAGCGCGATTTCGCCACCCGGCGCGCTCGCTTCGATCGCGAACGTGAGCATCGACCACAACGCTTGCGCGACGCGCTCGCGATCGCAATCGAGCGAGCCGCCGGGCAGCGCGGGAGGCGCGACCGTCACGGCCGCGCCGCGCGCATCGCCGAGCGCGGCGCGCGCGAGCGCCGCGCATTCGCCGACGAGCGCGTCGAGCGAGACGTCAGCGCGTGTGATCGAGAGCGCGCGCGTCTCGGCGCGCGGCGCGTCGACGATCGTTTCCAGCAATTTCGTCTGCTGTTCGATTCCGGTCCGGATGCCGTCGAGCGCGCGCCGCACGCTGTCGTCGCTCGGCGCGAGCCGGCGCTCGAGCACGTACGCCCAGCTGTGCATCGCGTTGAGCGGGCCGCGCAGATCGTGCGACGCGATCGACAGCGCGTGGTCGCGGACGAACAGCGCCACCTCGGCGGCGTAGCGTGCGGCGCGTTCGCGCAGCAGCGCGACGGCCGGATCGGCGGCGGACGGAATCACAGTGTTTCCCTTGTGTGAAATCGTGATGAAGGGCGAATCGACATTATAGGGACCGGACACGCGCGCGGCGGCCGGCGCGCGTCGTCACGCGGGGAGCGCGTCGTTGTCGTCGGCGCGCCGCGCGTGGCCCGGCAGCAACTGGCAGACGAGGAGCCCGGCGAGCATCAGCGCGCAGCCCATCAGCGCGCGCAGCGACAGCGTCTCGCCGAGCGCGGCCCAGCCGGCGATCGCGGCGAACACGCCTTCCATGCTGAAGATCACGGCCGCGTGCGCGGGCGCGGCGTCGCGTTGCGCGACGACCTGCAGCGTGTAGCCGACGCCGACCGACAGCAGCCCGCCGTACAGCAGCGTCGGCAGCGCGCGCACGAGCGTCGCGCGGTCGACGGGCTCGATCGCGAGCCCGATGGTGACGCACAGCGCGCCGCAGACGGCGAATTGCATGAACGACAGCACGAGCGGATCGTGCCGGCGCGCGAGGTGTCCGACCGCGATCACGTGGAACGCGATCACGATCGCGCCCGCGAGCTGGAACCAGTCGCCGTACAGCATCGAGAAATGCTCGTCGACGCTCAGGAAGTACAGGCCGATCGCCGCGAGCAGCGCGCCGAGCCAAGTGCCCATGCCGGTGCGATGCCGGAAGAACACGCCGATGATCGGCACGAGCACGACGTAGAGCGAGCTGATGAAGCCCGCGTTCGCGATCTTCGTGTATTGCAGCCCGATCTGCTGCAGCGAGATCGACACCGCGAGCAGCACGCCCAGCACGAGCCCCGGCAGCAATAGCGTCCGATCGCGCGTGAGCGCCGCGCAGTGCGCGCGCGCCGCGCCGTTGATGCGCAACAGCGGCACGAGCACCGCCGCGCCGAGCAGGAAGCGCAGCCCGGTGAACAGGAACGGGCCGATCACGGCGAGGCTCAGCCGCTGCGCGACGAACGCCGATCCCCAGATCGCGGCGGCGGCGAGCATCAGCAGGTTGGCGCGGAGGTGTTTGCGGGCGTCGTGGGTCATGCGGCGGCGGAAGGGCGGGCGAAAGTCGCGCGAAAGGCGAGAAATCGACAGACGAAATCCGACAGTCTACTCGCGTCCGGCCGATTGCGTCGGCCCCGCCAGGCTGTCGGCGAAGCGCCGCAGCGTGTCCTTCGAGCGGGCGTCGCGCACCCGCGAATACAGCGCGACTTGCGAGTCGGGCAGCGCGGGCAGGCCGAAGCGCGCGCCGACGTCGACGAGCGCGTGCGGCGCGACGCGGCGCGCAAGCGGACATACCGCGAGACCCGCGGCGGCGGCCGCCGCCACGGCCGCCACGCCGCCGCCCGTGAAGCGCTCGCGCCACGGCACGCCGGCACGGTCGAGCGCGCGCAGCGCGGCCGCGCGCACGCCGCACGGGCCCGCCAGCACCGCGAGCGGCAGCGGCTCGCCCGCGCGCGGCGTCCAGCCCGGCGCGGCGAGCCATGCGAGCGGCTCGGTGAAGAGCGGCGTCGCGTCGTCGCGCGGCGGATCTTCGCCCGGCTCGTGGCGCACGAACGCCGCGTCGAGACGCCGCTCGTCGTACTGCGCGAGCAGCCCGGTCGACATCCCGACGTGCATTTCGAGCACGAGGCCGGGGTCGTGCCGGCTTAGGCCCGTGAGGACGGCCGGCAGATCCGGCACCGCGACGTGCTCGCTGACGCCGATCGAGAGCCTGCGTCGCTCGGGCGCAAGCGATGCGAGCGCGCGCTCGTGCGCGTCGAGCAGCTCGCGCGCGGCGGGCAGGAACGCGGCGCCGACGGCGCCGAGCGTCACGCGCCGCGGCGTGCGTTCGAGAAGCGGCGTGCCGAGCTGCGCCTCGAGCCGCTTGAGCTTCAGGCTGACGGCCGATTGCGTGGTGCCGAGCGCGTCGGCGGCGCGCGTGAAGCTCGCCAAGTCGGCGACGAGGACGAATGCGCGAACGGCGTCCAGATCGAGCGGTTTCATTTCAAATGAAAATAGATAAAATGTTCATCGATATCTGTTCATTATAGATGGCGGGCCCTAAGCTGCATGCGTGTCCCAACCCGTGAGGAGAAACACGATGCCGTTCACCCGTATCGCATTGCGCGAAGGCAAGCCCGCCGAATACCGACGGGCGCTGTCGGAGGGCATTCACCGTGCGTTGCAGCGCGCGTTCGACGTGCCCGCCGACGATATTTTCATGACCGTGACCGAATACAGCGCCGATAATTTCTTTTATGGCCGCGACTATCTCGGGATCGCGCGCAGCGACGATCTGGTGATGATCCAGATCACCGCGAACAACACGCGCACGCTCGAGCAGAAGCGCGAACTGTACCGGTTGATCGCCGAGCATCTCGCCGAACGTCCGGGCTTGCGCCGCGAAGACGTGTTCATTAGTCTCGTCGAGGTGCTGAAGGAGGATTGGTCGTTCGGCAACGGCATTGCGCAGTACGTGAGCTGAAACTCGGCGCAGCCGCGCCGGTCGGACGGCTGAAGGCCGAGCGGCCGGCATCGCAAGCCGAGGCGCGGTGCGCGGGGGCGCGCACGATGCGCGGAGCTTGCGCGCGGCGTTCCGCCTCACTGGCCGTAAAAAGGGCCGTGTACTATGGAGAACGTCGGGTCCGTCGACGCGTGCGCGGCGGCAGCGGGCGGCCCGACCTACGCCGGAGCTTCCATGGCGCGCGTTCTGGAAATCGTGTTGGACTTTCCGTTGCAGGGCTGGCAGGCCGGGCGCGGATCGCGGGCGCGCGCGTCGCGCGACCTCGGCGCGGAACTCGCGCGGGCATGGCGGATCTGTCCGCCGGTGAAGATGCGTCGCGGGCACGAGCGCGTGACGATCGAGCCGTGCCGATTCGCCGAAGCGGAGCCCGACGACGGCGGCCGCTGGCAGGCCTGGATCGAGACGACCGCGCAGGCGCGGCGCGCGCTCGCGTCGCGCAGTCACCCGTTCGTGCCCGGCGTGATGGTGCGCGAGCGCTTCGACGGCGATCGCGGCGGCGTGCGCGTCGCGATGGCGATCGTGGCGGAGCGCCCGGCGACGGCGGCTGCGTCCGCATCCGATTCGCCCCATTTACCCGATTTGCCCGATTCGATGGCCGCGGCGAGCGACGCACGGCGTTCGCACGGCCGGACGTCGAAGACGGCTGTCGCGCGGGCGGCGGCGCAAGCTTTGACAAGCACGCGCGCTTCTTCCGATTCCTCAGTCGCAACCGATGCGAGCGCACGCGTTCTATCCGCCGCCTCCGCGCCGACCGGCTCCGCGCTTCCGTCGGCCGATTCCGCCTCGCCTGCCGCTCCTGCCGCTCCTGCCGCCGCCGGCGCGGCGGGTCCCGAATCGCAGGCTGCCGGCCAGCCGGCCTATGGTTTCGTCGCCGAACGCCGGCGCGGACGATGGCTCGACACCGACGGCATCGAAGTCGAACTGACGCTCGACGACGTCACGTTCGCGCCGGCCGCCGCCGCTTCGTCGGCTGCCGCGTCGTCCGCCGCCACCCGCGCCGCGCCGCTGCGTGTGTGCGAATTGCGTCTCGCCGCCGCCGATGCGGACGAACCCGACGCGCGTGCCGCCGCGCTGCGCGCGCTCTTTCGCGCGGCCCGCGAGCTGAGCGGCGCGTGGCCGGCGTCGCTGTTGCTGACGAGCGTCCTCGATCGCGCGTGCGCGGGCGAGGCGCCGGACGCAATCGGGGCGCCGATGAAGGCGCAATCGGCCGATTTGTCGAACACGCGCACGCAGCGCGCGGCGTTTTTCACGCTCGGCTGCAGCGTGACCGGGCAGTGGCTCGGCAACGAGGCCGGCGTGCGCGGCGGAGCCGATCCGGAATACGTACATCAGATGCGCGTCGCGCTGCGCCGGCTGCGCACGCTCGCGCGACTCTTCCCGCGCTACGCGGACACCGCCTGGAAGGACGCGTTCTCGGGCGACCTTCGCTGGATCGCCGCGATGCTCGGCGCGGTGCGCGACTGGGACGTCTGCATGACGTCGACGCTGCCCGCGCTCGCCGCAGCGCACGGCGAGGACGCGACGTGGGCGGGCACGCTCGATGCGGCCCGCGCGCAGCGCGACGCGGCGCACGTCGAGCTGCGGCAGGCGCTCGGCACCGCGCGCTATGCGCGGCTCGTGTTCGCGTGGCTCGAATGGCTGAGCCTGCTGCCGCTCACGCGGGACGATCCGGCGCGCGGCAAGGCCCCGTCGCTCAAGCGGCACGCGGCGAAGCGCGTGAGCCGGCTGTTCGGCCATCTTTACGGCTCGGGGCGGCTGACGACGCTCGACGCCGCCGCGCGCCACCGCGTGCGGATCGACGCGAAGCGGCTGCGCTACGCATTGGAATTCTTTTCGTCGCTCGCGTCGCGCCGCACGCGCGTGGACACGGTGCGGCTGCTCGCGCGCGTGCAGAACGCGCTCGGCGACGCGAACGACGCGGCCGTCGCGCTGCGCTGTCTCGAGCAACTGTCCGCGCCGCCGTATCAGCTCGGTTTCGCGCGCGGCTACGGCGCGGCGGCGCAGCGCTACACGGCGGAGGCGGCCGAGCAGATGCTGCGCGGATTGCGGCCGCCGAGGATCGGCGGCAGAAAGGCGTGACTATAATGGCCGTTCGTCCTGTTTGGCTGCGTCGATGACCGCCGATTCGTCCTCTTCCCGTTTCGATGCGCGCGCCGCGCGCGAGCCGCTCGCGCTGCGCGGCGAGCTGTGGCTGCGTGCGGGCGCCGAGACGCTCGGCGGCGCGGCGCGCATCGCGCTGCTCGCCGCGATCGGCGAAACCGGCTCGATCACGCGCGCGGCGAAGGCGGTCGGCCTGAGCTACAAGGGCGCGTGGGACGCGATCGACACGATGAACAACCTTGCGGGCGAGCCGCTCGTGCTGCGCTCGACAGGCGGCAAGGGCGGCGGCGGCACGACGCTCACGCCGCGCGCAACGGCGCTGATCGCGGCGTTTCGCGCGATCGAGCGCGAGCATCGACGCTTCATCGACGCGGCGAGCGCGGCGGTCGAAGGCTTCGAGGTCAATTGGGAACTTATCGGGAGAATCGGCATGAAGACGAGCGCACGCAACCAACTGTTCGGCAAGGTGCTGGCGGTCAAGCATGGCGCGGTGAACGACGAAGTGGTGCTCGCGCTGCCGGGCGAGCACACGATCGCGGCGGTGGTGACGCACGAGAGCACGCAGGAACTGGGGCTCGAGCCGGGCGTCGACGCGTGCGCGCTCGTGAAGGCGTCGTGGATCGTGCTCGCGGTCGAAGACGGTGCGCCGCTCAAGTTGTCGGCGCGCAACCAGTTGCGCGGCGTCGTCGAGGCGGTCACGCGCGGTGCTGTAAATAGCGAAGTGGCGCTTGCGCTCGACGGCGGCATGACGCTCGCCGCGATCGTCACGAACGACAGCGTCGATGCGCTCGGGCTCGCGAAGGGCGTGAACGCGGTGGCGGCGTTCAAGGCGTCGAGCGTGATTCTGGCGGTCAACGGATGATGTCGCGGCCGCGCCTGCCGAGCGGGACTCGGCGGCGCGGGCGGCGGTACGAAGCCAAGCCGGCTTGGTGCCGGCTTTTTTTGCGTCCGTCCGCCCGCCGATTCGATCGGCGAGCGAATGCGCGATCCTGAGTTTTAGCGAGAGAAAGCGCCAAGAACATCGCTAAATGCTGTTGGATGGCCGGCGTTGCTGAAAGATCGCGGCGGCTGGCGATGGGCGTGAGCCGGGTTGTCGGACCGCGTGATGAGCAATCGCGTCCGGGCTCGGCGAGCGGCAAGTGGGGAGCGGTGAACGGTGAACGGCGCTCGCGCGGAAGGTGCGAGCCGATCCCGTCACCGAACGCTCGTCACCCATTCGGCGATCGGCGTGTCGGGCAGCACGCGGCCCTCCTGAAGCCGCACGACCTGATCGCCGAACGCGGCGACGTCGTCGGGATCGTGCGTGATCAGCACCATCGGAATGTCGAGCCTCATCTGCAAGTCGGTCAGTTCACGGCGCATCCGCTGGCGCATCGCGACGTCGAGCGCCGAGAACGGCTCGTCGAGCAACAGTATCCGCGGCTGCGCGATCAGCGCGCGCGCGAGCGCGACGCGCTGCTTCTGCCCGCCCGACAACTGCGCCGGATAGTGCCCGGCGAGCGCTTCGAGCTCGAACGCGCGCAGCCAGTACGCGGCGTCGTCGGGCAGCTCCTTCGCGCGCGGATTGCGCCAGCCGCGTTTCAGGCCGAACGCGAGATTCTGCCGGACGTTCAGATGCGGGAAGAGCGCGTAGTCCTGGAACAGGTACGCCACGCGGCGCGCCTGCGTCGGCACGTCGATGCCGCGCGCATCGTCGAACAAGGTGTCGCCGCCGATCGAGATCGTGCCTTGGTCGGGCGCGAGCAGACCGGCGATCGCTTGCAGCGTGAGGCTCTTGCCTGCGCCGGACGGCCCGAACAGCACGATGCGCTGCGCGGTCGACGCGAACGACACATCGAGCGTGAAACGCCGCTCCGGCGTGACGAGCGTCTTGCGGATGTCGACGACGAGGCTCATCTCACCGTGCTCCGACGAGCGCGCGCTGCGGCACGAGCCGCCCCGCGACGAGAAGGATCAGCACGCAGGTCGCCGACGTGACGAGCACGAGGAAGTTCGCGGTGGCGTCGTCGCCCGCCTGCACGGCCGCGTAGACGGCGACCGACAGCGTCTGCGTGCGTCCGGGCAGGTTGCCCGCGATCATCAGCGTCGCGCCGAATTCGCCGAGCGCGCGCGCGAACGCGAGCAGCGCACCCGCGAGAATGCCGCGCGCGGCGAGCGGCAGCGTCACGCGAAAGAAAATCCCGGCTTCGCTGATGCCGAGCGTGCGCGCCGCGCGCTCGAGCTGCGGATCGACCGCTTCGAAAGCGGCGCGCGCGGACTTCAGGATCAACGGAAACGCGACCACCATCGACGCGATTACCGCGCCTTGCCACGTGAACACGAGCTGGATGCCGAGCTCGTCGAGCCACGCGCCGAACATGCCGCGCCGGCCGAGCAGCACGAGCAGGTAATAGCCGAGCACCGTCGGCGGGAGCACGAGCGGCAGCGTCAGCAGCGAATCGATCACGTCGCGCGCGCCCGAGCGCCAGCGCGCGAGCGCGTAGCCGGTCGCGACGCCGAGCATGAGATCGAGCGCCGTCGCCCAGCCGGCCACCTTCAGCGACAACAGCAGCGGAACCCAGGCGTCGTGCATCGCGCGCCCCGATCAGTTCGCGGCGTTCGTCGCGTTCGCGGCCGGCTTGAAGCCGTATTTCGCGAGCACCGCCTGGCCCGCAGGCGACAGCACGAACGCGACGAAGCCCTGCGCGGCGCCCGCGTGCCGGCTGTCCTTGACGACGGCGATCGGATAGGTGATCGGCGTTTGCGTCGGGACGGTCAACGCGACTTTCACGCGCTCGGGCATCACGGCCGCATCGGTGCCGAACACGAAGCCCGCGTCGACTTCGCCGCGCGCGACGTAGTCGAGGCTTTGGCGCACGTTCGCGGCGAGCACGCCCTTCGCGCTGACGTCGCTCCACACGCCGGCCGCCTTCAGCGCGCCCTCGGTGTAGCGGCCGACGGGCACCGACGCCGGATCGCCGAACGCGACGCGCTTCACGGCGGGCGACGTCAGGTCGCGCAGCGAGCCGAACGTCGCGCGGCTGTCGGCGGGCACGATCAGCACGAGCGAGTTCGCGGCGAAATCGCGGCGCGTGCCGTCGGCGATCACGTGTTCGGCGATCGCGCGATCCATCGCTTTCTGGTCGGCCGATGCGAACACGTCGGCCGGCGCGCCCTTCGCGATCTGCTGCATCAACACGTCGGACGCGCCGAAGTTGAACAGGATCTTCGTATCCGGATGCTGCTTTTCGTATGCGTCGCCGACCGCCTTGAACGCGTTGGTGAGGCTTGCCGCGGCCGACACGACGAGTTCGTCGGCGGCATGCGCGGCCGGCGCGGCGAAACCGGCGGCGAGCGCGGACAGCGTGACGAGACGCAGGAACAGACGGCGGGCGGAGCGGGCGGGAGCGGACATGGCGGGAAACACTGACGTGGGCGGAAACCGTAATCGTAATATACGCGAGGTTATAACGGATTGGATTTCCGAACTGTGCCGGTGCTGCATGACGCCGCAGTGCGGCGGGCGGCGCGGCTGGGGCGGGAAAAGGCGGGGATGGTGCGATCCGCGGTGGAACGGTGGTGCAGCGCAGATGCGGAAAAGCTGAGAAGCTGAGAAGCTGAGAAGTGGTCGGCTGTTGAGTGGTAGATCGGTTGACTGATAAACCGATTAACCGTCGCCAGATCAATAGATCGACAAGCCGGCAAACCGGCAAACCGGCAAACCGGCAAACCGGCGAACCGGCGAACCGGCGAACCGGCGAACCGAAGAACCGAAGAACCGAAGAACCGAAGAACCGAAGAACCGAAGAACCGAAGAACCGAAGAACCGAAGAACCGAAGAACCGAGCCGGCAGCCCGGCAGCCCCGCACGGCGCAACCCGCGCTCGCGTTACACGTGCTCGACGATCGCGGGCAAGCCGAGCGTCTGCTGCTGGGCCGGCCGCGACGCGGGCCGGTAGTTCGGATTCGCCTTCCAGCGCGCCCGCACGTACGGGCGTTCATGGCCAGAAAGATGCAGCGCGACCGCGGTCACCCACCGATGCGACGGCACGGTAACGCCGTGCAGCGCGATCGTGACGGCCACGAGGCTCGTCGCGACGGCGGGCGCGGACCAGCGGTGCGGCATCGCGCGCCATGAGCCGGCGATGAACGACATCGCGGCGACCGCGCCGATGACGCAGCCCGTCACCGCCTCGGACGGCGAATGCGCATCGAGCGCGACGCGCGACAGTCCGACGGCGACGCCCGCCGCGAGCCCGACGATGATCCCGCCGATGCGCACGACGGGTTTCGCGCGGGCGAGCGCGAGGAACATCGCGACCGGATAGACTGACGTCGACAGCATCGCGTGGCCGCTAAAGCCCGTGAAATCCCACGCGCGCACGCCGATGCCCCAGCCGAGGAACGCGATCTTCGTGAGCGCGACGACGCCGATCGCGACGCCGAGCACGGCGAGCCATGCGGCGGCGCGACGAAGCGAATAGCCGAGCGCGAGCCAGACGGCGATCGTGACGGCGAGGGGCAGTGTCAGGCCGGCACCGCCTAGGGCGGTGATCGAGATCCACAGACGGGGCGGCAAATCGAACATCGGAAGCTGCGGGCGGATACGGGGAATGCGGGATACTTGCTTAACGCATGAGCCGTGAATAGCGACTACAACGAAGACAAGCGCGAGCGCCCAGTATACCGGTCGTCGCGGGCCGCGCTCCGTTCGGACGCCGGCAGGGAACTATCGGGTGTCAGGATAAATCCCAGAAATAGTGCTATTGTGCATTGCACAATCCTGAATGGTCGCGCCCACTGCGGCGTCCCTAATTTCTGACTGCGAGCCCCGACCGATGACCAAAAGTCTGACGAAATTCTGGCTGGGCGGTGTGAAACGCATGCTGCACTTGCCGAACGCGCGCACGCCGAAGTCCGCCGCGCCCGAGTCCGTATTGATGGCGGCCCAAAAGATGGCGGCCGACTGGCCGTTCGACGATTCGATTTCCACTGCGGCTGCCGTCGCGATGCCCGTCGAGCCGGCCCCGCCCGTCGCGCGCGAATCGCGCGTTCGGCCGCGCGCCGCCGCATGGGCGGCCGGTGAATGGACCCGTGCCGACCACCCGCTGCCGCCCGCGTTCGGGCGCTTCGTCAAGCATCTCGAATATGGGCTGTACGTGCCGCCCGGCGCGGATACGGACGGCCTGCCGCTCCTCGTGATGCTGCACGGCTGCAAGCAGGACATGGATCAGTTCGCGCAAGGCACGCGGATGAACCTGCTCGCGGATCGGCACGGCTTCGCCGTGATCTATCCGGAGCAGTCGCTCAACGCGCACGCGCACGGCTGCTGGCACTGGTACGACGACACCGCGCGCGGCGGGCGCGGCGAGGCGCAAGCGGTCGTCGCGCTCGTCGACACGCTCGTTACCGAGCGGGGCTTCGACGCGTCGCGCGTGTACGCGGCCGGCCTGTCGGCGGGGGCTGGACTCGTGTCGCTGCTCTCGCTGCACTTTCCGCAGCGTTTTGCCGCCGTGGCGCTCCATTCGGGGCCCGCGTTCGGCGACGCGCATTCCGGGATCACCGCGATGGACGTGATGCGCCGCGGCCTGCATCGCCATCCCGCCGTCGTCACTGACGCGCTCGTCGCGCCGGGCTCGCATCCGGGGATGCCGGCCCTCATCGTGCACGGCGACGACGATCGCGTCGTCGCGCCGAAGAATGCAGACGAACTCGCGGTCCAGTTCCTGCGGCTGAATGGCCTCGCGAACGCCGAAGGCGAACCGGCCGCCGTCGAGCGCGTCGAGACGAGCGCGGCGGACGCCCGCACGATCGATTATCGTCGCGACGGCGAGTCCGTCGTGCGCCTCTGCCGGGTCCACGGCCTTGCGCACGCGTGGGCGGGCGGCGACGACAGCGTGCCGTTTCACTCGGCGGCCGGCCCGGACGCGAGCGAGTTGATTTGGTCCTTTTTTGCGTCGCGCACGCGGGCGGTTGTCGCGTCGTAACGACGCACGATTCGAGAACGGCTGGAGTCGGCTCGGGGTTTTCCCTATAATGCGGGTAAATACCTAAGTGAAAGCCCTTGGATTGGAGTGACCGATCATGTACCTGTTGAGCCGCCTGTTCCTGTTTCTGACGAAGTCGCCCGAACAACGCGCGAAGGAGCGCGCCGATGCGTATCTCGCCGGCGCATCCGATCTGTATGACCTCGAATTCCGTATGCGCAAGCTTGATCGCGAAGCCGCACTCGAACGCTCGTGATTTCGCGTTAAGCGCGTACTAAATTTATACGCATAAAGTTGTAAAGTCGAAGAGGGCGCGCCGGCTCGATGGCCGGCGCGCCCTCTTTGTCATTTCGGCGCGTGCGCACCGCGGCGTCAAGCGACGACGAGGCGTACCGCGACGTTGTTGCGCGTCGCGTTCGAATACGGGCACACCTGGTGCGCGCGATCGACGATTGCCTTCGCGGTCGCCACATCAAGGCCGGGCAGCGCGACGCGCAGCTCGACGTCCAGCGCAAATCCGCCTTCCTCGTTCGGGCCGATGCCCACTTCCGCGGTGACGGTCGTATCCGCGGGCAACGTCTGCTTGCTTTGGCCCGCCACATACTTCATTGCGCTCAGGAAGCATGCGGAATAGCCGGCGGCGAACAGCTGCTCGGGATTCGTGCCGTCCGCGCCCGTGCCGCCGAGTTCTCGCGGCGCGGCAAGCTTCACGTCGAGCTTCTGGTCTTGGGACGTCGCGCGGCCGTCACGGCCGCCGGTGCTGGTTGCTGCCGTCTTGTACAGAATGTTCATGCTGGACTCCTGTGTCGTGAGAGAAAGGGCCTCGGCGAATCGGGAAGCGCGGGCCACGGCATAAATATAGTTCGCTAATCATTAGTGCGCAAATTATTTTTTTTGGGCGTGACTTACCGGGCAGAGCGCGGGCAGAGCGACAGTCGATCAGGCGTCGCTGGCGTCCGTCAGCGCTTGCCGCAGCCGCGTCAGATCTTCGCGCAGCCGGATCAGGAAATCGGGCGTCTGGCGCATCGCGCAAAACAGCTCGGCGGGCACGGATCGGGCCTTTTGCTTCAGCGCGGCGCCTTCTGCGGTGAGCCGCGCGTGGACGATCCGCTCATCGTTCGTGTCGCGCACCCGCTCGATGTAGCCGAGCGCCTCCAGGCGCTTGAGGAGGGGCGTGACCGTCGCGGGATCGAGGCTGAGCCGGGCGGCGATGTCCTTGACGGCCATGTCGTCGGATTCCCACAGCACGAGCATCGCGAGGTACTGCGGATACGTGAGCGCGAGCTTGTCGAGAAGCGGTTTGTAAGCCTTCGTCATCGCGAGCGACGTCGAATAGAGCGCGAAGCAGAGCTGGTCGTCGAGCGTGAGCGGGAAGGTTGGCGAATCGTTCATGATGGAGTTTTGGTAAAGCACAAAAGATTTGTATGCAAATGATTTTGCGCCTAACTGCGACGATTGGCGAGAGGCGCCGAGCGCTCAAGAAGGGGATGAATCGAAAAGGGGATGAATCGATGGTCGACGACGAAGAGGGCGGCGAACTTGGCCGCGACTTCGTTGGCATAAGGCCGGCCCGGCAAGGCGCCGCGGCGACACCGGCGCCGGAGGCCGAATCGGCGGGGCGCGCGAGGGGTGCCAGGTAGCGACGAAAGGTCGAAAGAAGAATCGGAGAGCGTGCTCTATGGCTAGCGGTGCCTATGTGTCTCGCTTCGGCGGCGAAGCGGCACCGGATGCCCGACGCCAGGCAGGCAGCGATCTTCACTCGTGCGCTGCGTGAACGCCGCTTTCTCCGTCGAAACATCCGCCGCGTGTGCTCCGGCGATTCCGAACCGCGCGACGACACGCGAAACGCGCGTGCATCGGCGCGGCCGCGCCGCTCCCGCTTGCGGCGATTACCGGGAAGAATCCGGCAGTGTCGGCGCGCCCGGCTCCTGCACGCCGTAGCAGCCGCGATAGGTTGCGTAGAACGAGCAGTAGAGCATCGCCGTGATGACGATCGATGCCGGCATCATTACCGTGAGCGCGTACGCGCTGGCGCCGAGCGCCTGCATCAGCGCGGCGAGCCCGAACGACACGCCGAGCGCGACCGCGAACCACAGCAGCCCGTAGACGGTGAACGCCCCCTTGTTGCGCCAGCAGCTCACGATGCTGAAAAACAGCGCCTTCATCGGCGGAACGTCGTGCCATGCGGTCAGCACCGGGGCGAACCAGAACATCATCGCGACCGGCACGTACAGCGTGGCCGCGATCAGCACCGCGACGGCGACGCCCGGCGACGCGAGCGCTTCCGATTCGAGGTTCTCGGCGCCTAGGCCGAACATGATCTTCAGCAGCGTGCCGCCGTCGCCGAGCGACGAGCAAGCGAACACGAGCGCCATCGACACGATATAGATTCCGCCGAGCGCGAGGAGCCGCTGCGTGACGACGGGGCCGTATGAGCGGAAGCCGTCGATCAGGATCGTCGGCAGCACCTGCTTGCCGGCGATCGTATCGCGGCACGCCGCCATGAAGCCGACCGCGATGCCGGGAATGAACAGGAGCGGCAGCGCCGCGCCGATCACCGGCACGAGCGACACCAGCATCATCGCGAGCAGGTACGTGAAGAACAGCGTGACGAACGCGAGCGGATTGCGCCGGAACAGCCAGATGCCCTGGCGGAACCACACGTAGCCGGTCTTGGCGGAGACTTCGATCAGTTGCATGCGTGGGTCTCGGGGAGCGTGCCCGCGTGCGCGATGCGCTCGCGCAGGATGCGTTCGAAATGGCCCGGGTCGTGCGGCTTGAGCATCTGCGCGGCGCGGGGAAGATGGAAATCATACAGGCGCGACACCCAGAAGCGGTACGCGCCCGCGCGCAGCATGTCGCCCCAGTGGCGGCGCTCGCCGGCCGTGAACGGACGCACCGTCTGGTATGCGCGCAGCAGCGCGTCGGCGCGTGCGGCGTCGAGCGCGCCGCTCGAGAGGTCGACGCACCAGTCGTTGACCGTCACGGCGACGTCGAACAGCCACTTGTCGCAGCCGGCGAAGTAGAAATCGAAGAAGCCGCCGAGCCGCACCGTGTGGCCGGTGTCCGCATCCGCGTGCGCGAAGAGCGCGTTGTCGCGGAACAGGTCGCAATGGCAGGGGCCTTCGGGCAGCGCCGCGTAGTCGTCCGATGCGAAGAACGCGGCCTGGTGCGCGAGCTCGCTTTCCAGCAGCGCGCGCTGCTCGCCGGTGATGAGCGGCGCGATCTCGGGCACCGTCTCGCGCCACCACGACAGGCTGCGCAGGTTCGGCTGATGCCGCGGATAGTCGCGGCCGGCGAGGTGCATGCGCGCGAGCATCTGGCCGACTTCGACGCAGTGCTCGACGCTCGGCGCGAGCTCCGCCGCGCCCTCGAGCTTGGTGACGATCGCGGCCGGCTTGCCGTGCAGCTCGCCGAACAGCGCGCCGTCGTCGCGCGCGACGGGAGCGGGCACGGGCACGCCGTGCTTCGCGAGATGGCTCATCAAGTCGATGTAGAACGGCAACTGCGCGGCCGTCAGATTCTCGAAGATCGTGAGCACGTATTCGCCGCGCGTCGTCGTCAGGAAGAAGTTGCTGTTCTCGATGCCGGACGGGATGCCGCGGAACGCGACAACGTCGCCGAGATCGTAGTGGCGCATCCAGAGTGCGAGGTCAGCGTCGGAAACTGCGGTGAAAACGGCCATGCAAGAGACGTCGGATCGGGTTGGCGTGCCGGCGGCGCGCCGGTGTCGCAAAAAGGGCGGAAGAGGAGCCGGCGCCGCGGGGCGCCGGCGGTGGCGTCAGTAGTGCAAGTTGACCGACGGCAGGCGCGTGATCGGCACGCCCGCGTCGTGCGGACGCGGAGACGTGTCGGGCGACGCGCTCATCTGATATCGGGTGCCGAAATTCGATTTCACGTTGATCTCGACCGGCTTGCCGCGATCGCGGTATTCGGTGACTTCGGTGCCGTTCTTGCTTTTTTCGTGAAAGCTCGGCGTGCGTCGCACGTCGTTGAAATCGACCTTCGACGTCACTTCGGCGCCCGGGCGGTTGATCTGCGCGAGATCGGGCAGCCCGGCCGCCTCGTTGGCCGCGGCCTGGGCCTTTGCGTCGGCGGCCGCTTGAGCGGCGTCGGCGGCGTAGGCGGGGCCGCCGAGAGCGAGTGCCGTCAGGGCGGCGGCGAAAAGGAGCGGCTTCATCGTGTTTCTCCCAGTGAACCATTGGATTTTAGCAAATACCGGCGTCGTGCCGATGCCGTTCGTCGATGCGCGGCCGGCCTTGCCGCCGCGAAGGGCATCGGCCGCGCGCGCGGGTTCCGTGGTAATGTCGAAGCGATCTTGAAGAGGCATTGCTACATGAAGAACGATCCCAATCGCCGTTCCCGGATGCACATGCCGGGCAGTCCGTCCGTCGAAGCGTTCGATGACCCGATCGCCGCCGTCGCGCGGCTCTCCGAGATCTACGAGACGAACACCGCGTTCCTGCGAGACGCGTTTGCGCGCTACCGCCGCAACGACTCGTTCGACGAGCGCGTGCGCGCATGCTATCCGTTCGTGCGCATCCGCACCGACGTCAACACGCACGTCGATTCGCGCCGCTCGTACGGCTTCGTCGCGGGCCCGGGCGTGTTCGAGACGACCGTCACGCGCCCGGATCTGTTCGCGAGCTACTACCGCGAGCAACTGCGCCTGCTCGCGAAGAACCATCATGTGCGGATCGAAGTGGGCGTGTCGACGCAGCCGATTCCGGTTCACTTCGCGTTTTCCGAAGGAATCCATCTCGAAGGCGAGCTCGACCGCGACCGCCTCGTCGCGATGCGCGACGTGTTCGATACGCCGGATCTCACTTACCTCGACGACCGGATCGTCAACGGCACGTACGAGCCCGCGCCGGGTGAGCCGCACCCGCTCGCGCTCTTCACGGCCGCGCGCGTCGATTTCTCGCTGCATCGGCTGCGCCACTACACGGCGACGCTGCCGACGCATTTCCAGAACTACGTGCTCTACACGAACTACCAGTTCTACATCGACGAATTCGTGAAGCTCGGCCGCGCGATGATGTCGGAGAGCGACGATCCGCAAGTGCGTGCGTACCGCAGCGAATACACGGCGTTCGTCGAGCCGGGCGACATGATCACGTACAACGCGAACCTCGGCGACGAGGCGACCGAAGGCACGCCGCCGCCGCGCGGGCCGCAGATGCCCGCATATCACCTGAAGCGCGCGGACGGCAGCGGGATCACGATGATCAACATCGGCGTGGGGCCGTCGAACGCGAAGACGATCACCGATCACATCGCGGTGCTGCGTCCGCACGCATGGGTGATGCTCGGCCACTGCGCGGGGCTGCGCAACACGCAGCGCCTCGGCGATTACGTGCTCGCGCACGGTTACGTCCGCGAGGATCACGTGCTCGACGCCGATCTGCCGCTGTGGGTGCCGATCCCGGCGCTCGCCGAGGTGCAGGTCGCGCTCGAGCGCGCGGTCGCGCAGGTCACGCAGCTCGAAGGCGTCGAGCTCAAGCGCGTGATGCGCACGGGCACCGTCGCGAGCGTCGACAACCGCAACTGGGAATTGCGCGATCATCGCGAGCCGGTGCAGCGGCTGTCGCAGAGCCGCGCGATCGCGCTCGACATGGAAAGCGCGACGATCGCCGCGAACGGCTTCCGCTTCCGCGTGCCGTACGGGACGCTCTTGTGCGTGTCGGACAAACCGCTGCACGGCGAGCTGAAGCTGCCTGGGATGGCCGATCAGTTCTATCGCGCGCAGGTCGATCAGCATTTGCAGATCGGCGTGAAGGCGATGGAGATTCTTCGCACGAACGGGCTCGACCGGTTGCATAGCCGCAAGCTGCGCAGCTTTGCGGAAGTGGCGTTTCAGTAACGCGCCACGGCGGCGGCGCGGGGCTGCGGCGATCGCACGAAACACGACGAGGCCGCCCATGATCGATTCATGGACGGCCTCGTCGGGAACATAGTCAGCCTAACTGAAACAGCCCGATCGGTTCGCACCGATCGGGCTGTTTCGTTTCGCATCGGCGGGCTGCGTCGACGGCGGCCGCCGATGGTCTTCGCGCGGCGGCGTCGCGCCGCGCGGCGCGATTCAGGCGCGGCGCATCAGCACTCGCCCTTCTTCGCGTGCCCCGGCGGGCAGAAGCCGCGGTGACGGTGATGCTCTTCCCACTCGCGGCGCTCCCAATAGCGGTGGCCGTCCCAGTAGCGGTCGCCGTGCCAGCCGACGACGACGACGGGCGCGGGGGCGACAATGACGGGCGCGGGTGCCGGCGCGACCACGACGGGCGCGGGCGTGCCGATGTTGACGTCGACGTTTACGGCGTGCGCCGCGCCGGACAGCGCGATGCCGATACCGGTCAATGCAAAGGCGATCAACGAGCGTTTCATGTTTTTTTCCTCACGAGTTGAGACGAGCGTCCGTTCCGACGTGTGCGGGCTTCGAGCCCCGAACCCGCCGCGTCCGTTCCGACGGACACGCTGCAGGACGAAGTGTGGCGGCGTGGCGGATTAATTGGCGTGTGGATTTGTAACGGTGCGTTCGCGCACGGTTCGCGTGGCTGGATGCGGCTAGAGCGTCGCTTGACAATTCGATTGACGCACGCGTCGATCCACGGCGCGTCGCGCGCCGAATTTGACATTTACCCTGCGGTCCGCGAAATGAGCGGTTACGAAGTGCGCGGCGTGCCGCGTTCCGCTCGCCGGTTTTCGATCGCGGCAACGCACAAGAAAAAACGGGCGGGCGCCTGATCGGCCCCGCCCGTGCGCGTGTGGCGATGCGCGCCGCGCGCGCCGCAACGGCATGCGGCGCGCGCGTTCGTCACAGATAGAACATCCGGTCCTCTTCCGGCCGCGGCGGGTGCGCCTCCTCGGCCTCCTCGCCGCGATCCTCGTAGAACGCGAGCACCGCTTCGAGCACCTGATCCGGATCGTCGATCACCTTCATCAGGTTCATGTCGTCCGGATTGATGAGGCCCATCGGGATCATCTGGTCGCGGAACCATTGCAGCAGGCCGCTCCAGAATTCGCTGCCGACGAGCACGATCGGCACGAGGCGCGATTTCTTCGTCTGAATCAGCGTGAGCACTTCGGACAGCTCATCGAGCGTGCCGAAGCCGCCCGGCATCACGATCACCGCGTCCGAGTTCTTCACGAACGTGACCTTGCGCGTGAAGAAGTGGCGGAAGCGCAGCGAGATGTCCTGGAAGTGGTTGCCGGCCTGCTCGTGCGGCAGCTCGATGTTCAGGCCGACGGACGGCGCCTTGCCCGCGTGCGCGCCCTTGTTCGCCGCTTCCATGATGCCCGGGCCGCCGCCGGAGATCACGGCGAAGCCCGCGTCGGACAGCTTGCGCGCGATCTGCACGGCGAGCTTGTAGTGCGGCGAATCCGGCTTCAGACGCGCGGAACCATAGATGCTGACGGCAGGGCGGATCTCGGACAGGTACTCGGTCGCCTCGATAAACTCTGCCATAATCGTGAACATCTGCCACGAAGCGCGGGCCTTCTTCGCCGTCGCGCGTTCTTGATCTGCGAGCGAACGCAGACTCGGAATCACTTTTCTCTTATTCATAATGCCTGAAGAACGAAATCTGGAAGGTAAGACCCTGCTATTGGTTGATGGTTCAAGCTATCTGTATCGGGCTTACCATGCGATGCCTGATTTGCGCGGCCCTGGCGGGGAGCCGACCGGAGCGCTCTACGGAATCATCAATATGCTGCGCCGCATGCGCAAGGATGTCAGTGCAGAGTATAGCGCGTGCGTGTTCGACGCAAAGGGCAAAACCTTCCGCGATGATCTGTACGCCGAATACAAGGCGCACCGCCCGCCGATGCCGCCCGATCTCGCGCTGCAGATCGAGCCGATCCACGCGGCGGTGCGTGCGCTCGGCTGGCCGCTCCTGATGATCGAGGGCGTCGAGGCCGACGACGTGATCGGCACGCTCGCCAAGCAGGCCGAGCGGCGCGGGATGCAGGTGATCGTGTCGACGGGCGACAAGGATCTCGCGCAACTCGTCACCGATCGCGTCACGCTGATCAACACGATGACGAACGAGGCGCTCGATCGCGACGGCGTGCTCGCGAAATTCGGCGTGCCGCCGGAACTGATCGTCGATTACCTGTCGCTGATCGGCGACACCGTCGACAACGTGCCGGGCGTCGAGAAGTGCGGCCCGAAGACGGCCGTCAAATGGCTGACGCAGTACGGCTCGCTCGACGGCGTCGTCGAGCACGCGGGCGAGATCAAGGGCGTCGTCGGCGACAACCTGCGCCGCGCGACGGATTTCCTGCCGCTCGCGCGCAAGCTCGTGACGGTCGAGACCGCATGCGGTCTCGCGCCGCACGTCGAATCGATCGAGACGTCGCTCGCGACCGAAGGCGAAGGCTGCGAAGCGCTGCGCGACATCTTCGCGACTTACGGCTTCAAGACCTGGCTGCGCGAGCTCGACAGCGAGCCCGCCGCAAACGGCGCGGGCGCGGCGGCGGGCGCGGTGCAGGACCCGGCGGGCGGCGCGACGGCCGAGCTGCCGCTCGCCGCCGCGCGAGACTATGCGACCGTGCAGACATGGGAGCAGTTCGACGCGTGGCTCGCGAAAATCTCGGCCGCCGGGCTGACCGCATTCGATACCGAGACGACTTCGCTCGATCCGATGCTCGCGCAGATCGTCGGCCTGTCGTTCTCGGTGGAGCCGGGGCAGGCCGTGTACGTGCCGCTCGCGCATCGCGGGCCGGATCTGCCCGCCCAGTTGCCGCGCGACGACGTGCTCGCGAAACTGAAGCCGTGGCTCGAGGATGCAGGCAAGAAAAAGCTCGGCCAGCATCTGAAGTACGACGCGCAGGTGCTCGCGAATTACGGGATCGCGCTGAACGGCATCGAGCACGACACGCTGCTCGAATCGTACGTGCTCGAATCGCACCGCACGCACGACATGGACAGCCTCGCGCTGCGCCATCTCGGCGTGAAGACGATCAAGTACGAGGACGTCGCGGGCAAGGGCGCGCAGCAGATCGGCTTCGACGAAGTGCCGCTCGACAAGGCGTCCGAGTACGCGGCCGAGGACGCGGACGTCACGCTGCAACTGCATCACGCGCTGTATCCGCAGATCGCGCGCGAGCCGGGGCTTGCGCGCGTGTATCGCGACATCGAGATGCCGGTGTCGCTCGTGCTGCGCAAGATGGAGCGCACGGGCGTGCTGATCGACAGCGACCGGCTGAGCCGGCAGAGCAGCGAGATCGCGACTCGGCTCGTCGAGCTCGAGCAGGGCGCGTATGCGCTCGCGGGCGGCGAATTCAATCTCGGCTCGCCGAAGCAGATCGGCCAGATCTTCTTCGAGCGGCTGCAACTGCCCGTCGTCAAGAAAACGCCGAGCGGTGCGCCGTCGACCGACGAAGAGGTGCTGCAGAAACTCGCGGAAGACTATCCGCTGCCGAAGCTGCTGCTCGAGCATCGCGGCCTATCGAAGCTGAAGTCGACCTACACCGACAAGCTGCCGCGGATGGTCAATCCGAACACGGGCCGCGTGCATACGAATTACGCGCAGGCGGTGGCGGTCACGGGGCGGCTCGCGTCGAACGATCCGAACCTGCAGAACATCCCGGTGCGCACGCCCGAAGGGCGGCGCATCCGCGAGGCGTTCATCGCGGCGCCGGGCTGCAAGATCGTGTCGGCCGACTATTCGCAAATCGAGTTGCGCATCATGGCGCACATCTCGGAGGACGATTCGCTGCTGCGCGCGTTCGCGCAAGGCGAGGACATCCATCGCGCGACCGCGGCCGAGGTGTTCGGCGTGACGCCGCTCGAAGTGACGTCCGATCAGCGGCGCATCGCGAAGGTGATCAACTTCGGCCTGATCTATGGGATGAGCTCGTTCGGCCTCGCATCGAACCTCGGCATCACGCGCGACGCGGCGAAGCTCTACATCGACCGCTACTTCCTTCGCTATCCGGGCGTCGCGCGCTACATGGAAGAGACGCGCGCGCGCGCGAAGGAGAAGGGCTACGTCGAAACCGTGTTCGGCCGCCGCCTGTGGCTGCCCGAGATCAACGGCGGCAACGGCCCGCGCCGTCAGGCCGCCGAGCGCGCGGCGATCAACGCGCCGATGCAGGGCACGGCCGCCGACCTGATCAAGCTGTCGATGATCGCGGTCGACGATTGGCTCGAGCGCGGAGGCTTCGGCGCGCGGATGATCATGCAGGTGCACGACGAACTCGTGCTCGAGGTGCCGGAGAGCGAACTGTCGGTCGTGCGCGAGAAGCTGCCCGAGATGATGTGCGGCGTCGCGAAGCTGAAGGTGCCGCTCGTCGCCGAAGTCGGCGTCGGCGAGAACTGGGAAGAGGCGCACTGACGCGCGGCGCTCGCGTCGCGGGTATGCGCCGTGCATCGCGCACGGTGCGTACCGTTTCCATCGTGCCGCCCACGGTTTCCTTCGCGCCCGATTCGTTTTGAGCGCTTGCGGCCGTCACACAAACTCCGTGACAATGCAGACACAGGCGCCGCCGCATTCGTGCCGCACGGATGCGCGACGCCGAGGCGCTCGCGTGCCTGAAGTGTCCGAACTAGTTAGGATGTCGATTGGCGGCGAATGCAGTCGCGCTCGCCGCCTTGACCGCAAGCAGTCTCGAATCGTAAGGGGAATCGGATGCATCGTTTCATCATCGTCGGCGGCGGCGCGGGCGGACTCGAACTGGCGACCCGCCTCGGGGACCGCTATGGCGCGCGCGGCAACCGGCCCGCGCGCGCGCTCGTGACGCTCGTCGATCGTTACCCGACCCATATCTGGAAGCCCCTGCTGCACGAAGTGGCGGCGGGCAGCATGGACCCGTTCACGCAGGAGCTCGAATACGCGGCGCAGGCGCGCTGGCACGGCTTCGAATTCCATCAGGGCGAGCTGATCGCGCTCGACCGCGCGTCGCGGCGCGTGACGCTCGCGCCCGTTGCCGACAATGACGGCGCCGAGCTGCTGCCGCGGCGCGAGCTCGAGTACGACACGCTCGTCATCGCGATTGGCAGCACGACGCATTATTTCGGTGTGCAGGGCGCGCAGGAGCATTCGATCGCGCTCGATACGGTCGCGGAGGCAGAGCGGTTCCGCAAGCGCCTGATCGCCGCATGCATGCGCGCCGAGCACCAGCCCGCCGAGCCCGTCGCGCAAACCGTTTCCGCGACGGATTCCGCGGACCCGGCAGATCCGGTGGACGCGGGCGCGCCGCGCATCCAGGTCGCGATCGTCGGCGGCGGCGCGACGGGCGTCGAGCTGTCGGCGGAACTGCGCAACACCGCGCAGGTGTTGTCCGCGTATGGGCTGCATAAGCTCGATCCGCGGCACGACGTCGGCATCGTGCTGATCGAATCGGGGCCGCGCATCCTGCCGGCGTTGCAGGAGCGCGTGTCGACGGCGACCGCCGAACTGCTCGAGAAGCTCGGCGTGCGCCTGATGCTCGGCGAGCGTGTGACCGAAGTCGCGCCGGGCGTCGTACGCACCGCGAGCGGCAAGAGCGTGCGGGCGGACTTGACGGTGTGGGCGGCGGGCATCAAGGCGCCGTCGGTGCTCGCGAAGCTCGACGGCCTCGAGGTGAACAAGCTCGGTCAACTGACCGTGCGCCGCACACTTCAAACCGAGACCGATCCGAACGTGTTCGCGCTTGGCGACTGCGCGGGTTGCGTGTGGCCGGGGCACGACCGCAACGTGCCGCCGCGCGCGCAGGCCGCGCACCAGCAGGCGAGCTTCATGCTGCGCGCGCTCGGTTGCCGGCTCGAGGGCCGGCCGCTGCCGGAATTCACTTATCGCGATTTCGGCTCGCTCGTGTCGCTCGGGCACTTCAGCGCGGTCGGCAATCTGATGGGCGGGTTGATCGGCGGCAATATGTTGATCGAAGGGCTCTTTGCGCGCTTCATGTACATGTCGCTGTATCGGCTGCATGTCGCGGCGCTGCACGGCTACCCGCGGATGGTGCTCGACACGATCGCGCATTGGCTGCGGCGCTCGACGCTGCCGCGCGTGAAGTTGCACTAGCGGAGCGAGGCTGCGAGCGGCGGCGTGGCGAGAGGATGCTGACGCTTGCCGCTTGCCGCTAGTCGTTCGACGTTCGACGTTCGACGTTCGACGTTCGACGTTCGACGTTCGACGTTCGACGTTCGACGTTCGACGTTCGACGTTCGACGTTCGACGTTCGACGTTCGACGTTCGACGTTCGACGTTCGACGTTCGACGTTCGACGTTCGACGTTCGACGTTCGACGTTCGACGTTCGACGTTCGACGTTCGACGTTCGACGTTCGACGTTCGACGTTCGACGTTCGACGTTCGACGTTCGACGCGTGCGTGACCCCCGATCGGCATGTTTGGTTCAAAGCGATTGCAAGCCGTGGAGTCGCTCCGACGCGCGCCCGCCGTCACGTCACTCGATCGCCGACGCGAATCCACCCGCACGCCGCGCTCCTCTTCACCCGCACTCGCATCGTCAATACACGAGCTGCGACACGCCGCAAGTCAGCGACATGTCGTGGATCGTGCTTTCGCCGATCTGCACGCCGAGCAACTGCAGGAGCGGCACGACCGCGGCGTCGAGCCCCGACAGCATCGGCGGCAGCACGCCGCCCAGGAACGAGTTGAGATCGGTCTGAATCGGGCCGAGCGGCAGGCTGACGCCGAGCAGCGTGATCTGCGTCTGTTGCAGCGAGGTGCCGAGGCCCGACAGCGCATTGCCGAGCACGCTGCCGACGCCGTTCGAGTTCGTGCTCTGATAGCCGCCTGTCGTGCCGTAGAACGTGAGCGTCGGCGCGCTGCCCGCGGGCACGTCGGCCGGTAACGACGCGAGCGCCTTGATCGTCACGAGGTTCGCGACGTTGACGAGCGTCGCGGGTGTCGAGCAGGTGAAAGGCAGCGATGTGGACAGATTGGCCGGCGTGTCGCCGATGCACAGGTTCGCGAGGCCCGTCTGCACGCCGATGGCCGATGCGCAGGTTGAAGGCGAGGACGTGCAGCTCGCCGATTGGAGCCACGCCTGCCCCGGCGCGATCTGCATCGACAGCGGCAGGTTCACCTGCACCGGCACGAGCGCGCCGAGGGTGCCGACCGGCAGGTTCGCGGTGCCGAGACCGATGTTCAGATAGAGCCGCACCTGTGCCGTGCGCGCGATCGTACGCCATGTCTTCGTGACGGGATCGATGCCCGCTTCGCCGATGCCGAGCACGGGCGGCTGGATGATCTGCACTTGCAGAGTCGCATTCAGCCCGCCGATGTTGAGCCCGTTCGCCAGCGAGAACGCGTTCTGGCCGGTGGCGATCTCGGCCGCGACGAACAGCGCGTCGAACGGGCTGAACGTCGCGTCGAGCGCGGCCTGCGGGTCGGACAGGCCGATCGAGAAGATGCCGGGCGAATTCGCGGTGCCGCCGATCGTGAAAGTCTGTCCGCCCGCGATGTTCGCGCTGACGATCGTCTGCAATGCGCCGAGGCTCGTCTGCAGGTTCGCATTCGCAACCGAGGTTTGCGACAGCGCGGTCAACATCCAGCTGGCGAGTTGAGGGACGCTCGTCTGCGTGTTCAGCAGCGCGTTCACGGTGCCGACGTTCGCGGCGGCCATCAGGTCCTTGATCTTGATCCGCGAATTCGCGAGGCCCTGATACGACAGCACCGACAGATTCAGATTCGTGCCGAGCAGCCCGTTGAGCAGCGCGTTCACGACGCCGCCTTGGAGTTGCGCGAGCGTCGTGCCGATCGAGTAGGTGCCGACATTGGTCGCCTGCGCGGTGCTGATTGCCGTAACCGTGCGCTGCGAGCCGAGAAAGTAGTACGGCACGCTGCGCGTGATCGTTACCTGAACCGCATTGAGCTGTGCGTCTGCGCCCGTGGCCGTGCCCGACGCCGAGCCCGCGAAGAAGCTCGGCCCCGCGTTGTCCTTCACGTCCCATCGGCCGCAGACGACCGTCATCGATTGTCCCGACGCGGTGCTGTCGAAGCCGTTGCCGAGCGCCGCCGATTGCGCCGTTGCGGTGGGTTTCGCGCAGCCGTCGTCCATCGTCTGGGCGGCCGCGAGCGCGGCCATGTCGGCGCTGCTTTGCAGCGCGCGGCGCTGATAGAACAGATTGCCGAGATCGACCGCGCCGAGCGCGGCGATCACGACGCCGATCGCGATCGCCGCGATGACGGCGAGCGAGCCGCGCTCGCGGGTGGGCGAACGTCGCGGGCGGCGCGGCCGATTCGGCTCGCGACGGTTGGAAAGATCACCGGTGGTCGGGCGGCGTGTCGGCTTGTTCATTCCAACCTCGTCGTGCTTCGTCGGCGTTGCGTATTCTGATGCGCCGATGCGAGATCGATCGGCATCGGACGTTCGTTGTCGCCGACGACGCTCCCGGGCCATATGAATCGCGCGATATTCGCGCGTGCGGGCGTTTTCCATTCCGCCGAGATCGTTGGCGGGAGCGTCGTCGGCTGCGCGCAGGGCGCGCCAGCGAATCATGCGGGCAATCGTGCTTGTTTTGCAATCCGATGTTTTCCCGAAATGCGTGTGTCGACGGTGACTTATCTCGTTATAAAAGGAGAAAAGAAATGTGTGGATAGGAATCCGTATGAATGTGAATGAGAAATTGCAAGTGCGATTCGACCATCGCCGCGGCGTGAACGTGGCGATGCGCAACGCTTGCGTTGCGCGCGCGTCGCGACGGCCGATCGTTCGTGTCGCGCTCGTGCGTCGCGCGGCGTTCGAGGGCGTTGGCAGTTTGCGGATGCGCGCGTGCGTCGTCCGTCGCCGAGCTGCATCTCGACGCGGCATACCGGAATCGCAGGAAAAGGCGATTCGGCGGCGGCGCGCGATTATCCGCTCGCGAACGCGCGGCCGGCGCGGCGATCGCTTTAACTTCTGACAAAAGGTTGACGCCTTTCCGTATGGCGGGCATCGTGTGCGGGTTCCGCTTCGGCGGGGCGGGCGGCGACGCCCGGCGCGGCTGCGTCGCGCGCGGGCCGCCGCGGTTCGAATTCATGTCGCCGCCGCGTGTGCCGCGCGGCCGCGACCACGAGAGGAGAGGAGCGCATCCATGTTGAAACCCGAAGTCGACAGCCTAGTTCCGCACGTTCCGTTCAGCCGTCGCACGTTCGTCAAGGCGGCGCTCGGCGGCACCTTCGCCGCCGCCGTGCTGCCCGTGTCCGCGCAGACGATCACGACCGACAGCGCCGGCCTCGACGTCGATACCGTCGAGATCCGCTCGGGCGATTCGAGCGTGCCCGCCTATCGCGCGCAACCGGCCGGCAAGAGCAACTTGCCCGTGATCGTCGTGATCCATGAGATTTTCGGCGTGCACGCGCACATCGCCGACATCTGCCGACGCTTCGCGAAACTCGGCTATCTGGCGATCGCGCCGGATCTGTTCGCGCGGCAGGGCGATCCGTCGAAGTATCCGTCGATCCAGGCGGTGCTCGAGCAGGTGGTCGGCAAGGTGCCGGATCGCCAGGTGAGCGAGGACCTCGACGCGACGCTCGCGTGGGCGGGAAAGAACGGGGGCGATCTATCGCGGCTCGGCGTGACGGGTTTCTGCTGGGGCGGCCGGCAGGCGTGGCTGTTCGCCGAGCACAACCCG